>CAWETY010000010.1:0-437987 GCA_963812125.1 uncultured Gammaproteobacteria bacterium
AGTGCCGATAGCGACCGCACCGCCAACCCGCCCATTCACGAACAATACCGCCAGACGCTGGAACCGGGAGCTCCAGCGTTTATATCCCTTACGTGCAATCGTCCTATCGGTTCCAGGCGGTATTTTTCGAGCGCCCGGTCCCCGGCTTCTGGATGGGTCAAAATGATCGATTTATTTTCGTCTCGCGCCTCTGGTCATCGCCCTGACTTTCTTTGTCGTGGCTGGCATCGTCAAAGGCGTGACTGGGATGGGCTTGCCTACTGTCGCGATGGGTGTCCTCGGAGCGATCATGCCGCCCGTTACGGCGGCTTCGCTTCTGGTCATTCCGTCCTTCGTCACCAATTTCTGGCAATTGTTCACCGGGCCAAACTTTACTGCCCTGATGTCGCGGCTGTGGCTGATGATGTTCGGCGTACTGCTGGGTATCCTCGCAGGTTCACGGCTCCTGACGAGCGCGAACACTGAATGGACAACCATTGGGCTGGGTGCCACGTTAGCACTCTATGCCGCATATAGCCTTCTTGGGCCGCCATTGTTGGTCCCGGCGCATATGGAGCGCTGGCTATCGCCTGTCGTCGGCCTGACAACGGGGGTGATCTCGGGAGCAACGGGGGCGTTGACAATTCTCGCCGTTCCCTTTCTACAGGGACTTAGCTTGGGCAAAGACGATCTGATCCAAGCGCTTGGGCTATCGTTCACGATCTCGACAATTGCGCTTGCCGTTGGACTAGCCATCGGCGGAGCATTCCATCTCGGTGATATTGCTCTCTCTACACTTGCGATTGCCCCGGCTCTCCTCGGTATGTGGTTCGGCCAGTTAATCCGTCAGCGCATCAGCGCGGTAACTTTTCGCCGTTGGTTCCTGATCTGCCTTTTCCTTCTCGGTCTCGACCTTGCCATTCGGCCATTTCTTTAATCCACGCATCCGAAGCATGCCGCGCCACGATTGATTTCATCCGTTGAACGGGTATGCCGAAATGGCGCCGCAGCAGTGTGTTTTATGTTAGCATCCAAAAATGAGCGATCTTGGCGAGTATCTACGGGCCTATCGGGCTTACGTCTCGACCAATCTTGGTTGGGGCAAAGCCCTACGGTTTGCTCTTATCTGGCTTGCCGGAATGTTTGTTCCGCTCGGAACAAGAACATTCGTGCAGTTGCCGGAATGGGCGGCGATAACCTGGATGGTTAGTTGGGCGTCGCTTGGTTATATTTTTGCGCCTTACGGAATGTGGAAACACCACCGCGCCCAGACCGCAAGTTCAGATCAGCCAGACAGAAAATAGCCGCGCGGCGTCCGCTTTCACAAGCGGATATTACTCGGATCATGCCCCAGAAATATCGATAACCGCTTCGGCAAAAGCCTGCGGCGCCTCCTGCGGAAGATTGTGCCCGACACCGCCGCTTATGACCCGGTGCTCATACTTGCCGGAGAATTTGTTCGCATAGGCGCTGCCGTCCGCGTGCGGAGCCCCGTTTGCATCGCCTTCCAGCGTGATAGTGGGTACGGTGATACTGGGGCCATCGCGAGACGCTGTTCCAGATCGTCATATTTCGACTCTCCTGCAGCCAATCCCAGGCGCCAGCGGTAATTGTGGATCACGATCTGTACATGATCCGGGTTGTCCAAGGATGCTGCGCTCCGATCAAACGTGGCGTCATCGAATTTCCACTGTCGGAGAGGCGAGTTGCCAAATGAGTTTTGCAAAGTCGCGCCGGTATTTCCCATAGCCTTCCTCGCCGCGAGGGGTAGCGAAGTAAAACTGGTACCACCATTGGAGTTCGGCCTGCGGCGGCAGAGGGACCTTCCCCGCTGCCTGGCTGCCGATCAGATAGCCGCTCACAGAGACAAGCGCTTTGCAGCGTTCCGGCCACAGCGCTGCAATGATGTCAGCCGTCCGCGCTCCCCAATCGAAGCCAGCCAAGATTGCCTTCTGAATTTGAGGCGCATCCATGAGCGCAATCGTATCGAGAGCCACCACCGACTGTTGACCGTTCCGAAACGTGGCACTGGAAAGAAAGCGCGTTGTGCCGAAGCCGCGAACGTACGGGACGATCACTCTATATCCCGCTGCCGCCAGCAAAGGGGTAACGTCGGCGAAACTGTAAATGTCATAGGGCCAGCCATGCAACAGAATTACGGCGGGCCGTTGGCTGGGCCGGCTTCGGCGTATCCAACATTGAGCAGGCCGGCGTCAATCTGCTTCATCGAGGCGAAGGATGTGTTCGTCCCTGGCTTGATCGCGGGCAATTTCAGATTGCCGGATTGTGCGTTCGCCGAAATCGATAAATTCAAGCTGGGTAGAAGCGATTGTTATAGCGGCGGCGCTGAAAAGGTCGCGGCGCTGACGGTTGATGTCTTCGAAAGGCTCGATCGCGTGCATGGCGGGGGCAAACCTTTGTTTGAGTAATTTGCCGTTCGCACCGCGGAGCAAAGCGTACTACGGGACCCTGACAGCCGGTATCAACATTCTGTGTAAATTCGCTTGCGAATGTCCGCTTAAAATCAATCGCGTCATTTCTCACGCCATGGCCAGACGTCGGCTTGGCGCCCAATAGGACTTTCAGCATCTCCAAGAGGAGATGGTGGTATTACGCGACGACCTGTCGGACGCCGCGCGCGCGAAGCCCTGGTTCAGCACCCGCGTTCTGCCTGAAACGACCATCGCAATGGGAAGCGATGTGCCGCCCGCAACGGTCATCAGTCTGCTGCGGTGGTCCGCAGTTCAGCCAATGCCATCTTGCCTGCGCGGGTCGCTTCGGACATCGTTTAAAAAATTCAGATTGCCGGACCGGCTTGCTCTTTCCGGCGGCATAGATTTCCCACCGCCACGATTTGGGCGGATGCCCCCTATTTTTGATAGCGAGGCTGTAATCAATGGGGTCGACTGACGAAAGCTTTTCCATTCGCTACTGAGATGCTGTCCGGTAGTTGAGAAATCCGCAATAGGCATGATGTTCTTTTTTCCAATTGGTGGAGTGTTCTTTCTGCACCGGAATGTCGTGTTAGCGGTTCAATCGCTGCCGACATCGGTAGCACCAGCAGGGGCGTATGGCCAGACGCCCGTCTGATTTCTCGGCTCAAGAGCCGACAGTGATCATATTAATGTTTTGACGTAGTTGCGAGGTACCCGTGCGCCCCCTGCTATATCGCTACCGGAATCGCCGCGGTCATCCTCGTACTTTGGTGCTATGGGAGGTTTATCTACGGTAGTTGGATCGGCGCAAGCTTTGGCGCTCATTCGCGATTCCGCAGTATGATGTCTGGGGTTCATGATTGATGGCAGCACAATAAGAGGTTATGGGAATGGGTCACTTAGTATCGACCGCGTTCGCGGCCGTGCTTCTCACCTGTGGGTCTGGCGCCGTTTCATTGGCGTTTGCTGCTCAAGGGCACTACTTATTCGCATGGGCCGGCGATCCGAGCGGGAAGAGCGAAGACTTCATCGCGGTGATTGATGGCGATCCGGCCTCTCCTAACTATGGTGAGCTGGTCGCGTCGGGTGCCTCCGGCATTAAGACCCAGCAAATGCATCACACCGAATACTGGATGCCAGAAAGCGGTTTTTTGTTCGCCAATGATCACGCTGCCGGACGCACCGTTGTGATGGACCTGCGCGATCCGCTTCACCCGAAGGTCCACGCCAGCTTTGGCGATCTGGCTGGGTACAGCCACCCGCACTCTTTCCTTCGCCTGCGCAACGGTCATGTGTTGGCGAGTTTCCAGATGGAGGGGCACATGGATCATGGGGCGGGCGCAACCTCGCCGCTACCGATGCGTCAAGGTGATTCCGGCAAGGCGGTGCACGGCGGCATCGTTGAGATCGATGAGCAAGGAAAGATGATCCGTGCGGCCTCCACCGCTGATCCGGCGCGTCCGGACGATCTGTTGATGGCCTACAGTTTGTTGCCGTTGCCGGATATCGACCGGGTGCTGGTGACCAACTCCTCCATGCGGGACGAGGACAAGACCGGACACACCTACCAGATCTTTCGGCTGTCGGACTTAACGCGCCTTTCCACCAACGACCTCGATGCGCCTGCCGGAAGCTACGGCGAGATCAATCCTGAGGAAGCCCGCAGGGGACCGGATGGCTCGGTCTTCATCCAGACCACGGGCTGCGGCATCGAGCGGATTACCGGGATCGCAGACAATACGCCACACGCAAAGCTCGTTTACCAATTCCCAGGCTCATTCTGCGGCGTGCCGAGCATTGTTTCACACTATCTGATCCAGACTGTGCGTCTCGGTCATGCAGTCGTGGTCATTGATATTGCCAATCCGGAGCGCCCGGTTGAGGTCTCGCGGACGGTGATCGATGGCTTGATGTTCCCGCACTGGAGCGGCTATGACGCGAAGACTCACCGGATTGCCATCACCGGCTACGGGGAAACCCGCCTATTTATGCTGAAGTTCGATACAAAGACGGGCGCCGTTGCGATGGACGGCGCCTTTCACGATCAGCAGGGCCGCCCAGGCTTTGATCTCAGCAATCGCGCGTGGCCGCACGGCTGGACAGGCACGGCTCAGGCGCATGGGGTTGTGTTCTCGCGCTAGCGTGTGCGCGGCCAAACGGAGGCGGAAAACGGGGGCGGTTTCGGCCAATAGGGTCCTGGAATAGCAGCCGCGAAGCAGACATTCGCGACGTGGCATAATCTTCGGTTAGCGTTTCGCACCGTGAAAGGACTCTGGATGCAACCTCATCCGAAATCGGCAAACTGGAATCCCATCTTCTCAACCATCTTACGAAACCGGCAATTGAATAAATTCCGGTTCGGACTGCGCTCGCGCCTAAGCTTCATAGTCGCCTGTTGCGCGGCTCTCGCGATGGGCGGTTGTGGCGGGGGCTCATCCGCGCCGTCGTCGTCATCCGGTCCACCGAGCTCTACTGGCAGCGGCAACCCACCGGCATATACGCGGAAGGCAATCGCAGCGATGTTTTTCTACCCGAGCGGTGTCGCAGTGGACTCGAACGGTAACGTTTTCGTTGCCGATACCTTGAACGATGCAGTCAAACGGATTCCCTTCAGCGGCGGCAGCTACGGAATTCCCACTACGTTGGGTTCGGGATTCAATCATCCCACTGGCATTGCGTTGGACGCCAACGGAGACGTCTTCGTTGCCGATAGCAATAACAATGAGGTCAAGGAGATCCTGTTCAGCGGCGGTAGCTATGGCACACCAGTCACCCTGGGCTCGGGCTTCATTGGTCCCGAAGGGATCGCGGTGGACGCTCACGGCAACGTGTTCATTGCGGACCCCAACATCAACTCTGTCATGGAGATTCCCTTCAGCGGTAGCAACTACGGTACCCCCATCACTTTAGGTTCGGGATTCAACAATCCCCATGGTGTTGCAGTGGACGCGAATGGCGACGTATTTGTTGCCGACACCAGCGGCGATGGTACTTCCTTCCACGATCCGATAAAGGAGATTCCATTCAGCGGCGGCAGCTACGGCACACCGTTCATCGTGGCATCTGGCTTCAATTATCCCCAAGGCGTTGCGGTCGACGCGAACGGCAACTTGTTCGTTGCCGACACCAACAACAATGAGGTCTGGGAGATTCCACTTAGCGCCAGCGGCTACGACGCTCCAATCACTTTAGGCTCAGGGTTCTTTCTTCCCCAGGGGGTCGCAGTAGATTCAAACGGTAACGTGTTGGTGGCCGATGCCCAAAACAATGCGGTCAAGGAGATCCCATTCAGCGGCGGCAGCTACAGCTCCGCCGTCGCATTCGTGGACTCAGGCTTCAGTAGTCCCAGTGGTATCGCGGTAGATGCCAGTGGTAACGTGTTCGTCGCAGATTACTATAACAACGCGGTCAAAGAGATGCTCCTTACCGGCGCTGATAGCTATCGGCCGCCGATAACTCTGATCTCGGAATTCAGCATTCCCGAGGGCGTCGCGGTCGATGCAACCGGCAACGTATTCGTCACCGGCAGCCAAACCGTTATTGAGATACCTTTCGGCGGCGGTAGCTATGGGCCGCCAGTTACAGTGGGTTCGAATTCGGATTTTTCCGGTCCCTTGGGCATCGCAGTGAACACGAACGGGGATGTGTTCGTCGCGGATAGCAACGACAATGCGGTGAAGGAAATCCCCTTCAGCGGGGGCCGCTATGGCACACCAGTGACGGTGAGTTCCGGCGGCTTCACCTACCCCTGGGGGATCGCGGTGGACACGAAAGGCGATGTGTTCGTCGCCGCGTCCGAAAATGGCGGAAATGTGGTCGCTGAGCTTCCGTTTAGCGGCGGCAATTACGGTGCCCAAATTCCGCTAGCATCACGCAGCAACAATTTCAACGGCATCGCTGTGGACGGGAACGGCGACCTATTCGTTGCGGACTACGCGAACAATGCGGTCGAGGAGCTCGCATTCAGCGGCGGCCGCTACGCACCGGCCGTCACCGTGGCCTCTGGCTTCAATGGTCCTATCGGTATCGCGGTGGATCAAACCGGCCGGCTGTACGTGCTCGATTACGAATATATTTGGCAGCTTACGCCGTGAGGGAGCGCATTTGTAAGCTGGGCGAGTGAGCTATGCAGAGACGGTCGGGGCACCGCATTTCGGCGCACGGAATCAGAGGCTCACGATCGTCGTCTGAGGGTCCAAACGGTAACATGTGCCCTATGACGATCAGGCAGGTTTTGATTCGGCGGTATTGGCTAGTTAGCGGCCGCCCGATGGGATGCCCGAAGTCCGCGGACACCGTAGACAGTCTGTGTAGGCGCCGGAAAGAGAGTATGAGTTGGAACGGGGGCTCAAAAGGCGGATTTCACGCCCCTCTCGCGCGGCACAATCGTTGCTGCATTTCCTTTGGGTAATGTCAGGCGTCAGATCCTTAAAGGGGTCGTCTATGCTCAAAATGAACGGGGTGTCGAAGTCGTATCGATCGCACTGGGTTTCCAGGACGTTCCCTCAGTTTTTCTCAAAATACGGAGGTCTGTGCGGGCCCCAAAGTTGCTGATTAAGATATCGGCTGTTGCGATCTCGAAAGAACCCACGACGCAATATCGTTCACTACGTTTGGGGTTACGTGGCTAGGCCTTGACCAGTCGTCGGGTGCGTCCTCGCCCATTTTATTCGAGGTGCTGGGCAGGAACAGATGGAAAAGATCGGGGTAAAACTTCACGGTGGCGTTCTTATGGCCCGCCAACGCCAACTTCCAGTTCTCGAATGCATCGACACCGGCCTCCACATCGTGACCGGCTGTCAAAATTAATACCGGCATCGTCAGTTTTGCCGAGACCGCCGCGGAACCATGATTCCGTAGCGATAACCAATAGCCGACGGGGCATCTCTGGCCATACAACTCGACGACATCACCCGGGGCAAAGCTCCCGTCCCGAAGACCTTTGAGTATCGGAATTACTTTGGAATGTTCCGCAGCCTGCTCCCCCCCAGAACTGGCGCCCTCTTCAGCCCGGCGCAGAAAAACCGCCAGCGGATCACCCGCCGGCGCGCCCATGGCGACAATTCCAGCGATCTTTGGATCATGAAGCGCGATGGTGGATACTGCTATGCCTCCCATGCTGTGACCAAGCAAATAGATTTGCCGATGGTCGATATCGCTCCGAGAGGCAATCACAGAGACGGCAGCGCGTGCGTCATCGACCAACTCTTCAGACAACGAAAACGAAGACAAGGCTCCGCCACCCAAGCCCGCGCCGTACTGATGGGTACGCTTCGTATATCTCAGCACCGCGATGCCACGACTGGCCAACCCCCATGCGAGATCTTTGAATATCTTGTTGGGTCCGGCCGTGGCGTCCTGATCCAAGGGCGGCGATCCGGGGACGAGCACCACCACCGGAAACGGCCCGTTGCCGTTCGGCAGAGTTAGCGTCCCGGGCAGATTCCACAGCCCGCTGCCGACCGATATGGGTACCTCGTGGAAACGGCTGACGACGGCATAGCTCGGCGTCGACCATTGATCCACGACTTCCGTTGGCTGTGGTCCAAAGTAGAGACCGGAGACGCGGCGATCCCTATTGAACGCGATCAGCACGTTATTGTTTAAGGCGCGCTGAAAGGCACAGGTCATGACCACAACGTGGTAGCCGCCTTGCTCGCGTTTAACTAAAGTTGCTTTGACCTTCGTGAAGCGACCCGAAAGGGCCAGCAAGGCTTCCCACTGCCCAGAAAGCTTTGTCTGCGGCAGATCGTTCACCATCTGCGCATCGAAACTCGCTTCAACGGCGGCGTACTTGCCGGCAGCTAATTGTTGAACGATATGCGCAGCTTGCTCGGCATAGTTTGGGACCTTTTCCAAAGCCGCCGTTTGCGCCGTTGAGGATTGCATGACGGCCGAAAACAACATGACGGCAACGCCACCGTGATTTTTCATGGCATTCGTGGCGAATCCGCGATATTCGGGGCGAAAGACATATTCAACATGGTAGCAGCAGCTCGAAGGGTAAAACAAAGAAGGACCCCGCGCGGATCGGCATATGTTTTCCGGAACGCCGTGAAGGGGTGGTTCGTTATTTCCTTTCCGGGACGGCGGCTGGGCCTCCCGTTAATCCGTGCTTGGGTCAAACGCATACGTTTGACGGGTGGCCAAGGGTACGACATATATGTCGCACAGGTGTACAGGGGTCCAACGCACGCGTTGGACCCCTGTTTCGTACGCTTCGCTCATCAAGTAAGCGATCCAGTTGCATTGCGCTATACAAACATAGGGCTCGTAACCGCGTATAGCTGAGCTGTCCAAGCCCGGCCGACGGGGAAGTTGCACCGGGGCTCACGTTGCTCCATCCTTGGGCCTCACAAGATCCGGATGGGCATGGACAATACCAATTAGAACGCTGTCGCGCTCCGTGGACTACCCCAATCATTTGGAGCGCCGTGTCCGGTGCGGCGGACCTGTTGCGTGACCGACTTAAGTAAAGCGGTGTTCTTGAGCTACGCGTCGCAGGATGCGCCGGCGGCGGAGCAGCTGTGTCAGGCGCTGCGCGAAGCGGGCGTTGAGGTGTGGTTCGACCGCAGCGAGCTGCGGGGTGGGGACGCATGGGATAGCTCGATCCGCAAGCAGATCAAGGCGTGTGCGCTGTTCATCCCGGTCATTTCACACAATACGCACGATCGCGACGAGGGGTATTTTCGCCTGGAGTGGAAGCTGGCGGTTGATCGCAGTCACTTGATGGCTGCTGGCCGGCCTTTTTTGTTGCCGGTGGTGATCGATGAAACGCGGGATGATGATGAACAGGTGCCGGAGCGGTTTCGGGAGGTGCAGTGGTCGCGCTTGCCGGGCGGCGTCGGATCCGCGGCCTTTGTTGAGCGCGTCCGACGGTTGCTGTCGGGGGAACTGCCACAGGAGCCGAGCAGGAACGCCTCGCCAACCGCTCGCGGGACCGCTGCATCGGCGGCCCGAAGGCCCGTCTTGCCGTGGTGGCGCTCGAGGGCGGTACTCTTTGGGGGAATCGCGGCGGTTGTCGTTGCCTTAGGGTACCTTGCGGCAAACCGATTCAGGCCGTCGATGCATCCGGCGGAGGTTGTAGCGGTGGTGCCGGCGCCGAGCGCTCCGGCAGGCGCGGCCGAATTTAATCCGCCGCCGCACTCGATCGCAGTGCTGCCGTTCGTGAACCTAAGCGGGGATAAGGATCAGGAGTACTTCTCGGACGGACTCACCGAGGAGCTGCTCAATTCGCTGGCCGAGATTGACGGGTTACAAGTCGCGGCGCGCACCTCGGCGTTCTCGTTTAAGGACAGGACAACGACATCGGCACGATCGCGCGCAAATTGAATGTGGGCGCGGTGCTGGAAGGGAGCGTGCGGCGCTCAGCGCACACCATCCGTATAACCGCGCAGCTGATCAATGCGGTCACGGGGTTTCATCTGTGGTCGAAGACCTATGACCGAGACTTGGGCGATGTGCTCAAACTTCAAACCGAGATTGCGACCGCAGTCGCCAGCGCCTTGAGAGTGACGCTCCTCGGGGATGTCGCTGCCAAAGTCGAGCTCGGCGGGACGCGCAATCCGGCCGCCTTCGATGCGTATCTGCGCGGGGCCAAGGCATATAGTTCGAGACGCGACGCAGATGCCTCCACCGCGATTGCCGCGTACACGGAAGCGATCCGCCTGGATCCGCACTATGCGCTCGCCTTCGCAAGCCGATCGCGCGCCGTTGCCACGGTCGCCTCAGAGGCCGCGACCGCGGCGGCGATGCGTGAGGGCTTCGACAATGCGCAGGCCGATGCGCGCCAGGCGCTTGAGCTAGCGCCGGATCTGCCTCAAGCCCATCTCGCATTGGCCGACGTGTCGGAATTAGGGACTCTCGACTTCACGCAGGCGAGCGAAGCGTACGAGCGCGCCCTCGCACTCGCGCCGGGCAATGCCGAGGTTTTGCGAAGAAGCGGCGCATTTGCAGCCCGCATGGGGCACTTCGATGCGGGCCTTGCAGCCACCCGCCGCGCGGTCGTGCTAGACCCACTCGCTCGCGTCAGCCATTCCGTGCTCGGCCGGGCGCTGTATGCGGCGCGCCGCTATGAGGAGGCGGTTGCGGCTTTCGCAGAAGTCATCAGTCTGGACCCCGACTTCAAGGTGACGTACGGGGAACGCGGGCTTAGCTTTTACTGGCTCGGGGATCTTCAGAGCGCGCGCGCCTCATGCGAATCGAAGCCGGACTACTGGTTGAGTCAACAATGCCTCGCGGTGATCTATGACAAGCTTAGGCGGCACGCGGATGCGGAAGCAGAGCTTTCAAAAATAAAGAGCGCGCAGGGTGATACCGCGGCGTACCAGTACGCCACGATCTACGCGCAGTGGGGCAATCTGCCCAAGGCGCTCGAATGGCTCGAGACGGCGCTCAAGCTGCGTGATCCGGGCCTGCCGGATCTTAAGACTGATCCGCTCATGGATCCGATACGAGAAGAGCCGAGATTTAAGGCGGTGATAAAAGAGTTGAAATTCCCGCCATAGCTCGCCGACTCGCTATGCCGATTCAGACGCCGGCGACTCAAAGGCGTTCGGAGAGCAAGCAGCGATCTACGAGTGGGGCGCACCATACCGTTCGATGCACAGTCGCATAAAATAAGGACGCAGTTGCTCGAAAACCTTGGTCTTCAATACGTTCCACACCACTATGCGGCTAATAAAATCTACGAGGGGCAGTGCAGGGGCCTCAAGGGTCTTAGCTGGGCCAACCGGTATTTTGCTCTGTGCATAGAGTTTAACGATCAGTTTCGGCCCGAACACTACAAGCCCCTTTCCGACAAAGACGCGGGAGGTCGGGAAGGGCTTGGCATGCGTGAAGGACACGGCGGGCCGCCGATCGCCGCCCACGCGACACGCCAGGGGTAACTTGGCTAGCCTGGCAGCATTCGAGCGCCATTTTGCTAGCGGAAATCACCCGAACCGCATAGCCGATGAACCATCCTCCGGTCACCGGATGCGCAGTGCCTTTTGATCTTAGGAACGGTTGCAGGGCGGTACTGTCAGAATCGATGTGCTGAATTGGAGCGGCCGCTCAAGGGCGCCGCATAACCCGCTTGTTAACGGAGAGGATCATGGTGAAAGTCGGATTGCTGGTTCAATTACAGGCAAAGGCTGGAAAAGAGGATGTCGTGGCGAAGTTCCTGGCGGGTGCGCTGAGGCTCGCGAATCAGGAGGCCGGAACCTTAGTTTGGTTCGCTTTGAAGACGGGGCCGTCGACGTTTGCGATATTTGATGCGTTTGCCGACGACGCGGGACGCAAAACTCATCTCGCGGGTCCGATCGCGGCCGCGCTCATGGCGAACGCATCAGAATTGCTGTCGCAACCGCCCAAGATTGAGCAAGTGGATGTGCTCGCTGCGAAAGTTTCGACATAGGCCGGGCAGATTTACTGGTTGGATTTGCAAAGCTCCGTGTTAGATTTCCAGGTTAGGGGTGAATTCGGGAGTCATTGATGTTGATTTTGACTCTGAAAGTTGGGCATTTAGAACACATTTGTTTTCCGGGCCGCTGTGAATCCGTCCTTGGAAGCTGCGAGAAAAACCTCCCTGTTTTTCCAAGCCCCGGAAAACAAACTGCGTTCCACTTTCGGGGCGCCACACGCTACTCGATCTTCGCCATTGGCGCACCCAAAGGCATGATACGCGGGCGGCTCAGCCGGCCGGATGAAGGAGAAGTTGTAGATGCTTATCCTGACGAGGAAAATAGGCGAGGCTTTGATGATTGGCGAGGACGTCACCGTGACGGTGATGGACGTCAAAGGGAATCAAGTCAGGATTGGCATCAGCGCGCCAAAAGACGTTGCCGTGCATCGGGAGGAGATTTTCGAGCGGATAAAACAAGAGAAGGCAGAAGAGGGGCCTAGTGTCCTGATTCATTAATTCGTTGAACGTTTATGTCTCCTCGATGTCCAAATGTAAACTGGACTTCGAGGGAGAAAGGATGAGACGTGGACCGAAAATTGAGCCCATCCGTCTGTCGACCGAAGAGAACAACCGACTGGTTGAGTGGACGCGTAGGCATAAGACCTCGCAGGCGCTCGCTTTGCGCGCGCGAATCATCCTCGCCTGTCAACTGGATCGCTCCAATCGAGAGGTCGCGGGGCAATTGCGCATCACGCCGCAGACCGTGGGCAAGTGGCGCGGACGCTTTCAGAGCGCCCGTCTGGATGGCTTGCTCGATGAGCCGCGGCCCGGCGCGCCGCGTACCATCAGCGACGCGATGGTCGAGCAGGTGATTGCGAAGACGCTGCACGAGAAGCCGCGTGCGGCCACGCATTGGAGCAGCCGTACGATGGCGAAGGCCAGCGGTTTGTCGCAAAGCGCCGTGGTGCGTATCTGGGGAGCGTTTGGTCTGCAGCCGCATCGCGCTGAGACGTTCAAGCTCTCCACCGATCCGCTGTTCATCGAGAAGGTGCGCGACATCGTGGGGCTGTATTTGAATCCGCCCGACCGAGCGCTGGTGTTGTGCGTAGACGAAAAGAGCCAAATCCAAGCCCTTGATCGCACGCAGCCGATTTTGCCGATGATGCCTGGGGTGCCTGAGCGGCGCACCCATGATTACAGCCGGCATGGCACGACCACCCTGTTTGCAGCCCTCAACATTGCCACCGGCAAGGTCATCGGTGAGTTGCATCGACGACATCGCTCGCAGGAGTTCTTGCAGTTTTTGCGCACGATTGAAGAGGCCGTGCCGAAGAAACTGGACGTGCATCTGGTGATGGACAACTACGGTACCCACAAGACTCCGACCGTCAAACGTTGGCTTGCTCGCAATCCTCGCTTCCATGTGCATTTCACGCCGACCTCAGCCTCTTGGCTTAATCAGGTGGAGCGTTGGTTCGCCACGTTGACCCAACGCCAAATCCGACGTGGGACTCACCGCAGCACCATCGAATTGGAACGCGCCATCCGCGATTACCTCGCCGTCAACAACCGCGACCCGAAACCCTTCGTATGGACGAAGACGGCTGACCAAATTCTTGAAAGTATCAAGCGATTCTGCATGCGTACTTCTGACTCAGGACACTAGAAGATGAAAGCCATTAAGACCTATTCGACGCGGGTTGAAGCGGATGTGGCCAGGATCGCGCTGGACGCCGCCGGCGTTCGCTCGGTCGTCGTCGGGGTCGGCGCGGGCATGGAAGGTGGAACGGGTGGCGTGCAATTGTTGGTGGAGGATGAGAGCGTGCAACGCGCTCTGCAAGCGCTCGGAGATGATTAGATCTGGCGACCATCCATTAGGATCCACATGACGACACTTGCCAATCAAACCCACACCGCTCTGCTCGTCATCGACATGCAAGAGGCGGCCATCGAAAAAGCGCATATGCGCGAAGCGGTGCCACTGACAAGATCGAGTTTCGAGGGATGACTTAGACACCAGGATGGTCTTTTGCAAAAGCTGGGCCATTTTTCGGCGGTAATAGTCTTGCGGTCCGATTGCCGGATGCCATCGTCAAAGCTCTGAAGCTAAAGTCGGGCGATGAAATTGAGATTGTCGTGACCGGAGAGCGCGCATTTGAGGTTCAGCGCGACAAGAGCCGTGAGCGGGCACTCGCGCGCTTGCGAGCACTGAAGAAGCCGTTACCGGTTCCGATTCGATCGGGACGAGGCCAATGCCCGATAGGACCGCCGAAGGGCTTGCCAAAGGACAAGCCGGCAGACGCTTTTTCGACACGAACATCCTGGTTTACGCATTCGCTGCCGATGATCCGCGCAGCGGCCGCGCCGAGGGGTTGCTTGCCGAGGGGGTACGATCAGCGTGCAAGTGCTGAATGAATTCGCCAACGTCATGCGTCGCAAACTCAAGTGGGATTGGAAGCAAGTCGAAGCATCGCTCGCCGTCATTGCGGAGCTACTTGGCGAGGCGCGGCCGCTGACAGTCAATCTACGTGCCAAAGCAGTCGGGTTGGCTCGGGACTCTAAGCTCTCCTTCTATGATGCGCTGATCGTTGCCGCCGCCATGGAGGCGGGTTGTGAGGCTCTTTGCAGTGAGGATCTGCCGCACGGCCAGCAATTCAGTAGAGTGACGGTCGTGAATCCGTTCCGGTCGTAATGGAGTGAGAACAAGCGCAATTGACCACACAGCCCTAGGAAGGACGCCGCGAAGCGCGGTTACTTGGCCTTCGGCCTCGCCCTTCGGATTATCCCTTCTGGCCGCCGTCGCCAAAGTCTCCGGCGTTCTACGCGGGCAGACGCCCGCATAGTCGGCGAAACGCCTCACCCGATAGTCAACTAGCTCCATGAGCCAACTCCATCATGCCGGCCACAGCATCTTCCATCCGATGAATCCTCGGCTGTGATTTCTATTCGCTGCCTATTTGTGCGCGTAGAGCTGCTTCACGGCCAGGACCAAGAACATGAAATTGGTTCCACCCCCGCCCAAAACGTATTCTGTCTGCTGCCAGAAATACGGCCAGACTTTCAGTTCGGGAAGGTCGGGCCGGATCAGAGCCGTGCCGGAAATGACGCCGCCGGGAATGTAGGTCCAGTCGGCGCGATTGAAGCCGTACGCGACAGTTGTCGAATGGGCACCGACGCCGCTCACGAACGACGCGCTATTTTGCCCTGGATGAACGCCGAGATCGAAGTTGAGAGCATTGACGAAGTTTGACACGGGCACCAAATCGGGCCAGCCCTTGTGAAGCAACCACTGCTTCACACCGAATTCCTGAATTGTCCATCCGGCGCCCCAGATGTCGGGCATGTACGGGACGCCGTAGGGCGAGTCGGCTTTCGCATGGGCAGCAAGCCCAACTTCGTAGGCAGCGACGGCGGCCTTCACGTCGCGCACGAAACTCTCGTCCCGCACCCTTCCGATGACTGCGGCCACACTCCAGCCGGCCCGGTCGATATGCGAGATAATTTCGGGCTTCAGACTCAACAGTTGATCCAAGTAGCGGGGTTCGCCGGTGGTGAGATAGAGCTCAGCCATCGCGAAGACCCGGCTTTCAACATCGGTCGCTCTGGAAAATGCCTGGTCGACAAGCGCATGCGCCGTGGCGAGCGCGTCTGCTGCGACCGCGGCGTTGCGACTTCGCATGACGCGTGCGACGGTGGCGAGCTGCCCTGCGACCATGATCTCGCGATCGGGATTGTCCTCGGTAAATACCAGCCGGTCATCCGCGGGGATGGGGACACTCTGGAAGTAATTGCCCAACCCCGCCACAGGTTTGCCGATCACGTTGTCGGTCGAGTTCGCCGCCTCACCGAGTAAGGTGTACTGATGCAGGGTGGCGTCTTGCAGGCCGCGATAGAGCCGACCGAGCGCGTGATAACCGCCGAGTACGGTAAGCAACCCGTGTTCAATCTGTTGCACAGCGTCGTTCTTGCCGTCGGGCTGATGGATGAGGACGAGCTTCTTCGCTTCGTCGATGGTCGTTGCGTCATAGTTGAGCCCGAACTCCTCGACCATCTTCGCGAGCAGCCACGTCGTGCCCATTTGGCTTTCGATGCGCAGGTCATAGTCACCCGCGTCATGCCAGCCGCCGGCGTCGAGGCCTGGCACGTGCTCCAGGGGCTTGTACTTGGTCAGTGTGGAGGAGGCCCTGCACATAGCCGTCAAAATGATTCAGATTGACGGGAGCCATCAATGCATCGTCGATGTGGTCGAGGCCGTGCCAGACACGGTATTTTTCCTCCACCCGCATGTGACACATCTGAACCGGAAGAAAATATTCCAGCGTGGGCTGCCAGACGTGGCGATCAAAAACGTCATCGCCGATCTTAAAGGTCTGGCTTACCGCGTCCCGATAGGCGATCTGATACATGCCTGGTGTGGTTACTTCGGAGAAATCCCAGGTGAGATACGCATAGCGTAGGAAGCGGCCCCAGTTTTCGGGCACGCCAGCCTTGACCTGCACCTTGCCGCCGGATGTCAGGCGGTATAGATGAACCATCCGCAGGGTACCGTCTGTCGGATCCTGTTCGATCACGAGCTGCTTGGGCTGCCGCGAGTGGTAGCCGATCTGATTCAGCTGTAGCACCGGCTGGTATTTCCAACCGGGAATAACGTTTGGCGTTACCGTCCACTCAATTGCATTGCTGGTTGCGCCCGCCGGAATCAGCTCGCGAACGATGAACCATGCGTTGTTCAGATTACCGCGTCCGTCGAGCAATGTCAGATCGCCGGCTTGGCTGTGGATGGTCAACCGCTGGCTGTCGCTCTCGGGCGCAACCACCAGTGTCTTTCCGCGCGCGAGCGGCGAGGCAATGGCCTCGCCGTCTGCATCGGGTGTCATGGGACCATCTGCCTGGCGCGGGAAAATCCCGGAAAGTTCATCGAGCAACCAAGACTTGCCGAACAGATCGCCCGGAAACAGCTCGAGATTGAAGCCCACCCTGCCGACGTATTTAGGCGGCAATGGCTGGTCCAGATCGACGCGGATACGAAAGCTGTCGCCGTCCAGGGGTGTCACGCTGACGGTGTATCCCAGTACAAGATCCGGATAGATGATCGGATTGAAGCCCGTGCGGTCCTTGCTGGTGTCTGGGAAGGAGAGATGCCGCGACACGGTTTGTGTTTCCGCGTTGACCGTACGTTCCCCCGTCGCCGGCATAGGCGACCACTGGCCGGGCGAGGCCTCCAGCCTGAGATCGCCGTTCGCGGCGACCCGCACTCCATGCTGAATTATCGTGACTCCTGTCTGATGGCCGTCGGGATAGTAATCACTGAACGACATGACGTTTAGCCCGGGCTCAGCGAAATACCCTTGTTCGTTGAGTTTCAGATTAGGCGCGCCGCGCGCGGGAGTGATCAGCGCTGCGAAACTGACGAGAATGTAGATAACAGATCTCATCGTGCTCCAGGTCGGTTTTGTTGAAGCGCGTTACACGGATCAAAAGCTTGATCAGCATGGAGCGCCTATGATAGCGCTATCATTTTGACGAATGCCAGCTTGGCGCGTGATTGGAGCTGTTTATGCCGGCGAAAAGACGGCCGCGAGATCGGGATAGCATTTTTGCCGTATCGGGAGACTTTATGCCTAAGTCGAGAAAACCGTCTAACATATGAGCAGGGAGCAATCACGCGCACGGAAATGCGCGCGTTGGATCAGAAATAGGAGCCGTGAATCCATGCGAACACTATCGACAGTCTTTTGCTTCATTGCTCTCGCGGCAGCTGGCCGTGTCACGGCGCAGACGCCGGCGACGGCCGATACGCCGAGAAGCATCGCGAACGCTACCTTTACTCAGCCGCTGGCATGGACAGTCAAAGGGGACGCGACGGCGATGGTACTGACGCCGCCCGAAAAGGACCTCGATCTCACCTTCGTGGACGTGCCGAACGCCACTAGCGCGGACAACGCCGTTGCCACTGCGTGGAGCCGACAATATCCGGGCTTCGCGCGTGAACTCGAGGTCAGCGCGCCGGGTGCGGCTAAGGATGGCTGGGAGGAGCGACGGAGCTTCAGTTACCGCACTTCACCCGCGGAGCATCAAGAAGTGCGCGCCATTGCCCTTCGCAAGGGATCTAAGTGGACGGTACTGCTTCTGCAAGGAAGCGTCGCCACCTTTGAAAAGCGAGGGGGCACGCTCGCCCTGGCGCTTGCAAGCCTGCGTCCTGCAGGTTACTCGCGAGAGAGCTTCGCGGGACGGACGCCGCATCGGCTCGACGCGAATGGCATCGAAACTCTGAAGCAGTTCCTGTCTGCCTCGATGCAGCAACTCGATGTCGCGGGTGTGTCGTTCGCGCTCCTTGATCATGGAAAGCTCGTGTATGCGGGCGGACTCGGCGTCAAAGAACTTGGCAAGCCCGACAAAGTGGACGGGGACACCCTGTTTCGCATCGCTTCGAACACCAAAGGGATGTCGACATTGATGTTGGCGAAGCTGGTCGACGAGGGCCGCTTCTCTTGGAACGACAAAGTGACGAAGGTGTATCCGTCTTTCCGCTTGGGGAGCGATGCGACCACGGCATCGGTGGAAATGCGCCACTTGGTATGCGCATGCACCGGTCTGCCCCGACGCGACTTCCCTGACATTTTATCGGGCACGTCAATGACAACGCCTGCCTCCCTCACTTTCGAGCACCTCGCTCAGACCGAACCGACCAGCAAATTCGGCGAAACCTTCCAGTACAACAACTTGATGGCTGCCGCCGCCGGCTATATCGGCGGCCACATCGCCCATCCCGAGCTCGAAATCGGCGCCGCTTATGACAAGACGATGCAGGAAAAAGTGTTCACGCCGCTCGGTATGAAATCGACGACACTTAGCCTGCACAAAGCGCTCGCCGGCAACCACGCCAGCGGACATGCAGCCGATATCGACGGCCATTTGTCGCTCGCGCTCGTGCAGGTCAACGACGCCTTCAACTTTGAAAGGCCAGCCGGCGCCGCTTGGTCGTCCGCGGTGGATGTCATCAAGTACGTCGACAACGAACTGCGTGAGGGCGTCTTACCCAACGGCCAGCGGTATATAACAGCGGCCAACTTGCTTGCCCGCCGACAGCCGAACGTGCCTTTGGGCGAGGACGGATTTTACGGCATGGGACTGATGGGCCAGAAGACGGCCGATGTGCAGTGGTACCACCATGGCGGTGACCTCGTGGGTTATCACAGCGATCTTTATTTTATTCCCGCGGCACAAGTCGGCGCGGTGCTGTTGACCAACACCGACAGCGGCGCTGCGATGCGCGGTCCTTTCATACGACGTCTGCTCGAGCTTCTCTACGACGGCAAGCCGGAAGCGGAAGAGACGGTGAAAGCGTCGGCAGCTGCGATCAAGGCGGCTGTTGCGGCGGAGCGTAAGCAGCTCGTGTATCCAGCCGATGCCAAAATCGCGTCTGGGCTTGCGACTCGCTATACGAGCCCGGATCTCGGCTCGATGGTATTCACGCGATCGACCAGCGGCTTGAGTGGCAGCAACGGAGTCTGGAGCATCAACTTCGCCACCAAAGCCAATCCCGATGGCACGGTTTCGCTGGTCACCGCCAGCCCAGGACTCACGGGTATAGAGTTTGTTGTCGCCAACGAAGGCGGCAAGAGAGCTTTGGTGGTGCGCGACGGCCAGCACGTTTATCGTTACACCGAAACTTAAGTGAGCGGCTGAAAATTCGACCTAAGAACGAGGGCTGCGGCCACTCCAAGCTCTGGGCGTTCGCTAACACTGCATATAGGGAGCAGGAACAGACGCAAATCAAGAAGCCGAGGCTAAGAAGGACGCCGGGGCGGGGTGCCGCCCAAGCGGGTGAGGGCGGATGCCTTTTCGACGCGACTCAATGTCGCGTCGAACCGGCCGAACGGCACCACATGGATGTGGTGGCGGCCCGCAGCGACCCAAGGAAGGGGAGGCGTCGCGGGGTGCTGGCGCACCAAGAGGCGCGAAAACCCCAAAAGCGATCGGCGGTCGCATAGCATCACTCTCGCGCGACCAGGCATTCGCGGCCCGTATGCCGTCGACCTCCCAAAAAGGGCACGGTTTGGGCTTTTCTCGTTTGAACCGTCGCGCTATTTGTTCCGGCTATAGTGCCAGTGGGCCTTCGTAGAATCTACTATCAAACTCTTGGGGTCATGCATGCCGCACCGCGCGCTGTTCTTCGCCATCGCCCTGCTCGTCTTGGGCGACCCTTTGAGGGTATTCGCAGATAAAGCCAGCGATGTGGCGGCGCTGGAGACGCAGTGCGAAGCGGAGCGAGAAGCGAGGATCAAGCCTCTGCGAGACATGGAGATCGCCAAGTGCAAGGCGGATCCCAATAATGATGCTGCGTATTGCGAGAGATATTGGAAGGATTATGGCAATGCCGTGCGCGGCATAAGAGGCGGCATGGTTCCTAGAATGTTCGACGACTTGCCGATATGCGTTGCTGCCTTCAAAGCCCGCAAAGCACTCGCGGACGACGCTCCTTAGTTTAAGGTGATCCAATTGATTTCGTGCCTTGTTCGGACAAGGCTATTACGCATAACGTGGCTTTCGCGGCTAGAATGCGATCAGGATTCGAGGGAGGGGCATAGTCATGGACGGCATCGTTGGGCTCTTTTTTGTTCTACTCCTTATCGCGGCCGGTCTTGTGCTGGCAGGTTTCCGCCGGCGGCAACCGCCGGCCCATCATACATCGAGGCATTGTCCTCATTGCCAGACGCCGATCTCCCTGCGGCGGCCTTCCTGGTTTAAGTCACTTTTGTTTTTGGCGGCGTGGGAAGGCGATCCGGCGTACCCTTCGGCGGTAAAGCGAACCGCGGTGCAAACCAGTACGGGCATCACTATGGACATGAATATCCTGTGCCAATCGACGCAAGCCGCATGCGATAAGCTGAACGCGGATTTCAATGCGTTGAATGAGCGGATGCGCGGATCCTTCAAAAAATAAGTAGTCGCGCTCAATGTCATTGCTAGATTCTCTACCGACATGGTTGCAAATACATCTCAGATGTTTGCATTGCGGTACGCGAGGGCTCATCGGCTCATCGTCAGAGAAACGCCATTTCCTGAAATCCGTTTTACCTCGACGATCGTAGAATCGGCCTTGAGGATGAATGATCCTGTCATCGCCTGGTTCTGCGCTCTAGCGAAAGAGATCTCCGAGGCAGTGCGACACAGGCTACTGCGTACGCAAAGTTGAATTGAATGCTCGTCGTTTAGCCACGACTGGTCATTCCGGTATGTGTGCGCAATGTTATTGCAATGGTGGAGGGACATTCAGTTTCTGTCGCCAGAACGAGTGGGAACCGCCGCCGCTATGGCGCCATACCGGGGTCTAACATCGGCCGCACCTCGGACTCTCCTTCGAAATCAGGCCAGTACTTTCGATGCAACTCCATGAACTCTGTTGCGATTCGCACGGCCTCCTCTTTCGAGTCCGTCTTCAAGATCGCCCAGCCGCCGATAACCTCCTTGGTCTCGGTGAAGGGCCCGTCCGTCACCGTGATCTTGCCGTCGGCGAGGCGCACGCGAACGCCGTCCTTGCTCGGCAGCAGGCCTCCGGTATCGACGAGGCTGCCGTCCTTTAGGGACTGCTGAACGAATTTGCCCATCGCCTCCATCAGTGCCGCCGGCGGACCGGATTGGCGATGAACTTCAGAATGGCGAATGAAGGTCAGGTATTTCATGGCTCCTCCTCAGGTTTCCAGCCATACGACGAACGAGCCGCAGCCGGATCGACACGTCGCCAAAAGTTCTTATCAAGGATTCCCCAGCTGGTAAAGCTGTGCAGAGCAACTTTATTGATAGAATGCCGAGGTCAGAATCAAAAGAGTAGCCCGTATGACAACCCGCCGCCTATTCGTACAACTTTTCGCTGGCAGCTGCGCGTTGCTGGTGTCACTCTCAGCCGGCACCGCCGGCGCGGCGTCGAGCGCGGCCGTCGCGGAATTTCAACGCTTCAAGATTGGTAGCTATGGCGCAGTGGCGCTCAAAGACGGTGCGCTTGAGGTGCCGGTGGACGGCAAGAGTTTCGTCCTCGGCCAGCCGAACGAGGCGGTTGGCGCGGTGCTCAAAGCGGGCGGAGCCCCTGCCGATCATTTTGAATTCAGCATTCAGCCGCTGCTCGTCCATGCCGGCACTCACATGTTGTTGTTTGACACCGGCGCCGGTGGGTTTTTCGGCGACATTGCCGGCAAGTTACCCGAGTCCATGATGGCGGCGGGCGAGAAGCCGGCCAGCGTGACGGACATTTTTATCTCGCATGCCCACGGCGATCACATCGGAGGGCTGGTCACAACTACCGGTGCGCTCGCTTTTCCCAATGCGACGATTCACATCTCCGTGCCGGAATGGAAGTTCTTAAGTGGCCTTAGTGCCGATGAGGCGAAGAACTTCGGCATCCAACAGGTCACTGCATTGATGAGTGCGATCAAGCCTAAGATAGTAACCTTCGAGCCGGGCGCAGATCTTTTGCCCGGTATCGTCAAGGCTGTCGAGCTCAAGGGTCACACGCCCGGCCATTCCGGCTACCGCATCGGCACCGGGCCCGACAATGTGCTTGTCGTCGGCGATGCGATGCACAGCTACGTCGTGTCCGTTCGCAAACCTTCCTGGCAGGTTGCGTTCGATGCCGACAAGGAGCTAGGAGCAACGACACGGGTCGCGCTGGTCAAGAGTTGCGCCGCAAATGGTCAGCGCCTCTATGCGGAACACTTCCCCTTCCCAGGTCTAGGCAAGATCGTGAAGGGCAAGCACGGTGCGAGCTGGCAGCCGGAGTCGTTGCACTAAAGCTCAAATCTCGGGCTCCTTGAGGTGAGGGCTGCAGGGGATCGGCGCCGGGTGCCGGTCAAGCCATTTGTCTGCTGTCGAGTCGTTACGACAATTTTTCTGCAATCTCGTCGGACTATTCCCGACGGCCAAATCAGTGTAGGAGCTTTGGCGATTTCCTCTTTATGGCTGAAACGCGCCGAAGGCTGGAGAGCAATTTATTCACACGAGTCCACCACTCGCTGATATTGTTGATGATAGGGCGACCGAGGACGTTGCATAATTCGACCAGCATTGGTTAGCCCGACGCACCTGCGGGACGAGCGCCTGCGCTCACTGTTGCCGTTGATGGATCGACCAAACTCGGAAGCCAACCTCTTCACCACACAAGGAGATGCGACCCATGCAAGTCACTACCTACCTGAACTTCAATGGAAATTGCGAAGCCGCTTTCAAATTCTATGCGCAAGTGCTCGGCGGAAAAATCGCGATGATGATGACTCAGGGAGAATCCCCAATGGGGGACAAGGTAGCGGCAGAGATGAAAAGTAAGATCATGCACGCGACGCTGGAAATGCCAGGCGGCGGGGTCTTGATGGGGGCTGACCACCCACAGGGGAAGAAGGTACAACCCACGGGTTTTTGCGTCTCAATCCAAGTGAAGGATACAGGGGAGGCGACGCGAATTTTTAAAGCATTGTCCGAAGGCGGAAAGGTGCAAATGGAGATGCAGAAGACGTTTTGGTCGGCGGGCTTCGGGATGTGTACCGATAAGTATGAGATCCCGTGGATGGTTAACTGTGCGACAGCCGCGTGAGAGAAAGCCATGTCGTTTCAGGCGTATATCGACAACATCAAAGCGAAGACCGGGAAAACGCCCGAAGACTTCAAGAATCTTGCCGAGAAGAAAGGTTTGTTGAAGCCGGGCGTCAAGGCGATGGAAGTCGTTAGCTGGCTCAGGAAGGACCATGGCCTCGGGCATGGCCACGCCATGGCAATCTATGCCACCTTTAAAGGACTCAAGGAATACCGATAGCCGCGTGAGACATGCGCGCCGCCGCCGCGGTGCTGCTTCACACGCCGCCGGCCGGCAGCGGCCGGGACGCCCACCGCGGACTCGGTGTTGGCGCACTCAGAGGGCCTGCCTGGCGACAGGCCTGGTCTCCACGGAAGGAGTTCTGGAATAGATGACGCGACACATGAGAGGCAGGAATCCAATGAAAACTATCGTAACGCTGGCGCTGTTGCTTGCATCGACAGGCGTATTGGCTAGTCCTGGCAATTCGCGGGTAGAGGACGAAGTGACTCGCCAGGAGCGTGAGTGGTCGGCGGCGTTCCTGCGACACGACGTTGCGACGCTGGAGCGCATCGTCGCCGACGATTATGTGGGCACGGATGGCCGTGGGGTGATGTCCACCAAGGCCGACGAAATTCAGGAAGCAAAGCCCGCCGCGGCGGATGCCCCCGCGCCGCCCTTTGTAATTCTCAACGAGGTCCTTTCGGACATGCGAGTTCGACTGTATGGCGGAGTGGCCGTGCTGACCTCGAGAAATGACGAGACCGTACGAGCGGGCGATCGGGAAACGGTTTTGGTTTATCGACGCACGACTGTGTGGGTCAAACGGCAAGGGCGGTGGCAATGTGTCTCGTTTCACGCCAGTCGCCTGCAAACACCTTGAGCCCCGGAAAAATCCGTCCACTTCGCGGCATTGGACGGGAGGCCGGAAGCCGGCTGCGGCCCAGCCGGCTCGCGCGCGCGCCAAGGGAGGTGCTGTCTACGACAGCCCTGGATGTGCGGGCTGGACCGCAGGCGAAGCCGAAAGCGAATCACTGAGACGCGCCTCGCGCGTCTGGCGCAAGCCCTGGCACCTCATCCCTACAGGAGTTCCGTACGGGCGTGGCCCACGAGAGTTCCCTGCGGGATATCCTTCGAGGGTTCTACGCTTCGTGTAGTCAGTGGGTGAGCGATCGTCGTTGCGTTGGAATTCGTCGGGATCAGTGGGAATTGCGCTGCTCCACATTAGCGACGATCCGGCAGCGGTCCTGGCTTGAGAAGCGGCCGATCTCGCTGACCGCAAGGTCGAGCGGGGAAAGCAATCGGACGTCGAGGACTGAGGCGTTGAGAACTTTAAGGGCCAGCGGCACGGAGTCATCTTACGCGTTCTCGTGTATGAGTCCTAAGGTGTCGTTGTATTGTCGGTCAAAATAGAGCAAGCGTGCCGCACCGTCGGGATCGCGATACGCGACTTCGAGGTGGCTGGGTAAGGCAATCCGCTTGGAAAATACTGCGTCGACGTCGTTGGAGATACGCTCACCGGTGTAAAAGTGCAGCGCTGCGCCCCCGGCCACAAACATTTGGACGGGCAAGGCGCGTTGCGGCAGATCGGCGAGCGGTGCGGCGATGCGCTGCACCATTTCGGTGAAGGCGGCCAGATACTCCGGATGCGTTGCGCGGCTAGGCTGCATGCTGCAGCTCCATGGCCAGCATGGGTAGGAAGCGCGAGGGACGCGGTGGACTGCGTTTCAGCCAGCGCGCGAAAACCGCGACTTCTGTGGCGCCGGGGTGCAGGCCTTCAGCAAGGTCGAGCAAGGCACGCCGATCCCAATTCGCCTCGCCCGCGAGCATGACGGCGAGGCCGGCCATGAAAAAAGCGGGAGCCAAGGCGATCCAGGCTTCGGGATCAAGGTTGCGCGAAGCGCAGAGCGCCAGCAGTTGCCGCTCATAGTCGCGCGAGAATTTCAGGCGGAAATAGCCGTCGAGCGTAAGAGATTGGGGGCGAACAGCGACGCTGAAGCTAGCGCCCGCCGCGCCGGCGTGCGAATCGCTCCTAGAGAGACGCGTATCCCCAGCGAAGCGCGTTCGACGCTCATGGCTTTTTAATGCGTCAGCACGTGGAAACCCACGACCACAAGTATTCCTGCGGATGCCACCGTAGTAACGGCTACCAAGCGCGCCGGCCAGTGCGGGCGGCTCGAGGCGAGCAAGCGCCGCGAACCGAGCAGCACGGTGTCACGATGCCGGGTGCGCAGGGCTGCGCAGCCGCTAATCAATACCGTGCATGGCAGAGCGAACAGAAGCACCCGAAGGGTCCAACCCTTCCCTGCATACCACATGACAATTTGCTGAGCGGTGTGGGCCGATTCCGAGTTCATTGGCCCAACATCGCGCACGACGAGCGAGGCCATGAAGAGCGCCGCAGGGAAAATGAGCAGCAGTTGCAGGAGGGCGATGGCGCGCATGCGGACTTTGTATCACAAAGTCAACTGCGAAGACAATTTGGATGCCATGGACAAGCAGCCGACGCGCGAGGAGCTTAAAAGGCGAAACGAGGAGGCGGCCTAAGCCACGACATCATGAACATTAAAGTCAGGGCGATGCCTCGGGCAAAACCAAACGTTCAGTCGTCGCCGTGGGGCAGTCTGAGCTACCTCTGGTCTACCTTCGTCTGCACTAGAGCATCATCGATCATCCTGATGAGCTGCTCGCGGTTCAGCGTGTAGTCTGCCTGACTGGCGTTAAGCTGCAGTGTTCGATCGAGCAGGGTGCGAATGATGAGATGGGCCACCTGCTCGCTGTTCGCGGCCATGTAATGAAGCCGTGGCCGATCACTGGTTAGGAAGCGGAAGGTCTGCTCCGCCACCGGAGTGGGATCGTCTTTCTTGGCTTCGTCTGCCTGCACACCGGCAAACACCTTCATCTGCTCAGCGGTGAGTTTTTGATCCAGATCGGGCTTCCCCGTGAGCATTTTCATCGCCACCTTCTCCCGGGCGCGAGATTTGAAGGCGCCGGGGTCGATGATGGAGACAGTCACGTGGTCTTGGGCGACCTCGAGCGCGAGGGTCTCGGTGTAGAGTTCAGCCGCGGCTTTGCTCATGCCGTAACCACCTCCGCCCGGACCTGCGAGGAAAGCGGAGAGCGACCCGATGATCGCCGTACGGCCCTTGCTCTGCTTCAAAAGGGGAAAGAATGCGCGGTTGACGCGCAAAGGTCCCATCACGTTGATGTCGTACTGCCACAGAACATCCTGATCTGAGGTTTTGGTGAGATCCCCGAGGCTGGCCACACCCGCATTGTTGATGATGCCGAAAAGGCCGCGTCCCTGCGCTGTGACGAATTGGACGGCCGCGTCGACTTCCGCCTGCTTGGTCACATCGAGCCGCAGGGAGCTGACATTCTTGATGGTGTTAAGGCGCTTGAGGTCTTCGTCCTTGCGGGCACCCGCATACACGTAAAAACCGCGGCTGGCGAGGTATTGCGTTATCGCGAGTCCGATCCCGGAGCTGGCACCGGTCACCAGCACTGCTTTTGTCGTCGATGATTCTTGCGCTAGGGCAGGTTGAGACAACAAGATCGCCAACATTGCTGTGAACGCGAACCTTAGGCTAAACATCTGCACCTCCGAATAGAAAAGCCGAGTTTCTTCTTTCCTCATCAGCTCACGCGGCAGCGCCCGAGAGGGCGCATTGCCGGGAGATTATATTCACGGTCCGCGCAGCTCCAGACTACAGAAATCCAGAGCCACGCATCAACGGCACCGCAGCCGCTATCTCCTCCATTGGGTCGGTCTGTTCGCCTTGAAGGTCAAGTTAACAGATGTAGCGTGTCTTGATTAGATGGAAGAATATGCATAGGTCCATGAATGGGGCTCATTAATGCCGGCACCGTGGCGCGCCGGGGCACCTACAAACAGGCATTGCACTTTTGGGCCCCGCTTGTCAGTCTGTGTTTATCTTAAGCAGGGGAATGAGAAATGTGCCGACTGATGCTTGCGCCGCTGCTTAGCCGTAGTTGCGACTTTTGCCGTTGCCGCGCCAATGCCAAAGGAGCAATTGAGCAAACCGCCCGCCGGCGCGCGCCATTTCACAATTAGTTCAACGGCCGGCAAACATGGGGATGTTTGGTCGTGGACGACACCCGACGGACGCGTGGCCTATCGCATGTCGATGTCCCTGCGGGGTTGGGTCACCGAGGAGGACGAGCTGGTGACCCTGGACAGCGATCGCCGGCCCAAGGCCATCGCGATACGCGGTTACACCGATCAGGGTGATGCAACTGAAGATTTCACCGTCGACGGCGCCGGCATTGCGCACTGGAAAACAGTGATCGATTCCGGCTCGGGGCCCTTCGGCAGCAAACGCTACAATACGTACGGCGGCCCATGGCTTGCCAGTGAACTGGATGTCGAGGCGCTGGTCGCGGCGGGCGATAAAGGGATCGACCTGCTGCCCACGGGCCACGCCAGGATCACCATCGGCAAATCAGTACAGATCGCCGGTCCGCATGGACCCAAGACGGTCAAGCTCGCGTTCCTGCGAGGCTACGGCTTTGCCCCCTCACCGGTATGGCTCGACGGCGACAAGCATTTTTTTGGCAATGCCGGAGTAATTTCGCTGCTGCCGGAAGGCTACGAAGCGAGCGGCCCCAAGCTCAAAGCTCTGCAAGATCAAGCGACCGCTGCCATGGTGCGTGGAATCGCACATCAGTTTCTCAAACCCGCCAATCGGACGCCGACGCTCGTCGATCACGTGCTCATGTTCGATTCGGTGGCGGGGCGATACCTACCCGACCGTGCAGTGTTGATTGCCGATGGCAAGGTCGCGTCCGTCGGTCCTGCGGGATCGATCAAGGCACCACCGGGCGCCGTCCTGATCGATGGGCGCGGCAAGACCCTGACGCCCGGATTGTGGGACTCGCACCAGCATGTGGGGGACGATTGGAACCTGCTGCAAAATGTCGCGACCGGCATGACGAATTACCGCAGCCCCGGCACGATGATCGACGAGGCACTGAGCATCTACAAGCGTCGCGCCGCCGGCGATTTGCTTGCGCCCGACGGCAAGATTTCAGTGATCATCGATCGCAAGGATCCGCTGGCCGCGCAGGGCGCGCTCACGGTCTCCTCTGAGGCGGAAACCATTGCCGCCGTCGACAAGATCAAGGCGGCGGGCCTGTGGGGTGTCAAGTTCTACACGTCGATGAACCCGGCGTGGATCGCTCCGGGCGCCGCCGAGGCCCATAAGCTCGGCCTGCATGTGCACGGCCACGTACCGGCGGGCATGCGCCCGCTCGACGCGGTGCGGGCGGGCTATGACGAAGTGACGCACATCAACTTCATCCTGATGCAGGCGATGCCGCAAGATGTGGTCGACAAGTCCAATACCGCGGCGCGGCTCGAAGGGCCTGCTCGGTACGGCAAGGATGTGGATCTCGATGCCCCGGCGATGAAGGCTTTCTACGCAGAGCTGTCGCAGCGAAAGACCATCATCGATCCGACGCTAACGGTATGGGAGCCGCTGATGACCTCCGACGGCAGCGCCATCTCGCCGGAATATGCACCGTTTGCGGACATCGCGCCGCCGTCGGTCGTGCGCGGGTGGAAGATTGGGGGCTATCCCTTGTCCGAAGGCCTGACGCGCGACGACTATCGCCGCAGCTTCGCCAAGATGGTGCAACTGGTGGGCAAGCTGCATCAGGCCGGTGTGCGGATCGTCGCGGGCACGGACGGCTACGGACTGGAGTTGGTGCGTGAACTGGAGCTCTATACTCAAGCAGGCTTAAGCAACGTGGAAGCGCTGCAGACCGCAACCATCATCCCGGCCCGGATGACCGGCATGGCCGATCGCACCGGATCGATCGCGCCGGGAAAGACGGCGGACATCATCCTGGTGGACGGCGATGTATCCAAGGATCTTGGCAACCTTCGGCATGTGGATACTGTGTTCTTGGACGGCTATCGATTGGGAGGCGAGGCGCTGCGGGAAGCGAGCGGTCTGAATGGGATGCCGAAGTGATTGATGCTCCCTAGGGCAACACGCCGATATCGATGTGCGAAGCGTGCTGCGGCGAATGAAGGACGCGCTGCGTTGCCTTGCGAAAATCCTCCGCCTTCGCGCGATAGATATCCTCGAATTGCTGCGGGTTGCGATCGACGAGCGGGAACCAGCTGCTCTGCACCTGAACCATGATTCGGTGGCCTTTCTTGAAGGTGTGGTACACGTCGAGCATGGTGAAATCGATGCTCGTCGCCTGACCCGGCTGCATCGGCATCGGATTACTCAGGCTGTTGCGAAATTTGGCGCGCATCACATCCCCTCGCACCAGCTCTTGAACCGCGTCACCCTCATCGGGGTGGACGTCAATGACTTTTACCACCCAATCGGAGTCTGTTGCGCTCGATGAGACGACGAGCCGCGGCAGAAGAGGGCCGATCACGGTCATATCCTCCGTGAGCGGAGCGGTCTGATACGTGAGAACGTCGGGGCGGTTGCCGATAAATCGTTGATCCTGCGCCATGTAGTCCCGGTCCATGTCAAAACCGTGATCGCGGACAAACGGCACCGGTTGATTGGGATCGCTCACGTACTCATCATAACCGGTGCCTACCGGCGGCGGCGGCTCGAATCCCAACGCGCCGTGCGCGTGCAGGTAAAGCGTCTTTTTTTCGGCTGCCTTCGGCGGCCAGGCATCGAAAGAGGACCACGAATTGCGACCGGTATCGAAAACGCGCGCGACGGGAAGATTCGGCCGGCCATCCCCCTTCAAATAAGCTTCAAAGAAGGGGAGTTCAATGCTCTTGATAAAGTCCTTCGAAGTCGCAGATCCGAAGCGCAGGACACCCAGCGATTCACCTTTGTCCCAGACCCACTGACCATGCGCCCAAGGACCCACCACCAAGGTGTCAGGAGTCGCGGGGCTGTTGCGGTGGACGGCGTCAAACACGTGCAAAGCCCCGTACAAGTTATTTGCGTCGTACCATCCGCTCACGACCAGTACCGCGGGCCGGATGTCGCGGAGGTGGGGCAAAATGTCGCGCGCCTGCCAGAGCTCGTCATAGGTCCCGTGGCCCATCATGACCTGCCATTCGGGAGATTGGCCATGCAGATAGTTCGCATCCGCGTTGCTCAACGGCCCCATGTCGAGGAAAAACTTGTAGCCATCCTCCGCAAGCGGAGCGGCCCAAGCGCAGGTATGAGAGTTGTCGGCGCGCCGATCGCACATTGAAAAAAAACTGAAGGCCGAGGCGAGCAAGAAGGCGCCGTTATGATGAACGTCATCGCCCGCGAACCAATCGGCTTGCGGCGCCTGCGGCGATACGGCTTTGAGCGCGGGATGGGCATCTATCATGCCGGCCGCCGCGTAGAAGCCACCGTACGAGACGCCGCGAAGCCCGACCCGTCCATTGTTGCGCGGTACGTTCTTGACGAGCCAGTCAATCGTGTCAAAGGTGTCGGTGCTGGCGTCGATGTCCATGCGCGAACGCTTCACCTTCTTTAGCGGAGTCATTTGAATGAAATCGCCTTCGGACTTGTAGCGGCCGCGAACGCTTTGCATCACGAAAATGTATCCGGCATTCGAAAATGCGGGTTCCAGGTACGACCAGCTGCCGGCGATCTCGTAAGGAGTTCTCACCAGGAGTATCGGGTAGCTTCGCGTCGTGTCGGCGGGCGCCAGCACGATGGTGTCGAGATGAACGCCGTCCCGCATTGCTATCTGAAAGCGGCTCAGCCGGTAACCTGCGGGAAGCGGCGCTGCTTTCTGCGACGAGTTTGCGGCAATTGCAGTCGCGCCGGATGCGCCAAGAAGGAACAGCGCCGCCAGTGCGCTACAACGCGCCAATCTTGCAAGCCAGGCGGGCTTGGATTTGTGGATTGTAATGCGTGCCGCCATAATTTAATCCCCACCCCATTTCCTATCGACGATGGGCCAAGGCGATTGTGGAGTCAAGCCGAAAGCTTGGGCGAAGCTTCGCGGTGAAAATGCGCCGGCGAGACGAAGGCGAACCGCGCCGCGATGTTGACTTGAGCTTGCGCTCCCTATGGCGTTTCGGCCCGCTGCGCATATTTATCCATCAATCCCTTGAAATCTTCGATAGCCGGGAACTTGGCAAATTTATGGGGCGCCGGCGTGGTCGCCCACGCCAGCTTTTCGCTCGTGTAGGTCTCGATGAATGGGGAGAAGCCGCTCGGGTCATCGAGCATCGTTGCGCGCACGTTGACGAAATCGAAACCATCTGGCGGCGTAAACATCCAACTCATGCAGTAGGGGCAAAAAAAATGGCGGGGACTGCCGTGGAGGCCACCGATGACTGGCTCTCCTTTAACGATCGCAAAGTCGCTACTCGGGAAGGCGGCACTTAGGGAAAAGGCGCTGCCGCTCATGCGCTGACAGCCAGTGCAGTGGCAGGCCATTGTTTCTGGGTCTGCCGTGGCCCATGGCGGTCGCTTCACTCACCGACCCAGCAAGTGGGAAGGCCATCGGGCATCGATGGCGCTATCTTTTCTTTGCAACTGTTTTCCGTCGCGGCCGTTGTTTGGCTGAAATCGACTTGATGATCAATCGATGGCGGCCATCCGGCGGAATGGATGACTTCGCACGTTTCAGCGCGCTGCCCATAAGCTGGAGAACTTTGGCGTCATCGAGCACTGCCGCCGATTCGAGGCGAATGTTTCGCACCACATTGCCGCAGCCTCGGAGCAGCTTGTGGGGATCCGGCAGCTTTGCGCCTTGAAGAAAACAAAGACTGAGGCCCTTCGACTGAGCCGCGATGGAGAAAATAGCCTCACCCGCCTTTTCGCTGGGCCCGTAGCCGATCACGAAAAAATTATAGTTGTCGTACACCAGTTCCAGCGCCTGCGGCCAAAACGCGCGCATTTTGGCGCGCGCAGCGCGAATCGATCTGCCCATCTCCGGTGCAAACTTCGCAATGAATTCGGCGAGTTGTCGTTCAGGCCCTCGCGTCGGCATGCGATTCTCCCGATGCTGTCATTGGACTTTCCGCAGCTGCCTGAATCCTAAACGAAGCGGCCGTAGATTGTCCGGAGTCGCTTCGTTCGGTCACGGATGCTCTCTGATCCAGTGCAAGACGGTATCGAGCACACCCGGAGCGAGCGGCAGCTCGGGATCGTTGTAGGTGGCCATGTTGGCTGCGCGCTCCAATGGAGCAACCTTCAGGACATGGTTGACCCCATTTAAGATCGCGAGGTGCGTATCGACACGCGCAGCGGCCAGCCGTCCGGCATCTTCAACCGACACTTGCAAGTCCGTGTCTCCTTGCAGGATGAATACGGGTTGCTTCAATATAGCCAAAATTGCGGCTGGATCGAGCGACAGCCATGAGATCAGGTAGGGCTGAACGCTCGGCCGGAAAAGCCCCAGCAGCGGTGGGGGAGGCGAAGCGATGGTGCGTCCGCTCTCCAACTCCAATAGTGCATCGAAAGCCTGCTGTTTCAGAGAGTCGGGAAGGCTCGTCTTGAGCTGTTCGCGCAGGACATCGGCGGCCCTGCGGCCCGCCCCGGAGATCAGAATGAGGCCACAGATCTCGGGATTGTGTTCTGCGACTTTTTCGGCGATCAGCGCGCCCTCACTGTGGCCAATCAGCCAGACGCGTTCGACACCGCTGCGCACAGCCAACTCGTGCGACCAAGCTCGAGCGTCGTCCACATAAGTTTCAAAGCGCAGGTCCTTTTCAGCGGTCAGCGCTGCCTGGCTCGCCCCGACGCCGCGTTTATCGTATCTCAGCGTACTGATGCCTTCGGCTGCCAAGCCTTCAGCCAGCAACTTGTAGGCATTGCTGCGCAAATTGAGCACCGAATTGCCATCCCGATCCGTCGGACCGGAACCGGCAATGATCAGTGCGGCAATTTTGCCGGCACGCATCCAGGTTCCCGACAGGGTACCGGTGGGGGTTGCCAGGTTTATCGCCTGTGGCGCGAAGTCATGTGCCATGCAAAAAAGCATAGCAGGAAACCGCAATCAGGCGATGCGCTCGGAATGGCGCAGAGGTACTCCCAGCAGAATTTCGGGGGCCATCAACCGGGCGTTCACGCCCATGCGATCGACATGTTTGTCCACGGCCGCCCAATGGGTGACGCAGCCGCAGCATCGGCACCGGTGAAATTCGATGGACCTTTCGCCCCAAAGATAGCAAACCGTCGCGTCCTGCGGCCCGATAAGGCGCACCTGCGTGGGTGAGTAGTAGGCCCACAAGGCTCCATAGCGTCGACAGATTGAACAGCTGCAATTGTTGAGTTCGGCCGGGGCGGCTCGAATCTCTAGTTTGACCGCACCGCAATGACAGGAGGACTCGATCATGTTTGACCTATGCTGTTAAAATGGATGGACAAAATCCGTAGCCGCAGACATCAAGTAGCAAAACAATGCAGAACCCGCGATGGCGGTCAAACCGCGGCGGGGAGGCGGCCACGGGGAGAACCGGACCTGATGCGGTACGAGCGTTCCTGCATTTTGCAGGGGTCGAAGTCAAAGATTGTTTGCACGGAGAGAATACACTGACTCCGCGTCCTCGAGTACCAAGGACCCTTTGTCGGCCGCATCGCCCTGTTACAACCTTCCCTACTACGCGCACCCGCGCGCCGACGGAGGATGATTGGGCGCCGGGGTAATAATGCATTCCCTATGAAGGAGTCCACCGATGCTTAGGTTTGATCGATTTGCGCCTGAAGCGCCGCGGATGGCCCCGTATTGCACGCAGGCGGCTAAGGGTCGTTTTCAGAACCGCATTTCAGCCGCCGTCGGCTTCTGCGGCGTGCTTTTTTTCACGTCCAGCGGCGCGGATCCCAGCGGCTACGCCGCGCTCGTGAAGCAGGTTTCTCCGAGCGTGGTCACTATTCTCGTAGAACAAGCAGCGCTTGGCGCCGGTCAACGGGCGGCTTCACGGGCCAAAGCACGTGACTATGGGTCCATTCAATCCTTGATTCAGCGGTTGCTGTCGGGAGCGAGCGGAGAACAATCGCCGGGCGATGAGGCCACCGCCTCGTTGGGATCAGGATTCGTGGTGCGGGCGGACGGATTGATCGTCACGAACCGGCACGTAATCATCGGAGCTCGCAAGGTTCATGTGCATCTGCCAGACGGCCGGGAACTCACGGCAGACATCGTCGGCGCCGACGCGTTGACCGATATCGCACTGCTGCGGGTGCACGCGGACAACTTGCCGGCGCTGCGATTGGGGTCATCCGAGGATGTCTCGGTCGGGGATGCGGTAATCGCCATTGGCAACCCCTTCGGACTGGGTCAATCGGTGAGCGCAGGTATCGTGTCGGCACGCGCGCGCGCACTGGAAGATGATCCTTACATCAACTTTCTGCAGACGGATGCCGCCATTAATCGCGGCAACTCGGGCGGTCCGCTGCTATCGACTACAGGCATTGTGGTCGGGGTGACGTCGGTCATTTTCTCTCCGAGCGGTGGCTCAGTCGGCTTGGGTTTTGCGATACCCGCCGAAACCGTGTCTGCAGTGATCCTGGAACTCGAAGCGCACGGTCGGGTTGAGCGTGGGTATCTGGGAATCTCCGCACAAGAATTGACGCCCGAGGTAGCAACGGCATTGCATGTCAAGGCCACGGGCCGCGCCTTGATCACGGAGATCGATCCGCAGGGCCCATCGATGCAGTCACTGGCCATCGGTGATGTGCTGCTGAGCATCAACGCGCTGCCCGCGACATTCAAGACCTTGAGCAGCATCACGGCGCGATTGATGCCCGATTCGCTGGCGACGATTAGGATTGCACGAGATGGCAAAGAACAATCGCTCGCCATCAAAGTCGCGCGCCTGCCTGATCCGCCGGATGATTCGGCCAGCTCCGGCGGTCAGGACAGTTGGGTAACCGCGTTAGGATTGGGCATCGCAGAGACGACTGTCGACATCCGCAAATCAATCAAAGCCGACACTGAGCCGAGCGGCCTGATCGTGACGCAGCTCAGGCCCGCCGGCCCCGGCGCATTGGCGGGCTTAAAAATCGGAGACCTAATCACGCATGTCGGAACCAAGCAATTGATCAAGGTCTCGGACTTGACGACTGTTCACGTTCCGACTCGCACAGATCCGGTACTCCTGCGTGTCGTGCGCGAGGGCTCACCGGCCTTCGTCGCAATTACCGGAGAGAGTCAAACCCCCAACGTCCCGCACTGAGGACGTTCGTAAGCGATATCGGTCTATTTCTCTTTCAGCATGCTGAGTTTTTCGCTACCGGTGTCGAGGACAAGCTTGGTGACGGGACCCGACTCTGCTACGAAGGTCACGGTAAAATCTTGTCCCTTGACCACAAATGACGTCGGCGAGGTGGCCGCGAGTTCGCTTTTCTGCGGCTGATCGCCCTGTTGCAGCATCAGCTTGTTTCCCTCGCGGCTGACAGTGAACGCCACATCCGAAATCAACTCGTATACGCCGACATAGCGGTCGAGCACGCTCGGATCGAGTGCGACGATCTTAGGCTCGGCTGGCGGAATGTAGTCCTCCCCGCGAAGCAGTTTGAGCGCGGCCTCGCCGATCGCCGCAGGGGCGCCGGAGTTCGACATGAAATACACGCCCACCTTGGCATCCAGGTCACCCGCCATATAAGAGCTCTGGCCCGGGATGGCGCCCCCGTGGCTGATGATCGTGTGGCCGTTTGGGTCCTTTCGAACCGAAAAGCCGAAGGCGTATGTACCCCCGAACTGGGGTTGGTGCATCGTGTTCACCGACGCTTCGGATAAGATCCGTTTGCCTCGGAACATTCCGCCGTTCAGATGCATCGCCAGAAATCGCCCCATGTCCTCGGCGGTGAGGTAGATGTCGCCGGCAGGGTAGACGTCGAAATGAACCTGTTCGACCGGCCGTGGCTTCCCGCTCGCTCCTCCGGGCTCGTAGGGCAGCGCCATCAGCTCCACCATCTCCGGCGACGGGTAGACCGGGTGAGGCGTGGTGACACCTAAAGGAGCGAGCACGTGCTCCACCATGTATTTCTCGTACTCTTCGCCGGAGATCTTCTGGACCAGAAGTCCGGCCATCCCGTACGCCCAGTTGTTGTACTCCCACTTGGTCTCTGGCGGCCGGACCGAGTAGAGGCTGGAAACCATCTTCTCCAGCGACTTGGGGAGCTCCCGGCCCCAAAGCGGCTTGGTCTCAGCCCCGGCCGTCAGACCGGACCAATGCGACAGGATATGGCGAAAAGTTACCGGCTTTTCCGCCTGGAGGCGATCCTGTACTTGGACATCGCCGAGGTATTTGTTGACCGGCTGGTCGAGTTTGAACCTACCCTGTTCCTCCAATTGCATGAGCGCGGTGGCGGTGGCGGACTTGAAGGTAGATCCGGTGCAATAGATCGTATCGGTTGTCGCGGGGGTCTTAGTCCGGACGTTGGCATAGCCGAAGGCGGCTTTCCACACAATCGAGTCGCCCCGGACCAGCGCAATCGACACCGACGGTACTCCGCGTTCCTTCATTTTCTGCTCGATGAGGCGGCTCATCACCGCCTTGGTCCTCTCGAGGTCGAACTGCCCGACCGGGGGAGCGGCGGAGCTCGCGAAGGCCATGAAGATCGACGGTATCAGGAGCAGCGCATTTGCTTTCATGAATGGTTTCCTGGAAATGAGAAATTGGCTGAGCATCAATAAAGGACAAGAAATTCTCTGCCGGACCAAGGCTACCTGATCGGCTGGACTTTTACTTGGCTGGCACTCGAGGCTTCGCCTCAGCAGTTTTTCTGAGACGGAAAGGGCCGTATTTCCTCGGGATGCTCACGAATATATGCCATGACCTTGTGCCGCTTTTGCTGCCCGCGCGATGAGCCCTCGGTGGGGGGGATCAACGATGGGTGATGGCGGACGCACTTCTCGAAAATTCCGGTCCAGGTACGTTTGACGGCTGCGGGGGTGCGACATAAACACCGAGCGAGCTCTGCATTCTCGGCTCCTCGCAGCGCAGCCAGTAAAAGTCTTTTTTGAGTCGGGCTGAAATTGAGGGCGGGTGCGACGCGATCAATGAAGGGTCTTGCTGCCATGGAGGCAGGATCGTCCGAAAAACTTTCGCCCGTGGCCTCGCACAATGCGCGCTCTCCCTGCCAAGGCGCCGGCCCGCTCAGCCGTTTTAAGATGCGCAAACCGCGATAACCCTGCATCTTTTCAAATTCATAATCGTCGACAATCTCGTGCAGCATCCTTCGCAGCCGGTACCCGACGAAGGATTCCAAATAGACTCGCGCCAACTGATTTCGAACCAACCCCAATTCACTTGAATTGAGGCTGCCCAGTTTCTCACTGGAATACATGACGACATGATCCAGAGCGGCCGCGGCGTTCGCAGTCTGCAAGTAGCGGTATGGTGGAATCACACTCTTCCCGGCATCAACGCTCTCAATGATGCGGGCATTAAGTCCGGGTTGCGGATTGGCAAGATTGGTGTCCGAAAAAGAGTTGGTTACGAATACTGCGAGTCCGAATCCGACAATCTCGCGCGAGTCCGCGCTGATTTTCTCCACCAGGCTGGCGATGCAGGCATCACCATCATTCAGAATGGTCCTCCACGCGCGCAGGGCTCTTCTTACGCCAATGCGCTCAGCTCCCATTCGCTTCGGCTGAAGCGCCAAGCAATCCTGGAGGTCCGCCGGTTCAACCGCGCGGCAGTGAAGCTGCTTGTCCATGGCTCAAGAAAGTACCCTTTTTGGATATTTTTTACCGGCCAATTCTGGAGCAGTGTCCGGTTGAAGGGCGGGTTCTACGGACATAAGGGCGTGAGGCGCGGCGCCTGCGCCGCCGATCTGCGTCCGGCAGAGGCGCCGACACCAGTCGCGGCACATATATCAGCCCGTACGAAAAGCTTCATCACTGATAAGGGGAAACAAGAAATGAAAATCATTGGTTTGTCTCTGGGCATCGCCTCAGCGATCGCAAGCTTTGTACCCATAAGTGCCACGGCACAAGCGGCGATTGAACCCACACCGTTTACGGTGGCCACGGGGCTCGAGGGGCCTCGAGGCTTAAGATTCGGCCCGGACGGCTATCTGTATGTTGCGGAGGCGGGGACCGGGGGCACGAATAGCACCATCGGTCAGTGCACCCAGGTACCCGGAGGTCCGGCGGGTCCCGGTCCAGACACCGGGGGACTGACCGGACGCATCTCCAAGATCAGTCCGAGCGGAAAAGTCAGCACCGTGGCTTCTGGCTTTCCTTCGGTCACCATTGGCCCCGGTGGGATGAATGGCACCATCGGGGTTGCCGATGTCGTCTTCCTGGACGGGACTCTTTACGCGCTGATCGGCGGCGGCGGTTGCTCACATGGCAATCCAAACAACCCCAGCGGCATTGCGAAGGTCGACCTTAAGAGCGGTAGTTGGCACCTTATCGCCGACATCGGCGCTTGGCTCAAAACTCACCCGGCCAAGTACCAAAGCGCGGATGATTTCGAGCCGGATGGGACGCTTTATAGTGTCATTGCACACGATGGACGGTTGCTGACTGTAGAGCCCAATCATGGACAGGTGATATCGGTCACCAAGAGCGGCGAGATTCAGCAGCTCATCGACATTTCAGCGTCCGAGGGGCACATTGTGCCGACCTCCATTGCCGCTCGCGATGGATCGTTCTTCGTCGGAAACTTGAATTTGTTCCCAATCGACCCTCAGTGGGCGCGTATCTTGACCATATCCAGGCCCGACCAAGACGATTTTGATAATTTGCCGCCGGGGTTGCAGCCCCAGCGAGGTTATCGAATCGTGAGCTCCAAGGCGGGCTTCACGACCGTCGTCGCGGTCGATTTTGGTCCAGACGGACTGCTGTATGTTCTTGAACTGTCCGATGGCGCGGGTTTTCCGACTCCCGGACTGGGCAAGGTGGTCCGCGTGTTGCATTCGGGGGCCATCGAGGAGGTGGTCACAAATCTCTCCGTGCCGGCCGGGATGACCTTTGGACCTGACCACCGCTTGTATGTGTCGAACTTGGGCGCGGCCCCAGCGGGCGCAGGTCAGGTATTGCGCTTTGAGATTGCGCCAGGTTGGTAGCAATCGGCAAGCCGCATTTTCCGTGGAGTCGACCCGGCCTCATGCGGCCGGGTCACCCGAAAGGGCTCTGATGGCATCGGCAATGTAGATGGCTTCGTTGGTGCGCGCGCGGCATTCTTCGCGCCCGCTTGGGGATGATGACATGAGGGTGTTGCTCCAAAGAGCCGCGCGGCGTTTGCAGATGGCGACGCATCGTTCGCGTTCGCGGTACAACCATTCATAGAGGGCCTCTTCGAGGCGTGCGGTGATTCGCGCGGTCAGATCTTCGCGCACCGGGGCGGCGTTGAACTCATCGAGGATCCTTTGCGCCAGAATTTGTATGGCGGCCGTGTCCGTGCTGGATTGATCCATCAGGGCGCGCGCCGTACGGCCTTTTGTTCGCCGCCGAGATTCATGGTTGTAGATTTGTCCTCGAAGGAAAACACAACTTCGTTTCCGGACTCACGGCTAAAGAACTTATTTTCGGATTCGGGTAGCAGCGTTATCTGCCTGACTCCTTGGTAGGTCACGACCAGGGTGCTATTTTCCCGAGAGACGTCAAGATTCTCGGTTTTACGCGCGTCCTCGCCGGATGTCAGCGCGTAGCTGCCGGCCAAACGATCGAGTGCGGCAACGGACACTTCGGCGACGCTGCGCTCGGCGGGTTTGATCCCGGGCCAGCCATACAAATTGCCGAGCGTCATGATCAACTCCTGCGCGAGGCGGCCGCCGTTATCTGAGTTCGTCATGATCGCGACGCCGGCACGACCGTCGAGAAATCCGGTCACTTCGGCCTGGAAGCCATCGTCGGCGCCCCCATGTCCGAAGCGCAATCCGTCCGAGGTGATCACCGGACCCAGACCGTGGTTGTTCATGCCCGGCGTGAGCATTGCGTGCACGAGGCGCGCCGCGAGGAAGTGCGAGCGGCCGAGGTTTGCGTTTTGAATGGCGATCACGTATTTCGCGAGTTCGCGGGGCGTGGTCCAGAGGCCGGCGGCGGCCATCTCCGGATAAACATGCCAGTCGCCATCCACCTTTTTTCCGTTGCCATCGTAGCCTGACGCCGCCCGCGCGCGCAGTGCTTCAGGCAGCGGCTGCTCGTAGGTGCTGCGCCTCATTTGCAGGGGGTTTAGTACGGAATCACGCATGAGCACCGGGAACGCCTGACCGCTCTGGTCGCTCAGCAGGAGCTGCAGAATGGTGTAGCCGCCGCCGGAGTAGCGCCAACTCAAGTCCGGCTGCTTCCAAACACGGATGGCGGGAGTGTTGCCCTTGCCGTCGAGCACCTCGACGGTGGAGGGTATTTTTGTATTGCGGGCGTAGCCGGGGAAACCCCACACGGTGAGGCCCGCCGTGTGATTCAGGATGTTGCGGACGGTCACTTTGTGGACGGCCGTGAACTGGTTGTCCGGCAGCTTCCAGCTCTTCAGATAATCGTTGACGTTGCGATCCAAATCGAGCGTACCGGCATCGACGCGTTTCAGCGCCGCCAATGCCGTGAGAGGCTTGCTGATGGAGCCGGCCTGAAACAGCGTGTCGGGGGTCGCGGCGCGATGCCGCTCTTTATCCGCGAAACCGTAAGCGCGGGCCCAGTCGAGCTTGCCATCGCGGACCACGGCGATGCTGACGGCGTTGACGTGGAGTTGCGACATGCGTTCCGCCAGCGAGACGGGCGGCAGCTGCTCGCCGTGTATCACAACCAGCGGTGCGACGGACCGCTCCATCGAGGCGATGAGTGAGGACGGCGGCGCAGCGACTGCGGTCATCGCTGCGAGGCACATCACTGCGAAAACAATTTTCATGCACGCCAGCTCCCCAATAGGAGAATGGATTGTACTCGTTTGGGAGTCAAAGCCGGCGACGCGTGGCCGCAATCCCGGTCGTTACATTCTTGAGCGCGGTCATTGTTTTTATCGTACAGGCGTGAAATCTCGAGATTTCTTCCGAGGGAGCCACGATAATGGTTACAGAGACGATGGAGCCCAATTCATGAATCGAAGCTGTTGCATCTTTTTAGGTTTTCTCCTTTCGGGCGTGGCGCTAAAGGCGCACCCGCAGCAGGGTGCCGCCACCGCTCCGCCGCTGCCGCCGTTGGTAGGCACGCTCGCAGCACACCCGGACTGGGCTGCAGCGAAGAACCCGAGCGACGCGGATACGGTGGATCATCTCGTCGCTTCGCTTTATGAAGTGATCTCCGGGGCCGCCGGCAAGCCGCGCGACTGGGAGCGGTTTCGCTCGTTGTTCCTACCGGATGGGCGCCTTGGAGTGGTTCGGCCGGAGACGCCTCCTATCAGGGAGGCCGCCGCACGCAAAGGCGATGTCGTTTTCCTCACTCCCGACATGTACGTCCAACGCGACGACCCGTACTTCAAGGCGAACGGCTTCTTCGAGAGGAGCGTCGCGAACCGCATCGAGAAATTCGGCAATCTCGTCCATGTATGGAGTACCTACGAGAGCCGGCACGCGGAGCATGACAGCCGGCCGTTCGCGCGAGGCATCAACTCGATTCAAATTGTGCACGCCCATGGGCGCTTCTGGATTGCCAGCATTCTCTGGGACGAGGAGCGGCCTGGGTTGACGCTGCCGCAGAAGTACTTGAAATAAACGGAGTTTTTCGACTCCGGGACGCGGCCGCCGAAGTCCGAAAGCCAAGTTAGCGTCACGACTGGCCGTGCCGGGCGAGTACGGACGCACGAACGAGCCGTCCGAGGAACAAACGACGATGGATGCAACCGGCGAAGGGGCGGCGGTGTACTTGTCACCATTGAGCGCCTCCAGGCGTTGGATTTCCCCATTCACTACAGGAAAAAAGATGAAGATTTTAGAGATTGCAGCGCTGAGCCTATTGTTGTCTTCCACCCTGACGCACTCGGCCGAGAGCCGGGCGGCCGTTGCGACCACGCGCATGATTCCGCGCGCCGGCCACGCAATTGCCTTCCACATTCGGCAAGGGTCGCTGCCGGTCATTGTTCTCGACGCTGGCGGCGGTCTGGATTCATCGTATTGGAATAGCCTGGTGCCCGAGCTCGCGAAGCGCACCGGATGCAAGATCATCACTTATGATCGCGCCGGCTTTGGCAGCAGCGATGAAGTGGCGGGGCCCTGGAATTTACAGAGCGCCACCGACGATCTCGCCAACGGTTTGAAAAAGCTTGGCGCCACGCACAACGTAATCCTCGTTTCGCACTCCCTGGCGGGTGAGATCGCCACCTATCTCGCGCGGCAACATCCGCAATGGATTTCCGGTGTCGTGCTCGTCGATGCCAACGTACCAGAGCTCTTTACCGACAAATTCATCGATCGGTCGATTGCCATTTACGCGCCGATCATCGCTGCAACCAAAGCAGCTCCTCCGAGCAAGGCAGGGCGCCAATTGCTCGCGCTGTCGCAATCGTTCCGCGAGACTTCCGAGGCGTTTCATCGGGCATCCTGGCCCCCGGCCATTCCCGCAATCGTCATTGTTTCCGAGCAGACTCCGCTCGAAGCCGCAGCCGATGCGCAGTGGTGGAGGGATGCGCACCAACAATTTGCCAATGGCGCAAGTAATCGCAAATTGGTGGTGGCGGAGCACAGTTCGCACGACGTAGCGCACGATCGTCCTGACATTATCATTCAGGCCGCCGCTGAGCTGGTGGCCGGCTATAGGTCGCGGCACGCGGCTCCGAAACTGTAGCTCTCGGTCTCTGCGGGACCCCAACCCGGCTGCCTCCATCGAGGCGCTGGTCAGGGTGGTTTAATCCTGTGAGCTTCCCCGCCGAGGCCCTTCCCCGCCCTGATCGTGAAAACCTTTTCTATAATAGAAAAATGCGCCTACAATGAGAACGACAAGAAAATATCGGGGTGTCTATGCGTATACGCTACTCAATAGTCTTCTACACCTCCCTCGTATGGGTGGGAATGGCAGCTACCGCCGCGCCTGCGATCGCGGCAGCCGCGGCCGCGCCGAAGCCAATTCTCCGAGCGACTCGGCACTGGCGGAAATCATCGTCACCGCGACCCGGCGCGCTGAGCGCCTTCAGGATGTACCGATGAGCATCACCGCGCTTTCCGGCGTGGAACTTTCGAAACGCGGCGCGAACGACATCAACGATGTCATCGCCAACGCGCCGGGACTTTCCAACCCCGCGCAGGGTCTGGGCACTTCAAATAATTTGATCATCCGCGGGGTAGCCACGGGCGCGGGAGCGACGCTTGCGCAAGCCACCGTGTCGTTCATGCTGGACGATATCGATCTGAATCCCGGCGCGGTGACTTTCGGCAACGCAGATCCGAAGATCGTCGATGTGCAGCAAGTGGAAGTATTGCGCGGCCCGCAAGGCACGCTTTTTGGCGCTGGTTCGTTGAGCGGCGTGGTGCGCTTCATCTCCAACAAGCCCGATTTGGAGAATTTCTCGGGATCGGTGCAGACCACGGGATCGTCCACCGATCATGGCGGAGCTTCAGAAGATGTCTCCGGCGTGCTCAATGCGCCGCTGATCGAAGGCAAGCTCGGCGCTCGACTCGTCGCCTACTACGACAATGATGCCGGCTGGGTGGATGATGCGGGACGCGGCCTCTCGAACGTCAACGGCACGCACACCTATGGGGCGCGTTTTTCCCTCAGCGCGAAGCCGACGGATGATCTCTCCGTGATATTGACGGCGATGGACGATCGCACCAATGAGTTGGGCAGCGCGGCTTCCTTCTATTTTCCACAGCCCAGTTTGCCTGACTACAAGACCCAGCAGCCTTACTATTCGGTGGGCAGCGCAAAACTCGATACCCACATCTACAACTTGCTGGCGACCTGGACGCCCAGCTGGGGTACGCTGACTTCGACTTCCAATTATTTCGATCGGTTCATCAATGGCACTCAAGATTTGGGCGCCGTCATTCCAGCGCTCGGCCTGCCCTTTACAGGGCCCAATGCCTCGGCGCCGAGCGTTGCCCCGAGCACCGTTCACGATATTTCGCAGGAATTTCGCTTCGATTCCCCGCAGATGGGTCCGGTTCGCTTTACCACTGGAGCGTTTTATCAGCGGGTCGCGAGCGATCCTGCGCAGATTGTCACGTCCAATTCTCCTGCTGCGCCGCTGATTTTGGGTGCCTACATCCATGCGGTGCAATGGCAGGCCGCTCTGTATGCCAGCGGGACCTATACCGTCGCGGATCGCATCGATTTCACGGCCGGCGTACGCGTCAGCAAGGACGTCGTGCACTTCGACACCATCGAGACTGGCGCGCTTGCCGGAGCGAACTCGATTGGCAACGAAACGGATAAGCCGGTCACCCCCCGTGCCGCCATCACTTTCCGACAGACCAACGATCTGACCTGGTATCTACAGGCTGCCAAAGGTTACCGAATCGGCGGCCCCAACGTGACGGCCGGCAACGAAACTGCCCTGACCTCTTATCATCCCGACAGCTTGTGGAACTATGAGCTGGGCAGCAAGGTGCGCCTGTTGGATGGCACGCTCAATCTCAACACCTCGCTTTATGATATCGAGTGGAGCAACATGCAAGTGGGGCTGGTCACGCCTCAAGGCTTCAACTATATCGGCAACGGCGGAAAAGCGCGGATCTACGGTCTCGAAGAAGAGCTGATTCTGAAGCCGGTTCGCTGGCTGGAACTCGGCGGCACCCTCTCCGTTGATCATGCGGCGACCACCACGGCTGCCTCGATCAGCCGCGTCAGCTTCGGCGCATTTGGACCTGCGCCGGATCTGGAGCCGAACGCTGCCACCACGAACGGCGTGCTTTCCGGATATCGTTTGCCAGGATCGCCCGAACTGCAGGGCTCGCTCTACGGCGAAGCGCAATTCCCCGTTCTCAGTTACGAAGGCTTCGTGCGCCTCAGCGGTCAGTATGTCGGCTCCGCCTATACCGATTTCGATTCGCAGGGTCTGAAATTTGGAGGCTACACCGTGGGAAATTTGCGCGCGGGCGTGAAGTTTCCGCACTTGGATGTCATCGCGTTCGTCAACAATTTCACCAACAGTTCTGCCCTCACGTCGGCCCTGGACCTGTCGCTGTTCAATGTGCCCACCGGGTACCGAGTTCGGCCGCGCACGTTGGGTTTGACGCTTCGTGCCAGCTTCTAGTCAGAAAAGCATGGCCGCGAGACCGTGAGCCGGATCGGCCTTGCAGTCGTACTCAGCTTGTTGAGCGTCGGCGGCGCCGGCGCGGAGCCGGCGCCAATCGCGCTCGACAATCCGGTGGTGGACCACCATATGCACATCTTCTCGCCGGAAGCGGCGAGAGTGCTGAAAATCTCGTGTGCACGGCTTGGACCGGTCAAATGCCCACCGGAGATATCGAAGAATCCATCGACGGGCCGAGATGCGGTGCAGGCCTTGAACGCTGCCGGCATTCAGACAGGCGTGCTGCTTTCGACGGGCTACTTCTTCGGATCGCCGACATTGGCGGACTTGAAACTCGACGTTTCCGCCAAAACCCGTGCGGAAAACGCCTTCGTCGTCAATCAGGCCAGGGGCCAGTGCGGCAGGCTGATTGCGTTCATCAGCGTCAACCCGCTCTCTTCCAATGCGCTGGACGAGATTGCTTATTGGGGGCGGAAGGGTGGGGCGGCGGGGCTGAAGCTGCACCTTGGGAATTCCCATTTTGATTTTCGATCTGCCGAGGAGGTTGGAAAACTGGCGGCGGTGTTCCGGCTTGCTGCCCGGCTACACTTCCCGATCGTGGTCCACCTCGAAACGCCCGCGCCTGATTTTGGCGCGCGCGACATCCGCATTTTCCTCAGCGAGGTGGCTCCATTCGCTCGTAGCGTTCCTATCCAGATCGCCCATGCCGGCGGCGGCGGCGGCGCTGACGCCCATACGCTTGCGTCGCTCGGTGAATTCGCGGACGCCTTCGAGCATGACCCGGCGGGCACGAAGAATATCTTTTTCGACCTGGCGATGGTGCCGGACGAGATATCCAATACCGCGAGAATGGCAGCATCGGCGGACCACATCGCGGCGCTCAAGGCGTTGATGGAGAGGATCGGTCTGCAGCGCTTTGTTTTAGCGTCGGACTGGACCTACCCGCTGAAGCTGGAAAAATACTACGCGGATGAAAAAGCCGCCTTGAATTTTGCGCAAGACGATTGGCGATCGCTGGCCTCGAATGTCGCGCCCTACGTCGCAACACAAAAGGCGCGCGGCAACTGCGCCGACTAGGATGTAAACGTTTCGGATACTGAAGGAACGCCTGTGAAGCACATCTTGAATGGTCGTCCGCTGGTAAAACCGGGCGCGGCGCTTAAGGCATTGCGTGTGGAGCGCGGCTGGAGCTTGAGCGAGGTGAGCAAGCGAACCGGGTTGCCATTGTCGACCTTGTCGAAGATCGAGAATGACAAAATGGATTTGACCCTCGACAAACTCCTGCGCATTACGGTGGCCCTGGAGACGGATATCGCTGCGCTATTTACACCGCCGAGCCCCCCGTATCCCCAAGGCGAAGTCAGCGGAAGGCGGAGCATTACGCGAGCGGGCGAGGGCAAGCCGATTGAGACGCACATCGGTCGATACCGCTACCTGGCCTACGAATTACTGAATAAACATTCGATTCCAATAATTATCGACGTAACGGCAAAGAGTCTCGAGGAATTTGGCGAATTCAACCGCCACCCGGGCGAGGAAATCCTCTACGTCATCGAGGGGGAGCTCGATCTATATACCAACATGTATCTGCCGGTGAACTTGAAGAAAGGCGATTCGATATACTTTGACGCCAACATGGGTCATGCCTACATTGCCGCGGGCAGCGAACCCTGCCGCGTACTGTCAGTGTGTGTCGCGCCCGAGCCGGAACTGCTGAAGCTGATGGAAGGAAAGTCGAAGCCCGAGGGGGAAGTGTTCGAATCAGGCAAGGAGCGCGTGTACTCGGCAAAATCGGATTGAGCGGGGCCGGGCACGGTAAATTGGATCAAGCCCACTCATAGCTTGACCGCCCGCCGCGCTTGGCGCCCTCCGGCCCGCGGGGAGCTCGTAAATCCGTCAGCGATTGCCGTCGGACAGTGGCCGTATGTCGCGCACCAAATCAACCAAGAAGATTCCGGGTCTTTCGCTCATGACGTAGTGCGCGGCGCCTTCGACCTTATAAAACTTCTTCTGCGGCGCCTGGATACGATCGAAGAACTCCTTCGCAAGCGTTTCTGGCGTGGTACGGTCTTCCGCGCCGGCGAATATGAACACCGGACATGCAAAACGCGAGACCTGGTCGAAATCTATCTGCGGAAGTTGCGACCAGAGCACCTGGATCGTGCTCTGCTCGCCGAGCTCTGCCGATTTGACGTCGCTACCATTGTAATCGGGGCTCATCGACCAACGCTGCACTTCGTTGTCGGCGTCGTGCCCATAGATCATGCCGCCGAGCGCCACATCCCATTTGCGCTCGGTCACCAATTTGGAAAGGGACGTGGTCCCGTCCGCGTTAGGATAAGGTGCGATGGACTCGAGTTCCGCGATTGCTTTGCTGTTGTTGACGGCACGGGCCTTCGCCAAAGTTTGCTCGTAGCCGACCGATTCATTGCGCCGCATACCGACCACCTGGCCCACCCCAATGTAGGCGTACAACCATTCCGGGTGATGCTGTGCAACCTTGACCCCAAGAATGCTTCCCCAGGAATGGCCTAGCAGAAAAATCTTCTCCTTGCCGTAGGTGCGGCGCAGCCATTCCACCAGCGCCTCGGCATCCGCCTGCATCCGATCGACGGTCATGGAGGGGTCGACTTTGCGGCCGGATTCGCCGAAGGTCTTGCCGGCGCCGCGTTGGTCCCATTGTACTACCGTGAAGAAATCTTCCCAGGGCCTCTGAAAAGTCCAGCTCTCGCCCATCATGGGAGAGCCGGGTCCACCGTGGAGGTACAGAAGAATCGGATTGCGTACGTCGTTGCCGCGGATATGGATCCACTGCTTGATGCCGCCGATCTCGATCGGTTTGAGTTCATCGATGCCCCCGGGAGTGACCCGCTGGGCATCGGCGATGACTTCACGGGCTGCGGAGCGCTTCAGCGGTGTGTTGTTTTGAGCCGCGGCGAGCAAGGACATTGTCAGAAAAGGCAACAAAATACCGTGCTTGATATTCATAAGGTTCCGCAAATGGACTAGTAGCTCGTCCAAGCGCCGGCCGCCTGCGGACTGCGCGATCGCATTTTCACCAACACGACGAAATCTCGGCGGCGGGGAACGCAATGCCCACTGAATTCCAAACCGCCGCAACCCGGTCGATCGTTGGCTGCGCGCGCGCAATCCATGGTGGATGCAACCGCCGCGCCTTGTCCGATACATGAAAATCCGCCGGCCGCAGGCCGCTGCCGAATTGATCGTGATAATCCTGTGCGCATGCCCGCAGAGTGGATTCGCCGAAGGCCACGACCCTCAAATTCCGATTTGCGGCCAAACCGGTTGTGGCAAGAGACATATGATAAAACTCCCAGTACCGCAGGTATGCGTCGAAGTAGTCCATGCGATTCAGCTCTTCGCAACTCCAGCCTATGTGTTGAAGGTCGCGACGGCACCACTCCTCGATGTTCGAGCGTACGGCAAAGCGGCCATCATCAGGTAGACCACCCGACTTGTCACAGGTCGATACATAGCATGCGACGGGGTGGCGCACCGTCACGAGGTGTTCGGCCGCATCGCCCAGTACGCCGTGAAAAAGCCCACCGGCGTAGGCGGCCTTGGTGAGTTTCTTCGGCACAACGATTTTTCCATTGTGCGGTTTGTGCTCGCCAAAGTAAGTTTCAACCATGGTGAAGTATTCTGCCATCGTTTTGAGAGTCACAACCCAACTGTTGACCCCGGCCAGCAATTGAAACGGTCCCGCTTCCGGGAAGCTATCGTGGGCAAGCCCGCCGGGTACGTGCGCCGGCACCATGCCGAGCGCCCGGAACAGCTCCGCGGTGAGGTAGGAGCCGCCCGTGCGCGGAATGCCGATGCAAGTGATGAAGCGGAAGCGTGACCGTAGCTCGTACAGCGGCGCGAGATCGCCGGTAAGCAGTGAAAAGAGCAGCGTATAGGCGCGGGCCAGACGCTCACGTCCGACCGGGCTGCCCATGACGACTGCGGCCGCGGCGGCGACCTCCCGCGGATCAATCTGGCTCGGTGTCAGGGACTCGGAACGCTGGTCCGCCCAGATCTCGTGCTCAAACGGCAGACCTCGAAGCGTCTGCGCGAGAAAGCGGACGAAGACAGGGGAGACCGGTAACTCCCGATCAGAGAGCTTGAATTCGAGACCCATGACACCGGCCGACTAAACTGCTCACAAGGCGCTTCCCCGCGGATTCCAAGCATCTTGAGTATGCGCCTGAATCTTGCCGGTTGCGCCATCCTGCCGTTTGGAACCATTGGGCGTTATCCCGATCTAATATTGGTGGATAAGTCATAAAATCGCTGAAAGGGAAGCGCTATGAGCTTTTATAATCGTTTGCTACCCATCGTATCCATCACCGGCAGTTCGTTGATGGTGGGATGCGGCGGAAATTACGGTGGATCTTGTGGGTACGGGTCTTCGTATGGCTCTTCGGGCGGCTGCGCTGCGCCCATCATCACAGGCGATGGCTATTACGAAGGAACCTTGACCAATCAGGGAAATCCTCCCGCGCCGGTTGTCTCAATCATTGCGGATAACGGCGACGGAGCGATCGCCGGTCAGGACGGAATCTACTACCGGCTGAGCGTCAGCTTGCATGCAAATAATGTCATGGGAACGTATATTGGATTCTCGCAAGGAACCGCCTTTCCCAATGGGACTCAAGCGACCTCCGGATCGATTTCCGCGGTTGCAACACCTGAATCTGAATGGCACCCTTTCGGACCAGACCGGTGCGACACAATCCCTGGCATTTAATTTCGACTCTGTATACAACTTGAGCTCCTCGCTTGCAACATTGGCGGGAACTTGGAATGCAACGGCCGCCAACGGCTTTGACTTGACGGCGACGATACGACCCGACGGTACCTTTTCTGCCATAGACTCAAACGGTTGCAGCTATTCCGGCGCCTTTAGCTTGATCGACCCAAATTTCAATGCATACAGCGAAAGCCATACCCGGACGTGCAGCGGTGTAAATGTCATGTTCACCGGATTGGCGACGTACTTTCCACCGAGCGGCAACACCGCAATGGCGGACATAAAAATCATGGCCGACGACGGCACCAGCGAGTTCTTGGTCGCGGATTTGCAGTAGAACCTAGTGCCCGACAGTTAGCGAACTGCGGCACTCATGCGGTCACTGAGCTGCGTGACGAGTACGCCGGTAACAACGATCAGCAGTCCAATCGCTCGCATCGTCGTCAGGTGCCGCAGAGCGGCCCCCGCCAGTGCGAAGTGATCGATGAATGCCGATGTGAGAAGCTGCGCGGTCACCGCGAACAGGATGGCGTTGCCAACTCCAAATCGGGGCGCCAGAAACGTGATGCTCAAGATATAGAACGCGACTATGATGCCACCTGCATATTGAGCAGGCGCAACCTGGGCCAACGTCTGAATCGCCGGCACAGGCGTCTGCTTGATGGCCGCGAGCACCAGGGACGAGATCAGTCCGGTAGCGAATAAGAGCACCGTCGCTTGAATCGTACCTCCCGATGCACGCGCGAGCCCGGCATTTAAAATCGCCATGAGCGGGATCAGCGCGCCGGCGGCAAACGCCCATATCGCGTAGGTTATCGTCATTCGCTACTCCTTTATCTTCAGACAGAATGGGTATTGTGCAAGCGATCCCGGCAGACCGCCATCGAATGAATACGTTTGAAATCAATGTAGAGGAACTCCGCGGCATCCTTCGCATTACGTTGAAGGGGCCCGGCACGTACGTTCACCTGCTGCGTGCGGCGGCGGCGATCGTCGCGGAAACGAAAGCCCGCAACATTTGGCGGGTGCTTTGCGACGCCACGGCGATAGCCGCTCCGACAGGCGCTTTTGAGAAATTCGAAGCGGGTGTCGAGCTGGCTCGCAGCGCCGATCCGCGCATGAAATTGGCTGTCGTGGCTCAGGTCGAGGCGATAGACTATATATTCGAGAACGTCGCGCGAAATCGCGGTGTGTCGGTAGCCGTATTCAGCAGCGAAGAGTCGGCGCTTCAGTGGCTGGTCGGCGCCAAGAGATTGGTAGAGGACTAACTAATAGGTGTTGCGATTGTGTATTCGACGACGGCGAGACCAGACGGAGCAGAGGGCAGGGGCGACGCCTAGCGACGTCGGCGATATATGGAGCAAATATATGCTCTCGAAATGGTGGATCGGCGCGGGAATGGGGCGCGATCGCTTTCCCAAGGCACCTGGAAGTAGACCTGGAAATCGGCGGGTTCTGGTTGCTGTCTTGGCCGCTACGATTGCGTGGCATGCTAGGGCGCACGCAGGCAACATGCTGTCCACCACAGAGATTCCCGATGTGGCAGTGACGGTCCCGGGACCCCCCAACGATGCGCAGTTGGCGGGAGACAGCTTATCCCAATTCGTCGCGCATCACGCCACCGTTCACTATTTCAACACTGATGTGACGGGCAGCCTTGCGCGCTGGCGTGGCGGCAAGCAAAGCATTTGCCCGCTGACAATTGGGCTCACTCCGCAACAAACCGCCTTCGTAACGGCGCGCCTTCGCGCATTGGCCGAGTACGTCGGAGCGCCGCTGCACTCGAACCCGCGATGCCATGACAACGTTCGCATCCTGTTCACGAATAATCCCGAAAAGGAAATGGATGGCGTCGTGAAATGGGCCATGGTTTATTTTCGCAACCGATATTTGGGAGGGGGTAAGTATCTGATTGCATTTCGAAGCGACCATGAGATTCAGGGTTGGTACATGACGACAAATGGCGGCCGCGGTTTGAGCATCGGTGCGATTGCCGACTACTTGGCGATGTTGACCTTGTCGGTAGCACAATCGCCGGACCACTGCGATCCGCTGCCGAGCATTCTGGACTTACTGTCGTCGAGTTGCGGCGACCGTGAGAGACCTGCCGCAATAACGGCCGGCGACTTGGCGTTCTTGAAAGCGCTTTACTACAAAAACACAGGTTTGGGTCGATCGCTTACAAGAGCACAAATTCAAGACAATATGCTGCGGCAGTTCAAGCAGGAGAGAATTTCATGACGGCAAGCACCATTCAACTGCATCGCGTGCTGCGTGCACCGCCGGAGCGAATATATCGAGCATTTCTCGATGCCGATGCGAAGAGCAAGTGGCTGCCGCCGCACGGCTACACCGGCAAGGTTCATTCGCTCGATGCGCGCGTGGGCGGCTCGTACCGCATGTCGTTCACCAGCCTTGGCGCCGGCCAGGGCCATACATTTGGGGGCACCTTCGTCGAGTTGGTGCCGAATGAGCGGATCCGCTATACCGATCGATTCGACGACCCGAATCTGCCCGGCGAGATGCATGTCACCGTCATCCTTAAACCCGTGTCGTGCGGCACGGAACTCAGCATCCGACAGGAGGGCGTGCCCGCCGTTATTCCGGCGGACAGATGCTATTTGGGCTGGCAGCAATCCTTGAGCTTGCTTGCTCTGCTGGTGGAGGCGCAAGTATAGCGGCGTAGGTTCCAAGTGAGGCTCGAGCTACAAATCTCACGGACTCACGGTGACGTCAATCCCCGCGGACGGGATCCCATTGGCGACTACCTGTAGCGTGCTGGCACCCGATTCGACTGCGCCGGGTACATCGAAGAAGGTGAAAACGAGGGTCGATCCTGTTGCCACGCCCATTGTGCTGTGGTCATGCGTGCGCGCGTAAAACACGTGCCCGCTGGCCAGATTTGTAATACGCACTAACGGGTAGTTGGTGGCGTTCTGGATTTCGTCGCCAAAGGCGCTGGCCTGAGTGAGGCCGTTGAATTGGGTGCCGCTGATCTGATAGGTCGTGCCCGCTGCGATTTGCGACGGCGCGGACGTGATGCTCGGCGCCCAAGCCGGATCATAGGTCGGTGCGAGGGCTGGAGAGTAAATCTGTACTGTCGTAGTCGAGTCGACGAACAACACCTGGCCGGTGGGCAACGGCAGCAGGCTGGTAAAATAGGTCGCATCGAAGGCCGCATTCGCCGGCTGCGGCGCGGTCACCAGTTCAGTGCCATCGAATTCAAAATATTTGAGCCCATTGGTCGTCGACCCGGGACTCGCACCAAACAGCACGTGTCCGCTGGGCAGCACGGCCGCCGGTCCGTCCTGTACGTTCAGGCCGTTGGGAAGCGCGGGCCCGGGGGTCCAGGTGTTATTGCCGGGAGCATAGATGGCAGTCAATCCATTTGCGCCGATTGCGAAAACATTCCCACTGGGCGTCAGCAAAGCAGGGCCCATCTCCCCCGGCGGCATATAGGGAGGGCACCCGGACGCATTTAGCGTTTCGCTCATCGGTGACGGGGTGTGCAGATCCACGGGTGTCTGGCCGGCTGACTCCCAGACACCCGTGCTGGCGCCGGTTACAAGTACCAGCCGTTCGGAAAATGGCGCGTTCGACACATCGACGGTGAACACGCTGCCGTCCGCCAGCAAGGTCCACCCCTCTTCCGAATTGATGACATCGATTTTCCCAGGGGCCGTGATCGCCGACCAAGTCAGTGTTTTCGGGTCGAGGACCGCGGCATCTTGATACAGCTTGCTGCCAATCAGCCAACGTCCATCGGCGAGCAGCGAGGCCGGCGCATCGCCGATGCATTGCCAGTGATTGGGCGAAGCGGTCGCTGGCGGCGGTTGCAGCGGCTGCCAGAGCCGCGTTGCGGGATCGAAGATCAGTCCTCCATTCGAGAGCGTGAAGCTGAAGCTACCGTTGACCGGCGTGTTTTCGCCGCCCATGATGGCGACGCGACCGTCGGCTAACACGGCTGATGCGAAGGCTTCCGGGATGTAGGTCGCGGGAAAGTTGGTGTAGAGCGTCCACGCACCTTCGATGTAGCTGCCAGTAAGACTGGGCGTCAACCGGTACCAGTTCTGTGTCGCTTGGCACAGGAGGCTGGCATCGGTCAACAGCAGGCAAAGCTGCAGACCCTCTGGCGGCGCATTGCGCAGCGTCGTCCACGTCGCGGTGACCACACCTTGCCCACTAAGCATGATGGGCGGCGGGCTCGATGCCGCATTGCTCTGAACGGTGAGACTGGCCGAAAGAGCACCGGCAGATACCGGACTGAATGTCACGGCAATGCTGCAGGACGCGCCCGGAGTTAGGGTAGTGCATTCAGTAGTCGCAGCAAATGCGCCGGCATTCGCACCACTGAGCTGAACGGTCGATATCAGCAGATCGCCGGATCCGACGTTTTTGACGCTCACGGCGATTGGCGGGCTGATCGATCCGACCTGCTGATTCGCAAAGGACACCGCGATCGGATTCACCTTGAGAGAAGGCGAGGGCGATTGGCCAGATCCTCCACCCCCGCACGCGCCGAGAACACACAGCAGCAGCGCAAGCGTTGCGACTTTCATCCCTGATTGACCATCGCCAGATTCATAACACTTGGGTTCAAGCTATTCCGAAAAACATTGCCGGTCAAACGGGTTGGCGGAAGCCAACATGATGTTTAGCCATTCATGGCGCAAATGAGCCGCAATCCAGAGTTATTTACGCAAACTCAGGCAGGCTTTCCATGGGACCGTGGGTCCCGGTTCGTCGCACTCGGACGGATTTGCTTGTGTCGCAGTGATTTCGCGACCGCAATCGCTTGTTGGTTTGAAACCGATTACTCAGGACGGCGCGTGCGCTGCATGGCCGCGCCGACGATTTTCCCGTAACCGGCTTCCTGAGCGAATACGACAAGGCGGGCGTCGCTCGAGGCCAAATCCCGCTCCAATGGCACTCGAAATGTCTCGTTGAAAGTCTGCCCAGGCTTAAGGGTTCCTATCTTCGAAAAATATTCGACCACGGCGACGTGTGCCAATGTCTTACCGCGATTTTCACCTCGCAGAACTTTCGTCGTTATACGATCGAGGGCGGCGGCAAGATAGACTGTGGTTTTATGTTCTTCCGCGCTGCCATCGACCTCGATATTTCCGCTCAAGTGTGCTGGGCTTCCGGCTTCGACTTTAATGGAGGTCAGCCTCACGGGAATTGTAGGGATCGCCGCCGCTGTTCGAAAAATGTGTTCCATTCCCGCGCGATCGTTCAGGTGTAATTCCATCGTTCCATCGACAATCAATTGGGGGGTATAGGGAGATGACCTATTGAGCGCGCGAACATAGTCTTCTTGCCGCGCAGTGAGCTTTGTCGATGCAAACGGATCTGGCCAGCTATCGTTCCAATAGTTCATGTGTTCGCTGAGCACAATCAGCTGCGCGCCTGAAATGGGTTGGAGCGCATCCAGCTGCATCACAAACGCGTCGGCGGGAGGGCAGGATGAACAACCTTCCGCCGTAAATAATTCGACGAGCACTGGTGAACGAGCAGATTCCGAAGCGCGGACGACGGGGACTATTGCGGCGCCGCTGCCGAGTAAAAGAGCCAGCAAGATGATTCGTATGGTTTGCAAGACGATTTACCGGAACGCAGCTAACAGCCAAGAAATGGGGCGGAAACCACGGCTTGACACGGTCTGCGTCCAAATCGATCCTTCGGACAGGCGGGCCACGTTTCCAAGCGTTTGGAGCAAGAATAGGAACATTCATTGGTATCCTCAAGAGCCACTTCTCGACTATTTCGAGGTACCACAGCCCGACCAGCCCAGAATCTGCTGTCCCGGATCTCGGCGAACAAAAGTTAACGCGGGCGGATACCGCCAAGTTTGGCCCGGCGGCAGCTACGCAGGAATTATACTAAGGTGTTGGCGACCCATCGATGAGCCAAGCCAAATCATGATTTTAAAACTAGATGGACAAGGAGCGCTATTCGAACAATTGGCGCGTGCCTTGAAAGGCCAAATTCTCACCGGCGGATACGAGCCGGGCAGTAGACTGCCGGCAACGCGGACACTCGCCGCAGCACTTGGAGTTTCGCGCAACACCGTATTGGGCGCATACGAGCTGTTGTGCGCCGAACAGCTGGCGGTGCCGCATCCGAGTTCGGGGACACGCGTCACCGGTCTTGCGCCGAAACGCAGGTCGAGGGAATCACCCAGCGCCATTCGGGCTCAATCGCGCTACAGCGCACGAACCCGAAAACTAAGCGAGATCATTTTATCGGGTGTCAAAGCAGGACCGCGCTATGACCTCAATTACAGCGACACCCTGGTACGTCCGCAGCTGTATTCCTCGTGGCGCCGCAAGTTAGCCGCCGCTGGCAATTCGCTGTGGACCGAAGTACTTACCAGCGGTGGATTTTATCCGCTGCCGCGGCGCCATCGCCGACTACCTGCTGCGGCGGCGCGGAGTCGCCTGCAGCGCAACGGATGTGCTGATCGTTCTGGGACTCGAGCAAGCTCTTAGCGTCTGGCGCGCGCGGTGCTCGACGAGGGAGATTCGGCGGCTATCGAGGATCCGCACTATCAGCTGGCAAAGCACGCCTTGTTGGCACACGGAGCGCGGCTAACGAAGGTGCGGGTCGATGGCGATGGCCTGGTGACGGCCGAACTCCCGGCCCGCGCGCCGCGGCTAATTTACATTACCGCTTCACATCAGTTTCCTTCGGGAGCGGTGTTGTCGCTGAAGCGGCGGATCGAACTGCTAGGTACGCGGCCGCGAATAATTGCTGGATCTTCGAAGATGACTATGATGGTGAATACCATTACGAAACCGCCCGCTCCCGGCCCTGCGATCATTGGACGTGGCCGAAAGAGTCATTCATGCCGGCAGTTTTTCGAAGACGCTCTTTCCTGGGACTTCGGCTCGGGCTATCTCGTGTGCCCGCCGGCATTACACAATGACTTAATCAAGGTCAAGAGCCTTGATGATCTAGGTTGCTCCTCAATAGAGCAGGACGGCGCCTGCAAATTTTCCTCGAGAGCCGTCAATACGAGAAGCATTTACGCAAATCGCTCAGCCGAACTTCGCATCCGCCGTCATGCGCTGTTGGATGCCTTGTCGCGCCATCTCGGCGCCAACATCGAGATTTCGGCATCCGCAGGTGGCGCGCACGTTGTCGTGTGGTTTCCAACATCTTAGCTACAAGACCATGCACCAATTGATCGAACGCGCCTTGGAACAGGGTGTCGGTCTTTATCCAATACATCCTTTCTATCAAACACCCCCGCCAATGCCGGGACTGATGATCGGGTTTGGAGGACTCTCAGCGGCGCAACTGAACACCGCCATGGCCCTGCTTGCAGCTAGTCTTAAGGATGTCGGCGGACGCGCCAATTGAAACGGGCTGGCGCTCGATTCTTTTAAATAATCGTCAGCGAGTTGCCTCTCGATCATGTGCGATGGGGCGTCGCTTGCGTTGCCGCGTTTCTTCACCGCGCCGCCGTTCATCGAGCGGCACCTCATTGCTCGTCTCTGACGATGCGGCCAGCCGATTGACCACTTGTCGGCGCCCGAGCGGCTTCGAGACGCGAATTTTCCTGTTGCGCCAGAAACACAATTGTCTGTGGTACCAAAAAACAGTTGCGAACTGGCTCTTGAGTATACCGTCATCATTCCTACTCTCGATGTCTCGTTTGGCTCGATGACTTGCCATTCAGAGAAGCCTTGAGCCGATTATGGGCGCTGCTTGAATTTTCAAGGGAGCGATAATGGGAAACTCTACACTGCGACTTGCAATTCGTACGGCACTGACGGGCGGCTCATTGGCCGCATCTTTCGGTGTTGCAAACGCGCAAAGCGCGACGCCCCCCGCCGCTGCAGCGACCGACACCTCGTTACAGGAAGTCGTGGTACCGGTTCGCGCATCTCGGTGCCCGAATCAGGTCTCCATCAGCCCGGTATCTTCGTCTCCGCGCTCGACATCCAGACCACCGGCGTCACGCGCGTCGAAGATCTGTTGAACGAGCTCCCCCAGGTATTCGCCGCGCAGGGCTCGATGATGTCCAATGGCGCGGACGGCACCGCGACGATCGACCTGCGCGGCTTGGGCGCCAAGCGCACCCTGGTGCTGGTGAACGGCAATCGCTTAGGCAGGGATTGGACCTGACGCTGTCGTGGCGCTACTTCTCGCAGATGAAGCTCGATTCGCTCAGCTCGAATCCAAACCTCACTGGAGCACCCGGCACCATTGCCAACGGGGGTATCTCCAATACCGATGCGCACATCGCCTCGTACAGCTATTTGGACATCAGCGCCGCGGTCAAGCTGGCGGACAAGCTCACCTTGCGCGTCGGATGCAACAACATCCTCGACAAGGATCCGCCGGTCATCGGCACCACCAACCTGCCAAGCACCGCGGGTAACGGCAATACCTTCCCTCAGGTGTACGATGCATTGGGCCGATTCATCTTCGCTCAGGTCATCGCGCAGTTCTAGGCTACTGTGTAAAGCAGTGGAAGTCAGGGCGGGGTGCGTGAACTTTCGAACACTTGGACCGAGTTCGCCGGCGCCATGGATCGTATGCTGGCGTGCGACTTACCGGATGCAACTCATTCAGGGGCCTCAAGAGAAACCAATCAACAAGGTGCATCTTCGCCCGACCAATCGCTGGCCAGCTGATTGCGACTCAGGCAATTGGACCACTCAGCCAATCGGCATTTTTCCGGCCAGAAGCTCTGCGGCCCGCTCGATTTGCGCCGTGGCTCCCGCAAATGAGAATCGTACGAAGCGATGGCCCTTGACCGGGTCGAAATCGATTCCCGGGGCAACGGCCACCCCGACGTCTCTTAAGAGGCGCTTGCAAAACGCCAGACTGTCGTCGGTCAGATGACTGACATCCGCATAGATATAAAACGCACCCTCGGGCGAGGTAATGCGCGGAAAATTTCCCGTGGGCAGGGCGCCCAGGAGAATCTCCCGATTGCGCGCATAGGTGCTCACCGCGCTGCGCAGGTCATCCGGCGAGTCGAATGCGGCCAGCGCCGCCTGCTGAGACAACGCGGAGGGCGTTAGAAAGAAATTCGTGAGGTGCGACTGCACGCGCCCAACATGGCGCGCGGGTATCACCAGCCAACCCAGTCGCCATCCGGGCATTCGATAGACTTTGGAAAAGCTGTTGACGATGATGGCTTCTGAATTAAAGGCGAGCGCCGTTGCGACGTCGGCGCCATACGTGATGCCATGATAGATCTCATCGGAGATGAGTCTGATATTTCGGTCGCGGCACACATCCGTGATCGCGCGCAGTTCGGCAGGCGCGATCACCGCGCCGGTTGGATTGCTGGGGCTGGCGACAATCAAGCCTTCGGGGGCTTCCGGCAATGACTCAATGTGCTTTGCGGTGAGCTGAAATCCGGTTTCCGGGCCGCAATCGATTTCAACCACCGTGCGCTGCAACGCGTTCAACGCGTTGCGATACGCCGGATAGCCGGGCCGAGCCATGGCAATTCTATCGCCGGCCTTGAAGAGGGAGGTAAAGATAGCAACCAAGCCGGCACTGGCACCGCTGGTCAGGAGAATTTGCTCCGGCAAGATGTGCACGGCGTAAGTGTCCAGATAGTGGCGCGCCAGCCGTTCTCTGAGATCGTCTGACTCCCAGTACCCCAGCGCGTTGGATGAGAGCGCACGCCGTGCTGCCTCGAGAACTGCTGGCGGCGGTCCGATGGTCGGCTGTCCAAAATGCATGGGAATGATTTCACGCCCGGCGCGGGCGAGTTTGCTCGCTTCTCTGGCAATTTGGCCGGCGTAGAACGGCGGCACGTCGACCCCGCGCGCAAAAAGATCGTTCGTCATCGACTCGACGCCGCGCGCAATGGAAGCCGTCCTGAGAGCCATGCAGAGCGATCCTTAAATGCTTTGGGGTCGTTTAGGTCATGCGCCGAGTCATAGAACAAAACTCTCTTGGGTTGCGCTGCGGCAGCTGCATAGCGTTCCATGGAAGAACGATCAAAATACTGTTCGAAATTTCCAAACTGCAGGAGTAGGGGGATTCGCGAATGGCTGATGTAGTTGATTGCATTGAGCTCCTGCACTGCTTTCACGTAGGCCTCAAGTTGCCCTCCTGGCAGCGTGGCGCGCAAATCGGCAATTCTCGGATTATCGCTTCGCAGCCAGAGATCGCCTTCTTCCGCCGCACCGGCCATGAGCACCGCGCACTTGACGCGGCTGTCGACGCTGCTAAGGATGGCTCCCCATTGCGCTCCAAAACTGTGACCGACATAGGCCACCCGGTTCGGGTCGACGTCGGTGCGTGACAACAGCAGATCGATGGCGCGGCGCATCTCAATGACCGTATTGATTCGAACTCTAAGATCCAAATCTGGATGCGCCAAGTCGTCGACCTCTGAATACGCCGGTCGCGGACGTTCCCAGCGGTAATCCGGGAGCAGCGAGATCGCGCCTGCGCAAGCGTAAGCTTCGGCGTCGGGGATGAACTCGGCTCGTGTACCGTTGCCCCAGTGTCCAAAAAGTATTGCGGCAAAGGGACCCTTACCCTTGGGCACGATCTGATAGGCCGATACCAGGCCACCCGATGGGCTCACGTAGGTGATGTCGTGGATGGCGCCGCAATCGAATTCTTTGAGCGTCTTATCGTGGATTTCCAAAGGCTGGCGCGAATCGTAGTCGAACAAGTGCGCGAGTTCACTCACGCCACGCAGCGCCGGCGCGGCCGCCGCGGCCGCCGCGGCGGCGAGAAGGTGCGGGAATAGGAGTCCCAGGCGTAGCCACGGTTTCACGATCGACCCTCCGTGGAAGGAAATCCATAATTTAACATAATATACATTATGCGAAGTATGCCCATGCCGGGGCCGAGGCGGCTCTCCGCGTTGCGCCAGCGTAAATGCCCACGAGATTCAAGTTGCCGCGTTGGCGGTGAAAACCGCCAGTTGCGCCTCGAAAGCTCGCTTGTACGCCGGGCGAGCTTCCCCACGCGCAACATAGGCACGAAGGTTGGAATATTTCTCCAGCATCCCCGATACGCTCAGCCGGCGCAGCACGCTCACCATCATGAGGTCGCCGGCACTGAACGCAGCGTCAAGCCAGTCGGCATGGCCAAGGCGATTGGAAAGTTCGCTCAACCGGTTATGGATGCGATCCTCGACGATAGGCAGACGCTGCCGGTACCAGCTCTTGTCGGCCTCCTGGAACTTGATGTTCTGGAGCTCCAGGATTGGCGGCTCTACGGTGTTAAGCGCGGCGAACATCCACGTGATCGCACGCGCCCGCGCATGGGCTTCCTCCGGCAGGAGGCCCGCGTGGCGCTCCGCGATATGAAACACGATCGACCCCGACTCGAACAGCACGAGACCACCATCCTCATAGGTCGGTATCTGTCCAAACGGATGCAGCATTCGATGCCCGGATTCCCTCATCTCCGTGAACGAAAGCAGACGAACTTCATAAGTCTGGCCCACTTCTTCAAGCGCCCAGCGAACCCGCATGTCCCGCGCCAAGCCCCTGCCGCGATCGGGCGAGCGTGCAAAGGCGGTAATGACAGGGGTCATCGGCAGGCTCCGGGTGATCGCACAATGTTATCCATAAACGCACATCGATGTTCTGCTCCAAACGGCGGCGGCTTGAATCTACAGCGGCTCAATATCATGGAACTTGCTGTAGTCCACGTGAATGGTTCCATCCGGCGCTTCCTCGAGAATGTCGTGAAAAGTTGCATTCCATCGTATATCGGCGCTCGAATATTCGCCCCGTGCCATCAAAGTCTGGCCGGTATTTTCATCGGTTCCACTCAAGCTGAGGACAAATCTCGTCTTTGAATTCGATAACGACTCCGCGGTCTCGGAGCGCAAGGGGCTCGAATCGTCGATGACGTGCATGATGGTCCAGCCGAGCGCAAACATCGGGTGCTCCGAGCGCAGCAGCCGCAGATCGATGATGCGCCTCAGGCGGTAGCCTTCCTCGGTTGTCTCATCGCGCAGCATGCGCAGGCGGGCGGAGGCATCTTGAACCACATTCTGGCGCTCATTGGCGGCGCGAAATATCAAGGTCGATTGACCCGCAATGGGACGTACGACGGCATTTTTCGTGAACAAGAATCGCGCCTGCGGACGCGAAAATCTGGCAAACATGAGCCCGGTAATGAGCGCCAATGACATGAGACCGACGAATATCTCGACCATCGCGACCAAGTGGCCATAGAAGGTTGCGGGATGCATCTCGCCGTAACCTACGGTTGCCAGAGTCTCTACGCTGAAGAAAAAATCGCCGGCGAAACCGGGCGGATTTAGGTTGGCGATGCATCCAGGGACCAGGTAGTAGAGAAGCCCGAACAAAAGATCGAAGACGATAAAAAAACTCGCCAGGGTGGCGAACAGACGCGGCCAACTGACCGTCATGAAATGATGGAATAGGTCGTGAAATATCGGCGTGACGATTCCTTGCGTGACAACCTGGCGCGAGCCCAACTTGACGATGCGGTGTCCCAACGGCCGGTGCGCGCGAAGCTCGCGCGGGCCCTTCGATCGATGTTTGGACGCGGTCATGCAATTATTCCGGCAATTGCCGCTAGGCGCCTTACCCTCCCCCGCGCTTTTGCCTAGCCTTCACCCATCATTTGGGCTTCTTGAACCGCAAAAGGAACTGGTCGGTGTGACCGCGTACCGACGGATCGAAAACGTTTTTGGTGTGATCGTCGGCCTTGTTCGCAAGAATTGAGCTCTCGGCATCCAGCTTGAAGCCGGCCGCCAGGACATCGGACTTTACTCGAGCCGGGTCGATCCGATGCAGAGTGTCGGTTGCCTCAACGCCGGAGCCCGCCGTCGCTGCGTGATCCAACACCACATAGACACCGCCCGGCTTCAGGGCGGCGAAAACCGCCTTATTGAACGCGGGTACGTCCGCAGGTCCCATGAATTTGTCGTAAAGATCATGATAGTTCTGCCGAATGAACACGGCATCGAGTCCCGATGGCAATGCCGATGCGACCGGTTCCGCGCTCACGATGACGTTGGGCGACTGACTCGCAAGCTCTTTCATCTTCTCCAACGCTTGCGGGTAGTGATTGACGACTTCAGCCGTTTCAATCGCATACACCTTTCCGGTTGGCCCGACCGCCTGGGCAAGCGATGCGGTAAGGCGCCCCGCCACGACATCGGCCACTTGGTCTCCCTTCTTGAGACCGATGAATTTGACAACCTCGGGCGCCTTCCACGCAGGATCGAGGGCCGGCGCGGCCGATTGCGAAAATGCACTTGGTGAAAAAGCCAAAGTTAACAACAATCCCAGGTTTCGCATGTGCCAATCACTCTATTTGGTTGCAAAGCAAGCAGCTGCCTCGTCTGCGGCCAAGTTTAACGGCTTGCATCGGAAAATCACATGGCAATTTCGCGCCCCTGTCCCATCGAGCGCAAACACCGCCGGCTTCAGCTCGCCGGCCGCGCGCGGACGCTGCGAACAAACGCGGCGACCTCTTTGACGACCGGCGTGCGCCAGCGCGCCAGCAGCGCGAACGGGGCTAAGGTGTCGTCATGACCTCGATGCGGAAATAGGTGCATCTCCACGCGCACATGTTCTCGTGCCAGCGCATCGTGCAATTCAACAGTTTCCCTCGGCAGGACCTCCTTATCGGAGAGTCCGTGCAGCAATAGCGTTGGCGGCGCGTGCGAATCGACGAATTGAATCGGTTGCCAGTCCTTCTCGGTGAACGGCGCTGCGAAAGCAGCTCGCAACGCCGCTGAGTCAGGCACCAGGACATAGGGCCCGGAAAGGCCAACGAGACCCACGACATCCCGGGACTGCGCGCCAAATCTTTGCAAAAAGGCGTGATTGAACGCCAGAAACGCGGCGGTGTGAGCGCCGGCGGAATGACCCATGAGCACAATCCGATGCGGATCGCCGCCAAATTCCCGGACGTGCCGCTCTACCCAGGCGACGGCGTGCGCACCATCTTCGTCAAAGAGCGGGAAAGTAACTTGCGGATAAAGCCGATAGTCCGGCAGTACTGCGACGAACCCGAGCTTCGCCAGCGTGGTTCCAACAAAGCGGTAGTTTGCTTTGTTGCCTTTCTGCCAGGAACCCCCATACCAAAAAATCACCACCGGTCGATTTTGGGCCATTTGCGGCGCGTAAACATCCAATTTCTGGCGCGGATCCGCGCCATAGGCAAGATTGACGCGGCGGTCGAGGTCGCTGAACGCGTCAGGCGCATTGGCTGCGAAGAAAGTCATGGCGGCGCAACCCGACAAGCTCGCAAAAAGCATTATTGCGCCGAGAAATGCAACAGGAACGCGGTATCGCGACATATACCCGCTTTCTTACCATGCAATTGCGCCTTGTATACTACAGTTTCGGCGCCAAGATTGTGGGCGGCCCTGCTGCGGCGCTCTTAGCAAGCGCCTTGCTCCGGGACGTTCATCGTGCACGGCGGGTTTCTCAAATCGTAGCCGCGTCACATTTTTCGCGGGGTTGGTCACGTAATGTCCGGCCATGTGTCAGCGCTACGCACTCCCGGATCAGGCGACGGTAGAGCGAGAATTTATGCCGTCGCGGATTTGGTGGCGCTTCACCGCGAGATACAATGTCGCTGCGACCCAATACGTGCCGGCGATTCGCTGGCACGACGGGCAATCGGAGGCGGTGATGATGCGCTGGGGCCTGATTCCCTCCCGCGCAGAGGGCCGCGCCGTTGAATCGCCGCTCACCGTCGATGACAGCGAAATCCTGGCGTCTCCGGTATTCCGCGGGCCGTGGCTCGAAGGTCAGCGCTGCATTTTGCCCGTGTCCGGGTTTTATGCATGGCAATTGACCAATCGGCGCTACCGTCAGCCCTACTTCGTGCATTTGTTGCACCGCTCGGTATTCGGCATAGCGGCAATCTGGGATCGATCCGTCACGGAGGACGACGATGTTATCGAAAGCTGCTCGATCATTTGCCTGCCACCGAATGAGCTGATCGTGCGCATCGCCAACACGGACGGCCGCATGCCCGCCATTTTACGGCGCAAGGATTATCAAGCGTGGCTGCAGGCCACTCCAGCCACCGCAAAGTCAACCTTGCACTCCTATAATAGGGCCGGCATGCAAGCTTACCCGGTCAGCCCGCGCATCAATTCGGCCACGGCTGATGATCCTGGCTTAATCCAAGCAGCGGAACTCGTTGTTTAGCGCACCGGCGGCGGGTTACGCTTACAGCCTGGGGATACTGCGGCAACTCGAGGAGTTCTTGGCATGGGTAAAACCATTTCCTATCTTCGGCCCGATGGCAAGGAAGTAAACGGTTATCTGGCCGAATCTAAAGATGCGGCCCACGCTCCTGGGATCGTCGTCATCCAGGAATGGTGGGGAGTGAATGACCAGATTCGTGGCGTCGCGGATCGATTGGCCGATGCGGGCTACCGCGCTGTCGTGCCGGACCTGTACCGCGGCAAATCCACGCTCGAAGCAGAGGAAGCGCATCATTTGATGAGCGGTTTGAATTTCGCAGACGCCGCATCCCAAGACATTCGCGGAGCTGTGCAATTCTTGAAGAAGAACGACGGCAAAGTCGGCGTCATTGGCTTTTGCATGGGAGGCGCGCTGACGCTGCTTGCGCTCTGCATGGCGCCGGAAATCGATGCCGGCGTCGTCTGGTACGGTTGTCCGCCGTTGGAGTACATCGACGCGACCAAAATCAAAGCGCCGCTGTTGGGCCATTGGGCCACACAGGATGAGTTTTTCAAAATTTCTTCCATCGATCAGCTCGAGCAGAAGCTACGCGCTGCCCATGCGACTTATGACTTTCATCGCTACCTTGCACACCACGCTTTTGCCAACGAAACCGCACAGGGGCCCCACCGGATACCGCAAACTCAATACGACGCAGTCTGGTCTCAACAGGCCTGGGATCGGACTTTCAGATTCCTGGGCCGTTGGCTCAATTGATGCGCAACAGAAGCCGCCGCTGATCTGCGAGACAACTTCATGCTCCTGTACACCGATTCGAATTTTGCCAGCCCCTACGCGCTGGTGGCATACGTCAGCCTGCTCGAGAAGGGGCTGACGTTCGATGTCAAACCGCTCGAATTGTTCGCGAATGCCCAGCGCGAGACCGACTTTGCGGTGACTTCGATAACGAGTCGCGTGCCGACGCTGGTGCACGACGGCTTCGCCCTGTCCGAATCCTCTGCGATTTGCGAATACATCGACGAAACCTTTGCCGGTACGCCTCTCTATCCGACCGACAGGCGCGATCGGGCGCGGGCGCGGCAAATCCAAGCGTGGGTGCGCAGCGATCTCATGCCGATTCGCGAGGAGCGTCCGACATTCGTGGTGTTTTGCGGCGCCAGGAAAGCCGCGCTGTCGGCCAAAGCAGCGGAAGCCTCCCAGAAGCTCTTTGCCGCCTCGCTCCTCTTGCTCCATGGCCGGACCGAAAACCTGTTCGGGCACTGGTCGATCGCGGACGTGGATCTCGCCATGATGCTGCAGCGTTTGGTGGCGCACGGCGACGAAGTTCCGCCGCGGCTGGTCGACTACGCCAATGGTCAATGGAATAGGCCAAGCGTACAACGCTGGATCAAGCACCCCCGCCCTCCTCTCGCCGAGTACTGAAAAGGATCCCACATTCACGGCTTTATGTGAAAATGCCGCGATTCGCGCGCGTAATTTTACCGGCCTTGACATATTGCCCATGCAGCCGTGATCGCTGCGCACGATTCTTTTTCGGCAGTTCTGCAAAATAGCTGTCGATGCCCGGCAGCAATGACGCACTCGTCAGGGCGTCGATGATGCAGAGAAGTCGCACGCATGGAGGCGTGCGCGTTTACAGGCGCGGCGCGCCCCTTCGCGCACTGACGCCGAGTACCACATGCCAATCCATTCTGCCGATGCTTAACGGATGTGCGCCAATGTCTTGCCGCGGTTTTCACCACGCCAAGCAACCCCGGCTTCCGCGTCCGCCTTCAATCGCTCGCGTTTGTTTTACTGCGGAGACCCCGCACGACGATCGCCACGATGAGCACATCGAGCAGGACCGCCCCGATGCCAAACGCGATGCGTCCGCTCAATTCAGAAGACTGCTGCGAAACGGCGACAATACCTAAAGTCAATCCCCCTGAGAACTGACGCTCGCCCGGGCCAAATGCCGCCCAGTTCGCCACGAGCGTGAGGGGCAATACGACCGCCGCGCCGATGATCTGCGACAGCTTAGAGGAAGGACCCCATTGGGCAGAAAACGGGGCGATTCCACCGGCAATGAAGGTCACCCCCGCGGCCCCCACAATCCACCGCGGCGCGTGAATGTCTTGCGGTGCGACCGGGATGAAGCCGAGCGCGACGCCAATAATCGCGATCCCAGCCATCCAGAACGCCAAAGCAAAAAGCCATCTGCGGCGAGGCGAGAGCGAAGAGAACTGGTCGTTGCTGTTGTTCATCATGCGGCTGCCGTTAACCTGAAGATGATCGCCGCCGCTGCCAAAGCCGCCTTCCAAGGCAGCTTCAGTCCGATTGACATCAGATCGTCGAAAAATCCCCGGCGCCTCGCCATCGACCGTCCTTCTGGAGGAAATCAATCTCCAATTGTCGCGCCGGACCCGCTACGACGATGCGAATTGGGTCATGGTATTCGTCGGCCGATCCATGCGGCTGGTGGACGCGAATCGCTCGTCAATACGAGCATTCATCCTACGAGGCTTGCACCCTGAGTCCTGCAACGGCAACCACGAAGCCGGCAGACTCTGACGAGGCGGCGCCGCTTACGCGTTGCAACACGGAAGAATGCAATGCCGCGGTTTTCGCGCCGATGAGGGTTAAAGACCGATGCTCACTGAAATCCCGAACCCGCCGACGAGCTTGACTCGCTTCATTGGGTTGGTGCTGCTGCTCAGCCTCGCGGCTTGCACCCACTTGAGCGACACGAAGCCCGGCTCGGACACCTCATCACGCGGGCAACTGTCCATCGGCTACAGCCTGCTCTACCACGAAGCCGATGGCATTCCGAAACTCAAATGGCTGCTGATGTTCAAGGACAAACCCGAAGAAATGGGGCGCCTCACCCATGACCTGGTGCGATTTTACCAGCAGCTGGCCGACACCATGAAGAAGCTCTCCCATGAATATCCCGCCATGCGTCTAGATGCGACCACCATGTCCGCCATCGAGACTGATGAGCGCAAGGCCATCGGCGAGGATCTCGCCAAGGATTTCACGCCGGTCTTGGGCAAGACCGGCATCGCCTTCGAGCGCGAGGCCCTGCTCATGTTTTATAACTCGCTAGACGAGCAACGCCACCTGGTAGCGGTGATGCTGCGCTTCGAAACCGATGCGCCGCTCAAACAGTTTCTGGAGACAACCAAGACACAATTGGACCAGCACCACGCCAAAGTCGCTGCGCTCTTGAACCGCCGCTATTTCACCCACTGAGTCGTGCCGAAGGACCGGCGAAGGAAACACCGGCGACTCCCGCAGCCCCGACTTGTTCAACGATTCACGTAGCGCTGATCGGACCAAACAGTTCGACGGTCTCTTGGTAGTGTCCGGTGCAGGCGCTCACGCTCACCTGCCCTCTTTGATCGTAACCCACGACATGACCAAGCCCTGCTCTTTCGAATCTTGACCGACGCTTCCGCGCACGGTCACGAATTGATTCGCCGAAATGGGAACCGCATCACTCACGGAGATCGAGGTGTACTTAGGAGCGAATGTTCGGATTGCTCGAGTCTTACCTTTGGCAGTGATCAGTCCTATTGCCGCATTTGAGCGTCGTGCAAATAACACCATTGATCCGTCGGCAAGCACATAGCCCCGGCCCGCCTGTGGGTCAAAGTAACCCTCGAGCTCCTGCGGCGCTTGAGCATCTTGCAAGCGCTCATCGAGCTCATAGAGAAAGGCTTTGCCAGCGCGATAGATGAGAATCGACGTTTTGCTGGTTTGCGCCACGGAGCGCAACTGCACAATAAATTCTCCCGCAAGAACCCTCTTGGCTAGCGTTGCGCCTGTTTCATTGCTTCTAATTACCCGAAAACTGTCGCTTGACTCCCACGCTGTGAAAACAAAACTGGGGGACAGACCTACACTGCCAGCCGTAACGGTCGAAGCGTTGTCTACGAAGACCTGCCGTCTCCTCACAGCATTGCCGTCCAGTTCCACCAACCATATGTAGCCGTGCGTGCCGTCATTTGCATTTCCAAGCAGCAGCACTCCATCCTTCCACGAAAAGCACTGATGAAAATTTGAATACGTAAACGATGCATGGTCGTTCGGCGCTTCCGCGCGCTTTTCGACGACGCCCCCGTTTCGATCGAGTATGACCAATAGATTTTCCGTACGCCCGGAATGGTATTTCCCGCCGCAGAGCAGGGTATTCCCGTTCGGCAGCGTCACCGCCCCGTGAAATTCGCTCTGCGGTTCTGACTGGCTGACAGTGCGATTTATCTCCTCGATTGGATCGTTGTATCGCCACAAAACGTTGCCGAGGCTGTCCGTGGCCACCACCCATGCGCCAACCCCAGCGCCGGTGACCACAAAGCCGCCATCGCGTCTTCTTGCGATTGAATCCACTCGAGGTTTGATGCCGCCAATGAATACCTCCCGGTCTAGAGTAATCAATTCATCCTGGCGGCGGCACGCGCCCAGCAGAAGTACTGCAACAATAACAGTCCCGATGCGCAAAACGGACTGGCTGAGTTGAACCCTTGAATCGCGGTGATTAAGCATCAGGTGCCCATCCGTGTTGCATGGATCGCCTAAACGGGATCGGCGTCCCGCCATAATGGCATGTTCCGGCATGAGCTTCAGCATTGAGCGCCCGGACGGAAATGAGGTTGCGCATGCTCGCGGGACGGTTGCGACGATGATCCTCTGCAGTGAACTCTCGAGGACTCGATCACATGCGACGCTTTCCGACATGTGCTCGCGGAAATGCCTGACAAGCCACGGCTTCCTTGCACAATACGATATTTCGCATCATGCCCGGCTCGTCCGAAACGCCAACACGCTCGTTTGACCCTCCGCAACAACCGGAGTGGCATCGCATGATCGCGGAGGCGGCCTACTATCTCGCTCAGAAGCGCGGATTTCTTGGAAGCCATGCGCTCGACGACTGGCTCGCCGCAGAACAGCAAGTGAGATGGGCGATTTCACCCCGTTTGGATTCCGAGGTAAGCACGAGCGGCACGATCCCTCAAACGCAACGGCAGCGCGTTTCACGCTTTGGGAAATTTGCAGCCACCCAAGCGGCAGGCGACGTCATGGAGGGCGACGTTCTCAAACCCGGCAAGACGACTGACGAGCAGCTCGGCGCCAATGTGACCGGCCGTAAATAGCCATGAACAATGAATACGCCGCCGGTGATCTGCTGAGCGTCGATGTCAGCGATGCGATTGCGCGCGAGGCGCTTGCAAAAGCGCGGCATATCGAAGCAGCGGAAAGGGTCCGTAACAATCCCGGCCCGGTCGGAAGAACCTTGCAGCGTAGATGATTGCCCGCCGTTCCTTACTCGCGGGCGCTGCCTCCTCACTTGCCCTGTCGGCACTGGGATTTCCGCTTTCCGCATCGGCCGCAGTCTTGCGCTTGAAGCTGGGAAAGCCTCAAGCGTTCTCATTCGATGGGCTGACCACTGAGATGCAACTGCGAGCCGCAACCGCATACGTACGCGACAAAACGTTGCCATCAGGCGTGCTCGACCGAATTGGCTACGACGAGCATGGCAAAATCAAGTTCAATCCCGAGAACGCGCTTTTCCTCGACGGTCCCGGCCAATACCCGGTCACGTTCTTCGCGTTGGGCAGGTACTTCCGCACGCCGGTGCACATGTGGGTACTCTCGGCCGCCGGCGAGGCGGCGAGCGCGCGCGAGATCCTGTACGACCCCGCCTACTTCAGCATGCCGGCGACCAGTCCTGCGCGAGAGTTGCCGAAAGATGCCGGGTTCGCCGGTTTCCGTGTACAGGAGAGCCGGCTGGGAGATGTCAGGAATCTCGACTGGCATAGCAACGACTGGGCGGCTTTCCTCGGTGCCTCCTATTTCCGCGGCATCGGCGAGCTGGGCCAGTATGGTCTATCCGCGCGCGGCATCGCCGTGGACGTATCGACGCCGGGCCGCCCGGAAGAATTTCCGGATTTTATCGGTTTCTACTTCGAGCCGCCGGCCGACGGAGCCAATCAAATCACGGTCTACGCGGCGCTGGATGGTCCCAGCCTGACCGGCGCATATCGCTTCGTGCTTCAAAGGCATCATGGTGTTGTAATGGAAGTCGAGGCGCGCATATTCCCGCGTCGGGACATCGCTCAACTCGGCATCGCACCCATGAGCTCCATGTTCTGGTTTTCCGAGACCGTCAAACCCACCGGCATCGATTGGCGCCCCGAAGTGCATGACTCGGATGGACTGGCGCTCTGGACCGGCGCCGGCGAGTACATCTGGCGGCCGCTGAATGACCCCGCGTCGCCTTCAGTCTCGACGTTCGATGACCGGGCTCCGCGAGGCTTTGGCCTGTTGCAACGAGATCGAATCTTCGATCACTACCTGGATGGCGTACGCTACGATCGCCGCCCCAGCCTGTGGGTGGAGCCGCTCGACGATTGGGGCAAAGGCGGGATCCAGCTCATCGAGCTGCCCACTAACGACGAGACTGAAGACAACATCGTTGCCATGTGGGTGCCCAAAGAGCCGGTTAGAGCGAGCTCCAAACTGCGCTTCCGTTATCGCCTGCAATGGTGCGCTACCGAGCCGCACGAGACTTCTCTCGCGCGCTGTGTCGCAACTCGTCTCGGCCGTGGCGGCGAGCCCGGCAAGCCACGGCCCAAGGGAGTGCACAAATTCGTGGTGGAGTTCCTGGGAGGTCCGCTCGAATCTCTGCCGTACGGCGTCAAACCCAAACCCATATTGTGGTCATCGTCCGGCACCTTTTCCTATGTCTTCACCGAAGCGGTGCCTGATGGGGTACCGGGACACTGGCGCGCCCAATTCGATTTCACCGGCGCGGGTCCCAACGTCGTCGATATGCGGCTATATCTCGAGAATGGCGCGCAGACCCTCTCCGAGACTTGGCTGTATCAGTTCCATCTGGCTTGAGCTTCCCCCTGGTGCGCGGCGCCCCGAGGCAAGGTTCTTCGCCTCAATTGGCCGTTGCGAATGAGTTTTTGGCCCACAATTGATTCGGAATGGCAAATTTTAATCTCAAAAGAGCCAGCACGCCCCTGCATGAGTAAAATGCCACAATGCATCAAAGAATTCTTCCTACAAGCGAGCATGAATCCGGCGACTCATCGCATGTCGATACCGAGATCGAGTCGTTGGCCCGCGAAACGCGCATGCCCCGCGAGTTGGTTGCAAGCCTCTACGCCAGCGAACGTGCAAGGTTAGAAGGAACCGCCAGGATAAAAACCTATGTGTCGGTGTTGATTCATCGGCACGTCAAAGCCTTGTTGCGGGACCAACAGCGGGTTTGAGATTTTCAGCGAGGCGAGGACGTCATCGTCGGCGCAGGTGCTTCCCTCAAAGTCTCCGGCACCGCTCGTGCAGTCGCCAATCATCACTCGTGCAGTCGCCAATCGCAGAGCAACCGCATCTCGCCGTCCTTGATTGACTGCGGCGGGACCATGTGCCAAGCAGTTGAGGAAATCAACTTGGAATCAGCTACCCAGCGCGTGCCGTCATCGTAGAAATCCGTCCTCGCGTCCAATCTGACCTTCCCTTCATCGCAGTCAAATTCCCAGTGATCCACCGCGTAATCCACCCACTTGCCCTGCCACTTTTCCCGATGCGGCGGAAAGGAGTGCTTCTCCCACAGCGAACGGGTGTTGCCGTAAAGCCGAAAGCTCGCGGTATTTACAAAATATTCTCCCGCCGGCTCATTCAGGGCCGTGACTTGCACCCAACCGCCGCTCCCTTTGCCTGCATTGGGACGCGGTGTAATCAACGGCGGACGAGAAGGAACTGACTCGGTTATCAGCAGGGCTTGCCGTTCGTTGTCGATCGACCAAGATTTTAATCGCGATAGAAAGCTTTGCCCCAGTAATAGCATACCGCCGGAATCGCCGACCGAAGCGATAACGTCTCGAACCTCGAGGCTGCCGACTCGCAAGGAGCGAATGCGAAAGCGTTGCGAGATTTCTCCGGATCCATCAGCGAGCGTGTACATCCGCTTATCGAGCAAATCGCGAGGCGCAACAGTTCCGGAGCGGGTAAGCGCGAAAAATACGCTGGCGGGAATAGAAACGTCCGTGGCGCCGCTATCGATTGTGAAATTCAGGGAAATCTTGCCGTTGATGACAGCGGGCACTTGCAGCGTGCCATGCGCGTGAATGAGCGGAATCGACTCTGAATGAACCGCGCTGCAAACAATCAGCATCGCCGACAATGCTGCGTTCGATAGCTTGCTCACTTTGCCATGCATGCACGGGACCGGCGTATTTCACCCTTGCGGGATGCCGCCATTGTAGCCCTTGCGGGCAAATCTTCGGCGCATCGCATGTTCGAGCTCTAAATGAAGACGCAAGGCCAAATCGAGGAGTAATCGGGCGCTGGAGCGTTACGTAAGCCAATTCCTACGATCATTCAGCGGGTTGCCCCCTTCATCTCCTACAAAATTGCTCTGTTAGGGTCGCGCGATGCGTCGTTCGTCCCAGGACAGCACTCCAGATTATCGGCAAGAGGCGCGTGACATCCGCGCCAAGGCCGGCAAGGTGCGAGCTGGCGATGCGCGGCGACAACTTCTTCTGATCGCCTCGCTCTACGATAAGTTGGCTGATCTTACCGAGACTCTCATTCCTTCCCTGCACGCCAAAATCGCCGTCAATTCGCGTATGAATAATCCGACAGACGGGACCGACCCGCCGTAGGAGATGATCCGAGCGCACTCCGGGGCGACGGGCTATGGAGAGCTCGAGCCTTAGCAGAAATAATCTGTCTCGGTTCGTCAGAAAGGAATGGCTTAAGGATGATCAAGACACCGCGTAACGACCAGCGAAAAATTTTGGACGAAACCGCGACATCCATTAGAACACTGGTTCGCGACTTGGAAAATAAAGAAACGGAAGGGCGGCCCATCACCGCCTCCGAAATCCAATCGATAGCGAGCCGGCTGCAGATTCATGTCGAGGATCTTCTCGCGGCGTCTAGAAGTCTGCGGGTAGATAAGTCCGAAAGGTAGTGCGCAGTAAGACCGGCCGGTCGACTTCCATGGCACATCGCGGGGCGGCGCCGCCCCTTCGGCGGAATCCCGCACGCGCAGCCGCTAATCGCGCCCCTTGCTACCGGGCGACAACTTGGCGTCGAGAAAATTAGCGACTGCGTGATATGCGCGCAGCCAACTCGCGTGGCGCAGGAAGCCATGTATTTCATCGGGGAAGATGAGCTCCTGGCAATCGACTCCCTGTCGATTCAGCGCCTCCACCAGCCGCATGGTTTCCGAGAAAGCCACGTTACGATCATCGTCACCGTGAATAAGCAGCACCGGCGAGCGCCACGTTGACACCGCGCTGATGGGCGAGGCCGCAAGAGCCGTTGCCAACTCATCCGCAGTGGCGTCAAGAGCGTAAAAATCCCGGCCGCCCCGCTCGCCGAGACTCCAATTGTGCCAGTCGTGCACGCCATGCAGATCTACGCCGGCGGCGAACAGATCCGAGTTGCGCGAAAGTCCCAGCGCCGTCATATAGCCGCCATAGCTGCCGCCCCACAGACCGATGCGCGCGGGATCCACATCTTGTCGCGCGCGCAGGTAGGCCGCGGCCGACAGCAAATCGTTGTACTCGCTCGCCCCGGTGGCCCCGAAGTGTTCCGCTTCCCGGTAGTCGAGACCATAGCCGATTCCCGAGCGGTAGTTGAGAGCCAGAACGACGTAGCCCTGGCTCGCCAAAAATTGATTGAGAGCGTAGGCGTTGCTGTAGTAATCCATGTAATGCCAGCCGGCCAACATTTGCCTAACCGGACCGCCGTGCATGAACACCACAGCCGGATGTCGCGTGGCAGCGGGTCCCCCGGGCGGCAAGAATAACTGACCATGGGCAGCGACGCCGGCGCGCAGCGGCAGCACCAGCGACTCCGGTGTCACCAGCGAGGCCGGAAAATCCTTGGGCATGCCCTCGCGAGCCAGATCGACTCTCGTTTTTCCCGCTTCGAGAACCGCAATCCGCATCGGCAACTGCGCATCCGCGCGTAAAAAGCCGATCGACACGCCGTCGGAAGCAACTGCGGGCATGGTTTCTATGCCGTTACCGCTGGTCAAAGCGACCGGTGCCGCACCCGGAAAACTCAGCCGCCACAGATGCCGGCGGTCGATGTCGCCGGAGTTGCCAGCGTAAACGATGGCGCTGCCATTGGGTACGGCCGCGGCATACTCAATCTCGAAGTTGCCGGGTGTCAGAAGTTGCGGCCGGCCGCCGTCCGCAGGCACCGCATAGAGGTGCAGCCAGCCGTCGTTCTCGGCCGGAAATACCAGTTGGTCTCCGCGCGTCCAGAACAATTGCATGTCGGAACTCAGCGGGTGGAATACGCTGCCCGCGCCTCGCGGAGCCCGATACACCTCGCGCGCGGGGAACTCCCCCGAAACGGGAGCCACGCGGATAGACCACGGTTGTCCGGTTCGATGCGGACCGATACCCACTTCGTCGTGGCTCCATGGCAGCCGCAAAAACGCCAGCCGCGAGCCATCGGGCGACCAGCGCGGTTCCAAGTCCAAAGCGGCCGCGGGATCGATCCAACGCAAGGTTTGCAGCTTGAATGAATAAACGCCCACGAAACTGTGGTCGCCGCGGTTGCTGACGAACGCCAGGAGATTTCCATCCGGCGAGAAACGCAAGGAGCCGAGATTGCCGCGCGCCTTGAAAAGCTGGGACGGCTTGGCGTCGGGCTGCAATGCCACGGACCAGATTTCACCCTTGCGCAGGAACAAAATCCGCTCACCATCCGCTGAGGCCACAGGAGCGTGTCCTTCGACGAGCTTTAGCGGAGGACCGCCATGGGCATCGACCCAATAGATCGCCTGATCCACGCCTGCGGTGAGATGAGCGGGGTTCGGGGCTGACTTGTCCGGATCCTCAAAATCCCCGCCGCGAACGAACAATACGCCTTCGTGCCGCGGCACGAAGGCCAGATCCGCCATGTCTTGACCGTCATCCTCGGTATACGCTGTGAGCGGCCGTGTCTCATAACCGTTTCCCGAGGCGCGATGCGTGGCGAGCCATACATTACGCCGGCCGGCCGCGTTACTCACCCATGCAAAATGATTTCCGTCAGAAGAGGCAACCAAGTCGGAAGGAAACGGTGCGCTTAGAATCTGCTCGATGGTGAAGGCTCCGGTGGACGCCGCAGCACCGCTGTGACCCGGGGCCGCCCCCGCGAGACTGATCGTGAGACACGTCGCGCATAGTACGGAAAGAGCGCGATCCAAAAGAATTGTGTTCATCAGGTTCCCCATTTGTTTCCCGTCTGCGGCAACTTCTGGCGCGATCGGCCGCAGAATTCTACTTTTTGTCGGCTGTCATCAAGGCTTTCAGCCGCTCTTTGCCGATCATCAGCACAACACCCGAACCTTCGAACCCGTCTCCATAAAACGATCCTGTGATCCTCCGGCCCTGCTGCTCGATATCCATCCGGCCATAGAGAGGCGTCCCGTGTAGATCTGCGGTCACCAGCCAATGAGCGCCAAGCGGTTCAGCGGCAACCGCGACAGTGCCGCGCGCGCCGGCCAACGCCGTCGCCAGAAGAACCACACAAACGGCGAAATACTTACTGACCATGCCCGTAGGATACTATTCTTTGTGAAATGCCTATGATTCATCTTCAAAGGGACACCCGTGAAAACAATATTTATCCAGGCTCTGTGTTTGGCGCTGGTACCGGCAATGTGCCTGGCGCAGCAACCCGGGTCGGCGACGCCGAGCCTCGTGGCAATTCGCGCGGGCAAATTCATCGATGTGCAGAACGGACAAACGTTGGCGAATCAAACTATCCTGGTTCAGGGCGGCAAAATCCAAGCGGTTGGCTCCAACATCAAGATACCCGATGACGTCGCCGTCATCGATCTGTCGAAGATGACCGTGTTGCCGGGGCTGGTCGACTGTCATACGCACTTGGCAGACTTGCACGACCCCGACCCTTTGATTTCATTGCGAATGAGCGCAAGCGAGACAGCCTACGCAGCCATACCAAATGCACGTGCGACCCTGCTGGCCGGCTTCACCACGGTGCGCGACGTGGGTGTCTATCGCGCCTTCAACGATGTCGCCATGCGCGACGCGATCGCCAAGGGAATCTTCATCGGGCCGCGCATGTATGTCGCCGGCGCGTACCTGACCATCAGCGAAGGAGCCGGCGCGATGACGGGACTGGCCAAGGACATCGAGCTGCCGCTGGATCTGCGCTTCGGCATCGCCAACGGTCCCTGGGAGGTGCGGCGAGTTGTGCGCGAACTTGCGCATTTGGGTGCCGATCACATCAAGATTTTGACCACTGGCGCGGTACTCACGCATGGCAGCAACGCGAAGTCCATCGAATTCACTCCCGAAGAGATCAAAGCCGCCGTAGACGAAGCCGCCAACTTCGGCCTGCGGGTCGAGGCGCATGCGCACGATGCAGCTGGCATCAAGAATGCGATCCGCGGCGGCGTCGCGTCCATTGAACACGCCACCCTCATCGACGATGAAGGAATTGCGCTCGCGAAACAGCACGGCACCTATCTGGACATGGACATCTACGATGAAGAATGCATACAGTCGGATCCCGCAACGCCGGCCGACTTCCTGGCGCATGACGCAGGTTTGGGAGAAACACAGCGCCGCAACTTTGCCAAGGCCGTGCGCGCCGGCGTTAAAATGTCATTTGGAACGGATGCAGGCGTTTGTCCTCATGGGATAAACGCCCGTCAATTCGCATTCATGGTCAAGTATGGAATGACCCCGATGCAGGCAATTCAGGCGGCGACCGTCAATGCCGCCGATCTCATCGGTCATTCCGAACTCTTCGGTTCGATCACTCCGGGAAAATCCGCCGATATCATCGCCGTGAACGGCGATCCGATTGCCGATATCCGCACGCTCGAGCACGTGCGGTTCGTGATGAAGGAAGGAACGGTTTACAAGCAGGAGCTATGACTCCGTGCCCGCTTCGGCTACTTGCGCCCGCCCGCCAGAGCTGCGGTTAGGCCGAGACCAATAAAGACCCCGCCGGTGACGTAGCGTCCCCAGCCAACGAAGCGACTCTGACGCTTGGCCCAAACCCCCGCCGTGCCGGCGACAAGCGCATAGAGCCCGTCACTCGTCAAGCCCATCAAAGTGAACATCAGCCCGAGGAAGGCGATCTGCATTGGCACCGCGCCCCGGGCTTGATCGACGAATTGAGGCAAGAATGCGAGGAAGAACAGTGCAGTCTTCGGATTCAGAACATTGACGATGAAACCATCACGATACAGGGTGGCCAAACTTCGCCGCGGCAGCTTCGCCGGCGAGGCCGTCGCGTCGGATCGATTGAGAATCCGGCGCAGGCCGATATAGATCAGATATCCGGCGCCTGCGTATTTGACCAGCGCGAATGCAAGCGCCGAGGAGGCGAGCAGCGCCGAGAGCCCCAGCGTCGATGCCAGGACGTGCACGAGCGTTCCCGTTGTGATCCCGAAAACCGAAGCCAAGCCGGCAATGCGGCCTTGCTCGACGCTGCGCGCAACGACGTAGAGCACCGCTGGGCCAGGGGTCAACAGCAACAGGGTGGCTGCCACGGCAAACACCTCGATTGATGTGGTGCTTGGGATGATCATGTGCATGCAGACATCTCCGCCTTATCCACAGCGCAACGCCAAACGGCCATTCATCGCGGCGACGATGGCACAATCGAATAGTACAATGGCTTCGTCGGCGGCGCCCGAGGCGTTTTTGCCCCGGTCGGCTCAAGCCAAGAGGATGACAATAATGCATGCCAAAAGACTCGCGCTCATCACCATTGGCTTTGTAGGCATTGCCCAGGCGCGCGCCGCAGGCCAAGCCATGGACGAACTCTTCGCCCAGCACCAGCAGCAGTGGATCACCAAACCAGAATTTACAAGCCCGCTCGTGGATCATTTGCCGGCATCCAGCACCGTGCCCTCGCCTCGCGAGGTATTGGGAGACGACATTGGCGCCCCGCGCGTGCTGCACTACTACGCCGACATTTTGAAATACTACCGTGCCCTGGCCGACAAATCGCCGCGCGTGAAGATTATCCCGACCGGCAAAACCGAGGAAGGCCGGGAAACCGTGATTGTGCTTGTTTCTGCCGATGAAAATATTCGCAACGCGGAGGCCAACCGCAAGAACCTCGCGAAGCTGGCCGATCCGCGCGGAATCACCGAGCCGCAGGCGCATGAAATTATCGCTCAGACCAAACCGATGTACGTGGTCCTCGGAGGTCTGCACAGTTCGGAAACCGGTCCGCCCGAAATGCTCATGGAGCTCGCTTACCGGCTCGCCGTCGAGGAGAGTCCGGTGATCGACGGAATTCGCGCGAATGTGATCGTCGCGATCAACCCGGCAACCGACCCCGATGGACGCGATCGCTACACCGACTGGTACTACCGCAACAAGATCCGACGATACCGACGATGTTTCGCCGGTGCATAACGTGCCCTACTGGGGAAAGTACATCTATCACGACAACAATCGCGACATCAATTACTCACCGGATGACCATGCGCAATCTGCTCGGCTTCTATCTCGACTGGCACCCGCCCATCATGCACGACCTGCATGAATCCGAGCCATTTCTGTACACCTTCAGCGGACAGGCGCCGCAGAACCCCACGCTCGACCCGATCCTGTACGGCGAAATGCCCTGGTTCGCGAACTTCGAGATGGCCAAATGGCGAACTACGGCATGCCCGGCGTCTGGACGCACGACTTCGTCGATATGTGGTCGCCCGGCTATCTCGGTTTCATGTCGTCCAACCACAACGGCCTGGTCCGCATGTACGAGACTTTCGGCAACGGCGGCGCCAACACCATGTTGCGTCACGTGAAGCCCATTCCGGGCGCTACCGATGACATTCATCCCAACGATCAAACCACCCGTGAGTGGTACCGGCCTTCCCCGCCCTACGAAACCGTGCAGTGGTCGATGCGCGATAACACCAACTATATGGAAACGGCGTTGCTCACCGGCTTGCAACAGACATCGATGCTCCCCCAGGCAGTACTCGAAAATTTCTATAAGAAAAGCCGTGACGCCGTCACCGCAGCCCTGACGCGCGCGCCTTACGCCTTCATCGTTCCCGGCGGCCGGCCCGACATGACGCGCTCCGCGATCCTGATCAATTTATTGCGTCTGCAAGGAATCGAAATCGGCGCCTCGACTGGGACCATAAAAATCAAGGAAGGCTCCTACCCGCCCGGCTCGTTTGTCGTCAAGCTCGATCAGCCCTATGGTCCGCTCGCGAGGACCCTGCTCAGTAAGCAGACTTTCCCCGATACCAAACTGAAAACCTACGACGACGCCGCGTGGACCATGGGCATGATGGCCCACGTTCAGGTGGTGGAGAGCGAGGATAAGGCTGCGCTGGAGATTCCGGTCCAGCCGGTGGCGAATTACGACCCGCAGGGCTCGATCGATGCTCCCTCCGCAACCGCTTATGCCGTGCTCGACTATGGCTCGATCAATCTCGCGACCCTGCGCAGCCGGCTGCGGGGAGTTTCGATCCAGATCGCCGAGCAGGCGTTTACTTCGAACAAACGCACGATTCCGGCCGGCTCCTTCATCATCGGCGGAGGCGCTTATAATAAGCTCAAGGCCGCGGTGATACCGCTCGGCCTGACGGCGATTGCGTTGCCCGACAAGCCAACCATTCACGCCCATGAGGCGGCGATGCCGCGCATCGCGATGTACAGCACATGGGGAAGCACCCAGAATGTCGGTTGGGTGCGCTACGCCTTCGACCAATCTGAAACCCCGTACCAACTGATCTTTAAAGAGCAGGTGCGCGCCGGGAATCTTCGCGCCAAGTACGACGTAATCATCGTTCCCAGCCAGGGGCGCTCGGCCAAGGATGTGGTCTACGACATCCCCGATTACGGACAACCGCTTCCCTATACCAAGACCGCTCGCTACAAATTCTTGGGAGATTACGGTTCTTCAGCCGATATCCGCGGCGGAATGGGTCTGGCCGGCTTGGAACAGCTGCGCAAATTCGTGAGCGAAGGCGGCACGCTGATTACGCTTGGACAGTCGAGCGCGGTTCCGGCGGAGTTCGGTTTGACCCCCGATATCGAGGTCAATAAACCGTCGGCCGCATTCTACGCCCCTGGGCCGATTGTCGCTGCCAAGGTATTGAAACCGGCCAGCCCGATCTTTTACGGCTACGCGGATCATGAACTTTCGGTGCGCTGGGCGAGCAGCGCACTGCTCTTCGTTCCTTTGCGCGACAAGAAGAACGTTTTGATGGAGTTTCCGGGCGGGGAGAAAAGCGTGCTCAGCGGCTTCATGAACGGCGCCGACGAAATCAAAGACCGGCCGGCCATCGTGCTGTCGCCGGTGGATGCCGGCCAGGTGCTGATGTTCGCCACCAACCCCATCTATCGGTGGCAGAACTTCGGTGAATTCCGCATGCTCTACAACGCGCTATTCAACTATAAGAATTTACGTATTGGCTTGGACGAATCGAGCGTCCCCGCCGGCGGTACGGGCGGCGGCAACGAGGCGCACACCGGCCCCTGAGGCACTTGAGCGTCGCAAAATTCGGTCCAATCCGAACGCTACCAGTGAGAAGTTAAATGGATACCAAGCTGCGTCCCTCGGTGAGGCCTGTGCTGATTTCCGACCTTCGACCGACCCAGGTTACCGTGGGGCTCGGAGAAGTGCGGCAGCGTCGGAATCATTTGCGTCAACAGCGCGGTAAGAAGGCCGCAAGATTTCTGGGCAAACATATGATCCCCGTCATTTTAGGTCCCGGCGGGCACCACTATCTCATCGACAACCATCATCTAGCCCGCGCCCTCTACGATGAGGGTGTCAAAAGCGTGCTGACGCTTGTCATTGCCGACCTGCGCAAGCTCGAAACCGCAGCTTTTTGGTTCGTCATGGACAACAGAGGCTGGTTGCACCCCTATGATGAGCGCGGTCGCCGCTGCTCTCACACCGACCTCCCGAATTCAGTGAAGGATTTGCGCGACGATCCGTTCCGAACGCTCGCCGGCGAGCTTCGCCGCGCAGGAGGATTCGCCAAGGAGACGATTCCCTTCACCGAGTTCTTGTGGGCCGATTTTCTGCGGCGCCGCATGAAGCGAAAACTGGTCCAAAAGAATTTCGGCCGCGCGCTCAAGGAAGCCTTGGCTCTCGCCAAGACTGACGTGGCCGACTACCTTCCGGGCTGGTGCGGTCCTGCTGCCGATACCGACGTTGCCACCCGAAAGCGCCAAAAATAGAATAGAGTATTGTCAGGCGCCGCGGAGCGCGAGACTGGTTTTATGCCGAGCGGTAGTCCCCCTGCCTCTCCTGCGACTGTTTCGCCTCCGCGGACGCCACCTAGCACCCTGGTGGACCGTCATCCTCGCCAACAGCAAAATCCGCGCCCCTAGGATTATCTATGGCACCGCATGGAAGAAATCCGACACGGCACGGCTGGTGACGCTCGCCATACAAACGGGTTTTCGCGCCATCGACACAGCCTGCCAACCCAAGCATTACAACGAGCCCGGCGCGGGCGCCGGAATCCTTGCGTGCCTCGGCCGCGGACTGACGCGCGCCGAGCTCTACCTGCAAACGAAATTCACATCGCTCTCCGGACAGGACCCGGACCACGTCCCCTACGATCGAAAAGCGCCGCTGCCGCGCCAAGTCGCCCAATCCGTGGCGATCTCCTTGGCGAATCTGCAAACCGATTATCTCGACTGCGTGCTGCTTCACTCTCCCATGCCCACGCTGACGCAAACCCAGGCGGCCTGGCGCGCCCTCGAGACCTTCGTCGACACCGGCCAGGTGCGTCAGCTCGGCATCAGCAACTGCTATCGCCTGGACGATCTCAAGGGGTTATTTGATGGCGCCAGAATCAAACCGGCAGTCGTTCAAAACCGCTTTTATGCGGACACGAACTATGACCGCGACATCCGCGCTTACTGCGATCAAAATCAAATCATCTACCAGAGTTTTTGGACTCTAAGCGCCAATCCACAGCTGCTGGCGCATGCGACCATCACAGGTCCTGCCGCAACTCGCAAGCGCACGCCCGCCCAAATTTTGTTTCGCTTTCTCACCCAGATCGGCGTGGTGCCCCTCACCGGTACCAAATCCGAGCGTCACATGCGCGAGGACCTCGGCATTTTCGATTTTGAACTCAGCCAGGACGAGTGCTGCGCAATAGACCAGATCCTATGATCTCGCCCGCTCGGCAGGCGCCGGTCAGGGTTGCCCCAAGGGCACCGACAGCGCGCTGGGATGCGCCCCATCGTGATACAGCGTCACAGTCACCGTGCGCGCATCGCTCATGGTCTGCTCCGCCACGGGCTTGGGGGAGTTGTAGTTTTTCTCGGTAAAGATCGAATTGATCGGTGCGATCGTCAACCGTAAGCGGCTGCCCTTGCCGACTTGGCGCGAGACGAAGGTGAAATGATCGAAGTCATAGCGTTGCGGGGCGCGAGTTGCAACCAGCTTCGGTTCGCGCGCACTGTCGCGATAACGTGCTCTGATTGCGTCGCTGGTCAGCGCGATGCTGCGGCCGTCGGGGCGAATCTCGGAAATGCTCACCGCAAAATCGGTATCCGGCTGATCGATCCCAATCCAGGCCGTCAGCTTGAAGAAACCGCTCAACTCCGTATCTTTCGGGAAAGGCGCGCTGTGATAAACCAACTGCTTGCCGCGCCGCGCGTAGTCGGCGCGTTGATCGGTCAGGTCCCCGGAATCGGAGTTCGCCTCGTCGGCGGCGAAGCTCAGGTCTCGTGGGTCGGAAGAATAGTGATCCGGTTTTCCGCTGGCTGCCTGTGGACCCAACGTACCAGAGGCGAGCACATCTGCGGCGTTGCTGTTCGAATCCAGGAAGTACGGTTGCGACTGGCTGGTGACTCCCTCCAGGGTGTCTGCATAACGCCAGCGCTCCGCGCCCATGACGTAGTAGGCGACCGCCTTTTGCAGGAACTGCGGTTTCGGGCCGCCTTGCATGGTCCAGGCATACCATTCTAGATGCAACCGCGGCAGGTCCACGAGACTGGCCGGCCCGAACTTCAGGCCGCCGATCTCCGCTCGCGGAGTGCGTGTCGCGGCGTGATCCCACGGTCCGATGATGAGGTAGTGCCGCGCACGACCCGCGGCGGACGCATTCTTCATGTACTCCCGATAGTGAGTGAGCGCGCCGGGCTGATCACCGTCGTAAGAACCGGTAATTGTCAGGATCGGAATCTCGATACGTGCATATTGCTCGGCCGTCGGATTATAGGCATCCCAAAAGGCATCCGGTTGCGGATGCTGGATCCAACGCTGAAAAATGGGCGACGGGGCGCCGACTTGCGTATCGAAGTCCTTGAAGGGCGCGCCCGATTCGAACCAGCGAAGGTCCTTGTATTTCCAGAACGCCTGGTCGCCGAAAATCTTGTCTTGCGATGTATGCCCGCTGGTGAACGTCAGCCACTGCACGTCATACGGGGAAAAAATGTTGTTCTGCATCGGGAAATCGACGCCGACGTAGGGGGCTGCGACCGGCACGATGGTCGCAAGATGCGGCGGAAATTCCTTGGCGGCCGCCCATTGATCGTAGCCTGCATAAGAGCCGCCCCACATCGAGATCTTGCCGTTGCAATAGGGCTGTTTCGCCAGCCACTCCACGACATCGTAGCCGTCGTGCGCTTCCTGCCGCAGCGGATCGAATTGCCCTTCGGAATTGCCGCGGCCGCGCACATCCACGGTCAGAAAAGGATAGCCGTGCGCAGCGAAATAAACGCCGCGATCGTGATAGCTCTGTCCAATATATGGGGTGAGCGTGAACAGGCATGGTGCCGGCGCTTTTTGATTGATCGGCAAGTACACCGTCGCGCTCAGATGCACCCCGTCGCGCAAGGGAATCTTCTGGTCCCAGCGAAAATCGACATTGGCCGCGTCAGGCACCGAGGGGCTCTCGTTTGCGCTCAATAAAGCGTCGTTCGCAGTGGCCGCAGTCGCGATCGCCAGGAACGCGACGGCGCACGCTAAGTGAAGAAAACTTGCATACTTCATTGGACCGCTCCCCTGTGGTGACGTTAATCTACAAGTTATTTGTCCGGAATAGCAATAATTTTTCTGTTGGGAGAAAAGCAGCCAATATGAGCCCGAGGGTAGCGTCGCGACCGCCAACCCCAGTCCATCCAGCGTCCGCCGCTATCTTTAGCCGCCGTGCTGATCGTCTGCCTGCTCCTGAGCCTTCCGGCGCTCACCGCGGAGTCCACCGAACGCGGCGCAACAGCCAAGGCCGCAGCGCGACGCACGCAGGTCGTGGATGATGTGCGGACGATCGAAGTGGTGGATTTGAGCCCTCAATTTCTTAGGCGGCGCGAGGCGCCGATCCCGTCACGCGCTGGAAGCTCTGATCGCATGCCCGATGTGCAGCTGGACTATCATGACGACGTAACGCATAACCCCCCATGTCGAGGCAAACATTCATGTGCCGTCTTATAAGTGTCGCTTTATCGGCTTTGTTGATTACAGCCGCCGCACAGGCCGCGCCGCGCGTCCTGGAGCCAAAGGATTTGTTCAATATGCAGTGGGCTACGGATCCACAGGTCCGCGCCGACGGCGCGCAAATCGTCTACGCACGCACGAGAAACGACATCATGACAGACCGCCTGGCGGAGTCGTTATGGCTCATCGACGTGGCGAACGGAGCACAGACGCCGCTGGCGACCGGGCCGGGATCCCAATCATCGCCGCGCTGGTCGCCGGATGGATCGCGAATCGCGTATCTGTCGACCGGAGCGGATGGCCGAACGCAGATTGCGATTCATTGGATGCGCGGTGAAACAGCGAACATCACCAACCTGGTCGAGGCGCCGAGCGATATCACGTGGTCTCCGGATGGCAAACAGATTGCGTTCGTGATGCTGGCGCCAGAACCGGGTCCCACGATCGGCAAGCCGCTGCCAAAGCCGCCGGGTGCGCACTGGGCCGATGGGCCGATCGTGATCGACTCCCTGAATTTCCGTGCCGACGGACAAGGCTTGGAAAAGCCGGGTTTTCGCCATATCTATGTCATGTCGGCGGAGGGCGGCGGCGCGCCGCGGCCCCTGACGTCCGGACATTTTAGCGATGCGGGGCCGCTTGCCTGGTCGGCGGACGGAAAGTCTATCTTGTTCGCGGGAAATCGCAGCGAGGAATGGAAGCGCGAGCCGCAGGACTGGGGTCGGCATACGGCCATGACATTGAGCATTTACCGGGTGAACGTGGCGGATGGCAGCTTGCAGCAGCTGTCGCACGACATCGGGCCATATCACGCGCCGACCGTTTCACCGGACGGAAAGCTCATCGCATATCTGGGTTATCAAGACAAGCACGTCGGAAACCAGAACGTGCGGCTCAACGTGATGAACGCCGACGGCACGAATCAACGCGTCATAGGCGAGTCGCTGGACCGATCCTTGACCGAAGTCAGGTGGGCGGGCGACGGACACAGTCTCTACGTAGCGTACGACGACAAGGGCATCCCCAAGGTGGCGCGCATCGGCTTGACCGGACGTGTGGATGTCGTGGCGTCGGATCTCGCGAGCATCGGCGCCGCGACTCAGCTGCCCTACTCGGCCGGCGAATTTACGGCATCGAACAAGGGAGCGCTGGCCTACAGCGGCGGCGGACCGGATCACTTGCCGGATGTCTATCTCACCCGCGACGGCAAGACTCAGCGCCTCACGGATCTGAATTCCGCCCTCCTCGAGGAGGTGAGTCTCGGAAAACTGTCGGAACTGCCGGTCAAGTCTTCCGCGGACGGGCGTTCGATCGATGCTTGGGAATTGCTCCCGCCGAACTTCGATCCCGCCAAGAAATATCCATTGATTCTCGAGATTCACGGCGGTCCGTACGCCAGTTACGGACCCACATTTTCAGCCGATTATCAGCTTTACGCAGCGGCGGGCTATGTTGTGGTGTACGGCAACCCGCGCGGCTCGACTTCTTACGGCGAAGAATTCGCCAATACGATCTACAACAATTATCCCAGCCACGACTATGACGACCTCATGAGCATCGTGGATGCCGCCATCAAAAAAGGCGGCGTGGATGCCGATAACCTGTTCGTCACGGGATCTTCGGGCGGCGGTGTGCTCACGTCGTGGATTGTCGGCAAAACACATCGTTTTCGGGCGGCGGTGACCCAGCGGCCGGTGATCAACTGGACCAGTTGGCTGCTGACTACCGATATGGCGGCGTTCGGCGCCCGTTATTGGTTCAAGAAAATGCCTTGGGAGGATCAGCAGACCTACTGGAATCTCTCGCCCCTTTCCTTGGTGGGCAACGTCACAACTCCCACGATGGTGGTCGTGGGGTTGAACGACCTGCGTACCACGGTGGCCGAAGCTGAACAGTACTACCACGCCCTGCAGCTGCGGCACATTCCCACTGAGCTGTATGAAATCCCGGGTGCGGCACACGTGTTGATGCGACCCTCGCAGCTGGCGGAGCAGAGTACGGCGATTCTTGAGTGGTTTGGGCGGTACCGGAACAACTCGGCGCAGTAACCAATACGAGCCCAAATTTGAATGCCTTGACGGATCGAGGCCTGATTCCTAGGCTGATCGCCAAGAAATGGACGCGGCTGCGCGAGCGCTCGGCTCCAAGAACACCTTGATATGAAAAACGAATCGGCACGCTGGGTTGGATTCAGGCGCTTCATCGCGCGCTTCAAAATAGTGAAGCTATTGGTATTCGCGATACCGTTATTCGCGCTCCTGGTCGTATCGCAACTCTTGATCCAAGGGATCGCCCATGCACTGCCGCTCGCGGGCCGGCCGCTTTGGTGGCTGGCGTCCGTGGCTTTATACGCTGCGGGTATGCTGTGGCTGTATTCGCTCGAAGTTCGTTACTTCGAACGCCGCCAGGTTTCGGAGCTCGCTCCGCGCGATGCGCCATTGCGAATCACTGCGGGTGTCGCGATGGGCGCCGTCTTGTTCTGCCTGGTCTTGGCACTGCTATTTCTTGCCGGAGAAGTGCAGCAGATCCGCTTCAATGGTTTCACGGGCCTGTCAACCCAGGCGAGCGCCTCGCTCGCAGCAGCGGTCGGCGAAGAGCTGCTGTTTCGCGGCGCGATATTTCGTATCGCGGAGGAATGGCTTGGGACGACTGCCGCCCTGATCATCTCCGCGGTGTTGTTTGGCGCCGCGCACGGACTCAATACCGGCGCCACGCCCATAAGTGTCGCGGCCATCGCTTTGGAGGCCGGCGTATTGCTCGGAGTAGCCTATTCCGCGTCGCGCAGCTTGTGGCTCCCCATCGGCATGCACTTCGGGTGGAATTTTACCGAAGGAGGACTGTTCGGCGCGTCTGTGTCGGGCGGGCAATCCCATGGCTTGGTATCAGTAACGCTCGCGGGACCCGTGCAGTTGACCGGCGGTTCTTTTGGACCGGAAGCTTCGATAGTGGCGGTCGCCGTCTGTCTCGTTGCCGCAGCAACGCTTGGTATTTACAGCGCGCGCCATGGCCACTGGCGTGTCTGGCCGCCTCGGTCCGAAGCCTGAGCGTCGCAAGCCGCTGCGGCTCGCCATTCGCCTTGGGCGCGCACAAACGGGGCCCAGAAAAGGGCCGCGCTTGTCAGGCGCGGCCCGGTGGTTCCCACTCTTGAGGCCTCAACGCAGCCTGAGTCGGCGCCGAGCGCTGGCACCACCAAGGATCGCCAAGGCGACCAGATCCCAGATGACGATCGATCCTCCCCCGCTCTTGCTTGGCGCAGCGTTGACCGTTAGTGCAGCCGTGCCGCTCGCGGTGCCGCCGGCGCCGGTGCAAGTCAGCACGTAGCTGAAAGATCCCGCCGTGCTCGGCGCTACGGTTAGCGTACCGCTAACCGCTTCCGTTCCACTCCAAGCATTGGAGGCTGTGCAGGCGGTGGCATTGGCCGAGGACCACGTCAGCGTTGCGCTTTGGCCAACAGTGATTGAAGTCGGTGCCACCGCAAGCGTGACGGTGGGGGTGGGATTGGTGACCGTGAGCGCAGCGGTGGCGTTGCCGCTCCCACCAGGGCCCGTGCAGGTCAGCACGTAGTTCAAGGTTCCCGCGCTCATCGGCGTGATCGCTTGCGTGCCGCTTACCGCTTCCGTTCCTGTCCAAGCATTGGAGGCCGTGCAGGCGGTGGCATTGGCCGAGGACCAGGTCAGCGTTGCGCTCTGGCCGAGCACAATGCTGGTTGGCGCTACGCCAATCGTGACGGTCGGCGCGGGAACCGCTGTGACCGTCACGCTCGCAACCGTCGAGGTGGATACGCCATTGGCGCTATCTCCGCCGTAAGCGGCGGTGATCGAGTGCGCCCCCACAGTCAAGTTACTGGTGGTGTAGACGGCAATGCCGGTCCCATTCAAGGTCATGGATCCAAGCGCCGTGGTCCCGTCTTTGAAACTCACGGTGCCGGTGGGCACGCTGCTGCCGCCCACTTCCGCCACAGTGGCAGTCAAGTTAATCGCAGTCCCAGCGGTTGCCGAGGTGGGCGCGGCGCTCAAGGTGGTCGTGGTCGGCGTGTGCACCACGATCTTGGCCACGAAGGCATCCGAAGTGCCGCCGCCATACGCCGATTGGAACGCTCCCGAGGTTGCGGCAGAGGTGGGCGGGGAGCCGACACTGCCCGCGACATAGATGTTGCCGGCCGCGTCGAGCGCAAGACCATCAACTCCGATCTGGGTTTGGCCGCCGGTGCTGAACAGCGTCGAGAACAGCAGCGTCGTCAAGCTGGGATTCAACTCTGCGACGAAGGGTGACTGCGCCCCGCCGGTGCCATCGTTGGTGCCCAGCGGATTGACTTGCGGCAGCCCGTTCCCGGCGACACCGTCGATATACACATTGCCGGAGGCATCCAGCGCGATCGGGCCCATTGAAGTGACGTTATCGGGAGTACCGTTCGCGCCGGCATAATAGCCCCCAAAATACGTGCTCGCCAGCAACGCGGTGCCGCTTGGGTTCAACTTGGCGATGAACGCAGAACCACACTCAGTATCCGTATTGCCATTGACCCCGTACTGATCGCAGGTGGTCTGATAGGCACCCGAGGTGGTGGGAAACGTCGCTTGGTTGGTAAAGCCGTTGACATAGGCGTCCCCGGCTGCATCGGCCGCGATGCCGGTCATCAAATCTCCATATGAACCGCCCACTGTGTGGCCGAGGTAGGTGCCGTAGATCAGGCTCGGCGTGCCACTGCCCACGGGGGAAAACTTGGCCACGAAAGCACAGTTGAGCAGCGTGTTGTTGGTCACCGTGCCGCAGCTCGATGCGCTGGCCTCGTACGCACCGGCGGTGGTCTCGAGCGAGGCATCTTCCGAAGTCCCCGCCAGATAGAAGTTGCCTGCGGCATCCACGGTCACCGCCTGCCCTATCGTGAAACTGGCACCCTCGAAGCCCAGGCCCGCATTCGAAACTTGGGGTTCCCCGAACAACGAAGAGTAAAGCAACGTGCTCAAGGTAGGATCGAACACGCTGATAAAGGCATCTTGCTGCGCACTCAAAACGTTTTGATAGCCGCCCCCACCGGTCGAATAAGGCGGCGTGGTCAACACTGCGCCGGGCGTGGTCGGAAAGGGTATTTGCTGGTTTGCCCCAATACCGGCAGGTACGATCGCACCGGGAAACGTCACTCCGGCCACGTACGCGCGCCCGGTCGCGTCCACCGCCACGGCGTAAGCGGTGGTGTTGGTGTTGGAGCCGCTCAAGAAAGTGGAATCGAGCAGTGCGCCGCTCGGACTGAATTTGCTCACGAACGCTGCGTACCCTGAGCCGCCTGGACAGTTCGGCACTTCCACATTGGGGCCGGCGGTGAACTTAGGGTTGCACACGGTCTGATAAGCACCGGCGGTGACCGGAAAATCATTGGAACCCGTGGTCCCCACCACGATGGCATTGCCGCTCGAGTCCACAGCAATACTGAATGCCTGATCCGACCCCACCGTGCCGCCCAGATAGGTCGAGAAGATCACCGACTTGCCATCGGGGGCAAACTTGGTGACGAACGCGGATGGCGGTGTGCCGGCAGGGACTTTGGTGGGCGCCGTTTCATAGGCGGCTTTGACGGGGAAGTTGGCCGACTCGGTGTATCCCGTGACGTACAGATCGCCGGCACTGTCGATTGCCGCTGCCTGCCCAGAAGTATTGAATGGGCTGCCGGTCGGCGTCGCGACACCCGCGATGTCGTAACCGCTGCCGCCCAAATAGCTGAAGTACGACAGCACCGGATCGATGATCAGTTGCTTGGAGTGATCGTACCCACCCACCTTGAATCGCACCTGGTTGCCCTGCAGGCGGTAGCTTGCCGTTACCGGCGCGCGTTGCCCCTGCTCGTTGACTTGGTATGCAACCGGTCGCCGGAAGGCAATTTCACGATCTTGCGTCCGGATTCTAAGATCGCCTTGATCGTCCACACGCAGGCCTCGCGCGCCCTCGAACTCAAGTCCAATCGTCTTCGGTGCAGCTCCAGGCGCCACGGCAAAGTCATATTCCAGTTTCCCCTCCGTGCCGTAGTAGATGAGGTCGATTCCCGGGTACACGCCGGCGTAGCGGACCTTGTTGTAGGTGGCGATATTCGTGCGCCAGCGGGAAGGATCATTACCGATGAAATAGTTGACTCGTCCGGGCAGAGGATCTTCGGCAGCCGGAATCGAGGCGCGACTGGCGCCGCGCACTCGCAATCGAACGACCTGCGGCGACATCGAGGCGCGAGCGCCTTGTCCCAGGGTCAGCGCAGCGCCATGGTCCGTAATGGCAATCGCGTAGGCAGGTCCATGCGCAAGATACTGGATCTGCTGCGGGGCTTGGCCGAGGTTGCGCTCGAAGTTGAGCGGCAGCCCGGTGATGCTCCCACGCTGCGAGTTTGACGGTGTGGGTTCTGCGGCGAGCGCGTCGCCGGCCTTGCCGTTCGCCAGTCCACACACTAACAAGGCTAGTAGCGCCTTGCCGCCGTGCGATCGGATAGTGCCTTGCGGCCCCAAGATGCGTTTCATCTGATATCTCCCTAGCCTTGAAGTTGCGGGCCGCAAATGCGGTCCCTAGGGAGAGAGGCGTATCGAGAGCAGATTTCGTATCAGGCGCGCGAAACATTCGCGAATAACCAAGGAGCAGTCAGTGCGGAAGCTTTGTGTTCCAGCGGGCAGCATCATCGGGCTTGCCAATCGCGGAGTACAGATCGCGTAACGCGCGATAGCCGTCCTGAGTCCGATTGAAGCTGGGTCCCCGGGCGGCTTCAAGTCCCGCCACGGCAGCCAGCATGGTGGCTTCGGAGTCGCCGAACCGACGCATGTGGAACTGACATACACCAATCGACAGTTGCGAACTGGAGATGACCCAGGTTCCCGGCGGATACAGCCGCTGCCGCGCGGCCGCCACGCGCTTGAGCGCGGCGAGACCTTGATCTTCTTGATGACTGCCGCAGGCGGCGCCGCCATAAAAGTTCCACGCGCTCATGGCATAGAGATTATCAGCGCCCAGCAGCGCTTCGAGCGAGCGCGCTACCTGCAAGCCCATGGCGGCCGCCTCCTCGTCCCGATGTTGATCAACGAGATCCGCGACCAGCGCAAGTCTCGAGAGTAATGTGTGCTTGTGATCCGGCCCGAGCACTTTCGTCTGTGCGGCAACAACGTGGCGCAGCAGCGGCTCGGCCTCGGCAGTCCGATGCAGGGTGGTGAGGGAGTTGGCATACGATGTTTCTATGTTGAGCACGGTCGGGTTATCCGCAGGCAGGGTTTCGCGCGCAGCAGTCAAGGCTTGGCGGCCGTACTCCGCGCCATCCTGATAGCGACCCAGATTGGCCAGCAAAACAGATAGCCCAAATAACGGATTCATCCGTTGCGCGCGCAGCTGCGCATTGCCAGCCATCTCAATGGCAATTTCTTCGTGATAGATCGCCTCGGCTGCCTTCTCTTGATTGGTGTTCGCAAGCACAGCGCCGAGCGTATCCATGGCACTGCATAAATCCGCGGGCGCGTCCAGTGGCTTGAGCAACGCCACGGCCTGTTGCAGCGGCGGCAATGCGTCGGACCACCTGCCGAGTTCCCGCAGCAGCGAGCCTCGGGTCCCGAGCGCGCGGCCCAGTTCCAATGCGCTGGCCGCGTGCGCGCGGAGAATGATGAGTTGGTGGTCGCTCGCCGCCAGTCCTTCCGGATATCGGGCCATCGCGCCATCGGTGTTGGCAATCATGCCCAGTATCGAGGCCTCCACCAGGGGCTCACCGCCGAGCTTCTGATCCAGTTCCTGCGCCGCCGAATCGAGCAGCGCCGCTACGGTCACATTGGGTTTGTCGCTGGTGGGATCGACGGATGCCAACAGGTTTTCGATAAATTCAGCGCGGCGCGCGGCCACTTCGCGGGCCTGCTCCGTGCGGTGGCGCTGCAGTTCCATGAAGGTCGCGGCAATGACGAGACCCACCACCAATAAACTCACCAGTCCGACCGCGAGCGCATTGCGGCGCACGAATTTTCCGCTTCTATAAAAAAACGTGGGGATTCGGGCCTTCACCGGCCGACGCGTCAGGTAACTCTGCAGATCCTCCTGCATGTCGATCGCAGATTCGTAGCGGCGCTTTGGATCGCGTTCCAGCGCCTTGCACAGAATGGCATCCAAGTCCCCCCGCAATTGGCGCGCCTCGATCGTGCGTCCCGCTTTCAGCGCTGTTCGGCTCGGCAGCTCCACATCGCGTTGCGAGATGGCCAACATGTAGTCGAGAGGTTCAACGGCATCGGGAAAGGTCGAACGCCCGGTCAGCAATCGATATGCCAGCGCACCCAGCCCGAACACGTCGGTCGCCACGGTCACCGGGCCGCCATTGATTTGCTCCGGCGCCGCGAAACCCGGCGAGAACAAGCGGCCGACCCCGACGGTCGCGGGTCTGCCCGGCCCCGTTGCACCGGCCTCTTGCAAGGCCCTCGAGATGCCGAAGTCGATCAACTTCGGCACTCCCTCGGCGGTGACCAGCACGTTGGCCGGTTTGATATCGTTGTGGACCACCAGCATGCGATGCGCCGCCGCGACCGCCGCGGCCAACTGCACCAGGAGCCTGACGATGTCGGCAATGTTTGCGTTCTTGGCGCGGCAATAATCATCGATGCGCAGGCCGCTGACGAACTCCATGGCAATCCAGGCACGGCCGTTTTCCACGCCGGCATCCACCAAGCGCGCCACGGCAGGATGTTCAATCTGCGCCAACAACTGCGCCTCACGCTCGAAGCGGGCTCGTCCGGCATGTCCTACCGTGGTGGAAATGAGTTTAATCGCCACCGACTGTTGCACCCCGTCAGTGCGATCGGCGCGGTAAACGACACCCATACCGCCTTCGCCGATGCGCGTCGTCAGGCGAAAGTGGCCATAGGTTTGCCCGGCCAATTCCTCAGGGCGCGCCGGCGGGCCCAGTAAGCTCCCCGTCACGGCGTTATCGCGGGCCGCGATCAAAAGCAACGCGTCGACTTCCGCTCGAAATTCAAAGTCGGTGCCGCATTCGCGAGTCAGGAATTGCTCGCGCAACTCTCCCTCGTAGTCCAGCGCCTGCGCAAACAGCCGGTAAGCACGCGCGCGATCGACGCCGCCGGTTACTCCGTCCGAGTCAGTTCTCGAGCCAGCCACGTTTTGCCCGTCACCCAGCGCCGATTGACGGTCGCCACGGATAGTTTCAACACCTCGGCCGCCTCCTCGATCGACAAACCGCCGAATACCCGCAGCGAAACGATGTCGGCGGCCACCGTGTCGAATTGCTGCAGCTCGGACAGGAGAGTATCGACATCCAAAGCGTCATAGGCCGTTTCGCTCACGCCGAGATTGGTATCGCTCAAAGTCACCGCACGGCCGCCATCGCGCTTCTCAGCGCGCCGGCGCCGTGCCTCATCCACCAGCGCCTGGCGCGTGACACGTGCCGCCATCGACAGGAAGTGAGCGCGGTCCTGCCATTGCATCTGACGTAGTTCTGAGAGGCGCAAGTACACCTCGTGTACCAGGGCCGTAGGCCGGATGGTGAGATAGTGCTCACGATGCAACTGGCGGACCGCAATGGCGTGAATATCGCCATACAAGTGGCTCAGCAACTGGTCGTAGGCATCCTTTTCGCCCTTTGACCAACGTTCCAGCAAGGCCGCAATTCCCAGCGAATCCGATTCGGTCGAAGCTGTCATTGACCCAAAACTTTACCATGCGGACAACTCTCAATGGCGGATACGACAAAACCCCTCCGGGAATGGGAACGGCTGCGCATTCCGGCGCCCTTGAGGTATAAGGCGCGAGCGAGCCGAAATTCGTATCAGAATGGCGAGCATGGAGAAAGGCATGGGGAATGAACAAAAGGTCGTGCTGGTGACCGGAGCGAGTTCCGGTCTTGGGCTGGCCATTGCAAGGGCGCTCGCCAGCGACAAATACTTCGTGTTCGGCACCGCGCGCGTGCCGCGCGCCGCTGCCGCGGAGGCTTTTACCACGCTGCCCTTGGATGTCACCGAGGACGAGTCCGTGGCCGCCTGCGTTGCTGAGATCATCCGGGCCGCCGGACGGATCGATGCGGTGGTGAATAACGCCGGCTTTGGCATTGCAGGCGCGATCGAGGACACCACGGTGGCCGAAGCGCGAGCGCAATTCGATACCAATTTCTTCGGCCTGCACCGCGTCTGTCGGGCGGTTTTGCCGCACCTGCGGGCCCGGCAAGCCGGCACGATCATCAACATGAGTTCGCTCGCCGGCAGAATCCCCCTGCCCTTTCAGGGATTCTACAGTGCGACGAAATTCGCGATCGAGGCGTATACCGAGGCATTGCGAATGGAGGTCCGTGGCTTCGGGATCGGCGTTTCGATGATCGAACCTGGAGACTTCGCCACCTCCTTCACCGCCAACCGCCGCATGACGAAGCAGAGCGTTGCCGCGTCGCCCTACTTCGAGGCGGCGCAGCGCGCCATCGCCACCATGGCGCGCGACGAGCAAGCCAATCGAAACCTGTGTCCGGTCATAGAGGCCGTCAAAACCATACTTGGATGCCGTCGCCCGGCTTTGCGGTATCCGCGCGCGACCCCGGTCCAAAGAACATTCAACGCGCTGCGTCCTTTTCTGCCCCAGACCGTCGCCGAATCCCTGATTCGCAAAACCTATGGGCTGAAGTAACGCGTGCCCCCACAGCGGCAATCACAGCAATGCGCGCAGCTTCACATAACCCGCACGGCTGATCGGCAATTCGGTCTTGTCATGGAGAATGGCCACTCGGCTATCCTTCTCGGACAGTTCAATCTTCGCCAATCTCGACACGTTGAGAATGTAGCGGCGGTGAATGCGCAAGAACCCCTTGGCGGTCAGCTGCGTCTCGAGTTCGCCGAGCGTCTGCTCCTTCAAATAGCAGCGTCCGGCGGCGCGAATCGATACGTAATCGTCTTGCGCCTCGATGTAGTCGATTTGCTCGACTGGAATCACGTGCACGCGAGAGCGATCCCGTATGAGTATCCGATCAATCGCAGACCCCTCGCGATGGGTTTCGAGGAGTTCCCGCGCTGGAATCGGCTGCCGGCGGCTGATGCGCGAGCGCGCCAACTGCAGCGATTCGGCAAAACGCTCGGGCCCAAAGGGCTTTAGCAGATAATCCACGGCATGCACTTCGAATGCACGCAGTGCGTATTCGTCGTAAGCCGTCGTGAAGACCACGCCGGCTGCATCGCAACCGATCAAATCCAATACTTCGAATCCGTCCAGCTTCGGCATCTGGATGTCCAGAAACAAGAGATCCGGCTTCAACTCGTTCGCTGCTTTGACCGCCTCGAGTCCATTGGTGCATTCGGCCACGATCCGCACGTCGGGATGCTGTTCCAAATATTCCCGGATCAGGGCACGTGCAGGTGCTTCATCATCGACGATGACGACGTTCAGCGGCTTAGGGGTGAGCATTCGCGGCCGCTCCGTCGGGGGTCTCGAATGGCAGGCTGAGCTTCGCGGTGAATTCGCCCCGCTCCTCGCCGGTTTCCAGCTGGCCGGCGAGTCCAAATTGCGATTGCAGACGCTGACGTACCAAAGAAAGCCCGAATCCGGCACCCCGGTGCCGCGGGCGATCCGGATCGCAAGGATTACTCACCCTCACGACCAGCATCGAATGCTCCGTCTGCGCCTTGATCGTGACCGTCCCGCCGTCGAGCAAGTGTGCGATGCCATGCAGCACGGCATTTTCGGCGAGCGGCTGAAGGATCAAAGCAGGCACTTTGGCAGTAAGCGCCTGCGGGCTCGTCTCCTTGAACACATTGAGTCTGGCGCCGAGCCGCACCTGCTCGATGGAGAGATAGCGCTCCACGATATTCAATTCCTCTTGCAATGATATTCTCTGCGCCGCTCCGAGCCGCAAGGTGTCTCGCAAAAAATCCGCAAGCAGCAGACACATTTTGCGCGCGGCGGAGGGATCGCGGCCGGTCAGAGAGCTGATCGAGTTCAAGCTGTTGAAAAGAAAGTGCGGATCCAGCTGCGCACGCAACGCCTTGAGCTCAGCTTCGCGCGCCAAGAGACCTGCCTCCAGCGAACGCCGTTCGGCGTTTTGCGAGGCGTTGGAGGCGATCAAAACGTAGTGGAACGCCGTGGCAAGCCAAAACAACAACGCTCCCACGACGAACAGCAGCCAGGGTTGCGCCAAATACACCTGCGGCTGCAAGCCGATGTTGAGCGACTCCAGCAACCGCGACCAACCGTAGGCCAGGGCCACGCATACACCGCCTACGGTCGCGGCCGCACTGAGATGAGCAGGCACCGCCCGCCAGGTTCGCTCCTCCCGGTTGATGGGGAACGCCTGGCACAAATAATAGGCTGATAGGCCGATAAAAGCATAGATCAGCATCAAGGGTAAAAAGAAAACCGCCGCGGTAACCCAGGTGCCTTGTCGGCCCAAACCGATGATCACCACGATGCCGATGGGGAGACAGCCAAGCAGATACAGTCCAAGCTGTTTCGGATCGGCGAGGATCGGGTGCATTTAATTACTGATTTCGACGCTGCCCATGACTACTGTGCCGCGCACCAGCAGATGCTGCGCGGGATTGGAGGGCACCGAGTGCGTCTTGTCATGCACCCCGCCCATTAGCGGCACGATTTCCTGCGAAACGGTCCAATGGGGCGGAACGAGTATGTTGACGCCGCCCATGATGACGAATACATCGACCACCGCGAGTTCGCCGATGCCCATCAATGCATCGCGCAAGTCGAGCTCACATCCGCCCATAAATGCAGTCGTGTCTGCGCCGCGGAAAACGGCCTTGCCCCAACGGCGTTTGCAGCTGCCGAGCATTGCAAATTGGGACGCATGCACCGATTCGCCGGACCCTTGGGGAGTGGAACCGAAACTGTTGGGGGCCTGACCGGCCGGTGCGGTGCCCGTCGGGGAGGCTGTGCCGGGTAATTGGCCGGGTGCCCCTGAGCCGGAACCCTGGTTGCGCATCATGATTCTGGCGCCAAAGAACACCAGCAACAGCGGCACCGCGAACTCCCACAAGTCGAGACTCACGAGCCCGAGCGTGTTGAGCAAGAGCCAGGTGCCGACCGCGATGAGGATGAGGGCACGCAACGCACTGTGCTTGTCGGTACGCTGGAGCATGGCGAGGCCGAGAAGGATGAGTGCGGCCGGCCAAAAGCGCAGTACGTGATAGGCCTGGTGTATGCCAAGCTGCTCGAGAGCCAACAGCACGCCCATCAGCACCAGACACGCGCCGATGATGAATTTTGGCGCCGGGCTGCGGTTATTCGGTGGCACGCCGATCCTCGTCCGATTGTCCGCCGTCGTCGCGTAGTTCGCGAATGATGGTCATCAAACCCAATCCCGCCAGCAGCAACGGCACGCTGAACTCGATATAGGCCCAATTCGTCATGGTATTCGCCAGTAACCAGTTTCCGGCCAGGAGCAAACCCCAGCCTTGTTGATGGCGCTCTTTTATCGTTGCGACCATCTGAGCGAAGGCTAGCACAACGATGAACAGAGGCCAGCATTGGACAAGCTCGACGGAATTGCCGAAATCCACGGACGGCCGCAAGAGCAGTACAGCTGCGGTGACCAGGCCAACGCCGACCAGCAGGCTCGTGGTGAAGGCATCATCAGACCGCGTGCTCATGGGCGGGTGCTCCATCGGTTGTTCCATGCTGCGATGGTGGCGCAACCGCATTCGGGCATCACCCAATTTTCGGCCAATGGCCGCCAATCCCCGGTGAACGGCGGCACCTGCCGCCATTCTGCGCGGCCCTGTACCATGGCAAGGGCGCGACCCGGTTGAGCGGCCACGCTTCAGCCACGGAAGTTCACGCCATTTTCATCAATTCACAAAACGTCGGAACTTTACTATGGACCAAGCACAACTAATTCAGGCGGCAGCCAGCATTGCCGGCGGAATGGCCGCGGCGCACTACGACAGGTTCAGCGGACTGGTCGCCTCGCGGATCACGGAAATTGCCGAAACGGCAGTGAAGATAGCCAAGGCCATCGAAATTGAAGCGCGCAAGCCACCCTGATAAAAATATTCAACTCTGCCCAGGAGGAATCATCGCATGCATGTGTGGAGGAAGTCGGTCGGGCATTTCATATTCGCCGCTCTATCGGTATTGCCGCTAGCCGGCCGCGCGCAGACGGCAATGACGCCGGCACAGGCCTTGGACTATCGCCGTTTGGGGGACCTGCATTTGTCGCCCGACGGAACCAGGCTCCTATACGTGATGTACAGCTACCGGTGGGACTGGCAGCCGCACCTTTGGCTCATGGAAATCAAAAGCGGAGATTCGCGCGAATTGACTCCGGCCAAGAAAGCCGAACGCGCGCCTGAATGGTCGCCCGACGGAAAGATGTTCGCTTTTCTTTCCAACCGGGACGGCAAGACCCAGATTTACAGCGCACATGCCGATGGCGGCGCAGCGAGAGCCGTCACGTCCTGCAGGTACGGTGTGACGGCCTTTCATTGGTCACCCGACGGCCGAAGCATTGCATATATGGCCAGGGAAGACTCCGCAACTCCCGCCGACAGCGGCCCGCAAGTCGCCGACCGGGAGGGCGATTTGTCCCGATTATGGATCGCCGAGCTCGCCTCCGGAACGAGCCGCCGGGTGGGAGAAACGGGTTATCGGATCGATGAATTTCAATGGCAGGATCCGTCGCGAATTCTGTTGATGGCCACCGACCAGCCGCGCGTCGAGCAGCATAACGACGCCGTGTACGTCGTTTCCATCGGCGACGGCACCCTCACGCTGACAAGCCGTCCGCCGCAACCTTTCCGCGGCCTGATGGTCTCGCCGGACGGCAAACAATTTGTGGTGCGCTCCACTCGCAGCGCAGGACCTGACCCGCGCGATCTTTTCCTCGGCACGATAGGTCGTGACAATTTGCGCGACATATCGGTGCCGCCCGACCGCTCCGTCGCCGAAGTGAAGTGGCACGATCAATCCGCGATCTGGGTGCGCGTCGTTGACGGCTTCCGTAATCGCATCTGGCGACTCTCGCAAGAGGGATCGCCGTTGCCAATCGAGCTGCCCCTCTCGGTGGATTCCTTCGATATTTCGCGCGAGGGCGTACTAGTGTATGCGGGTGGAGACTTTGGTCATCTACCTGACCTCTATCTAAGAGCCAAAAACGGCAGCATTCGTCGGCTCACGCATGTGCAAGAGGGCTGGGACAGCGTCCGCCTGGCTTCCACGGCAATTTTCCGGACGAAGAGCTTCGACGGTTCGGTCATCGAGTCGGCATTGATGCGGCCCACCGGCACACGGCCGGGCGCGAGATTGCCGCTGGTCCTGCTCGTGCATGGCGGTCCGTCGAGCAATTTTTCCGCCGGATATGGTTGGGAAGCTGCCTGGGCACAGTTGCTCGCGGCACATGGCTACCTGGTTCTCATGGTCAATCCCCGCGGGTCGAATGGCTATAGCGAAGAATTCATGAAGGCCAACCGCGCGGATTGGGGCGGAGGCGATTACAAGGACTTGATAGCCGTCCTGGAGCAGGTTCTCAAGCAAGGCGAAGCGGATCCGAATCGACTTGGAATTGGCGGTTGGTCTTACGGCGGCGAAATGAGCGCATGGGCGATTACGCAGACCAGCCGCTTCAAGGCGGCGGTTGCCGGCGCGAGCGTTTACGATCAGCAAGCCGAATTCGAGACCGAGGACAGTCCGGCTGGCGATGAATGGTATTTCGGCACGCCGTGGCAGCATCCGGAGATCTTCGCGCGCAACTCGCCGGCTACTTATATTGGCAATGCACACACGCCCACGCTGATCTTCGACGGCGAGGAAGACACCTCCAATCCCGTCGGCCAGTCCAAAGGACTGTACCGCGCGCTCAAGCATCTCGGTGTCGAGACGGAGATGGTTTTGTATCCTGGGGAAGGACACTCGCCGCGAAGCGGATCGTATAATATCGATATGTTCGAGAGGATCCTCGGTTGGTATGACCGGTTCCTGACCCCCGCGCAGGTTTCTCATCGCCGTGCAGCGGCCCTGAAGGGTTCAAAATGAACAAAACCCCGGAACCCGTTGGTTCTGTTGAGGTTGCCTTGGGACACGCCGCGCGTTTGTTGGAGAGCAGTCCAGTGCTCGCCTCGCAACAGGCCGGCGAAATTCTCAAGGCGGTTCCGGGCCATCCGCTGGCGACGCTGTTGCTCGGGGTCGCGCGCCGCACCGGCGGCGATGCGGCCTCTGCGCTTGAAGTCCTGGGTCCGCTGGCGGCGCTGCATCCTCAGTGGCCGCTGGCGCACTACGAACTCGCACTGGCGCTCAGCGCGTTGCAGCGGAGCGCTGACGCGATTGCCGCGCTGCAGCGTGCTGTAGCGCTCAAGCCGGACATGGCCGACGCATGGCGCGCACTCGGTGATGAGCTCACGATCGGCGGCGATGCGGCGGGCGCCGATGCTGCGTATGCGCAAAATATCAAAGCCTCGACCAAAGACCAACGACTGCTCACGGCCGCCGCCGCTCTCTGCGAGAACAACATTCCGCAAGCCGAAGCATTGCTGCGTGCGCACCTGAAAAAATATCCTACCGATGTCGCCGCGCTGCGCATGTTGGCGGAAGTCGCCGCGCGGCTTGGCCGATACGGCGACGCAGAGATCCTGCTGACGCGCTGTCTCGAACTTGCGCCGAGCTTTGCGGCCGCGCGGCACCATCGGGCCATCGTTTTGCACCGGCAGAACAAGCCGGCCGCCGCGCTGCGCGAGGTCACCGATCTGCTGGCGAAGGATCCACGCAATCCCGGATACAACAATCTGAAGGCGGCGATCCTGGCGCGGATCGGCGAACTGCAGAACTCCATCGAAATTTACGCGGGAGTTCTCGCTGAACATCCCGCGCAGCCGAAGATCTGGCTCAGCTACGGTCACGCGCTTAAAAGCGGCGGCCGCGAAAATGACAGCGTCGCCGCATACAACAAGAGCATTGAGTTGCTTCCGAGTCTCGGCGAGGCCTACTGGAGCCTCGCGAATCTCAAAACGGTTCAATTCGCGATCGAGGACATCGAGGCCATGCGATTGCAGCTGCAGCGACCGGATCTGGCCGTGGACGACCGGCTGCATCTGCATTTCGCCATGGGAAAAGCGCTGGAGGACAAACAAGAATATGCAGCATCGTTTGAACACTACGCGCGGGGCAACGAGCTGCGGCGCGCACAGCTGCGCTATCAAGCCGACGAGATGAGCACGCATGTGCGGCGGGTAAAGGCTTCGTGCAACGCGCGAGTTCTTTGCCGAGCGCACCGGCCATGGCGCCGCGGCGCCGGATCCCATATTCATCGTCGGTTTGCCGAGATCGGGCTCGACCCTGATCGAGCAGATCTTGTCGAGCCATTCGCAGGTCGAAGGCACGATGGAGCTGCCGGATATTGCGGGGATCGCCCGGTCTTTGGCCGACATCGGCAAGAAGTCCGGGATTATCCGGATACTCGGCGGTGCTGGCGGCTTTAAACGCGGACGAGTGCCGGGAACTGGGCGAGCGATACATTGCGCAGACGCGCATCCAGCGAAAGACCGCGGCGCCCTACTTTATCGACAAGATGCCCAACAATTTCGCGCACATCGACCTGATCCAATTGGCGTTGCCGCACGCAAAAATCATCGATGCACGCCGGCATCCGCTCGGCTGCTGCTTTTCAGGATTCAAGCAGCACTTTGCGCGCGGGCAAAGCTTTACCTACAGCTTGCAGGACATCGGCCGGTATTATCGCGACTATGTGGAGTTGATGGCGTTCTTCGATGCGGTTCTACCCGGCCGGATCCATCGAGTCATTTACGAATCGATGATCGAGGATACGGAAGCTGAAGTCCGCAGATTGCTGGAGTATTGCGGGCTGCCGTTCGAGGACAGCTGTCTGCGCTTTTACGAAAACGAGCGCGCCGTGCGTACCGCCAGCTCCCAGCAAGTGCGCCGGCCGATTTTTCGTGAGGGCGTGGATCACTGGCGCCACTACGAGCCTTGGCTCGGATCCCTTGAAGAAATCGTTGGGAAGCCGTTCTCGAGAGCTATCCCGAGTCGCCGACATTTTGACATTTGGCCGTTATGGCTTAGTCTTCGTCCAATAATCGAAATACACAAGGGGATGCTATGACGCACGGCGGCCAACGGAGACCCATGCGCGGGGGCAGAGCTTGCGCCAAGAGAGCCTGGACCATGTTGCCGCTTGCCTCCGCCATGCTGGCGTGCATGCACCCGGCTCATGCGGCCGACAGCGGCGATACGCCGGTGCTGGAGGAAATCACCGTTACCGCGCAGAAGCGGGTCGGAAAACCTACAGGACGTGCGCTTTAGCATCCAGGCTTTCGGCACCAGCGAAGCTCCAAGAGCTGAATATCGATGACTTCGACGACTACGCCAAGTTCTGCCGAGCGTCTCCTTCCAAAAGGTCGGCAGTCCGAGCTTCGAGCACACTTACATGCGAGGCGTCTCCAGCGGCGGAGACGGCAATCATTCCGGCTCCCAGCCCAGTGTCGGCATGTATATGGATGAGCAACCGGTCACGACCATCGACGGCAATCTCAACATCCATCTCTACGACATCGAGCGTGTCGAGGCCCTGGCGGGTCCGCAAGGCACGTTATACGGTGCCAGCTCTCAGGCCGGAACCATCCGAATCATCACCAACAAGCCCGATCCAAGCGGCTTCAAAGCCGGCTACGACCTGGACCTCAACAAGGTCGATCACGGCGGCACGGGCTATGACATGGAGGCCTTCGTCAATCTTGCCACTGAGCAGCATCGCGGCGGTGCGCCTGGTCGGCTGGGATGAACACGATGCCGGCTATATCAACAATGTGCACGGCAGCAGTGACTTTCCCCACCTCCGGAGTCGGTCTTCGACAACGCGGCATTGGTGAAGAAGGACTACAACACCGTCGAGACCAAGGGCGGCCGCGCGGCCCTCAAGGTTGCAATTGAACGACAGTTGGACCATTTTGCCGACGGTCATGGGCCAGGTGCAGCAGACCGACGGCGACTTCGCCTACAATCCAGCGGTCGGTGATCTGCGAGTGCAGCACTACTTTCCGGATTACGTGCACGATTCCTGGGTTCAGTCGGCGCTCACGGTCGAAGGCAAGATCGGCAATTTCGATTTGGTTTATGCCGGCGCCTACTTGACCCGCAATACTCACGAACAATCGGATTACACCGACTATTCCTTGTACTACGACAGCGCCTACGGAAAGTATTTCGTGGACAACGCCGGCAACTTGATCAATCCGGCGCAGACCATTATCGGGCGCGATCACTACACCAAGTACAGCAATGAACTGCGCATTTCCTCCCCCAAGGAGAACCGGCTGCGGTTCGTCGGCGGCCTGTTCATGGAGCGCCAGGTGCACGAGATCCTGCAGGACTACGTGGTCGATAACGGCGACCCTTTGGGATCGGTGGCCGCCCAACAATGTCTCCGTTCCCGGGTGGCCGGGCACGCTCTGGCTCACCGACCAGGAGCGCGTCGATCGCGATCGGGCGATCTTCGGCGAGTTCACGTTCGACATCACCAGTCACCTCTCGGCCAGCGCCGGTCTGCGTCATTTCACTACGATAATTCTTTGCAGGGCTTTTATGGGTTCAACTCCACCTTCAGCTGCGAACGAAGGAATCGCCACGTGCTTTACGCCGTTCGTGCCCTTTCACGGCGCACCCTGCAGCGATCTCAACCGGGGAACTTCAGGCTCCGGCAATTCGCCCAAGCTCAATGTGACCTACAAATTCGATCCCGACCGCATGATCTACGCCACCTATTCGAAGGGCTTTCGGCCCGGCGGCGTCAATCGCAACGGCGGCGGGACCATTCCACCCTATCAACCGGATTATTTGAAAAACTACGAGTTCGGCTGGAAGACGACTTGGTTCGACAATCGATTGCGCTTCAACGGCGCGGTCTTCCGCGAAGACTGGTCCAATTTCCAGTTCTCCTACCTCGGGCCGAATTCGCTCACCATCATCACCAACGCCGGACAGGCGAGGATCGATGGCCTGGAAACGGATTTGGAATTCGCGGCGACGCAAAGCTTGACCTTGTCCGGCGGCTTCTCGTTGCTCGATGCGAAGCTCACCCAGACTTTTTGCGGCGACCCGAGCATCTGCGCTGCGCCGGGCTTCGATCCGAGCACCTATGAACAATATGCCGCTTCCGGCACGCGGCTACCGGTCACGCCGCGATTCAAGGGCAACATCACCGCGCGGTATTCTTTCCCGATCGCGTCTTACAAAGGGTTCGTGCAGGGCTCGGCGGTCTATGTGGGCGAGCGAACCTCCGACTTGCGGACGCTGGCAGCGAACGCCTTGGGCGATGAGCCGGCATACACGGTTTTCGATTTCTCGGCGGGCGTCGAGATGGGCAGCTTTCACTACTCGATATATCTCAGCAATGCCTTCGACAAGCGCGCCGTTCTCGACCGCTATGCCGAATGCGATGTCCTGCTGTGCGGCGCAATCGCAAAATATGACGTGCCGAACCAGCCGCGCACCATCGGCGTGAAATTCGGGCAGAAATTCTGAGCCGTGCCGTCGGACCTCACGCGAGTTCCGAACTTCACTTGAGCGCCGCGGACGTTTTGCTCGGCCTTCATGAATTTGACCATGACGCGCTGGCCAATCAGGAAAGGCGCGTTGTCTGCGGAGACCACCACCTCCACCACCCGCTCATCGCTGGCTTCGGTGGCGCTGTCCGACTTCAGCTTGCGCGAGCCGAAAGTCGCGGCAATCCGCATGACATGTCCGGTCCAGACTTTGCTCGAATCGACCTCGGGGATGATCTGGGCCGCCTGACCGACGTACACGTCAGGTATCGCGCTTTCAACGATTTCCGCGCGAATAATGTGCGGCAGCGCCGGCTCCAGGTCGAACATGTTCGAGACATTCAGGGTGGATGCGCCCGCGCCGGGATTTGCATAGCGCCGGATGATCTTGCCATCCACCGGCGCACGGATATTGGTGAGCTCTTCGTTGTACTGGGCCTGCGCCAGCTGCGCCCGGGCGGATTGAATCGCGGAGTGTTGAATTCCAAGCTGAGCCTTGCGCGGTGGCCACCCCATCGCGGGCTTGATCCAACTGTTGCACGGCGACAGCATTGGAGGATGCGAGTCTGGCGAGCCGGTCGTACTCGCGTTGCGCAGTCCTGATGTTCACTTCGTTCAGCACGAGCTGGCTCTGCGCTTGCTCCACGGCAGCGCGGGCGCTGTTGATCGCCAGAACGGTATCTTGATCTTCCTGGCGCGCGAGTATCTGGCCCTTGCGAACCACATCGCCTTCATGCACCAGAACATCCTTGATGACGCCGAAGCGGCGCGCCGCAATCTCGATTACGCCCCCTTCTATATCGACCTTGCCGTTGGCGATGGTCGCGTACGGAGAAGCGTGGCCGGAACCGGCCGGCCTATCGGTCTGAGTGCCGGCTCCGCTCTTCGCGCAACCGTGCAGGCACGGCGCTGCGAAAACGATCGCGATTAGGAGGGTGATTTCGGCTGGCCGCATCACGCGCATCCTTGGCTCGCGCGTACGGCGCGCACGTCCAGAGGTTGCGTCAGCATGCGCTCGCTCAGAATCTTGCCGTCCTCCATGTGAATGATGCGATCGGCATGCGCCTCCAAGCGCGAATCGTGGGTCACTACGATTATCGCGGCGCCCCGCTCCTTGGCGGCCTGATGGAGCAGCCGGATGACGATTTGGCCGTTGACCGAATCGAGTGCCGAGGTGGGCTCATCGGCAAAAATCAGCGCAGGAGACTTGGCCAGTGCCCGCGCTATGGCGACCCGCTGTTTTTCCCCGCCCGACAATTCGGCGGGCTTTTGGTGCAGGCGGCCGCCGAGACCCACCGATTCCAGCACCGCCGCGGCGCGTGTTCGCGCTTCGCGTTTACCCGAACCGCAGTAGCGGAGTATTTGCGCGACCTGGGCGATCGCATCCAGCGAGGGAAACAGATTGAACCCTTGAAATATGAAGCCGCAATGATTCAAGCGGAATTTGTCGATCTTGCCGTCGCTTTTGGCCCACAGACTTTCGCCCATGGCCATGACTTCGCCCTCGTCGGGCCTCATGAGTCCCGACAATGCGGCGATTAGCGTTGACTTGCCGGACCCCGATGGGCCCATGACCATGGTCACTTGACCATGGTAGGCGGTGAAGTCCACGTTCTTGAGTACTTGCTGCCGCGTTTTGCCTATCCGGTAGGCCTTGCTCAACCCGCTTGCCTGGAGGGCGAGCGAACTCATCGCAGCAGATCCGCTGGCTGACTCTTTTTCAGCACCCCGAGGGACAAGGCTCCCGAAGCGAGGGCGATGACCAGAAGCGCTATCGCCACCGGTACGTCAATGAAGAGCGGAAAGTCCATGGGCACGCCGAAGCTTCGGCCCAAGAGCCATACCAATGCGGTAATCGTCGCCGCCAGCAGCATGCCGGCCATGCCGACCCACAAACTGAGTTCCATCACAATCAGCCTGAGCGCGCCCATCGAAACGCCCAGCGCGCGCAGGCTCGCGAATTCCTTGATATTGGCGAGAATCGCGCCTTGCAAGGTCTGCCAGGTGATGACAATGCCGATGAAAGCGCCGACGACGACGGCAAATCCGATCATGACGCTGATGCCTCCCTCCTTGAGCATCGATTTTTGACTGGCCTCTGACAAATCCTCTCGCGACCAGGCTTTGTAGTGGCCCTCGCTCCCGGCGTTGAGTTCCGCCGTGACTTCTTGCGCACGTGCGGGGTTCCGAATCTTCACGATAAGGGGGCCAACGCGCGGACCCTCGTTCAACAGGCCCAGCAGTTTCCCCGTTTGGCGCGACATGAATACCATGGCGTTGAGGATCGACGGGTAGCTGATGGTCTCGCCGCGCACCGAGACGGCGAAGCCGTTGATTTTCGCCTTATCGCCGAGCCGAACACCCAGCCTGTTCAAACTTGAGCGATCGACCACAACCGAATAGGGCTCCTGCAGCGCCTGCACGAGGTCATCGCCAAAATCATTCGGCAGTGTAACCGCGCCCGGATTCGGGTCGACCATGATGATTTGCACGCCCACGGCTTTCGCCGCCTGCCCTTCTTTCGGAAAGTTCGACCAGAAGGCAAAATTGAAATTCAGGGCTTGAACATCCACAACGCTCGCGTTGCCGTAGATTTTCGGGATGATGCGCCGCGGTTGACCGGAGTTGTTGGAAAACAAGCTCTCCGCTTGCGGCGCCAGAATCATGACTTCGCCCGGAGAACGATCCACCGTTGCCGTAAACGATTTACTCACGCCCATGAACATTCCGGCCATGGACAAGACGAGCACCGCGGCCACCCCCAGCGCAATAACCGCAGCCAGATAGCGGCGCCACTCGTACATCAACGTGGAGAGCGCTAGCGACACATGACAGCGCTATCAGGCATCGGAGCCCGCCTTACGGCCGGCAAATTCAGCAAATCCCGGCACATCCATGACGCCACTGCTCATCTGGGCCATTCTAACCCAAGTGCTCGCTTCACAGCCTGAAGAAATACGGAATGGCCATGAGCGCGACCCCGATCAAGACCAACAATATGTTGTTTGCGACAAAGTAAGGAAAAATCATCAATGCCAGTCCGCAGAGCAATGGCACGACAGCCCGTTGTCTGCGACCGTATATGAGAAATCCCAAACCGATCGATCCGAATAAAAGTCCCCAAAGGAGCGATGACGTGTTCACGGGTCCGCGATCACATGTACGCCGGCAATCACCCATAGTGAGACGAGCGCAAAATTGCTCAACGTGAACGCGGCCAGTCTATGAAGCACGTGGTTGTAGGTAAGGTGGATGAGGCTATGAACCACCCGCAGCGCCACATAGGCCCATGCAACCAAGATGGCCATGCGCGACGCGCCCGCGGTGACGCACAGGACCAGGCACACCACATAGAAGAGCATCGGCAATTCGAGCAGGTTCATGTAATTGCGGTTCGGAATGCTGACATTCGGCGGCACCGCCTGCGACTCGCCGAATTTGAAATCATTGGGACTGGTTTCGCGGCGCCGAACAGAACGAACCCGAACGAAGGGAATCAGCAGCAGGACCAAAAAAGTCCATGCGGCGAGGGCACATACGGGATGGAGAATATCGAGATTTCTCATTGCTTTCGCGCGCCTCCGATCGATATTTCCGAAGTCGCCTTGCGGCTATTGTGCCGCGGCATTCTCGCACATTTGCGCTGCTACACGCGCCGCTCGTACCACCGGATCACACGCAGCGCGCGCAGCGTATTCCAGCGGCTCGGCTCGCCCACCGACTCGGTCAATTTGCAGGCAAGCGCTTCGGTATGAGCTCGATCGAGCAGCCATCGGCCGTCGGGCAGCCGCCGACTTTCGACGATCCGCAAAGCGTCGTCGATGCGCGCATCCGGCCGAGCTCCGGCGTCCCGCAGATAGTCGAGCGCGCGCAAGATGTCGTAGTGGTAGCGAGGCGGAAAGGCGAAATTCAAAAACGCTGCATTCGCGATCTCGCCGCTCGAGCGCCGTCGGAAAAGTCCGCGCGCGAGCAGATACTCTTCGCCGCGCCGCCGGGCTGCCGCGACCGCGGGCGCGGAGCCAACGGCACGCTCATACTCGAGCAGTCCCTCCAGCACACAGATGGTGGTATGAAACGAGGAGCGGCGGCTCTTGGGCGCTTCGCAGTTCCAACCGCCGTCGTGGAGTTGTTCGCCGATCAGGCGCAGCGCGAGTTCCTCGGTCGGACGCCCGAAGTAGGCGCCGAGCGCCAGCGTGCCGCCATTGATGCAGGGTTCCGCCTCGCCCTCAAAGAACGGCTTCTTGCCGAACTCTTCGTCCCAGCGGAATCCCTTTTCAAGGCGTGCCACTGCCGAATCGACGGCCGCATCGGCGCGCTGCGCGCCGGCCGCCCGCAGCAAAAGCATCGTAAACAGGGTCGGCAACCAGTCAGGCGCGCCGGTCCGATGCCAAGCGCCGTCCGTTCCCTGGCACGCCAGAATTTCCGCACCGACCCCTTCGTGCGGCACGCGGGCGCGCTCGGCGGCGATGGCCTGCGGCGAGGAGTCGGTAAAATCACGCATCGCCTGCCAACGGATTGCCGGGTCCGAGCCGAGCAGCCAGTCGATCGTATCCACGGCTTCAGGACGCCGCGGTTACCGTTCGCCGCCTGGGGCGCAAGCGCGGATCCTGCGCGCGCTGGATGGCCACGTTCTCAAACGGCGCCGTGCATATCGAAAGAATTTTACAACGCTCTTTGCCGGCCGCCACATACGCGTGCGCCATTCCGCTATCGAAATAAACGGAGTCACCCGCACGCAAGCGCAGCGGCGCATAGCTTTCGCTGTGCAGTTCCAGCTCTCCGGTCACCACGAAAATGAATTCTTCGCCCTCGTGCCGGTGGAATTCGCCCGCCTCCGCGAGAGAATTCGCCTTGATCTCGCCGAGGATCGGCGCGAATTGCTTATGGGTCAGGTCCACGCTCAGGTAGCACAGCGATTGCATCGGCGTATCGAGAATCTGCCCGTCTCCCGCGCGATTGACGCTGCGACGCGCGGTTTGGACGGGTTTCGCGTCATCAGGATCGCCCGACAAGAGTTGCGCCATGTCGATGTTGAGGCCCACGCTGAGTTTGCTCAATTGATCGTAGGTCGGAGAGATTTGATCGGTTTCAATGCGCGACAAGGTCGACGCCGGCAAACCCGTCTTGACACTGACTTCAGCCAGTGTCCAGCCCTGCTTGCGGCGAAACGCGCGCAGCGCGGCGCCGGGCTTCGCCATTGATTCCTTGAACAAGTTCGCCTCTACTTCTTCGCCGGCAGCCCGATCGCCAGGCGCTCGATTCGATCGGCAACCTTGGAAACCCCAACATCCTTGCCGATGGCATTTGACAGCACCACGACGGTGGTTTTGTCGTCCGGGAATTCGGATAGGGAGGCGCTGAAGCCATATATCCCGCCGCCATGGTCGATCTTTCGATGCCCCTCATCCTCGGACAAGAACAGCGCATAGCCGTATTCTCGTTTTGCGGACGCCGCGTCTGACGGAGCTCCCGCCGCCTTCATCATTTTCGCCATGGCCGCGCCGGTATTCTCGCCGTTGCTGAGCTTGCCCGGGGTCAGCATTGCCGCCAGCGAAGCGGGCTTGAGAATTTTGCCGCCATACAGGGCCGCATTCCACTTGGCGAGGTCGGCGGCGGTGGAGCGAACCGAACCCGCGCCGCCCGGAATCGACATCGAGATGAAAGGAGCATTGGTAAACTTTCCGGGACCGGCGCCCGAATAGCCTCGGGCCCGACCGTCGACAATTTCGGTCTCATCGTCGAGCGCGCTATGCGTCATGCCGAGCGGCGCGAAGAATCGGGTTTTGAATACCTTCGCCAGGGGTTCGCCGGCGGCCTTCTCGACGACGCCGCCCAGGATGAAATAGGCCGAATTGCTATATGACCAGCTGGTCCCCGGCTCGAAGTCTTGAGTTTTCGGCAGCTTGCCGATGAACTCGACCATCTCGTCGGTGCTGCGATGAATCATGCCATCCACGGCGAAATTGGGCGCGGAGGTGTAATTGAAGATGCCGCTGGTGTGATGGAGCATTTCGTCCAGCGTAATGTCATTCGCGCGCGGGAAATTTGGGTAGTACTTCGACAGCCTGTCCTGCACCGAGAGCTTTCCCTCCTCGGCAAGCAGCAGCAGCGCCGCCGCGGTGAATTGCTTGGTCACCGATCCGATGCGGAAAACGCTGCTATTCGAGACCGGAACATGTTGTTCCAGGTTGGCTGAACCGTAGCCCTTCACCAACACCGGCTTGCCGTTCTTGACCACCGCCACCTCGAGCCCCGGGCTCTCGCCGGCGGCGACTGCGGCTGCCGCCGCTTTGTCGATCTCCGCGGCGAGACTCTTGTCGTGCGGCGTTTGCGCGAGTGCCGCGGAACCCAGGAATACCGAGACGGCCGCAGCCGCGATGAGACTCTTCATTGAATTGTTAATGTGCTTCCCCTTGCATCTAGAAACCCTAGTGCACGGACTATGGCATCTTTGCGGATATTCCGAAAGTGGGAATTTATTCCATATATGAAAAATATTCAGAATATGGTTGCGTGGGCGCTCCCGCGCGAGAATCAGCCGGATGACCGATCGATCACTATGACATCCGAACGCGCCTGCGCGCGCTCGAGTATCGCTTCAGTACCGTCGGCGGAGAGGTCGAAATCGCGGACGTCGAATTCCGCCGGCAGGTGGGTCAGCTGTCGCATCGCCGCCGTCTGCAGATCGACCATCCAAAGATTCTTGTGCTGAATTTCACCCTGCAGGAATACCAGATTGCGGCCGCCCGCCAGCAGCGCGAGATGGCGCGCGCCCCGCGTGAGAATCAGCTCCGGCAAGGGGTAATCCGCACTCCCGGCGGTGGCGGCTTTGACTGCGAAGTTCGTGCCGATGTCGGGACCTGAATAAATTACGAACCGGCCATCAGGCGACCAGATTGGATCGACGGAATAAGCACCGATGAACGGCGCCGGCGGCTTCTCCCCGAGGGGGATGCGGAACAGGTGCGGGACGCCCCTATCGTCCGCCGCCGAAAGAATCGATTTGCCATCGGGCGCCCAGGCTGGCGCCCCGCGCAGTTCGAGCGAGTCCGACACGATATGCGCCCGAGAACCATCCGATCCCATTGCATAGAGCAGCGTTCGATTGCGCTGCCGCACCGTGAAGGCAATGAAGTGTCCGTCGGCCGAGATCGCCGGGGCGCCGACAACTCTGGCGTCGCTGCCGGCCCACAACTGCGTGGCCGCCGTGCCCGCGTTTTTCCAGATGCTGTCTCCGGTGCCTGCTGAAGCGACATATAACAAATAATTCGGACCCACGCGCGGAGCGAAGCCGGTGCCCGTGGTGAGCGAAATTCGCACCGGCTTCGACTCGCTCAACGATGGATCTGCAATGGGCAGCCGCCAGAGTGTCCGCTGCGGCGTCGACACCGTGGCGACGATGCGGCGCCCGTCCGCGCTTGCAGCGAGGGAGGTGAATTGCTCAATGCCCGTCGTAAGCCGGTGCGCGACGCGCCGCTCTACATCCATTCCATAAACCCAGGGACCCGAGCCGTCCGGTGCGCTCGCCAGATAGAGCAATGTGCGCTGATTGAGCAGCACCGGATAGGTAACGCGCGTTGCGAGAGAGGAGATGCGTTCGAGCGCCTGGCCGCGCGGATCGACGCGCCAAACGTCCAGCCGGTCTGGCAGGCTGCCCCGGGAGAAATAGATCAGATTTCCCGGTCCCCAGACGGGGAAGTGACTGTGCAGTCCAGTGGGCGCGATCAAAATGGGACTGCTGCGGGAAAGTCCTTTCCCATCGCCGATGAATAGCGGATCCCCCGGTACCGTGGTGTGATAGGCCAACTGCTTGCCATCGGGCGACCAGGCCAGCTCTGCCGCTCCTTCGAGGTACGGGCGGGGCTCGCCGCCCAGGGTGGGTACCGCCCAGATACTGATATCCGCTTCCGCTGAAGCGGCCTGTCGACGCAGCCAAAACGTCACCAGCGAACCGTCGGGCGAGAAACCGAGTTCGCGGATCGAGGAGTTGACGAATTCGCCCTCGAGCCCTCTTGTGAGGTTATGGAATCGCCCCGATCCGACCTGCGTCACCCAAACATCGGTGCGGCCGCCGCGATCCGAAAGAAACGCGATGAACTGACCGTCACGCGATACCGAGGCGGCCTCATTACGGCCATCGAATCCCGTGACGGACTGATAGAGCGCCCCGGCCAGGGGGTCCCGCCAAAAGTGGTCGCTGCGCTCGAACCAAACGATGAAGCCCGTGGCGAGAACCCCGAGCGCGCCTGCGGCCGCCAAGACGGCCCAGGATGAATGAAAAGTCGCGGCAGCTCTCGCGGGCGATGGTGCGGGATCGGGACCAAGTTCGGTTGCGCCGGGTGATTGCTGGGCGCTTCGGCCTTGCATCCAGGCATCGAGTTCCGACTGGAACGCGTATACCGAGCCTATTTTGTCGTGCAGGTGGCGATGCACGGGCATCCCTTCCCTTTTCTCCCAGCGCTGGACCGTGGTTATGTCGCGCCTCAGATAAGCGGCGATCTTCTTCCACGAATCGAGGCGACGCTCATTACGTCCGTTCGGCTGGTCAGGAGATGGCATTCCCATCGCGTGTGGATCGCTCCCTAGGATGTCACGAACATTCTATGCTTGAAATGCCGTCCTACCCAGCAGCGGCAAAGGACGGCATTCGAAGGCAGTGCGCGGAATCCGTTCATTGCTGTTTGACCCGTCATGTCTTCTCATCCGATTGTCTGCGAGCGCTAACGCCGGGAGGCCTGGCCTCGGCGGATCGGCAACACATGAAACGGGAGGCCTTTCGAATGAAGTACAAAGCTTTGAGGTGGCTCGCGCGCGACCTCGCAATCCTGTCGGCGGCAGCGGGCCTCGGCGGATCCACTTTGGCCGCAGCGAGCGAGGGAGCGGAGCCGCCGCCGGTGCACTACCGCGGCCTGATCAATGACTACACACCCTCGGCCGCGGTCGTCAAAGGAGGCCCGTATGAAATGCGCGGCCGATGGTCGCTTGACATAAACGAACGACTCGGCACCGCCAAGTTTTCGGCCGTGATGAACATGGAGACATCGGACTACGGGATCGTGCAAGGCACAGTGGACAAGGACGGGTTGGACCCGACCAAAACACGCGGTGCTCACACGCATCACATCCTCATGACGGACGGTAAGGTCAGTTCCGATTGGGCGGCAAGCTGCCCGAAGTTTACCCAGCCGGTAAGCGGTGGATTTGTGGTGACAGGACCGGCTTATATCACCGTGAACGGCGGCAGCACACCCTTTGCAAATCCTTCGACGGCGACAATTTGCATTCTAGGGGGCGGCGAAGTTCTATTCTCGAACTTCACCATGACGATCGGCGCGCCCGCCAGCGGTCATTTCGGCACGCAGGCGATCCATGGAGTGGTAGTTGGCTGCGCGACACTTTGGGAGCACGAATCCAAGGATTGCGCGGTTCAAATACCCGAGTAAGGAACGAGCATTCAAAGTTGATTGACGTGCGCAGTCAAGCCCGCGGCCTTGACCGCGCACGTCGCGTCGAAGCGACACATGAGATGTTCGCAGCCGTGACCGACATTAGATCACGCGATGTGGTGGTGTTGTCTGACATACACCCGGTGGGGCGAACCCCTAACCTGCGGGTCTATGAATGTACTTGCGGACTACGGCTGCTCTTCGAATCCACTGAGCACTGGGTCTGGGCTGCAACGGCTGCTGCATGAGCGTCTGAACGGCCAGCTCACCGATGATGAGTTGGTATCGGCCATTCGCGGCACCTACACGCTGAGCGAGTTCCGTTCGTGCCTGGTGGCGCTGATGGCCGCAGAGCCGCCGCTGATGCCCCGCATCATGGCTCTGGTCCATCGGCTGAATAATCGAGGCGATATTCCCTCGGATCTGATTCGCTTGCTCGAATTGCGGATTTCTCGCGCAGAACTGGCCAATGCTGAGGAAGGCGTGACCGTGGATCTCGGCAGGGACGGGGCGATCGGCACGCATTTTGCGGACAGCCACCCCGCTGTGCGCCGGGTCGAGGTGGGCCGCGTGCTGCGCGATCGGTACGAGATCCAGGACTGTTTGGGCGCTGGCGGTAAGGGCAGCGTTTTCAGGGCCTTGGATCGGTATCGATCCGGTCTGCCGCCCTCGCAGCGCCATGTTGCGATCAAGATACTCCACGATTGCTGTGAAAATCGCGATGAAACCATTCAGGCGTTGCGGCGCGAGCTGCAGGCGGCACAGGCCTTGTCGCACCCGAATATCGTCAAGGTCTACGACGTGGATCGGGACGGAGACCTCGATTTTTTCACCATGGAACTATTGGAGGGCGAACTCCTGAGCGCGCTCATGAAGCGATTTCAACCGCTGCCAATGCCGCGTCCGCAGGCCTGGGCGATCATCCGGCAAATCGCCTCCGGCCTTGAACACGCGCACGCTCGCAAGGTCGTGCATGCCGATTTGAAGCCGCAAAACATCATGGTCACGACTTCAGGAGAAATTCGCATACTTGATTTTGGCTCCTCGTACCGCTTCGCCAGGGAAGCGCCCGAACCGGCTTGGCGCGGATCTTCCTCAGCCACCCCGGCGTACGCGTGCTGTGAGCTGTTGGACGGTCGCACGCCGGATCCGCGCGACGACTTATACGCGTTGGCGTGCATCGCCTATGAACTGCTCACCGGGGCTCATCCCTTTCAGCGGCGCCGTGCCAACGAAGCGCGCGATTTCGGTGTAGTCCCGGTACGGCCCTCGGGCCTGGGGCGGCGCCAATGGCAGACTCTCGCGAAGGGCCTTTCGTGGCACCGTGCGGGGAGGTCAATTTCCGTGGCCGAGTGGTTCAAGGGACTGAAACCCGCTTCGGAGGGCTCGCCGTCCTTGCCGGCAATCGGGGAGCCGGCACCCGCGCCGGTCGCTGCGCACGGGTCCCCTCCTCTGAGACCTTTCGCGGTCTTCAGCGTGCTGCTTTGCATAGCTGCAATTTCCTTGCTCTTTGTGCGTCTGGCGCCGGGCGGAAAGGTGACTGGAGCTCCGCTTTCCGCGGCCCTGATGCACGAAAAGACCGCACAAATCACGCAAACCGAGCAGGCCTCGAGCACAACCGCGCAGAATGTGCTCCTGGCACGTGCGACTTCAGAGAAGCCGCCCGCGGCTCATGACACGCCGACGCCGCAAGATGAATACCAAGTGCAGCCAGGTCAGCGGTATGCGGAGATTCGAGTGCACCGGCCAGCCACTGCCGGCGACTCCGCTACGGTGACCTGGTGGACTGAGCCGGCGTCGGCAAAGCCTGGCGTCGATTATGTGAGCCAAGGCAAGGTGTCTCAAACATTTCCCAAGGGCGAGGACTCGATGAGCGTTTTTGTGAAACTCCTGCCCCGAGCCAAGCGAAGCCAATCCGAGGTGTTTTACGTTGCGGTGGCTGATAAGGGCGGCAAGCGTACGGAGCAAGTCTCGCACACCGCCGTGCGCTTGCCTCCCAGCAGAACTTCGTTGTAGCTAAATATTATATTATTTATCATATATTTACGAAGCTCTCTTGATGTCGAATAGAGTCTAGGATCCCTTCACAGTTGCCAATTCGATGCTTCTGAGCGATGAATCATGTGCAGCCTGACGAGGTCTGATAAGGTTGCATTTGGCTAAAGCAATGAGTGCTTTGGAACCGACTGTGAGAGTGATCTCTGAAATGCAGACGTTGATTCTGGCGGGCGAGCCGGTGCCGCAGCGTTTCGCCTACACGACGCAGCCGCAGCCGCCTCTGACTCTGGTCGCCACCCCCGTCGATGAGCCAATGCTGATCGCCGCGAGCGGCCAGGCAGATATCAGCTTCGCGATAACGCCGTTGCCCCGCGGCCTCGTGCCGCCGGCGAGCTTTGCAGATCGCGGCAACGCTCATTGCGCGGCCAATGCCTATGCTCGCACGCAGGGGTTATTGAGCAGCGGCGGGCGGAGCGCGATCATCGATACGTACGCATAACGCGTCAACTCCAATTGAAGCGGAAAACCGGCCCGTTCCAACGCTCGTCCTGTAGATCCAGCTCATGTAATTGAGAGCACTTGGCGGAACCCTGCAGGGTATTGCGCCAGAATTCCCGCGCTCGCGCGTTCTTGCGCGCCACCGCAACCTCCCAAAGGCCGGGTTTCCGCGAAAAAATGCTCTCGGCTGCGAGTCGACCGACGCCTTGGCCCCGATGCTTCCGAACGATGAAGAACTCCGCCATGTTTCGCTGGGCATTCAGGCCCGCGCGGCTTTTGTCGTTGACCAGGCAGAATCCGGCCAGCATCCCATTGCGCCAAATCAACATTGCCGACCAATTCTCCCTGGACCAATACTCATCCAACGGATAGGTCTCGAAAAGCCCGCGGGCGTTCAATTCGCCGCGCGGCGTGCCGCTCCAGAATTCTGAAAAGTCGTGCGTGTAGAGTTGCACGAGATTTTGAATGACCGGCATTTGGCCGCGCTCGGCGTCCACCACAGCGACAGAGTCTCTCTCTTCCATAAGTGCGCGCCCGCGTGACTCGCCGCTAAGTTCCGGAACGTGCGCCCGAAACGAATATCGCCCTTGCCTTGGCTGATTTCTTGACGACGCCGAGACCGGCTCCGATATCCACGTCGATCGACGCGTTGTGGGTATAGGTCTGCGACCCGACTCCCGTTGCAATCGAAACGGGATCCGAATCCGAGAAATCCTCCAGCAGCAAACCATTTGCGCCGAGCTCGGCCGCCTGCGCGCGCATCGCTTCAATCATCTTCGCGATGGCCCGCTCGCCTCCGGCGCTCGAGACGCTGTTTCTCGATGCGCTCAAAACGGCAATCTCCTCGAAGCTTTGCGGCGCCTGGGTGTAGACCCGCACGGCAGACTCCGGTATCCGCGCACGCGGCGTGCCGGTCAGAACTTGAGACGAGCTGGCACAAGCCAGCAGCGCGCAAGGGACAGCGAGGATGGCGATCCCCCGCGGACTCATGTGCACTTATGCACGATCCTGCACGGCTACTTGGGCGGCGGCGCGCTTGCAGCGGGTGCGGAATCGCCCTGCGTGGTGCGTTTGGTAAATCGCCAGCCATCCTTGGTCTTGACCAGGCTGTCGGTGTAACTTGCCGTTCCCACAATGCCCGGCGGCTTGGTGCTGAAATCCACCAGCATCAGATAAACCGAGCCGCTGGCTTGCTGCGAATTACCCGTGAGCCGCAGGTTGTTGTTCCAATGCTTGCGCGTGGCGCCGTTGAGTTTCTCGCGCCAGGTTTTGACGAAGTTGACGAGTGCATCATGCCCAACGAAGGTGTTGAAAACGCCGTCGGGTGTGAAGGTCGCGGCCCAAGCTTCGGCGTCGCCGCTGTCGATGGCGGCATTGTACCGCGCGTAGAGCTGTTGTATTTCGAAGTAATCCTGCGCGCTCAAGGCGCTCGCCGCGGCGCACGCGCCTGCAAACATGATCCCGGCGGCCAGTGTGGAAAATAGAATTTTTTTCATGATGATTCCAGGGTGGATTTATGTTTACTTTGCGGGAGCGACCAGCGCCTGATACGTCAAGGCACGCGACAGATTCTCGACATCGGGCGCTCCGGGAGCCATCAGCCAGCGCTGCACCATGCCGACGAAAACCACATCGTTGCTAGGATCGATCCAAAACCACGTGCCGGCGACGCCGTCCCACAGAAATGTCCCCTTCCCGGCGCTGCTGCCGAGCTTGAGAGGATCTTCCAGAATGGCGAAGTCGTACCCAAAGCCGAGGCCCGGTTGCATCTGATACAGGCCAATGCCAAATTTTCGCGCATTCTTGACTTCGTCGGAAATGTGATTGGTGCGCATGAGTTCGATCGAGCTTGGCGCTACCAGGCGCACGCCGTTCAATTCGCCGCCGTTCAATACCATTTGCGCGAAACGCAAGTAATCTCCCGCAGTGGAATACAGGCCGCCGCCGCCGGAGGGCATGCCCGGCGGCCGGCTGATGCCCGGATCCAGCGGCATGGGCGCCGCGCCCGCAATGGCGTCGCTTTGATACACGCTGGCGACGCGCTCGAGTTTGTCCGCTGGGACGTAGAATCCCGTATCTTTCATGCCCAGGGGCACGAAGATGCGCTCGCGCAAAAAGTCGGCAAACGGCCTGCCGGAAAGCTTTTCGACCAAATAGCCTTGGATGTCGACCGAAACGCTGTAGACCCAGCCTTCTCCGGGTTGATAGAGCAGCGGCAATTTTGCGACGCGTGCGATGAATTCCTGCAACGAAGGCGCATTCAGGAGGTCTGCGTCGCGGTACATCTTGTCAACGGGAGTGGACCCAAAATAGCCGTAGGTGAATCCGGCGCTGTGCGACATCAGCTCGCCCATGGTTGGAGCATGCGCCGGCTTATCGAGGGTGGGTTTCCCATCCTGGTCGACGCCGGAAAAGACTTTCAGGTCGCGAAACTCCGGGATATAGCGCGCAATGGGATCGCTGGGTTTCCATTTTCCTTCTTCGTACAACATCATCATGGCAATGCCGGTGATCGGCTTGGTCATCGAATAGATGCGAACGATGCTGTCCCTTTGCATCGGTTTACCGCCTGCGACATCGGCGTAGCCGTAGGTCTTTTCTTCCACGATTTTGCCGTGTCGCGCGAGTACGGTGACCATGCCGGCTATCTTTTTGGAATCCACCAGCGATTTCATCCCGGCGTCGAGTCTCGAGAGACGTTCGGTGGAGAATCCCACCGATTCAGGCTTGGCTTGCGGCAAGTCGCCGCCCGCGGCCGGCAGGTGCGCCGGTTTCGCCGTTTGCGCGCCGACTTGGCTGATCGTCGCGAGCAACGCCAGCGTCATCGCCCCAAAAGCGCTTCGAAGCAACATAGCAGTCTCCCCGTTCTTATTAGCCGTCCCGATCATGCCACGAGGCCAACCTGAGAAACAGGGTATATGCAAAGCGGCGCGCCGCAGCTTTCGCCAGAACGGGCGCATTCGTCTAGAATGGCGCCGGGCCCGTCATTCAAGGGCACGAAAAACTACTGGATGGACGGGGATGAGCGATTCAACCGACCAACGCGTGGGCACGGATAGAACCGCGCTGCTCAATCAATTGCGCATCGATCGCAGTGAGCCCCCCTCCTCTCACGGTTCCGGCAAGTGGTGGGCCACGGGCATCGTTGTCATTGTCATCGCTGCCTCCGCGATTTGGTACCTGATGCGTCCCAGCGGCGAACCGATTACCACCGCGGTCGCGCAAGCAATGACGGGCGGCACCTCTGGAGCGTCCGCGGGTCCTTCCTTGCTGGACGCCTCGGGGTATATCGTGGCGCGGCGCCGCGCCACTGTGTCCTCCAAAGTCACCGGCAAGGTGGTCAAGGTCATGCTCGAGGAAGGACAGCGCGTCGAGGCCGGAGATGTCATCGCACTGCTGGACGACTCCAATTGGCGCGCATCGCTGGTGCAGAGCAAGGCGCAGCTGCAGCAGGCCGAGGCCAACGTCGCTTCCGCGCAGACGGCTTTCGACGACGCAAAGCCGATATTCGAGCGCGCTGAAAAACAAAAGGCAGCGGCCGTGATCAGTGCGGAGAGTTTCGATGAATCGCGGGCGCAATACGACGTCTCGCACAACAACCTGTTGATCTCGGAACGCGCTCTGGACGCGGCGCGCGCCGGCGTGGAGGTGGCGCAACGCAACCTCGATGACACGATCATCCGCGCGCCGTTCGCCGGGGTCGTGACTGAAAAGGCGGCGCAGCCCGGCGAGATGGTCTCGCCGATTTCCGCGGGAGGCGGCTTCACCCGCACCGGCATAGGCACCATCGTCGACATGGATTCGCTGGAAGTCGAGGTCGACGTGAGCGAAAACTTCATCAACAGAGTGCGGCCCCGCCAGCCCGTGACCATCAAGCTCAATGCCTACCCGGACTGGGATATTCCCGGCTCGGTCATCGCCACCATTCCGACCGCCGACCGCGCCAAGGCCACCGTCAAAGTGCGGATTGCCATCGGCCAAAAAGATCCCAGAATCATTCCGGAGATGGGTGCCCGAGTCGCTTTTTTGAGTGACAATGAGCCCGGCGCGAGCGCGGGACGAAATCCGCTGCCGGGTGTGGTGATTCCCGCCGAAGCCATCGCCGCCAGCGGGAGCGCCAACATCGTTTTCGTCGTGCATGGATCAACCGTGGAGCGGCGCGCGGTCCGTCTCGGCGGCAAAACCAGTTCCGGTCAGATCGTCAGCGCCGGACTCGAGCCTGGAAACATCGTGGCGCTCGGCGACTTGAGCAAGTTGAGCGACGGCGCGCGCGTCCGCATTGAAAAGCAGTAAGGAGCAGCCGATGAGCACCCTGGTCTCACTCAAAAACGTGGTGAAGCGCTATCAACGCGGCAAGCAGTCGGTCGAAGTGCTGCATGGCGTGAATCTGTCGATCGAACAGGGGGAATTCCTGGCGCTCATGGGGCCTTCCGGATCGGGCAAAACCACGCTTCTCAATCTAATCGCCGGCTTGGATCAACCCACCGAGGGCGAAGTGACGGTGGCGGGCGAACGCATCGACCGCTTATCCGGCAGCAGGCTCGCCAAATGGCGCGCGCGGCACATCGGATTCGTATTTCAGTTTTATAACCTGCTGCCGGTGCTGAGCGCGGCGCGCAACGTTGAGGTGCCGCTGCTGCTGACCAATCTGTCCGCGGCGAAACGCCGGCAAAATGTGCAGGCGGTGCTCGAACTGGTCGGCCTCTCCGATCGCGCCACCCACAAGCCGAGCGAGCTGTCCGGCGGACAGCAGCAACGGGTCTCGATCGCCCGCGCGCTCGTGGCCGACCCTACCCTGCTGGTGTGCGACGAACCGACCGGCGATCTCGACCGCGAAAACGCCGAGGAAATATTGAAACTGCTGCAGATGCTGAACCGCCAGCAGGGCAAGACCATCATCATGGTGACACATGATCCGCTCGCGGCCGATCACGCCGCGCGTACCCTGCATGTCGACAAGGGGCGCCTGATCGATCCGCCCGCGCGCAGCGCCGCATGAAATATTTCATGCTGATTTGGGCCGGCCTATGGCGCAAGAAGACCCGCACCATATTGACCATGCTGTCGATCGTGGTCGCCTTCCTGCTGTTCGGGCTGCTGCAGGGAATCAACCAAGGGATCAAGGCGGGGCTCGGCGACACCGGCAACCATCGCCTATGGACCACCGAGCGCATGAGCGCGATGAGCTCCATGCCGGCGAGCCTCATGGATCGAATGCAAACCGTGAAGGGTGTGCGCAACATCGCGCACTTGAGTTTTTTCGGCGGCTATTTCCAGGACGCAAAAAATCCGCTTCCGGCCTTCGCCACCAACATCGACAAGCTCGCGGTTGTATATCCGGAGCTGAATATCACCCCGGCGCAGATCGCGGCCATGAAGGCGACCCGCCCGGGAGCGCTCATTGGACGGCCGCTCGCCAAAAAGTATGGCTGGAAGGTTGGCGACAAAATTCCGGTGGGCACGACGATCTGGACCAACAAGGACGGCAGCAACAATTGGGCTTTCGACATTGCCGGCATATTCGACCCCACGCCGCAGTTTGCGAAATCGCCGCTCGGCGCCGCGTTCTGGATCAACTACGACTATTGGGACGAGGCGCGCAAGTTCGACAACCACCGAGTGCACCAATTCATCGTGCAAATCGACGATCCGAAACAGGCCGCCGCGATTTCCAAGGAGATCGACAAGCTGACCGCGAATTCGCCGGACGAAACCCGCACGCAAACCGAGAACGCCGCCTTGCAGTCGCAGCTCAAGCAGCTCGCCGACATCAACTTCATCGCCAATTCCATCGTCGGCGCGGTGATGTTCACCCTGCTGTTTCTGACCGCCAACACCATGATGCAATCGGTACGCGAGCGCATCCCCGAGTTGGCCGTCTTGAAAACGCTCGGATTCAGCGGCGGGACCGTTTCCATGCTGGTACTCATCGAGTCGCTGATGCTGTGCATTTTCGCAGCTGCCGTGGGGTTGTTGGCCTCGGCCGGCGCGATGAAAATCGTGGGCTCGATACTCGGGCCGAGCACGTTGCTGCCGATCGTGATCATCGTCGGTCTTGCGATCGCCGTCGCGCTCGCCATCGTCAGCGGACTGCCTCCGGCGCTCCGTGCCCAACGGCTCAACATCGTCGACGCACTCGCGGGCCGCTGAGGAAGCCATGAGCGCAATCACTCAAATAGCAGCCGTGTCCGCCATGAATATCCGCAGCCTTCCGCAACGGATCGGCAGCTCGTCGGTGGTCGTCATCGGAATTGCCGGCGTGGTCGCGGTACTGATCTCAGTGCTGGCCATGTCGACAGGATTTCTGCGCACCCTGCAGCGCACCGGGCCTGAGAACCGGGCCATCGTGGTTCGCACCGGTTCGAGCACTGAACTGACCAGCGTTCTGACCAACGAGGCCGCATTGGCCATTGCCGATTCCGCCGGCATCAAAAAGGGCAGCGACGGACATCCGCTGGCCTCGCCCGAGGGCCTGTTGATCGTGAGCCTGTCCAAGAAGGACGGCGAGGACGCCAGCGCGCCCTTTCGCGGCATGACTGCAACGGGATTCGCGGTACACCCGGAAATCAAGATCATCCGCGGCCGCGTATTCGAACCCGGCGTCACCGAAATGATCGTCGGCAAATCCGCACAGCGGCTCTACAAAGGGCTCGATGTGGGATCGAAGGTCCTGCTGCGCGGCGCCGCCTGGACGGTGGTGGGCACCTTCGAGAGCGGCGGCAGCGGCCGCGAGTCGGAACTGCTGGCCGACAAACAGACCCTGAATTCCGCCTATCAGCGCGGCAACAGCCTGCAGAGCGTGTGGGTGGTGCTCGATCCGAAGGGCGGCTTTCAGACTTTCAAGGACGCCATTACGACCAATCCGCAATTGCAGGTCGATGTCTCGACGGAAAAGGATTTCGGCGCCCAGCAAGCGGCTACCATCAGCAAAATCCTGAAAATCGTCGCCTACGTGGTCGGCGGCATCATGGCGGTCGGCGCCATTTTCGGGGCGCTCAACACGATGTACTCCGCAGTCAGCACCCGCTCGCGCGAGATTGCCACGCTGCGCGCCATTGGCTTTGGGCCCGTGCCGGTGGTCGTCTCGGTGTTCGTCGAAGCGTTGCTGCTGGCGTTCATCGGCGGCGCGATCGGTGCATTGGCCGCGTGGGTCATGTTCAACGGTCACTCCGTGGACACGCTCGGCGGAGGATTCGGCGGGCAATTGATATTCGACCTGGCGGTGACCCCAAGCCTGATTGCGATCGGTATTGTCTGGGCGTGCACCATCGGCGTTGTCGGCGGACTGTTCCCGGCGATCCGCGCCGCGCGCTTGCCGGTGGCGACGGCGCTGCGAGCAGTGTAGCGCCCGCGCGGCCGCGGGCGGCGCAGCGGCGCAGCGGCGCCTAGATGAGCAGAGCGCGCATTGCCGCGACCAGCGCCAACGGCTGGTCCACGGGAATGTGGTGATAGGCGGACGGAATCACGATCGGTCCTCGTCCGTTGCGCAATGCGTTGCCGATACGCTGCGCAAGCGCCGGCGGCACGACCTCGCTGAATTCACCGGCGATAAAATCCATGGGCAACCCGATGTCCTTCAGCAACTCGCCTTCCGCGACTTGCTCCCAGCCGACGCTGCCGACCGGCTTCTCGTCGAATTTCCACACGAACCCGCCGCCTTCAGGCTTTATCGAGTGCAGCGCCAGATGCTGCATGATGCGCGGCAGAACCGGCGGCTCGTCCGGTACGAAGCGAAAGCGCTGGCATGCGGTCGCCAGATCCGGATAGACCTTCTTGGGCCGCTGCATGAAGCGCGTCCGCAACGGCTGATCCGCAAATCCGATATTCGTGTCGATGATCAGGACGCGCTTCAGCAGCTGCGCATACTCGTGAGCGACGAACACCGCGATGCGGCCGCCGAAACTGTGGCCCACGAGCGTCACGTCCTTCCGCCCAATCATCGTCAGCGTCGCGTGCACTTCAGCCACGAAATCGCTGCGGCTGTAGTTGGGCCTGAAACTGCTGTCGCCCATGCCGCCGAAGTCGATGGCGATGACCCGATAGTCCTGCGCGAACCAGGGCGCCACAAAATCCCACCAGTGTGCGTGGCCGCGGAAGCCGTGCAGCAATAGCATGACCCGCTGGTTGGAGGCATCGCCCCACTCCAGATAGTGCGTCACGTGATCGCCGCTCTTCAGGCGGCCGGAGCGTCCGGGTGCGTCAATCATTCGCTGCACCCAGTCATCGGCGACGGGCGCTCGGGGGTCTGCGGGACTCAAAAGGGATTACTCCAACGCCGAAGGGCACTGAACATTATGCCAGCTAGCCGCGGCTCCGGTAGAATCGTGGCCGGTTCCTCATCGGAGAACGCCATGCTGAAGTCCGTTCCTGCCGCCGGCGACGCGGCCGCGCGCTTCTCGCCGGAAGAGTGGGCAATTCGCGTCGACTTGGCCGCCGCTTATCGCCTGGTCGCGCATTTCCATTGGGATGACCTCGTGTTCACGCACATCACCGCGCGCGTGCCGGGGCCCGAACACCATTTTCTGATCAATCCCTACGGCATGATGTTCGACGAGATCACCGCCTCCAGCCTGGTCAAGATCGACATGCAGGGGAACAAGGTGGGCGAGAGCCCCTGGCCGATCAATCCGGCGGGCTTCACCATTCACAGCGCCATTCACGGCGCGCGCCATGATATCGAGTGCGTGCTTCATACCCACACTTTGAACGGCGTCGCGGTGTCCGCACAAAAGCACGGCGTTCTGCCCCTCTCGCAGCAATCCATTTTCGTTCTGCAGAGCCTGGCCTATCACGATTACGAAGGCGTTGCGCTGCGCGACGACGAGAAGCCGCGCCTGGTCGCGGACATGGGCAACAAGAGCTACCTGATGCTGCGCAATCATGGCCTGCTGACGGTGGGTAGAAGCGTCGCTGAGGCGTTCCAGCTCATGTACACCTTCGAGGCTACCTGCGCCATCCAGGTGCGGGCGCAGGCCGGCGGCGGCGAGCTCATTGCGGTTCAGCAGGGCATCATCGACACCGCCATGGAACAGGCGCGCGTGGTTTCGAACAACCAAGGTCCGCAGGCGCTGGTGTGGCCGGGATTGTTGCGCCGCCTGGACCGGATCGATCCCTCCTTCAGAACGTAAAAAAGGCCCTCTTTTTAGGAGGGCCTTTGCAGCATCGACAATCCGGGATTCTGCGATCCCTTAGATAGGATTTACTTCAAGCGGTACTGCACTTCCACGCCGTAGGTGCGCGGCGGTGTCAGCCCCAGGGTTTGGTCGCAATAGTACGGCGAGGGCCCGTTGAAGCCGCACGCCTTGGTGCCCGGCGCCGGCGTAATCACGGCACCCGCCCCGACTCCGTCGTAGCCCACCTTGTTCTGCAGGTTCTTGATGTAGCCGAATATCGTGAATCGATCCGCGGTGTCGTTCCACGACAGGCGCATGTCGACCTGCGTATAGGAAGGCGCGACATAGTACTGCTCGGCGAAAATGCTGTCCGCCGTCTTGTCCTTCCAGATGTAGCTCACCGAGTAGTTCAACGAACCCGGCGTGAAGTGCCAGGTGTAGTTGGCGTTGGCGGCCACCTTGCTGCGCGGCACTTCCGGCACGGTGTCGCCGTTGGTGTTTTCGAATTGCCCGCTGACCACATTTTGATAGCAGGAGGAAGCGGGCGTCGGCGTTGCGCACGATCCTGCTTGGCCCTTGATCACTGCACTCTCGTACGAATAATCCAGGATGAACTGCATGTTCGCCCAGGGCTGCCAGATCGACTCGAAATCGGCGCCGTACATTTGCACCTTCGGTATGTTGACGATGGATGAAATGTTCGGGCCGCCATTGATGCCTTCGGAGCGTCAAGGGAATCTGCTTGTCGGTGTAGTTGTAATAGTACAGCGCGCCGTTGATTTGCAAATTGCGGTTGAACACTTCCTTGCCGCCCAATTCGATGGCATCGAGATGCTCCGGCAGCGACTCGGGGTTCACGGAGATCGTGCTGGCATTGAAGCCGCCGGATTTATAGCCGCGGCTGTACTTCAAATAGGCCAGGGTATTGGCATTCGGGTCCCATTCAACCCCCAGCGTCCCGGTGGGCGAATTCCAGTTGGCGCCCAAGTCGCGGGCCCACATGCCGTTGGGGAGCAGGTACGGATTGCCCCGCACTCCGCGGATAATTGCAGCCGACCGCCGTGAAGCAATTGGCGATCGCCGGGTTGGATGCCGTGATGTCGTTGACCGGCGTAAACGCGCCCAAGATGTAGGGCGTCGGGATGTTGCCGAAAACATTGCCGAGACAGAGCCGGCAAGCCGAAGCACAGCTCGCGGAATTGCTCGCCGCCTTTGAGAATATCGTAGGTATAGCGCAAGCCCGTGGTGAGTTTCCAGGTCGGCGTAAAGTTCCAGTCGGTCTGGGCGAACGCCGCATACGAATTATCGTGCATTTCCTGCTGCTGCAGGTAGATCGCATCGCTCGGATTGGCGGCGGCGGGCGCGCGTAAAGTTGATATTCAGCGGCGTCGCGAGCTGCGTCTGGCCGGGCTCGTACAAATTGCCCGGCGTCTGATAATTGCGCTCGTTGTATTGGAACAAGCCGAAGATCCACTGCAGCGCCGAATCGCTGTGCGATGTGATGTTGATTTCGTTGCTGAAGTATTTCTTGGTTTCGACATAGTGCGAATAAGTTCGCGGATGCACGATCAGCGGCGGGCAATCAAACACGCCGACGCCCGGCACCGCGCAACCGCCCGTCCCGGGAATGACCGGGAAGGTATAGGAGCTGATCGCCGTATTGTCGTAATCGTTGTACAGGCTGTAGTAATAGGTCGTGTAGGCGCCCAAATACTTGAGGTCCGCCGCCCAGGGCGTATGCCAGGTGAGTTGCGGCGTGACTTGATAGGTGCGGCTCAACTTGGCGGCGTTGCCGTCGTCGTTGCAGTAAAAACTGATATTGATGTTGGCCGGATTCTTGGCGCAGGCCGGGGCATTCGGCGAGAACCCGGCGGGCAGAGGCAGGGGGCTCTGCACTCCCACGAGGCCCGCCGCACCGAACGCGGCGCCGGGCGACAGCGACGATGCGGGATAGGCCGCATAGTCATAAGAGCCGATGACATTCGTCGGCACGCGGTAGGCGTCGTTGTAGCCCAGTTGATCGAATTTCAGCCAGAATTCGACATCGGGGGTGATGTCCCACTCGAACTGGCCTTCCCAGTAAAAGAAATTTCCGTTGCTTAAATTGCTGCCTTCCGATGGTACCGTTCAACAGGTTGCGGAAGTAACCATCGCCCTGAGTAGTTGCGGTAACCGCCGAATTTGAATCGCATCGTGTCGCTGATCGGGACCGGATACCTAGCCTTCAATGTCGTGGGTCTGATAGTTGCCGATCTTGAGGCGCACCTCGGCGGTCCAATCCTGCGTCGGCCGCTTCGAGATGGAATTGATGGTGCCGGCAATGGCGTTGCGGCCGTACAAGGTGCCCTGCGGTCCGCGCAGAACCTCGATTCGATCCTCGAACATCTCATCGCCCGAAGCCGCCACGACGCTGGAGTTGTAGACGCCGTCGGAATAGGTCGCAACGCCCGGATTGGTGGAGAGATTATTGGTTTCGCGGCCGACGCCGCGGATGAAGGCGCGGTCCAGAGACGTCGAGTAGGCCAAGCCCGGGGTGAAATTCGTCATGTCCTGAATCGTGTCGATACCGATCAGGTCGCGCGTTTTGGACGTGTAGGCCGATATCGCGACCGGCACCGTCTCCAGGCTCTCGTTGCGTTTTTCCGCCGTGACGACGATCTCGGCAATCGAATTGTCGTCTTTGGATGCCGCCGCAGCCGCGGCGGGTGCCGGGGCCGGGGCGGGTGTGGGTTCAGCGTATGCGGTAAGTGAGAGCGCTACGGACACTGCGCTCGAAAGCAACAGTGCCACTGTTCTTGTCGTCATTTTTTGATCCCCCCGAAACGGTTAGTAGACCGTTTGTCCATTAGAAACCACCCCATCTCTCCACGATCGCGGCAGTCCCGCGCTCGCGCGGCTCAAGCGTACAACCCTATCGCTACAGCCTTTTTAGATGCCAGTCCCCGCCTCATTTCGGTGCGCTGAAATATTTTAAAAGTCGCACCGCGTCACGCATTATTCGACTAGTTGATATCGTAATGTCAATAGCGCGCGATCAAATGGTTTCGATGCGTAGCGGAAATACCACGAGGATGTATGGCCGGGTTTTCCATATGTCGGCCGCACATCGCGAAGGTCCGCGAAGGTTCGGAAGCGCGAGCCGCGCCGAAGACTCGTTTCAATTGATATATCACGCCGACGAACAGCCGATCCGCGCGCGCGGCGGCCGCTGCGCTCGCCGCCGACCGCTGGATGTTCGCGCCGGCCCCTCAGTGCGGCTTCGAGGCGGCTTGCAGCCGCGAACTCACCTGTTCCGCCGCGGCCAGCGTGCGCAATAGATTTTCTCCCGCCAGTTTGGCGATGTCGGCATCGCTCCAGCCTCGGCGCATCAACTCCTCGAGCAGCGCGGGGTAGCGATCCACCCCCTCGAGCCCGACCGGCGCATCAGGAATGCCATCGAAGTCGGAACCGATACCGACGTGATCGATGCCGGCCACTTGACGAATGTGTTCGATGTGATCGGCGACTTGGGCGAGTGTCGTGACCGGCCGCGGATGCTGCGCTTCCCACTCGGCGAGCGCCGCCTTTGCGCGTTCGGGTTGGCCGATATAAAGCCCCGCATAGGGCGGGCTGTCGAAGCGGGTGCGCTCCGCGGCGTGGTCCGCCTCCCACCGATTGCGCGCGTCCGAGACATACGGCGGGGCGAAATTCACCATCACGATTCCACCGTTTGCAGCCACCGCGTGCAGCACATCGTCGGGCACGTTGCGCGGATGATCGACCAACGCCCGCGCGGAGGAGTGGGAAAAGATAACGGGAGCCGCGCTTGCGGCCAGCGCGGCTCGCATGGTGTCCGGCGAAACATGGCTCAAGTCGACCAGCATTCCCAATCGGTTCATCTCGCGCACCACCTCGACGCCAAATGGCGTGAGGCCGTGGTGCGCGGGGGCATCGGTGGCCGAATCGGCCCAGGGCGTATTGGTCGTATGCGTCAGGGTCATATAGCGCGCGCCCGCGTCGTACATCTGACGCAATACCGCCAAAGAATTGTTGATCTGATGGCCGCCTTCGATGCCGATGAGGGAGGCGATTTTGCGGCTCTTGTGAATGCGGCGAATGTCCGCGGCGCTGTAGGCCATGGCGAAATCGGCCGGATATTGCGCCGACATGCGTTTGACCAGGTCGATCTGTTCCAGCGTCATTTGCACCGCTTCGAAGCCCTGCGTGCTCACGGGTATCCACACGGACCAGAACTGAGCCCCCAGATGTCCGGCGCGCAGGCGCGGGATGTCGGTCATCAGCGCGGCCTGCCCCGGCTCCAGCGGCAGATGGCTGGTGTCTGCGGCCAGATTCACCGCGCCCACATCGCTCTTGAAGCGTTCGCGGATTTCCCACGGCAAATCGTTATGCCCGTCGATGAGCGGCGTCTGCAGCAAGACCTTATCGACTCGCTGTTGATAGTCCTCCGCGGCCCAGGTCGCGAGGGGCAGGCAAAGCAACAGGCAAAGAATGCGCAGCATGGGCATGGGTATTCACTCTTTAAAAGTTATTTCAATGGGTTCGATTCCCGCAATTTCCCCGCGCAGCGCATCACCGCGCTTGATCGGACCGACGCCAGCGGGGGTGCCGGTGAAAATCAAGTCGCCGGGCGCGACTTCCACGTAGGTGGAAAGCGCCGCGACGATTTCCGCGACGCTCCAGATCATGTCCTCAAGGTCGCCGCGCTGACGCACCTCGCCACCGATGCTCAAAGAGATCGATCCGGAGGCGGGAGGAATTCCCGGCGTCAGGGGTCCGATCGGCGCCGAATGATCGAATCCCTTGGCCATGTCCCACGGGCGGCCGCTTTTTTTCGCTTCGGCTTGCAAATCGCGCCGCGTGAGATCGATTCCCACCGCATAGCCGAAGATCATCGACGCAACATCCGGGATGGCAACATTGACGCCGCGCCGCTTGAGCGCAACCACCAGTTCAACTTCATGATGCAGCTCGGCGGTGCGCGGCGGAAACGGCAGCGCCTGTCCCGTGCCCACCACCGCGTCGGCCGGCTTGCTGAAGAAAAACGGCAAATCCCGTGTCGGATCGTTGCCCATCTCGCGCACATGGTCGGCGTAGTTCCGTCCCACGCAGTAGATGCGGCGCACCGGGAATCGCTGCTCCGACCCAGCGATGGCAATGGTGGGTACGGAAAGCTTTGGGACCGTGAGCATCGGTGCGCATTATGCCAACGTGGCCGCTCTGATTGTCGATGAATCGGAAATCGAGCACGATTGCACATGAGAAGTTTCACGACTAATATGCCGTATCCCTCTGAGTTATAAGTTTTTCGCAACACGGGCATTCGTTACGAATTCGGTGACAGATTGGACAATCTAGACATAAGCTGTCTATACTGTACCAGTGAACATAACGCCGCCCCGCCCTGCCCTGCCGGACTCGCGTACCAGCACGGTGCTCGATGCGGCCGTCTCTGTGTTCGCTCGATACGGTTATCGCAAAACCTCCATGGACGATGTGGCTCGTCAAGCCGCCGTGTCCCGTCAGGGCCTCTACTTTTCGTTCGCCAACAAAGAAGAATTGTTTCGGCGCGCCTTGGAACATTCCTTGAGCGCCCAATTGGCATGCGCCATCGAGGCGTTGTCGCGTGCGCCGGCTAGCCTGGAGACCCGCATGATCGCGGCTTGCAAGGAATGGTCGGGGCGCTTCGCCGGGACCTTCGGCAGCGATGCCGCCGATCTGATGTGCGCCAGCACCTCGTTGGCGGGCGCGACGCTGGCGGAATACGAAGCCCGATTCGAGCAGGCACTGGCGAACGCGATGGAAGGAACACCGCTGGCTGCTCGCTGCGCCGCCGCCGATACCCGCGTTGCCGACCTTGCGCGTGCCTTGCATGCCACGGCGCGCGGCCTCAAACAGACTTGCAAGACTCAAGAAGACTTTATGACGGCGATGACCGCTGCGGTCCGGATGGCGTGCATGCCATCCGATCAGCGGCGCCGGCTCAAGGGGTGTGCTCCATGACGAAATCGATTGAATTTGGCAGGCGCTCGACCGCGGATCAAGTATTGGCGGGAATCGACCTGACCGGCAAACACATCATCGTCACCGGATGCAATTCCGGACTGGGATACGCAACGCTGAACGCATTTGCCGCCAATGGCGCAGCGGTGATCGGCCTGGCGCGCACCCTGGAAGCGGCATCGCAGGCGTGCGCGCAAGCGAGTCCTGTCTGCATTCCGGTGGGCTGCGATCTGGCGAATTTCGACTCGATTGCCGCGGCGCTCGACACCATCCACGGACTTTCGGTGCCAATCGATGCCGTTGTCGCCAATGCCGCCGCGCCGATCCCGCCCTCCCTGGAAACCCGCTACGGCATCGAAAGGCAGTTTCTCACCAACCACATCGGCCATTTCATGCTGGTGAACGGGGTTGCGGACGCATTGCGCGAGGGCAGCGCGCGCGTCGTGATGGTGAGCGGCGCCGCGGGCAGCCAGCACGCCGCCGGCGAAGGCATCATGTTCGACAATCTCGACGGTCAGCGCTTTTATGATCCGCAGCTCTTTTATGCACAGTCAAAATTGGCAAATGCGCTGTACGCCCGGGAACTATCGCGCTGCTGGGCGCCGCGCGGCATCGCCGCCAACTCGGTCGATCCTGGCGGCGCGCGCTCCCGCGTGCGCGAGGGTCTTTTCGCCCGGCTGTTCGCGAGGACCGCGCTGCATGGCGGCTGCGACCCAGACGCTGCTGGCCGCAAGCCCGGAAGCATCCGGCATCAGCGGGGAGCACTGGTCGAATTGTAGAATCTCCCAAAGCGACTCTCGGCTTCAGGACATCGTTCTGGCGCGCCGCTTGTGGGATGTTTCGCAGGAGATCATCGAACGCGGACGCAGCAGCGGCAACGCGGCCATGCAGCGGGCCGCTTAATCCAAACGACTAACCGCGCAGCCGGCCTCGGCGCCCTTCGTGACCCGCCAAGGCGGCGCATTTCGCCGCTACGCTCAAAGGTCTATCCTATGCTCCATGCGGCGATACGAATCTTCGACCAGCCCGCGGAGCGCCTGCACCTGCGGCAGCCTGCGCAAAGCGTCGCGGCGCATTTCGCAGTTCTATGATGCGGCTTTGGCGCCGGTGGGGATCAAATCCACGCAATTCTCCATCCTCGCGGAAGTCGAACGCGGCGGCGGCGACGGTCCCCTGACCATGTGCGAGCTGGCCACCGCCATGGTCATGGACCGTTCGACGCTTGGGCACAATCTGCGGCCCCTGGAGCGCGATGATCTGCTCAGTCTCAAGCTGGCTGCGGCGGATCGGCGCAAGCGCCATGTGGCCTTGACCAAGAAGGGCAAGGCGACCCTGCAGCGCGCCCGCCGGCTCTGGCGCACGGCTGAAGCACGCTTCGAGAAAATCTTCGGTAAACGGCACGCCGCGGAGCTTCGCGCCGTGCTGCTCAATATTGCAGGGAACGACCAATTAAATTCCTTGCCGCTGCGCTGAACCGGTGCCCAAGTGTCAATTGACTTGACCAGATATATCACTTACATTCTTGTGCTTTTGCGGGCATATGCCCCTATCCGATCATAGGCTGCATGCCGATTGCCCGCGCTTCCTTTCTCGGGCCCAAATTCCCGCTGTGCCGATTCGCGCCAAGCAGCGCAGCGATGCATTGATGCGGTTCGCGTCGGAGTGAAACGTGTGGATCGTTAGAGTAGCGTTACAGCGGCCCTACACCTTCATCATGTTGGCGGTGTTGATCGTGCTGCTCGGCGGCTACGCGATCATGAAGACCGCGACGGATATCTTCCCCAACATAAAGATTCCGATCGCCGCGGTCATCTGGCGTTACAACGGCATCCTGCCGGAGGAAATCGCGAACCGCATCGTGCTGTTTTCGGAGCGCACGGCGCAAACGGTGGTGAACGACGTCGAACACACCGAGTCGCAGTCGGTGGTCGGCACCTCGATCGTGAAGTACTTCTTCCAGCCGGGCGTCGACCAGGACCTGTCCGTCGCGCAGATAACCGCAGTCTCGCAGTCGCAAATTGCGTTCTCGCCGCCGGGCACGACCTCGCCCTTCATCCTGTCGTACAACGCCTCCAGCGTGCCGATTTTGCAGCTTGCGCTCAGCAGCCCTACTTTGAGCGAAGCGCGTTTGTTCGACCTGGCCAATACCATCTTGCGCACCCAGCTATCGACGGTACAGGGCGCGTCGATGCCGTGGCCCTACGGCGGCAAGCAGCGCCAAGTGGAGGTCGATCTCGACCCCCAAGCCCTGAGCGCGCACGGCTTGTCCGGCAGCGATGTGGTGGCGGCGATCGGCGCGCAAAATCTGATTCTGCCGGCGGGCACGGAAAAAATCGGCGCCCTGGAATATTTCATCAAGGTGAATTCCAGCCCGGTGAGCATCGACGAATTGAACAATCTGCCGATTCGCGCGCGCAACGGCACCGTAATTTATGTGCGGGACGTCGCGCATGTGCGGGATGGATATGCGCCGCAGACCAACATCGTACGCTTAGGGGGAAGGCGCGCACTGCTGGAAACCGTGTTGAAGACCGGCAAGGCTTCGACCATCGACATCATCAAACACATCAATGAGAAGCTGCCGCAGATCCGCGCGATCATGCCGCCGGATCTGCGAATCGAGACGCTCAGCGACCAATCGGTGTTCGTGCGCGCCGCCATTTCCGGCGTGATACGCGAGGCAGTGATTGCGGGGGCGCTCACCGGATTGTTGATACTGCTGTTTCTCGGCAGCTGGCGCAGCACCTTGATCATTACGATTTCGATTCCGCTGTCGATTCTCGCCTCCATATGTTGCCTGTCGGCCCTGGGCGAGACCATCAACATCATGACCCTGGGCGGTTTGGCGCTCGCCGTGGGCATCCTGGTCGACGATGCGACCGTGACCATTGAAAACATCAATTATCACCTTGAACAAGGCAAGGAGGTCGAAGCCGCCATTCTCGACGGCGCCCATCAAATCGCCCTGCCGGCGCTGGTTTCCACCCTCGCCATCTGCATCGTTTTCGTGCCGATGTTTTTGCTGGCCGGAATCGCCAAATTCCTCTTCATCCCCTTGGCGGAAGCGGTAGTGTTCGCGATGCTCGCTTCTTATCTGCTGTCGCGAACCCTGGTGCCGACGCTCGCCAAATTCTGGCTCAAGAAACACGATGCCAAGCGCAAGCAGCCGGGGTTTCTCGGCCGCTTGCAATTGCGCTTCGAGCGCGGCTTCGAACGCTTCCGCGACCGCTACCACTCGCTGCTCGCCGCAGCGCTCGAGAGCGGCCCGCGCTTTGCCGCCATTTTCCTCGGCGCCATGATCGCCACCGCAATTCTCGCTTTTCCGCTGGGGCCGCTGCCGGGCCTGGGGCAGGATTTCTTCCCTTCGGTCGACGGCGGCCAGATCAAACTGCATTTCCGGGCGCGGACCGGGACCCGCATCGAGGAAACAGCCGCGCTCGCCGACCGCATCGAAGCCAGCATCCGGGAAGTCATTCCGGCCAAGCAAATCAGCAGCATCGTCGATAACCTGGGTCTGCCGTACAGCGGAATCAATCTTTCCTACAGCACTTCGGCCCCGGTGGGCCCCGGGGATGGGGATGTGTATGTCAACCTCACCGAGGATCACACACCTACGGTGCAATTCGTTCGCGCCCTGCGCGAGAAGCTGCGCGCCTCGTATCCGTCCACCCAATTTGCCTTTCTGCCGGCCGACATGATCGGGCAAATTCTGAATTTCGGCCTCCCCGCTCCCATCGATATCCAGATCGTCGGCGAAAACGTGCAAGCCAATCACGAGTTCGCCAACGTGCTGTTGCAAAAACTTTACGCCGTCGCGGGCGCGGTGGATCTGCGCATTCAGCAATCGAGCGATTATCCTCAGTTCAACGTGGACATCGATCGGACCAAGGCTCAGCTGGTCGGCCTGACCGAGCAGAGCGTGGCAGGCAACATGCTGGTGTCTCTGTCCGGCAGTTTCCAGACTTCGCCGAGTTTCTGGATCGACCCTCAATCCGGGACTCAATACAATGTTGCGACCCAAACTCCGCAATACCGCCTCGAAACCCTCAATGATCTCGGCAATACCCCGTTGAGCGGCGCGACCGGCGGCGGATCGCAGCTGCTTTCGAATGTCGCCAGCATTCATCGCAGCGTCGCCCCCGCGGTGGTGAGCCACTACAATGCAACTCCCGTGCTCGATATTTTCGGCTCGGTGGACGGCACCGACTTGGGTTATGTCTCCGCGCAAATCGATAAGATCATCGCCGGCGCAAAAAAGGACCTGCCGCACGGCTCGACCATTGTCGTGCGCGGCCAGGTCCAAACCATGAAGGCGTCTTTCGACGGGCTGCTGATCGGCTTGATCGGCGCCATCGTGCTGGTCTACATGTTGATCGTCGTCAATTTCCAGTCCTTGCTCGATCCCTTCATCATCATCACCGCGTTGCCGGCCGCTCTGGCAGGGATCGTTTGGATGCTGTTCCTTACGCATACGACCGTGAGTGTGCCGGCCCTCACCGGGGCCATCATGTGCATGGGGGTGGCGACCGCCAACAGCGTGCTGGTGATCAGCTTTGCGCGCGAACGCATGAACGCCGGCGACACGGCCATGGAAGCCGCCCTTCAGGCGGGATTCACGCGGTTGCGCCCGGTGCTCATGACCGCGCTCGCCATGATCATCGGCATGATTCCGATGGCATTGGGATTGGGGGACGGCGGGGAACAGAATGCCCCCCTGGGACGCGCCGTCATCGGCGGCCTGATTTTTGCGACCGTCGCCACGCTGTTTTTTGTGCCGACCGTATTTTCGATCATTCACGGGCGCAGCTCGCTGCCGCTTGAACCCGCGGAGTCTGCCCATGTCTGACAAGAGAATCCGCCGCTTCGCGTGGATCGGCCTGATAGTCGCCATTGCGCTCGGCGTTTGGGGCGAGATCAGCCGGGTGGTCGCCCGCGCCGAACTCGTCAAACAAAATGCCGCGGCTGCGATACCGACCGTGACGACCACCACCGCCGAACCGAGCGCAAGCGGCGAGGAATTGGTGCTGCCGGGCGCCGTACAGGCATTCATTGAGTCGCCGATCTACGCACGAACCAATGGCTACCTCAAGATCTGGTATACGGACATCGGCACGCCGGTCATCAAGGGACAGTTGCTCGCGCAGATCGAGACCCCGGAAGTCGATCAGCAGCTGACCCAGGCACAAGCCGATCTGGCGACGGCCCGCGCAAACGAGAACCTTTCCAAGAGCACCAATGCGAGATGGCAGGCCCTGCTTGCAACCCAATCCGTATCCAAGCAGGACGCGGACGAAAAGGCCGGCGATGCGGCTGCGAAGACCGCCGCCGCCGAGTCGGCCGCGGCCAACGTGGCGCGGCTGCGCGAGTTGGAGTCGTTCAAGCGGGTGGTTGCCCCGTTTACCGGCGTCATTACCGCCCGCAATACCGACATCGGTGCGTTGATCAATGCCGGGCAGAGCACCGGGACGGAACTGTTTCGCATCGCCGATACGCACAAACTGCGCATTTATGTCAGTGTGCCGGAGCCATTCGCAGGGGTGACACAGCCGGGGCTCGCAGCTGCCTTGCACTTTGCCGAGCATGCCGATCGCACTTACTCGGCCAAAATCGTGCGCACGTCCAGTTCCCTGGACCCCTCGCAGCGCACCTTGCAGGTCGAATTGCAGCTCGACAACGACAAGGGCGAAATATTCCCAGGCGCTTATGCCGAGGTGCACTTCAAGCTGCCGCCGAATGCGCAAAGCCTGCGTCTACCCGCCAACACCGTGTTGTTCCGCTCCGCCGGCTTGCAGGTCGCCACCCTGGACGATCACCAGCGCGTCAAACTCAAGAACATTGTTCAGGGCCGCGATTTTGGCACTTCAATCGAGGTGCTCTCGGGCCTGGCACCGCACGAAACGGTCGTGCTCAATCCGCCGGACTCCATTGCCGATGGAGTACAAGTGCGCATCGCCGTACCGGATGCCGCGCAGATCAACGCCCAGGGAAAGACCGGATGATGGTCGCGAGCCTGCTACAGCACTCGCGCCTCGCGTTTCCCGGCAGGCTTTTGACGCCGGCAACGGTACTTTTGCTGAGCGCTTGCTCACTGGCGCCCGCGTATAAAACTCCGCTCAGCGCGCCGCCGGCGGCGGTCTACAAGGAAGCCGGCGACTGGAAGACGGCGGAGCCCGCGGATTCGCAGGCGCGCGGTGCCTGGTGGACCATATTTCAGGAACCGGGGCTCGATGAGTTGGAGGCCCAGGTAGCCGATGCGAACCAGGACTTGAAGGCGGCCTATGCGAGACTGGTGCAGGCGCGCGCGGCAACGCGAATCGCGCGCGCGGATCTGTTCCCGACGCTGACTGCGCGATCCTCGGCCACAAGATCGCGCTCCTCGGTCAATTCGCCGACCTTTCCACGCGGCGCAGAACCGGTCGGAAACAATTTTGATCTCGAGGCCGACCTGTCGTATGAGGTCGATGTGTGGGGCCGGGTGCGCAATGCGGTCGCCGCCGCGCGCGCGACCCAGCAGGCAAGCGCGGCGGATCTCGCGACGCTCGACTTGAGCATTCACGCCGAGCTCGCGAGCGATTATTTTTCGCTGCGTTCAGAGGACGCCCAGCGGCAGCTGCTCGATCAAACGGTGCAGGACTATACGAGGGCGTTGCAACTGACCCAGAATCTCTATAACGGGGGCGCCGCGGCGCTGACCGATGTTGCTCAGGCGCAAGCGCAGCTGGAAACGGCGCGCACTCAGGCCGCCGACATTCGCCTGCAACGCGCCCAGACCGAGCATGCGATTGCGGTGTTGCTGGGCAAGAATCCTTCGGCGTTCCACCTGGACGACAACCCGCTCCTGATTAGCGCCGTTCCGCCCCCCATCGATCCGGGAATGCCCTCCTCGCTTTTGGAGCGTCGCCCCGACGTCGCGGCCGCGGAGCGGCGCGCGGCGGCCGCCAACGCGCAAATCGGCGTCGCGCGCGCCGCTTATTTTCCGGTTTTCAGCCTGGCGGCGGCCGCGGGCTTCGACAGCTCCAGCGCGTCGAACTGGCTCACCGCGCCGAGCCGATTGTGGACCCTGGGACCGGCTGCCGGCCTGTTGACGGTATTCGACGCCGGCCGGCATCGAGCGCAATCCGCGCAGGCGAAAGCCGCCTACGACGAGCAGGCCGCGAATTACAGGAACGCCGTGCTCACGGCTTATCAAGAAGTCGAGGATAACCTAGCGGCGCTGCGCGAATTGCAGCTGGAGAGCGTCAGCGAGGCCGGGGCGGTCAAGGCTACGGCCACGGCCCTGGAGCAGGCGCAATATCGCTATAAGGCGGGTCTGGTGACCTATCTGGAAGTCGCGACAGCGGAGAATACCTCGCTGCAGGCGCAACTCGCGAACGTCTCGATTCAGCTCAGGCGGATGAGCGCGAGCGTGCTGCTGGTGAAGGCGCTCGGCGGCGGATGGCGCAGCGGCGAGCCGCCCGCTGCGAAAACCGCCTCGCGCTGACGGCTCGTTCCCCGCCCTAGCGGCTGTCGAGATTCTCGGCAGCGAATCCCCAGTTCGCCAGCTTTTCGATCAGGGCGTTCACGTAGTCCACCCGCCGGTTCTGATAGTCCAAGTAATACGCGTGCTCCCAGACATCGATCGTCAGCAGCGGGTTCAGCCCGTCGGTGATGGGTGTTTTGGCGTCGGCGGTTTTGAGAATTTTGAGCTTGTCGCCGTCTTGCACCAGCCACGCCCAACCGCTGCCGAATTGTCCGACGGCCGCCTTGGACAATTCCTTTTTGCATTGGTCCACGCCGCCGAACGAAGCTTCCATCAAGCTCTTGAGCGCGGCGGGCGGTTCCGCGCCGCCCTTCGGCTTCAAGCTTTTCCAGTAGAACGTGTGATTCCAGGCCTGCGCGGCATTGTTGAATATGACGCTCTGATCGGCTTTGCCTGCTGTGGCTTTGACAATTTTTTCCAGGGGCATGTCCGCAAATTCCGTGCCCACGATCAATTTATTGAGCGTCTCAACGTAGGCCTTATGATGCTTGCCATAGTGAAAGTTCAGGGTATTCGCCGATATGACGGGCGCCAATGAACCCTGATCGAAGGGAAGCGGCGGGAGAGCAATCGGTTGAGACATAACAGCTGCGGTGTTCATGAGAACTCCTTCGGTATGGCCGGATCCGGGAAAGGAAAGTTCACCGTAGCGAAGGCTCCCTTTCCTGGATACCGGCCAGCGCCAGCAGGCCGCGTAGGCTTAGACTGACCCTGCGAAGGCGGCGTCAGCTATTTCTTGGTGCACAGCCTCACGTCACCGCTGTTGCTGGTCAGATGCACGCGAGCGGAGGTGTCGCCGGTCTTGAACGTCAGGCGCTTGCCGGGTCCGTGCCGCGGTTCGGACGGTTTGGGACCGAAGCAATTGTCGATGTCGCCGCTTAAGGTCTGAATGTCGAAATCCGCCGCCGGCTCGCCGGCGAAATCCAGCTTGATGTCGCCGCTCACGGATTGACCGTCAATTTGCGCATCGGCTGCCGCGGTCAGCGTCGCGGCAAGGCCGCCCGAGATACTCTTGAATCGGGCGCGCGATACCATCCCGAGGGTCAAGTGCACATCGCCGCTGACGCTCGATGCCTCGATGTCGGTGTTCCCGCCGGTCAGCACGATGCTGCCGCTGATGGCCTTCGCCTCGATTCGCTTGGCCGCCATCGCCGTAAAGTGGATATCGCCGCTCACATCGTTGACGCGCAGGTCCCCGCCGCCCTCGCCGCTGATATTGCCGCTCACGGTGCGCAGATCCAGGGCGCCGCGGACCGCGGAGACCTTCAGATCCGAACTCACCAGAGAGGCATAAACCGAACTGTTGGTGGGCACTCGGATCACCAAGTGCGCATCGCCATCATTCATGTTCCAATGCACGCCTCTCGGCAATACCACGCGTATGGAGGTGCGGTTGCTGTCGCCCGTCACATCGACACGCTCCACATCCTTGCCGATCGTACCGCTCACGGCGACCTCGGGCTTATCCCATCCTTGCACATCGATCGAGCCGGCGACATTGTCGATCTCGACCTCTCCTTGCGGGTTCGCCGCACGGTGCTCATCAACGGAAGTCGCGGCGTGCGCAAGCGGCCACGGGTAAGCCAGCAGCGCGAGCGCACACCGAGGCACGAGATGGCAAGGTTCTTGAAGACGGTTTGTGAATTGCACGGGTGCCATGATCAAATCCTTGTCATTGGGGGTTGGGTGGCCTGAACAACGCGGTCGTAAAGGTCAAACTCATCGTGCCAGGTGCTCTCCCAAAGCTGTTCGAGCACCGGGCTTTGCGGATCGGCGGCCAGCGCCTTGCGGATGTCTTCGTGCGCCTTTTGAATGACCGCCAAACTCGCTTCGATTTTTGCGCGCGTCGCAGGCTGCGAGCATCTCGAGCCGTTCGCGAAAGGTCTTTTCCACCGCGTCGCGCGCCAGTACGTATTTCGGATCGCGCGGCTCCTCAAAGGAGTTCTTCGCGGCCGCAGTTTGCACGACCGCCGGTACCGTCCGGCTCTGCAGCACTGCCCAGGTGAAGAAGCTGGCGAGACCGGCCGCCGCCATCGCAATGGCCGCGGCAAGCGCCATGGGCGGTGCGCGCCGGGTTCTGCCCGTCAGCCGCGCGGCGATACCGGGCCACAGATTGCCGGGCGGGACGATGTCTTTCGGTAGATTCGCGATCAGCCTGTCGAGCGATTCTTGGCGGCGATCGTTCATGATGGCTCTACTCCTAACGTGGAACTCAGTAGTTGGCGCGCGCGGTGCAGCTGAGCTTTGCAAGTTCCTTCGGCGACGCCCAGTGCGCTTGCCGCTTCTGCATGGCTAAATCCGTAAATGCCGACCAGCACGAGCACGTGCCGTGCGCCATCGGGCAACGCCGCGATGGCGCGCTCAATATCGAGCGGCGGTGCGCCGCTGGCGGGGTCCGCTCGATCGGGCAGGCCCTGCGAAGGACTCGGCAACCTCGTATTCGGCCCGCAGGCCCTTGCGGCGTGACAGTACGCAATTGACGGCAATCTTGTGCAGCCAGGTGGAGAAGCGGCTGCGACGCTCGAAAGCGGCCCAAGCGCGCGCCAGGCTGCGACAAAAGACTCCTGCGTGCAATCCTCGGCAGCCTCTCGCTGGCCCGTAAGCCGCAGGCACAGACCGTAGATGCGGGGCGAAAATTGCCGATACAGGCGTTCAAACGCGGCCATGTCGCCGGCAGCGGCCAGCTGCAATCGTATCCAACGGCTCACGGCTGGAATCCATGGTGAAAAGCTCGCTGCAGCGTGTGAATCATGCCGGATTAGAGGAATGCACCGACTGAAAGGTTTAAGGACGCCCTCAGAATTCGCTGATGTCGATCATGTTGTCGTCGACGATCCGGTCGATCAGCTTGTTGTACGGATCAATTCCGGCGCGGGTGGGCTGCTGATCGACCACGATGGTGAAGGTTTCATGCTCGCGGGTGATCTTTTCCCGCTTCATATAGAGCGGCTTCTCCTCGTCCTTTTTGCCGCTGAACACGCCGATATCGATGAAATCGGCCAACGGCATGGGCGTCTCGACGCCGTTGGCGTCGGCCTGCACTTTGCGCGCCTCGACATTCAGAGTCACCTCGTATTTGCCGTCGGCGGTCTTTTTGGAGGTGGCTGACAGCGCCTTGTTGTCATACAGCACTATGCGGTTGAATCCGTCGTCGATGAGATATTGAAGTTCCGGCGGAGTCTGCTCGCGCAGGGCCGCGATCAGCAGCCGGGTATCGGGGTAGGGCTGATTTTCCGCCGCCGTGCCGGTCGCTTGCTGAACCGCGTCGGTCTGATTGTGCGCATTGGCGTAGCGATACTGCATCAGGAAGTTATGCAGCGCGAGATTGATTTTATCCTCGCCGACATAGTCGGCCAGCGTGTACATGATTTGGCCGCCCTTCTCATACCAGACGTAGGCCTCGCGCTGTACCAGGGCGAGCGGCCGCTCGCCGCGCACCTCCGCTGCCCGGCCGCGCAGATAGCGGTCCAGATAGTGGCGCATGATCCGATGCATGTAGTCTTTGCCGTAGCGGTGCTGCATCACCATGTACGCGGAATACTGGGCCAGGGTTTCTGCCATCATGTTCGAGCCTTGAACCAGGCCGCCGATCAGCTGGTGGCCCCACCACTGATGGCCCAGCTCGTGTGCGGTGACGAACAGCGTCAGATCGACGTCGGTCGGCTTGACGACCCGGCTGATGAAGCCGATCGATTCCGAGTAGGGCACGGTATTGGGGAACGACTGCGCGAAAGTGCGATAGCGCGGAAATTCCAAGATGCGATACTGATTGAACTGATACGGGCTGAAGTTTTTCTCGAAATACTCGAGACCTGCGCGCGAGCCGGCCAGCATTTCATCGATATTGAAGGCGTGAGCCGGGTCGTAGTAGACCTCCAGGCTGATCGGGCCGTTCACGCCCGCGTATTGCTCTTTGCGCACGGCATAGCGGGCCGACATGTAGGCGAAGAAATCCAAGATATGGGTCGAGCCCATGCTGTACTCGTAGTAGTTGCGCCCGTCCTGTTCCCAGGAGCGCACCAGATAGCCCGGAGCGATCGCGATCTGATCGCCGGAGGTACTCACCACCGTGTGATAGGTGATCCAGTCCGAATTGGCCGTGAACAGGTTGATGCGCGAGGCGCGCGGGTCGCCGCGTTCAGGCATTTCTTCGAGCGCGCCCAAATGCTCTTCACGGCGGCGGCGCGGGTCGTCGATCTCGATTTGCGGCTCGTAGCCGATGGTCGGGAAAAACTCCTGGCCGAAGAAACTGCCGTTGTAGGCAAATTCCGGGCGCTCGTTGCCATCGCGGAAACCTTTCGAGGTATGCGCCAGCGCAAACGTCAGCGTCGTGACCTCGCCCACCTCGAGCGGACGATCGAGCGCGTAAATACTGTACAGGTTGTGCGGCGAACTGCTGACCAAGTGGAACGGCCGGTCAAAGCGCACCCGGGAGACGCTCTCGTATTGATCGGTCAGATGCACCGCGGAGATCGCATGTCCGCTCTTGTTCTGCAACGTGAACCGTCCGGTGCCGCTGAAGGATCGGCGCGCCGGATAGATGTCGATGGCCGCATCCACCGCGGTGACCTTGGGCTGAGGCAATGTCTCGTATTTCTTGAACTGAACTTCATAGTCCGCCAGCTGATGGCGGCGATCCGCCGCGGTCGTATAGTCGTTCAGCACGTGAGCGTTGAAGTAGAACCAGCTGCCCGCGCCGACCGCCAGCAGCGCGCTCGCCGCCAAGGCCGCGGTCAGCGCCGGCAAACGCGCCCGCGCCATGCGGCTGCGCGCGCGCAGCGAATCCTCGGCACCGCGCCGCGCGTAGGCCATGGAAATGATGCCGAGGAACGCAAAGATCGCAAACCAATAAGAGATTGACCAGACGATGGACGGGACGAAATGGCCGTAGCCATTCATGTCCGAATAGACATAAGTGGGCACGTTTCCCGGAATCAGCAGCGAATTTTCCCAGCCCCAGGCGGAGAGCACCGTTTGCAGAACGAATACGCCGATGACGATGCCATGACCGATGAATTTATTCGACACGATGGTCTGCACGAACATGGCGAACATCGTGAAGCCGACAATCAGCGGCAAGGTGATGAAAAACAATTCTTTGACGTACTGCCAGACTTCGTAGTGGTAATAGCCCGCCCGCGTCTGCATCAAAATGCCGATCAGCATGGTGAGGGCCAGCAGAACGCATTCCACGAACGCGATGGCGGTCAATTTGGAGAGCCAGTCGCTTGATTCTCCAATCGGCAAAGCATCGTGAATTCCGTCGAAATGCGTGTCGCGCTCGCGCCAGATGAGCTCGGCGGCGTACAGGCCGGCGACGATCAAAAAGAACAGCGTCGCCGAACCCTCGACCGCCTGCACCATCAGGTAGGTGACCGGCCAGACGTCGACACCGCCGACCCGCCCGGCAAAGTTGCCGTTGTTGACTGCAAACACGATCAGCAATCCCACGATCGCCCAAAACGGCACTTCCTTGACGATCAGGCGGATGCGCAGCACCGTGAGCGCGAGATATTGTCGAAATGCCGTGCTTGGGCCGAAGAACTGCCGGACTTTCGGCAGCTGCACGGCGACGAACGAGCGCTTTTTCGCGAGGCCTGCTTCCTCGTCCCGGCGCACGCGCGCTGCGCGCTTGCCCATGGAGCGCGCCGTCAGCGCCTCCACCGACATCGGAAACAACGCCCAGGCGGCAAGCAGGGCCGCCGCGCCCACACCGACCCACAGCAGCCGGTTGAACAGGAATACGCCAGGCGAGTATCCCGAAAAATCCCAGGGGAACAGCTGCGTGTTTTTCTCGATGACGCTCCAATAGCGGGAAACGGCGCTGTTCAGCAGCAAGCCGACCGGATCGAGAATGCCGGACCAAAAATGCTCCAAGGACCGCGTCGTGGAAAACGCGGTGATGCCGATCAGGTAGGCCATGAACAGCGCCACGCCCTGCAGATAGACGATGAATATCTTGCGCGTCAGGGCCGCCACGGCAAAAAAGAGCGAGCCCATGAAAAAAATCTGAATGACAACGATGGAAAGAAACGGCTCGAGATACCAGCGCAGATGGTTCGGACCGATGCGCGCATGATCTGCCCACGGCGCAAACGTCCCCAGGTATGCACCGAGCAGCAATCCGCTGAATACCAGAACCGTGGTTGCAAACGACCCGGCCCAACGGCCGCCCAGGTAGGCGAATTTCGAGACCGGCTTGGTGAAGAGAATCTGGTAGGTGTCGCGTTGAAAATCCCGCAATATCGAAGTGCCGAAAATCGCGGCGATGATGATGATGCCGAACAAGCAGGCCGCTTGGTCGTTGAACGTGATCCCCCAGGGACCGTTCAGCAGCACCTTGCCATTGCTGTTGGCCACCGGCCCGAAATTTTCCGACGCCACGCACAGGAACGAGAACGCCAGCCACAACAGGAAGTAAACGTAGGTCGAAACACTTTTGGCGCGAAAGCGCAGCTCGAATGTGAAGAACTCCCAAAACATGCTCATGGTGATTCTCTTTGGATGGCGCTTCAGTGCTGCGAGTGGCGCGACAGGTTCAAGAAGTAGACGTCTTCGAGCCCCGATGGCGCGGCGCGGAATCCGGCGCCCGGAGAGCTCGCCGCGAACACGCGGATCTCATGTTGGCCGCCGACCAGATGCGTGCTGACGATATTCAGCTGCGCTTCCAACGCACGCAGTTCCTCATCCGTTGCGACCACGCGCGACCAGATCTGACCATCGAGCGCCGCCAGCGCCTCGGCGGGCGAACCCTCCAAGAGCACCTGTCCCGCGGCGATGATGGCCATGCGCGGGCACAGCTCGCGGACATCATCGACGATATGCGTCGAGAGAATCACCGTGACGTCGCGCCCGATGGAGGACAACAAGTTGAGAAAGCGATTGCGTTCGGCCGGGTCCAGGCCGGCGGTGGGTTCATCCACGATGATCAGTCTTGGATTGGCAATCAGTGCCTGGGCGATGCCGAAGCGCTGCTTCATGCCGCCGGAATAAGTCGAGAGGGCTTTTTTTCGCACCTCCCACAGGTTGGTCTGATGCAGCAGGGCTTCGACCATCTCCTTGCGCTCGCCGGCATGGACCACGCCTTTCAAGATCGCCAGGTGTTGCAGCATGTCGGCGGCCGACATCTTCGGGTAAACGCCGAACTCCTGCGGCAAGTAGCCGAGAATTTTTCGGACCTCGTTCTTCTGAGTAAGGACGTTGATGCCGTCCAGCTCGATGCTGCCGGAATCCGGATCCTGCAGCGTGGCAATGGTTCGCATCAGCGAACTCTTTCCCGCTCCGTTCGGCCCGAGCAACCCGAACATATTGTTCCCGACGGACAAGGAGAGATTTTTCAGCGCGCATACGCCGTTTGGATATGTTTTCGACAGTCCGCTGATGGTCAGCGCCATGGGATGCTTCCTATAGGTTGATTTGTTGTGTGGATTGTAAACAGGAATACCCCGCTCAGCGCCAAAATTGCGCTGCCCGCGGCGTGCGCGCGTGTTAAGTTCGCCCCAGGCAACAACTGGAGAAGGCTGTGAGATCGATGAGAACATCCGCAAGAATCCTGACATGCATCGCACCGGCGGTCCTGATCTCGGCGCTTCTGACCGATGCCGGTGCCGCTTCTGCCCGCAATGAAAAGGTCTATCAGGCCGTGGAAGCGAACCGCGCCGGCGCGCTGGAACTGCTCAAAGAGATCGTCAATATCGATTCAGGAACCGGCGATGTCGCGGGCGGCGCCAAGGTCGACGCGGTCCTGCGCACCCGGCTGACCCAGTTGGGCGCCGAGGTGCGCAGTGAACCAGCCGAGGCGCCCGGATTGCCCGACAACCTGGTAGCGGTCTTTCACGGCACCGGCAAAGGCAAGATCCTCATCATTGCTCACATCGATACCGTATTTGGCCCGGGTACCGCCGCTGCGCGGCCGTTCAGCATGGACCGGGAGCGCGCGCACGGTCCCGGCGTGGGCGACGAGAAGGCGGGCGTGGTGAATGCGTTTACCGCGCTGAAGATACTGCACGACATGGGATTCAAGAATTTTGCCACGATTACCTTTCTGCTGGATGACAGCGAGGAGCGCGGCTCGCCCGGCTCGACTCAATTGATCAAGCGCCTGGCGCGCGAACATGACGTCGAATTCAACATGGAACCGGGTGATCCGCCCGATGCCTTGACGGTTTGGCGCAAAGGCTCCGCCGGCATCCGCATTCAAGTCAAGGGCCGCGCGGCCCATGCGGGGATGGCACCGCAGGACGGCCGAAATGCGGCTGTCGAACTCATGCATCAACTGAACGCCCTGCAAGGGGTCTTCCCGACGAGCGGCAGCGGTATCACGGTCAATCTCACCGTACTGCGCGCCGGGGAACGCGCCAATATCATTCCGGACCAGGCCGAAGCGACGCTCAATGTTCGCTACCGCAAGCCGGAGGAGTTCGACGACAATCCTGGCAAAGGTCGAGGCGGGAACGCACAGCACGCAGATACCGGACACGACCGTCACCGTCGCCCATGACCCCGCCTTTCCGCCATTGACGGAGAACGCGCAGATCGATGCGCTGGCAGCCCGCGCGCGCGCCATTTATGCGGAAATCGGCAAGACGGTTGAATTGTCCGGCAACGGCGGCGCTTCGGAGTCCGCGCTCGCCATGTCGGTGGGCACCCCGGCGCTCGACGGCTTGGGCTACGTGGGCGGAGATTTTCACACCGACCATGAATGGATCGACCTCAACAGTGTGGTCCCGCGCTTGTACCTGTTCACGCGCCTTCTCATGGAAACCGGCGCAAAGCCGCACTGAGCCGCAGCGCCTTCAAATTGTCTTACGCCGGAAGCCGGCACATGAGGAGACAGTCGTCCCGGCGCAAGACGCGTAGCGTTCGGGTTTTCAGGCCGGCGAATTCCCGCCGAGCGAGCGTCCGCGCGTGGCAAGCGAGGCTATCGAGCGAATCGAAACCAGACCCCCGGGGGTGCGAAATCCTCCCGGCATGATCCGCGCCGGGTGATGGCGCGGGTCGCCCTCGCCATCGGCATTCTGGTTATCCTCATGATCCTCGGCGCTGCGCTCGCACCCGCGAGCTTTTGGCGCTGGCTGATCGTTCACGAAGTTTCGCGGGCAACCGGCCGGCCGGTGCAGATCGCGGGAAATGTAACGGTGCACTTGTTCAGAGCCAATCCAGAACTTATCGATCGAGGGCCTCAGCATCGCCAACCCCGCCTGGGCAGCCTCGCGCGACATGCTGAGCGTGAAGAAGTTCGACGCCACTCTGAGCCTGAAATCGCTGCTGCGATTCCATCTGATTTTCCCGCAAGTCACGATCGATTCGCCGGCCATCGATGTGGAAAGGGACTCGCCGGCCCGCGCAAATTGGGATTTTTCGACTGCGGAAAAGCGCGCGGCGAACAGCTCCGCCTCCGCACCGCTGCACATACCCGTAATACAGCAGTTGCATCTCACCCAGGGCACGCTCGACGCACCGATCGCGTCCGCAAATTGACCTTCAAAGGGCGAGTTTCGGTGGCTGAAACCGGCAACGCGGCCGACGCTCACGCGCTGCAGGTGCGCGGCACAGGCACGCTCAACGGCAAGCCGTTTCAACTGAAACTCGATGGCGACCCGCTGATCGGAGTGCAGCCCTCCAAGCCGTATCGATTCGAAACCTCGCTTACCGCCGCGGATATCAAGCTCGGAGCGCACGTCACCATCGCGCACCCTTTCGACTTGGCCGCGCTGCAGGCAAGCTTCCATGTCTCCGGCAGCGACCTCGCCGATGTTTACTATCTGACGGGTTTGGCACTTCCCAATACACCGCCGTACGACGTTTCAGGCACGCTGGTGCGCGACAAGCTGCGCTTCAAAGTCGGTGATTTTCACGGCAAGCTCGGGGGCAGCGACGTAGCGGGGAATCTTTCCATCGATACCGGCCGCGAACGGCCCAAACTGACCGCGACCCTGGTCTCGAAACAACTGAACCTCGCCGATCTGGCGACGCCGTTGGGAACGCAAGCCACGCCGGCGCGAAAATCGGCCACCCTGGCCACCCCGGCAACGCCGCCGGCCGCGCCGCCTGCCGCGGCTCCTGCCGCGCCCAGGCTGCTGCTGCCCGACGCGGATTTGCAGGTGCAACGCGTGCGCGGAATGGACGCCGATGTGCAATTCGATGCCGCATCCGTCACCACCGCAAAAATGCCGGTGAAGCAAGGTGCGCTTCCATCTGACGCTGGACGACGGCAAGATCGCGCTCGATCCGCTGACTTTCGCGCTTCCGCAAGGCCTGTTCTCCGGCACGGTGACCATCGATGCCCAAAACGCGACGCCGCAAACCAGCATCGACATGAAGCTCAGCAACGTGGATCTCGCCCAGTTCAAGCCCAAGTCGAGCAAAGTTGCGCCGTTCGAAGGCGATCTCTTGGGACGCGTCAAGTTGCACGGCTCGGGATCGTCGGTTCACAAGGCGGCGGCCGATGCGGACGGGGAGATCACTTTGGTCATTCCCAACGGCAAAATGCGTGAAGCCCTGGCCGAATTGACCGGCATCGATCTGTCGCGCGGATTGGGACTCATCTTGACAAAAAACCAACATGAAACCGAGGTACGCTGCGGTGTGGCGAGCTTCAAGGCGGACAATGGGGATCTGAAGGCGACTACGCTTTTGATCGACACCACCAATGTACTGATCACGGGTCAGGGTCAAATCGATCTCAAGAATGAGGCGCTCGATTTATCGCTGCGCGGCCAGCCGAAGAAGCTGCGCATTTTTCGGCTGCGCACACCGATCACGGTGCGGGGCAGATTTTTGAAGCCGAAAATCGGCGTGCAGCCAGGGAAACTCGCGGCGCAGACAGGCGGCGCCGTCGCCTTGGGCGCTCTGCTGACCCCAGTCGCCGCCGTGCTGGCTTTCGTCGACGGCGGCCTCGCCAAAAACGCCAATTGCGCGGCACTGATCGGCCAAGCCGAGCAAACCAATAAACTTCCCAAGGAGTAAGTCATGGCCCAGCGGTCCCTGTGGCGCGGCGCAATCTCGTTCGGCTTGATCTATGTACCGGTCGAAATGTATTCGGCATCCAAAGAGCACGCGCTGAGTCTGCATTTTCTGGACAGCCGCGATTTCGCACCGGTCGGTTACGAGCGCATCAACAAGAGCACGGGCAAGAGCGTGGATTGGCAGCACATCGTCAAGGGATACGAGTACGAAAAAGGCCGCTACGTGGCACTCTCCGATGCGGACTTCCAGCACGCGAATGTGAAAGCCTCGCAGACCATCGAGATATCGAGCTTTACCGAGGCCGCCGACATATCACCGGTCTATTACCAGGCTCCCTATTATTTGCTGCCCGCCAAGGGAGGCGAGAAAGTCTACGCGCTGCTCGCGGAGGCGCTGCAAGCGAGCCGCAAAGCGGCGGTGGCCACCTTTGTGATGCGCGGCCGCCAGCATCTGTGCGTCGTCACGCCGCGCGGCGGCTCCTTGGTGCTGATCACGCTGCGCTTCGCGGATGAAATACTGCCTGCGATCAAGCCTGCCGCGGTCAAAGCGGCCAAACCCAAGGAAGCCGAGGTCGCCATGGCGCGCAAGCTGGTGGAGGAAATGAGCAGCGCGTGGAATCCCGCGGAATTTCACGATACCTATCGCGAAGACCTGATGCGCCGCATACGCGAAAAGATCGAAAAGAATGAAACTCACGTGCTCGGGTCCGCGCCCAAAAAGCAGCCGCGGCCCAAAGGCGAAGTGGTCGATCTGATGGATGCGCTGAAAAACAGCCTGAAGCTGCGCGGCAAGGAGCGCCCGCGAGCGGCGCCCAAGGCAGCACGCGAGCGCAAGCGCGCCTGATGCCGCTGGATTGGTTCCGCCATGTGTCCCGGAGCACGCGCAGATCTTGTCGGCGCTCATCGAGAATTCGCGCAATTTGAACGGCGCTTTGCCCGGCTGACCGCACGGCGGCGGGCTAATGCGAGAGCGCTGATTAGTCCAGGGTGCAAAATCGATAAATCGCATCGGCGGATTCTGACAGGCAGCGTAGCCCGCTGGCGACATCGGGGGGACTCCCCGTTCAGCTACAGTGCCTCATGGAATCCGGGGCAATCAATACCGCCGAGCTCTTGCAAGTCGCCTTGGAGTCGGCCGGCATGGGTAGTTGGGAACTCTACCTCTCCACCGGTACCGTGCACCGCACTCCCCGGCACGACCAGATCTTCGGCTACCCCGCGATCCAGCCATTTTGGGATCTTGACACGACCCTCGAACATATCATCGAGGAGGATCGGGCAGCCGTTCGGCAGGCATTTTGCCAGGCAAAACTGAGCGGAGACATCGATGTCGAAGCACGTACCCGCCACAGCAACGGCGGCGAGACGCGATGGGTGCACCTACGCGGCCGAACGTTTTATGTCCATGACCTGCCGACGCGCATCGTAGGAGTCATTGCCGATGCCACCCAGCGTCGGGCGGTGGCAGACCGTTTGCGTCAAACGCAAAAGATTGAGGCGCTCGGTCAACTCACCGGCGGCGTTGCCCACGATTTCAACAACTTGCTGCAGGTCCTTTCCGGCGGCCTGCAAGTGCTCGGCCGCCAAGGCGACCCAACGCGCCGCGAACAGATCTTCAAATCCATGAGACAGGCGGTCGACCGCGGCGCCAGCCTTTGCCGGCAACTGCTGGCCTTTTCCCGACGCCAGGCGCTCAAGCCGCAGGCGGTTAATCTCGAAAGGCTGGCCGCCGGCATGCGCGAATTGCTGACCCGAAGTCTGCGCGGCGATATACGAATTCAGAGTTACTTTGCCGAGGGTTTGTGGTGCGTGGAAGTCGATCCAGGCGAACTCGAGCTGGTCATTCTGAATCTTGCATTGAATGCGCGCGACGCCATGCCGGACGGCGGGACGATCGACGTCGGCGCGAGGAACATGCCGGCGCTGTCCGATCACGACCTCGCCGGCGATTTTGTGCGCCTCGACATCGCCGATTCAGGCATCGGTATGTCCCCCGATGTGCTGAGCCATGCCTTCGAACCCTTCTTCACCACCAAGGAAGTCGGCTGCGGCTCGGGATTGGGCCTCGCTCAGGCTCACGGCTTTGCCAAGGCGTCGGGCGGGGCGATCAGGATCGCGAGCACGCCGGGGCGCGGAACCCTGGTGAGCTTGTTCCTGCCGCGCACGCTCAAAGCGCCGGTGTATACGCCCGAGTTGATGCCGCACGCCTCCGATGACCTTGCGGGAAACGCTGCGCAGGTGCTGGTGGTCGAAGACGATGATGAGGTCGCCGCGTTGACGGTCGAGATGATCCATCAACTCGGTTACGACACGACGCGCGTGGCCAGCGCCGAGGCGGCGCTGGGTGCCCTCGCCGATCGCCGCACGGTCGATATCGTCTTCTCCGACGTGATGATGCCCGGACGCATGAATGGCGTCGAGCTGGCGCAGGAAATCCGCCGCCGCCGGCCGAATCTGCCCGTGCTGCTGACCAGCGGCTACGCGGAGGCGGCGCGCCGCAAGGCAGGATCTCAACAACTCAAAATCATCCCCAAACCGTATAGAATCGATGAATTACGCGACGCGTTGGCGGCTGTGAGGCAAGATACTCGGAAGTCCATCCGAGAACATTGAATGTCGTCGATCATCGTTTGTCCGTCGTGCGACCTGGCACACCGGGCTGGCATGGCCCCGGTATCCGTGGGCACCCGCTGCGCCCGCTGCCGCGCACCGCTGCAACGCCCGGAGAACGGCAGCATCGACACGGCGATTGCGCTCGCCATCTGCGCGCTGGTGTTGTTTTTATTGAGCAACGTTTATCCGCTGGTGGAGATCCAGGTCAACGGTGCGACCCGTGACACGACTCTGATCGGAGCCGCACTGGCGTTCTACGCCCAGAACCATCCCGGCCTTGCGGCGCTGGTGTTCATCACCACGGTGGCCGCACCGTTTCTGCAGATCGGCAGTCTTCTGTATCTGCTCCTTCCGCTGCGCCAGTCGCGTGAAGCACCCGGCCAGAACCCGGTTTTTCGGTTTCTGGCGCAAGTGCGGCAATGGACGTTTATCGAAGTATTCATGCTGGGCGTTTTGGTGGCGTTGGTGCGGCTCTCCGCCTACGCGCGCGTCATTCCGGGTGTCGCGCTGTGGTCATGCGTTTTTCTCATGCTCACGCTCGCCGCGTTGACCAGCCGCACGACGCCTGGACAGTTCTGGCGCTGGGTCGACGGGAAGCGCCGGTGAAAAGGGTAGCCACCGGGCGCAGTCTGGGACTCTTGGTCTGCCTGCAGTGCCGCGCAACGGTGCGGGCGCTGCAAGTGGCGTATCCGCGCTGTCCGCGCTGCCATGCGCATCTGCATCAACGCAAGCCGCACAGCCTGGGATTGACGGCCGCACTGCTGGCGTGCGCGGCGATTTTGTACATACCGGCGAATCTGCTGCCGGTGATGGTTACCCGTACTATTTTCGACGACGAGCAGGATACGATCATGAGCGGGGTGCTGGTATTGCTGCACTCCGGGTCCTGGCCGATTGCGGTTCTGGTATTCGTTGCCAGCATCGTGGTGCCGCTGTTGAAGATCCTTTCTCTCAGCGTGGTACTCTTTTCAACGTGGCGCCGCTCGCCGCGCTTCCGCGCGGAGCGCAGCGAATTGTTCCGCCTGGTCGAATTCATAGGACGCTGGTCGATGCTCGATGTCTATGCCATCTCGCTGCTGGTCGCACTCGTGCAAATCAGATCTCTCGCATTCGTTTCAGTCGGCTGGGGCGCATTGGCATTCGCGGCCGTCGTGGTCTTGACCACGTTCGCCGCGCGCACCTTCGATGAGCGATTGCTGTGGGATGCGCCGCCGTGAGCGAAGGTCCGCAAGCGAGTCTCGATGAGCTGCCGGCGGCGGTGCCGGCGCGCTCGCTGTGGGGCCGCCTGCCGTTGGTGTGGATTCTGCCGGCCGTGGTCATTTTGGCTGGCGCATTCGTCGTGGTTCGAGAAAAAATCGCGCAAGGCACCTCGATCGAGATTCGCTTTGAAAATGCCGAAGGATTGGAGACGAACAAGACCAAAGTACGCTACAAGGATGTCGACATCGGCGAGGTCCGCGACATCCGGGTCGGCGAAGATCGCAAGGAAGTGATCGTGACGGCCGACATCCATCGCAACGCCAAGTCCTATCTGGTCGAAGACACGCGCTTCTGGGTGGTGCGGCCGCGGATATCCGGCGCCGGCGTATCGGGGCTGGCCACGCTGGTGTCCGGCGCCTACATCAGCGTCGATGTGGGGCACTCCTCGATGAAGCGCGACCACTTCGTCGGTCTGGAAGTGCCGCCCATCGTGACGGCCGACGTGCCAGGGCGCGAATTCATTCTGCACGCGGATGACTTGGGATCCTTGGACATCGGCTCTTCGGTGTTCTACCGCCACATCACCGCCGGCCAGGTGGTGGGATACAACCTGGACCCAGGGGGCACCGGCGTGACCATCAAAGTGTTCATCAATGCGCCTTTCGACGTTTATGTCACCGGCGACACGCGGTTTTGGCAGGCGAGCGGCATCGACATGTCGGTGAACGCGGACGGGGTGAAGCTGCGCACCGAATCCCTCGCATCGATTCTCGAAGGCGGCGTCGCATTTGGAACTCCGCCGGGCGCGGCGACACCGCGGGTCGCGGCGGATACGGCATTTACCCTCTTCAATGACCAGGACCGCGCGATGCGGCCGTCCGAGACCGAGATCAGCACCTTCGTCATGTACTTCGGCGGCTCACTGCGAGGTCTGTCTCCCGGCGCGCCGGTGGAACTGCAAGGCATCACGGTGGGCGAAGTGAAGAGCCTCGACGTCGAGTACAACGAACGCACCCAGCTGCTGGCGTTCCCGGTCGCGGTGGAGTTGTACCCGCAAAGACTGCGCGGACGGGCGGGGCGCGCCGCCGCGGCGGAGCATCCGCATCCGCAGGGCAACACCCACGCGCTGATCGACAGCTTGGTTGCGCACGGCCTGCGCGCGGAATTGAAAACCGGCAATCTTCTGACCGGCCAGAAGTTCGTCTCTTTGGAAATGCATCGCGACGTTGCCAAGACCAAAGTCGCCTGGAATGAGCAGCCGGCCATTTTTCCGACCGTATCCGGAAGTCTTGACGACATTCAGGACTCGGTGGGGGTGATCGCGAAAAAGCTCAGCAAGGTGCCGTTCGATCAGTTGTCGGCACGCCTGCTGAGCGCCATGAACTCGCTCGATGCGACGCTCAAGAGCGCGGATCAGCTGCTGCATAACGTCGACGGCAATCTTGCACCGCAGATTCAGAAGACCTTGGCAGAAGCCGAGGGCGCCCTGAAGAACGCCAAGGATTTGCTCGGCCAGAATGCCCCATTGGAAAACGATTTGGGTTCGACTTTGCTGCAGGTATCGCGCGCCGCGAAATCGATCGGCGCCTTGGTCGATTACCTGGAGCGTCATCCTGAGTCCTTGCTTCGCGGCAAACCGGCAGGTTCACCATGAAATCGCTTTGCTCTTTGCTCCTGGTAGTTCTGTTCACGGGTTGCGTGACGCGGCAGCCGGACCGTTTCTATGTGATCGATGCCCTGCCCGCCGCGGCGGCGGCGCCCCGCTCCCAGTTCGACCGCCAGGTGACTTTGCGGGTCGTGATTCCGTCCCTCGTTGACCGCGGCGAAATGGTCATCGACACGCAAAACGGGGTGTCGGTTATCGAACACGAACGCTGGGCCGCGCCTCTCGCAGACATGATCAGCAGCGCGCTCAGCCGCGACATCGAGCACCGTCGCGGCGATGTGGTGGTCTTGGCTCGAAGCGCCGAGAAAGCCGGGATACCGCTGATCAGGATTGGGGTCGACATAGACCAAGTCAGCGCGCGCCTCGCGCAGCACTTGAGCATCGGCACGCATTGGCGGGTGACCGATGTGCGCACCGGCAAGGAAACCCTGGGCCGCGACACTTTCGTCAGCCCGCAGCAGCCGCAAAGCTATGCGGAGGTCGCCGCCGCGCTAAGTGCCTGCATCGCCCTGCTGGCGGATCGATTGGCGGGCGAGATTCCAACCGGCTAATCGATCCCGCGGCGCATGCCATGGCCGTTCAACGAAAGACGGGCACTTCGCTGTCGAAGCGCCCGTGTACCGCAATACTCGACGGCTACGGTTCGACTGTAATGTCGTTGTGAACCGAATTGACGCCCTCTGTGTTCTTGGCAATCATCGCCGCCAGATCGCTTGCATCCTTGGTCGGCGCCCGGCCGCTCAACCACACCACGCCGTTCGCATCGGTATCGACCTTGATGCGGGTGAGCGTCGACAGATGCTTCGCGGCCAACTTCGCCTTCACCTTGGTGGTGATGGCCGAATCCTTGATGAAATGATGCGATCCGGTATCCGTGGGCTCACCGGCCATCGCCATCGGTGCACATGCCACGCCGAGCGCGATCATGCCGCATAGAATTACGTGCTTCTTCATTCGTTCCTCCTGGTTTTATATAGCCTGTCGGCTTTTTGCTGATTCTCGACCGCCATGCTGCGCGATGCGCCGCGGCATATCTGTAGGTCGCAAAAGGGACCCGCTGACGGTGATATCCCACAAATTCAGGCGCGGCGAGTGCGCGCGGCGGGCCGTTCGCCGCGCGAGCTGGCGCGTTGCGCAGTTTTCTCGGGAATGGACAGCAAGCGCGCCGTGTTCACCAGCGCCATGTGCGTCAGCGCCTGAGGAAAATTTCCGAGCATGCGCTTCGCGCGCGGGTCGTATTCCTCTGCAAACAATCCCAGGTCGTTGCCGAGCGCGAGCAGGCGCTCGAATAGCGCTTCCGCCTCTTTGCGGCGCCCGGTGAGGGCGTAACAGTCCGCGAGCCAAAAGGTACAGGCCAGGAAGGCGCCCTCGCCGGCCGGCATGGCATCGACGCGCGTCGCGGTCGAGTAGCGCAGCAACAATCCTTTGACCAGCAAGTGCTTCTCGATCGCCGCGATCGTCCCGAGCACTCGCGGATCGTCCGGCGGCAAAAACCCCACCAGCGGTATCATGAGCAGGCTGGCATCCAGGAATTTCGACTCATAGCACTGCACGAAAGTGTTGTTGGCGCGGTCGAAACCGCGCGCGCAGACCTGCGCGTGAATGCGATCGCGCACGCGGCGCCAGCGAACCACGGGGCCGTCCAGCCGGTCCTTGACGGCATCTTTGATGGCCCGGTCGAAAGCCACCCAGGCCATGATTTTGGAGTGGCTGAAGTGGCGGCGCGGGCCGCGAATCTCCCACAGCCCTTCGTCCGGATCCTGCCAATGAGACTCGAGGAACTCGAGCAGCGCCAGCTGCACGCTCCAAGCCTGCGGATGAGGCTCCAAATCCGCGCCTCGCGCCAGATGCAAGGAATCCATGACTTCACCGTACACATCGAGTTGAAACTGCGTCGACGCGGCATTGCCGATGCGCACCGGCTTGGAATTCTTGTAGCCGGGCAGCCAGGGCAATTCAATCTCATCGAGCCGCCGGGTTCCGCTCACGCCATAAACGATCTGCAAATCTTTCGGCGAGCCTGCGACGGCACGCAGCAGCCATTCGCGCCATGCGGCGGCCTCCTCGTTGTAACCAGCCAGCAACAGGGCATTCAAAGTGAACGTCGCGTCGCGCAGCCAACAATACCGATAGTCCCAATTGCGCACTCCGCCCAGCTGTTCCGGCAAGGACGTCGTCGGCGCCGCCACCATCCCGCCGGTCGGCTTGTAGGTCAGCGCCTTGAGCGTGATCAGCGAGCGCAACACCGCAGCACGCCAGCGGCCGCGGTACAAACAGCGGGCCGACCAGCGATGCCAGTGCGCGGTGGTGCGCTTCAGTGCCTTGGCGGGATCGATCTGCGGGCGCGTACGAAAGTGCGACGGCCGATAATTGAGCACGAAGGACTCACGCTGCCCGCGGCGCACGGAAAACTGCGCCACGGTCTTCATGTTGCGGCCTTCGACTTTGACCGTGGCGCCCAGCTCGAGCGTGTCCGGCCCCGCCGTCAGCACCAACAGATCGTTCACCCGACGCACCCACGGCACGATGGAACCGTAGTCGAAGCGCACGATCAATTCCATGCGCATCGCCACGCTGCCGCTCAGCCCCTCGACGATGCGAACCACGTCCCAGCGTTCGTCCGACATGGGCATGAAATCCGTGACGCGGACAGAGCCGCGCGCGGTCTGAAATTCCGTTTCCAGCACCAGGGAGTCATCCAAGTAGCGGCGCCGCGTACGGTTGATTTTGCCGGTGGGCGCCAGCAACCAGCGTCCATGCGCAGCGCCTCCCAACAACGCCGCGAAGCACGCGCCCGAGTCAAATCGAGGGAAACACAGCCAATCAATCGAGCCATTGCTGCCGACCAGCGCAGCCGTGTGGCAATCGCCAATCAATGCGTAGTCCTCGATCGAGGGCATCCTTGCCGAAGCGTTTGCGCCGCGTTTCTTCACCGCTTCTGTTTTTTCAGAGTCCTCTCGCGCACTTCATTGGGATTGGTCGGGTCGGGCGGATCGTTCTTGAAACCACCGGGCTTCGAGATCGGCTGCGCTTTGCTTTCTTCTTCCGCCTGGCGCTCGTCCTTGGATTTGCCGGTATCGAGCGACTTCTGCTCATCTGCGGACTTGCCGGGGCCGCGCGGCGTTTCGCCGGCCCCCGTCGTCAGCAGGGTATTGAGCAAGCGAAGATCCTCCTCGGAGTTCCCCGCACCATTCACAAAAGCGAGTGAAGCGTGCATATGATCATCCTTAAGCAATTTCGCCTTCTCAGCTTGCGCGAGGATCGGAGGCGAGGCATAGACATCGCGCGCCGAATCGATTGCAGGATAATTCTGACCACCGGCCCTGGCGCGGCTCGCTTGCCACGCAACCGCCGCTGGCATAGCGTTGCACGATGGAAGACAGCTCCCCCGACCACGACGAACGGCTCAAGGATTTCTTTGCACGCCATGGGGGTCCGGGGCCTCGCGGCATTCGCAGCGGCCAGTCGACGGGCGGCGTGCAGGGGTGGTCGGAAGCCCACGCCGGCGACGGCTATGTTCTGCGTTGCGACTGGTCGACATTCGGAAGCCGCGACGAAATGAAGTACTCGGAGATAGCTCCCAAGGCTTGAGGAGACGGCATGATTCGCAAACTGAGCACGGGCGAATATCGCCTGTATTCGCGCAAAGTGAACCCGCAAACGAAGCGCCGCCGCAACCTCGGCACCTTCAAAACACGCGCTGCCGCGCTCAAGCACGAACGGGATATCCAGTATTTCAAGAGGCACTAGCCGGCGAGACGCGGCCGCGAGCGCTCCCCGGCACCGCCCACGCAGCCTTTGCGGCCGCCAGCGAGGAGCCCAAGCAACCTGCTGCCGGAATTTTGCGCGCAAATTGCAGTATCCTTACGCACCGCCTTCCAACAAGGATGCTCATGCTAACTCGACGGGTGTTTCTGCAGGGTACCGCCGCCGCGCCGATCATGGCCGCCGGTTTCACGTTTGGCCGCGATTCGGGGGCGCCGGCACCCAAGTCTCTGACCGGCTCTGCCAAGCCGATTTCCGTCGAAGAGCGGCGTGCGCGGATTGCCAAAGCGCAGTCGCTCATGGCGCAACGCAAGGTCGCGGCGCTGTTGATCGAGCCAGGCTCGAGTCTCGAGTATTTCACCGGAATCCGCTGGCACCGCTCAGAACGCACGACCGTGGCGATCATCCCCGCTTCCGGGGAGGTGCTGGTCGTGACTCCCGCGTTCGAAGAACCCTCGGTTCGCGAGACATTGCAAGTCGGCGGCGATGTCAGGCATTGGGACGAACACGAGAGCCCATTTGAAAAAATCGTGCAAGGCCTCAAGGAGCGCGGTATCAATTCAGGGGTGCTGGCCGCCGAGTCGACCATGCGCTTCTTCATCGTGGCCGGAATCCGCGAGGCCTCGAGTGCATATGAAATCATCCCTGCCGACCCCATCGTGCGGGCCTGTCGGCTGATCAAGTCCCCGGCCGAATTGGCTTTACTGCAGCTGGCAAACGATGTGACGATCGAGGCGCTCCGTCGGGTGCACGCACAGGTCGCCCTGGGAATGAGCGGACCCGACATTAACGCCCTCATGGATCAAACGACGACCTCGCTCGGAGGCGCACCGCAGTTCTCGCTGGTACTGCTCAACGAAGCTTCCGCCTTTCCGCACGGCTCGGTCAAGCCGCAAAGGATTCGCGAGGGCTCGGTCATTCTCATGGACTGCGGTTGCTCGGTGCATGGCTACGAATCCGACATCTCGCGAACGTGGGTGTTTGGTCAGCCGACCGCGCGGCAGCGCAAAGTCTGGGATACCGTCAAACGCGGCCAGGAACTCGCCTTGGAGACTGCAAAAATCAACATCCCGGTCGGCTCCATCGACGACGCCGTGCGCAAGTACTACGAAAGCCAGGGCTGGGGTCCTGGGTATCGGTTGCCCGGCCTCTCGCATCGCACAGGCCATGGCATCGGTCTCGACGGTCATGAAGCGCCCTACCTCGTCCATGGCGACGCCACGCCCCTGCAAGCGGGCATGTGCTTTTCGGACGAACCGGGAATCTACATACCCGGGGAATTCGGCATCCGCCTGGAGGATTGCTGGCACATGACCGATTCAGGGCCGCAGCTGTTCACCCCGTTGGCGAAATCGCTGGAACAACCGATTTGAAGTAGGCCGGCCATGCTCGCGCTGATGTCGCTGTGCGCGTGGATTTATTTGTTCTTCGCGCACGGATCATTCTGGCGCTCGCGCCCGCAGCTGCCCGCTGCGAGGCCCCGAGAATGTCCGGACGTCGATGTCATCGTCCCTGCCCGCGATGAGGCCGAGACGATTCAAGCTGCCATTGGATCGCTGCTGGCGCAAGAATATGACGGTGAATTTCGCATCATTTTGGTCGACGACAATTCGACCGACGCAACTGCCGAACTCGCCGGGTCCGCGCCGAAGCTCAAGATCGTACGCCTGGACTCGAAACCCGCGGGCTGGTCGGGAAAACTTTGGGCTTTGCACCAAGGACTTGCCGCCAGCCGCTCCCCCCTCGTGCTGCTGACCGATGCAGACATCGTGCACCAGCCTTTGCATCTGGCGTCCTTGGTCGCGAAGCTGCAAGACGCGCAGCTTGATCTGGTCAGCGAAATGGTGCGGCTCAATTGCAGCAGCGCGGCTGAGCGGATGCTGGTGCCGGCTTTCGTTTATTTCTTCCAAATGCTGTATCCCTTCGCCAAGGTCAACGACCCGCGCTCGGCGGTGGCCGCGGCCGCCGGAGGCACGGTCTTGGTGCGGCGCGCAGCGCTCGAACGCGTCGGTGGGGTTGCGGCCATTCGACATGCCCTCATCGACGATGTGGCCCTGGCAAAGGCGGTCAAGCGCGGCGGCGCGATTTATCTCGCTCACACGGAACTCGCCGCCTCGATTCGACGCTATCCGAACATTGCCGATCTCTGGAATATGATTTCGCGCACCGCCTTTACCCAGTTGCGCTATTCAACGATGCTATTGATCGCGACCATGGCTGCGCTCGGCATCATCTGGCTGGTGCCTCCGTGGGAGGCGCTATGTGGCGGCGGCTGGCGCATGGCATGCGGGCTGGCCGCTTGTGCGCTTGCCGCACTCAGCTACCTGCCCACACTATCCCGGTATCGGCGCAGCAAAATGTGGGCGCTCGCCCTGCCTTTGATTGCGGCGTTCTACATGGCCGCCACGGCCGCCTCCGCCGTGAACTACTGGCTAGGCAAGGGCGCCAGCTGGAAGAATCGAGCCTACCAACGCTAGGAGCCTCCTAGTCCTTCGCCGCCCTGGCGGCCAGCGGCTTGAGCGCCTCGGCCTTCACCGAAAACTGGTTGACGTGCTGCTGGTATGGCACGCAATCGGTGCGGTAGTTCAAGTCGCGAAAACTGAAATTCTTCGACAGGATGTCCTTCAGCTCTTGAATGAGTTCGCAATCGCCGCGGCCCATAAAATATGGGTGAGTCTCGCTGACCAGTACCGGAGTCCAGCGCGCCGGCACGCTATCGGCAGAATTCCCATCGGCGCTCGGCGACTAGCTGAATAAGAAATCCAGCTCGATGATGGAATTGCGGCTGGGAACACTCGACCCGTACGGACATCCACGGGCGTTCACCTTGACATCCTCCTTGCGTGCTCCCAAGTGCACCAGCAGTGCACGTATATTGTCTTCGAGCCCATCGCAGCTGTAGAGCGAGCTTATCCCAAAGTAGGTGAACATCGCGTGGCGATGCACCCACGTGCCGCTGACGGGCGGCTGCCCAGCCGAACCAGCTTCTGCCTCGCATGCCAGCGGCAGCGCGATGCAGGCCAAAAACACCGCGATCGCGGCCGAAGTTGCGGTTCTCTTACTGCGTTGCATGACGTCACTCCCCGGTTGTTTCCAACAACTCGCCTGCACTCTCTACGATGGACCTCCGAATCAAGCATCCGTTCGGCTCGACACCTGTTCCATCCCGCGGCCGCGGCGCGCTCGCCGGCCAATCCACGCCTAGGAAGCGCTTTTCGCGACGGTGAGTGCCTTGTTTGCATCGACCACGGTAATCGCGGTCATGTTCACCAAACGACGCACCGTGGCGGCCGGCGTAAGGATGTGTACCGCTCCTGCGCACCCGAGCAAAATCGGACCCACCGCGACATTGTGGCCGGCCGCGGATTTCAGCAGGTTGTAAGCGATGCTGGCACTGTCCAAATTAGGACACACCAGCAGATTTGCCGTGCCATGCAAGGTGCTGCGTTCGAGGATCGCGCGGCGCGCGCCTGCGTCGAGCGCGGCATCCCCGTGCATCTCTCCATCCACCTCCAGTTCCGGCATTCTCGCGCGCAGCAGCGCCAAGGCCGTGCGCATTTTCACCGCCGAGGCGGCGTCGCTGGAGCCAAAGTTGGAGTGCGACAGCAACGCCACTTTCGGTACGAGACCGAAGGCCGAAAGCTGATCGGCGGCGAGTTGCGTCAATTCGGCGAGCTGTTCGGCCGTTGGGTCGAGATTGACGTGCGTGTCGACCAAAAACACTTGCCGGCCCGGGAGAATCACGCCGGTCATGGTACCGTAAACGCTTGCCCCGGCGCGGTGCCCGATCACTTGATCGATATAGTGCAAATGACGCGCGGTGGTGCTGATGGTTCCACAGAGCATTCCATCCGCTTCGCCCTTCTTCAACAGCATGGCGCCGATCAGGGTCGTACGCCGCCGCATTTCCAGCCGCGCATATTGCGCGGTCACGCCGCTGCGCTCGGTCAGCTGGTGGTACGCCTGCCAGTACTCCCGAAAGCGTTCGTCGTGCTCGGGGTTGACGATCGTGACATTTTCGCCGATGCGAAGCCGCAGCCCGTGGCGCTTGAGCGCGTGCTCGATGACCGCGGGCCGGCCGATCAGAATGGGCGTGGCCAGTTTTTCGTCCACCACGATTTGCACCGCGCGCAGCACGCGCTCATCCTCCCCCTCCGCATAAACCACGCGGCTGCGCTGCAAATCGACGCGGCGAGCGGCCACGAAAATCGGCTGCATCAGCGTGCCACTGTGGTAGACGAATTGCAGCAGGCGCTGGCCGTAAGCTTCCAAGTCAAGGATGGGTCGCCGCGCAACGCCGGACTCCATGGCAGCCTTGGCGACCGCGGGAGCTATTTTTACGATCAGGCGGGGATCGAAGGGCTTGGGAATCAGATATTCCGGACCGAATGCCAGGTCCTGGATGCCTCCGTACGCGGCGGCGACGATGTCGCTTTGCTCCTGCCGCGCCAGTTCCGCGATCGCGTGCACCGCGGCGATTTCCATTTGCCGCGTAATGGTCGTGGCCCCGACGTCCAGCGCACCCCGAAATATGAACGGGAAGCACAGCACATTGTTGACTTGATTCGGATAGTCGCTGCGCCCGGTCGCAATCACCGCATCGCTGCGCACCGCCCTCGCCTCCTCGGGGAGAATCTCCGGGGTCGGATTCGCAAGGGCCAGGATGAGCGGCTTCGCCGCCATGCGCTTGACCATTTCCTGCGTCAGGACGCCGCCGGCGCTCAAGCCCAGGAAAACATCCGCGCCGCCTATGACTTCGGCGAGCGTGCGGGCGGATGTGGGTTGCGCGAAACGCGACTTCTCCGGATCCATCAGCTCCTGGCGTCCCTCATAGACGACGCCGGCAAGATCGGTCAGCCACACGTTTTCGCGCGTAAGGCCCAAGTCCAACAGCAGGTCCACGCACGCCAGCGCCGCCGCACCGGCCCCGCTCACCACCATTTTCACTTGCGCAACCTGCTTGCCGACGATCTGCAGTCCGTTGAGGCAAGCGGCGGCCACGATGATGGCGGTGCCATGCTGATCGTCGTGGAACACGGGGATCTTCATGCGGCGGCGCAGTTCGCGCTCGACGATGAAGCATTCCGGAGCCTTGATATCCTCCAAGTTTATCGCACCGAATGTCGGCTCCAGCGCGGCGATGACCTCGATCAGCTTGTGCGGATCGCGCTGTTCGATTTCGATGTCGAAGACATCGATGCCCGCGAATTTCTTGAACAAAACCGCTTTGCCTTCCATCACAGGCTTGGCCGCCAACGGACCGATGGCTCCGAGCCCCAGCACCGCGGTGCCGTTGCTGATCACGCCGACCAGATTGCCGCGCGCCGTAAAGCGAAATACGTTCAGTGGATCCTCGACGATCGCCTCGCAGGCGGCTGCGACTCCGGGGGAATAGGCGAGCGCCAAGTCGCTCTGATTGAGTAGTTGCTTGGTGGCGGTCACCGATATTTTTCCCGGCACCGGGAATTCGTGGTAGTCGAGCGCTTGCTTGCGGAGCGCTTCTTTGATTTCGTCTCTCTTCATAGATCGAACTGCGCGGCGTCGGTGGGTCGGGCGGCATTATAGCGGCTCAGGGCCGCGAGTGGGCGCGCGATCCCAACCGATAGGTAAATACGTGCGTGAACTCCGCGCCGAGCAGAAATATCTGCGCTGAATAGTAGATCCAGAGCAGCAACACCATGATGGAACCCGCCGCGCCATAAGCGGAACTCCATGAACTGCGTCCCAGGTACTGGCCAATCAATAGTTTGCCCACCGAAAACAGGCACGCCGTGACGAAGCCTCCGATCCAGACGTCGCCCCACGCAAGCTTCTCGCGAGGCACATACTTGTAGATGAGCGCGAACAGCACTGTCGTCAAGCCCAAGCTCAAAACCAGATCCACTGCCGGCAGAATGATGCTCCACTGCAGCATGAATGCGCCGAACCATGCACCCAAAGCTGCGAGCGCCGCACTCACGAGCAGCGACACCATCAAGAGAAAGCCGACTCCCAGAATCAGGCCGATCGACAATATTCGCGAGCGCAGAATTTGCCACCACGCCGCGCCGTCCGCGCGCGGCGACTTCCAGATGTAGTCGAGGGTATTTTGCAGCTCGCCGAATACGCTGGTTGCCCCGACCAGCAGCGTGACGACACCGATTGCGGCAGCCACCCCTTTGAGGCCGCTTTTATGCGCGCTCGCCAGCAGGCTCTGGACGGCGGCCGCGCCGGCGTCGCCCAGCAGGGCGCGCATTTGGGCGAGCACATGGGTTTCGGCAACATTCGGGCCGAATATGGACCCTGCCACAGCCATCGCGATGACCAAAATCGGCGCGATCGAAAAAAGCGTGTAGAACGAGAGCGCCGCACCCAGGCTCGACGCGTTGTGCCTGATCCATTGGTGTACCGTATCTCGGGCCACGCCCCACAGAATGTGCGTGCGCTCGAATGCGCGCGGTATGCCTATTGGCGCGTTCCTTGGTCCGGTCGGTCGGCCACGTGGCGCCGCGCCAGCGCCGCGTCCCGCGCGAGAGGCCCGGTTTCCCCTGCCTCGAAGCAAAGCAGTCGCGTACGGTTGTCTTTGGAAGCGAGCGAACCAAAGCCGGTTCCGCTTCGAACCAATGAACGTGCACTCGGCAGCGGCAGCGCGCGCGAACGCGGCGGGCAAAGATGGTCGACGATGGCGGCCCCCGTGAGCGATATCGCGCCGCCGGGCGGAAAGCCCGAGGCCGACCATTGAACGTCATGGAGAGCATCGATCAAAGTCGCCGCACCCACCACCTGCGCGATCGAATTCCAGGCACCGGCTTCGAAAACCACTGCCTGCGGCGCGATATCGTGAGCCGCCGCCTCCGCCCTCAAAATCAATCCATAAATCTCCGCGGCGTGCATGCGGACCGGCGGCCCAATTTCGGCCGCCATCAGCCGCTCGCGCACCTTCTCCCAGCGGGCCGGCTCTTGAGGAAAGGCGAACGGTATATGCCCGAAATACTTAACGAAGGGCTCGATCTCGAACCGATGTCCGCGGATCTCGGCCTCGGAGTGTGCCACCAGAGAGCAAACGACCGGATAGGGGGCGTCCAATGCGTCGATAGCCCGGATGACCCGCTCCTCGAACCGCGGGAAGGCGTCAAGCACGGCAGCGATGAAAGTATCGCCCGTCAAGCCGCCGGAAAGATCAAGATGCAGTTGCAACGCCGTCCCCTGGAGTGTTCCGGCGCAGAGTACGTCAACGCGATTGCGGCAAAAGCGCCTGGATTCCTAAATGCAGGTAGGAATATTCCTATGCCGGCGCCGGCGTGCCAGCACCATGCCCGTCAACGCTCCCGCCACCGCGGCCAATCCGGAAGCTGCGTACGGGGACGCGTGCACCAGCCGATTCGCCCGCTCCCGCAGACTTGCGCCGTCATGAAGAATCTCGTCTTGCAAATCGCCGCCCAGCAGCTTGAGGAGACCCAACCCCGCCAGAACGTTGGCGGTGTTCTTGAGGACGGTGGCCGTGTCCATCAGGCCGTGCCCTATCAGCGCAGCGAAACGGCAGGCCGGGAGATCGGATGGATCTCCACCACGTTGCGCAATCGGAGCGGGCGCGCGGCGCCCGACAGACCGGTTTGATTGGCGGCGTGCAGCGTATCGTTCAGATTGAAATAGTATTGCAAATGTTGATGCGTACGAACGAACAAGAACAGGCTGCCGCGCGCGGACAATTGCTTCAACATGAGTACGATATAACCTTCGTGTCTCATGCCGGTCTGTCGTCCGGGGCGCCTATTCGTTGTAGGACCGGCTGACGGCGCGCCGCGCCGCCGCTGCCTTCCTGGCGCAAAAAGCCCAGCACCAGCGTTTCTGCCGTGCGCGCCGAAGCCGCGGTGAGCTTGCCGTCGATATTTTGGTGGATGCTGCCCGATCGCCAGCTGTCGAAAACGGCCGGATTGATATACGACTTGCGGCAGACTGCCGGTGTGTTGCGCAGTTGCGCAGCGACTTGCTTGACCACTTCGGCGATCTTCTTTTTGAAGGCGCTCTCGCTGGCGGGCTCGGGGAGCGGCGTGCGCGCGAGCAGGGTGATGGCATGCAGGGTCGCGCCCCAAGTGCGAAAATCCTTGGCGGTAAAATCGTTACCCATCGCCTCGCGAAGGTAGTCGTTGACCTGGCCGGAATCGATCGGACAGCGCTGGCCCTCGTCAGTGATGTATTGAAACAAGTGCTGTCCCGGGATCTCCTGGCAGCGGCGCACAATCTTCGCGATGCGCCTGTCGTCTATCAGAATCTCGTGCTGCACGCCGCCTTTGCCGCGGAAATTGAGCACCGCGCGCCCGTCGCGGATAAAGGTGACATGCCGATTGCGAAGCGTCGTGAGGCCGAAACTCTTGTTGTCGCGCGCATATTCGCTGTTGCCGACGCGGATGCGGGTTGCATCGAGGAGACTTACAACCACCGCCAGCACTTTCTCGCGCGGCAATCCGGGCAGCGCCATGTCGCGCTTCAAAACACGCCGCAGCTTCGAGAACTTTTCACCGAAGGCGACCATGCGTTCGAACTTTGCACTGTCGCGCAGTTCGCGCCATTCCGTGTGATAGCGGTATTGTTTGCGGCCGCGTGCGTCGCGGCCGGTTGCCTGCAGGTGACCGCGCGGCTTCATGCTGATCCACACGTCCCGATACGCCGGGGGAATCGCCAGGCTCGCGATGCGCTTCAGATCCTTTTCTGCTTCCAAGCGGCGGTTTTCCGGGGTGACATAGCGGAAGCCTCTGCCGACACGCAGCCGACGTATGCCGGGCTCCGTGTCCGATACATAAATGAGGCCGGCTTCGATGGCCATTTGCGCTGCTTCAGCCGCGCTGCCGCTGAGTTTGTCGCCGTCCGTTGCCGTTTTTAGCGTCATAGCGAATGGCTTTTAGCAGTTCACCTGCCGCGCGACTATGGAGAAACGCCGACGGCGTGTAGGATGCGGCGCCCTCATTTGCAATCTGCGACGCAGTTCAAGCGCCGAGTGTGACGCTCTCGGCCAATCGGCCAATCGAGCCGCGCCGAAGTTTGCATAACACCGATGAATTCTCAATTTACATAACGTTATGCAATTGCCGGCTTCGCCTCGCAAATATTCGCGCCGCGGACGCAGCGAATCGAGCGCGATTTCTCCTACGTGAGTTCGCGGTGGCCGCCACTCGCGCGGCGATTTCATCGGCTCTACCATTTCCGCAGCGTCTTCCCCGCTTGCAACGACTCCAGGAGAGAACGATGAAAGGCAATCTTTTCGCGCTGATGTTGAGCCTGCCGCTGGTTGCTTTTGCGGCGGCGAGCCCGGACGCATCCTTCTACAAAAACGCGGCCGAAGGCGGCATCGCCGAAGTGGACGCGGGCCGCCTGGCAGAGGACAAGGGCAATAGCCAGCAGGTCAAGGATTTCGGCGCCAGGATGGTGAAGGATCATACGGCGGCCAACGAGAAGCTGCAGGCGCTGGCCTCCTCGAAGGATATGGCGCTGCCCAGCACCGCGAGCGTGGGTCAAATGGCCGCCAAGGCCAGGCTCGATGTCCTTTCCGGCGATGCGTTCGACCAAACGTACGTCAAAGGCCAATTGCGCGCGCATCGCCAAACCATCGCGCTGTTCCGCAAGGAGATCAGTTCGGGCCGCGACGCGGATGCCAAAGCTTTTGCCGCCGCGACCTTGCCGACGCTCAGGGCGCATCTCAAGGCGATCACGGCGATAGCCGCCGACATGGGCATCAAGAGCCCATGATGCCGCCGGCGTAGGCGCAATCCCACGGTGTTTGGCGGGCAGGCGCTCTACATTTGCGTCGCCCGCAACCGTATTGTGCAGGCGTCAGATAGGGTCATCAATAGGCGGGTAAAACCTCGGCGCTATCCAACTAAATTCGATTACAAGGAACTCCCATGCTTCATTATGCCGTCGTGTTCTTGATCATTGCCTTGATTGCCGCCGTGTTTGGCTTTGGCGGAATCGCCGCGGGCGCAGCAGGCATCGCAAAGATTCTGTTCGTCGTTTTTCTGATCGGCGCGATTGTCACCTTCCTGCTGAACGGCCGATCGCGGGTCTAGCGGTCCCCGAGCGCGAATCAGGCGGTTGGCGGGCGGCGGCGCGGCAAGGCGCCGCCGCCTCAACTTCTTCTCGCGAAGCTAATCACTTCTTCCGCCATCAAATCGAGCACCTGGCCCACTCTCGGCACCAAGCATTTGCCGTGCTCGTCGAATACGTTCTCGGCTGAATTGATGGCCGCGCCAAGCGGCGTAGGCCAGCCGCGCAGCGCATGCACGATATCGCGCAAGGCGCTCAGGGTATTGATGGCGCCCGGCCATCCTCCCGCGGTGGCGATGCATCCGACCGCCCGTCCGCTGAAGTAGGGGCGCGCCTCCGTGCGCAAGTCCTCCGCATAGTCGAGGGCATTCTTGACCAGGCCCGAAATGCTGCCGTGATACCCCGGCGATCCGATGATGATGCCGTCGGCGAGCGCAAGCTCCGCCACCAGCAGCCGCGCACCCTCGCTGCGCTCCGCATTCTCCGGTTGGTAGAGCGGCAATTGCAACAGCGGGCCGCTGATCAGCTTGATGCGCGCGCCGGCTCGCTCGACGGCGTTGAGCACGCGGCGCATCGCCCACTCGGTCGAAGAATTAGGACGAAGCGTTCCGCCGACTGCCACAATATAAGGCGAAGTCACGGCAGCGATCCTACACGATTCAGCGCGCCGGATTGGCCGCGCGCGCACCGAAGGGCGGCTTTGCGAACCAGATGAGGGGAATCAGCGTCAGGAAAATGACTCCCATCAAATAAAATACATCGTTCACCCCCAGGGTCGATGACTGGCTGGAGATGACTTGATTCACGAATTCAGATGCGCCAACGCCGCCGATGCGGTGCGCGCCAAGTTGCGCCTGGTACTGAGACCACGCTTGAGAGGAATTGTTGATGTGCTCCGTCAGCACCGCATGATGATAGTCGCTGCGCTGGTTCCAGATCCACACGGTGATGGCGGTCGAGAAACTGCCGGCCATGGTACGCGTGAAGTTGCTGACGCCCGGAAGCCGAGGCCAGCTCGTTCGAGGAGACGCCGGACATCAGGATTTGATTCAATGGCAGAAAGAAAAATGCCATTCCGAAGCCTTGCAGAAATCTTGGTGTGGCAAATTGCAAGAAACTGGCGCTGTCGTTCAACGTTGCCGTCCAGAATATCGAGAAGCCGAAGATGCAGAACGCGAAACTGGCGGCGAGGCGCAAATTCAGCCGCGCCATGTTGCGCCCGATGATCGGCGCGATGAACAGACCCAAGATTCCGACGGGCGCCACCGCCAGTCCCGCCCATGTGGCGGTATAGCCCACCGTGGTTTGCAGCCACAGCGGAAAAATGATGTTGACGCCCGAGAATGCAAAGAACGCCAGGGCCAAGGTCAAAGTGCCGACGCGAAAGTTGCGCTTCGCGAACAGGTGCAGGTCCACCACCGGATGCTTGTCGGTGAGTTCCCAGGGGATGAGAAAAGCGACCGCAATGACCGCGGTCGCCGCCGCCGCCAGAATCACCGGCGAGTTGAACCAGTCCTTCTCGTTGCCGTTGTCCAACATGAATTGCAGGCTGCCGACGCCGACCACGAGCAGCGCGAGACCCACCACGTCGATGGGAAGTTTCACGATGTTCGACTCGCGCCGGCGCAGAAGCGACCAACTCGCAATGGCCGAGAAGGCTCCGACCGGCAGGTTGATGTAGAACAACCATGGCCAGGAGAGATTGTCCGTTATCCACCCGCCGATGATGGGGCCGAAAATCGGCGCGATCATGATGACCATCGACCACAGCCCAAGCGCCATGCCGCGCTTGTCGATGGGATAGTTGCGCAGCAGAATCGCCTGCGCGACCGACATCATGGGACCGGACACAAACCCTTGAACCAGACGCGCCCCCACCAGCATCGGAAGGCTGTTGGCCATGCCGCACACCGCGGAGAACACCATGAACAGCAGAATCGAAGTGATAAAAGTCCTCACTTCGCCGAAGCGCCGCGCGATCCAGCCGGAAAGCGGCTGCATGATGGCGGCGGCCAGCATGTAGGAACTCACCGCCCACGTCCCTTCGGAAGTCGTGACGCCCAGACTGCCGGATATCGAGGGCACGGAGACATTGACGATGGTCATGTCAAGGATCTCCATGAAAGAGGCGGTCGCGATGGCGACGGTCAAAAAGAACAATTTGCCGCCGTGCAACGGAGGGTATTCGCCGGCGGCGGCCGGCTGCGCCAAATCAGCCATTGGCGGTTATTATGCTAGCGATCGACGGCCGAGATTTCGCCGCACGATCGCGTCAGCCTCGGCGTTGGCTTTTTCCAGATCCTGCGTATACACCTGCGTGTCCCCCACCGGCTTGTCGTTGGCCTGCGTCGCCAAGACCGGACCGTCGCGGGAGGTGGTGTCCACCGTCACCGTGGCGGAAAGCCCGACGCGCAGCGGCGACTTGACCAGGTCGTTGTCGTCGATCAGGATTCGCACCGGTACGCGCTGCACCACCTTGATCCAGTTGCCCGAGGCATTTTGCGGCGGCAGCAAGGAAAACGCGGCCCCCGTCCCGGCCGACATGCCCTGTACGCGGCCGTGAAAAATGAACGAACCGCCGTATAGATCGCTGCGCACTTCGGCCTTCTGGCCGATGCGCAGGTTGCGCAACTGCACTTCCTTGAAGTTTGCGTCGACCCACAGGGAGTGAAGAGGAATTACCGTCATGAGCGCTTCGCCCGCCTGAATATGCTGCCCCAGTTGCACGCTGCGCTCGGCGACATAGCCGGAGACCGGCGCGACGACCGCATTGCGCTGCGCCGCGATCCACGCGTCGCGATACGCGTCCTTGGCCTGCAGCACCGTCGGATTGCTCTCCACCGAGGTGCCGTCGACGAGCGCATGCGCGGACAGCGACTGGCGCTTGCGCCTGTGCCAGCGCGGCGCGCGCCAAGCGCACGCTCTCCTCGCGCGTGCCGCACTTCTTCCCCGGCGATGGCCTGCTCGGCCACCAGCGGTTCGCGCTTTGCCAGGTCGATCTGCGCGCGCGACAGTTCCAGCTTGCGCGTTTCGATTTCCGAGTCGTATTGAGCCGCCGTGGCTTTTTGCTGCCGCACTTGGCGCACCGCCTGCGCCAAGGCGCTCGCCGCGCGGCTCAAGGCAGTTTGCGCATCCGTGGGATCGAGCTTGACCAGGACCTGTCCGGCGTTGACGAGCTGGGTGTCGTCCGCCAATACCGCAATGACGGTGCCGGCAACCTGCGCCGAAATCACAACCCGGTTGCCGTTGACGTAGGCATCGTCGGTTTTTTCGCGCTTTTCAAGCACCAGCACCCAGTACGCGGCCCACAGCGCCCAATGCACGATGAAGATCAGCGCGATGAGCAGCAGAATCCTGCGCCGCTTGCCGTTGGGAGGATTCGCAGCCGATGCTTCTATATTTGCGTTCATGATCCGTTTGTCGTTGAAGGGGAACTCGCAAGTTTTTGCGGGACTTTCGTAACCGCCGCCCAGCGCGCGCTGCAAAGCGATGTCTGCCGAGAGCGCCGCTGAATCGAGCTGCAGCAAGCCGTCGCGCTGATCGATCCAGGTCTCGGTGGCCATCAACTCGCTGCGCGAATCGCTCAAACCCTGACGCACGCGTGCGGCGGCGGCCTTTTTCATGCGCAGCGCCGCTTCGACCTGCTTCGCGCGCTGCGTGCGTTGGGCTTCGATCTGGGCGCGGTCGTGGCCTGCGTGGCCACGTCCCGCGCGGCGCCGATGACAGTGTCCTGATAGTTCGAAACGGCCGACGTCGATCGCGGCCTGCGCGCCGCCGTAGCGCGCCTTGAGCCTGCCGGCATCGAATATCGGCAGATGAATCGCCGCGCTGACTTGCGGCACGCGGCTGCCGTATTCGAGCAACTTGCCCACATCAAGGCTGGAAACACCGAGCAGCGCATTGATGCTCACGTCCGGATAGAATTCGGCGCGTGCGGAAGCCAAGCTCTTCTCCGCTGCCTCCACGCGCCAGCGGCTCGCGGTGATATCGGCGCGCCGCGCGATCAAGTCGATTTTCACATCGTCGGGCAATGCCGCGGGAAACGACGGCAGCGGTTTCGGCGTCAACGGCGGCAATTCGCTCACGGGGCGTCCGACCAGCGCGGCCAACTCGACCACGTGCAGTTTCGCTGAGCCTTCCAGCATCGCAATCTGCTCGCGCGCCGCCGCATACGGCAAGATCCGCGTTGTTGAGCTCATCCGCCGAATCCAAGTCCGCGCGCACGCGCGCGGTGCTCACCTTCGCCTGCAGCTCGACGGCGAGTTCAGCTTCTCCCGGGCGAGCAGCAAGCGGTTTTGATCGGATTGCCATCCAAAATAGGCATCGGCAATGGAACTGGCGAGCATCAAGGCAGCGGCACTGCGATCGGCGAGCGCGGCATGCGCTTGATCCATCGCCGCCTGCACGGCGTCGCGTTGTTTGCCCCACCAGTCGAAGGTGTAGCTGGCCTGCAATCCCAAGTCGAACTGGTTGTACCAGGTGAAACCCAAGAGTTGCGGAGGAAACAAACCGTTGTCGCTGAGGCGCTGGCGGTCCGCGTCCGCGTTGGCCTGCAGATGAGCCCCGGACTCGGCTGCCGCGAGGCGCACCGATTGACGCGCGGTGTCGTAGCGCGCGTGCGCACTCGCCAAGCTCGGCGAGTTGGCGCCCCCGAGCTCGATCAATTGGTCCAGCGTGGGATCCTGATAGCGCTTCCACCAATCTTGCGCCGGCCAGTCGGCACCGCCCGGGATGCCGATTCCATCGAGCGGCGCCGCGCCGGACAATTGAACCGGCCTGATGCTTCGGCGGCAATCCGGCGCATCCGACCGAGCACCGCAAAAAAAATGCCGACTGCGGCCGCAACGGCTCTCATTGCGCTGCCTCGGCTGCGCCGGCGTGCTGAGCTGCTCCAATTCGGAGCCCAGCCTCTTGAGCTGAGCCGCCAATTGGCGTTGCTCCGATTCGGGAAAATCCTTCAGCATCCTGCGCAGCGGTGCATGCAAAATCGGCAGCAATTGCCGCACGAATTCTTCGCCCTCTTCCGTGATACGCAGCACCATGCGCCGGCGATCGTGAACGCTGGCGACGCGCGTGATGAGACCGCGGTTGACCAACGCATCGCAGATCCGCGACATATTGGCGGGACTTTGCGAAGCGCGGGCGCACAAATCGCTCGGATGCGCGACGCCTTCGGGTTGCGAAAAGAGAGTGGTGAGAACGCGAAACTCCGCTTCGGCCAGGCCGAACGGCTTGATCTGCTGCTCGAATCTTGCCGCCATCTCGCGGCCGATATGCAACAGCAGCCGGCACAGCAAAATCCCGGAAACCGGCAAGTCGGGCATGCGCTGCTTCAGGTGACGGAGATTGTCCTCCATCAATTCGAACTGGGGCGGGATACTATTCATTTGCAATCTAACTATTTAATACATTATATTTTATCAAGTGAATATATAATCCGCAAATATCGGCTTGCAATTAAAAACGACACATGTCATTTTCTCCCCATGATTGACCCCCAATCTTCCTCGCCGACGCTGCCCAAGCGGGGAAGGCCCCGGCGCGGAACCGAAATTGCGCGGACGGCGGCACTCATCAATGCTGCGACGCGAGTATTCCTGCGCGAGGGCTATGGACTCGCAAGCATCGACAAGGTCGCCGCCGAGGCGGGGGTCTCGACGCGAACCATCTATGAGCGCTACAAAAACAAGGCGGATCTTCTCGGCGCGGTGATCAGCAGGCTGGTCGACCGGATGTCCACGGTGCTGGCGACCGCGGATTTGAACCGGCTTGAACCGCGCGCGGCCCTCGCGCTCATTGCGGATACGATCAGCCAGCCGGGCGCGCGATCCCGATGCCGCGGCGCTGTTTCGCATCGTCGCGACCGAGGCGCAGCGTTTTCCGGAGCTCGCGGTGAAAATGCGCGAGAACAACAAGCGCTGCGTCGACACTGTGGTGGCCAACTATCTTCGCGCGCAGGTCGCACGCGGCGAATTGTCGCTGGCCGATCCGGATCGGGCGGCAACCCTGTTTCTGCAAATGATTTGCGCCGAGCTGCACGAGAGTCTGCTGTTCGGCGGCGAGGCCGCGGCGGCGCGGCTCGATTGCCCGTCACACGTTGAGCATGTGATCGATATTTTTCTGCTCGGCGCGACTCCACGTAAATGATCCGTCAGATCTTACATCGCATGCGGCGCCGCGCTGGCCTGTTTCCTCATCGGCCTGCGCAGTCGGGCCTAATTTCAAAAAGCCGGACCCGCCGCGGACTGCCGGCTTCACGCCGAGCGGCGCGATTCCCGCCCAGCTCGGCGCGAGCGCCTCGCCCGGGCAGGCGCAGCGCTTGGTCGCAGGGCTCGACATCCAGGGTCAATGGTGGACCCTGTTCCAATCCCCGGCGCTCAATGAATTGATCGAGCGTGCGCTCAACAACAGTCCGACGCTCGAGGCGGCGACGGCGGCATTGCGGCAAGCCAGGGAAACTCTTGCCGCGGAACGCGGCAGCTACTATCCGAGCCTCTCGGCGGCCGCGGGCGTGCAGCGGCAAAAGGTTCCGGGTGCGGCATTCGGCGCGCCCCAGGTACCGTCGATCATTTATACGCTCAACAACGCGACCCTGAACATCTCCTACACCTTGGATCCATTCGGCGGCATCCGGCGCCAGGTCGAAGCGCTCGGCGCGCAGGCCGAATACGAACGCTATGCTTTGGAAGCGGCGTACTTGAGCCTCACCGCCAACTTGGTCACCGCCGCCATCACCGAAGCCTCTCTGCGGGCGCAACTTGCCGCCACTCAAGAGATCGCCGACTCGCAGCGCCAGCAACTGGACATCACGCAGCGCCGCTTCGACGCGGGCGGCGCATCGCGCGCCGATATTCTGCAGCAGCAAGCCGTTTTACAGAGCACCCTGGCCGGCCTGCCCGCCCTGCGCACGCAGCTCGCGCAGCAGAGAAATCTGCTGGCCACCTACGCCGGCGCGCTGCCGGCGGATTACGCCGGACCCGAATTCACTCTCGACACATTGACGCTGCCGGTTGAACTTCCGTTGAGCGTGCCGTCGAAATTCGTCGAGCAGCGGCCCGACGTGCGCGAATATTCCGAACTGCTGCACGAGGCCACGGCGCAAATCGGCGTGGCGACGGCGAACATGCTGCCGCAGATCACCTTGTCGGGCAGCTATGGCGGCGAAGCGACCAGTTTTTCGAATGTGTTCTCGCCCGCCTCCGTGGTCTGGAGCCTGGCGGCCTCCGCCACCCAGCCGTTGTTCAAAGGCGGGCAGCTATTGCATCAACGCCGCGCCGCGGTGGCGGCGGCGCAGCAGGCCGCCGCCAATTATCGCGCCACGGTCATCACGGCTTTTCAAAATGTTTCCGATACGCTGTACGCGCTCAAAGGCGATGCCGAGGCGGTCGAAACGCAGGCGCTCGCGCAGCGCACCGCTTCGCAGAGCTTGAACCTGGTCCAGGTTCAGTACCGAAGCGGCGCCGCCAGCTATCTGCAGGTATTGAGCGCGGAGCAAACCTATCAATCGGCCGCCGTTGCGCTCGATCAAGGCGAGAGCGCAGCGCTACGCCGATACGGCCGCTCTTATTCCAGGCGCTCGGCGGCGGTTGGTGGAATCGCGACGACGTCGCCGCCAACACGATCGATTCGCGCAAGGAGCCTTAAGTGAGTGCAACGGATACCGCCCCCGTCAGGGCGATGATCAAGCCGGTCGTCATCATGGTGCTCGCGGTCGCGCTCATACTCGGCGCGATTTTCGGCGTGCAGCGCTATTTCGGCGGCAAGTTCAAGGCGAGTCATGGCGGTAGCCGCCGCGCAGCCGCAGACCGTTTCCACCATCGAGGCCGTCGCCTCGGAGTGGCAGCCTTATCATCCAGTCGACCGGCACGCTGCGTGCGGTGCGCGGGGCCGATCTGTCCGCGCAGGCGTCGGGCGTCGTCGATGAGATTTCCTTTGAATCGGGCAACGAGGTTCCGGCCGGCAAGGTGCTGTTGCGCCTCAAGCCGAACGACGACTACGCCAAATTGCAGCAGCTGCAGGCGGCGGCCGAGCTCGCCGAGCAAACCTACAAGCGCGATCAGGAGCAGTTTGCGGCGCAGGCGATCAGCCAGGCCAACATCGATACCGACGTGTCGACCTTGAAGTCGGCGCGCGCTCAGGTGGCCGCGCAGCAGGCGCTGATCGAGGAAAAAATCGTCAAGGCGCCTTTCGCCGGGCGCTTGGGCATTCGCCAGGTCGATATCGGCCAGTACCTCACCGCGGGCACGGCCGTCGTGACTTTGCAGGCGCTCGATCCGATCTTGGTCGACTTCTATGTGCCGCAACAGGCGCTCGCGCAGATGAAAATCGGGCAAGCCGGTTGCCGCCGACGGTCGACACCTACCCGCAGCAGACATTTAGCGGTGCGATCGAGGCGATCAACTCCAAGATCGATCCAAGCAGCCGCAATGTCCAAGTGCGTGCGACGTTGCACAATCCGGATCGGCGCCTGGTCCCGGGAATGTTCGCCAATGTACGCATTGCAGTACGGCGAGAAGAGCGACCAGATTACCCTGCCGCAGACGGTCGTGACCTACAACCCCTTCGGCGATACGGTGTATATCGTGCGAGAAAGGCGGCGTCGACGACAAGGGCAATCCGCGCCTGACCGTGCAGCAGCGCTTCGTCAAAGCTAGGCGCCACGCGCGGCGATCAGGTCGCCGTCTTGAGCGGCGTCAAGGCGGGAGAGATCGTGGTGAGCGCGGGCCAGATGAAACTGCGCAACGGCAGCCGCTGTGGCCATCAACAACGACGTGGTGCCGCCCAACAACCCGAATCCGAATCCGCCGAACGAATAGGACTTCAGGCGCACTGTGAATTTTACCGACATATTCATCCGGCGCCCGGTGCTGGCGTCCGTCGTCAGTCTCGCCATTCTGGTGCTCGGCCTCCGATCCTTCGGCGCCCTGCAAGTGCTCGCTTACCCGAAGACTGAAAACGGCATCGTCACCATATCGACCGCCTATCCGGGCGCGGACCCGGAATCCATCGCCGGGCTTCATCACCACCCCGATCGAGACGGCGGTCGCTCAGGCGAACGGCATCGACTACATGACCTCGGTCAGTCAAAGCAGCGTCAGCACGATCACGCGTCAATCTGCGCCAGAATTACGATACGTCCAAGGCGGCGAGCGAAATCAATATCAAGGTCAATTCGATCTTGAATCAGCTGCCGATCGGCGCGCTGCAGCCGACCATCACCGTCAAGGTCGGCCAGACCACCGATGCCATGTATCTCGCCTTTCGCAGCGATGCCCTCGCGTCGAATCAGATCACCGACTACTTGACCCGCGTCGTCGTCCCGCAATTGCAGGCGGTCGCGGGCGTGCAAACCGCCGAGATGATCGGCAGCCAAACCTTCTCGCTGCGCGCCTGGCTGGATCCGCAGAAGCTGGCGTCCTACGGGCTCACCGCCACCGATGTCTATGCGGCGCTGGCAAACAACGACTACATTTCCGCGGTCGGCAACACCAAGGGAGAAATGGTGCAGGTGACGCTGACCTCCACCAGCAATCTGCATTCATTGAATGAGTTCAAGAACCTGATCGTCAAGCAGATCAACGGCAGCAACATCCGCTTGAGCGATGTCGCCGAGGTCGCGCTGGGCGCCGACAGCTACGAGGCCAAGGTGCGTTTCGACGGCAAGAACGGGGTGTTCGTCGGCATCCAAATCGCCCCGACCGCGAATCTGCTGACCGTCATCAAGGGCGTCAGGGCGCTGTTGCCCGAGATCCAATCGCAGCTGCCGCAAGGCCTGGCGGTCAGGGTCGCCTACGATTCGACCAATTTCGTCAATGCCTCGATCCACGAAGTGGCGGTGACGCTGATCGAAGCCCTGGTCATCGTGATGTGCGTCATTTTCGCATTTTTGGGATCGCCGCGTTCCGTGCTGATTCCGGTGGTCGCGATTCCGCTTTCCTTGGTGGGCACGCTCGCGATCATGCTGGCGCTGGGATTTTCCATCAATCTGCTCACGCTGCTGGCGCTGGTCCTGGCCATCGGCCTGGTGGTGGACGACGCCATCATCGTGGTCGAGAATGTGAATCGGCACTTGGAGGATGGATCGCCGCCCGTGGCCGCGGCGATGCAGGCGGCGCGTGAGCTGGCCAGCCCGATTATTGCCATGACCGTGGTTCTGTTGGCGGTTTACATCCCCATCGGATTTCAGGGCGGCCTCACCGGCGCGCTGTTTACCGAGTTCGCCTTTACCTTGGCGGGCGCAGTGACCGTATCCGCGATCATCGCGTTGACCCTCTCGCCCATGATGTGCTCGCGCTTGCTGCACGCACAGCGCGCGGATCGGCAAAATTGGGAATCGCGCATCATCCGGTTCATCGACACGCGCTTCGACCGGTTCCGCAGGCGCCTACCAGCGGCGTCTCGAAGCCAGCCTGCGCTATACGCCGGTCACCGCGCTGTTCGTTGTCGTCATCATGGTGAGCATCTTCCTTCTGTATCGCAGTGCGCGCAGCGAACTCGCGCCGCAGGAGGACCAAGGCTTCGTGCTATCGCAGCCCACCTATGCGCCCGATGCCACGCTGCAGCGTAAACTGCTGTACGGCGATCAGGTCTACAACGTGATCAGGTCGATGGATGGCGTGTTATCGGTATTCCAAATCGATGCGCCGGGCCAATCCTTCATCGGCGTGCCGCTGGTGCCGCGCGGCCAGCGCAAGCTCGGGTCGACCGCGATCCAAAATATCCTGCAGCAAAAGCTCAATAAATTGCCGGCGCAGAAATTCGCGGTTTTTCAACAGCCCTCCCTGCCCGGCGCATTTGGCTTGCCGGTGCAGTTCGCAATCAAGACCACCGAGCCTGCCGCACGCCTGAATGAGGTGTCGCGCGCCTTTCTCGATGCGGTCGTGAAAAGCGGCATGTTCATGTTCATCGACACCGATTTGAAAATCGACGCGCCGCAATCGGTGATCGAAATCGATCGCGACAAGACGGCGCAATTGGGCTTGACGATGAGCCAGGTGGGCGCTTCGCTCGGCAGCCTGTTGGGCGGCGGCTACGTGAATTACTTCAGCATGCAGACCCGATCCTACAAAGTCATTCCGCAGGTCGAGCGCATCTCGCGCTTGAACCCCGATCAGCTGCTCGACTATCCCATCGCCACGGTCAACGGGATTCCGGTGCCGCTGTCGACCATTGCGACCATTCGCCAGGAGACGGTCCCGGAAACCTTGAATCACTTTCAGCAGCTGAATGCCGCCACGCTGGCGGGCGTTCCGGCCCCGGGCGTATCGCAAGCCGAAGCACTCAAGTATCTGCAGGATCTGGCGGCGCGCACCTTGCCGCAGGGCTATTCCGTCGACTACGGCGGTCAGCTGCGCCAGTATTTGGCCGAATCCGGCGGCGTGATGGCCACTTTCGGCTTTGCCATCATCATCGTCTTCCTGGCGCTTGCCGCGCTATTCGAGAGCTTTCGCGATCCTTTGGTGATTCTCATTTCGGTGCCGCTCTCGATCGCAGGCGCGCTGATTTTCATCGCCCTGATTGCGCACCTTGAACATCTACACGCAGGTAGGCCTGGTGACGCTCATCGGCCTGATCAGCAAGCACGGCATCCTCATCGTCGAGGTCGCTAATGAACAGCAGCACAGCGGTAAGACCAAAGCGGCGGCCATCGTGGCCGCCGCGACCATCAGGCTGCGGCCCATTCTGATGACGACCGCCGCGATGGTGCTGGGCGTTCTGCCGCTGGTGTTCGCAAGCGGCGCCGGCGCCGCGTCGCGCTTCGCGATCGGCTTGGTCATCTCCACCGGTCTTGCCATCGGCACGCTCTTCACGTTGTTCGTGGTGCCCGGGGTCTACATGCTGATCGGCGCCGATCATTCGGCCCATACCCCGGAGGAAATTGCAGATCGCGCAACAGGCTTCGATATAAAAACAATCTTAATTCAATAAGATAGAGTTGATATGTAATTTGATTTCTGGAAAACGCCCGCGAAAAGCCCCTGCGAGCGCGGTGTGAACGCAATTCAAATGTTTGACAAAATCCGCGTTGCGTTCCCGTGAATGTCTTGTATATTCCAGTCGCAGAGTCTTGATTTAACAAGACTCCCCTTGAGCTGCCAGCCTCGAAACCACTTTAGGTTTGCGTCTTTGTTTACGCGGGGTTTTATGATCACTGCCTGGGAATGTTTCCACTTTGCCACGCTGGAATTGGTGCGCTCGACACCCATCAAGCAACGTTTGGTGTGCGCTTATCGTCGCTACCTTGCCTCGCTGTCGGCCGATGAAGTGCCGAGCGAAGCGCGCGAGTCGTACGCGCAGGTTATGCGCAGTCTTTGCGGAGTGCAGCCCTTGCGCGGCGAGGATGCGGTGGCCGCGTCGGTGCGCAAGATGTCGAATCAGGAAGCCGACGAATGCGCCGCGCAGATCGTCGAAATTTTCGGTCTGATGTGCAAGACGCAGTACAGCGCTGCGCGCAGCGGCACGCGTGGTGCAGCTGCATTCCGTGGATCGCCCGCCGAGGAATTCGGCGCACCGGCCCTCATCGCCAGCAACTAGCCAGGCACGGTGCGCTCGAGGATCCGGCGTGAAAGACCTCGGTCAATCGAGCTTGAAGTCGATCGTGTCCCAGCGCGTGGTTTCTTGATGGCGCGCCTGGCGGCGCAGCGCGTCGATCAAATTGCGTTCGTTCCAGGCGCTAACTTCATCGGCGAGATCCTTGATGGCCTTGGGCAAGGGCTCGGTGGAACCGAAATTCTCCATGGCCACGATGGGCTTGTCGGCCGCTTTGGCGAAGTTCATCTGAAACAGCACCAGCTCCGGAGCGATGCGATAGACCGCCGGTAAGACAATGACTACTTCGCAGGGAGCGATTTGCCGGCGCAGATCCTCGCGCTGCGATTCCTTGTCGATCGGCTGCTTGGCTTGCGGCTGGCTGGTATTGAAATAATAAAAAGTGCCCGACGCTTCGAGGTATTCGAAGACCCGCGTGTAGTCGTCATTTTCCAGCCACGCGTGGGTCACGAACAGGCGGATGGGATTGGCCGACATTCCCCTAGTGTAACTTGACGATGGGCATGCGCGAAGCATCGCCCGCCAGATACAATGGCTGGTGCGATTGTTGATTTACAATATACGTTATGCCACCGGGACCGGGCCCGCCTTCCACCTGCCCGTGCCCGGGGCCGGCTACCTTCGCTCCAGCCGCCATGTGCTGTCGCGCATAACCGACTTCATCAAGGAGCAGGACCCGGATGTGGTCGGCCTCATCGAGGTGGATACCGGGTCCATCCGCACCGGAATGGTCAATCAGGCGGACTTCATCGCCCGCTCGCTGGGCCATTACTCGACCTACGAGTGCAAGTATGGCGTCGAATCGGTCAATCACCTGGTGCCGATCGTGCGCAAGCAGGCCAACGCGTTTCTGGCGGCGCCGCGGGTTCGCGGCGAGCGCTTCCACTATTTCGACACCGGCATCAAACGCCTGATCATCGAATTGGAACTCGACGACATCGCCATATTCCTGGTGCATTTGTCCCTGAAGTTCAGGCACCGCCAGTATCAGCTGCGCTACCTGTACGACCTGGTGCGCAAAACCGCAAAGCCGGTGATCGTCGCCGGAGACTTCAATACCTATTGGGGCGATCACGAAATCTATCTGTTCACCCAGGCCGCCGGCCTGCGCAGCGCCAATACCGAGGGATTGTTTTCCTACCCCAGCCGCAGCCCCCGCAAGGAATTGGATTTCATTTTGCACAGCGCGCAGATTCAGGTGAATCGCTTCGAAATACCGGCTGTGCAGTTCTCGGATCATCTGCCGTTGGTGTGCGACTTCACGATCCTGGGGGGCGCCCGGCAAGCCGCATGAGCAACTGGACGCTGCAAGTCGACGCCGACCGGGTTGCCTGGCTTAGCGCCGATATGGCCGGAAGCTCTGCCAACGTGTTGTCGGGCGACATGGTGCGTGAACTGGCTGCGAAGCTCACGGAAATCGCGGCGCTGCGGCCGGTCGGAATCATCGTGCAATCGGGCAAGGCGAGCGGCTTCATCGCCGGCGCGGATATCAAGGAATTCGTGCGGATCCGCTCGCCCGAGGAAGGCTATGCACTGGTGCGCGCGGGCCAAGCGGTCATGCAACAACTCGAGGATCTGCCCTGTCCGAGCGTGGCCGCGATCCGCGGGTTTCGCCTTGGGGGGCGGACTGGAATTGGCGTTGGCATGCACCTATCGCATCGGCGCCGACGACTCCGCGTTGTCGTTGGGACTGCCGGAAGTGCTGCTCGGCATCCACCCGGGATTCGGGGGTACGGTGCGAAGCGTGCGCTGATCGGCGTGCGGCGCGCGCTGGAACTCATGCTCAAGGGCCGGCCGTTCCGCGGCGCGCAAGCGCTTCAGCGCAGGGCTGCTGGATGAACTCGCGCCGCCTGAAGAACTCGCGGCGCGCGCCAAGGCGCTGCTGCTGCGCCGGCCGCCGAAGAAGACAGCGCCCTTCGTCGATCGCCTCATGAACTTCCGCTGCGGCGCGGCCGTGGGTCGCCAGGCAGACCATTGCGACCTTGAGTCACAGCGTCCGCCGCGAGCACTACCCCGCTCCCTACGCCATCGTGGAACTGTGGCGGCGCTACGGCGCGGCGGGCGCCGCGGCTTACGAGGCTGAGGCACGCTCGATCAGCGAATTGATGTGCTCGCCGTCATCGCGCAACCTGGTGCGCGTTTTTCTGCTGCAAGATCGGCTCAAAGGGCTGGGCGCCGATTCAACCGCCGTCTTCAAGCATGTCCATGTCGTCGGCGCCGGCGTCATGGGCGGCGATATTGCCGCCTGGTCGGCGTTTCGAGGCATGACGGTGACCTTGCAGGATCGCAGCGAAGAATTGATCGAACCGGCCATGCGGCGCGCCAAGACGTTCTTTGAGAAACGCCTCAAGGATCCGGCGGCCGCGGCTGCGGCCGCAGCGCGCCTCAAGATGGACGTGAACGGCGATGGCGTTGCCGATGCCGACATTGTCATCGAAGCAATATTCGAAAACGTCGCGGCGAAGCATGCGCTCTATGCGGATCTCGAGCCAAAACTCAAAGCCTCGGCCATCCTGGCAACCAACACCTCGAGCATCAAGATCGAAACCCTGAGCCAGAATCTCAAGGATCCCGATCGATTGGTCGGCATCCATTTCTTCAATCCCGTCGCGCAGCTGCAGCTCGTGGAAGTCGTGCAAGGGGCAAGCACCCGTACGCAAGTGGTGACCGATTCCCTCAAGTTCACGCGCAAGCTCGATAAGCTGCCGCTGCCCTGCAAGAGCGCGCCCGGCTTCGTGGTGAACCGCATTCTCACGCCCTATGTCAACGAGGCTCTGTTCGCGCTCGAGGCGGGCATAGCGCCGGAAGTCATCGACCGCGCGGCCGTGCGCTTCGGCATGCCGATGGGGCCGATCGAACTGACGGACGTGGTCGGCTTGGACGTTTCGCTGCAGGTCGGCCGGGTGCTGAGCGGCGCCTTTCAGCGTGAAGTCCCGCAGATCTTGATCAAGCTGGTGGAGCAGAAAAAACTGGGCCGCAAGAGCGGCGAAGGCTTCTACCGCTGGCAGGACGGCAAGGCGCAGAAACGCCCGAGCGAGGACTTCGCGGTGCCTGCGGATTTGGAAGACCGGCTGATTTTGCCGATGCTCAACGAAGCGGTTGCCGTCATTCGCGAAGCAACGGTGCAGGACGCCGATTTGCTGGACGCCGGCGCGGTATTTGCGACCGGATTCGCACCTTTTCGCGGCGGTCCTCTGCACTACGCCAAACAGCGCGGCATAGAGCAGATCGTCCGGCGCCTGAACGAGCTTGCGGATCGCTACGGAGAGCGCTTCCGTCCGGATGGCGGTTGGGGTCTGTGAACCACTGCTGCTCGGAGCTGCTGCCGCCTATGGTAGCATTCGCAGGCAAAATCATAGGGTTGAAAGCCTAGGGGCAAAAGAAATCTTCGATGGACGAACGACCAGTCGACCTTGCCGTATTGAAGACCTTCTCGCCGCTCGATGGCCTGAAGGCGGAAAACCTGCACGCGCTCGCCCGGAAAACCGTGGTTCGCGAACTGGACGCCGGCCGGTTGCTGTTCAAGGAAGGCGACACCGACAAGCGCACCTACTATCTGGTGAGCGGCCAAGTCGAGTTGCGGGCGGACGAGCGCGTCATGGGCGTGATCAAGTCCGGCACCGCGGAAGCGCGCGCAGCGCTCGCGCCCGGGTTGCCGCGAAAATTTACCGCGCGCGCCGCGATGGATATCGAATACATCATGATCGACAGCGATCTGCTGGACGTGCTGCTGACCTGGGATCAAACCGGCCAATACGAAGTGGCGGAATTGCGCGGCGACGGCCTGGATGTCACCGGCGACTGGATGACGACGCTGCTGCAAACCAAGGCGTTTCATCGCATCCCGCCCGCGAACATTCAAGCCATCTTCATGCGCATGCAGCGCATCAACTACCGCGCCGGCGACATCGTGATCAAACAGGGCACCGAAGGGGACTTCTTCTATGTCGTGGTCGCCGGCAAATGCACCGTGACGCGCGAGACGCCCCTCAACAAGGAAGGCATCAAGCTGGCGGAACTGGGGCCTGGCGACAGCTTCGGCGAGGAAGCATTGATCGCGGAGGCCAAACGCAATGCCACCGTCACCATGTCCACCGACGGCACCCTGATGCGTCTCGGCAAAAATGACTTTCAGACCCTGCTCAACGAGCCCCTGCTGCAATGGGTCGACCAGCAAAAAGCGCGCGAAATCGTCGCTAGCGGCGGCAAGTGGCTGGACGTGCGACTGCCCAGCGAATTTCAAAATTTCCGCATCGACGATGCCGTCAATATCCCGCTGTATTTCATCCGCTTGAAGATCAATGCGCTGGACAAGAACACGCAGTACGTCGTGTGCTGCGATACCGGCCGGCGCAGTTCCGCCGCCGCGTATATTTTGAGTGAACGCGGATTCGAGGCGTATGTCTTGAAGGGCGGACTCGCGGCAAGCGAAGCGGCGCGCTCGCGCAGTGGCTGACCCCACCTCCGGTCCCGGCGGGGAAATCGGGCCGGACCGCTACGCTCCCAAACCCCGGTTCGAATACCGCGCCCCCTCCTTGCTGTGGGAACACCGCTACCTCGCCGTTATTTTTGCGCTGGCGCTGATCGCGGCAACCGCATGGCTGTACCGCGCGCCGCACAAGCCCTTGAAGATCGAGCCGCCGCCGGTTTACGTGGAGCCGATTCCCGAGCGCTCCGCTTCGAGCGCTCGCTGACCAGCCTGGCCACGGCGCTTCACCGTGCGCCTGGCCGCCTCCTCACATGGTGTGAGTGGGCTTGTCGCCGCCGAGCGCGCCGGCGAGATAGTTTTCTATTTTCTTCTGGGTGTTGCCGCGATCTTGGTCGCTGAATTGCACGCCGATGCCGGCGGTTCTTTTGCCCTGCGCGCCCTTCGGAGTCATCCAGATCACGCGCCCGGCGACCGGCAGTTTTTCTTCTTCGCCCATGAGATTCAGCAGCATGAACACTTCATCGCCCAGCCGATAATTGCTGTTCGTGGGTATGAACAGGCCGCCGTTTTTGACGAACGGCATGTAGGCGAGATACAGCGCGCTCTTGTCCTTGATGGTAAGCGTCAAGAGACCCGGTTTATTGCTTGGACTTCTCAACTGCTAGATTCCCATGACTCTCACTTCCGAAGCGCTACCCGGCCGCCCACCAACAGCGCCTCGAGGGCCAATTGTTGATTCATACCGGTCGACGCGAGACGCCTCACGTCGCGCGCAGCGTCCAGCAGCTCGAATAGGGCCCTTATCTTGGGCTTAAGTAAAGCGGCAGGCAAGCGGACCGGTTCCGCAGTTTGATGCGAAGTCGTGCTCCCGAGCGCCGCATGTACTCGCTGTGTGATCCAGTTCTCAAGCCAAGTGATACGCACGCCCGGATTGGATCGCACCCACGATTCGGCGAGCAGCGTAATATCCACCGATCCCTCCGACAGTTCGGCAATGCTCCGGCGCATATCGGCATCGATGGCGGCAAGCCCTCGGCGTCCAATTGCAGCGCCAGCAGCGGCGCTCCGCCGGACAGAGCCAGCGCCGCGCTCCACGCCGGCGAGGCCGATGAATTCGCGTTGAGCCATTCCAGGGCGGCCGCGGCCGGCGGCGGCCGAAGACTGAGACGCAGGCAGCGGCTGGCAACGGTTGCCGGCAAGCGATGGTTCGGACGCGCGATCATGATGAGCAGCGTGCGCGGCGCGGGTTCCTCCAAAGTTTTCAAGAAGGCGTTGGCGCCGTTGGCATTCAAAGCCTCCGCGCCTTCGATGACGCCGACTTTATAACCGCCGCGATAGCTCTTGAGCGTCAAGGAATCGATCAGTTCACGCACTTGATCGACTTTGATCTGCTGAGCGTCCTCCTCGAGCCGCACTGCATGCACGTCGGGATGCGTATCGGAGCGCAGCAGCCGGCACGAGGCGCAGGCATCGCACGGCCGCTCGCCCGGCGACTCGCACAACGCCAGCGCGGTAATCCAATTGGCCAGTGCCTCCGCGCCCAATCCCGGCGTGCTCAACAGCAACAAGGAATGCGGCAGGCGGCCGGCTTTGAACGCGGCGCGCATGCGCTGCTGTGCATCTTCAAGCCATGGCAAAGAATCCGCCCTCAAGAAATCCACGAGCGCCCCCTCAGCAGCTCGAGAATTCGCGCGCCGACTTCGTCGGCGGATTGTGCGGCGTCCACCAGGACGATGCGCTCGGGCTCCGCCGCCGCGCGGGCCAGGTACGCACTGCGCACTCGCTCGAAAAATTCATCCCGTTCGCGCTCAAAGCGGTCCGCCGCGGCGCCGGCATTGCGCGCCGCCGCGCGTGCCAGGGCGGCCTCGACCGGCGCGTCGAGTAAAAAAGTGAGGTCCGGGCGCCGGCTTCCTTGAACCATGCGCTCCAATTCGCGGATCGGCTGCGCGCTCAACTGCCGGCCGCCTCCCTGATAGGCGAAGGTCGCGTCGGTGAATCGGTCGCAAATCACCCAGCGGCCCGCCCGAAGATTGGGTTCGATGTGATTTGCCAGATGCACCGCGCGCGCGGCGAACATCAACAACAGCTCCGCGGTCGGCGGCAAGCTCTCTTCGCGCGCCGTCAGCACGACCTGGCGGATGCTCTCGGCCAATGGCGTTCCACCCGGTTCGCGAGTGACCACATGTGCGACACCGCGCGCAGTCAACGCGCTCGACAGCCGCCGCAACTGCGTGGTCTTGCCCACGCCCTCGATTCCCTCGAGCGTCACGAACCTCGGCGCCGCGCTCATCGGGCGGAGTCCTGCGCGGCTTTGCGTTGGTGAGCGACATATGCGGCGACCGCGGCATTGTGCTGCTCGAGCGTTGCGGAAAATACATGACTGCCGTCGCCCTTGGTCGATGCCACGAAATACAAGGCATCGGTCTTTTCCGGACGCGCGGTCGCGCGGATCGCCGCCGCGCCGGCCAGGGCGATGGGCGTCGGCGGCAGCCCGGCGCGCGTATAAGTGTTGTAGGGGCCGTCGGTTTGCAAATCCACCGTGTGAATACTGCCATCGTAGCGCTGGCCGATCCCGTAGATGACGGTCGGATCGGCTTGCAGGCGCATGCCTATCGCCAAGCGGTGCAGATACAAACCGGCGATCTTGGGCAGCTCCTGCGGCAAGCCGCTTTCTTTTTCGACGATGGAAGCCATGATGAGCAGCTCATAGGGGCTGTGCAGCGGCACATCCGGGTCGCGGCTCGCCCAGGCGGCATCCAATTCGTTCATCAGCGCGCGTGCGCCTGACGCAGCAACTCGGTGTCCGCGGTGCCGCCGATGAAGCGATAAGTCTCGGGCAGGAACTGGCCTTCCGCTTCGGTGCCCGGGCGCCGAGTTTCTCCATGAGCGCAGCGGCTTGCACGGAAGCATTGGCCGCCGCAGGCAACGTCGCGGCGATCTCAGGATTGCGGCGCAAAGCCTCGAGCAAATCCTGCACCCGCCAACCGTCGACAATCGTGAACGAATGCAGCATCACCTGGCCATTGACCATCTTCGTCAGCAATTCGCGCGCCGTCGTGCCCGGCTGGATTTCGTATTCTCCCGCTTTGACGGCCGCCGCCAAGCCTTTCAATCGCGCATACACGGTCCAGACTCTGGGATGCGCGACCATGCCCTGCGCGGCCAAATCGGCGGCGACACGCGCAAAACTCGCCCCCGCCGGCACCTTGAAGCGCAGCGGCGCCTCAGCCGCAACGGCGTGTCGAGACTGCGCACTCCCAAGACCAGCGCGGGCCGCGGCGGCGGCCAGCAGCAACACAGAGTGCGAGAGACGCCTGCAAAACGGCTACATCGGCTCAAGGCCGTCGGAAAATGAGCGAACCATTGGTTCCACCGAACCCGAACGAATTGGATAGGGTGTATTTGAGCGCCATCTGCCGCGCCGTATTCGGCACGTAATCCAGGTCGCAGCCCTCGCCCGGCTGGTGGAAATTGATGGTCGGCGGCGCCACTTGGTCGCACAACGCCAGCACCGAGAAAATCGCCTCGACCGCGCCGGCAGCGCCCAGCAAGTGTCCGGTCATGGATTTCGTCGAGCTGACCGCGAGCTCGTCGGCGGCATGGCCAAACGCGCGCCGGATCGCCAGGGTTTCGGCGCGATCACCGAGCTCCGTCGATGTGGCATGAGCATTGACGTACTGCACTTGCGCAGGATTCAGCTGCGCGTCGGTCAGCGCCTTGGACATGGCTTTGCGCGCGCCTTCGCCGTTTTCCGGCGGTGCGGTGACGTGGAAGGCATCGCCGCTCATGCCGAATCCGACCACCTCGGCATAAATTCTCGCGCCTCGCGCCTTGGCGTGATTCGTATTCCTCGAGCAGCATGGCGCCGGCACCGTCGCCCATGACGAAGCCGTCGCGATCCTTGTCCCAGGGCCGGCTGGCAGCCCGCGGATCGTCGTTGCGCAGCGATAACGCTTTGGCCTGGGCAAAGCCGCTCATGCCGGTGGGGCAGGTGGCCATCTCCGAACCGCCCGCCAGCATCGCATCCACATCGCCCCACTGGATCAAGCGCATGGCAAGGCCGATCGCATGCGTCGAGGTGGTGCACGCGGTGGCGACCGCGAGATTGGGTCCGGTGATCTTGAACATGATCGACAAATGTCCGCTGACCAGATTGATGATGCTGGCGGGGATGAAGAACGGCGATACCTTTTTCGGAGCGTGCGTCTCCATATATCTTATCGTATGCCTCCTCGATGGACTCGAGGCCGCCCATGCCCGATCCCATCATGATGCCGACGCGCTGCGTATTGGCCTCCGTCACCTGGAGTCCGGAGTCGCGCATGGCCTGAATGCCCGGCCACCACGCCGTATTGCATGAAGGCGTCCATGCGGCGCGCATCCTTCGGCGACATGTAGGGTTCCAAATCCAGATTTCTGATTTCGCCGCCGAAATGCGTCGGAAAATTGGCGGTGTCGAATCGTACTATCGGTGCGATGCCGCTGCGGCCGGCCAAGATATTGGCCCACGCCGTGGCCACGTCATTGCCGACCGGCGAGACGATTCCAAGACCCGTAATGACGACGCGCCGTTTGCTCAATACCAACTCCTAGATTGCTGGAATGGCGACGCGGCGCAGCGGTCGACAGAGCTTCAGGCCTTGCCCTTGTGCGAATTGATGTAGTCGATCGCTTGCTGCACCGTGGTGATCTTTTCGGCGTCTTCATCCGGAATTTCCGTCTCGAATTCTTCCTCGAGCGCCATCACCAGTTCCACCGTGTCCAGCGAGTCGGCCCCCAAATCGTCGACGAACGAGGCATCATTGGTCACTTCTTCTTCTTTCACACCCAGCTGCTCGGCCACGATCTTTTTAACCTGCTGCTCAACAGTACTCATCGTTATGGTGTCCTCTCGGAATGGCTATTCATGCGGTTTATTCAACCCCCGCGACCAGTGGCATCGACCGGGCGCGTATTTTATGTGAACGCGGCGACGGCGGCTACCATGAGCGCATATTTGCTGTCCCGATACCCTGCCTAGTCTTGACAAAAGACTGCGACTTAGGGCGCAAATGCCCTCAAGGCATGTACATGCCGCCGTTCACGTGCAGCGTTTCCCCGGTGATATAGGCGCCGTCGGCGGAGCATAAAAACGCCACCGCGGCGGCGATATCGGCCGGCTGGCCCAGTCTTCCCAAGGGAATTTGGGCGTTCAGCGCGTCCCGCTGTGCCTGGTTCAGCCCCGCGTCATGTCGGTGTCGATGAATCCCGGGGCGATGGCGTTGACCGTGATGCCGCGCGAACCGACCTCCCGGGCCAGCGATTTGGTGAAACCAAGGATTCCCGCCTTGGCGGCGGCATAGTTGGCCTGGCCGGGATTGCCGGTGAAGCCGACCACCGAGGTAATGCTGATGATGCGGCCCCGGCGCGCCTTCATCATGCCGCGCAGCACCGCCTTTGAGAGCCGAAAAACGGAAGCCAGATTCGTTTGCATGACGGCGTCCCAATCGTCTTGCTTCATTCGCAACAACAGGGTGTCGCGGGTGATTCCGGCATTATTGCAAAGAATGCGGATCGCGGCCTTCCTTGGCCTCGATGTCCGCGATCAGCGCATCGATCGACTCCTGACTCGGTCACATTGAGCACCGCACCGCGGCCGCCGCGCTTGCTCAAGTTCTCGGTGATGCGGGCGGCGCCCTCCGCGGTCGTGGCAGTGCCGATCGACCCGGGCGCCATCGGCCGCCAGGCGCTCCGCAATCGCCGCGCCGATGCCGCGCGACGCGCCGCTCACCAAGGCAATTTCTCCGTTCAACATAGTCAAGCCATTTCCGCCGCCAGCGCCTCATCGAAAGCCTGCGGATCCTCGAGCGCCAGCATCTTAAGATCCCGATTTTTGTCTATGCGCCGATTCAGCGCCGTCAATACCTTTCCGGGGCCACACTCAATAATTTGGGTCGCGCCTGCGGAAATCATGGTGCGCACGGTCGCCGCCCAATACACCGGCGTCGGCAACTGCTTCACCAAGCCTGCGCGAATATCGTTGGCACTCGAGTGGATCTTGCAATCGACGCCGTAAACCTTGATCTCGGAACGCTCCGCCACCGCCGTGCCCTCCAGCCGAATCCGCAACTTCTCGGCCGCCGGCTGCATCAGCGAGCTGTGCGCGGGAACGCTCATCGGCAGCGCCATCGCGCGACGCGCCCCTTTCGCCGTGGCGGTCTCGATCGCGCGCGCCACCGCCGTCGCGTGACCCGCAATCACCACCTGTCCCGGTGCATTGAAATTGACCGCTTCCACCACCTCGCCTTGCGCGGCTTCCTGGCACGCCGCTTCGACGTCCGTGTCCTCGAGTCCCAGGATGGCCGCGATGCCGCCCTCGCCGCTCGGCACCGCCGCCTGCATGAGCTCGCCGCGGTATTTCACCAGGTCCACCGCGTTTTTGAAGTCCAGGTACTCGGCCGCCACCAGCGCGCTCCATTCCCCGAGACTGTGGCCGGCCATCATGGCCGGTATGCGCGCCGCCGCGTTCGCGCCATAGCCGATACGTGGCGACGCCCGCGGTCAGCATCGCCGGCTGAGTACATTCTGTGGAATTGAGCAGTTCCGCCGGACCTTCCTGGCAGCGCTGCCAAAGATCGTAACCCAGCACCGCGCTGGCCTCGGCAAAAGTCGCCGCTATGACGGGAGAAACCCGCGCCAAGGCGCTCATCATGCCGATGGACTGGGAGGCTTGCCCGGGAAATACGAAAGCGAGCGACATGTATTTTTCTATCCTTATGCTGACCGCCGGCGAATTATAGCGGCCCGCCACGACAGTGCGGCACCTACCGCAAATCCGCAGGCCGCCCCATACAGATGGGCGTCAACGACCACCATGGGCGCCGGATGTCCGCCCCATTGCTCCCAGGCCAATTTGGCGCTCAATCCCACGAGCAATATCCACCGGTCCCAGGCACGCGTGGCGAGATGCTTGGCCGTTCCCGCAGCCATGACCGTGTGCAGCACACCCGAGGCGCCGACATACCAGCCCACGTGGGGACTCAGCCACCAAAGTCCGCAGCTGATGGCCAATGCGCCGCTCATGACGATCGCGCACCACTCCTCCGCGGCATAGTCCTGGGCAAACAATGACCACATCAACACCAGGCCCAGCTCATTGAGGATCAGGTGGTGCGCATCGAGATGCACGATGTGGGCGGTCAGCAACCGCCACCATCCTCCCGCCGCGATCGCGCTGCGATCATAGCGCAACAGTGCGCTGACGCTGTCGCCAAGACCCAACACGACGCCCAGCAGCAGCAAAATAAGAAGCAACCAAATCCATCGGCCGCGATCCCACTGTAGTGCCGAAAGCATGGGCGTGAAGCGGTTTGCGGCCTCACGGGGCATCGAGGTTCTCTATTTTGCTATGATCTGAGGAATTTTCGAGGTCACTATGCGTCATCGCCAAAGCGGTTTTACCCTAATTGAGATCATGGTCGTCGTGGTCATTCTGGCAGTGCTCGGCGCACTCGTGGTGCCAAATATCCTGGGCAAGGTCGATACGGCGCGCATTACGGCGGCAAAGACCGATATCCGCTCCATCGGCACCGCATTGGATCTGTACCGGCTGGACAATTTTAAATATCCGACGACCGAGCAAGGCCTGCAGGCACTGGTCAAGCAGCCCGCGGATCCGACCATCACCAACTATCCCGCCAACGGCTACTTGAAGCACGATCCCCAAGGATCCCTGGGGTAATCCGTATCTGTATACGAGCCCGGGTGCCGATGGACGCGAATACGAAATCATCTCGTACGGCCGCGACGGCAAACCCGGCGGCGAAGGTCCGGACGCAGACATTGCCAGTTATTCCTCGACCAGAAAGAGCAGACATGAGCCGGTCCGAGCAATGTGCGCGGCCGGCCGCTGCGCAGCAAGGGCTTCACTCTAGTCGAAATCTTGATCGTGATGTTGATCATGGCCGTGGTCATTTCGCTCACGGTGCTGTCGGTGACGCTCAACCGGGCGCGACAGCCAGCTCGACGAGGAAAGCCGCCGCATCGAGGGGCTGGTCGGATTGCTGCATGAGCGCGCGCTGTTGGAGGGCCGGGATTTCGGCTTGCGTGATCGAGCCTGCCGCCTACGAGTTCGTGGTCTATGACACGCGCCGCGATCTCTGGTTGATGCTCGACCAGGAGCGCGAATTCGGCATCGCGATTTGCCCAAAGGCATTAGCTTTCAGCTGCAGCTCGACTCGCAAACCGTGGTCATCAAGCCCATCGACCGAAATCTATCCAACGCCGCGCCGCCGACTCCGCAGATCGCGATCGCCGCGAGCGGCGAAGGCACGCCATTTCGCCTCATCTTGCTGCGCGAGCGACACAGGCAAAGACGGCGGTCGACGGCGATGCGCTCGGCAAAGTTTCGCGGGAGAGCTCCAACAAAGTGGAAAAGCCGAGTTGAGGCGCTTGCGCCGCCCCGCGGGCTTCACGCTGGTCGAGGTGCTCGGTCGCCCTGGTGGTGGTCGCGCTGGGATTGACCGCCCTGATGGTGGCGGTCAACGGCACGGCGCGTACCAGCGGCTTTTTGCGCGACAAATCCTTGGCGCAATGGATTGCGCTCAATCGCCTCGTCCGAAGTGCGCCTCAACGTCATCAAGTTCGGGCAAAACACCGATACCGGCGAGCTTGATTTCGCCAACCGCAAATGGCACTACGATACGCGCTACTTCAATACCAGCATCGCCAGCATGAAACGCGTGGTGGTGCGGGTGTATCGCAGGCGATGCCAAAACCAAGGGCAATCCCCTCGCGCAGGCCGTCGGCTTTCTGGGCAGTTCCGTGGCGACGCCGGGATCGACGGTGTTGATTGGACCGCCGGCATCGTGACCGCCACCGTCCCGGGCGCGCCCAATCCGGCGCAACCCGGCACGGGCGGCGGCGCTCAGGTTCCGGGCATGGTCCCGGCACGCCGGCATCGTACCCTCGCCCGCACCGGCGCCGACGACTCCGACGAAACCCATGAGCGCACGCAGCTGCAAATCGCGCCGCGGCGCCGAGGGATTCACCCTGGTCGAGATCTTGGTGGCGCTGCTGATTTTGGGGATCATGGCGGGACTCGGATATTCGACCTATCGCGCCGCGCGAATCTCGGCGGAGCGCACCGAGGATTCCCTGAAGCGCTCGCGCGAAATTGAATTTGGCATGCGGATCATGGTCGCGGATTTCGCGCAATTGGTGCCGCGGCCGGTACGGGACATCTTGGGGCAAAGCCGGCTTCCCGCGCTGCGCGGCACGCCGGGCGCCGGCAGCGTCACGCGTCACCTCCGGCGAGTCTCGGCGCCAATTCCGGCTCCGCCGCAGCTTCCACGTCCGGGCATGAGCTTCGATTCCGGCGCCCGGCTGAACCCCGGCCCCAGTTTCAATGCGAGCACCGATGCCAGTGCGTTTCGATGGTCGACTGTGACGCGCGCCGGATGGTCGAACACCGCCGGCCAGCAGCGCAGCACCTTGCAGCGAGTTTCCTATGCCCTGGTGGGCGACGTGCTCAAGCGCAGCTATCAGGTCAATTTGGACACGGTGCAGGGTAACAAACCCATCGTGCAGGACCTGCTGACCGGCGTGAAAGGCGTGCAGCTTCGTTACCTCGATGGCAATCAAGCGTGGCAAAACCAATGGCCGGAAAACACGACCATACAGAACGGTTCGACTGTCGACTGGCAGTCGCGGCCCGTGGCGGTTGAAATCATCATCCAATTCAAGGATTGGGGAGCGATCCGCCGGCTCGTCGAGATCCCAGGATGAGGCATTTTGCGGGCGGCCGGCAAGCAGCGCGGCGTGGCATTGATCATTGCGCTCATTCTGGTCGCACTGGCGACGGTGCTGGCCACGAAATTGAGTTTCGACGGCTTTCTGGAATTGCGGCGTACCACCGGCATGATGGCCGCGGAACAGGCACAGCAGTTCGGCTTGGGCGCCGAAGCGTTGGCCGCGGATGTGCTGATGCAGGATGCGCAGACCAGTCCGCAATTCACGACCTTGGCCGGACCTTGGGCGCAGGCGACGCAACCGCTGCCGATCACTCCGGATAACAACCCTGAGGGCGAGCCCATAGGCACGATGCAGGGTTCACTGGAGGATATGCAGGGACGCTTCAACCTCAACAGCCTGGCGCGCCTGGGGGCGGATGGCGTCACCGAGGATCCGTTGCCATTGCAGCAATTCCAGCGTTTGCTGGTCTCGGTCGGCGTTGAGCCCAAGTGGGCGGGTTTGGCGCGAGACTGGCTCGATCAGGATGACGCGGTCGGCAACCCGGACGGCGCCGAGGACGCGGTTTATACCGCGCAATCGCCGCCCTACCGCACCGGCAATTGGCCCATGATGTCGCCCAGCGAACTGATGAACCTTCCCGGCTTCGGGGCCGACCGCTACCGAAAGATCGCCCCCTATGTCACCGCGCTGCCCAGCGCCAATACCAAGATCAATCTGTGCACGGCGCCGGCATTGGTGCTCGAGAGCTTGGTGGAAGGCCTGAATGGCGAGTGGTCGAGCAGTCCCGCGGTGCTCACGAATGGCCGCAAGAGCGGATGTTTTCCCGACGTACAGACATTCACCAACGTCGCCACCAGTTTTGGCGGTCCCAAAGCGATGCTGAGCCTAGGCACTCCGCTCGGCACGCAAAGTCAATACTTTCAACTCACAACCCGCGTGGTGCTTGGCACTACGGAGTTCACCTTGTACAGTCTTTTGTTACGCGGCACCGGCAAGGTCACGCCGCTGATGCGATCATTTGGGACTCCTTAAACGTATGCCGCAATCATTGTTACTGCGCCTTCCACCACCGGGCCAAGAGGACACCGAGTGGTTGATTTTGGATGAGACGGGCGCGCCGACGCAGACCCGGCAGCGCGGATCCTTGAGCCTTGCGGCGGCCGTGTGGCGTTCGGGAAGAGTCGTGGCGCTCGCTCCAGCAGCTCAGATTCTATTGGCTGAGCCAGAACTCCCGCCGGGCGGCGGAGCCAAGCTTGCCAAGGCGGTTCCGTTCGCGCTTGAAGAACACTTGACCGAAGACGTCGATCAGTTGAGCTTCGCGATCGGCCACCGCCGCTCGAGCGGCGGCACGCCCGTGGCGGTGGTGTCGCGCTCCGTATTGCAAGGCTGGATTGCCGACTTGAGCGCGGCCGGATTCGATGCTGCGGCGATATATCCCGACATCTCTCTGATGCCGGAGAATCCCGGCCAAACGGTTTTATGGCTGGAGAACAATCGTCTGGCGGTGCGGCGCCCCGGCGCCGTCCCGTTCGCCGTTGAACTCGCACCGGTAAAGGAGGCGCTCGTGGTCGCGGGCGTGATCGGCGACCCGCTGCAAGCGAGCGAGGAGCCCAAGCCGAAGGAGAGCGCGATTCTCTATTTGACGCGCGAGGACTGGGCGCGGGTCCAAGAGGACTTCGAGGAATTGCTGGATGACTTCGCGTCGCTCAAGGTTCAGCTTCTGAGCGACGGCCCTCTGCCGTGGCTGGCGCGCGGAATGAACGCTGCCGATGCGGTGAATCTGCTGCAGGGGGAGTTTTCGCGCACCCCGGCCTATGGCGAGCGCTGGCATCGCTGGCGGCTCGCCGTCGGGCTCGCAGCCGCGCTCCTCGTGGTACATGTGGCCGCGCAGGCGCTGCAAATTCGTCAAGCCAAGCACGAGTCGGCGGCGCTCGACGGCCAGATTTCACAGATCTTTTCCTCCGCCATGCCGGGCGACGCATCGGCCGATCCGCGCCGGCAAATGCAATCCAAGCTCGAACGGATTCGCAAGTCCGGCACCGGACCGCAGTACTTTCTGCGCACGCTGCAAACCTTGAGCGGCGCTTTGGCCGCGATGCCGAAGACCAGCATCAGCGCCTTGAGCTACCGCGAGAACGCGCTCGATATGACGGTGACCGCGCCGAGTCTCGACGCGCTGTCGCAACTGACGCAATCCGTGGGCAAGGAAGGACTCGCCGCTGAAATTCAGTCCTCGAACCCGGCGGCGGCGGGCGTCGAGGCGCACCTACACATTCGCGATCAGCGCGCGGCGGCGCAGCGATGAACAAGCTCTCGGCTTGGTATGCCGGTCTACAGCAGCGCGAGCAACGCGTGGTGGCGGTGGGCGCGGTCGCCCTGGGATTGATCATCCTGATCGGCGGCATTCTCATGCCGCTGCAATCGGCAGTATCTCGGGCGCTCAAAGGCAATGAAACCCGCCGCGCAGATTTGGCCTGGATGCGCGTCAATGCGCCCGAGATCCGCGCGCGCGGCGGCGAGCTGGCCGCCGACACCGGCGAGGCGCCGGTGGTTCTCGTCGATCGAGTCGGACGCGAGGTCGGTCTCGGCAGCTCGCTGCGCGGGACCCAGCCCAACACCTCCGGCGGAGCGCGTGTGCAGCTGGAAGCCGCGCCTTTCGACACCTTGGTCACGTGGCTCGATACGCTGGACCGGCGCTACGGCCTTGCAATCGAATCGATCACGGTGGATCGGACTGCAACGCCGGGACTGGTCAATGCCAGCATCTCCTTCAGCCAAACGCGCCGTTAGTCGCCCGCGGCCGGCGCGACGCTGGCCGCTCATCCTTGTGGGTCTGGTGGTGCTGTCGGCCGCGGTAATCTATGCGCTGCCGGCCTCCATCGCTGCGCGCTTCTTGCCGCCCGAGGTGCAAGCCGAGGATTTTTCCGGCAGCCTGCTGCATGGAGCCGCGGGAAGGATCCGCATCAATGCGCGCGATGCCGGCGCGATTGAATGGCAGGTGCATCCGCTCGCTTTGTTGCGGCTCGCGATCGAAGCGGACATTCATTGGGTCAAGCGTGGGTTTCCTCATCGACGGCACGGCAGAACTCAAGCCTCGCAGCTTTGCAGCTCATGACATTAGCGGCGGCGGTCCCATCGAGGACCTCCAGAGTCTCGGATTTGCCCAAGGATGGAATGGCGCCGCCAAGCTGAGTTTTACGCTGATCAAGGGCAATTTCCAGAAGCTCGCGGCCGCGGTCGGCAAGATCGCGGTATCCGATATCTCTTCGCCAAGGGTAGCCGCGGGATCGGATCTGGGGAGCTACGAATTGCTGCTCGCACCGGACAGTATTGCCCCCGACGGAAGCATGAGCGCCACGCTCAACGATACGGGAGGGCCGGTGGAGGCGCGGGCGCAGATTCGATTCTCCCCCGCTACGCGCACCGGCATGTTGTCGGGTACGCTCAGGGAGCGCGCCGAGGCCTCTCCGGCCCTCCGCAATCAACTGAAAGACCTATCGCAACTTCGCCAGCGAGACCCCTCCGGACGATTTCCGGTGGAACTGGAATTCACCTTCTAGGCTGGCGCTGCGCGAGGCTCTTCAGCCGCCGACGAAAAAATTGAGCTTATTGCCGTCCAAATCCCGAAAGTAGCCGGCATAAAAATTCTCCGAGCGCTTGCCCGGGGCACCCTCATCCTTGCCGCCCAATTGCAAAGCCTTGCATGCAGCGCCTTCACCTTCTCCTCGCTATCGACCACGAGCGCCACCATGACGCCGTTGCCGACGGAGGCGGCTTTCTTATCGAAGGGTTTGGTTACGCCGAGCCCGGGGCAGGTCCGGCTTCACCGACCACGCGACGAAGTGCGTCGCTTTCCATCATGCGTTTGGCGCCAATTTCGCTCAATAACGCATCGTAAAAAGCGGCGGCGCGCGTCAAGTCATTGGTACCGAGAGTGACATATCCGATCATGGCTGACTCCTGTGTTGTTGTTTGGGAGACTGTTTATACATACAGTAGTATTTATATATCCAGTAGCCCCATTAGTCAATCGACTCCTCGTAACCCCATTCACGCCAGGCCCGCATCAGCGGAAAGTACAGGCCCAAGCGGACCGGTTGCGGTCCCAAGCGACGTGCCAAACGCCCATAGCGCTCGAGCTGGCTGCGATATCGCTCAACCTCGCGGTCCAGAAACAGTTCGAGACCGCCGCCCAGGTGCTCGCTGGTTTTGTAGTCGATCACCCAGCGGATGCCCTCGTCGTCAATGAAACTGCGGTCGAGCACCACCCGCAAGAACTCACCCTGCCAGTACCCCGACAAGGCGTGTTCGCGCAGATCCTCGCGAAACCCGCGCTTCAGTATCCAGCGTCCGCGCGGATCTTCGATGCACGCCGAGGAGGGCCTCCACGACACGCGCCGTCGCTGAATTCAAGCGCTCCTCCGGTACCCCATGAATGCCGAGCCAGCTGCGGAAATGGCCTTCGCGCGCCTGGATCGCGGCAGCGTCGACAACGGATAAATCCATGCTGTGAAGTTCGGCATGCACCAAGCTGCCGACCCGCCGCGCGGTTTCACCGGCCCAATCGAATACCGGCGTTTCTTCCCTCGCGGCGGGAATGGCGACCGCGGCGGCGCCCAGCAGCGGCGCAAAATGCAAATCCTGCGACCATTCCAGCGGCAGGCGCTTGAGTGGGCCTCCGCGCGGCGCCTCGTCCGCGTCTTCAGCTTGCCGCAGCGGCGCCGGCGGCAGCTTGAATTCGTCGGCGAGCACCGGCCAGAGCGCGCGCAGCAAGCTGGCGGCAGCGGGACGGAACTCCCGGCGCACCGCGGTCTCGTCGAGGTCTTCGGAATTTTCACCCGCGTCGATGACGGCGGTCAAGCGCAACTGGCATTTTGCCCGGGTGCAGGCCACGTACAGCAGGCGCTGCGCTTCGAGCATGGCGGCATCGCGCCGGCGGCCGCGCAAGAACTCGAACAGCAGATCGCCATCCGTACCCACCGGCGGCCGCGCAGCCATCACCATGCCGTCGCGCCCGGTGCGCGCGAACTGATGCGACAGCAACAATTGGTCGCGATCGGGCGCCACGGCCAGATCGAGCGCCGGCAGCACGACCATATCGAACTCCAGACCTTTGGCCTTGTGAATGGTCATGATTTCAACGTTGCTGGCGCCGCCGTGATCGGCGAAAAGATCGGCAAAAATCTCCGGCAGATCCGCTGCATCCGGCATGCCGCGCTCCTCGAGCGTACGGATGCGGGCGAAAGCGGCGCCGGCCAGCTGCAGATCCTGGGCGCCCGTCATGCAGCTGGGGCCGCCCAGGCCCAGCCAGGTTCTTTCGATCCAGCGCGCCAGCGGTGTCTCATTGCGCACCTCGAAAGCGGCCTCGAGCGTCAGCCGCAGGCGCCCACAGCGGGCGCGGCCATCCTCGCTGAGCGAAAGCAGCAGCGCATCATCCCGGATCGCATCCCACACCAGCTGTCGGTCCGCGGAAATCGTCAGCAGATCGGCGAGGGTGAGTCCAGCCCAGGGCGCGCGCAGGACAGCGAGCCAGGCGATGCGGTCGCCCCAGTGCAGTAAGGCGCGCGTGAGCATCATGATGTCGCGAACCGCAGCGCGATCATGCAATGGCTCGATGTCGACCGCCCGAAAGGCGATATTCAAGGCGCGCAAGCTCGGCGGCGATACCGCGCGCGTGGGTTCTGGCGCGCACCAACACGGCAATGCGCCAATCGGGATGCCGCGCGAGTTCGCCGGCAATCATGGCTGCGATCGCATTCGATTCGGCGGCGCGGCTGCCGAATCCCTGACACTGCACGCCGCATTCCGCGGTTTCGGCCGCCGCCAGCGCCGCCTCGCTGGGGCGAAAGGCAATGGCGCCGCGATTGCGATCGTCGACTCTGCGGCATGAGGCGCGCGAAGCAGCGATTGGTCCAGTCCACCAGCGGCGCCGCGGAACGAAAATTGCTGCGCAGACGCTGCAAGTCGAAGCGCAGGTCGCCAATGCCCTCCTCGGCGAGCTCCAAGAAATGCCCTGACCTCCGCCTGGCGAAATCCGTAGATGGATTGCATCGGATCGCCCACGCAAAATACGCTGCGGCCATCGCCCTGTTGCCATCCGGCCGTCAGCAGCCGCACCAGCTCCAACTGCGAGCTGGATGTATCTTGAAATTCGTCGACGAGAATGTGCTGCAGCCGGTAATCGAGACGCAAGCTCAAATCCGTCGGCGCGTCCGCGCTGCCGAGCGCGCGCAACGCCGCAATCGATACCGCCGGAAAATCCACGGCACCTTGCTCGCGAAAGACGCCGTCCAATTCAGCCGCCGCCAACACCAGCACCTGCGCCACTTCGCGCACCCGCTCCCACGCAGCGTCGCTGTAGCCAGGATCCGGCAGCGTGCGCAATTCGACAAAGCCATCGAGAACGCGCGAATCTTCGGCGAATTTCTCCAGCAAGGCTCAGCATCGGTGCTTTGTCGGCGCTGCCCGGCGGAAAGCCCTGCGTCTTGGTGAATCGTCTTGCGCAAGCCGCGCTCTTTCCGCCGTCAGCAGCAGCGTGGCCATGCAGCGCCAACGCGCGGCATCCTCGGGCGCCGGCGCGCAACGCGCTGCGCGTCTTGACGCCAGCGCCGCGATCGGCGCCGGATCTTCGAGGCGCTGCGCCGCGCGCGTGCATGAGTGGGGACAGCGCCGCGATATTCTCTCCGCCCTAGGACTTCATGGGCGCGCAGCAGAACCCGGGTGACCAGCAGCCGCAAATCTTCATCGAAATGCCGGCGCACGCTGCGCAAGCTGCGCCTCGTCGAGTCGCGCTCGCCGCCCGCAAGCGGCCTGCGAGCAGCGGCAGCCAGCGGTCACGGCTCGGCAGCATCTCGGCGATGAGCTTCACCAGCTTGCGCCAGCGCTGATCATCGAGCGCAAGCACGCGATCGACGGCGAGTCCGAATTGATCGCTTCCCGGATGCGCCAAAGCGCGGCGCGCCGCCTCTTGGTAGCTGGGCGCGGCATCGGTCTGAATGCGCAACCCCGCGCCGGCGCCCGCGGCAATCGGCAACTGGTTGGCAAGCCAGGAATTGAAGGCATCGATGGTCTCAATGCGCAATCTCGAAGGCTGCGATTGCAGGTCGCAGTTCAAGGAGTCCATGCGCTGTTTCGCCGCCGCCGCCAGGCTCCACGTCAGCTGATTCATCCCGGCGGGCATTTGCTCGAGCCGGCGGCGCTCAAGCGCGCCGAGCACGCGTTGCCGCATTTCCTGGGCGGCGCGGCGCGTAAAGGTCAGCGCCAAAATGCGCTCGGGCGAGTCGACCGATGCCAGCAGACGCAGATATCGCTGCGCGAGCAGCGTCGTCTTGCCCGAGCCCGCCGGCGCTTGAACCAGGACCGAGCCGCTCGAGGCGATCGCCCGCTCGCGCGCGGCGCCATCGATCGCGAGCCGCGCGGCTCACTCATGGAACTCATCCTCCTCTTCGAGCGCCGCCGGCACGCGGCACAGGCCCTGCAGCTTGCAGCTCTGGCATGCCTTGAGGGTCGGCGCCACCTCGCGCGTGACCGGCGGCGAACTCGGCGGCGATCCGCTCGATGCGCCGCGACCAAACTTGGACCAGAGTCGGCGAAAGTCGCCATCCCTTCCAATTCGCTGCGGGCGGGTCCGCGGGAAAATATCGCGCCGCTCGGACTCAGCCACAAAGCCGGATTCCGCGGCATTCACCTTGGCATAGGCGACCGCGACCAAGGCATCGGGCGACAGCAATGCATAAACCGGCAACTGCGGATTGTCGGGCCGCTCGCCGCGCCAATCGGCCGTGGCCGCGCCGGTCTTGTAGTCGATCAGGACCCGCGCGCCATCCAGCAACCGATCGACGCGATCAATGCGCACTCTGAATTCGAGTCCGCCGAATCGCGCGATTTGATCGCGCGCCCTCGAGAGCTTCGACGACGAAGGGCGCGCGCGCCTTCTCGAACTCGCAGCCATTTCCCCAACAGATTTTGCAGCCGCTACGCTTCACGCTGGCGCCAGCGCCGGACCCGGATCGCGCCGCCGGCACACCGACTCGATCGCGCGCGCAGCGGCCTCATCGATCAGCCGCTGCTGCGCGTCCGGACGCACGGCCCGCAGCGCATTCGAGTCGCGAAGCGCCGTCCACACGTGCTGCAGGGCATGGTGCACAAGTTCGCCGCGTTCCCGTTCGTTGAATCCGGGCACCGGTTGCTCCAGCGGTTCCGCATCCAGCCGGGTCTCGGCAAACCCGCGAAACGCACAGCGCGATTGGGCTCTTAGGGTGGCGACGCCGCGCGTGCGCTCATCTCGCCGCATGCGGCGGAGCCATTTCGTCCCAGAGCGACTCCAATCCCGGCGCCGTCTCCAGCATCTTGAGCCAGTGCGGCTGCGCCGACAGCGGTCAACGGCAAATCGAGGCGATGTTCTTCGGCAGCAGCGGGCTGGGCGCGCTTGAACTGCCCTCTCCGGGATCGTAAAGGCTGAACACGCACTGATTCGCGCGCTTCTGCCAGCGGCCCTGTAGTTCAATCGCCGACGCCAACTGTGCATTCCGCGCTCGCCGGGATGACGCCGTATTGCCGCTGCAGCCCGACCGGCAGCAAGGCCACCGGCGCCACTGGCGGCGGCCACTGTTCATCGTTGCAGCCGCTGACCCAGATGCCGCCATAATCAAGCCATGGGTCAAGCAGTTGGCCGCTCACCCAGATCGGCGGGACGCCGGTTTGCACTTGGAACGGCGTTTCGCGCGCCGCCCGGGCAAGAAGCCGTTGCGCTGAGTCGCGCGAATGCGTGCCGAACACGGCATCGCCCGTCGCCAGGCTGGCGAGCAACTCGCGGAATCGCTCCGCCGCTTGATATTCGATGCTCGACCAGCGGCTGCGAAACGCCCAGGGACCGGTTTCCAGTGCCTCCATCCAAAGCGGCAACCCACTCGCTGAGCGCCGCGCGCCGTGCAATTCCGCCAGCTCCCGCTGGGCCGCGCGCAGCCGCTGTGCGGCCGCCGCCGGCGCGATTTGCTCGATTCGCGCCACACGCTCGGCCAACTCCAGCCAGCCCGCAAGATCCGCATCGTCCGATGCGCGGCGGCGCAGTGCGAGGTCCAACGCGCGCCGCTGCCTGGCCTCGGAGTCGGTAGCCTGCAATTCCGGCGCGCGCAGCAGCGCGCTGAATTGCGCGAACGTAACCTGCCTCAGGCTTGCGGCCAGGAACGCCAAGCGCCGCGCGCACCGGTGCGTAGTCGGCAAGCGGCGTGCCGCCCGCCACGGCATACGGTGCCGCACCGGATCCGCCGCGCAGACGCGAAGCGCTGCGGCGCCAGTGCGGCATCGAAGGCATCGACGACCTCGGCGCGGCGCCGATTCAAATCCGGAATGCAGATCCAGGCGCGAAACCCTTCTCTGGCCAGATTGACCCGCGCCCAATCCGCCATGGCGGCGAGCTCCGCTGCCGGCGACGGCGCCCTGACCAACGCCGGCTCGGACTGTGCGCTGTGCGCTGCGGCAGCAGTACGCGCGCGTGTTGCTCCATCCAGCGGCGCGCCGCGGGCCGCCATTGGGGACTCTCGATCCAATCGATTGCGGCACTCGGCGCGGCCGGACCCGCCAGCAGAGATATCCGCGCTGATGCAGCCCAGGCGCGGCAGCGCCGCTCGAATGCGCGGTTCCACTCCAGAAATGCCGCGCACTCCTCGGAATGCGCCGCATCGAGCGCCGCATGGGGAATGGCGTATTCAAACAGCGTGCGGCGCGCGCGCCGCGCGGCCCGCGCCGCGCCGGCGGGATCGAGAAAGTCCCTGCCGATCTGTCCGCCGTGTCGATGACCGCGCGCCAGAGCTCGCGCTCTTCCACCTCGCTGAACAGGCGCGGCGCGATGGCATCGTCGAGCTGCCGCTGCACGATGCTGCTCGCGCAGCCAGCTCGAATAGTCGCGCACTTTGGGAGTTGGCCAGACCTCGTCGCCGGCATCGCGATGAACGCGCTCGATGGCATCGAACAATGCGGCGGCCAATTCCGCATTCGGCGCGAGAACGGTACGGCCGGCAGCGACGGCCGCCAGCAAGGCGGGAGAAACGCGCGCCACGCTCAGTGCTGCTGGACCTTAGGCTGGGAAGAGACGATCGTGAGCGCCGGCCTTATCGGCGGCCTGCGCATCCAGCAGTTCATCGATGCGCGAGAACACCGTCGCGAGAACCTGCGGTTCCGGCAGGTTGGTGATGCGGAAGGCATTGCGATAGCCACGTTGAAGCTCACGCCCGGCGCGACCAGCACGTGTTTCTTCTCCAGCAAGTCGAGCGCAAAGGTTTGATCGTCGAAGTCCGGCAATACGTCGCTGCGCACTTCCACGAAGGCGTATAAGGCGCCCATCGGGCGCGCCAATTTCAGATACTTGCTGCGCGCCACCGCGTCGAGGATTGTCCGACGCGATTCATACAATCGGCCGCCGGGACGCGTCAGCTCTTGAATGCTCTGATAGCCGCCGAGCGCGGTCTGCACCGCCCACTGCCCCGGCACGTTGCTGCAAAGCGCAGCGACGAGAGCAGTTCCAAGCCGCTCAAGTACTCGCTCGCACCCTCGATATCGCCGGAGAAAGACGCCCAACCCACGCGATATCCGCATGCGCGATAGACCTTGGACAGGCCGCTCATCGTGCAGCACAGGGTGTTGTGCACCAGGGTCGCCATCGGCACGAATTCGGCTATCATCGTAGAGAATGTGGTCGTAAATTTCGTCGCACAACACCACCAGACGATGTTTCTCGGCCAGTTGCGCGATCGCCGCCAAGGTCTCGCGCGGGTAGACCGCCCCGGTGGGGTTGTTCGGATTGACGACGACGATGGCGCGCGTGCGCTTGGTGATCAGCGCCTCGATCTCCTCGGCATCGGGAATGAAGCGCTGCGCGGCGTGGCAGGGATAGTGCACGGCGCGGCCGGTATTCAAATTGACGGCCGCCGTCCACAGAGGATAGTCGGGACTCGGCACCAACACCTCATCGCCGGCATTGAGCAACGCGCGCAAAGTGAGGTCGATCAGCTCGCTCACGCCGTTGCCGATGAATACCTCTTCCGCGGTGACGCCGCGCACGCCGCGCTCCTGCTGCTGCATGACCACCGCTTCGCGCGCAGGAAAGATGCCCTTCTGGTGCACATAGCCTTCGCTGTTGCGCAGATTCTCAATCATGGCCAAGCGCATCGTTTCGGGCGTGCGGAATCCGAAGGCGAACGGATTGCCGATATTCAACGACACGATGTCGTAGCCCAGGCGCTCGAGCGCCAAGGCGCGCCGCGCCAGCTTGCCGCGGATCTCGTAGCGCACATTGGCGAGCCCATCGCTCGGCCGTACCGGTTTTCGTTGCGTCATGGGCTCCTAGGATAGCGGATTGAACAGCTCGTGCGAACGGTGGCAGGCTACCCAGTGTCCGGCGGCAATTTCAGCAAGCGGCGGATCGGTGGACGAGCACAGCGGCAGCGCGTAAGGACAGCGGTCGCGAAAGGCGCAGCCGCGGGCGATTGCGGCGCTCGCAGCCTGAGTCGCTTCTGCGAGCGGCGCGGGCGACGCCGGCAGCGGGAGGGATGCGCGGCACGGCGGACAGCAACGCGCGGGTATAAGGATGAACCGGCGCCGCGAACAGCGCCTCGCATGCGGCGACTTCGACCAACTTTCCCAAATACATCACCAGCACCCGATGGCTCAAATGCCGCACGACCGCGAGGTTGTGACTGATGAAGAGCATCGCCATGCCCATGTCCTGCTGCAGATCCAGCAGCAGATTGATGATTTGTCCCTGGATGGACACATCGAGAGAACTGACCGCTTCATCGCAAATCAAGAGCTTCGGGCCGGAGCACCGTGGCCCGGGCGATGCACGATGCGCTGGCACTGGCCGCCGCTGAATTCATGCGGATAACGGCGCGCCACCTCGAGCGTCGAGGCCGACGCGCTGCAATATTGCGGCGATTTTCCTGCGCCGCGCGCCAGCACTCAATTCGGGCTCGAATATCAGCAGCGGTTCGGCGATGGCGTCGCCGATGCGTCATGCGCGGATTCAGACTTGCGAGCGGATCCTGGAAAACCATTTGCAGGTTGCGGCGCTGCGCGCGCATCACCGCCGGCGGGCACTTCAGCAAGTCCAGTCCCGAAAGCTCCACGCTGCCGCGGGCCGGCTGCAACAGACGCAACAGCGCCCGCGCCAGGCTCGATTTTCCGGCGCCCGACTCGCCGACGAGACCCACCGTCTCGCCGGAAAACAACGCGAAATTCACATCGCTCACGGCCGTCTGCGGTCCGAATTCGACCCGTAAATTCCGCACCTGCGAGCAGCGCTGCGTTCATGGCAGCGGGAAGTGACAGGCGACTTGCCAGCTCGAGGCGCCCGCTCAGCGCCGGACGCTCCAGGCGGCAACGCTCCGCGGCGCGCGGGCAGCGCGGCGCGAAGGCGCAGGCTTGCAGCAGTTCGCCGGGCTGCGGCGGCTGTCCGGCGAGAGTCGGCATGCGCGCCAGGCGCGGCCCGGTCAAGCTGGGAACGCATTTCAGCAACTCGGCGGTATAGGGATGGCGGGGTTGGCGCAAAAGCTCGGCGGCGGCGGCATTCTCGACGATTCGGCCGGCATACATCACGAGAATTCGATCGGCGAGGCCGGCGATCACGCCGAGATCGTGACTGATGAGAACCAGCGCCATGCCCGTTTCGCCGCGCGTGGTGCGCAGCAGTTCCATGATTTGTGCCTGCAAGGTCACATCGAGCGCCGTGGTGGGCTCGTCCGCGATCAACAGGTCAGGCTTGCACAGCAAGCTCATCGCCAGCATGACCCGCTGGCGCATTCCGCCCGACAATTCATACGGATATTGCTGCAGCCGGCGCTTGGCATCCGGCATTCGAACCCTTTCGAGCATGCGGCCGGCCGCAGTCGCGCGCTGCGCTCCACGACAGCCTCGAATGACAAACCAGCACCTCGGCCAGCTGCGTGCCGATCCTCAAATGCGGCGTCAAAGACGTCATGGGATCCTGAAAAATCATGGTGAGCCGCGAGCCGCGGAAGGCGATTGAGCGCCGCGGCTGTCTTGCCCAGCAATTCTTCTCCCGCGAATCTGATACTGCCGCTGACTTCGGCGCGGCCCGCCAAGCAGTCCCATGGCGGCCAGGAACAGCTGGGTCTTTCCGGATCCGGATTCCCCGACGATGCCGAGGCATTCGTTCGGCGCGACGCGCAGCGACGCGCCGGCAACCGCCTCGACCGTCCCGGTTCGATGCGCAAAGCGGACAGTCAAATCATCGACGCTCAGTGTCGGAAGCCACTTCACGCTTCCTTGACGTCGAGCGCGTCGCGCAGACCATCGCCGAAGATATTCAAACAGAGCAGCAACAGCGCCAGAAAGCCGCCGGGCACCAGGAGCATCCACGGGGCCGCTTCCATTTCCCCGACGCCCTCGGCGATCAGCGTGCCCAGGCTCGCGCCGGGTTCTTGGATTCCCAAACCCAAGAAACTCAAGAAGCTCTCGAACAAAATGATTTGCGGCACGGTCAACGTGGCATACACGATAACCGGCCCGATGACGTTGGGGATTACATGTCTTGCGATGACGCGGCCGGTGCCGGCGCCCGAAGCCACCGCCGCGGCGATGTATTCTTGCCGACGGATGCTCAAGGTCTGACCGCGCACGATTCGCGCCATGGTCAGCCAACCCACCGCGCCGATCGAGACGAACAGCAGATATTCGCTGCGGCCGAAAATGACGGTCAAGAATATGACGAAGAAGATCAACGGCAAGCCGCTCAGGATTTCGATGACGCGCATCATCAGATGATCGGTGCGGCCGCCGACGTAGCCGGCGATGGCGCCATAGCTCACGCCGACCAGGATGCTGATCATGCTCGCCACCAAGCCGATCGCGATGCTGACGCGCGCGCCGGCGAGCGTGCGCGCGTAAAGATCGCGGCCGAGGCGATCGGTGCCGAACCAATGCGCGCTTTGCAGGGTCGGCCGCGCGGCCACGTGCAGCCAATCGAGCGCTCTGGGTATTGTTCGGATTGAGCCAGGGCCCGAGCAAGCGTGACGATAACGACCGCCATGATGATGAGCAACGCCGCCACGGCGGCGGGACTGGCCCGCAAGCGACGCATCGCGTCCTCGTCCAACAGGCTCACCCGTCAGAGCCTCACGCGAGGATCGAGCCACGCGTACAGAAGATCGACAAGCAATCCCATGACGATGAGCAGAAGCCGAGTAAATGATCACCATGCCGAGCACCAGGGTGTAATCGCGATTGATCGCGCCTTGCACCAGATATCGGCCGATGCCGGGCAGCGCCGGCGATGGTCTCGACCACCAAGGATCCGGTCAGGATCGAGGCTACGGCGGGTACCAGGTAGCTCGCCACCGGCGCGAGCGCCGGCCGCAGCGCATGGCGCAAGATCACGCTGCGCAGCGGCAAGCCTTTCGCGAACGCCGTTCGAATGTAGTGGCTGCGCAATACTTCCAGCATGCTGCCGCGGGTGAGACGCGCGATATAGGCCAGCGGCGGCAATGCCAATGCGATCACGGGCAGCGCGAGGTGGCGAAGCGACCCGCTGCTCCCAGCCCGCGACCGGCAGCCAGTGAAGATAGACGCCGAACAGCAGCCCGAGGAATGGCAGATACGACAAAGGTGGGAATCGCGATACCCGTCACGACGAGCGACATCGTTGCGGTATCGGCCGCGGAGTTGTGATGAAGCGCGGCAAATGTTCCCAAGGGAATGCCCAACAACAACGCCAGCGCGATTGCCATGATGCCAAGCTGCAGGGTGACCGGGAAACCCTGGCCGATCAATTCAGTAACCGTAAAATCCTTGTATTTGAACGAGGGTCCGAAATCGCCGTGCAGGAGCGACTCAAGGTAGCGTCCGTATTGCGTCCATACCGGGCGATCCAAACCATAGGCGCGCTGCAGATTCGCCTTGATTTCCGGCGCCAGCGCTTGTTCTTGATCGAAAGGGCCGCCTGGCGCGGCGCGCATCAAAAAAAAAGTGATCGTGACGATGATGAACAGCGTGGGAATAGCGCCGGCAAGCCGCGTAAAGAAGTAGCGCGTCATCTTTGCCTTAGTCTACTGACTGACCGCGAGGTGGACAAGGGAAGTATCGCTCCTTAGACTAGCGCGTTCACCAATCCTTCGAGGCTTCATGGATTCCACCCGCCCCATCCGCGCGCTGATGCGCGGCCTTGACGCGCTGACAGTTCTCAACTTGCGCGACGGTGCGACGGTTTCCGAAGTGGCCCATGAAATCCGCCTGCCCCGCACCACCGTCTATCGGATCTTGGAAACTTTGTGCAATTGCGGTTTCGTGTATCGCGACAGCACCGACGAGCGCTATCGGCTGACCATCCTGGTGCGCGGCTTGAGCGAAGGATTCGATGATGAGGCTTGGGTCAGCCAAATCGCCAAGCCGATGATTTACAGCCTGTGCGCCGAAATCGTCTGGCCCGTCAGCCTTGCAACACTGTCCGGCACGAAAATGATGCTGCGCGAGGCCACCGATCACAGCACGCCGCTCGCGATCGAGCGCTATTCGGCCGGCTTGCAATTGCCGGTTTTGAACACGGCTACCGGCCGCGCATACCTCGCGAACTGCCCGCCCGCGCAGCGCGACGCGCTCATCGACATACTGGCGCGCTCCAACAAGGAAGAGGACAAGGCCGGCGCGCGATCGCGCCGAGCTGCTGCGCGCACTGGCGGAAATCAAAGCGCTCGGTTACGCGACTTCGACGCGCGCCCGCCGCCTGATCAGATGAATATGCCATCAGCGTTCCCGTGCCTCTGAACGACGCGCACCTTGGCCGTGCTTGACGGTGCGATTCATTGCCTCGGCACTGCCCCTGAAGACCGGGCTCGAGCGGTTTTTGCCGAAGTTGCGCCAAAGCGCGGCTAAAATCAGCAGCGTATTTTCGGAACAACAGGCCGAGGCCCGCGCACAAACGGTTCCTCGAGCAGCCGTTTAAGGAGTTTTCGTGCAGAAGATCATGGTCTGTATCAAGCGCGTCGTCGATTACAACGTGCGCATTCGGGTAAAGCCGGACGGCAGCGGCGTCATGCTCGACGGGGTCAAAATGAGCATCAATCCGTTCGACGAAATCGCGCTCGAAGAGGCGCTGCGCATCAAGGAGCGCGGCGCGAACATCGAAGTCGTTGCGGTCAGCATCGGGGTGGCCGACACCCAGCAGCAGCTGCGCACGGCGCTGGCCATGGGCGCCGATCGCGCGATTCTGGTGCAAACGCGATGCGGTCGGTGGAGCCATTGACCGCGGCGAACGTTTTTCTTGCCCTGGCGAAGAAGGAAAACCCGGATTTGATATTGCTGGGCAAACAGGCGATCGACGATGATGCCAATCAGACCGGCCAAATGCTGGCGGCGATTTGGGAGCGGCCGCAGGCAACCTATGCGTCGAAGATCGAAATCGCGTCCGGCAAAGCCAGCGGTCACTCGCGAGGTCGACGCCGGCTTGGAGACCATCGAAGTCGACCTGCCCGCGGTGATCACCGTGGACTTGCGCCTGAACGAGCCGCGCTACGTAAAACTGCCGGATATCATGAAAGCCAAGAAGAAGCCGCTGGATGTCACCTCGCTCGATGCCCTCGGCGTCGGCGCGGGAATATTGCTCAAGAGCGTGAAAACCGAGCCGCCGGCGCAGCGCCAGAAAGGCGTCATGGTCAAGGATGTGCCCGAGCTCATCGACCGCGCTCAAGAAAAAAGGTTTGATCTAATGCACAAGATACTCATCGTCGGCGAACACGACGGAAAGGCCCTGAATCCCGCCACCGCGAAATGCGTGACGTGCGCCAAGGGTATTGCCGATGCGGAAATCAGCATCGTCCTGTTGGGTGCCGACACCGCGCAGCCGCGGCGCAGGCTGCCGCGCTCGCGGGCGTCAAGTCGGTGTTGCGCGTGGACCGGCCGGAGAACGCGCATCCGCTGGCCGCGGTGTTCGCGCCGCAACTGGCGGCGCTGGCGGCCGACTACTCGCATGTATTCGGTCCATCGACCAGTTTCGGAAAGGATTTGATGCCGCGCCTCGCCGCATTGCTCGGCGTAGCCGCAGGTCAGCGACTTGATGGCGGTCGAGAGCGCCTATCGGTTTCGCCGGCCAATTTATGCCGGTAACGCCATTGTGACGGTCGAGGCGGACCCCGCGCGCAAGCTCATTGCCACGGTGCGCGTTGCCTCCTTTCAAGCGGCAGCCTCCGGCGGCAGCGCCGCGGTGGAGTCAAAGGCGTTGAATGTGCCATTGCCGTCGCACACCCGCTATGTGGGCGCCAAATCCGGCTCCACCGATCGGCCGGATCTTCAAATCGCCGCGCGCGTCGTGTCGGGCGGCCGGGCGCTCGGCAGCGCGGAGAACTTCAAGCTGCTGTTCAGTCTGGCCGACAAACTCGGTGCCGCCGTCGGCGCTTCGCGCGCCGCGGTCGATGCGGGCTATGCGCCGAACGAGATGCAGGTCGGCCAGACGGGCAAGATCATTTCTCCGGAGATGTACATCGCGATCGGAATCTCCGGCGCAATTCAGCATCTGACGGGAATCAAGGACGCACGCACCATCGTGGCGATCAACAAGGATGGCGAAGCGCCTATATTTGAGGTGGCCGATATCGGGTTGGTGGCGGATCTGTTTCAGGCCGTACCCGAGTTCGAAAAGCTCCTGGCAACCTAAGCGCGGCGCGCCGGGTTTCGCCCGCGCCGCTGCCGCAGCGGCGCGGGCCGCTAAAGCTGCTTCAGGACGTAGTCGGCGGCGGAGACTTTGAATTCGCCAGGCGCCTCGACATCGACCTGCGTCGCGACGCCATTTTTGACGATAATGGCGAAGCGCTGTCCGCGCATCCCCATGCCGAACTTCGTTCCGTCCATTTCCAGTCCCAAGGCCTTGACGTAAGCGCCATTGCCGTCGGCGAGCATCAAGATCTTGTCGCCCACGCCGCCATGCTTGCCCCAGGCGTTCATCACGAACACATCGTTCACGGCGGTACAGGCAATCGTGTCGACGCCCTTGGCCTTGATCTGGTCGGCCAGATCCACGAAGCCCGGCAAGTGCTTGGCATCGCAGGTCGGCGTAAAGGCGCCCGGCACGGAAAACAGCACCACGGTCTTACCGCCAAATAACTGCTCCGTCGTCATCTTCTGCGGACCATCCTTGGTCATGTGCGTAAAGGCGCCCTCGGGCATTTTATCGCCGGCTTTGATCGTCATGGATGTTTCCCGTGATCCTTAAGAGCCCAGTTTGTCAGAATACAATTCGAACAACTTCAGGACGCGCGGGCTGATGTTCGGAACGGACTTGAGCTTCTCAAAGGCCTTCTTCGCCTCGGCAGTGTTCTTCAGCGCCACTTGCGCGCGGCCGAAATATACATAGGCCTCGTCCATTTGTTTGATCTGTCCTTTGCCGAGCGCGCGAGTGATGGCGTTAGCCGCGTTCTGGTAATCGCCCGCGCCGAAATAGACTTCGCCGAGCTTCATATCGAGCTGGCCCGCCGGATTCTTGCGGGCCTCGGCATCGAGCTGCGGCAATCCCTTCTTGTCGGAGTCGGCGCGTGTCTTCAAGGCGATTCAACAGGCGCATGGTGCGCTCTTTGTGTTCGTCCTTGAGCAGCCCCGCTGCTGATCGCCTTCTCCAGGACGGCTTCAGCTTCGCCCGGCAAGCCCGCGTCGCCCAGCAATTGCGCCATTTCAATATAGTCGGTATCCGCGTTCATGGAATTGGTGTCGTACATGATCCGGTAGATCATCAAGGTATTGTGATCGTCGCGCTCATCCTGGCGCTCCAGGCGAATCAGATTATTCCAATAGGAAGTCTTGTTGGTGAGCCGAATCAGATCATACAGCGCCGCTTTCATGCCGCCGGTGTCATTGGCGTCGCTGGCGCATTGCAATTTGATCTGATACAGCACCTCCTTCGGCGCTTGGCCGGCCTTCTTGAACGCCGCGATCGCCTTGTCGCCCCAGACGCCGGAATTTTTGCAGTCCTTCTGCTGGTAATAGAGCTGCGACATGATCAGCAGATCATCGGCTGTGGCCGCGCCCGCCTCGGCAGACTGTTTGCCGTATTCAATGGCCTTCGCGTCCTGCTTGTTGGTCGCCGCCAATTGAAACAATAGACGATAAGTCTTCGGCAACTCTTCCGCCGAGTAGCCTCCGGTCGCCACCGCCTGTTCGTAGGCGGTTTGCGCCGCCTTGAGATTGTTCAACCGAACGTAGCAGATGCCCTTGAATTCAGCGACGGTCTTCTTATCGAACGTCGACTGTCCGGGCTTGCCTTCCGCGGCTTCCAAACTCTTCAGCGCATCGGACCACTGGCTCGCCTGCATGGCCTTTTGCGCGGCCGCGATTTCCTTGGCAATGGCCCGGCTGATTTCCTGCTTGGGCTTGTCAGCCGCGTTCACCGCCGGTGAGATTCCCGCAAATGCTACGAACGCACACAAGCACAAAAGCAGCGGCCGGTATTTACCCAAAATCGAATGACTCATTGCAGACCTCACTCTGTATCAAATTTAGTCGGCGCGGCGGTAAACGCGTGCCGGCGCATCTTGCATGGTTTCAAACAAACGGCGCGTATCCCAAAGGGCATGACGCGCCGTAAAACCACTCAGGGGTACCTTCTCAGAAGAAATCGTTGTTGACGAATCCTATCTTTTTCAATCCACGATGCTGTAGATCCGCCAACGTCTGCGCGACGATTTCATATTTGGCGAATTTATCCACCGTGATGTGCACTTCAGGTTGCGGGTCCTTCTGCGCCTCGGTCTCGATGTAACCCTGCAAGGTCTTGCGATCCACCGGGGTCTTGTTCCAAAGCAGCGTGCCGTCAAAGTCGATCGTCAGATCGATCACTTCCGGCGGCGGCGGCGGAACGAAATTGGGCGGCGGCGGCAATGGATTGTCGATTTTCACCGCGTGCGTTTGATTCGGCAGGGTGATGATGAAAATGATCAGCAATACCAACATGACGTCGATGAGCGGCGTCATGTTGATTTCGGAATAGGACTGGCCTTCGCCGCTCCCGCCTACACTCATGGCCATGTTCTAAATCTCCTACCGTGAAGTGGGGCGATCGGGCTCGGTGATGAACGCAACCTTGCGAATGCCGATCTTCTGGGTCGCCACCAGCACCTGGCCCACAAATTGATACCGAACATTTGCGTCGCCGCGAATGTGTACTTCCGGCTGCGGTTCCTGCCGGGCAATTCCGCGCAGCATCGCCAGCAGCTCGTCCTGGCCGGACAAGCAGTTTGGTATTCCAGTAAATGGCGCCCTGCTTATCGATGGCAATGGTGATGTTTTCCGGGCGCGTCTGTGTGATCAGATTGGTCGCCTTGGGCAGCGTCACCGGCACCTGCTGCAGGATGACCCGGATGGTGATGATGAAAATGATCAGCAATACCAACATCACGTCCACGAGGGGCGTGACGTTGATATCCGACATCGCCGTGGCTTCTTCTTCGACTCCTCCTACGTGAAGCGCCATGTTTCAAATCCTAGCGGGCAACCGCAGCTGCGGGCGGCTTGCCAATCGCGGCCGGCGGCTTGTCCATGCCCAGGCCCATCTTGACGCCGGAGATCAGGTAGGCGTGCAGCTCGTGCGTGAAGTGGCTGACGCGTTCCTGCACCGTCTTATTGCGGCGCAATAGAACGTTGTAGCCCAGCACCGCCGGCACGGCGACCACCAAGCCGATGGCGGTCATGATCAAGGCTTCGCCGACGGGACCGGCCACCTTTTCGATCGAGCCCTGTCCGGAGACGCCGATCGCGATGAGCGCGTTGTAAATGCCGATCACGGTCCCGAGCAATCCGACGAACGGCGCGGTCGCACCGACCGATGCGAGCACCGGCAGGCCCGTTTGCAGGCGGCTGATGATGGCATCCGCGGTGCGCTGCAGCGACTCGGTGATCCACTCGCTGGTGCCGATGGCGCCGGAGAGGCGCGTCTTGTTGACCTCGTGATACTCGTACGCTTGCTTGCCGGTCTCGGCGAGCGCGCGAAACGGATTGGATCCGCCCTTCAGCTTGCTGATCGCATCGGTGAGCGTGCTGGAGGTCCAGAACTCCTTTTCAGCTTCGATTGCTTGCAGCCGCAGGCGCCGTTGATCGAAAAATTTGGTGATCATGATGAACCATGTCATCAGCGACATAATCAGCAATACGGCGAGGATCGATCTGCTGACGATATTGCCATTGGCGATCAGCGCACCTAGGCCATATGGGTTTTCAACAACTGTCTCTTGCATTGACCGATTCCCTCTACTTATAAAAGCTTATTAATAATGGTAATGATCTAAAACTAGAGTCGCTCATTCAATGCGGCTACTTGCCCGTTAACTTCCAAATGATCGCGAACGGGAAATGGTCCTTCGACCGGCTTGCCGTCTTCCATGCCGGGAAGCATCTTCTGCCCTTTACGCCCTTCAAACACGCCTCGTCCAAGCGCGGGAAGCCGGTGCTGGTTTGGATTGTGCGCATCGATGAATTTGCCCGTTCACGGCGACATCTCATCAGCAGAATGCAGCGGCCTTCTTCGCCGGCGCGCTTCGAAGCATCCGGATAGTATTCCTCGCCGATGTTGAACGGATGCCTCGGATCCATGCGCGGCGGCGTGATGGTGTGCTGCACCGGGGCCGCCACGACCGGCGCGGGCGGCGGCGTCTTCTGTTGCGTGACTACGGAGATGGCGTTGTTCTCAGGCGGCGCCGCCTGGATGTCGACGAATTCCGGCGGCGGGACGTAAGGTTTGATTTCTTCGAGCTTGGGCGGCGGGGGCGGGGGTTTGTCGACGTCTTTGGGTTTTTCGATCTGGGCAATTTCGACGGGAGGAATAATCTTTTGCACCAGCTGCCCGGCCAAGCCCGTATAAAATCCCCACACGATCACCACATGAAGAAGAATGACGGCAATGAGGGCGGCGCCCCTTTTGCCGGAGAATAACGAAGGCTGTTCGTATATACATAAGTCTGTGCGACCCTACCCCTGTCTCATGATCTTGCGCATCGCGCACGCCGCCAACTTGCAGCTAGATCTCCCAGCAGCTTCCCAGCAAGTTCCCTTCGGCGAGTAAGAAGACTGACACATATCCCGCCCGAACTGCAAGCGCGATGTAAGTCCAATGTCGCTCATGCGAACGTCAGACTTTACGAGGTCTTGGCGCCGTTTGATGCAGTTTGCTCCAGATCCGTCACCGCGCCCAACGAGGCGCTGCTGACCTGCCTGGCGTACTTCGCCAAGGCGCCCCGACGCGCATAAGGCTGCGGCGGCTTCCAGGATTTGCGCGCGGCGCTTGAGCTCCCCCGGAAGCGACATGCAGCGTGATTTCGCGGCGCTGCGCGTCAATCGTGATCTCATCGCCGGTCTTGACCAGGGCCAGCGGGCCGCCGAGCGCCGCTTCCGGCGAAATATGCCCCACCACGAAGCCATGACTGCCGCCGGAAAAGCGGCCATCGGTGATGAGCGCGACCTCCTTGCCCAAGCCCTTGCCCATGATGGCGCTGGTGGGACTTAACATCTCGCGCATGCCGGGACCGCCCTTGGGGCCTTCGTAGCGAATCACCACGACGTCGCCGGCCTTCACTTTGCCGCTCAGGATTCCCTGCAGCGCCTTTTCTTCGGAATTGAAGACGCGCGCCGTGCCCTTGAAGCGCAGGCCCTCCTTGCCTGTAATTTTTGCAACCGCGCCCTCGGGCGCGAGATTTCCATACAGCACCACCAAGTGGCTGTCTTTCTTGATCGGGTCGCTCAAGGGCCGGACGATCGGCGGCTCATCCGGGATAGGCGGCCACGTCGCGAAGATTTTCCGCGAGCGTGGCTCCGGTTACCGTCAGGCAATCGCCATGCAGCAAGCCCGCGTCCAAAAGCGTTTTCATCAGCGGTTGAATGCCGCCCACCGCGACCAACTCCGACATCGAATAGCGGCCGCTCGGCCGCAAATCCGCGAGCACCGGCACGCGTTTGCCGATTCGCGTGAAGTCATCGATTTTCAGTTTGACGCCGGCGGAGGATGCCATCGCCAGCAGATGCAGCACAGCATTGGTCGAGCCGCCGAGCGCAATGACCACGGTGATCGCGTTCTCGAAGGACTTGCGAGTCATAATCCGGCTGGGTGTGATGCCGCGCTTGATTAGGTTAACCACGGCGGCGCCGGCGCGCTGGCAGTCATCGCGCTTCTGGCTCGAGATGGCATCCTGCGCCGAGCTATTCGGCAAACTCATTCCCATGCGCTTCGATCGCCGAAGCCATGGTATTGGCCGTATACATGCCCGCAGCAGGAGCCAGGACCCGGAATCGCGGTGCGCTCGACGAACTTCAATTGCTGCTCGGATACCGTTCCTCGAGCATATCCGCCCACGGCCTCGAAGACCGAAACGATGTCGCGTTGGTCGGCGCCCGGGCGGATCGTGCCGCCATAGACGAACACCGCCGGGCGGTCGAGGCGGCGCAAGTCGCCATCATGCAGCCCGGCATGTTCTTGTCGCAGCCGCCGATGGCGACGACGCCGTCGAAGCCTTGCGCGCCCACGACAGTCTCGATCGAATCGGCGATGACTTCGCGGGATACCAGCGAATAGCGCATGCCCGGCGTGCCCATGGAGATCCCGTCGGACACGGTAATCGTATTGAAGGTCACGGCCTTCGCGCCCGCCTCATCGGCGCCCGCGGCCGCCCGGCGCGCGAGTTCGTCGATGTGCATATTGCAGGGCGTCAAATTGCTCCAAGTCGAGGCAATGCCCACCTGCGGCTTTTCGAAATCGGCATCGCGGAATCCAACGGCACGCAGCATCGATCGGCTCGGCGTCTGCTTCAGCCCATCGACCACCAAGCGTGAGTAGCGGCGCGTATCGGCGGCGGATGGTTTTTTGGGCATGCCGGCCAAGCTTACGCAATGCCGAAGCGCTCCACCAAGTAGCGATAGACGCCGCGCAACGCCTGCGCCTCGGCGCCGACGCCGCGCCCCGGCCGATCCTTGGAATTCCAAGCGTACAAATCGATGTGCACCCAGGGTCGATTCGGCGACGAAGCGCTTCAAGAACAAGGCGCCGAAAATGGCGCCGGCAAAAGTCGAGGACGCGACATTGTTCAAATCCGCCACTTTGCTGGCCAGCTCATCCTCATAACCGGCCCACAATGGCATCGGCCACAGCGGATCGTGTTCGGCGGCGGCCGCCCGAGCCAGTTCGTCGATCATGCGCTCGTCATTGCCGAAAAGAGCCGGAAGCTCCGGTCCGAGCGCGACCCGCGCCGCGCCGGTCAGCGTGGCGAAATCGATGATCAATGCAGGACGTTCGGCGTCGGCAAAAGCCAGTGCATCGCACAGGACCAACCTGCCCTCCGCGTCGGTATTCCCCACCTCGACGCTCAGACCTTTGCGGGTCGCGAGCACATCGCCCGGCCTGTAGGCGTTGCCGCTGATGGCATTTTCCACCGCCGGAATCAGGACGGAGAGCCGCGCCCGGATCTTCGAACTCATGAGCAGGTGCGCGAGCGACAGCGCGACCGCGGCGCCACCCATGTCCTTCTTCATGAGAGCCATGCCGGAACTCGGTTTGATGTCCAACCCGCCGCTATCGAAACATACGCCCTTTCCAATCAGCGTCAGGTGCGGGTAGGCCTCTCCGCCAGGGGGCGTCCAGCGCAATTCGACCAGGCGCGGCGCCTCGCTGCTCGCGCGCCCCACGGCGTGGATCGCCGGAAAATTTGCCGTCAAGAGATCCTCGCCGACCCATTCCCGGAATTCGGCCTGATGACGTTCAGCCACCTGGCGCGCCGCGGCAGACAGTTGCGCAGGTCCGAAATCGCCCGCCGGCGTGTTGATCCAGTCGCGCGCCATGCGCAGCGACTCCGCGGCGTTGGCAACGTAGGCCATGTCGGCATTCGAGGGCGGTTCCAGGCTCGCCAATTCGCCTTTGCAAGAGCGGTAGCGATCGAAGCGATATGCGCCGTAAGCGAAACCCAATGCCAGCTGCGTGGCTTCCGCGGCGCTGAATTCTTGCGCGAGATGGAAACGGCGCGCGGGCAATCTCTCGGGCAGCCCCGCGGTGTGCCACAGCGACAGCTCTCCCTGCCGCTTGCCGAGGCCGGCGGCGGCGCCGGCAATGCCGCCGGCGGAATCCGGCAGCAAAACCACGCGATGCTTCTCCGCCTTGAAGTTTTGCTCGCCGAGCCATTGGCGCGCGAGCGGCGCCTGGCGCATGCGCCAGCCTTCGATTTCGTCTTCGTACAACAGCCACAATGCGATTGCAGAATGCCTGCCGAGATGCTGCATAAAAAACGGGTCCTCGCCGGCACGCGCCGATGCCTGGAAATCCTTGCATGATAAAAGGTTCTGTGTTGCTATCTGATGCTAGTTAACAAAGCGTTTAAGCGCAATTTCCCCAGATACCCCGCTTAAGGCCGCGAATGTCTTTAAGCGGGGTTTCGCGTCTTGAGGAAATGCTTATCCTGGCTGCACGATTGGTTGAGGAGATTTGAATGCGTTTGTATTCCCAAAAGGACGTCGACAAGAAAGCGCTGCGCGGCGCGCGCATCGCGATTCTGGGCTACGGCAGTCAGGGGCGCGCGCACGCGCTCAATCTGCGCGACAGCGGCTACGACGTGGTGGTCGGCGTGCGCAAGGGCGGCAGCAGAACCCGCGCCAAGAAGGACGGCCTGCCGGTGGCGGAGCCCATCGCGGCGGTCAAGGGCGCGCAATTGGTGGCCATGCTGGTCCCCGACCTGACGCAAAAATCCCTCTACGCCGAACTGCGCAAGGATATCGAGAAAGGCGCGACGCTGCTGTTCGCCCACGGTTTCAACATTCACTTCAAGCAGATCAAACCGCGCAAGGATCTTGATGTGGTTTTAATCGCGCCGAAAGGTCCTGGAGATCTGGTGAGGCGTCAGTACCAACAGGGCCGCGGTGTGCCGTGCCTGCTCGCGGTGGCGCAAGATCGCTCCAAGCACGCCAAGGCGAAGGCGCTGGCGTACGCCGACGGCATCGGCGGAACCCGCGGCGGCGTGCTCGAAACCACTTTCGCCGAAGAGACTGAAACGGACCTGTTCGGCGAACAGGCCGTGTTGTGCGGCGGTGCGACCGAACTGGTCGTGAAGGGCTACGAGACGCTGGTGGAAGCGGGTTATCAGCCCGCGGTGGCTTACTACGAGTGCCTGCACGAGCTCAAGCTGATCGTCGATCTGCTGCATGAAGGAGGCATTACAAAAATGCACCGCTTCATCAGTGAAACCGCCAAGTACGGCGACCTGACGCGCGGACCCCGCATCGTCAACCGGGCCACCAAGAAAGAGATGCGCAAGATCCTCGCGGAAATTCAACAAGGCAAATTCGCGCGCCAATGGATTGCGGAAAATCGCGGCGGCCTGCGCAAGTATTCCAAGCTGCTAAAGGCGGATTTGAACCACCCGATCGAGAAGGTCGGCGCGCAACTGCGCGCGCGCATGCCGTGGCTGAATGCGGGCTGACTCGAGCGAAGACATGGCGCCGCGCACGCTGTTCGACAAGGTCTGGTCGGCGCATGAGGTGGTCGCTGAAACCCGCGACACGCCGGCGGTCCTGTACATCGATCTGCACCTGGTTCACGAGGTGACGACGCCGCAGGCCTTCAGCATGTTGCGGCGCCACGGTCTGCCGGTGCGCCGGCCCGGAGCGCACGCTCGCAACCATGGACCACTCGACCCCGACCATGAGCGCACAGGTGTTTGGCGCGGTGCCGGTCAGGGTGGACGCCGCCGCCAATCAAGTGCGCCAGATGGAACAGAACGCCGCCGAATTCGGCCTGGAGCTGTTCGGCATGCAGGACGCGCGCCGCGGCATCGTGCACATCATCGGTCCTGAACTAGGGATGACGCAGCCGGGAATGACCATAGTTTGCGGAGACAGCCACACCAGCACCCATGGAGCCTTCGGCGCCCTCGCTTTCGGGATCGGCACCACCGAAGTCGGCCACGTGTTCGCCACGCAGGCCCTGTTGCAGCGCAAGCCCAAGAGCATGGCCGTCAATATCGAGGGCCGGTTGAACGCCGGCGTCACCGCCAAGGATCTGATTCTCGCGATCATCGGACAAATCGGCGTATCCGGCGGAACCGGCCATGTACTCGAATATCGCGGTTCGACCGTGCGCGCGCTGTCGATGTACGAGCGCATGACGGTGTGCAATATGTCGATCGAGGCGGGAGCGCGCGCCGGCATGATTGCGCCCGACGAGACTACGTACGCCTACCTGCGGGGTAAGCCGCGGGCGCCGCGCGCCGAGGATTGGGAGGCCGCCGAAGCGCGCTGGCGCTACCTTCGAGACCGATCCGGAGGCCCGATTCGATGCCTCGGTCGAAATCGATGCCGGGGTCATCGAGCCGATGATCACTTACGGCACCAATCCCGGCATGGTGCTGCCGATCGGCGCCGCGATCCCGGACAAGAAAGGCGACGAAGTATTCGACAAGGCGATGCGCTACATGGGATTTCACGGCGGCGAGCGCATGCTGGGCAAGCCGGTGAACGTGGTTTTCATCGGCAGCTGCACCAACGGGCGGCTGGAGGATTTGCAAGCGGCGGCACGAATACTCAAGGGCCGCAAAGTCGCGCACGGCGTGCACCTGCTCATCGTGCCGGGCTCGCAGCAGGTCAAGCGGCAGGCAGAGGCTGCGGGCTTGGCGGAAATCTTCGCAGCGGCCGGCGCCGACTGGCGCGAATCCGGCTGCTCCATGTGCCTTGGCATGAACGGCGACACCGTGGCGGCGGGGCAATATTCAGTCAGCACCAGCAATCGCAATTTCGAAGGCCGTCAGGGAAAAGGCGCACGCACGCTGCTGGCAAGTCCCTTGACCGCGGCTGCCAGCGCCGTCAAGGGCAGCATCGCCGATCCGCGCGAGCTGCTGTAATGCCGCCGTTGAAGCGCATCACATCGCGAACCGTCGTCATCGCCTCCAGCGATATCGACACCGATCAGATCATCCCGGCGCGGTTTCTGACCACCACGACCAAGGAGGGCCTCGGTCGGCAACTCTTTGCCGACTGGCGTTACCACGAAGACGGCTCGCCAAAACCCGAATTCGTGCTGAACCGGCCCGAAGCGCGCGGCGCGCAGATTCTGGTGGCCGGCCGCAATTTCGGCTGCGGCTCGTCGCGCGAACATGCGCCCTGGGCGTTGCTCGATTATGGATTTCGCGCGGTGATCAGCACCGAGGTCGCCGACATCTTCCGCGGCAATGCGCTGAAGAACGGCTTCGTGCCCGTCGTCGTCGATGAGCGCACCTCGCAGTGGCTGCTGCAGCATCCCGGCTGCGAACTCGATATCGACCTGGAGGCCATGCGGCTCACATTGCCGGCGGGCGCGTCAATTTCATTTGCCATCGAACCCTTCGCCCGCCACTGCCTGCTGAACGGCTTGGACGAATTCGGCTATCTGCGCAGCAAGCTTGGGCTCATCGAACGTTTCGAGGCGGCGCGCAGCTGATGGACGCAAACATTGCGGTGCTCGCCGGCGACGGCATCGGCGCGGAAGTCACGGCCGAAGCGGTGCGCGCGCTCGAGGCAGTGGCGGCTCGATTCGGTCATCGTTTCGAATTCGAATCGGCGCTGTTGGGCGGCGCCGCCATCGACGCGACCGGCGAGCCTCTGCCGCCCGCCACGCTGGCACTGGCGATGCGGCTCGGACGCGATACTGCTGGGTGCGGTGGGCGGACCAAAATGGTCGGACCCGGATGCCAAAGTTCGTCCGGAACAGGGCTTGCTGCAGCTGCGCAAGGCGCTGGGGCTGTTCGCCAATTTGCGCCCGGTGGTGCCCCACCCCGCGCTGCTCGATGCCTCGCCCATCAAAGCCGAATTGCTGCGCGGCGTGGACATCATGGTGGTGCGCGAACTCACCGGCGGCATTTATTTCGGCGAAAAATCCCGCACCGCCACCGAGGCGGTCGACGTGTGCCGCTATACGCTTCCCGAGATTGAACGCGTCGTGCGGCTGGCCGCGAACTTGGCGCGCGGCCGCCGCAAGAAACTCACCTCGGTGGACAAGGCCAATGTGCTCGAGACTTCGCGCCTCTGGCGCTCGACCGTGAATCGCATCATGCCGGCCGAGTTTCCCGAGGTGAGTGTGGAGCACATGCTGGTGGACTCCGCGGCCATGCATCTGCTGCAACGGCCGCGCGAGTTCGATGTCATCGTGACCGAAAACATGTTCGGCGATATCCTCACCGACGAAGCTTCCATGCTCGCCGGGTCCATGGGGTTGCTGCCCTCGGCATCGCTCTCCGCCGAGGCGCGCGGCGGCCTATTCGAACCGATCCACGGATCCGCGCCCGATATCGCCGGCCGCGGCATCGCCAATCCCTATGCGGCGATCTTGAGCGCCGCGATGCTGTTGCGCCACTCCCTGCGTCTTGAGGCGGAAGCGCAGGCGCTCGAGAGCGCGGTCGCGCGGGCAATCAGCTTGGGCAAGCTCACCGCCGATCTCGCCCCTGCCGGCAAAGCGCTTACGACGCGCGCAGCTGCCGACGCGGTGCTGTCGGCGCTTTAGGCGCATGCGCGGCGCTGTGCGCCGCGGCTCGCGCGAGAGCGTCGCGCAGATCCGCCACAAGATCGGCAGAATCTTCGATGCCCACCGACATGCGCAAGAGTCCGGGACCGATCCCCGCCCGCAGCCGCGCGGATTCCTCCATGCCGGCGTGCGTCATGCTGGCCGGGTGGGCAATGAGACTTTCCACACCGCCCAAGGATTCGGCCAGGGTAAAGCACTGCAGGCCGCCGAGAAACGCCTCGACCGCGCCTTCGCCGGCGAGTTCGAAACTCAACATTGCGCCAAAGGCGCTTTGTTGCCGGCATGCGATTTCGTAGCCCGCATTGCCTGGCAGACCCGGGTAGTACACGCGCAGCACTTCGGGATGTTGCGCCAGAAACTCGACCACGCGCGCCGCATTCTCGGCATGCACGCGCATCCTGGCGTGCAAAGTACGCAGACCGCGCAGCGTCAGAAAACTGTCGAACGGCGCGCCGGTAACGCCGATGGCGTTCGCCCACCATGCCAGGGCCTGGTGCAGCTCCTGGGACGCCGCGATCACGGCGCCGCCGACGACGTCGCTGTGGCCGTTCAGGTACTTGGTGGTGGAGTGCATCACGTAGTCGGCGCCGAAGGACAAGGGCTGCTGCCAGATCGGCGACAAAAAAGTATTGTCGACAGCGCTCAAGGCGCCGGCGGCGCGCGCGGCAGAGGTGATGGCGCGAATGTCGACGACCCGCAGCAAGGGATTGCTCGGTGTTTCTATCCAAACCAGCTTGGGCGCAAGTTCGAGCGCCGCGCGCAGCTCGGCCGGGTTGCTTTGATCGACGAAATCCACCACCAAATTTCCCTTGGCGTGCAGCGCCGTCAGCAGCCGGTAGGTACCGCCGTAGCAGTCGTAAGGCGCGAGCACGCGTGCGCCGGCGGGGAGCGTTGCCAAGATCAAGGTAATGGCCGCCAAACCCGTGCACGTGACGATTGCGCCGGCGCCGCCTTCCAAATCCGCCAATGCGTCGGCCAGCTGATCGCGGGTCGGATTGCCGGAACGCGTGTAATCGTACTTGCGCGGCTGGCGGTAGCTTTGAAACGCGAAATTACTCGATAGATAGAGCGGCGGCACCACCGAACCATGGTGCGCGTCCGACTCGAGACCGGCGCGAACCGAGCGCGTCGCCAGGTTTTTTTTGGGTGTCGCTTTGCTGCTCATGGCTGCTGCTCCGCAAGGGCGTGCTTGATGATGGGGGTAAGGGCGGCGCCTTCCTTCAAGAAGGCGTCATGGCCGAATATTGAATTGATCTCGATCAGTTGGCGCGGACCGTTCAGGCGCGCGGACAACGCCTGCATGTCGTTGAACGGCACCAACTGATCCTCGCGCACCGCAATCAATGTGGCCGGCGTATGCACCTGCGTGGCATCCATTTCATGCAAATCGATCGATTCGCTCAAGGTCAAGAACGATTCGGCGCGGTACTTCTGCACATAGTCATCGCCGCGCGCGAACAGGTACTCTTCAATCGGAAATCGAAAGCGGTCCGCCATGCGCTGCGGCGCCCCGCCGAATCGAATCGCAAACTCGATGGGGCTGCGGTACGTCGCCATCGCCAAGGCGCGGGCCAGCTTCAGTCCGGCCGCGCCGTCGCCGCGCGCGATCGCCTCGCGCACGATTTGCCGCTGCACGCTGCGCCATGCGGTCGACAGAACCTGGGAGCGGTCGGCAGCGCTCAGGACCACGATGTGACCCACGAGCGCCGGGTAACGCTCGGCGAAACACAACGCCACCATTCCGCCATACGAAGCGCCGACGATGGCATGCAGGGAACGCAATCCCAGATGCCGCACGATCTGGCTCAGCGCGTTGGCTTGATCGTACGAGCTGATCGGCGGAAATCGGCCGCCGACCTCGGGCGTCGCGCTGTCGCCGCGGCCGCCGATATAGTCGATGCCCAACACCCGGTACTGGCGCGTATCGACGCCGAGCCCCGGCCCCACCATCTCGGGCCACCAGCCCTCGCCCGGCGCACCCGTGACGATGCGATGCGCGGAAATTCCGCCGAGCACCACGACCACGGGTCCTTGCGCGTTGCCCACGAGGCGAAAGCACATGCGCGCATCCGGCAGCGAATCGCCGTAATGCAACTCGAAGGGCGCGAGACGCAAAGTCTCGTCGACCGGATTCGGGAAGATTTTCGGCCACAAACTTGCAAGCTCCTTAAGGCAACTACCCCTGGAGCACCGGCTCATAGCCCATTGAAGTCGCGTGCGACCGCGCAAGTGGCTGCCCATCTACCGGATCCGCGCCATGCTTAGGAGCAGCTCCGCAGGAGTTGGCACCGTTCCGATCGGTCCGTCATCAACGGGACCAATCGTTGGTTGCCCCGGCTTCTAAGGGCCTTTCCCTCAGCCGGTCTAGATAAGCCATTGAATTTTAGGCAGTCGCGGCGCGCGCGTCAAGCATTTCGCCCGCGGGCGCTTGCGCTCTTTCCAATGTATTAATGTAATAGCGCGTTAATACATGATTGAACGTAATATCCAGCCGCTCGAGGATTTGCCGAGATGAAAACCAACCGGCCGGTGACCCAGCGGCAGGAGCAGCAGCACGAACGGGCGCTGTGCGCGGCGATTCTGGCGTTGCGCTCGGTGGACGAGTGCCGCAGCTTTTTCCGCGATCTGTGCACCCCCGCCGAACTGCAGGCGATGGCGGACCGCTGGGCGGTGGTCGAGCTGTTGGAGCGCGGCCTGCCCTACCGCGAAATTCACAAGCAAACGGGCGTGAGCGTCACCACCATCGGCCGCGTCGCACGCTATCTGACCTCGGGCAACGGCGGCTACCGCGCCGTCACCGAACGGCTGAAACTCAATGCGTAGCGCCAAGGCAAGCGGCGACTCGATGCGCCTGAAGATCGCCGTGCAAAAAAGCGGCCGCCTCACCGACAACTCGCTGGAATTGCTGTCGCTCTGCGGCTTGAAGTACAGCCGCGGCAAGGACCAGTTGATGTGTTATGGCGAGAACATGCCGCTCGACGTGTTGTTCGTCCGCGATGACGACATCCCGGATCTGGTGCAGGAAGACGTCTGCGATTTGGGTCTGGTCGGTTTGAACGTGGTCGAAGAGAAGCGGCTGGCATTCGCAGCGCGCGGGCTCGACTCCTTGTTCGAGACCGTGCAGCTGCTGGACTTCGGCCGCTGCAGGCTGTGCATCGCGGTGCCCGACGGATTCGACTACCAGGGTCCGCATTCGCTGCGAGGCAAACGCATCGCGACCACCTATCCGCATATTCTGGCGCGCTTTCTCAAACAGCATGAGATCGCCGCCGAGGTGGTGGTGTTGTCCGGATCGGTGGAAATTGCACCGCGGCTGGGCCGGGCGGACCTCATCTGCGACCTCGTGTCCACCGGATCGACGCTGGCGGCGAATCACCTGCGCCACGCGCAAACGGTCATGGAGAGCCAGGCCGCGCTGATCCGCACGCCGATGCCGATCCCGCAGGAAAAACAAGAATGGACGCGGCGCCTGCTGATGCGCATCGACGGCGTGGAGCAGGTCAAGGGCAGCAAGTACATCATGCTGCACGCGCCGCGCTCCGCCTTGGCGGCGATTGCGAAGTTGCTGCCGGGCAGCGAGTCGCCCACCGTCATACCGCTGGAGGGATTGGGCGATCGGGTCGCGGTGCACGCCGTGTGCCGCGAAAATGTGTTCTGGGAGACGCTCGAGGACTTGAAGGGCGCCGGCGCGACCTCGGTTTTGGTTCTGCCGGTCGAGAAGATGCTGGCTTAGGCAAGAATCCCGCATGAGAATTCTCGATTGGAACTCATCGTCAAGCGCCGAGCGGCGCGCCGCCTTGCAGCGTCCGGCGCTTCAAGATGCCGCGCGGGTCAATGCCGCTGCGCGCGACATCGTCGACCGGGTGCGCCGCGAGGGCGACGCGGCGCTCAAGTCGTTCACCGAGCAATTCGACGGCGTGCGTCTCGAGGCGCTGGCGGTGACAACCCGGGAATTTGCCGCCGCCGAACGCGCCTTGAGCAGCGAACAGCACGCGGCGATCGAGCGCGCGATCCACAATGTGCGCCGCTTTCACGCGGCGCAGTGCGCGCCGCCGCTGCGCGTGGAGACCTCGCCGGGCGTGATCTGCGAGCGCTTCAGCGTGCCCATCCGCGCCGTCGGCCTGTACGTTCCGGCCGGTTCGGCGCCCTTGCCGTCCACGGCCATCATGCTGGCGGTGCCCGCGGCGCTCGCGCACTGTCCGGTGAAGCCGATGTGCACCGCGCCCGACCGCGCCGGCGGCGCGAATCCCGCGGTGCTGGTGGCGGCACGCAAGGCCGGCATCGAACAGGTTTTCAAGGTCGGCGGCGCCCAAGCCATCGCGGCCATGGCCTACGGCAGCGAGTCCATCCCGAAGTGCGACAAGATTTTTGGACCCGGCAACGCCTACGTGACCGCAGCTAAGCTGCTGGTGGCGCAAGACGCCGGCGGGGCGGCGCTCGACCTACCGGCCGGCCCGACCGAGGTCATGGTCATCGCCGACGCCGAAGCGCGCGCCGAATTCGTCGCGGCCGACCTGCTTGCGCAGGCCGAACATAGCCCCGAGGCGCAAGCCCTTCTGGTGACGACCCAACCGGCATTGGCCGCGGCGGTATTTGCCGAGGTGCAACGTCAGAGCGCGCGGCTGTTGCGATCGCGAATACTGGCGGAATCGATCGAAGCGATGCGGCTGATCGTGGTCGACTCTCTGCAAGCAGCCTTCGACATTGCCAACTCCTATGCGCCGGAACACCTGATCCTGGAGATCGCCGCCGCGCGCAGCTGGTTGCCAAAAATCAGCACCGCGGGGGCGGTGTTCCTCGGGCACTGGTCGCCGGAGTCTCTGGGAGACTATTGCAGCGGCCCCAATCACACCCTGCCCACCTACGGCTACGCGCGTTCCTACAGCGGGCTGTCGCTCGAGGACTTTCAGCGGCGCATCACGGTCCAGGAACTCAGTGCCTCGGGACTCAAGGAATTGGGGCCGACCGCGAGGATTCTGGCGGACCTCGAAGGCTTGGATGCGCACGCTGCCGCGGTGAGCATCCGGCTGGAGGCACTGCAGTGAATCCTCTGCTCGCCTTGGCGCGTCCGGAAATCGTCGCCTTGAAACCCTATGCGCATGCCGCGTGGTTGCCCGAACTCATCCGCATGCATGCGAATGAGGCACCCTGGAGGCCGGCGGGCGACACTACCGTCGCCGGCCTCAACCGCTACCCTGAACCGCAACCTCAGGCGCTCATCGCCCGCTTGGCGTCGCTGTACGGCGTATCCGCCGCGCAAGTTCTCGCGACCCGCGGCGCCGACGAAGCCATCGACGTTCTGTCGCGGATTTATTTGCGAGCCGGCAGCGACGCGATTCTGCAATGCGGTCCTACTTTCGGCATGTACCAGGTAGCGGCGCGCATCCAGGGCGCGGAGGTGATCGAGCTTGCCCTGGAGCGCGAACGAGGCTGGAGCATCGACCCGGAGCGGCTGCTGGCCGCGTGGCGCCCCGCTGTAAAATTGGTGTACTTGTGCTCGCCGAACAATCCGACCGCCAATCTGATGGAGCGAGCCGCCATCGAGCACATCTGCACGGCGCTCGACGGCAAGGCCATCGTCATCCTGGACGAGGCCTATATCGAGTGGTCCCGCTCCGCGAGCCTGGCGGCATGGTTGGAGCGCTTTCAGACGCTTGCGATTCTGCGCACCTTGTCCAAAGCGCATGCGCTTGCCGGGGCGCGCCTCGGCGCGCTGCTCGCTGCACCCGACCTGATTCAAATGGCCCGGCGCGTGATCCCGCCCTATGCGCTGGCGCAGCCGACGATCGAGGCAGCGCTGCGCGCGCTCGCGCCCGAAGAATTGACCGCCTCGCGAACTCGATTGGAAGCACTGCTGATGGAAAAGGACTATTTAAGCCAAGGCCTCGCAGATTGCCCGCTGGTGGCGAAGGTATGGCCCAGCGACGCGAATTTTCTGCTGATCGAATGCCGCGATGCGGACCGGTTCATGCGCAACAGCGTTGCCGGCGGCTTCATCGTTCGGGATCTGCGCGCCCATCCGGCGCTGCCCGACGCATTGCGGGTCTCGGTGGGTACGCGCGCGCAAAACGATGCCTTGCTGCAATGTCTGGAAGCCGCATGAGCGCCAGACGCATCTTATTCCTCGATCGCGACGGCACGCTGAACGAAGAGGTTGCCGACGAGCAAATCGACAGCCTGGAAAAAATCCGCCTGATGCCGGGCGTCATACCGGCGCTGTTGGAGCTGAAGCGCGCCGGCTTCGCTTTTGTCATGGTCACCAATCAAGACGGGCTGGGGACGTCGAGCTTTCCGCGCGAGTCCTTCGAGATCGCGCAGCGCTTTATTCTGCATCTGTTCAACTCGCAGGGGATCGAATTCGAAGCGGTGTTTCTCTGTCCGCACTTCAAGGGCGCGGACTGCTCCTGCCGCAAGCCCAAACTGGGCATGGTCCAGGCATTTCTGCAGGCGAACGACATCGACAAAGCCCGCAGCTACATGATCGGAGACCGGGAAACGGACCTCGAATTTGCGGCTAACTTGGGCATTCAGGGCTTGCGGATCGCCCTGGGCGGCAGCACGGAGGAGGCTTGGCCGGCGATTGCCGCCCGCATCTTGCGGCCGGAGCGGCGCGCCCGCCTGCAACGCAAGACCCAAGAGACCGACGTCAGCGTCGAAGTCGATCTGGCGCGCGAAGGCCCAATCAGCATCGCCACCGGCTTGGGGTTCTTCGATCATATGCTCGAACAGATCGCCAAACACGGCGGCTTTGCCTTGAACCTCAAATGCAACGGCGACCTGCGGATCGATGAGCACCATACGGTCGAGGACTGTGCACTGACCTTGGGCGCGGCGCTGCGCGAGGCGCTGGGCGACAAGCGCGGCATCGCGCGCTACGGGTTTCTGTTGGCAATGGATGAGGCGCAAGCGCAAGTCGCCCTCGATTTGAGCGGCCGCCCCTACTTCGTCTGGGAGGGCACGTTCAATCGCGAGCGCGTCGGCGAACTGCCCACCGAACTGGTACCGCATTTCTTCAGGTCGCTGGCGCAGTCTCTCGGCGCGGCACTGCATATCACGGTGCGCGGCGAGAACTCGCACCACATGATCGAGTCCTGCTTCAAAGGCGTGGGCCGCAGTCTGCGTCAGGCGATCCGCCTCGATGGCGAAGCCGTGCCGAGCAGCAAGGGGGTGCTTTGAGCGCCGGCAATGTGGTGATCATCGCCAGCGGCGGCGCCAATATCGCATCGCTGCAGTTCGCGTTGCAACGGCTCGGCGCGGCATCCGCGGTGTCGGCAAATGGGCGCAAGATCCGCGAGGCGAGCCATGTCATCCTGCCCGGTGTGGGCGCCGCGGCCAATGCCATGTCGCGGCTGCGGCAGAACAATCTAGAGGCCCTGATCCGTTCCCTGCGGCAGCCGGTATTGGGCATTTGCCTCGGCATGCAGTTGCTGTTCGAAACCTCGGAAGAAGATGATGCCGAATGTCTTGGCATCATCCCGGGCCGCGCGGCCCGTTTGCCGGGCGACCTGGGCCTTCCGGTGCCGCACATGGGATGGAATACCCTCAAGATCGATCGCCCGGGCGCTCTGCTCGACGGCCTGCATGAGGACGACTACGCCTACTTCATCCACAGCTATGCACTGCCCCCGAGCCCGGCCATGATCGCGAGCAGCGACTACGGGATGATCTTCAGTGCCTGCGTGCAGTGGCGTAATTTCTTCGGCGCGCAATTTCATCCCGAGCGTTCCGCCCAGGTCGGCGCCCGGTTGCTGCGAAACTTCCTGAGCCTGTAGACCATGGCCATGAGACTCATTCCCGCCATCGATTTGCGAGCTGGGCACTGCGTGCGGCTGCTGCATGGCGACTTCGAAGCAGAGACACGCTATCCGGCCGATCCTCAGGCGCTGCTGGCCCGCTATTGCGAGTTCGGCGCTGACTGGCTGCACGTTGTCGATCTGGACGGCGCTCGCGACGGAGCTCTCGGCAATCGCCCGATCATCCTGGAACTCGCGGCGGCCAAGGCGGTCAATCTGCAGGTCGGCGGCGGCTTGCGCAACACCGCCGCGATCGCGCAAATTTTGGATGCCGGGGTTGCGCGCGCGGTGATCGGCAGCGCCGCGATCTCGCAGATCGAACAGGTGCAAGCGTGGCTTGCGCATTTCGGGGCGCAGCGCCTGACGCTGGCATTCGATGTGTGCTTCGACAACGGCGGAGCGCCGCGGGTCATGATCGAGGGCTGGCAACGGCAGTCGGAATACTCGCTGTGGGATGCCTTGGACAATTACGCGGCGACCAGTCTCAAGCACGTGCTGTGCACGGATGTGGGCCGCGATGGCGCGTTGACCGGACCCAATGTCGAGTTATATCGCGAGGCGGTGCGGCGCTACCCGCAGATCGAATGGCAGGCCTCGGGCGGCATCCGCAACGCCCGCGACTTGCACGCCTTGTCCGACGCAGGTGCCGCGGCGGCGATCAGCGGCAAGGCATTGCTCGAAAACCTGATCCCGCGCGAGGAATTGCAGCCATTCTTGCCAAACGGTTGATTCCCTGTCTCGACGTGCGCGATGGCCAGGTGGTCAAGGGCGTACGATTTCGCGATCACCGCGTGGTCGGCGACATATTGGAGCTGGCCGCGCGCTACCGCGACGACGGCGCCGACGAACTGGTGTTCTACGATATCTCCGCAAGTCCCGAGGGCCGCAGCGTCGATCGACATTGGGTTTCGCGGGTGGCGCGAACGCTGGATATTCCATTTTGCGTTGCGGGAGGAATCCGTTCGGTTACGGAGGCCGAAGAGGTCTTGGCGGCCGGGGCCGAAAAAATTTCCGTCAATTCGCCCGCGCTCGAGGACCCGGAACTCATCAATGCGCTGAGCGAGCGATTCGGCGCACAATGCGTGGTTGTGGGCATCGACAGCCAAACCATCGATGGCGAATACCGCGTGCAGCAATATACCGGCGACCTGGCACGAGCCCGCGACGCCGCACGCAGAACCCTCGACTGGGTAATCGAGGCGCAAAAGCGCGGCGCCGGAGAGATCGTGCTCAATTGCATGGCGAGCGACGGCGTGCGCCGCGGATATGATATTGCGCAATTGTGCGCGGTGCGCGAATGCTGCCGGGTTCCCTTGGTAGCCTCCGGTGGCGCCGGCGCGGCCGCCCACTTCGTGGAAGTCTTCCGCGTTGCGCGCGTCGATGCGGCACTGGCTGCGAGCGTATTTCACTCCGGTGATATTTCGATTCCAGCCTTGCGGCGCGAATTGCGCGCCCAAAGCATCGAGGTGCGTCCATGAAACTGCCGACACTCGAATGGGAAAAAATGAACGGCCTGATTCCAGCCGTCGTCCAAGACGCGGGCACCGGGGCCGTGCTGATGCTCGGCTATATGAATCGCGACGCCTTGGCCGCCACCGAAGCCAACGGCCGCGTGACCTTTTGGAGCCGGAGCAAGAGCCGCCTGTGGACCAAGGGCGAAACATCCGGCCATTTCCTCGAAGTCTGCAGCATCAGCGCGGACTGCGACCGCGATGCCCTGCTGATTCTGGCTCAGCCCGCGGGGCCCGCTTGTCATCTGGGCACCGAGACGTGCTGGGGCGCCGACGCGCCGCGCTCGCTGGCTCACCGCCTGGAGTTTCTGGGAAGGCTCGAACAGATCATCGCGCAACGCATCGCGGACCCCCCGCCGGGGAGCTACACCGCAAAGCTGGTCGAGCAAGGAATCACCCGCATCGCTCAGAAGGTCGGCGAAGAAGGCGTCGAGCTGGCCTTGGCAGCCGTTGCGCAGGATGACGAGGCGGTGATCGGCGAGGCGGCCGATCTTTTGTACCACACCGCGCTGCTGCTCAAGGCCAAGGGCTTGTCATTGGCTCAAGTCGCCGCCGAACTGCAGTCGCGTCACGCCGAGCGCGCCGACTAGCCCGGCCGCCGACGCTTTGCCGCCATTCGCGAAGCGCGGTGTCGCGTGGAATTCGAGCGTTATGTATTCAGCGCCGCGGGTTGCTGGCGCGAAAATTTCGGCGCAGGGCGTAGAACGCGATCCCCATCCACACGACATTGAGCGCCACCGACGGCCAGGCATTGTTGTAGGCGCAATTGACGATGAATCCGGCGGCACCGACGATGTTCATGGCTTGGTAGACCCAGGAACCCGGCAAGATCTTGCCGAAGGAAAGCAAGCCATAGGCGCCGAGAATGAGCAGGGCCGCCAACCATCCGGCCCACGACACGAAAGTTTGCAGCGTCATATCGTCGAAGTCCCAGCGGCGCCTAAGCAGGCACCGATGCCGGCGCGGCGCTCAACCGCAGCCGCAATTCTCTGCGCACCAGCCACAAACTGAATACCGCCTGCGAGGCGACGCTCGCGACCGAGATGTACCAGACTTCGATCATCGCAAAATGCGGTTGGGTCGACAGCCACAGCACCGGCAAAACGAAGCTCAGCAGCCGGCTGGCCGAACTCACCACCGCGGGTACCGTATTGCCCAGACCCTGGAAAACCGCGGAGCAGGTAAACACGAACCCCGAAGCCACGAAGTTCCAGGAAATTATCTGCAAATATTGCGTTCCGACGCGGATCGCCGTCGGATCCTTGGTAAATCCTGCGATCACCCACCCCGAGCCCCACTGACAGAAAAGCGTCATGAACACCATGATGCAGCTGCCGATGAGCGTGGTCAGCGCAAAGGTTTCCCGCACGCGCACGAATTTACCGGCGGCGAAGTTTTGGCCGACAATGGGAGCCGCGGCAAACGCCACCGCCATTGCCGGCAGGAACATGCTCTGCATGATGCGCATGCCGATTCCAAAACCCGCCTGCGCATCGGCGCCAAAGGGCCGCAGAACCCAGTACAGGACCGCCATCAGCACGAACATCAGTAAGAATTCGCCGCCCGCGGGCAGGCCCACGCGCAACAGCCGCCGCCATATCGCCATTTGCGGCCGCCATTGCGCACGCACGAAGCCCACGTACTTTTCGAGCCGGTGGAAATACAAGGAGAGCATGACGACCCCAACCGCCAGCGAGAGGGAACTCGCAAGACCGGCGCCGGCAACGCCCATCGGGTGCCCCGTGCCCCACCCGGCGATCAGTACCGGCGCCAGGATGGCGTTCAATAGCACTGTCAGCACCTGCACGATCATGGTGGGCTGCACGATCCCCGTGCCGCGCAGCGCCGACCCCATGGAGACCACGGCGAACTGCAGCGCCAAACTGGGCAGAAACCAGTGAAGGTATTGAATTCCCGCAGCGACGGTCGCCGCGCTTGCCCCGAGCGTGCTGACATAGTAAGGCCCCGCAAAGAATCCCAACGACATGGTGAGAACGGCGCAGCCCGCTGCCAGCGCCAAACTTTGATTGAACACCAGATTCGCATCTGCCTGGTCCTTGCGGCCGGCCGCGTGCGATATCAGCGTGACCGTCCCCACTCCCAGCACCTGCGTGACCGCAAATACGACGAACATGACGTTGCCGGCGGCGCCCACACCGGCAATCGCGGCGTCGCCCAGCCCGGCGACAAAGTACAAATCGATCAGAAAATACAAGGTCTGAAAGAACATGCCCGCCGCAATGGGCAGAGCCATCTGCAAGATGTTCTTGACGATGGAACTGTCCGTCAAATCCTTCATAAATCTCCCGACGCAGGCGGTGGAGGTTCGTTGGCAGGGCGCATTGTGCCACAGCGTTTGGGACTTACTGGAATGCGCGCGCAAATGTTAGGCTGACACGATGAGCGACTCTGGATCCGCCCCGAATTCCCCCGTGAAGAAATTCGCCGACGGCGACCTGCTGTCGCGCGACCTCAGCGGCCAGCTCGCCGCGAACCTGCGCGCGGCGATCGCGGCGCGCGGCATTGCCAGCCTGGTGGTGTCCGGCGGCAAGTCGCCGGTCAAAATGTTCGAGTCATTGCGCGCCGAAGAGCTCGATTGGAGCCGAGTTTGCATCGCGCTCGCCGATGAGCGCTGGGTGGATCCCACCGATCCTGCCAGCAACGAGAAGCTGGTGCGCGAGGTGCTGCTCAAAGAAGCCGCGGCGGCGGCGCGTTTCATCGGCCTCAAAAATGGCGCGCCCACTCCGGATCTGGGCGCGGTGTCGGCCTGGGAGACCTTCGCCCGCGTACCGCGCCCCTTCGACGCCGTCGTGCTCGGCATGGGCGATGATGGCCATACCGCCTCGCTGTTCCCGCGATCGCCGAATTTAGCCAGCGCCCTCAATCCGGCGGCGGCTCCAGGCTGCGTGGGCATGCGCTCGCCGGTGGCTCCTCATCCGCGCCTGAGCCTGAATTTGAGTGCCCTGCTCGATTCGCGCCGCATCGTGTTGCTGATCACCGGCGCGCAGAAGTGGAGCACTTACTGCGCCGCGAGCGCCGCAGGACCGGCCGAAGAGATGCCCGTGCGCTGCGTGCTGCGTCAGCGCCGCACCCCGGTTGAGGTGTTGTGGGCGCCTTAGGATCCGCCGGATAGGCTTCTAGGCCAGCTGCGGCAGCAGCCAGCGCATCGTGCGGCGCAGCGGTTCGGCCGCGCCCCACAACAGCTGATCGCCCACCGTGAAAGCGGAAAGGTATTCGCCCCCCATGGCAAGCTTGCGCAGCCGGCCAATCGGGATGTCCAACTTGCCGCTGACGGCGGCGGGCGAGAGCCGGCGCACCGAATCGTCCCTGTTGTTGGGCACGATACGCACCCAGGGATTGCCGCTGCCGATCAGCCTCTCGACTTCTGCCATCGGCAGATCTTGCGTGAGCTTCAGGGTCAACGCCTGAGAATGGCAGCGCATCGCCCCCACCCTGACGCAGATTCCCTCGATGGGGACGGGGCGCGATTCGCTCCCGAGGATCTTGTTGGCCTCGGCCGCCGCCTTCCATTCCTCGCGGCTTTGCCCATTGCCCAAATCCTTGTCGATCCAGGGGATCAGACTTCCCGCCAGCGGCACGCCGAAGTGCGCACGGGGAAATTCCGGGGCCGAGAACGCCGCGCTTACGGCTGCGGTCGATGTCGAGGATGCTCGACGCGGGATCTTTCAACAGCGAGCGCCGCCGACTCATGCAGCACACCCATTTGCTCGAGCATTTCCCGCATGTTTTGCGCGCCGGCGCCCGAGGCGGATTGATAGGTCATCGCGGTAATCCATTCCACCACTCCCGCACGCATGAGGCCGGCCACCGCCATCAGCATCAGCGACACGGTGCAGTTCCCGCCGATGAAATCTTTGACGCCGCGCTCGCGCGCCGCCTGCATCACGTCCAGATTCACCGGATCGAGCACGATCACCGCATTTTTTTCCATGCGCAACGCCGAGGCGGCATCGATCCAGTACCCTTGCCAGCCGGCTGCCCGCAGGCGCGGGTGCACCGACTGGGTGTAGTCGCCGCCTTGAGTGCTGATGAGCATGGGCAGGCGCGCCAACGCCGCGATGTCATTCGCATCCTGCACAACGCCCGCGGACGCGCCCACTCTTGGGCCCGGCCGATCCTGCCTGCGAGGTGCTGAAAAAAGTCGGTGAGACGAGGTCGAAGTCATTTTCCTCGCGCATCCGCTCGAGGAGCACCGAACCGACCATGCCGCGCCAACCGATGATGCCGACCTGTTTCATGTTCAAATAATAAACTCCCGGGCCGGGCGGGCGCCGGTTATAGTTCGACGACATGGCGTACCCATATGCTCCGCAGTTGGCAATGAGGATTACGTCGCCTTCGCGGCTCGCGGGAAGCCAGCGGTCCGCGCCCAATTGATCCGCGCTCTCGCAGATCGGGCCGACGATATTGACGCGATGGCTCAGCGGCTCATCGAGACGGGTCAGATTTCGAATGTCATGATGCGCCCCATAGAGCGCCGGGCGGATCAAGGAGTTCATGCCGGTGGCAACGCCCACGTAATGCACGTCGCCCTTGCCCTTGAGCTGGGTCACCAGGGCGACCAGCACCCCCGCGCGCGCCGCCAGATAGCGGCCCGGTTCCATCCAAAATTCCAGATGGCGGAAAGTCCTGCGCCAGCTGCGCCACGCCCCGATCGAGCAGGCCTAGGTCGATTTCGCTCGACCCCAGCTGATCAGGAACTCCCATGCCGCCGCCCAAGTCCACGACCGCCACCTGCGGGAAGCGCTTGGCAAGCCCGGCGAGCAGCGCGCCGGTCTCGATCCAGTTCGCCACATCGAATATTCCGCTGCCGGTGTGCGCGTGCAGGCCGGTGACGCGCACGCCCGCGGACCGGGTCAGTGCAACCAGCTCATCCGCCTCCGACAGCGGGATACCGAACTTCGTATGCACGCCGGCGGTACGCACGTGACTGTGGTGGCCGCGTCCCAATCCAGGATCGATGCGCAGGAAGATCTCCCGGCCGCGAAACACTTCCGGCCACATTTTCAGTGGATACAGATTGTCCAAGGTCACCGTAACGCCCTTCGCGAAGCCGAATTCGTATTCGGCGCGCGGTGCGAAATTGGGCGTGAACAACACCCGCTGCGGATCGAGCGCCGGCACCGCGCCGAAGGCATGCTCGAGCTCTCCGCGCGATACGCACTCCAGGGTGAGCCCCGCGGCATAGATCCTGCGCAGGATCTCGGGGTGCCAATTCGCCTTCATGGCATAGGCCCAACGCTTGACTGAGCGCACGCGCAGCACGGCCGCGATTGCAGCGTCCAAGGTCTCCATGTCATAGACAAAGGCCGCGGACTCGCGCGCCGCGATATCGAGCAGCGCGCTGCGCTTCTGCGGCAGCTCCCACCAGTTCAAACTGCGCGCGGCGCGCGCGTCCTGGTCGCCAAACAGTTGCTCCCAGGTGGGCCCAAGCACCTTGTCCGAGCCGATGCTCTGTATCAGCCGCTCGTGAAGCTGGTGGACCAGCCGGTCGCCCTGCGACTCGTCGATGACAAAGGTAAAATTCAAATCGTTCGCGGCCTGCGTCACCAGATAGATCTTTTGATCCTGGAACAATTCGAATGCCGACCCCAATTCGTGCAGGATGCCGCGAATGTTCTGCCCCAACAGACTCAAAGAGGCGCAAGGACCCAAGATTTCGACGCGGCAAAGCTCGCTCAAGGCCGCAGTCAGTCCCTCGAGTGCCTCGCCGTCCAGAGTGTTGGCGGTGGGATCCAAGGAGACGGTTACATTGGTTTCGGAGGTCGACACCAAATCGACCGACAGACCGTGCTGCTTGAACACCTGGAAGGCATCGGCCAGAAAGCCGACCTGATGCCACATGCCGGGACTCTCCATGGAGACCAGCGTGATTCCCTTCTTGATCGCAATCGCTTTGACCTGGGCGGCGGTGTCGGCAACATTGGCGCTCACCACCGTCCCCTCCAGGCCCGGCGCCTGCGTGGCGTACACATGCAACGGAATTTTGTACTGCCGCACCGGCAGGACACAGCGCGGATGCAGCACCTTGGCGCCATTGCTGGCGATTTCTTGCGCTTCATCATAGTGAAGCTCGCGCAGCAGCCGCGCGGTCGGCACGGCGCGCGGATTGGCGCTGAACAGTCCCGGCACGTCGGTCCAGATCTCGAGGCGGGCCGCGCCGAGCTTGGCGGCGAAATAGGCAGCCGAGGTATCCGAGCCGCCGCGCCCCAGCAACACCGTGTCTCCGTCCTCATTGGCGGCGATGAAGCCTTGGGTGAGCACCACTCGGTCGAGTGAGCGCCAATTCGCCTGCAGATTCGCGTCGGGCGCAAAATCGCAGGTCGCCGATAGAAGGCTGGCTTTTTGGGTGGCGTTGCGGCGCTCGTCGGCGCGCAGCACGGTACGCGCGTCGACCCAAACCGCGCCGATGCCCTGAGCATTCAAGAATTCGACGCCGAGGGTGGTCGCCAGCAATTCGCCCATGGCCATGACCCGGGCGCGCGCTGCATCGCTGATGCTGCGCCGCTCCGCCAACAGGCCGGCCAACTCGCGCAATTCCTGCACAAACGCCACGAACTGCCTGTTGGGAACAATGCTCAAGCGTTCGGCGAGACGGCGATGCGCGAGTTCGATCTGCTCGAGAACCGGCGCATGGGATCCGTTCAATACCGCGGAAAGCAGCGACTCGAGTTGATCCGTGATTCCCGACAGTGCGGAATGAACGACCACGGGGCGAAAGCCTTCGGCGAGGCGCTTCCTAAGCACCTGCGCGATGTTGTGCCAATTGACGGCAGTGGAGACGCTCGTGCCGCCAAATTTGAGCACGAGCCAGGCCCGAACGTTGTCTGGCAAGGAGGAAGACATGTGATTTAAGTTCCGCGAAAGCCTGGCGCGCGCAGCGCCAGAAAACGACGATTCAATCGTCCTCGAATATATCGCGCAGTTCCTTCTCTAGCTGGCGTTCAGCCAGGACATCTTCCACCCTGCTCCACGCCGCTTTGCCGCGTTTACCCGCAGCTGCCACCTTGGGGCGGCGCTCGGTGCGCTCGATGAGGGGATCGAAGTCGTGCGCTTCTTCGGCTTCGCCGAGAAATTCATCGTCGATATCGAAATGTTCGTCTTCGCGTTCGCTCATTTTTGAAGAAAAGCCCCTGAAATCAATAGCATCGATCAGCTCAATTCATGAAGCTGCGCACTATATCCGATTCTGTCCGGCATTCAACTAGTGCGGCAAGAATCGCTGAAGTGTTGGACCAGAATGCCGTCGCACAGTTTTCAAGATTCCAGCGTCTCAGATATTTATCATTAATATATCAATATCTTATATAACATTTCTCAAGTTTTTATTCGGATACCGATTCGCTCCGCGCCGGCAACGCGCCCAGGGCAATCGCTCGATTTACCGCCGATACGACCGCCAATAGCGATGCGGTCACAATATTGGGGTGCATGCCGGCCCCAAACAGGGTGCGCCTCGAGCGCGTGGTGATTTCTATATAGGAGACCGCCTGGGCGCCGCTTCCCTTACCGCGGGAATGCTCTTCGTAAGACAGAACGTCGAAAGGCAATGCAACCGCATGGACCATGGCATCGATAGGCCCCGAACCTGAACCCAACCAGGTCTCTGGACGGCCGGCATTTTCCATCTGCAGCGTCAAGCGCTCGTGGTCGGCACCGTCGGTCGAAGCGCTGAGCTGATGCGCGCGGTATACATAGGGCCTGCGCGGCGCGAGATATTCGCGGCTGAACAGATCCCATATCTCCTGAGAAGTCAGTTCCTTACCGGTAATATCTGCCGCGGCCTGGACGACCTGGCTGAATTCGATTTGCAAGCGTCGCGGCATCACCAACTGATAATCGCGCTCCAAGAGGTAGGCAACGCCGCCCTTCCCCGACTGGCTGTTGACCCGAATGATCGAGTCGTAGGATCGGCCCAGATCCGAGGGATCAATGGGCAGGTAGGGAACGTCCCAGATGTCGACGTCGCGTTCGGGCGGCCAGGCCCTTCTTGATGGCGTCCTGGTGCGATCCGGAAAAGGCCGTGAACACCAAATCGCCGACATAGGGATGGCGCGGATGAATCGGCAGCTGATTGCAGGCCTCGGCGCAGCGCGCCGCCTCGTTGATGTTGGAGAAATCCAACTTAGGATCAACGCCTTGCGAGTACAGGTTCAGCGCCAAGGTCACGATGTCGACATTGCCGGTGCGCTCGCCGTTGCCGAACAAGGTGCCCTCGACGCGGTCGGCACCGGCCATCACGGCCAATTCGGCCGCCGCCACCGCGGTGCCCCGGTCGTTATGCGGATGCACGCTCAAGATGCTGCAGCCGCGGTTCTTGATGTGGCGCGAGAACCATTCGATTTGGTCGGCGTAGACATTGGGCGTGGCCATCTCGACCGTGGCCGGGAAGATTGAGAATGGACTTGTGCTGCGGCGTCGGCTCCCACACCGCATTCACCGCGTCGCAGACCTCCACGGCAAAGTCCAATTCGGTGCCGGTGAAGCTCTCCGGGCTGTATTCGAAGGTCCAATCCGTGTCCGGTTGCTTCAAGGCGTGTTCGCGCACGACGCTGGCGCCGCGAACCGCAATGTCGATGATTCCGGCGCGGTCGGTACGAAACACCACGCGGCGCTGCGCAATCGAGGTCGAGTTATAGACGTGCATGATGGCCCGCCGCGCGCCGCGCAGCGAATCATAGGTGCGCGCGATGAGTTCAGGGCGCGCTTGCGTCAGCACCTGAATGACCACGTCGTCCGGAATCAATTCCTGCTCGATCAGTTCTCGGACGAAATCGAAATCGGTTTGCGAGGCGGCGGGGAATCCAACCTCGATTTCCTTGAAGCCGATTTTCACCAGCATGTCGAACATGCGGCGCTTGCGGGCCGCATCCATCGGTTCGATCAGCGCCTGATTGCCGTCGCGCAAATCCACGCTGCACCAGGTGGGGGGCGCGGTAATGACGGCATTCGGCCAACGACGGTCGGCGAGGCCGATCGGGGTAAAACTGCGGTACTTGGAAGACGGATTGCGCAACATAGAATTTCTTCTCGCTCAAGAGATTTAAAACCGCACACTGCGCCGTTGCAGTGCTTTTTAGGTGAATTTCCGGTCTTGTAGAGCGCCGACCGGTGGCGCTTGGGTTGAGTGGCGCCTAGCGGCGCAGCAGCAGTGCGAGCGACCCCAGGCACAAGCGGGCGCCGGGGCGAGAAGATAATTTGCTGCTGGAGGAACGCATTGCGCTGGAATCTAGCACTGCTCGCGCACTAGGCGCAAGATCGAAATCATGGAACATGGCTCAGGCACACATACTGTGTTCAATCAGACACCGCCATTGACGGACTACAACCTGTTCGCGAGCGACCAGCCGCTGCAGGAGGCCGTCGCGCGCGAAGGCGCGTCCTGGGCTGCGCCCGACCTTGAACTGGCCGGAGCCGAACTGGGCACGTGCACTCAATTCGAGCATGGACGCCTCGCGAATCGCTTCCCTCCGACGCTTCATAGCTTCGATGCACGCGGGATTCGCATCGACTCCATCGAATTTCATCCCTCCTGGCATGCACTCATGCGCGGCATCGCCGCACGCGGCTACCACAGCAGTCCCTGGTCGCCGGACGCGGCCCCGGGAGCGCACGCGGCCCGAGCCGCGGGATATTTCATGCAGGCGCAGATCGAGAGCGGGTCGCTGTGTCCGACCACCATGACCTATGGAGCCATCGCCGCGATGCGGCGTGATGCCTGGCTGGCGCGCGACTGGGTGCCCCGGCTGCTCACCCGCGACTACGATCCGCGCGATATTCCTGTCGAGGAAAAGCGCGGCGGCCTGATCGGCATGGGCATGACGGAGAAGCAAGGCGGTTCCGACGTGAGGGCCAATACCACTCGCGCGGTCCGCTCGAGCGACGGATCCTTTCGGATCACCGGACACAAATGGTTTTTCTCCGCTCCGCAATGCGACGCGCACCTGGTGCTGGCGCAAAGCAGCGGCGGGTTGTCGTGCTTCTTCATGCCGCGGCGCCTGCCGGACGGCAGCCTGAACGGCATTTACATTCAGCGCCTCAAGGACAAACTCGGCAATCGCTCCAATGCCTCCTCCGAAGTCGAGTTCGTGGATGCGTGGGCGGCGCTGCTGGGCGAGGAAGGACGCGGCGTGCCGACCATCCTCGAAATGGGCACCTTTACGCGCCTCGATTGTTGCACGGGAAGCGCCGGCTTGATGCGCCACGCCCTCGTTCAGGCGTTGCATCATGCGCACCACCGCCAGGCGTTCGGATCTCCGCTGATCGAGCAACCCTTGATGCGCAGCGTGCTGGTCGACATGGCGCTGGAATCGGAGGCGGCCTGCGCGCTCAGCCTGCGCCTCGCGCGCGCGTTCGACAGCGACAGCCCAAGCGAGGTGGCACTGCGCCGCGCGCTCACCTCGGCGGCAAAATTCTGGGTGTGCAAGCGCGGCTGCGAATTGGCGGCCGAAGCCATGGAAGTTTTGGGCGGCAACGGCTACACCGAGGAACTGCCTTTGGCGCGGATCGCGCGCGAGATGCCCGTGAATTCCATCTGGGAAGGGTCGGGCAACATCATGTGCCTCGACGTGCTGCGCGCCTTTGGAAAATCGCAGGCGACGCGCGCGGCGGTGCTCGATGAGTTGTCGCTCGCCCGCGGTCAAGAGCGGCACTTCGATGCGGCGTTCGAACGATTCGCCGCCAGCATCGACGGCGGCGCAATGACGGAAGCACATGCACGGCGATTCGCGCAGTCCTTCGTCACGCTGATGCAGGCCAAACTATTGATTGTCGGGGCGGCCAATTCTTCGGCGGCGGCGGCTGCGGAAGGATTCTGCGCAACCCGCCTAGGCGACCAAGGCTGGGGCGCCGTATTCGGCGCGCATACCGCGCAGGCGAATGGCGCGGCGATTCTGGCGCGCGCTTGGAGTCAAGGTTAGTCCCAACCCGCGAGCCGATTGCCGATGATGGCCGCCAGCGCTTGCGCATGCTCATCATCATCGTTCAATCCGGCCACCAGCGTGAGGCGCTTGCCGCCCCACTCGAGAAATCGGTCGCGATATTCCAAGGCGACCTCCTCGAGCGTTTCGAGGCAGTCGACCGCAAAGGACGGCGATGCCACGGTAAGTTCGCCGATGCCGCGGTCCGCCAATTCCTTGATCTTTTCCAGCGTGTAGGGCTGCAGCCACGCCACGCGGCCGAATCGTGATTGATAGCAATGCGACCACTCGCTTTCGTTCAAACCCAAACGAGCCGCCACCAGGCGCGTGGTTGCCTCGGTCTGGCGTCCGGTAAGGATCGCCCTTCTCAACATATGAGACCGGGATTCCGTGATAGGAGAACAGTAGATGCGAGCGCCCGCCCAGCGCATCCCAATGCCGGCGTATTTTGCGGCTCAGGGCCTCTATATAAGCGCCATTGTCATGATAGTCGTTGACAAAACGGGTCTCGGGCAGCTTGCGCCAGCGCCGCAGCGCGCGATTCGTGCCATCGACCACCGATCCGGTGGTGGAGGAACAATATTGCGGATAAAGAGGCAAAACCAACAGTTTGTCGATGCCGCGCGCCGCAAAGGATTGTAAGGCACGCTCGATGCTCGGATTGCCATAGGTCATCGCCAATTCGAGGTGAATCCTGTCGTTGAAGGACGCGCTCAACAATGAACCGATCTTGACGGCCAGCCGCTGCGAATACACAGCCAGCGGCGAGCCCTCTTTCATCCAAATCTTGCGGTAATTGCGCGCCGTACGCAGGGGCCGAAACGGCAGCACCACACCGTAGAGAAGCGGCAGCCAAATCAAGCGCGAATTATCGATGACGCGACGGTCGCTCAAGAATTCGCGCAAATAGCGCTGAACAGCAAAATAGCTGGGCGCATCCGGCGTGCCTAGATTGACGAGCAGGACGCCGATGCGGCTGGCCGTAGCGGGGTCTTGGGACGCTGCGGCCGGTGCCGCCGCGTAAAAATAGGGCATTGATCGGATCCTAATGCTCAGGCGAGCACACAGTATACTGCGTGACGCTCGAAGTCCCGTAACGAGATCCGACAATGATGTGGCTGAGTTCCAACGAGAGCGAAGCGCTGGTCTTGAGCTTGAGCGTCGCGGCTCGCAGCCTGCTGTTGAGTCTGCCGTTGGGGCTCGTGTTGGCGTGGGTGCTCACGCGGAAGCAATTCGTCGGCCGCACCGCGCTCGATGCATTCGTGCATTTGCCCCTGGTGCTGCCTCCGGTGGTGGTCGGATATCTGCTGCTGGTGTTGTTCGGCGCTCGCGGCCCGATCGGCGGCTGGCTGGCGCGAACTTTCGGCATCGAACTCATTTTCACCCGCAACGGCGCGGCGCTGGCGACCGCGGTGATGTCCTTTCCGCTGATGGTGCGCGCCATGCGCATTTCGCTGGAAAACGTCGATCGCGGACTCGAGGACGCGGCGCGCACTCTGGGCGCCGGCGCCTTCAATCGCTTCGTCAGCATTACCCTGCCGCTGATGTTGCCCGGCGTGTTGGCGGGCGCCATTACCGCCTTTTCGGCCGCGCTCGGCGAGTTCGGAGCCGTCATCACTTTCGTTTCGAACATCCCCGGCGAAACGCGCACCCTGCCGCTGGCCTTGTATACCGCGCTGCAAACGCCCGGCGGCGATAGCGAGGCTGCGCGCCTGGCGATCCTTTCCTGCGCGCTGGGGCTGACCGGGTTGTTTCTGTCCGAATGGTTCGCGCGGCGCGTGCGGCGGATGTTGGGCCGCTGATGCTGAGAGTGTCCGCAACCAAGCGGCGCGGCGCATTTGTGCTGGACGCGAAATTCGAGCTTCCCACTCCCGGGGTCGTCGCGTTGTTCGGTCGATCGGGCTGCGGCAAGACCACGCTGGTCAACGTGATCGCGGGCCTGCTGGCGGCGGACACAGGCTGCATCTCGCTGGATGACGGCGTGTTGCTCGATACCCGTTCAGGCATCGACGTGCCGCCCGAAAAGCGGCGCATCGGATACGTGTTTCAAGACGCGCGCTTGTTTCCTCACTTGAGAGTCGAGGCGAATCTGCGCTACGGACTGAAGCGTGCCGGCGTGACGCCGTTCATCGGCATGGATCGGGTGGTGGAGTTGCTGGACCTCGGACCGCTGCTGGGACGGCGCACGCATGAGCTGTCCGGCGGCGAGCGTCAGCGGGTGGCCATCGGTCGAGCCTTGTTGTCTCAGCCGGGCCTGTTGCTGCTGGATGAGCCGTTGGCCTCGCTCGACGCATCACGCCGCGAGGAAGTGCTGCCCTACCTCGAAAATATGCGCGATCAATTGGCCATCCCGATGGTGTACGTCAGCCATAACTTCGACGAAGTGCTGCGATTGGCAACTCACCTGGTGCTCATGGAGGCGGGAAAGACCGTTGCGCAGGGGGACTTGGGTGCAATGGGTTTGCACCCCGAAGTCCGCGCCATCATCGGCACCGATGCCGTCGGCGCCATCGTCGACGGGACGGTGCTCGGCACGGATCCATCGAGTGCTTTGACGCGGGTGCAAGTGGGCCAAGGCGAACTGAAGGTTCAATGCGCCAAGGCGGCGCCGGGCACGCGGCTGCGGGTGCAATTGTTGGCGCGCGATATCATCGTGGCGACCGAACCGCCGCGGCATCTCAGCGTACGCAACAGCCTGCCGGGCGTGATAACCAGCATCGCGGACGAGGCCGACGACTCCGATCTGATCGCGATCGACGTCGGCGGCATTCTCATCATGGCGCGAGTCACCAAGGCCGCCACCCGCGAACTGGATCTCGCCGCAGGAAACGCGGTGTGGGCGCTGGTGAAGACCGCCTCGCTGCGCCCGCACCTCATTTGACGGCCGTGCCAAGATGCAGGATGGCCACGATATGGTCATCGGCCGACAGACCGACCAGCGCCTTGACTCGGGCGCTATACGCGGCAGGCCCGGTCTTCCACATCGCGCCTATCCCGAGCTCGGTCGCCGCCAGCAACAAATTCTCAACCGCCGCGCCGGCGGCGATCACCTGTTCGATTTCCGGCACCTTGGGGATGTCCTTTCTGACGACGCAGCCGGCCACGAGGATGCTCGGCGAGCGTCTGATCTTCTCGCGTTCAAGCTCCATCTGCTCATCGCTGTACCCGGGGTTTTGATCGCGCCGGGACTGCGCTACCGCATCGGCAAAGGCTTCCCGTTCGGCACCGTTGACCGCCACGAAGCGCCACGGCTTCAGGCGCCCGTGGTCCGGCGCATGCCCGGCGGCCTCGAGAAGGCGGGCGATTTGCGCCGGCGAAGGGCCCGGTCCGGTCAGCGATTTGGCGGTCGAGCGCGATGCGATCGCAGCGAATAATTCCATGAAAAACCCCTAAATAAAATCCATGCGGAGATATGCCCGGGCAAGGCCTTTGCTTTGGGCTATGATTCGCGTCCGGGATCATGCAGCGGCAGCCCGAAATTATACCCGTACGTCCTAAGGAGCTTTCAATGAACCGTATTGTCTTGGCGTCACTGGCCACCCTGCTCGGCGCGAGCGCCTTTGCAGCGCCGGTCACCTACAATCTCGATCCGAACCACACCTATCCGAGTTTCGCCGCCGACCATTTCGGCGGACTGTCGGTTTGGCGCGGCAAATTCGATTCTTCCTCGGGCAAGGTGGTCTACGACAAGGCCGCGAAGAGCGGTTCCATCGAAGTAACCGTGGACATGAATTCCATCGACTTTGGCATGCCGAAGCTGAATGAGCACGCGAAGTCGGCTGAAATGTTCGATGTGGCCAAGTATCCCACCGCGACTTTCACCGGCAAGCTGGCCAAGTTCCATGGGCCGGCTCCCACCGAAGCCGTGGGCACGCTGAGCATGCACGGCGTGACCAAGCCGCTCACGCTGAAAATCGATTCCTTCAAGTGCGTGCAAAATCCGATGAGCAAAAAGGAAGTTTGCGGCGCGGATGCCACCGGCACCATCAACCGCGCCGATTTCGGCGTGAATTACGGCGAGAAGTACGGTTTCAAGATGGACGTCAAGCTGCAAATCCAGGTTGAAGGCAGCCCCGCGGCATAGCAGCCGCGCTTTCATTTGGCTCGCGAATCGGCCTCGCAGGCGCGGGGCCGGTTCTTCGCGCTAGCGGGCAAGCTTCTTCGCCAAATGCGCGCGCAGCGCATTTGCCTGCTCCTGCGACAGGCACCCCAGTATGCCGCGCCGCTCGGGCGGAATGTGCGCGCTCGATTCAGCAGTGCGTTCCGAATACATAGTGCTCGAAAAACGCGCGCCAAGCCTGCCGCGATTCGGGCGGCAGCGCGCGGATGCTCAAAATGCCGTGCAACAGGGCATCGAAAGCCGAATCCGCCTTCGAATCGGCGCCCTTGGGATCGTGCCACCAATAATTCACCAGCACGTTGAAAGTCTCGAGCGATTCCACGTGGTGCCACCAAAGCGGCGGGATGAACAGACAATCGCCGGGTTGCAGCACCGCGGTTTGCGCCGCCGCCAGGGCTTCGCGAAATTTGGGATAGCGCACAAAATCCGGATCGCGCACCGACACCAAGCTCATGGCCGCTCCGGTGGGCGCAAAGTCCAGCGGCCCAATATAGAGATTGGCAATTTGCTCGGGCGGAAACAGCGTGAAGCGGCGGCTGCCCGCCACGACGCAAGCCGCGTTATTCCATTCATCCACGTGCGTCGGGGTCGTGATCCGATTTCCCAACCAAATGCGCGGCAGGATGGTCTCATCGAAGAGCGCCAGCGCATTGTCGCTGCCGAACCCCGGCAGGCAGTCGCGGATCAGTGCGCTTTGCGCCGCAACCGCCGGGGGCCGCGCAAATTGCGCATAGCGCAGGACTTGTGCGGCAATCTCCGACAACGGCAGGCGATTGCGGTGGAAGTTGAAACCGTCCATGGCGGCGTTATAGGCAATTTGACCGCCGGCCTCGGGCGCAGTCATCAGTGCATTCACAGGCGCGCCGCTGTCGAGCCGCTGCAGATAGCGCACCAGAGATGCCGGTGAATTCGAGAACTCGCGCACTGCGCGCCAGTCGCGCACCAGTCCACGCAATATGGCGGGGCGCTTTTCCGGCAGCACCTCGCCGCGGATCTGCTCGACGGTCAGGCCCGAATATTCTTTCACCAAAAATAAACCTGCAGCGTCCGGCCGTTGCGGCGCGGCGGAATGCAGCGCAGAACCTCGCGATGATCCTTATAGTTGGCGGCGCTGCGCTCGAGCAGGTTGTCGATTTCCGCGATTCCGAAAGTCTTCTCCTCGCTGCGCGGCGGCCGCAAATCGTTCGCATCGGGGAAAATCCCCATTCCCGACATGATCGAGTACCAGGAGAAAACCGGATAGCCGCGCCCCAATGACTGCTTGCGCACCGCGGGCGCGATGCTGTTGCCCGACATCCACAAATTGAGCAGCTGCTTCAAAGGCTCGGATATATTGCGATTCGCGGCGTTGGCCCGCCAATATTCGCTATCCGTACGGCTGTTGGTCTTGTAGTGGGTCACGATGTAGTCGCGGGTGCCCTCGAAATGTTCGTTGACGTGCGCGTTGAAGCGCCCCTTGGCCGCTTCGCTCAGGTCTCCTTGCTCGAGAAATTCGACGAAGACCGCGGCGGTTTGTTGAATGAACAGCAGTGCGGTCGCCTCCAGAGGCTCGATAAACCCTTGGGACAGTCCCACCGCGAGACAGTTTTTATTCCAGTGTTTGGTTACCCGCCCTATCTTCATTTTGAGGTGGCGTGCCGGCGTGTCCGAATCGAGCGCACCCAGGCGTTCGCGCAGCTCCGTTTCCGCCTGATCGGCAGAGCAAAACTGCGAACTGTAGACGTAGCCGTTGCCGAAGCGCTCAGTGAGCGGAATCTTCCACGCCCAACCGTGCTTCATTGCGGTCGAGACCGTCTCGGACGGAATCGTCGCGCCGATGGGGGTCGGCATGGCGACGGCCGCATCGTTGAACAAATTTTCCGCAAAGCTGACGTAGGGCGTCTTCAGGGCCTGGTCGATGAGCAACGCCGCGAATCCGGTGCAATCGACGAACAAATCTGCGCCGATCGTCGCGCCTTCCTTGGTGCTCACCGACGCGATCGCGCCGTGCTCATCCAAGTTTGCTTGGGTGACATGCGCCGTCTGATGACGGACGCCCCGCAGCAGGGCTTTTTTTTGCAGAAACCGGCCCAACAGCACGGCGTCGAAGTGATATCCGTGCCAGATGTCGAAGGGGAAGTGCTCGGCGGGTTTTGGCGCCAGGTGCTTCCGCGCCAGACGGGCTGCGATGAAGAATCGATCCGGGTCCGCGCAGACGTCGGCGCCGCGGATCCTCGCATCGGTGTTGTGCACGAACTGCGTCATCGTGAGGTTGTCGAGCATCGAAGCAAAAGGATGAAAATAACTGGCGTGGCCCGGCTTGCTCGACCAACCGTCAAAGGTGATGCCGCACTTATAGGTGGCGTGGCATTCGGGCATCCATTCCGCCTCCTCGATGTCCAGGCTGTCGAAGAATCCCCGCAACCAGGGCGTAGAGCCCTCGCCCACGCCGATGATGCCCACGGCGGGCGACTCCACCAGGGTAATCTCGACGCCTTGTTCGATGAGCGAGCGGGCCAAGATGAGAGCGGTCATCCAACCGGCCGTACCGCCGCCAACGATGAGGATGCGCCGCAACGTCGCGGGCAGCGCCGATTGCCGCGCAGGCCGGCGCAGTGATTCCTCGGGAGTTCGATTGTAGAGAGTGGCGGTGTCGCTCATGCGCCCCATTCGACCTCAGGCCAGCATTCGGCGCAACGGCTGCGCCCACTCTGCGGCGGACCCTGCAATCAGCAAGTGCATGGAGCCGGCGCTCGGGTGCGCGATGGCGCGGACACCGAGCAAATGCAGCGCCGATTCATCCACGATCTTGGCATCGGCCACGCGCAGCAGCACGCGCCCCGCATGGCATTCAATGTCTGCAATGTTGCTGCGACCGCCGAGCGCCGCCAGGGCCGCGGCCTTGTCGGGACCCATGCGTATCACATCGCGAATTTCGCCGGCGACCTGATCCGCGATGGGACCCAGGACCACCTGCAGCCCGGTATCGGCGGAGCGCAGCAGGCCACGAGAACCCAGCCGTGTGAGCGCGGGTTCGTCGATGGCTCGATTGTCTATGAGGCTCAAACGCAAGCGCGTGGTGCAGGCGGTGACCTCCGTCAGGTTCCCCGCGCCGCCGAGGGCATCCACAAAGGATCTGCCGCGCGCACCGAGGCTCGCAGGTGCGCTCGCCGGGGCGGGCGCGTCGTCAGTACCGCGGCCGGGTGTGGAGAGGTTCCAGCGTACGATGCAAAAGCGAAACACGCCGTAGTACAACACGAAGTAGGCGATGCCGATCGGTATCAGCAGCAGCGGCCGCTGGGCGTGGGTGAAATTGAGCACGTAGTCAAAGAGTCCCGCGGAGAAGCTGAAGCCCAAATGCACGCCGAGTGCATGCATCAGGACCATCGCCAGGCCGGTTGCCACAGCGTGCAAGGCGTACAGCACGGGAGCGAGAAACATGAACGTGAATTCCACCGGCTCGGTGACGCCCGTCAGGAAGGAGGTCAATCCGAGCGAAAGCAATAGACCGGCTACCGCGGCGCGGCGCTCCGGTCGCGCGGTGTGATACATCGCGAGGCACGCACCCGGCAAGCCGAACATCATGACCGGGAAGAAACCCGACATGAACGCACCGGCGCTCGGGTCGCCGGCGAAGAAGCGGTTCAGATCGCCGGTGGCGCCGTGGTAGTCGCCGAGAATGAACCATGCAAAATTATTCAGGATGTGATGCAGACCGGTCACGATCAATATTCGGTTCAACACGCCGTAAGCGAACAGGCCAATCGAACCGGCGCCCAATATGGCGTGGCTGGCAAGATCCATGCCGTGCTCGATAAGGGGCCACGAAAACCCCAGGATGATCCCCAGCGCCAGACCCAAGACTCCGCTGACAATCGGGATGAAGCGCCGGCCGCCGAAGAAGCTCAGATAACTGGGCAACTCCATATTGCAGTAGCGGTTGTAGGCGACGCCGGCGATGATGCCGGAAAGCAACCCCACCGGAATGCTGGGCTTGGTAAGCGAACCGGGTGCCGCATGCAGCAAGGTTTCCGCCGCACGCATCGTCACAACGTAGCCGACCAGGGCTGCGAGCCCGGCGGCGCCGTGATTTTCGCGGGCCAATCCCACCGCGACGCCAACGGCAAACAGCAAGCCCAGATTATCGAACACCGCTTTGCCGGCTGCCGCCACGGCGGCCCAGTCGAGCAGATCCGGCTGTCCGAGACGCAGCAGCAAACCGGCGATGGGCAGCACCGCAATGGGCAGCATCAGCGCGCGGCCCATCTGTTGAAAGCCTGAGAAACGAAAACTCATCGGGCATCTCCCCTATCGCCGTCGAATCGCTCAACCATGCCGCGCACCTCTGCTGCCGAACCCAAGCCGAGACAACTTTGCGCAAGCTTCTCGCAGTCGGTAATGCGCAGCGAGCGGATCCGGCTTTTGAGCCCGGGGATCGCCGCCGGCACCACCGACAGTTCTCGGACTCCGAAGCCAAGCAGGACCGGTACTGCCGTGTGATCGGCCGCCACGCCCCCGCAAACGGCCGCCAGCTTCCCGGCCGCCTGAGCCGCGCGCGCGGCCGCGGCGATCAATTGCAAAACGGCCGGATGAAGCGCATCGGTGCGGCGCGCGAGTTCAGTGTGGCCGCGGTCCATGGCGAGCGCGTATTGAGTCAGGTCATTGCTGCCGATGGACAGGAAATCGACTGTTTCCAGCAAGGTGGAAGCGGTCAGCGCGGCCGCGGGCGTTTCGATCATGGCACCGAGCGCAATGCGGCCCTGCAAATCCAGCTCTGCGCCAAGTTCATCGACGACCTGTCGCACGGCCACGATTTCCGACACGTCCGTCACCATCGGGATCAGCAAACGCACCGTTCCTCGGGGCATCACGCGCATCGCCGCGCGCAGTTGCGTGCGCATCAGCTCCGGATGTGCCAGCGCGGTGCGCACCCCGCGCATCCCCAGCGCCGGATTCGGCTCCGCATGCAGCGGCAAGTACACCAAGGGCTTGTCCCCGCCCACATCCATCATCCTCAAGATCAGCGGCCGGCCTCCGAGAGCGTCGGCGATGCTTTGATACGCCGCCAATTGTTCGTCTTCCGTTGGCGCGGTCGCGCGGTCGATAAACAGAAACTCGGTTCGAAGCAATCCACAGCCCTCAGCACCATTCTCGACGGCGACCATCGCGTCGGCTGTGCTGCCGAGATTCGCAAACACTTCAACCCGCGTGCCATCCAACGAGCGACTTTCCTCGACCGCCGCCGCCCGCAGTGCGGCGCTTCGCGCAAGCCGGGCGGCAACGACCGACCGAGCCCGCGCCAGCGCATCGGCGGGGGGCGCCTCATGCAATGTGCCGTTGTCGGCATCAACGATGATCATCTGACCGTCCGGCACCGTTCGCAGCGCGGCACCGATTCCGATCAACATGGGTATTTCCATGGCGGCAGCCAGAATGGCGACATGCGAGGTGACGCCGCCGCCGCTCAACGCGATGGCGGCCAGGCGCCGCCGGTCAAGCGCGGTCAATTCGGATGGCAGCAGCTCGTCCGCAAGCAGGATGGCCTGGTCCGGAAGCGGCAGACGCATGGGTCTTGCCTCCCCTGCGAGCGCCAGCAAAACATGAGCTTCAACGTCCAGGAGATCATCGGCTCGTTCCCGCAGACGCGAATCGTCGAGCGACTGCAGCGCCGCGATGGATCGTCGTGTGGCTCCGCGCCACGCGAAGCCGGCGCTTTTGCCGGTGGCGATGAGCTGGTTGGCGCTGTCGTTCAATCCGGGGTCGTCCAGAAATTCGAGATGCGCACCGATGATCTCGCGCCGTTCGGCACCACCGGTATTGCGGACGCGCTCCAGTCTCGATCTCACATGGGCTCGCGCCCGCTCCAGTTCGCCCAGCTCGTAAGCATTGCCGCGCCCTTGCTCGGTGACTTCGATTTCGCGCCGTGCGATCCGCGCCGCGCGGCCCACCGCGAATCCGGGTACGGCACAAATACCGGTCATTTCGCCCGGCCGCGCTTCGCGCCGCGCCGCGGATGGCGCGGATGTCGCGGCTAAGGCAGGTGCCGCGGGAATGGCCACCGCCGCGTGCGCCACATCCATCCGCTCGGCTTCGTTGAGGGCCGCCAATAATTCCGCAACGGCCTGCGATGCCTCCGCACCCGCGGCCTGAACCAAAAGCTGGTCTCCGCGGCGCACGCCGAGCGCCATGATACCGACGACGCTGCGCGCATCGGCTGCACGCCCGTGCGCCCGAAGAGTGATAGATGCCGACACCCCTTTGGCGCGCCGCGCCAGCAATGCGGCGGGCCGGGCATGTAAACCCTGCGACAAGGCAACCACAATGGTGCGTTCCGCCCGCGCGGCAGATTCCGCGCCCGATGCGGGCGGCTGGGAAACTGGCCGATGACTTGCACCGTCAACCTGGAACAGCAACTCTCCGGCCCTGACCAGGCCCGGGCCGCGCCGATGGGTCACCACCGCGCCGTCGGAGGTCACCACAACAGGGGTCATCAAACTCTTCGCGCCGCGCGCCACAAGGTCCAGGTCGAATCGAATGAGCTCTTCTCCGCCTCGGACCCGGGCCCCCGGTTTGACGCGCGCGTCAAATCCCTGACCGCCGAGCGTCACCGTATCGATGCCGATGTGAACAAGAACTTCCAGGCCTTCTGCGCTGCGAATGGACACGGCGTGCGCGCTTTGCGGCAGAGTCACGATCTCACCGTCGCAGGGCGCCAGGACGACACCGGTGGTCGGATCAATCGCGAGACCATCACCGAGCATGCGCCCGGCGAAAACTTCATCAGGCACCTCCTCCAGAGAAGCGCACCAGCCGTCGAATGGCGCAAGGATCCGCAAGCGCCTACTCCCCGATCTCGACCCAGTCGAGCGCCCAGAACGGATCGAGGCGTGGGCGGGCAAATCTCAAGCAAAGGTCGTGTCGGCCGGGCAGCGTCGGTAATCGATGCACAGGCAATATCGTGACCTCGGCGCGGCCCGCGGCCGGCGCGAGCGGTAGGATGATGGGCGGGGTATCGCATCCGTCGAGGTGGATCTCGAGTTCGCCTTCCGGCGTGCGCGCGTCCCCGACCCGAATCTTGGCTTCATCGGCGCCCAACTCATAGTTGAATGGCAGCGGCGCCACGGCCGCCGTGAAGCGCGGTCCCGCCGTAAGATCCACGCCGCGATAGATCCAGCATGGATTCATGATATCGACGGCGAACGGCGCATCCGGATCCACGCCGGCGCCGGGCTCGAGCAACAGGCCGACGCCATCGCTGCAGAGCTCCAGCTGATGGCTCGTGCGCCGCGAGACGCTGTGTGCATCCAAATGCACGGAAAAAATCCGCGACAGCTGCTCTGAGTGCAGGAACGTGGCGGCGCGAATTTGCGCGCCGGACAGCAGATCCAGTGGTTGGGAATAGCGGGGCGATCGGCTGGTGGGCGCGCCGCCGTCAAGCGTGTAGCGAATGCCGGCCTCGGGCAGGGAACCGGTGAGTTCGGGTAAATTCGCGAGGGCCACGCGAATGGCGGCGCCATCGTGGGCGTATTCGGGCTCGATGCCGAACACACTGTCCGAATAGTTCAAACCAAACTTGCGATAGCGGGCGAACATCGCTGCCAAGCGCTCGAGGAAATCGGGCCAGCTGCGTTGCTGCGGTGACCAGCCCACTTCCGCCAATGCCGCAGCGCGCGGCAGCGCCATCCAATCGACCCGCCGTTCGGTCTGCATGTGCTCTGTCCACAAATCGGCCTGGAGCCCGAGAATATGCCGTTGTTGTGCCGCGGAGAGCCCGGCGTCATGCGGCTCGAAGTCGTATACGCTCTTCAAGGAAATGATCGGAATGCGCCCCGGAGGTTCGCTGGCGAGCGAGCTCTGACGGTGATCGAAATACAGCCGCGGGTCCGGCGCCAGCACCGCATCGTTGCCCTGGATCGCCGCCGCATGCGCAGCGGAGGCGCCGTGCCATGACATGACCACCGCATCGGCCGCGAGGCCAGGCTGCAGAATTTCATCCCAGCCCACCGCGCGTCTGCCCTTGCGCGCCACATAGCTGCTGATTTTTTGGGTGAAATAGCGTTGCAAGGCGCCGGCATCGGCGATGCCCAGTTGGCGCGCCCGTGCTTGCACGGCCGCCGAAGAATTCCATTCGTCTTTGACGGCTTCATCGCCGCCGATGTGTATGTAGGGCGACGGGAACAGTTGCATCACCTCGTCGAGCACGTTTTCCAAGAACTCGAAAGTGCCGGGCTCCAAATTGAACAAATGCGTGTGCACGCCCCATTTGGCCGACACCTTCAAGGCGGGATGGCCGTCAATCGCGCCGAGTTCAGGGTATGCGGCCAGCGCCGCCTGCGCGTGACCGGGCATGTCGATCTCCGGGACGATTTGCACATGACGAGTTGCCGCGAAGGCGACAATGTCGCGCACCTGTTGCTGCGTGTAGTAGCCACCGTATCGCTGCGGGCTCGGGCTGCCGGGAATCGAGGCGGGAATTCGCCAGGCCCCCACCGCGGTGAGCTTCGGGTACCTGCGAATCTGCAGGCGCCAGCCCTGATCATCGGTGAGATGCCAATGCAGAACATTGAGTTTGTGCCATGCCATCCAGTCGATCATGGAGCGCACAAAAGCCGGCGTCTGAAAATGCCGCGATGCGTCCAGCATCAGCCCCCGCCAAGGGTAGCGCGGCTCATCGCTGATGGTTTGCGCCGCGATCCGACCGCCGCCTTTGCGAACCGGCAGAAGTTGCCAGAGCGTGACGGCGCCGTAGAAAAGGCCCGCCGAGGTGGTGGCGCTCACGGTAATCCGTTGCGGTGTGACCTCGATCCGATAGGCTTCGGGGAGCAAGCCGCGACGGCGCCGGAACTCGATCGCCCGATCGGCATGGGCGTTGCCGCCCCGGACCGACAAGGTCAGCCCGTTGGAACGGGTCCACAATTCAGCCAGGTAGCGAGCGGCAGCCTCGGCGTCGCGATCGTGCGGCGGCACGCGCATGGCAACGGTGGAATCGACGCTGAAGAAGCCGCTGCCGGCTGTCACTTTGGCGGGAGCCGGGATGACTCCGCCGTGCGCCGCCGGCGGCAGCGCGAAGCTCAGAACGAGGGCGGCGGTTTGCACCGCCGCCCGGGATCCTCCCACCAGACTTAAGGCCGTTCGCACGATCCACACTCTACCCGAATGTCTCGTGCAGGAACCGATCTCGCCGGCCTACAGCTTGAAGAAGAAGTTCAAGTAGTACTGCGATCCGTTCCTGTAGAAGGCCCGCGGCTGGGTCGTGTTCAAGGCGTAGTACTTGAGCGTCGGATTGTTCAGGTTCAAGCCATCCAACTTGATCGAGAAATGCTCGTTCATGGTGTATCCCAACGAAGCCGAGAGCGTGCCGAAGTTGTCCTGAGTGAACGCAGTGCTGCGATCCAAGCCGCTGTAGAACGCCGAGCGGTAGGTGTATCCCAGCTGCGCGTTGAACATCTTGTTCTCGAAGTAGGCGCTCACGTTGTAGGTGTCCTTCGACGTGCCGACCAGGCGATCATCGCCCGGCGCTCCGGTTAAAGTGGGCTGCACATTGGAAGTTTGCTTGCCGTCCGCATAGGTGTAGTTGCCGGCAAAACCGAAGTTGTCGGTGATCGCCTGCAGATACGCGACCTCCATTCCTTCGACCCTGCCTTGAGCGTTGATGGGCACGGTCAAGTTGTAGGGTACCGCCGCGCCGTTCGGGAATTGCGAACTGTAGGTGGTGTAGGTCTTGATCTGCGAGCCGTAGCCGATGTAGTTGCGCAAGTCCATGTAGAAGGCCGTGGCACTGAGCAGCGAGCGCGGCGCGAAATACCATTCCAGGCCGGCATCCAAATTGGTGGAACGAATCGGCTTCAAATCCGGGTTGCCGCCGGAACCGCTGCCGACTTCCCCGACTGCGCCAGGCGGCGTCAGGTTGGTGAAGCCCGCGAGCGCGGAGTAGTCTGGCCGCGTCATGGTCTCCGCGGCGGCAAAGCGCGCCACTAAATCCTTGGTCAGATCGAGCTTCAAGTTCGCGCTCGGCAATACATCATTGTAGGTATGTTTTCCTTCGATGCCCGCAAAGGGTCCGAATGCCGAGGTGAGCACCGCACCCGGAGTGCTCGGATCCACCTGCGTGTAGCTGATGGCATCCTCTTTCGTTTGCACGTAGCGCACGCCCACATTCGCAGACCAGTTGTCGCCCTTGAAATCGGCCTGGACGAAGGCGGCAGCATCCTTTTCGTACACCGCGAACAGATACTGGTAGTACTCGCGCGTTATCGGGTCACGATTGACGTTGGCGGGGCTGTTGTAGGCCGCCAGCTGCGCCGGGGTCCAATACCAGATCCCAGTGGGAATATTGCCGCCGAAGGTGTCGAAATTGCCCGGATAGTTGGAAAATCCTTGGGGGTAATTCGCCGGATTCATGCCCGGGGCAAGCGGGCCCTGGGCGACGCCGGTGGGAGATGTGCGGTCGTGCGCCTGGTAACGCACACCGAACTTCAGGTCCTTCCAGGCGCCATTGTCGATCTGGTAATTGCTGTCGATTTTCGCCCACTTTTCCGTGTCCCGGACGTCGATGTCCTCGGCGCCGAATATCCAGCCGAAAGTGACCGGCACGCCGCCGGGAGTCGGCGTCGTGTTGACGGTGTTGCCGAGATTGAAATTGGGCGCGCTGCCGAGACCGTTGAGCTGATATCCCGCGCCGCTGCCCAACCCTGGCTGGGTTTCCGACACGTCCTGCGTCGGTGTCTTGCCGTCGCCCCAGGAATATCCGACCTGGGCCAAGAAAGAGAGCGCGCTGTTGGCATTCCAAGTCGTATCGAGATTGACGAAATTCGCGGTTGCCACTTCATCGGGCCGCGAGATTTGGTCATAGACGCCATAAAAAGTACCGGGCACACCGGTAAAGTTCGCCGAGGTCAGCGTGTTGTTCTGCACGACATAGCCCGGATCCGGCGCTTGGCCGGCGCCCGAGCCGACGAAGTGAGTCGACCACATCAAGTAATTGCGGTTGTAGTTGCTGGCGGTCAGCTTCGATGAAAAGGCCGACAGATCCAAACTAAGATCGTCCGTCGGTTTGAACTCGATGTCGAGCACGCCGCCGGTGTGCTGGCGCTCCTGCGTGAAATACGCGGCGCCGATTTCAGTCGGATATTGCACGCCGGACAGATCCGGGTGGGACGTCGCGATCGGGCTCCCGGGTGCAATGGTGTCATAGCCCAAGATTTCAACGCCGTCGCGGCGCAAGTGCCGGGTTTCTGAGAACAGCTGCAGCATGACGCCAAAATTATTGGCATCGTTCTTGAAGTTGGCGAGCGCGCTGTACTGCCCGTCGGTCTTCGAGGGCAGATCCGCGTACACCGCGCCTACCGAGGCTTCGAGCGTGAACGGCTTGCCGAAATCCAGCGGCTTGCGTGTGATGATGTCGACCGAACCGGCCACTCCGCCTTCGACTAGCGAGGCGCTGGAACTCTTTTCAACCACTATCTTGCTGACGATCTCCGAGGGGAGCAAGGTGTAGCTGACGCTGCGGCCGACCGTTTGGACTTGGTCGAGCACGAACCAATCGCCGGCCGCAACATTGTGGCCGTTGATCAAGGTCTGCGTCAGACTGGGATTGGTGCCACGCATGCTGACGCGGTCATTTTCATCGAAACCGCCTTCGTTGGCGCCGGCGGCGCTGGTGGTAACCCCCGGCAGGCGTGCCAGCGAGTCGGCGACGTTCTTATCCGGCATCTTGCCGATGTCTTCGGCGGTCACCACTTCGGTGATTTCGGTCGCGCGGCGTTTCGCTTCGATCGATTTCTCCACGGATTGGCGGATACCGGTGACCACGATTTCCTGCAGCGCGTTGTCATCGGGCGCTGCGGCTGCCGCGGCCAATGCGAACGCCGGCGGCACGAGCATTGCGATTCCCAGTGCCGACTTGACCGCCAGTGCGATCCGATTCATATAGATATCCCCTGTCCGCTTCATATCGATGCCCCCTGTCCTGTCACCAATTTTGTTTATCAGCCCGCTGCATCCGCCGTATGGCTGCCGTTTGTATGCCACACCAATTAGAACCCAATATAGTACCAATTATTAAAAATCGCTAGTGCCGTTTAATAAATACATTCATGGCAGATACTTTATGATAAAAATCAATAATATAAACATCTATAACTGCAGTTGTTGTTCTCTTACTGGTATTTGTTTGGTATTCTTAAGTGACTAAACCAACAACGGAAGTGCCCTCGGGCCCCATGACCTCGCTCGCTAAAACCATTGGTCCCTTGGATGGTCAGGGCAATTTGCCGCTCTATCAGGAGTTGCAGCGGGTGCTGCGCAAGGCCATCGACAGCCGGATTTTGGGCCCCGACGATGCCCTGCCATCGGAGCGCGATCTGGCGGCGGATTTCGCGGTGTCGCGCATCACGGTGCGCAAAGCACTGGACGGATTGGTCGCAGATGGACTTCTCGTCAGACGCCAGGGCGCGGGAAATTTCGTCTCGGCGCGCGTCGACAAGAACTTCGCCATGCTCACCTCCTTCTCGGAGGACATGCGCGCACGCGGCCGAACGCCGCGCAGCGTATGGCTGAAGCGGGCTGCGGGCACCGTGACGCCCGAGGAGGCGCTGGCGCTGCGCTTGAGTCCTGGAACGCCGGTATTTCGCTTCAATCGAATTCGCTATGCGGACGATGCGCCGATGGCCTTGGAATACGCCACCATCGTCGCCACTGCCCTTCCATCACTCGAGGCTGTGGATGCATCGCTATATGAAGCTCTGGAGCGCGCCGGACATCGCCCGGTGCGCGCGTTGCAGCGCTTGCGGGCGGTGCTCATCACGTCCGATCAGGCCGAACTCTTGAAAGCCAAGGCCGGAGATGCCGGGCTGCTGGTTGAACGATTGGGATCGCTGCCCGACGGGCGCGCGATCGAATTCTCGCAGTCGTACTACCGCGGCGACACCTACGACTTCGTCGCCGAGCTCAGCACATGAGCGGCGAGCGTTCGCGAACTGCGGAGCGGACGCTCATGTTCCAGGAAGCCGCAGACGCCTCCAATGCCGTGCGCACGCAACAGCGATATGCTTCCGCGCCGATGCATACCGTCGGAGCCAAGCTGCGAAAGCTCAAGCCTCGCGCGGTCATCACCTGCGCACGCGGCAGCTCCGACCACGCGGCGACTTACGCCAAGTATTTGATCGAAACTCACGCGCAAGTATTGACCGCTTCGGCTGCGCCGTCCGTGAGTTCGGTCTACGGTATTACGCAGGATGTTCGCGGCTGCCTGGTCTTAGCCATCTCCCAGTCTGGACGCAGCCCAGATCTGCTGGCATCGGTCGCCTCGGCGAAAGCCTCCGGCGCCACGATCCTGGCACTGTGCAACAGCGCCGATTCACCGTTGATGGCCGCGGCGGATCTCGTCATCGAGTTGCATGCCGGACCGGAGAAAAGTGTCGCGGCAACCAAATCCTACCTTGCATCGCTGGCGGCGATCGCCCGGCTGGTCGCCGCTTGGACCTTGGATGCGAAACTCGACTCCGCGTTGGCGCAGTTGCCGGATCTGATGGACCGCAGTTGGACGCTCGACTGGTCCGCGGCGCTCGCTGAGCTCGAGTTGGCCGACAATCTGTACGTCGTGGGCCGTGGATTGGGGCTCGGCGCGGCACAAGAAATTGCGCTCAAATGCAAGGAGACCTGCGCCATCCACGCCGAAGCATTCAGCAGCGCTGAAATTCGCCATGGACCTTTTGCGCTGCTGCGCAAGGGCTTTCCCGCACTCCTGCTGGCGCAGCAGGACGGCACGCGGCCGGGAATCGAAGCTCTCGGCATCGAGCTGGGGCGCCGCGGCGTGCCGGTGCTGCTCGCCGGCGGCAACGCGGCGGGCTCGATCTTGTTGCCGGCCATCGAAGCCCCGGCGGAACTGCAGCCGATTCTGCTGGTACAAAGCGCTTACCGAATGCTTGCCTCGCTCAGCGTCAGGCGCGGCCTCGACCCGGACCATCCGCCGCACTTGCACAAGATCACGGAGACCGTGTAGTGCGCACCGCCCTGTTGAACGGCCGGATACTCTCCGGCGAGCGGATCGTGACCGGACAGACGGTGCTGCTCGCCGGCGGCCGCATCGAAGCCGTCGTCCCTTCCTCGGATCCGCGCTGCCAGGAGGCCGTTTGCGTCGATCTTGAAGGACATGTCTTGCTGCCGGGCTTCATCGATGTGCAGGTCAACGGCGGCGGCGGCGTACTTTTCAACGATGACCCGAGCCCGGAATCGATCCGCGCAATCGGCGCAGCGCATAGGCAATTTGGCACGACCGGCTTCCTGCCGACCTTGATCAGCGACGATCTCGATACCATCGCACAAGCCATTGCCGCGGTGCAATCTTCGCTCGATGCGCGCCAGCCCGGCGCACTCGGAATCCATATCGAGGGTCCGTTCCTCAATTGGGCGCGCCGCGGCGTGCATGATCCCAAACATTTGCGGCGGCTGGACCACGGCGTGATTTCCCTGTTGTGCAGCTTGCGCGGCGGCCGCACCGTGCTCACGCTCGCGCCGGAAATGACCACGACCGACATGATCGCGCAATTGGCCGCCGCAGGGATTCTGCTATCCGCCGGCCACAGCGACGCCAGCTACGATCAGACCGCGGCGGCGATCGCGCATGGCGTGCGCGGCTTTACACACCTATTCAATGCGATGGCGCCGCTGGCGCCGCGCGAGCCGGGAATCGTCGGCGCGGCTCTCCTTGATGCCAACACCTGGTGCGGCATCATCGTCGATGGCCACCACGTCGACCCGGTCATGCTGAAGCTGGCGCTGCGCTGCAAGCGTCCGGAGCGATTCATGCTGGTGACGGACGCCATGCCGCCGGTGGGATCGCCGGCGACAAGCTTCATTCTGCAGGGGCGCACCGTTCACGTGGCCGATGGCGTATGCCGGGACGAGAACGGCACGCTCGCCGGCACCGGCCTGGACATGGCCACGGCCGTGCGCAATGCGGTGCATCTGCTGGGTTTGAGCGTTGCGCAGGCGGCGCGCATGGCGGGCGAGTACCCGGCGGCCTTCTTGGGGTTGGATCATGAACTCGGGCGAATCGCGCCAGGGTTCCGCGCCGATCTTGTGCTGATGAACGACGAATTACGGGTACTGCGCACCTGGATCGACGGAATTTCCTCCTGACTTGGCGCCGCACATCGGCCGTTCAAGCGCCGCCCGGTTGCGCTTGGCTGGTGCGCGCGAGCGGGCGGCCGCGCGCAAACTCAATGGCATCATGCAGCGTAGGAAATATTCGTGCCGCACCAACCGCTGCCGTGATGCCGTGCCGGTCCAGATCGGACTTCAGGTAACTGGTGACGCGGCCAAAGACCAGCGCGACGTTTCGTGCGCTCATCTCATCGATCAGGTTGCGCAAGGATTGCGCGGCGCTGCAGTCGATATCCGTGATCGCGCTCGCGTCGATGACAACGGCATGCACCGGGGTCGGTGCGCGCGCAACCAGCGCGCGCACTTCGTCGCTGAAGAGGTTTTGATTCGCGTAAAATAGATCGGCGCCGAATCGATAGACGATCAGGCCCGGTTCGGTAACCTTGCCCGGTTGCGCCGGCACCGTTATCCAGCGTCCCTCGGCATCCGCCACCAGCATCATGGTGTGGGGCCGATAGCTGTGGCGCACATGCCGGAACAGGGACAGCGCGATCGCCAGCAAGATTCCCTGCTCCACCCCGAGTGCAACCACGGCGGCCGCGGTCGCCACCGCCAGATAGTACTCGCCGGGACTTTCGCGGCGGATATTACCGAGACGGCCGAAGTCGACCATGCCGACGGCGATCGTGAAGACGATGGACGCCAGTACGCAGCGAGGCAGGTGCTGCAACGGCGAGGTTAAGAACAGCAGCACCAGCAACACCACCCCCGCCAACACCAACTGTGCAATCTGGCTGCGCGCACCGGCGCCATCCGCCACTGCCGTCTGGGTCGGGCTGCCATTGACGACGAAAGTGCCGGTCAGCGCAGCGGACAAATTGGCCGCGGACAATCCCAACATGTCCGCGTCGATGTCGACCCGCTCGGCGTAGCGCTGCGCGAATGCCCGCGAGGTGGCCGCGCTTTGCGCAATGATCATCACGAAGCAGGACCCGGCGAGCGGCAGCAGCGACAGAAATTCACTCCAACTCACGCGGGGCAGGTGAATCGAAGGCAATCCGCCGGTGATTGGACCGACAACCGCAACGCCCTGTTCGGCCAGGTGCAGCGCGTTGCTCGCGGCGATCGTCAGCACCACCGACAGCAGCGCCAGCGGCCAACGCGGCGCGAAGCGATCGCCAAGCAGGACGACGGTGGTGACCAAACCGGAGAGAGCCATCGTCAACCAATGCGGCTGCATCAGGCCGCCGCCCAACTGCCACAACCGAACCAGCGAGTTACTGGATGTGGTGGCAATGCCGAACATATCGCTGAGCATCGCAATGCCGACTTGCACGCCAACGCCGGTCAAAAATCCGACGAGCACGGTTCGCGACAAAAAATCGGCCAGGAAGCCCAACCGGAAAATCCGCGCGAGCAACAGGTATCCGCCGGTCAGCAGCGCCACCAAGCTGGCAAGCGCCACATAATGTTCGCTGCCCGGCACCGCGCCTTGCGACAGGGAGCCGGCGATGATCGCCGCGGTGGCCGAATCCGCAGCCACCACCAGATGGCGCGACGAGCCGAACAGCGCGAATCCGACGAGCGGCAGCAGCAGCGTATAAAATCCCGTGACGACGGGCATGCCGGCAATGCGCGCATAGCCCAAGACCTGCGGCAGATTGATCGAGGCAAGATTCACGCCGGCCAGGCAGTCGCGCACGGCCTGGCGGCGATCGAAGGGCCGCAGGCCGGACAACAAGCTCAGCGGCATCGCTGCAATTCATTCATAAGCGTTAATGTTATGCTTTTCTGCGGCCGGTCACGCAAACCGCGCAGGACATGTTGGTGAAACAAGCTTTAACACCATTCCATATTGCCGTTCAAGTGCGCGACATCGCCGAAGCGCGCGCTTTCTATGGGACGGTTCTCGGTTGCAGCGAGGGCCGCAGCAGCGCGCAGTGGATCGACTTCAATTTGTACGGGCATCAGTTTGTCTGCCATCTGAACCCTAACTTGGGCAGCAACGGAAAACTGGCAAGTCATTTCAACCCGGTCGATGGACAGGGTGTGCCGGTGCCTCACTGCGGCGTGGTGCTCAGGCCGGCGCAGTGGGCCGAATTGGCCGAAAGGATGCGGCACCACAAGGTCGCATTCGTCATCGAGCCGTACACACGATTCAAAGGCCAAACCGGCGAGCAATCGACGATGTTCTTCCTCGATCCCACCGGCAACGCGCTCGAGTTCAAAGCATTTCAGAACTTCGAAACGCAGCTATTCGCCGTCGACGCGCCCCCTGCCGGCGGAGCCTAGCGCCACCCGGGGGACGGTGCCGCCAAAAACGGCCGCGGCGCCCCCTCGCGACGATAAGATTTCACCGGCTGGCGAGAAATGCTCACTTGACGCGAAAAAGCGGCGTTTTCCTGGCAATTGGCTGCGATTCGGTCGCATCGACGATGGTTGAACTGTAACGAATTGCACCCATATTGATGCAGCGAAATTGCAACCGCTCCCAGGTTGCCGTGTTCTGTGATTATCGTTACCGGGAGCTTTAAATATGCTTGGAAAGATTGCCCGCTGGGGCCATAACGTCTTGATTACCTCAATGGCATTGCTGACGATCGCAATGGTGGTCTCTTTGATCCGATAGATCCGCCGACCGTGCCCATCCTGGGTTCGGCACGCCGCGACAACGGCGAGGGCATGCCGCGGAGCCGGTCCGCAATCTGAGCGGCTTCACAGTACGCGAGCAGCGCGGCGCCTATAGTCACCCGCAGGAAATGACGGGGACTCGTGCTCTTGCTGTGGATTCTGGCGTCCTTATTTTTTGCCTGGTGCGCATTTCGAGAGATTCGCGGCGGCTTGGTCGCGCCCGCAGGTTTCGATCACCCGCGACCGGTGGTGAAGCCTTACCTGGCATTGGTTTTGGGGCTGGCCGTCGCGTTTGCCTGGCCGCCGGTCCACACGTGGTACTTTCAATGGTTTTTGTCGGTCAAGGCGACCCAACTGGCCGATGAGCATCGCGCCAGGGTTCATTGCAACACCCTGTTCGACACGATGATAGACCCGGAAATGCTCGCGTCCGGCCACGCCAATCCGCGAACCGGCCGAATCGTCATTCAAAAACCCTGGTGCGGCACACTGATGGCGTATCTGCGCCATCCAGGCCGAGCCACACATGAGGAGCTCGACAGCCTGGATCTGTTCACGCACGAAAGCATGCACGTCCGCGGCGAACTGAACGAAGCGCGCACCGAATGCCAGGCGGTGCAGCGAAATTACCGCGCCGCGAAACTGCTCGGGGTCGCGGACGAGACCGCCAAACAAAACGCGCTGGATATTTTCAACATCAACTATCAGCAGCGCGGCATGATCGGCGGTCTGCAAGCCGCCTATTATTCGAATCAGTGTGCGCCAGGCAAAGCAATGGACGAGCATCTGATCGACTCGACTTGGGCGCCGCCCTAGGCCGGCAACGTTCAGTTCTCGTGCGCGGGCTGTGCTTGTATGGCATTCTGGCGCTCGCGGATTCTCGAACAAGTCAAGAGGGGTATTGGGGATGCTCAAACGGCTGGTCACCTTGGGTTTTCTGCTCTCAGCGGCGCCCCTGCATGCGGCCGATTCGCCGCTCAATGCCAAGCAGCAACTGCTGTGGGATCACTTGCGGTCTGCGGTTTCCGGAGTTGAGCAACAGCTCGATGGCGTACTCGGAGTAGCCATTTTGGACCTGACCTCGGGACAGCAGCTTCTCGTGCACCCTGATGAGATCTTTCCACAGGCGAGTTCCATCAAGATCGCGGTGCTGGCGGAGCTTTATCATCAGGCGCAGCAGTCCGCGCGTGGCGTCGGCGGCAAAGCGACATTGAATGACCGCTATGTGGTACGCGCCGCCGATCTCGTGCCTGACAGCGCCATTCTCGGCGGCCTCACGCCGGGAGTTTCCGCGCTCACCAACCGCGATCTCGCGACCATCATGGTGGCGGTCAGCGACAACTCGGCGACGAACGTTCTCATCGATCGCGTGGGAATGGACAATGTCGTGCGCTTGACGGAATCGCTCGGCCTTGCGCACACTCAACTGCGCCGCAAGATGATGGACCTTGAGGCGGCGGCTCAAGGCCGAGAGAACATCTCGACGCCGCGCGAGATGATGGAGCTGCTCGAGCAACTCTATCGGGGCAAAGTGATCGGTGCTCCGCTGCTCGATGATTTCTTCAACGTGTTGGCGACCAGCAAGGACAGCTGGATTCCGCGCGAGCTGCCGCCGGATCTGAAAATCGCCGACAAGCCGGGCGAACTCGAGGGAGTGCGCAATGACTCCGGCATCGTGTTTCTCAAAAACCGCCCGTACGTCATTTGCGTCATGACCACCTATCTTGCAAATGAGCGCGCCGGCGAGGAAGCCATCGCTCGGATATCGCGCCTCGCCTACGGCGTATTGGACCGCCTGAGCCGCGCCACCGAGTTGGGCCGGGTCATTTCGCCCGGTAACGGCGGCGTGCGCTAGTTCGACGATGCCGCGCCAACGCTTGCAAGCATTTGCGCCATTTTCTGATGAATGAGATTGACCGCTTTCAAAGGGCGCAGCATTACTTTGAATTCGGTGATTTTTCCGGCGTCATTCCATTTGATCATGTCGACGCCATTGACGCTGATTCCATCCAGCTCGACCTGGAATTCGAGCACCGCATCCCGATCGCCGCGCAGTTCACGCACATAGCGGAATGATTCATTGAAAAAGACCTGAAAGGCCGCGGCAAGATACTTCTGGGTGATGCGCTTGCCGGCTTGCGGAGTGTGCACAACAGGCGAATGGAACACCGCATCGTCGGCGAGCAGCTGGCCAAGTCCCTGGACATCGCGATTCGCGGCGACGCGGCGCCAGTTTTCGATCGGATCGGACGGCATCGCTCGATGGTAGCAGAGACAGCCGGCGTCAGTGGTCGCAGCCGGGCTGATCAACGAAGCGCAGTATCGGAATGGCCGCCCGCGCCTTGTCCATATCGCTTCGACTTGCCGGCGCGTTGCCCAAGTTGAGCGTCTTGGCCGATCCGTCTGCAAACGAAATGCTGGCTGACAGGTAATGCCCGCACCGGGTGGTAACCACCAGATCGGTGGCATGGCTGGTGCGCGACTTGAGCGAGTCACCGATCAAATCGCCCAATTTTCTGGCCGATCCGGCCAGCTGTTCTTGACTGCGCTTCACCACATCGGGAGCGACCAGATTGGAGGGCCCGGGGGCCACATAGAGGGGGCCATTGTCGGCCGCGGCGGGAAGAGCGATGGCCGCCAAGAGCAGACCGAGGCCGATGATTTGACTACGCATGGGTTTAAACCTGCCGGTGGTTGGCGATGGGGCGTCCAGGCACTCTAAAAGCTTGCAAAGGCGGCGCCCGTGACGGGCTGCTCATTACCGGCGTGTTTCGGGATGCGGAACGGCAGCCGGCGTTCTTTGCTCCGCGCTATGACAAACCGGCCTCGATCGTGCCTGGCGAGTGCGCCCGCGGCACTGCAAGATCGAGCGCAGCGGCGGCAACATTCACCGTGTGGCGCTCGGGGTGAAAACGCCGTGACTTGCAATCTTTTCGAGACATGGCGTACCTTATCTCATTGAAGTAAGGAGGCCTCCCATGAAGTCAAATCAAAGAATTACAAGATTTCTGACGTTGTGCTCTGTCGCGGTGCTGTTTGCAGCCTGCGTAAACCAGATGGAGCCTGCCAAGAATGCCCTGGATAACATCAATGGCAAGTTGAGCGCCATATCGGCCGACGCTCAAAAGTACGTTCCAGACCAATACGCCCAAGCGCAGGCCAAGGTCGCCGGACTGACTGCCTCCTTCGACAAAAAGGACTACGCCGCGGTAATTGCCGGCGCGCCCGCCGTATTGACCGAGATCAATGGGTTGTCGGACGCCGTAGCGGCCAAGAAGGATGAAATGGTGAAGGCTTTGGGCAACGAATGGCGCAGTCTGGCGGCTTCCGTTCCCCAATCGCTCAGCGCGGTGCAAACCCGCGTCGATGCCCTGACAAAGACCAAGCACGTTCCGAAGGACGTGAATCTCGGCGAGGCAAAGTCCGGGCTCGCCGATGCCAATACGGCGTGGAGCAAGGCGGAAGATGCTTTCAAAGCGGGCAATCCGGAGGATGCTGTGACATCCGGCAAAGATGCGCAAAGCAAGGTCGCATCTGCGGCTGCCGCACTGAAACTGACCCTGCCGCAGCCTCAGCCCCAAACCTGACCCCAACGAACGCCCAGGCGCAGTTTGCTAAAGCCCAAACTCCGCCTGGGCCGGCCCGTGGACCGGTCAATCGACCGAGCCGTGGTCGATGCCGTGCTCTTGGAACTCAAGCTTCACGGCTATCGTTCGATCACCATGGAGGGAATCTCGCGCAAGACCGGCCGGGCGCGTGCGAGCCTTTACCGGCGCTGGCCGAGCAAACGACATCTCGTGGCTTACGCGGTCGTGTCGGAATTAGGCGCTCACCCGACGCCGGACACGGGATCGCTTCGCCTGGACCTGATGCGAACTGTTGAAACCCTGGTCACCGGCTTTCAGGGCGCCTTAGGTTCCGCGGTTGCAGGCCTGGTCGGCGAGATGGCGGATGACCCGGTACTCGCACGGACCATCCGCAAGGACGTGCTGGCGAAGCGCCGGCGCTCGATACGCGCCGCATTTCGCCGGGGCATCAAACGCGGGGAAATTCGCGCTGACGTCAATGTCGAGCTATTCATCGACATTCTCATAGCGCCTTTTTACTTTCGCGCGCTGTTCGGTCACCTTAAGCTCTCTGCCAAAATGATCGAAACGGTGGTCGATTCCGTGCTTCGGGGTGCCTCAGTACGCTAACTTCGTGCCGGCTTACTATTTGGAATCCTCGCGGCGCGCTCGCGCAACGGCGGACTGCAGCGCATGCAAATCCGAAACGCCCGAGACTATGCGCCGGCCCACCAAAATTCCCGGTGTTCCGCGCAACCCCAGTCCGCGGGCCTCGCGGTCATTGCGCATCAAAAGTTCGTCGATTGACGCTCGATGCGCAACCAAATCTTTTTTCAGCTTCGCCATGTCAATGCCGGCGCCCTGCAAAGCTGCATCGACCTGGCTGGATTTTTCAAGGCGGGGCGCACCGATCAGCGCATCGTGCGCCTGCAGGTATTTACCTTGATAAACCGCGGCCAACGCGGCTTGCGCAGCATAAATCGACACTCCACCAAAGATGGGCCACTCCTTGTAGAGAACCGCGGCGCCGTGATCCTGAGCGATGAAGGGCCGGAAAACCGGAGCCAAGGCTCTGCAAAAGGGGCAGTTGTAGTCGAAGTACTCAACCACCGTGACGTCGGCTTTGGGGGAGCCGAACACCGGGACGCCCGGTTCACTGAGTATGCGCTTCACCGCCTCTGCAGCGATGAAAGAGGATTGCTGCGCTTCGGCGCTGGCCGGCAGGCAAAGAGCCAGCCCCTGGACCGCAAGCAGCCAAATGAGGCCGCACCATTTAAGGAATTCACGTTTCATGTCTCGGCTCCCGGGATGCTTCGAGCATTAGCCATCAGGTAAATGATAGCTAATTACCGCAATAATTTGATTTTTTTGAAAAACGCTTGATTCGACGGCCGAGACGGGGAAGATGCCCTGACGCATCGCGACAAGGGAGAGTTAGACTGACGCTTCCAGACTGCCGCAGCGGAGCCAATGAATAGATCTGCGAGAGCGCGTTGGATCGGGCCGCGGCTGCGCACCACCCTGTGGGGGAGTGTCGGCGTGCTGACCTTATCGATGCTCTCGTTGACCTGCGTACGGGCGGACACCATGCGAGCATCGGATCGGACCTCTGAGTGGCACAAAGCCACGATTCACGGCCACGCAATCTATTATGCCGTCCGCGGCACGGGTTCCACGCTCGTTTTTCTGCACGGCGGAGGCGATTCAGGCGAGCACTCCTTCGTGCGCCAACTGGATGTCTTTTCAGAACACCATCATATCGTTGCACCCGATCAGGTGGGTCAGGGGCGAACGCCCGACGTGCCCGGACCTTTGAGCTACACCGCAATGATGGAAGATACCGCCGCGCTGCTCGGAAAGCTAAAACTGCGGCAGGTCGATGTAGTCGGATTCAGCGATGGCGGAATTTTGGCGCTGATGCTCGCGGTCCGGCACCCCGAATTGGTGCGGCGACTCGTCATCAGCGGCGTCAACATTGCGCCGGAGGGCCTAAGACCCGAAGACTTGGAGGAATTGCGCGCGAGCCAGATTCCCAAACCCAAGACCATCGATGAAAAGCTGTCGAAACTATGGCTCACGTCTCCCACCGAAGAGGAGCTGAATCTCGGGCTTCTCGAAAAAATCACCGCGCCGGTGCTGGTAATTTCGGGCGATCGCGACGCGATCACGCTCGAGCACACGCTCAAGATATTTCATGCACTGCCGGATGCGGAACTGTGCGTGCTGCCAGGTACGGATCACGCGACCTTCTCGGGACGCTCGGAGTGGCTCAACCCGATCATCGGCGCCTTTCTCGATCGTGCGCGAAGCACTGCTTCCAACGGTGCGCCCGAGTAGCCAAATCATCACCCACGCGCCGTACCGAAGGGTTCTCATCTCGGGTGCCGGCATTGCCGGGCCCACCCTCGCCTTCTGGCTGCGTGCGGCGGGTTTCAAGCCGGTTCTGATTGAATCAGCGCCGGCACCGCGCAGCGGCGGCTATGTCATCGACTTTTGGGGGATCGGCTACCAAATTGCCGAGCAGATGGGGTTGCAATCCGAGATCGAACGCGTCGGATACCACATGCGCGAAATGCGGATCGTGAACGACCGCAGTCGTCGAATGGCGGGATTCGGAACCAAGGTCATGAGTGAGCTGACGGGCGGCCGGTTCATCACGCTGGCTCGCAGCGATTTGGCACGTTTGCTATTTGAAAAAATTGCCGATTCGACCGAGGTGCTGTTCGGCGACGAAATAACCGGCCTCGCGGAGCGATCTGACTGCATCGAGGTCGCTTTCCGGCACGCCGCGGCGCGGCCTTTCGATTTCGTCATCGGTGCCGACGGCTTGCATTCCAACGTTCGCAAATTGGCGTTTGGCTCGGAGGAGCAGTTCGAGAGACCGCTGGGCCATATCGCCGCCGCGTTTGAAGTAGCAAATTATCGCCCGCGCGATGAAGAGGTGTATGTACTCTTCGGCCGTCCAGGACGGATGCTGGCCCGATTTGCGCTACACGGCGATCGCACGCTGTTCTTATTCGTGTTCGCGTCGCATAGCTATCCGTACTGCAGATCGCTGGATCTGGCGGCTCAAAAGAACATTCTGCACGAGCAGTTCGGCAAGGATGGCTGGGAGTGCCGAGCCATCCTGGCCCAGCTCGATCAGGCACAGGACCTCTATTTCGACAGCGTGAGTCAAATCGAGATGCGGAGCTGGTCGCGCGGCCGAGTTGCACTGGTTGGCGATGCCGCATTTTGCATCTCCTTGACCGGCGGCCAGGGGTCGGCGCTGGCAATGACCTCGTCGTATGTCCTGGCGGGCGAGTTGGCAAAGGCCGGCGGCGATCACGCAAGCGCTTTTCAGTCATATGAACAGAAGTTGTACCCGTTCATGGTCTCGAAGCAACGGGCCGCGGCACGATTTGCGGCCGCCTTCGTACCAAGAACTCCATGGGGCTTGTGGCTGCGCAATCAAGTCATCAGGTCGGCAGCGATACCCGGGTTAGCCAGATGGGCATTGAGCCGGGACATCGTGGATACGCTCGAACTGCCAACCTATGAATGGTCAGGCGCCTAAGTGAATTCATTTTGATAGGCGATCGGGCGGATGAAGCGAGCGAGTGCGCGCGTTCCGACGGAGGTGAAGCGGCTGTCGGTGGTGGCCGGGAACGGGCCGCCGTGTACGGTCGCCTTGCCGACTTCGACGCCGGTAGGAAAGCCGTTGAACACCAGTCGTCCTGCGCGTTGTTCCAAGGTCCACAAGAATTCGTCTTGGTCGGCGAGCTCGCGGGGCTCCGCCCACACCGTAGCCGTGAGCTGACCTTCCAGCGCCCGTGCGCAGCGCAAGAAGTCTTTGGGATTCGAACAGTAAATGACCAGACTGGTGGGGCCGAAAATCTCATCGTGCAGGGCGGGCGTGCGCAGGAATGTATCGAGATCCACGGCGAGCAGCGCGGCGCCCGACTGCCTGCCCGCGCCTGAGGCTGCTCGCGCGAGGGATTGAACCCCTTCGAGGCCTGCGCGTTCATCAATAAGGCGCCGGCAAGCGGCATGGATGGCTGCGGTCAGCATTGCAGCCGGCGCAGATTGCGACAGCTGCGAAGCCAGGGCGTCGATCCAGCCTCTGGTTGCGGCGTCATCCACAGCAAAGATGAGGCCCGGCTTGGTACAGAGCTGACCGACGCTGCCGGTGATCGATGTCTGCATGCCTGCCGCGATCGCCGCTGCCCTGGCGGCGGCTGCGCCGGGAAAGACGAAAATCGGATTGACGCTCGACATTTCGGCGAAGAATGGAATGGGCTGGGCACGATCCTGTGCCGCCCGCCACAAGGCGAGGCCGCCCGATCGCGAACCGGTAAAAGCTCCCGCCATGATCCGGGGATGTTTCACCAGATTTACACCCACTTCGTAGCCGGCGTCGAACAACAATGAAAATACAGCGGCGGGCAAACCGCATTGCGCAGCGGCAAGACTCACGGCATTTCCGACCAGCGCGGAAGTCTCTGGATGCGCCGAATGGGCCTTGACGATCACCGGGCAGCCCACTGCCAATGCGGACGCGGTGTCGCCCCCGGCAACGGAGAAGGCCAACGGAAAATTGCTTGCGCCGAATACCACGATGGGACCCAAGGGTACAAAGCGCGAGCGGATTGCCGGTTTAGGCTGCGGGGTGCGCGCCGGGTCGGCCGCCTCGATAGACTCGTCGATCCACCGGTTGGCCTCGGCGATATCGGCAAACATCCGCAGCTGTGCGCAGGTGCGGCCGCGTTCCGCCACGAGCCGCGCTTCCGCAAGGCTCGTCTCGCGCGCCGCGCATTCGATGAGAGCGCTGCCGAGGCCCTCGATGCCATGTGCAATAGCGCGCAGGAACCGAGCCCGAAGTCCTGGAGCGCTGCGGCTGTAGGAATAGAAAGCAGCCGCAGCCGCTTCGGCCGCTGCGTTTACTTCTTCGGCCGATGCGGAGGTAATAGTCATGCAACGAGATCCATGGCAGTTGTGGAGCGCAAGCCTATGACATTGAAAGCCACACTTCCACCCGGAGGCCGCCGATATGCGTAGGCAGCTACGGTATCCACAATTGGCGCGAGCCTTAGGATGTGAGATGGTTCGAGTCACTGATGCACGCAATGGTACTCAATGAGTTGCGCACGCCGCTGAGGCTGACCGAGCTCGCCGATCCACGGCCCGGCCCGAACGAAATTCGAGTCAAGGTGAGCGCCTGCGGCGTGTGCCGCACGGATTTACACGTGGTCGACGGTGACCTGCCGGCGGGCAAACTACCCGTCATTCCAGGTCACGAGATCGTCGGGCGCGTGGAGACACTGGGCGCGGCTGTGCGAGACCTCGAACCCGGTCAGCGTGTGGGTGTTCCCTGGCTGGGTCACACCGATGGGACTTGCGGCTACTGTCTTAGCGGACAGGAAAATCTTTGCGACCGGCCGCTTTTTACCGGGTACACCCGTGACGGAGGCTATGCCAGCGCCGTCATCGCGGATGCTCGCTTCGCGTTTCCGCTGGGCGAGACAGGCGAGGATGTCGCTCTGGCGCCGCTGCTGTGCGCCGGCCTCATCGGTTGGCGTTCGCTCGTCATGGCCGGCGAGGGAAGGCGATTGGGCATCTATGGATTCGGCGCCGCGGCGCACATCGTCGCGCAAGTCGCGCGTTGGCAGGGCCGCGCGGTGTTCGCATTCACCCGTCCCAACGACCTCGGCGCACAGTCATTCGCCCGCAAACTTGGGGTGGAGTGGGCCGGCGGCTCGGATGAGATGCCGCCCGAACTCCTCGATGCCGCCATTATTTACGCCGTCGCGGGCGAGTTGATTCCATTGGCTCTCAAGGCGGTGCGCAAAGGCGGCCGCGTCGTCTGCGCCGGGATTCACATGAGCGACATCCCAAGCTTTCCCTACGATCTATTGTGGGAGGAGCGTCAACTTCTTTCGGTCGCCAATCTCACGCGCCGCGATGGGCTCGATTTTCTGCGTCTAGCGCCGCAAATCGGCATCGTGACAACGACGACGCCCTACCCCCTGCATCGAGCCAACGAGGCGCTGGCAGATCTGCGCGCCGGCCGCTTCAGCGGCGCCGCGGTGTTGGTTCCAAACGGCTGATCCGCGGCTGCGCGTTATGTTCAATGCTGCGAGCAGCGTGACCCTTAAAATCGGTTGGCCTATTCGGGTCTGTACGGTACGCTACGGCGAGAAGCCGGCGGGAGCTTGGCGCTCGTGATTGATCACGAACCGGGCTCATCACGGCCGACATTTCAACAATTATTCTAAGGGGTCATCCGACATGGACAGAAAGGAAAAGGTCGTCGTGGGGACGACTGCACACACGTGGACGCGGAATTTACGCATGGTGGCGTTGACCGCGATTGTTTCGATCGCCGCCGCCATGCCGACCGCGATCGCGCAACAGGCCGGCGCGAACCGCTTCAAAGCCTTCAGCCGTACCGGACCGCTCGCCAAGCCGAACAAACCCCTATCGCTGCTCGGCGCAGAGCGCGTCAAAGTCGTGGTGACCATGAGCCATGAGTCCGTCGCGGAAGTGCGCGCGCGTACTCCCGGACATGTCATCAGTCAGGCGGATCATGAGGCGATTCACGCCCAGGTGGCGCAGCAGCACGCCGCGCTCGAACCGACCATCGTGTCGCGCGGCGGCAGAGTGCTGGCACACTATCAAGACGCCATGAACGGCATGAAAATCGAGATCGCCCGCAGCGAAATCGCGGGTCTCTCGAACCTCCCCGGCGTGGTGCAGGTGGTCGGCGTTCCTAAGTACAAAATCAGCAATACCGTCAGTGTGCCCTTCATCGGCGCGCCGCAGGTATGGCAAGGGGTCCCGGGATTTCGCGGCGAGCACGTGAAAATCGCCATCATCGATACCGGTGTCGACTATACGCACGCGAATTTCGGCGGCCCAGGGACTGAGGCAGCATTTGCCGCTGCCGCCGCCACCAGCACCGCACCGGCGGATCCCACCCTGTTCGGCCCGAATGCCCCCAAGGTGAAAGGCGGCACGGATCTGGTGGGCGATGCTTACAATGCCGATGTACCCGGCAGTGTGCCGGTACCGGATCCTAATCCTCTCGATTGCAACGGCCACGGCAGTCATGTTTCCGGGACGGCCGCAGGTTTTGGCGTCACCAATGATGGCGCCACGTATCACGGGCCGTACAATGCGGCCGCCTACGCGAACGGCTTCGGGATCGGTCCGGGCGTCGCCCCGCTCGCAGATCTTTATATGGTGCGCGTGTTTGGCTGCGCCGGATCGACCGATGTCGTCTCCGACGCCATCGAATGGGCCGTGCACAACAACATGGATGTGATCAGCATGTCGCTGGGCGGCGCCTACGGCACCAGCACCAGCGCGGACGCAATCGCCTCCGACAACGCCGCGAAGGCCGGCATCATTGTGGTCGCGGCGGCGGGCAACGCAGGCAGTGCGCCCTATATCACCGGCGATCCGGCATCGGCCACTCATGCGATCAGCGTCGCGGCGATGAATGCGCGGGCATTCCTGGTCAATGGTCTGCAGATCGCCTTTTCTTCGGGCAGCAGCACCATCGGGGTCGAGGCCAATAGCCTGAAGCCGCCGAGCGGCAATGTGCCGGCCATGATCTTGACCTCCGGCAGTGGGTTGAGCTTGGGCTGCAATGCCACCGACTTCCCGGCGGCCGTCGCCGGCGCGCTGGTCATCATTTCGCGCGGCACGTGCTCCTTCGACCAAAAGGTGACCAATGCGCAGAATGCCGGCGCGGTCGCGCTGGGCGTGGTGAATAATGCCGCCGGATTCTTCAATCCGCTGATCGATGCGGCGAAGATTCCATTCATCGAGCTGCAATTGAGCGACACGCCGACTTACCTGGCCGTGCCGTCGATGGCAAACGCGTCGATCGCGCCTGCGAATATTCCAGACGCAACCTTCAGGCTGGCCGCCTCCTTCACATCCTCTGGCCCGCGCAGCGGCGATGGGGCGCTGAAACCCAATATCGCGGCGCCGGGGGTCAATGTGTTTTCGACTTCGATCGGCACCGGTACCGGCGGCCAATATGATTCGGGTACTTCCATGGCGACCCCGCACGTGGCGGGCGTGGCGGCGCTGGCGGTGCAAGCGCACAAGAACTGGCAAGAGCCCGGGGTGCGTGCGGCCGTCGTCGAGACAGCGGCACCAGCCGCGCTTCCGGACTTCAATCCGCGCATCGAGGGCGGCGGTCTGGTGCAAGCGGTGGGCGCTACCGCCACCAATGTCACGGCGCATGGCGATGAAGGCGACAAACTGGGGCTTTTGTCCTTCGGCGTCGCCGAATTGACTCGCAATTTTCATGATGAACGCGACATCATCGTGCGCAATCACGATCGCTTGCCGGCTTCATTCACCGCGACGGCCATCGTCCGCAGGCGGCGTGCCGCATACGGTCCATCTGGGGAGTTCCAGCGTATCGGTTCGCGGTCACGATGAGAGCGTTGTGCGCATGACGCTCGATGTGCCGGCGGGAACCGCGGGTGCGACGCACGATGCCTTCGGCAATGTCCAATTTGAGGATGCCTCGGGCGTCATCGCACTCTCGCCGGAAGCGGCGACGAATAACGGTGTGAGCCTGAGCCTGCCTTACTATCTCGTGACCCGTGCCCGCTCAACCGTGGACGCGGATTTGCGCGATGGCAAGAATCCGCGCATTCATTTGTCGAATTCCCGGGGCGTGATCTCCGGCAACGGTGATTTCTACGCCTGGGGTCTCACGAATCCCAAGACCGGAACCATCGATACTGCCTTCGAACCGCGAGCCGTGGGTGTGCAGAGCAATCCGATCTCGGCCAGCGACAGCGTCCTGGTATTCGCCGTGAACACGTACTGGCGCTTCTCAAATCCCGCGTCGGGCGAATACGACATCTATATCGATGTCAACGGCGATGGCGTCTACGACTACGTGCTGTTCTCTGCCGATGTCGGCGCCGTGGAAACGGGCAGTGCGAATGGACAGATCGGCACCTTCCTCTTCAATCTGTCCACCGGTGCGGAATTCGCCGAGTTTGCCGCGGATGCGCCGACCGACGGGTCCACCGTGCTCATGCCGGTGCTCGCGTCGGATCTTGGCATTTCGCCGACCAATCCGCGCTTCAGCTACACCATGAATGCGTTCGATGCCACCGGGGCCGGTGAATCATTGACCGGCACCGGCTCGTTCAATGCCTTCACGCCGTCCGTCTCGAATGCGATGTTCGTGCCGGTGGCGCCCAACACCACCGTCGACGTGCCCGTCGCCGTCGACCCGGCGGAGTTTCAGTTGACGCCGGCGCTCGGCTTCATGGTAGTGACCGAGGACAACGTCTCGGGCGCGACCCAGGCGAATCTGATCAGGCTGAAACACTGAGGGCAAGGGCCCGCGTGGGAGAATGTCAATCCCGCGCGGGCCGCTTCGTCAAGCCTGACACGCCCGGCAATATGCCGCCCGACTTCGCAGCGCCGCTAAATCACGGCGTGTAAATTATCGGTCGAGCGTGCGTCGCTGGCGTGAACTTTCCAGGCATCCAGCAGAGCTTTTTCGCGCTCGGGCGTGAGGCCAGCACCCAACTTTGCGCGCTCCTGCGGCGGACGCTGCAAATGCCAAGTCAGCGTGTCATCGACCGTCGTCTGAACGGGGCGAATTGCCAGGCCTTCGCGCAATGCACGCACGACGCTCGCCTCGTTGAGGCCCGCGTACTCGCCCGGCGCCGGAATCCAAACCGGTATATCCGATAGGGGCTTGATTCCTTGCTTCTCGAGGAAATCCGCAGGTATCCACACGGGACTTGGCGCAGGGTTGGGATGCGCCATCGCATCGGCCGCGGCAATGCTCGCCGAGACCACATCGCCAATGGTGAATTTTCCGGGAGGCGAGGTAGCGTTGAAAGTGCCGACGGTTCGGCGCTCGGCCAGCCTGATCACGAATGCCGCGAGATCACGCGCGTCGATGAATTGCACCTGATCGCCCGGCTTGCCCGGAGCCACCATCTCACCGCCGCGCGCTGCCCGCGCCGGCCAGTAGGTGAACCGGTCTGTAGGATCGCGCGGACCGACGATCAGACCCGGGCGCACGACGGTCACGCGCCCCGGCATCGCCTTTTCAGCGGCCTTTTCGCACAACGCCTTCAACGGTCCATAAGACTCGCCGTCGACTTTCTCGGTGGATTCATCAGCGATCTTGCTGACCGGCGAATCCTCGGTGCTCGGGACCGCAAAGTTTGCGTAAACCCCGACTGTAGAAATGAAGATGTAGCGCTGCACATTGGGTGCGAGCAATTCGGCGGACAATCTGACGTGACGCGGCACATAACCTGAATCATCGATCACGACGTCCCAATGTTTGCCCCTGAGCGCGTTCAGCTGCGCGTCGCGATCGCCCTTAAGATGAACGAGCTGCGGAAACAAATCTGCATTGGTTTTGCCGCGATTGAACAGAGTGACCGAATGCCCGTGCCGGAGCGCAAGTTCAACGATATGAACGCCAATGAATTTGGTTCCTCCGAGTACCAGGATGCGCAGCGGCCGGGGTGATTTCTCCTTCGCCGTCACGTTGCCCGATGCCGCAAGCGCCGCTGCGGACAGGACTTGTACAAACTGCCGTCGATTCATCCGTCACCTCGTCATGAATTTGCGTAGCCCAGGGAGCAGGCACTCGATGCTACCCGGGCGCCCCTCGAGTTGCGAACATTTGCGGCGAGTGGATGCCCGAACGCGTTCTGATCGCCGAGACCGATGCGGCGGCGCGGCAGCGGCGCGCCGTGCGTGATACGACCAGAAAAGCACCAGGACGAGCGGCTATACTTGAGCTACGCCGGGCAACGGGGGGATAGAATAATGCGCGCAAGCTTGGTCATTTTTCTTTTGATTCTTTCCACTTGCGTTTTTGGGCAAGCCGCTCCGGTATCGCCGTGCGCGGGGGCGGAATTCAAGCAACTGGATTTTTGGCTGGGCGACTGGGATGCCAGCCGGAATGCATCGCCCAGTGGGCCGGCCGGTCACGGCAGCAATCACATCACCCGCACCACATTGGCGCGGCCGGGCAATGTGAAAGCCAATCGCATGGTGTTTGCCGACATTGCGCCAAATAGCTTTATCTGGCACTGGCAGGCAACGCAGGACGGGAAGAACTGGTCGGATAGCTGGGTCATCCGCTATACGCGCAAGAAAAAATGAATCGAGCAGCCGGAATGCTGAAGGTGAAGGCCGTCGCTGTGCTCGGGTTTCTTTTCACGGGCCCGTTCGCCGCCGCACAAATTCCCGCCGGCCTAACCTCCAAGAGCATGACTAATTCTACGCCCGCCGGGCCGCAGGTGCCGCCCGATACTGCGGTATTGCTGCAGAAAGCGAGCCGAGATATCGCATTCTCGAACGGCCATTTGTCCGGGCCGGGCGCGGAATTTCTGTTCGCCGAACTTGCCCATGCTCAGTTCGTCTTGATCGGCGAGAGTCATTATGATCACGACACACCTATATTTGTCGGCGCCCTCTACCAGGACCTGCACGCAAAACTCGGCTTTCACCATGTTGTCGTTGAGCAGGATCCAGTTGGCATGCAAGACGCCTTGCGGCCGGGTGCGCGCGGCGAAGTAACAGCGATCGCCGCCATAGCACGTCGCGATCCTTATTTGATCGGCTTCGCCTCCGACCAAGACCTGCAATTCCTGGCAGACGTCGCCCGCATCGAGAAGGGGCCCGATCCAATCTGGGGACTCGAGCAGATGCGCATATTCATCAATGGGTACGATGCCATCATGCTGCTCCCGGACAGCCGCAAGGCAGACATGACTCTCACGGGCTTTCCGAATCCTTTCTAAGACCGCTCGCGATCGACGGCTAGTCGATAAGTTTCGCGCGACCCGCTTTCTCTGCACCAAGCCTTAACTCGGCAGCTGTCATCGCAGACACGCTCAATGACAACGCGCCCTGCGCGCGCAACGCTCTTGGGGCGATGCCACTCTCGCGTTCGCGTTTGCCTGGTCAACCATGGACTACCTCTTAGTCCAAATGGGCGCTGATCAAGTGAAAGGCGAACGAAAACACCGCTAGGTACAGCAGCGCGAGCGCCAGCACCCCGCTCCAAACCTTCGCCCAGACGCCTCTGCCGCTACGCAAGGTCAGCCATGCATGCCAAATGGCCACCGCAACACCCGCGACGCATAACAGACCAATCAGTTGAAACAATCGAACCCATGGCGTGACGCCCACTTTGGAAGGAAAATCCGCTGTCAATGCCAGGAACCAGCACAGAATATAGACGACGCCCAGGACTGCGGCGAAACGCGTTAATCGATAAGCCCGCGCTTGGTGCCCCGTAAGCTGCAGAGTGCGCCCATAGCGGCGACGCAAGATCGCCGCTACGGGCCATGTCAGGGCCGTGAGGAGCATCACACCGACGGCCAATCCCAACAATGGGACGTGCAAGCGGCTCGACCACAGATAGGGCACCTTTAGGTCCGCCATAAACGAAATCACCTGATCGGACCAAATGGACTGCACGTGTCCATCTTTGACTTTCGCCAGGAGATGCGCATCACCTCCAACTTCGCGCCAAACGAACGGTCCTATTTCGCGCCACGTTTGTGCCCGCGCGTTTTTCTCAAACGTCAGGGTGGCGGCAGTTTCGATCGTGCCATCGGCATTGGCCCGGACAAAAGGTTTCAGGGCCAGGAATCGCATGATCAGCGATAACCCTTCCTGATAATCGCCCCTCTGCTGGCGTGACCAATCATATTCTCCTGCCACTTGCTGCGCGTGCTCTTCGGCGGTGTGCGCGGTGGGCTCCTGAGGGAGCGGAAGGAGTGGGGAAGTAGCGATCCATGAACTGCTCAAACAGCTTGGTTCGCAGCATGAATGCGGCCGGAAAAATTCCTTTTACCTCCCCGTCGCTGTTGACGGCCGTGAACAGCCCGATGTTCTGGTCGAGCAACAATTTCATTTCCGCATGAAATCCCTCGCCGTCGCCCGAGTGACCAATGACTCGGTGCCCCTTGTAGTCGTCAAAAAAAAGCCCGAGCGCTATGGGTTGAGCGCCCGTCATCGGCGCGAAGACCGGCGCGTGCATGAGCTCGAGGGTTTGCGGCCGCAGCAATTGATAGTTCTCGTAACGGCCTTGCTGCAAATGCGCCAGCATGAACCGCGTCATATCATGAGCTGTCGTCGAGAGTCCACCTGCCGGCGCTTCAGTCGGCATCATTTCCTTTATGGTATCCGGCGGATAAGGCTCGCCAGAGGAAGCCAACGGATAATTTTTGGCCGCAAACGGCTGCAACCTCTCGGGCAACGTCAAATGGAAGGTTGAATGATTCATTCCCAGCGGCTCGAGAATGTGCCGCTCGATGTAAACCGAAATGGCCTCGCCGGAAACGCGTGCGACGATGTAACCTGCCAAATTCAATCCGTAATTCGAATAGGCCGGCACTTCTCCCGGCGGATAAATCCGCTCCGGAATCATCAGCAAATGCTGTCGCAGCGTGAGCGGCGGCTTGTAACTCCTATAAGAAGTCTCCTCGAAGCCTGCCGTGTGCGTTAGTAAGTTACGCAGAGTAACCGGCCTGCCAAACGCCGGCGGGATTCCAAAATCCAAGTAAGCGTTGACATCTCGATCCAGGTCAAGCTTGCCCTGCTCCACGAGTTGCATGACCGCAGTCGCTGTGAAAGTCTTCGAGAGCGATGCCACGCTCGTCACAGTGCGCAACGCGTCCATCGGGGTTTTCTTGGAGACGTCGGCGTAGCCGTAGCCCTTCTCGAGCAGCACTTGGCCATCTTTCACGACAGACACCAACAACCCGGCGATGTCTCCGTCCTGCAGCGCGTAGGGAACCAAGCCATCGAGCCATGCTTCGAGATCCGCGCGATTCAGCTGCGGCGCGGAAGCTTCCGCTGATGATGGCGGCGGCGCCTGTGCGACCGCAGCCGTCCCGAGAACAGCCAACGCACAGACGATTGTGATCGTTTTGAAAATATCGCGCATTCGCTCGAATTTTGTGCTGAACATTGAACCCGAGCGCCACCCCCCAATGCCGCAGTCGGCTAATGTGGGCACATCACGCGGAAAGGCATCAGGATTTCTGCAATTCGAAAGTTCTTCTAGGTCGCCCCCGGCATCATGGCCTTGCTCCTGCGCTTAGGACGGCTAAAGCGCAGGCGTCTCCTGACGCCGCGCATCGCGGTCAGTATTGCCAGCAGGCCGATTGAAGCCGGGTCGAGATCCCCGCCCCCCGAATGACCTGAACTCGACGCCGATCCTGAACCGCCGCTAGAGCCGCTGCCCGATCCGCCTCCAGAACTGGCAGTGAAGTTCACGACGGTCTGCGCTTGTATATCATTTCCATAATTATTGGAGCACGTCATGGCGTATGTATGCTGTGTTCCCGACGACTCTTGGATGGACATGGAACCCGAGGTCGGCTGTGGCCCGGCGAAGGCGATACTTGCTCCGCTATCTTCCGATGCATTGCATTGGAACGAGCTGGTCGACGACCAAGTCAGCGTGAAAGCTGTCCCCAACACCGCGTTCTGCGTGCTCGCCACCAAGCTGACGGCCGGTTGCGCGTCCCAAAAGACCGTGACCTGCTGATTGGCGGAAAGCGGACCGTTTTGACAGGTGAGCCCATAGGAGACTGAGCCTGGCTGCGACTCGACAACGGTCATCGATCCATACCATGGAAGTGTTCCGCTCCAGCCATCGCCCGTCGCACTATTGGTTGCCGTGCAGGACGCAGCTTGCGGCGAATTCCAGTTCAAAGTCACCGACCGACCCACGACATTCCTGCTCAAGGAACTCCCGAACCCGATGTAGATCTGCGTTGCGGGGGCATACACCCAAACCGTGGTTTGCGCCTCCACGGCTGCGGTCCCGGTTCCGCACACCAGGGTCAAGGGAGCGTCGAATCCTAGCGGCTCCACTACGCCAAGGGTTCCTTTCTGGGGCTGCGGGCCGCTCCACCCGTCGCCCGCGGTGCCACCGTAGCCGGTGCAGGGCCCCACCGCGGAATTCCAGGTCAGGTACACAGGTTGGTTCTCGAACACCGAGATGGTACCGCCGGGTGTCAGCGTCAGAACGCTTCCGCCAACGTTGTTGAAAATAGCGGTCGCAGACGCACTGGCGGTGGCTCCGACACCGCAGGTGATGGAAAAATTATAAGTGCCGGCGCTGGCCTCGCTGATCAACGACGCGCTGGTATTGCCGGGGCCGCCGTAATACGGCCGCGGTCCATTCCATCCGTCGCCCGCACCTCCGCCACTGCCGATACAAGGCAGAACATTCGTCGACCAGGCCAGATATCCGCCCGACAGCATGAACTCACTACCGTTTTCCGTGGTCAATGTGACTTGCGGATTGGGCTGTTGCTGCCATTGAATCGTTGTGCTGCTGGTAGTCTGCACGGACCCGCTGCCGCAGGTGAGCACATAGGTGTACGTGCCTGCGATCCACTGGGGTTGCGTATCGGTCCCTTGCGGGGGAAATCCGCTGACATCGGTGCCGCCCACGGGTCCCGTATAGTCGATCTCGCAGGGCTCTACGTTCGACGTCCAGGTCAACACGTTGGGAAGTTGCGGGACAGACAGATCAATCACGTAACTCGGCTGCGGCGCCATCAACGTGGCGCTAGGCGGCGCACCCGAAAAGGTATACGTAACCTCTGCGGTAGCTGCAACCGCCGGCGGCCCGCAAGAGATCTTGTAAACGTAGGTGCCTGCGGTCTGCTCCGTGAGATAGGCGCTGCCAAAATTTCCGCTCAAGGCTCCCGCCCAGTTGTCGCCGGGAGCGCCACCGGAAGCGGTGCAGTCCCCCGAACCGTGCCAGTTAAAGGCGATGCCCTGTCCGAGCCGCAAACCCGCTAGTGAGTACAACTGCATCGATGCGGTCGGCAAAACAAACGTCAAAGTGAGGGTTTGCGAAATGGCCTGGCTGCCAGTGCCGCAAGTCAATGTATAGTCGTAGGTTCCCGGCTGGTTCTCGGTGACATTGACTTGACCTGACGCCCCAAGCGAACCGCTCCAGCCATCGCCTGGTGAGCCGCCCGTCGCGGTGCACGAAGGATTGTTGGATCTCCACACAAGAATGTTGGCGACACCGACGTAGAGTTGAAGATTCTGATCGTAGAAGGTCAAAGTCGGCGGCGCCACTGACCAAGTTACCTGCACCTGCGCCGCGCTAGAGCGCGCGCCGATCGTGCAAGTGACACCGTAGGTCACAACGGCCGGATCGGATTCGGTGACTGCCAAATATTGGCCGGTGTTCAATACCCCCGTCCAGCCATCGCCGGGGACGCCACCCATTGCGGTACATACCGCGCCAGCGGTTGTATTGATCACAAGGTTGACCGTGGAACCGGTTTGAGCCGCCGTCTGCGAGACATACAAGGAGGTAGTCGGCGGAAAACCAGCTATGCCGGGCGATGTGGTGGCGCCCGTATTCGTGGGATCAAGCACCGAGGCCAGCGTGATCGAGCCGGTGCTGCTTGATGCGTCCGCCGTCGAAGTCCAGGTGCTCGCAAGTCGGCTGAACAGTGCAGACACGGTGTCTTTGCTGGGTGCCGGCGGCGGATTGACGGGACACTGACCCGCGACGGCGCGGCTCGCGGATCCGACGATTAAGTTGTCCTTGTTGAACAGTCCCGAACCCGAGGCGCCGTGATCGAGGCTGCCCAGCGAATTGACGACACCCCAATAGGTCGTGTTGTAACCTACAGACAGTTGAGCCGCGGTGAAATCTTCGGTGATGGCCGTCCCGCTGAACGTTGCGTATTGCTGGGAATTGCCGCCGGCATAGTCGACGGTGTAGCCATCGACCAGCGCCGCACCGCTCGCGTCCCAACCCGCGAAATAGGCATCCTGGAAATACGGTTGGGAATCCAACCGAATGAGCCATTGATCTTGCTGCTCGACCACGGTGGTCGCGCCACCTTGAACTTGACTGGATTCATCAAAGATCGTCAGCAAATTCTGGCCGCAGGGCGTGATCGAATTCCAGTACACCTGAACGCTGGCCGCGGCCGCCGGATCACCCCCGCCATCATCTCCGTTTTCGCAATGCCGTGCGGCGAGAACATAAGGAATGCCATCTTGAGGCACGTCGTTGAGCAGCGTCCCGCTGCAGATGATTTTGTTGGAAATGACCAGGGCAACACTGGCGTAAGCCTGGCTTTGGGTGGCGGCACTTGCATCGCAGGCGTAGTTCTCCACACACGTGGAACTGGCGTTCGCGGCCAGCGACTTCAGCGCGCGGTAGTGCGGGTGATCCGCAACGCCGCTTGCCAAGCTCTTATAGCCGGCCTGAAAGGCCGCAATTTGCAACAGCGTCTGATGGCGCAGTTGCCTGGGTACGCTGATGTGAATGGCCAGTTGGTCGCCCTGCACGGGTCGGCTCCAGAAATCGGCTCGATGCAGGTCGCTGCCTCGAACAGTGAATTGGCGTCCGCCTCCGACGACAGTCAATGTGCCTTTTTGCGGCAGCGACAAGCGATTGGCGTGAAAGCCCACACTGAGCGCCGTCGGGATTTTGATCGCATAGTCCCAAACGACATTGTCTCCATCGCTCGACCATCTTCCGCTGGATTCCGAATCCAGGCGATGAAGAACATCCACCGCGAATTGCGTGCTGTGCCTCGCCGCTCGATCGATTAGCGGATCCAGATTGACGCGATAGGTCTCGACGGCGGCTGCAGCGCTATTCGCAAAACCGCAAAGCGCCATGAACAGGGATGCCAAGAAAGGTAACCGAAACATCATCCGTGAAACTCCCTTGTTCTATCCAGATCTAGTTGTTTGTTCGGGCGCTAGAATCATAAACCCATAGCCGCAACCTGGTTTGAGGATTTAGGAATTCAAAACTGCTTTCCCGCCGCCTCAAGTGATGCTCTAGCCCTGGCGGCTTTCATTGCTGCCAACGGCGCCGGCCCATGGCCACCGCTCCGCATTGGGCAGAGCCGGTTATGTTAGATCAGCGCTGTGGACGGAATTTCTCGAAGAATTGGCGCGGCCTCGGACTGAGCAACTGGGGCAACGCGCGGACTCAGGCGACGCGGCTAAAGATGGCGTCGTCGATTGGCTCGTTGACACCTATGGCAAAAACCAACGCACTTAGGTTCGACGAACGGAGACACGACGACGCCCCGCGCTCGGGCGCTCCTCGGCGGCTGTCCACGGCTTGCCGGTGCGAAGCTCTATGTAGTCTCGCATCAAGCGTCGCACGACCTGCGAAGGTGTCAGGTCCTCTTGTGCACACAGGCGCTCGAACAGTTCCTTCTTGCGTGGGTCGACCAAAATGGTAAGCCGGGCGGTGCGATCTTCAGCAGTCAAATGGGACTCACATTAGGTGACATGTCAATACGTATAACATTATAATAGAAATTACATGACCGCAAATGGCAGGATCCGGTTTATCGACGTGGTAGCAGCCATTTCACGACCATGAGAACCGGCGCCTGATGAATCTTGGTTCCACCTCGCCGTTAGCGCTCTCTGTACTGTTGCTTGTGGCATGGTGCTTGGTTGGGGTCGCCGGGATGCTGCGGCCCTTGAGTCTCGCTTTGGTGGGCCGGACGCTGTTCCCGCTGGGCGCCGTTGTCGGTGCCGCGCTGGCAGTCGTTGCGGCGACAAGCCTTGGCCACGCCACCGAACAGCTCGTATTGCCGATCGGGCTGCCGGACTTGCCCGTTCACTTGCGCCTCGATGGACTTTCGGGCGTGTTCTTGGTGTTGCTGGGCGGTGCCTCTGCCGGCATTTCGATTTTTGCGGCTGGCTACTTCAGGCGGGGAGAAGGCACGGCGCCCGGCTTGCTCTGCCTGCAATATCACTTGTTTCTCGCGAGCATGGGCTTTGTATTGCTCGCCGATGATGCATATGCATTCATGTTGGCATGGGAAACGATGGCACTGTCGTCGTATTTCCTGGTCACCACCCAACATCGCATTGCAGAAATTCGCAGAGCCGGGTTTCTCTACCTGCTGATGGCCCACTTGGGTGCGATCGCAATTCTCTTGAGCTTCGGCATCCTTCAGGGCGGCAGCTGGCATTTCACGTTCGACGCGATGCGAAGTGCACACCTGAGTGCAAATTGGGCGACGCTTGCATTCTGTCTTGCGCTGCTTGGATTTGGAGCCAAGGCAGGCCTCGTGCCCCTGCATGTATGGCTGCCGGAAGCACACCCGGCTGCGCCTTCTCCGGTTTCGGCGCTGATGAGCGGCATCATGCTCGAGACGGCGTTGTATGGGTTGATTCGGGTCAGTTTTGATCTCTTGGGTCAGCCGCCCCTATGGTATTGGGGATTGCTGCCGTTGACTCTCGGACTCTTTAGCGCCTTGTACGGCGTCGTATTCGCAGCCGCTCAAACTGACATGAAGCGTCTGCTCGCCTACTCCTCGATTGAAAACATTGGGATCATGTTTACCGGCCTGGGATTGGCGATAGTGTTCGCGGGCGTGGGTATGCGTGCCGCGGCGGCGCTTACATTGATTGCAGTCATGTACCAGGCGCTCAATCATGCATTCATGAAAAGCCTGCTATTTCTCGGTACGGGTGCGGTGTTGCACGCAACCGGGGAACGCAATCTAGGGCGCCTGGGGGGCCTGATCCATCGCATGCCCTGGGTCGCGTGGCTGACGCTCATCGGCGCGCTGGCCATTGCTGGATTGCCTCCCTTGAATGGATTCGTGTCTGAATGGTTGCTCCTCCAATCCTTCCTGTTCTCGTACAAGGTGCCGCACGCCTTCATCAACATGCTGCTGCCTCTGGGCGCGGCGCTGCTCGCGCTCGCTGCGGCACTCGCGGGCTATGTCATGGTCAAATTCTTTGGCGTGATCTTTCTCGGTCAGCCGCGGGAACCTACTCTGCAACAGGCTCACGACGCTGGATTTGCCGAGCGCCTCGGGCTCGCGTGGCTTGCGTTCGGCTGCGTGCTGCTCGGATTCTTTCCGACCACCGTCATTTCATACTTCAGCATCGTCACTCAGCAACTCGGTTTGGGTGAACTGCCGTTGAGCAATGCGCCCTGGTGGCTACTGGTGCCTATTCCGGAACGAGAGTCCTCTTACGCACCTCTGGTATTTTTTGCGGTGATTTTAGTTGTCGTGGCGTTGGCCGTTGTCAATGTGCGCATCTTCTATCATCGGCGCGTGCGCAAAGGCGCAGCTTGGGACTGTGGCTTCGGGGCGCTCACGAGCCGCATGCAAGATACGGCGGAAGGCTTCGGTCAGCCGATTCGCCATTTATTCCAACCCCTGTTCTTTCTCATTCGCGAACTGCCGGGCCCTTTCGACACAAAACCCAAGTATCGCTTGGAAATTGGTGATCGCATTTGGCGCGCTCTGTATGAGCCCTTGGGTCCGCTCGTCCGGCGGGTCGCAGATAAAGTCGCTTGGCTGCAGCAAGGGCGCATCGCGACTTACTTGCTCTACAGTTTCGTTACACTCGTCGTCTTGCTGGCGCTGATGCTATGAAGATATTTGACTGGGCGGTGCAAGTGATGGGGATCGCCTTGGCGCTGGCCGCCGCGCCTGTGTTTCTCGGATGGGTGAATCAGTGCCGAGCGTGGCTGCAGAATAGGTCTGCACCGAGCATCCTGCAGCCGTATCGTGGCATCCGCAAGTTATTCCATAAGGATGCGGTGATAGCGCAGAACGCTTCGCAACTATTCCGGCTCGCGCCCTACGTGGTCTTTGGCGCGATGGTGACGGCCGCAGCCGTGATTCCTTCGATTGCAACGCGCTTGCCCATTACGCGAGCCGCGGATGCGATCGCGTTGGTTGGGCTTCTTGCAACCGCGCGCGTGTTCCTGTCCTTGGCGGCAATGGACATCGGGACCCCCTTCGGCACGCTCGGTGCACGCAGAGAAATGATGATCGGATTTCTCGCGGAGCCCGCACTGTTGGTGGTCATCTTGGTCGTTTCCCTGACCTGCGCCACCACGGCATTGCCGATCATAGCCGAACGCCTCTCGGCGCAGGCCTTCGCACTCAATCCAAGTCTCGCCTTTACCGCGGTCGCCTTCACCATGGTGCTCCTGGCCGAAAATGCACGTATCCCGGTCGACAACCCCGCGACGCATCTTGAGTTGACCATGATTCACGAAGCGCTGCTGCTGGAGTATTCCGCGCGTCACCTGGCGCTCATGGAATGGGCCGCGGCGCTGAAGTTGTTCAACTATGCGTGCATCGGTTTCGCGGTATTCATTCCCTGGGGCATAGCGACAAGCGATGCACCGCTGGGATTGGCACTGTCGGTCGCATTGCTGGGTGCAAAGCTCATTGTCGCCGGCGCTGCATTGGCATTTATCGAGACGCTTTCGGCGAAACTGCGCGTGTTTCGCGCACCAGAGTTTCTGGCAACGGCTTTTCTGTTTGCAGTGCTCGGATTGCTGGTGCGGTTGTTGCTGGGGGCATGAATATGAATGCGCTGTCGTGGGACCTTCAATTGCTGAACACCCTGGCGGCACTATTGCTGCTGCTGTCATTCGCCATGCTGTCGCAGCGACGCATCGTCGCCCTGGTCAATCTGCTCGCGCTGCAGGGGGCACTATTGTTTCTCGCGACCTTGCTGCTTGCCTGGCGAACGAGCGATTTCAACTTGTATTTGTCCGCGGGACTGACGCTTGGACTTAAGGTGATCTTCCTGCCATGGCTATTGCATCGTCTCATCCGTCGCCTCGGGGTGTACTGGGACACCGAACCGCTGCTCAACATCACCGCAACCATGCTGGTGGGCGTACTGGTGGTCATCTTTTCTTTCGGGCTGGCCCAACCGATTTCGGCGCTCGCGAGCACGGCCACGCGCAATTCCATCGGCATCGCCGTGGCGGTGATTCTCATTGCGTTCCTCACCATGATCACGCGTCGAAAAGCGATGTCGCAGGTGATTGGATTCCTATCGATGGAGAACGGGCTGTTCTTCGGCGCGATGAGCGCCACCTACGGCATGCCGATGGTTGTTGAGCTCGGAGTTGCGCTCGACGTTTTAGTGGCGATGTTGGTTCTGGGCGTATTTTTCTTCCAGATTCGGGAACAATTCGACAGTCTCGACCTGAAGAATTTTGAAACTCTGAAGGAGGATCAATAAGGTGGAGTTCATCGTTCTTCTAGGCACTCCGCTCATGGGCGCCCTGACCTTAAGCATTTTAGGGGGCCGGCGCTGGGCACCCGAAGCCAATGCGATCTTCTCATTGATTACGTTCTTCGCCGCATGTGCGCTGACGGCAAGGGTCGTGGCACATGGCAATTTATCGGTCGGACACGAGCAATTCTTCATCGATGCCTTTAATGTCTTTCTGGTGACGCTGACTGCATTCGTCGGCCTGACCACTTCATTGTTCTCGCGCCCCTATATGCGCATTGAGGCGGAGCACGGTCGGGTAACGGCTGGTCAGCTACGCCTGTACCACAGCATGTACCAGATGTTCATCGCAACCATGCTGGTTGCTCTCACGACCAATAACATGGGACTCATGTGGGTGGCGATGGAGGCTGCAACCCTATCGACCGTGCTGCTGGTGACACTGTATCGGACCCCCGCGAGCCTCGAGGCCGGTTGGAAGTATTTTATTCTCTGCGGCGTCGGGATTTCCCAGGCGCTGTTCGGCACCATCCTGATGTACTTTGCGGCCGAGAAGGTCTTGGGCTCCGAGGGCGTCAGTGCGTTGCTGTGGACGCATCTTAATTCCGTGAAAGCTCAACTCGAGCCTTCGGTACTGGGGCTTGCATTCGTTTTCCTGCTCGTCGGCTATGGGACCAAGGTCGGCCTTGCACCACTGCACAATTGGTTGCCGGATGCCCACGCCGAAGGCCCGACTCCTATTTCCGCGGTTTTGTCAGGACTGCTGCTCAATGTGGCGATGTACGCCGTCGTGCGCTGCAAGGTGCTGGTCGAGGGCTCGCTGAAATCGGCCTTGCCGGGCAGGATGTTGATGGGTTTTGGCTTGCTGTCGGTGGTGCTCGCGGCGTTTTTCCTGTGGCGACAACGCGATGTAAAGCGTTTATTCGCCTATTCCTCGATCGAACATATGGGGATCGTTGCCTTTGCGTTCGGAATGGGCGGCCCCGTGGCCAACTTCGCCGCGCTGTTGCATATGACGGTGCATTCACTGACCAAGTCGTCCATTTTCTTTGCCGTGGGACACGCCACGCAGAAAGCCGGCTCACAACTCATGGACAACATTCGCGGGCTCATCACCTTGAGTCCCACGGTTGGCTGGGGATTAATGATGGGCAGCCTCGCCATTCTCGGCACCCCGCCATTCGGCGTATTTGCGAGTGAATTTCTTATTCTGACGACGGCCATGAAACAGCAACCCTGGGCGACACCTATATTGCTGTTGGCGCTCGGCGTGGCCTTCGCGGCAATCTTTGGCCGTGTGCAGTCGATGGTCTTTGGAGATACCACAGCCAAACGTTTGCCGCATCCACCCGCGCTCGTACCCGTGTTCGTCCACTTGGGTTTGGTGCTGGTGCTGGGGTTTTTCATTCCGCCTTATCTGGCTGACTGGTATCGGGCTGCTGCGCGCCTGATCGGTGGAGAATGAGATGGCTCTGCAACGATGGTTCCAGCAGGCGACCGAGGACTCCGAAACTAACGGAGGGATGATCTCGGGCGCACCAAGAGTTCTTGGCCTGACAGTTTCGAGCGACGCTTGGCAGCAGGCCGCCGAGCACGTGGCAACCGGAGGGGGTCGATTGCAGTCTCTCTGGGCAAGTCGCGATCGCAATGGCCATGACTGGGTCCGAGTCGCGTATACGGCTGCTCAGGGCGTGCTTGTGCTGAGTTTGCCGTTACCTGATGGGGAAAGCCGTTACCCTGGGATTCAGCAATGGTTTCCGAGTGCCAGCCGCATGCAGCGCGCCGTGGCGGATCTGTCCGGACTGCGCTCGACGGATCCGGATATGCGCCCGTGGTTGCGTCATGCGGCTTGGCCCGAGAGCTTTCATCCGCTAGTCGATACCCGCGCGCCGCCGCTCCCCTCGATGCCGGTGATCGACAGGTACGCTTTCATTGCGGTGGAAGGGGACGGTGTGCATGAAATTCCGGTCGGGCCCGTTCATGCGGGCATCATCGAACCCGGTCACTTCCGGTTTTCGGTGGTCGGCGAGAAAGTGCTTCGGCTCGAGGAGCGCTTGGGCTATGTCCACAAGGGCATAGAACGGCGCTTCATTGAATTCCCGCTGCTGGACGGCCACCGACTGGCGGCCCGCATCTCAGGCGACTCTGCCGTTGCTTTTTCGTGGGCCTATTGCCAGGCGCTCGAAGGCATGGCCGCAGCGCACTTGCCAGATCGAGCCGTACACTTGAGGGCCATCGCGCTAGAATTGGAGCGCCTGGCCAATCACTTGGGCGATCTTGGCGCGATTGCGAACGATGCCGGCTTTTCCTTCGGGCTCAGCCAGTTCTCGCGGCTCAAAGAGCAGCTGCTGCGCGCAACCGAGGAAGCGCTTGGACAGCGATACCTCATGGATTTCGTTGTGCCCGGCGGCACGCGCGTGGACCTGTCATCCGCCGGTGTGCGCTCGCTTGATTGACTCGATCGTATCGGTTGCTCCGGAGGTGAAAGCACTGAGTGCAATCTATGATGATCACGCCGGTTTGCGCGACCGGTTCGTAGGCGCGGGCGTCGTCGCACCGACTCTCGCCGCGCAGTTAGGCCTGACCGGCCTGGCAGGACGCGCGAGCGGACAAGCCTTTGACCTGCGCTGCGATCTGCCCTGCGACCCGTACACGCACTTGGCCCAAAAAAGATCGTGCATACGGAAGGCGATGTGGCGGCGCGCGTGGCCGTGCGCTTCGATGAAGTGACCGAATCGGTGCGTCTCCTGCAGCAGCTCCTGCGGGAACTGCCCGCGGGGCCGCATCAAGGGAGAATTTCAGTACCGGATGAAGGAGCACAAGGTGTCGGAATGATCGAAGGCTGGCGCGGCCCCGTATTTCTCGCACTGGAGGCAGGCCCGGATGGAATGATCAGACGATGTCACCCGCAAGACCCATCGTGGCAGAACTGGCCGGTGATTGAGCACGCCATCATCGACAACATCGTGCCGGATTTTCCGCTGATCAATAAATCCTTCAACTTGTCCTATAGCGGCCACGATTTATAGCCATGCTGAAAACGCTTGGGCAAAATCTGCCGCATCGGAATCATCACCGAGCCTGCTCCACCGAGTGACGAGTCACTGCGTATCCTCGACGCGCTGCAGTCCCGGATTCTCGAAGTCCTCGGCCGTGCACTGTGCATTCGAGCAATCGATGCCGGGTCGTGCAACGGCTGCGAGTTGGAGATTCACGCGCTCAACAATCCTCTTTACAATATCGAAGGCCTTGGCATTCGGTTTGTGGCAAGTCCGCGGCACGCCGACCTATTGTTGGTGACGGGACCCGTGGCCAAAAATATGGAAGTGGCGCTGCGCCGCACCTACGATGCGACGCCGGATCCGAAACTCGTGGTTGCAATCGGCGATTGCGGTTGCACCGGTGGAATATTCGGCGAGAGCTATGCGACGTGCGGTCGCGTCTCCACGGTGATCCCGGTCGATGTGGCGGTGCCCGGGTGCCCGCCGAGCCCTCGACAAATACTCAGCGGTATTTTGACGGCGATTACCCAAGCGGCACCCGAAACTTTGAATCGGCGTCAAAGTGTGGGCTTGTAAAACCCGAACTGCTCTCTGCCCTCCTCTCCGAGATCAGCCAGCCATGAAGCAATGCCATGCATCGACGATTGCCCTGCGCTCCACGCTATGCGTGTTTCATGCGCCAGGCGACGATCATTGAGATCGGTAAGCCGATCATGATGATATGACTCGGCAGCGCGATCGCGATCGACGCTGCGCCAACGTACAGGGGGTGCCCAATGACTGAAAGTGGCAAGATCACGTAGTTTAGTATCAGGAAGAAAAGTGCTCCAAAGGCGAGACCGGAAAAGAACGGATGCCTTACCAGCCATCGCTGCCGTTTCGCTACCAAAACGAAAATAGCAGCAGCACCGATCGTTATCAAGAAGTGGAGTCCGACTCCGATAACCGCCATTTTGTCACCCCCCTGGATGACTGCATCTTTACCGAGCAATGCAGCGGCAACCCCTTTCCAGGGTCTTAAGACGGACGTCCCCGCATTGAGAGATTTCACCGTGTTAAAGGCGAGATCAATCGCGCCAGCGGCTACGCCCGCGAGTGCAACAGTCAAAGCCGAATGGGCGATCTGATGGAGTGCTTCGTCCGCATGGACATCAATCGCCCCAAGTTCCGCACTATTCCGTAGTTCTTCACCCATGGTCTTCCTCGCGATTAATGGTGCTCGCACGATAGAGCGAACAACCGGCACCTTCAAGATCCAATTCGCTGCTGATTTTGGGGACCACGAGGAACCAGCCAAATGTCGTCTCCGCTTCTAACGCTTCTCCCGGATCGACGTCAGGCGAATTCACCTATCTAGCGGCCGGCGGGCATGTCGCGCGGCTATCGGTATTCCTTGAGTCCTTTAAAGCTGGCATAGATTGTCATGGCGTGGCCATGCCCGAGGCCATGGTCCTTCTTGGGCCAGCTAACGACTTCCATCGCCTTGACGCCCGGCTTCAACGAACCTTTCTTCTCGGCAAGATTCTTGAAGTCTTCGGATAGGCTACCGCCCTCGGCCTAAGACGTTTTATCGCAGCAAAAACCTCAGCTGATACCCAATAAATCTCGTCCTGTCGGGCATTCCTGGAACTCTCCGCCACGTCGTGTCATTGTTGTAAAAATGCGCGTGCTGAAGACTCAACTACGCCAACTCCAGAAGCTCCTTCGACGCCGGGGATCGAGTCCTCAGGATGCGGAGGACCTGGTCCAAGAGGCAGTCGTTCGATTATTCGCCTACACGCGCAAAGTAGGTGAAGTGCGAAACACGGAGGCATTCTTAACCCGCACCGCCATGAATCTGGCGGTGGACCTGCACCGAAGTTCGCGCCTCGACCGCTTCGAGCCCGAGCCTGTCGAGGTCCTCGATTTATTGGACTTAGGACCGGCACCAGACGAGGTGTTGGCCGCCGAACAGCGCCTACTGCGCATGAAAGAGACCCTTGACCGGGTCAGTCGCCGAACGCGCGAGGTGTTCTTCATGCATCGACTACAAGGATTGAGTCACGCCGAAATTGCTCGGAGCCTGGGCGTCACGCCGAGTGCTGTTGAGAAGCACATTGCCAGCGCACTCACGACCCTGACCATCGAGCGACAACGCGAATGAATGAAGCACCCGAACGAAACTCCGACTTAATCCCGCCCGAGTGCATTGCGGAAGCGGGCGTCTGGGTGGCACGCTTACACAGTGGCGAGCCAGACAGGATCGCCATGGCGGGCGTGAAGCGATGGCTTAAGGCGAACCCGATGAATGTCCGCGCGCTGGAGTTGTGCACGGAGATTTGGGAGGAATCCGCGAATCTGCGGCGTATCACGCCCTTCGAGAGTCAGGCGCCTGCCGCGCCGCGAAAACATCGTTTTCTGCCAATGGCGGCCGCCGCCGCGGCGCTTTTGGTTGTTGCGGGCAATGATTCTTTGGCTTGCTCCGGCGGCTGACCTAACCACGGATGTCGGGGAACAAAGGCTGGTCACGCTACAAGATGGCACGCACGTATTCCTAAACACCGCCACCCGTATCGCCGTCGATTTCGATGCCCACGCCAGGTGGGTGGAACTGAAATCAGGCGAAGCGCTGTTTGATGTAGCCAAAAAGCCGACATGGCCTTTCATTGTCAAAGCCGGGGATCGCCAGATCAAGGCACTTGGTACTTCTTTCGTCGTCAGACGCGACGCGACGCAGACTTCGGTGACCTTGGTCGAAGGAACCGTATCGGTCAGCACGGATGGGCCATCCCGCAACCGAGGTGATGGGCGCACCCGCCGCCCCGCGGGTCTTTACGCTGAAGCCAGGACAAAAGTTGACCTTCTTGGGAGCGCAAGCCCGACTTGACATGACACCGCTCGACAAAGCGGTCGCGTGGCGACGCGGAGAGATTATTTTCGACGATACCAACCTGTCCGACGCGGCGGCTGAATTGAATCGCTACAACAAGGACAAGCTCGTGGTCGAGCAGCCCAGCGCACAAGCGCTGCGGGTGACGGGGCTCTTTCAAACGGGCGATTCGCTGAGCTTCGCACACGCGGTGGCGCAAAGTTATGGACTGACGGTAGAAGAGCGAAAGGACGCGATTGTTCTGTCGGGGGCGCCCGTCCAACATTCCGCTTCCACTCCCTAGCGAATTCTTTTGCACGTGCTCGCGGGCGCTCCCCGCCGACTTTGGATGATGCAGGGCCCCATGGCTTTTGGGGTATCGCTGAGGTTTTTTCGCAGCTGCAACGTCATCTCCTGATAAGGGGGAGATAAGCATGCATAGTGGCATACGTTCGCTATTTGCTCGAGCAGTGCTGGGATGGCTGTTCCTGTCGTGTGCGGTCCATGCCGACGGACAAGCTACCGTCAAATTCAATCTGCCGAGTCAATCGTTGGCCGAGTCGTTGCGCGCCGTGGCAAGCCAAACGCAAACCAATATTCTCTTCGATCGCGTCTTGGTGCGCGGTTTGATGGCCCAGGCACTGGATGCGCAGCTGAACCTCGATCAGGCGATGCGCCGCTTGCTGGCTGGGACGGGACTCGCCTACCGAAAGACAGACGAGAAGACCGTCGTTATTGTAGTGGCCGACAAGACGGGCGATCCTGCTACCACCCGCGACACCGCGAGCCCGAGCAGCCCGGCGCCGACGCAGCATCTCGCATCCAGCGCCGGTTTGACTGCCGGCGGAAGCGACGCCGCGATCCTCCATGGCAAAAGACAGCGATGCCCAGGCTCGAAGAAATCACCGTCACCGCTCGGCGTCGCGAAGAAAGCCTGTATGCAGTTCCCGTGGCCGTGACTGCATTGTCGCCCGGCGACCTCCGCGCTCGCGGCATCCAGACCGCGGAAGATCTGCAGAATTACGTGCCATCGCTCAATGTGTCGAGCAGTGTCACGCGCGATGATTACACCTTCTCGCTGCGTGGCATGGGACCCACCGGCGGCTCGGGACCCGGGGCCGTGTTGGCCGGCGGCGGCACCGGCGTCGTAACGTATTTCGCCGATGTACCGACCAGCGGCGCGGGACCAGGGCTTTTCTACGATCTTGAGAGTGTGCAGGTCGCAGCCGGCCCTCAAGGTACGCTCTTCGGAAAAAATACCACAGGCGGTGCTGTCTTGTTCGTGCCGAAGAAGCCAGTGAATGACTTCGAGGGCTCCGTGGAATATGGAATGGGCGACTACAACATGAAAACGGCGACCGCGGTGGTGAATGTGCCCTTGGTCGATGACAAAGTGTTGCTGCGTGTCGCCGGCCAATTTCTCGATCGGGATGGATTCACCATCGACCGCGGTCCGTACTTCGCCGGCAAGGACTACGACAATCGAGCCTATTGGGCGCTTCGTGCCAGCCTGCTGCTGCGGCCCTTCGACAACGTGGAGAACACCACCATCTTCAGCGCGCTGCACAGCGAGGGGAATGGCGATGGGTTCGTCCTCACGGCCGTCAATCCGGCCGGAGCCTTCGGATCACTGCTGTCACCGATTCTGGCCGAGCAACAAGCGTCCGGCATCCGTTCCACGTCCCTCTCGGCAAATGAAATTGATCGACGCTACAACGACGGCATCATCAATACCACGCGCTGGTCCATCAGTGAGCAATGGCAATTCAAAAACATCTTCAGCTATCAGGTGCAGAAATGGCGTAACAGCGAGGACGTCGACGGCACAAGCTTAGTGTTGGATGATCTCGTGCCGGTGGGTCAGGGGTGGCATACCCAGGTGGGGACCTACACCGAGGAGCCGCAGATACAGGGGGCGGCGCTGGATGATCACTTGAAAATTACCGCCGGCGCTTACTATGAAGACGGCCACAACTTGGGACCCCAACCCTACCAGGTGCAAGTCGCACTCGGCAATTTTCTCATTAACCAGGTTGATCAAAGCAACGCGGAGCGAAGTCGAGGCCTGTATGCGCAGACCACATACGATTTCGGCGGACTTTATTCGAGCTTGGACGGGCTCAAGCTCACCACCGGATATCGATACACCTGGGACAATTATAGCTACGGCATTGCCAGCTTCAGTCCAAGCCTTGGTAACGCATGCCTCACATCGTCGGGTAGCTACCCTGAAAGCGATTGCGCATTCTCCGCATCCGGACAAAGCGGCGGCAGTTCTTGGACACTGGGGCTCGACTATCAACTACCTGTCGCGCTGGTGTACTTAAGATCCGGGCGCGGCTACGTTCCCGGCGGCTTCAACCCCTCGTTCGGTTTCACATCGGGAGGCGTCAATACGCCGCAGTTCCGATTTGCACCGGAGTCCGTGATCGACGTCGAATTGGGCGTGAAGTCCGAGTTCGATATAGCGGGCGCTCCCGCGCAAGTCACCGCGGATATCTTTCACTCTGACTACACCAACATTCAGCGCTATGTCTCCGAAGTGCTGCCCGGCGGCATTGCTTCGAATTTTACCGCCAATGCCTCGGAAGCGCAGATCGAGGGATTTGAATTTCAAGGCAGCATCGCGCCCGTGACAGGGCTGACCCTCACCGCGACCTACTCCTACAATCATGGCAAGTACACCAAGATCGATCCGGCGGCGGCGCCCTCCCTCGTCGGCGTACCTTTTGCCTACTTGCCAGAAAATAAGGCGAGCCTCGGCGCGACCTACAAATTGCCGCTGGCGCAGACCGCCGGCGAGTACTCGCTCGGGCTGTTCTACTCTTATCAGTCGCGCTTTTTTGATGCTCCGTCGGTCCAGCCGTTCGACTACATCGAAGGCTACGGACTTCTGAATGCGCGTCTGGACTGGAATCACATCTTTGAGACGACTTTAGACGCGTCGTTCTTCATGACCAATGTGACCGACAAGGTGTATCGCGTCGGTCAATACAATGACTTGGTGGCGAACGGCTATATCACCTCCTTTTACGGCGAGCCGCGGATGTGGGGTGTGCAATTGCGCTACCGTTTCGGCAAGGCTCCTTAGCGATTGGGGATACCATGCAATGCAATTCAAGGCCCATGTAGCCGGCGTGCCGTCATCGAGATCTCGATATTCGCGAGCAATGCACTGGGCGATGCGGTTGCTGATGGCAGCGGTCGCAATCCTCGCAGCGCATCGCGTTCCAGCCGAAGCGCGCGGATTGAAAGCTCAAAAGCTGCCATTCGTCAGCCCGGACGCTTCGGCGCACCTAAGAGCGTTCACCCTGCCCTACTCGAGCTTCGCGAGCCCAGAGGCGAAAATCGCCTACGCACAATTGTTCGCCACCGATCATCACGCGCCCCCCGCGGATGCGGACATTGCCACTCGGCGGGCCTATTACGATCGATTCAACAGCGCGCTGGCACGCCGCGCCGCGGAAATTTACCCGTTCATATCGAAAATAAGGTGTTCGGCGGTGTCAGGGCCGAAGTCATCACTCCAAAGGAAGGTGTGGCTGCCAACGAGCGCGATCGCATCCTGATCAACTTGCACGGTGGCGCTTTCTTGTGGGGTGAGGGCAGTGGAGGTGAGATTGAATCGATCCCGATTGCCAGCGTCGGACGGGTCACCGTCATCACGATCGCCTACCGACAGGGCCCCGAGTACAAATTTCCCGCAGCGAGTCAGGACGTAGCGACGGTATATCGCATGCTGCTAAAAGACCATGATGCCAAGAAAATCGGCATTTATGGCTGCTCGGCCGGCGGAATCCTCACCGCAGAGGCGGTTGCTTGGTTGCAAAAGGAACACCTCCCGATGCCCGGCGCGGTGGGCATTTTTTGTGCGTCCGCAGGCAAATTTGGCGGTGACTCCGTGCGGCTCGCCCCGGAACTTGCCGGACAGTCACCGCTTCCCGGTTCAACGAAAGGGAAACTGAGCTTCACACCGTACTTCAGCGAAGTGTCGCTAAGCGATCCGCTTGGTGCTGCCGATGAACTCAAAGCAGGTCATGGCGCACTTTCCGCCAACCCTGTTGCTCGCAGGCTCGCGCGATTTCGCCGTTAGTTCCGTCTGTCAAACCGACATCGAACTGACCAAGGCGGGCGTAAAGACCGAGTTGCATATCTGGGACGGCCTGTGGCATTCGTTCTTCAATAATCCAGACTTGCCTGAGTCGAAGGAAATGTACTCCATCGTCATGAGCTTCTTCGACCGCAATCTAGGTTGATCAAACATGCGGCGGCGGCCGGCTTTCTTCGTCTGGCCGGGCATTCTCCGTGTGCTCGCCGTTCGGGCGACATCACGCCGTCCATGGCTAGTCAGCCCAGTCTTCACATCCATGTGCGGCCGTGCGGTTGGTTAGACGGGATTACGCATCTCGTCGAGAAGACATCCGATCTCACCCTGCCGGATTCTTGGCCGAAGCGCCTGCGAAACCGTTGCCACTTCCGCGTGCATTTGACAATGCGCCAGTCGCGACGACAACACTGCGACACCGTCGCGGGACGATCGCAAACACCCATGGCATAAAGGGCACCTCGGCGAAGCCCTCGCCTCTCGAGATGGAACAGTGCGCACAACCGGCCGAACTTTGGTCCAGGATCTTGCAGCGGAATATACAAAGCGAACCCGTGCGAAGGCCGCCTTGGTATCGACGTCATGGCACAACAGTGTGCTCAACCTGTCCGAACTCATCATACTCAAATATGCGCCTGCGCTGACGGCCCGACGCCGGCAGCTCACCCTGACTTCGAATGGCGTTTTAGACGAGTCCCGCTGGCTGCAGGACGTCGAATGCTTCATTGACGAGGTGATCGACAAGGCAGGCGGCCACGTAAGAAGTTCACCGGAACGCCTGCGGGCTGTCAGATGGATGATCGCTGCTGCAACGGCTCAATTTGCCTCATCGACAGCCCCAGTTTCGATTGATGCCGAAAGCGCCGCCGTTGAATTCGCCGCCTAGCCGAACATGAGCTTCGAGGTCCGCCGTCCAGTCAAACTCTCTCGTAGGATCACCCGGAATTTCGCGAGCCGCGACTGGACCTCCATCGGTCGTCGCAGAACGCATGCCACTCTCCGCACGGCCGGCATTCGCGCGAGCCTGAGCTCTCTCAGCGATCCCAGCTATATGCACACGGATGAGTCGCGCGTTGTCGGCTTCGACACGCCCGCCACGAATGCCCGACTCGTTATTCGTTCATCACCCGAGAAAGACTGGAGCGACTGGCTTTGGTTGGGCCTAGTAATGTTTGCAATCGCAGCCGTCGCGGCAGTACAAGTGATGCAATGATCAACGGCACCCGTGCAATTGCTGGGTGTACCATCCGAAGCATCTATGGATCCGCTCTACAAGAAAGCCATCGCGCAAGGGGTCGCGGGGATGGCCGTATTCGTCGCCTTCATTTTCTTGCCCGCGGGCACGTGGCACTACTGGCAAGGCTGGCTCTTTATCGCAGTCTTTTCCGCCTCGACCATCGCCTTCACCGTCTATCTCGCTCTCTACGACAGGCCGCTTCTCGAGCGCCGCATGAATGCCGGACCACAGCATGAGAAAGAATGGTCGCAGAAGATCATCGTGTCGCTCATCATCCTCGCGTTTCTCTATCTTTATCATCTTGCCTCCACTCGATTACCGCTTTGGCCTCTCACCGGTGCCCGCATACCTGTCCTTCGTAGGGGACATCTGATCGTATTGTCATTCCTCTTTATTTTCTGGGTGCTGAAGGTCAATAGTTATGCTGCAGCCAACATCAGTGTGCGCGATGATCACAAAGTGATCGACACCGGCCCCTATGCGTATGTGCGTCATCCCATGTATGCTGGCGCGCTCTGGCTTTTCATCGGCATGCCGCTTGCACTCGGTTCGTGGCTCACGATCTGTCTCGTCCCACTCATCTTGCCGATACTTGTTTGGCGGCTTCTTGATGAGGAAAGGATCCTGCGCCGCGATCTTCCCGGCTACAACGAATACGCAAGCCGCGTGCGCCATCGTCTCATCCCGTACCTCTGGTAGGAATTCGCAGTCAGGAGCCGGTTGAGACCTCACTCGGCAACGCAGGCAAAACTCTTGGCCTCGGTGACCTCGCCGGATCCTAAGTACTTGGCCACCTGCGGGAATGGACACAGTGGTCGGGTCAAGGCGACGCCCTTGGCCTTGTCGTCCCCGTTGAACTTGGTGGCGATGACGCGTGCAGGCGCGACGCCCTGTTCCACCCAGCGCTCGAGCGCGACCACCAGGTCGTGCTCTGTATCGCCGGCACCGCCCGCCTGACCGAATTCATTCGGACCAGGGCCGCCGCCGCAGTGACCGACGCCCGGCGCCAGAAACAGTCGATAGAACTCTTGGGTCTTCGCCAACGCCGCCGCCGGGATCCTATCCTGCGCGGACACCACGGACTGGTAGTAGTGCACAGAACTTAACGGCGTGACGATCGGATCCGCCAAGCCTGCGTAGGCGATGTATTTGCCGCCGCGCGCCTTGAATGCTTTGAAGCTCACATCGGTGGCGTCCATAATCTTACCGATCTCGCGTGCATCGTTCAGAGTCTTGTCGAGATCGAGGTTCTTAAAGCTCCACTGGCGATCCTGGTAGACGAAATTGCGGAAGAAATTCCCGCCGTACATGCTCATTTGCGCCTCGGTCTGAGCCGCCTTGAAACTCGCGGTGCTGACCACACCGCTCCAGTCCAGTTCGCTGCCGTAAGGCTGACCGGCGAACACCTGCTTCCCGGCGTGGTCCCTGGGGCCCCGGTGAATCAATTCATAGGTGTGCAACTTCGCGGGCGCTAACCTAAGCGCCCCGCTCTTCACCTTGCACTGTAGAGGGTCGCTCAAGAATCCGTGCTCGGCATCTCCGGTCTTGGCGCAGGCGTTTGTCACGACTTTGTCGACCTTCTTGAAATCCTCGAGCGTCAGATAGCCTTCCTTGCCGGCAAGATTGACGCTCTCATTCCAGACGAAACTAGTGAACAGGTGCACCCAGTCGTTCGCCGCGGCACCGCTGAGAATGCCATCGAAATCCTCAGGATAGCGTTGCGACTCCATGTAACCTTCCTGGCCGCCCTTGGAGCAGCCGACGAAGTAGGAATGCACCGGCCCCTGTCCGTAAAACCTGGCGGCAATGGCCTTGGCGGCCACGGCTGTGAGATGCACGGCGCGGTAGCCGTAGTCGATGATCTTTTCCCGATGACCCAGTGCCCAGTCGGCCGCAGTGGGTCCGATGGCGGGCGCGTCGTGACCATCATCGGTGGAAGCCACCACCGATCCCCCGAGCAAGGGATTGACCATCGAGTCGTAGCGGATGAAGCCCGCGAAGCCGCCATTGCCGACCGATTCATAGCGCCCGCTCCAGCCGGAAGCCGGCAGCCACACTTCGAACTTGATATCCGAGTCGCCGGTCGGATGGAGGTGACCGACCACGCGGCAGAAAGCTGCGGGTACGGGCTTTGGATGCATGAACGCCTTGGCCCAATCCGGGACTGGCGGGGTGAATGTGTCGGCCGCTGTCGACTGGGCCAGAGAAATGCTGGTTTGCGGCAGCGAAACCTTTGCGAGTTCCTCACAACTCATGGGTACCGCACGTGCGAGAGTGGCGAGTAGAATGAGGTTGAAGCAAAGCGATGCGCGTAATGACCCGCGTAGCGTCGCGCGAAATATTTTTCTAGTCGGCATTAACTTCCCCCCGCTATTGTCCATGCCCTCAATTTGCATGTATTTAAGGTCCGAGCGCAGCCACTTCGGGTCCTGCCCCTCACCGACCTTCGGCTATTTTCCGCATGTTTCCGTAGCGCCGCCTTTCCTTTCCATTTGCGGCGGACCCAACAGCGTGGCGGCGAGTTCGCGCGCCGACATCGCGCCATAAATGCGGGGCTCAATGGTGCCCTCGTTGATCATCGTCGCAAGACCATGAACGAATGCCCACGATCGAAGACTTTCAATTTCATCCTGCATCGCATCGCGAGGCTCTGACTGAGCAGCATGCACCGCTCCGCGCAATACCTCATACGCGGAAGTCCGCGCGGCATCCAGATCCGCATCGCCCGATGCCTGATGGACGCTGGAGCCGAACATTAACTTGAACAGGCCGGGGTTGGAGGTGGCAAAAGCGACATAGGCAATGCCGGTAGCGTTCAGCCGCGCCAGCGGATCCTTCGCGGCACTCATTTCCCGTCGCATGGCAGCGGCAAATTCCTTAAACCCAAGCGCGGCAATGGCGGCGAGCAACGCGGCCTTATCGGCGAAATGATTATAAGGCGCGGCCTGCGAGACGCCGGCTCGTCGTGCCGCGGCACGCAATGTGAGAGCTTCGTAACCCTCCGACTCCAGAATTTCGCGCGCAGAGCGAATGAGCGCGGCCCGCAGCGCGCCGTGATGATAGCTGGCCTTTTTAGGCGCCGTTCTATCGCGTGCCTTCTTGCGTGCCGTTTTTGCCTGAGGAGACATGCCTGCAACATAGCTGGTGCAGCGCAGAAAAGCCAGCGCATGTTGACATTGTTAATATTCATGCTATATTGGTATTAACAGCGTTAACATTCGCTCGAATCCGCATCCAGCCACATCAAGGAGACCGTCATGAAAACATCGATCAAAACCCAGTCCAAATTAGTGAAAACCATCCTGGCCGCCGGCTTTCTAAGCCTTGGCTGCGCGGCAATCGGCGAAGATGCGCTGGCATCTGACTCCCCAGCCGCGGCAACGGTCACCTATCCCGTTGGCTATTCGGACCTGGATATTTCCACCGCGAAAGGCGCCAAGACGCTCTATTTGCGCATCCGCTACGCCGCGGAAACGCTCTGCGAAGCCGCCGCCAGTTGGGGCAAGAAAGAGGGAGAAGCGTGTGTCCACAAGGCTGTGAATGACGCCGTTGCGCGCGTACATGCCCCGCTGCTGTCGCAATATCAACAACTGCGCAGCAAGAGCGACAAAGCCAGCCCCGCGCAGCTTGCGAAGGCCAATTGAGTAATGAGCGGACGCGATAACTTGGGCGGTGGGAGATGATCCACCGCCCGAGTCTGGGGGATGCAAAGAACGAGCGTCGAGGGGGACCGGCGCTTGCGAACACGCTCGCCGTGTTTCTTCACAATGAAGACTTCAGCGCAATTTTATGCGATGGGCGAAAGCCGCTAGTTGCCGGGCATGACCGTTCGGAAGGCGCGGGTAAACACGCAACTTTGATCGCTGCGGCACGTCGGTAACGATGTCGCCAGCGCATTTGCCGGGCACGAAACCCAAAGTCAAACGCATTGCTTCTAACCGGCGCTGGCGCCCGCCTTCACCAAAACAATTCCTGGCTCGACGACGGCAGCCAAGCGCGGTTCCGCCCCAAAGCCAACTTGGACGATTTCCCCCTTCCGCATGAGTACGATGTCGAAAAGATCGCTCAGTCGTCCGCTTTAATCTTAATGTCGTTGTGCACCGATACCACGTGTTCGGTATCGCGCGCTATTGACACCGCCTTGTCGATTGCCGCCTGCGATCTTGCCGTCCCGCTCAACCATACGACGCCATCTTTATCCGTATCGACATGGATTCGCCCGAGGCTAGTAATGTGCTCTGCAGCGAGCTTTGTCTTGATCTTTGACGTGATGGCCGAATCCTTCACGAAGTTGGCGGGATGCGAGCGATCCGTATCGGAGTCCTTGTCCGCCATGACCGCGGCAGAAGCGAATAGAGCGCAAAAGGCCAACGTAGTTAGCACCATTTTTGATTTCATAGCCTTATCCTCGAAGTGTTTTATTTCTGGAGACGCCAGACAGAAACGATCATCCTGCGCCTCGAGAACTCAGGTTTCCGTACGTTAACGTACATATCGCACAAAACCTAAACGATCGGCAACGCGACCGAAGGAACGCTCAACATCGGCGGTGTGATCTCGCATCGTTCTACATTCGACAGCCGGCCCTTTGAGGGCAGCCTCTCAATCACCCGCGGCAAAACCCGACGCGACGTGCGATTACCGGGATTGACGATACACATCGTGCCTGGGTCAGGCCCGCGACTTGAACCTCCTGCGCCGAATTTGCGTTTCGGCGAGCTGTATCTGGCGAGCGATCCGCGGCGATTCTTGGAAAATCTCACCCGCGGGCGCGGTCGGCGTGATCGCGTGCTGCCGCAACCAACCCTCGAGGCGGAGCTCGATCGCATTTTGAGGCGGTTGAGGGGTTCTATCGAAAATATGGGTTCCGACTCTGCGATTCGAAGAGTCGACAGTTATACCTGCCGCTAGGAGCTGAGTAGGATTCCCAAGCTGCAGGTATTCGCGGAGGCGCGATCCGGACTCGGACTAGCGATTCGCCTTTGCCCCAAATCGGTCGATATTGAGCTGATTTCGCAGCGATTATCGTTGGGGGCATCGGAATTCCATTTTCTGCGGATACCCCCAATTCCATGTAGAGTTCAGACGGCTGGCCGACGCATTCGCGCTCTAAGGGTCTGTTTATGCGAAGAAAATTCATTCTTGCATACTACGAGGCCCCAAAAAGGCCCCACGCACACGTGGATTTCCTCGAACATCTGCGGACGCCGGCGGAAATCGCTGTCACGACTTTTCAGCGGCAAGTTAATCATTCGCCGCTGAGCCGTCTTGCACTCTAGTCGGTACTCTGGCCCGCGGCTTTCTTTCTCGCCGACCGGCGTCCGAGCGTGCGGTCGAGCTTATCGAGCAGCGCCAGACGCACCTCTGGTCAACCGCGTGTGGCGCGCAGCCGATAGTGGTTCTCGGCATCAAGCTGTGCGAGCGCGACGGTGGCCCGCTCCAGCGTCGTCGGAGACATACTAGATCAAGGTGTGATGAGCTGCACGGTCGGAAAGTAGGTGCGATATCGCGCCACATCGCGTGTGAGGATCGGGCATTGCATGACGGCAGCGTGTGCGCCCACATAAAAATCCGGCAATACGCTTTGCTTGACGCCGCGAGCGCGCCGGTAGCTGAGAAACACCTTGCCAGCCAAAAACAACGCTTCACGCGGGATGTCCTCCACGTTTAGGGATGCTTCGATGATTACCGCTTCAAGTTCCTCGATCCTGGTGAAGGCAATGGAGAGTTCTGAGTAAATGATGGGATTGATCGCGAGAGTGTCGGTGGCACTCGCCGAGTCGAGCTTCCCTTGCGACCAAACCGCCCACTCGGAATCGTCTTCGAGCACGTCGAGTAGGACGTTCGTATCGACCAGAATCATTTAGTTTCCGCGCGTCAGCGCGATAATCTCTTCCGTCGTCATACGCACGGTGGCCCGACCGCGCAGCTTCGCGAATCTGCTGGTCCGTCGCTTGGCGGCCGCCTTCGCAGCGCGCAACGCGATCTCACCGCTGTCGAGCCGCTCAAAGGTGACCGCCGCCCCGGGCTTAAGACCAAGATAGTCTCGAACCTTCTTCGGAACCGTGACTTGTCCTTTGCTCGTGAGGTTGGTCGCCATAAAGTGTTACCTAACATGTAAAGTAATACTGTAGCGGAACATCGTGCCTAGGTCACGGGTTTTCGCTCTTTCGCGACCCGCCCGTATAAATGCAAAGGTTAGCAAACGGAAGTTCCAAATAATCGATGTGAATTATAGCTATTTACTATAACATATTGATTTCGTTTTTAAACTTTTGTTGAGACGGCTGGCCACTGAATTCTCAGCCTAAGTTCCTGTTCTCACAGGAATTCAATATCCGAGTTTCTTTGGATGCCCCCAGCGCCCCCCCCCTTAAAGTATTGGCTGTGAGCGGACGTCGTTGGACTTTCAATTCAGCCTAGTTGTCAGCCCGGCGGCACAAGTCGCGCTTGCGTGACCAGCCATTGATTACGCCGCCATCTGCCTCCAGGCGCGCTTCACTCGTCGACGCGAGATCAGCAAGTCCGCAGAAACATTGAAGCGCTCGCGAAGCCTGCGAACCATTGTGAGGCTAAGTTCACGCACCCAGCCCTCCGTTGTTGCGCGCGCGATCCGGTACGCTATTTGTCACTTTTTTGTTAGATCGATCTTCGCAGTGTCCGGCATAGTAATCTTCAAACTGGGTTCTGGCGGGTCAATTTTCAATACACCGCTCTCTGGTAGTGTAATGCTCACCACATCGCCGTCTGACAGAGTGATTCGGTCCGGTATCTTTAAGGCACCAAGAAAATCGCTTAGCTTTGTTGTGCCTGCGGACGAAGTAATGCCCAGTCCGCTTAAACCGTAAGTCTTGTCGCGCAGTTCTTTGAGCAGTCGCTGTTTTTCATCCTCCATCTTCTTGATGCTCGATCTCAAGCGTTCCGCGTCATTTTCGGATTGGCCTTTGACCTCCTGGAGTGACTCCTTCGTTGTGGCAAGATCACGTGTGGTCGTGGCGAGTTCGGCTTGCAATTCGCTGATGCGGCCGATCTGAGTCTTAATATCGGCCTCCGGGACAATGTCAGTCCAATTCTCGATAGCTCGCATCGCATCCTATCTCAACCTCACCGGCTATAACTCGGCCTTACAGCACAGAACGCCCTGCCCCAAATGTTCGCGCGCGCAGACCCCGTGCGAAATCCGTGTAGGGCCTATTCGTCGGAAGATGGAATTTATTTTACGAGGTAATTCAGGGAGTTATGGTGGGACGGCTGGGACTCGAACCCAGGACCAAAGCCTTAAAAGGGCCTTGCTCTACCAACTGAGCTACCGTCCCATTTGCAGGCGCGCATCATAGCCGAACTTTGCCGCTAGATCACCGGCAAACGCCCGGGGGCCTGGCTGCAGATGTGGTGCGGCTGGCCGCGCCAGGCAATCTAGCGGTAGCGCGTGGGATCCGGCGTATTCGCCGCGGCAAAGCCTGCCGCACGCAGCCGGCAGGAGTCGCACCGGGCACAGGCCCTGCCCTCGGCGTCGGCCTGATAGCATGAAACGGTCGCGCTGAAATCCACGCCAAGGCTCAGGCCGGCTCGAATAATCTCCGCTTTGGTCATTTCGATCAGCGGTGCGTGAATTTTGAAACGCGCGCCCTCGACGCCGGCTTTGGTGGCCATTTGTGCCAGCTTTTCGAACTCATCAATGAAGGCGGGACGGCAGTCCGGATAGCCGGAATAATCGAGAGCGTTGACGCCAATGAAAATATCCCGGGCGCCGATGACTTCGGCCCAGCCCAGCGCCAGCGCTAAAAACAGGGTATTACGGGCGGGAACATAGGTCGCCGGAATTCCCGGCTGCGGCGTCTCGGGTACGGCAACGCGGGTATCCGTCAGCGCCGAACCCCCGATCCCCGCCAAATCCACCCGCATGACCCGATGCTCATGCGCACCGAGCGCACCGGCGACTCGCGCCGCCGCGTCGAGTTCGGCGCGATGCCGCTGACCATATTCAACGCTAAGTGCATGGCACTGAAAATTCTTCGAGCGCGCCATTGCCAGCACCGTAGCCGAATCGAGACCGCCCGAGAGCAACACGATGGAGCGCGCATGGGCCGTCATGGGTCACTTACCGGGCACATCGCCCCACAAGATCTTGTGGAGCTGCAACTGAAATCGAACGGGCAAGCGATCTGCGAGAATCCAATCCGCCAACAGCGTGGGTGCCAGTTGGTTGTAGCTGGGCGAAAAAAGGATGCGGCAGCGCTCGCTCAGCCCATGCTCGCGCAGGAAATCTTTGCTCCAGTCATAGTCCGCACGCGAACAGATCACGAATTTCAGTTGGTCGCGCGGCGAAAGATGCGCGAAGTTCTCAATGCGATTGCGCGCCGCCTCGTTTGAGGCCGGCGTCTTGACATCGATCACGCGCGAAACGCGCGAATCGACGGCCGCCACGTCGAGCGCGCCGCTGGTCTCCAGCGAGACTTCATATCCGGCATCGCACAGACGTTGCAGAAATTTCAGGCAATTCGGCTGCGCCAGGGGTTCGCCGCCGGTCACGCAGACGTGCCGGGTCCCAAGTTCACCGACTTTGAGCAGAATGGCGTCAAGGTCGAACCATTCTCCGGAGTGAAAAGCATATTCGGTATCGCAATACTGGCAGCGCAGCGGACAACCGGTCAGCCGCACGAACACCGTAGGGAATCCTACGCAGTCGGCCTCGCCTTGCAACGAATGAAAAATCTCATTGATGCGCAAGCGCTCGGATTTGACCGCCTGCTCACTCAATGTTTCTCGGACGACATCTTGTCCAGCCGTTGTTGCGCCAAGCGCGCCGCGGGTGTGTCGGTAAATCGCGCGACGACCTGGCCGAGCACTTCGCGGGCCGACTGCCACTGCTTGGTCTCATAGCGGCAGAAGCCGATCTTGAGCAGCGCGTCGGGGAGTTTGCGCGATTGCGGATAAGTGTCGACAACGCGCTGAAATGCCGCCTCCGCCTCCGGATAGGCCTTGTTCACGTAGTAGGCTTCCCCGAGCCAATACTGCGCGTTGTCCGCCAGCGAGCTGGTGGGATAGGCCGCCAGAAATTTCTGGAAGGCACCGATGGCGCGGTCATATTGGCCGTCTTTCAACAGATTGAACGCTGCCTGGTAAGCGACTTTATCTTCGCCGGAGTCGGCGGCGCTGGTCCCGGCAGCAGCGCCAGCAGCGGAAGCGCCCAATGCCGCGCCGGCCGCCGCCGCAGGCGGGGCGCTCGCAGCCGCCGCCGAGCCGGCGCGCGCCTCCAGATTCTTCAAGCGCTGATCCAGGTCCGCGTACATGTCCCGCTGTTGTTTGCGGCTCGATTCCAGGGCGTTGTTCAACTGATCGACGTCATTGTGCATGGAGCGCACGTCGCTGCTCAGGGCTTCCAGCTGATTCGAGACGTCGAGCAGGCTCTTATTGGCCATCACCCTTTCGATACGCTCGAGGCGCGTATCCAGGTCCTTCAATTTGATCTGCACCGGATCCTCCTCCGGCGGGGTCGATGCGCAGCCGCTCAACGCCCACAAGAGGCACGCTGCGCTCAAACCCAGTAAGGCAGGCCTATTCACGGCAGATAGACCAATTCCACGCGCCGGTTTTTCGCCCATGCCGCCTCGTCATCGCCCTCGACCGCGGGCCGCTCGGAGCCGAAACTGACCGTGCTGACCTGCGATTCCGCCACGCCCTGCAGCATCAGGGCCCTGCGTACCGCCTGCGCGCGGCGTTCGCCCAAGCCGATATTATATTCGCGGGTGCCGCGCTCGTCGGTGTTGCCTTCCAGTTTCATCTTCAGCTTGGGATTGGCGCTCAGAGTGTGGGCCGCGGCGGTCACGATGTCCGCGAACTCCGGCTTGATCTCCGACTTGTCGAAATCGAAATAGATGATCTTGCGCGCGAGCGGTCCCGTCCCCTCGCCGTTCAGGCCGCGCGCGCTGCTATTGGCATCCCCGCCCAGCGGCGAAGTCGCGGTCGACGCGCCTTCCGCGGCGTTGGCACCTGAATCCGGAACCTGGGTACCGGCGACGGGTGCGTCATGCACGTTGTGCTTCTTGGGGCAACCGGCCAGCAGTGCGGCGCCTGCAATGAGCACGGCGATCGAAAGGATGCGTTTCATTTATTTCTCCGTCCTGATCCTAAGTGAATCCATGGCTTGTAAGGGTACCGGCGATCAGGCTAATTGTGTATTAGTTTGACGTCAGAATGGCGCCCACGCGGGCTCTTGGAGTTCTCCGTCGCTCGAAATAAGCCGCTGCTGCACTCTGCCATCGGCGCTGACCAGGGCCAGCACGCCCCTTCCCTTGTCCCGGCTGGCATAGATCAGCACCGCCCCATTGGGTGCATAGCTCGGTGAGACATCAAAATGGCCTTTCGTCAGCACCTGGACATCGCCGCGCCCGCGAAGATCCATGGTCGCGATTCGATAGTCGCCGTTCTCCTGGGTCACAAACGCCAATTGCGACTCATCCGGGGAGATGCGCGGCCGCGCGTTGTAACTGCCTTGGAAGGTAAGACGCCGCGGCTTGTCGCCCGGTTTGATGCCGACCTTGTAAATCTGCGGCCCCCCCGCCCGGTCGGAAGTGAAATAAATGCTTTGGCCGTCCTTGGACCACTGCGGTTCGGTATCGATTCCCGGATCATCGGTGATGCGGGCCAACACTTGGCTGCCCAGGTCCAATGTATAGATGTCCAAGTTGCCGTCGCGCGTCGACAGCACCAACGCCAGCTTACGGCCGTCCGGAGACCACGCCGGCGCCTGATTCACGCCGGCATGCGCCGAGACCACCCGCCGATCGCCGGTCTTCAAGGTCTGCACGTATACGGTCGGCAAGCGCTGCTCGAAAGAGACGTAAGCCAGGCTCGAGCCGTCGGGCGACCATGCCGGCGACATCAGCGGCTCATGAGACTGCATGACGACATGCGGGTTTTCTCCGTCGGCATCAGCCACGATGAGCTGGAAGGTCTTGTCGGGCAGATGTCCCAACACCGATACGTAAGCAATGCGGGTGGAGAATGCGCCGCGGATCCCTAAGATCTTCTCAAAGACCGCGTCGGCGATTTGATGGCCGGCGGATCGCAAACCGGCTCGATTGGCGCTGATCTGAAAGCCCAGCAGCCGCTGCCGGGTAAGTACGTTGTACAGTTCGTAGGTAATGCTGTAGTGGTCCGTGCCGTCCGCCTGCATGGAACCCACGACCATGTAGTCATTGTTGAGCCTGCGCCAATCGTCGAATGCGATAGTGGCGCCGGTGTGCGGCTGATCGATCATGTCCTTGCGGTCCATGGTTCTGAAGCGGCCGCTGCGCGCGAGATCGTCGCTCACCAGCTGCGCCACATCGAACGAAGCTGCGGTCACTTGCGCCGCTGCGAACGGCACGACGGCAATCGGAATGGCTTCGGTCTGACCCTTCGTGATCTCGACGACAAATTCGGCGTGCGCCACAGGACCCGCCAATGTCAGCACGAGGACCGTCAAACACGAAAACAGCTTATGCATGGGTGAACTCTATTCCTCAGGATGAAAGTGAATCACCAGGTTGCGCTCGAACAATGCCGGGTCCGGCGGCGCCGGCAAGGGCGAAGCCCGGTATACGGCATTTTCGATCGACTGGCGGGCGGCGGCGTCGCCGTTGCACTGGCTGACGTGCGCGCTGGTCACCTCGCCGCCCGGAATCTGTGTAATGTTTACAATACAATCCAGCCCGGCACGCGCCGATGGCGGCTTGATCCAGGCATTCTGAATTCTGGCAGCCAACCGCGCAATATATAGCGCCCGCGCCGGGCTGGCCTCGACCGCGCTGACATGCTCTTCCTCGGCCAGCTGACGCTTCAATTCCGCTTCGCGGTCCGCCTTCGCTTTTGCGTCCGCGGCGCGCTTGGCATCGTCGGCCTGCTTGGCCTCCGCGGCGCGCTTGGCCTCCGCCGCGCGCTTGAGATCGTCTGCCCGTTTGGCGTCATCGGCGCGTTTAAGTTCCTCGGCATGCTTCGCGGCGGCGGCTTTCTGCGCCTCGGTGGCGCGTGCCGCCTCGGCTTGCTTGGTGCGCTCGACTTCGGCTGCAGCCTCTTTGGCCTGCTCCGCCTCCTTTTGCCTTTCAGCGGCCATTTGCGCATCGGCCACGGCCTGCGCGGCAGCGGCATCGGCCGCGGCTTTCGCGGCCGCGGCCGCGCGCACCCGCGCCGCCTCTTGCGCGGCCCGCTCGGTCAGCGCACGTTGCGCGGCGTGCAAGACTTGCGAATCGATGACGACGGCATCGACAGGAATCGGCTGCGCCGTGGGCAGCGAGTGGTTGATGGAGATCAGCGTCGCCGCCAGCAGCGCGGCCGCCAGCAACCCATGCAGTGCGACGGAGAGCAGCAGGGGCCATGAGTGTTCGCGAAAGAAACCCGGCATTCAGCGCGCTCCGCTGGAGGCTCCGTTGGCGGGGCGCGGGTTAGGCACATTGCGTACCGGGTCGGTCAGAAACCCGACTTTCGAAGCTCCGGCCTTCTGCAGCAGCACCATGGCCCGCACCACCGTGCCATAGGGGACGGTGGTGTCGGCCTTGACCAGGACCGGCGTCTGCGGATCGCGGCGCAGGAGCGCGGCCGTGCGCGAGCTGACGGTCGACTCGGACACGGGCTGATCTTGATTCTGGCCGAAATTGATGTACAAGCGGCCGCCGGAATCGATGGTCAGGATCAACGGCTCGTGCTTCGCCAGGAAATCCGCATCGATCGGCTTGGCACCCGCGTCCGGCAAATCCACCTTGACACCTTCCTTGAGCAAGGGCGCGGTGATCATGAAAATGATCAACAGCACCAGCATGACGTCGATGTAGGGCACCACGTTGATTTCGCCCATCAACCGTCGGCGGCGTTGCGGCGTCGGCATCGCTTACCCCGGCGCCCGGGTGGACCCGTGGCGCTGCAAGATGGTGGAGAACTCTTCGACGAACGTATCGAAGCGCAGTTCCAAGCGGCTGACTTGATCGGCCAGGCGATTGTAGGCAATCACGGCGGGGATGGCCGCAAACAGACCCACGGCGGTCGTGATCAACGCTTCGGCGATGCCCGGCGCCACCGCCGCAAGCGTCGCCTGCTGCACGTTGCCGAGATTGTGGAACGCACTCATGATCCCCCAGACCGTGCCGAACAATCCCACGTAGGGACTGGTCGAGCCGACCGTGGCCAAGATCGCCAGGTTTTGCTCCAAGCGATCGAGCTCGCGCAGTTGCGCCACCCGCATCGCGCGCCTAGCGCCGTCCAACAGCTGCTCCGCGGGCACCCCTTGCTGGCGCAGCCGGCTGAACTCGCCGAACCCCGACTCGAAGATGCTCTGCAGACCGGTGCCCGCGCGGCCCTTGGTCTCTATATTGCGATACAGGGTGGCAAGATCGCCCCCGGACCAGAACGCGGTTTCAAATTTCGCCGCTTGGCGGCGCGAGCGGCCGATCACCTGGCTCTTGTGAAAGATGACGGCCCAAGAGGTCACCGAAGCGATCAGCAGCAGTCCCACCACCACCTGCACGATGGGACTCGCATCCAGCACCATGCTCCAAACCGACAAGTCATTGGGCATTGCGCCACTCCGTAAAAAGATCTTTGGGGATGGCGCGCGGCTTCAGCGTGCCGGAATCGAGGCAAGCGACACGCACCGTGGCATCGATCAACTGCTCGTCGCCCCGCTCTATGGTTTGCTTGAAATGTATTGTGGCACCCGCCAGACGCTCGAGGACCGCCGTGACGAGAATTTCATCATGCAGCAGCGCGGGACGCAGAAAGTCCACGGTAATATTTACCACCACGAACTGCAGGCAGCGCTGCGCGCGCAACTGCTGCTGATCGATCCCCAACGCCCGCAACCAGTCGGTGCGGCCGCGCTCCAAGAATTTCAGGTAATTCGCGTAATACACGACGCCGCCCGCATCGGTATCTTCCCAGTAAACATTGAAACGCGACGCGAAGCTCGGCGCAGCGGACATTTATTGGCTGTCCCGGAACAGCGAAAGATTCATTTCCCGCTCGGGAGCGGCCAGGCCAAAGTGCGCATAGGCGGCGCGCGTCGCCACCCGTCCGCGCGCCGTGCGCATCAAAAATCCCTGCTGGATCAGGAACGGCTCGATGACATCTTCGATGGTGCCGCGCTCCTCGCTCATCGCAGCGGCCAGGCTGTCCACGCCCACCGGGCCGCCATCGAATTTCTCGATGATCGTCAACAGCAGCTTGCGGTCGAGCATGTCGAAGCCTTCCGGGTCCACCTCGAGCATGGTGAGCGCCGCCAGCGCGACTTCGCCGCTGATGATCCCCGACGCTTTCACTTCGGCAAAATCGCGCACCCGGCGCAGCAGCCGATTGGCGATGCGCGGCGTGCCGCGCGATCGCTCCGCGATGCGGTCGGCGCCGTCCGGCTGCAGGTTCAACTGCAGAATCGACGCGCTGCGGATCACGATCTGGGTCAAATCCGCGGTGCTGTAGAACTCGAGCCGCTGCACGATGCCGAAGCGATCGCGCAGCGGCGAGGTCAGCAAGCCGGCGCGGGTCGTGGCGCCCACCAGGGTGAAGGGCGGAAGATCCAATTTGATGGAGCGCGCGCCGGGGCCCTCGCCGATCATCAGGTCGAGCTGCGAGTCTTCCATGGCCGGATACAGCACTTCCTCGACGACCGGACTCAAGCGATGTATCTCGTCGACGAACAGCACGTCGCGAGGCTCGAGATTGGTGAGCAGCGCCGCCAGATCGCCGGCGCGCTCGAGCACCGGACCGGAAGTCTGGCGCAGATTCACCTTCAGTTCGTTGGCGATGATGTGCGCCAGCGTGGTCTTGCCGAGTCCCGGGGGCCCGAATATCAAGACATGATCCAGCGCCTCGCCGCGCATGCGCGCCGCCTGGATGAAAATGTCCATCTGCGTCTTGACGTTCGGCTGGCCGATGTAATCGTGCCAGGGTCTTGGGCCGCACCGCCCGATCGATCAATTCGTCGTCGCGGCGGCTGCTGCCGGCAATGATCCGATCCTGTTCGATGCTCATACGCGATATTTAGGCTTTCACCGCGGATTTGAGGGCGCGGCGAATGATTTCGGTGGTCGACAGTCCCGGCTCATCGGCCGACTTCAGCAGCCGCGTGATTTCCGGGGGCTTATAGCCCAAGGCGATCAGCGCGCTGAACGCCTCGCTTTGCGCCGATTGCGCGGCGCCGGGGTTCAACGGATTGCCCGCGAGCGGCCGGCAACGAGAGCTTCTGCACGCTGTCGCGCATCTCAATGATGATCCGCTCCGCGGTTTTTCGGCCGATGCCGGGAATTCGCGTCAGCATGGCGACATCCTCAGCCTCGATGGTGCGCAGAAAATCCTCCACGCTCGCCCCGGACAGCACGCCCAACGCGATCTTCGGCCCCACTCCCGAAACCTTGAGCAGCCCGCGGAACAGGCGCCGCTCGCCGTCGGTGCCGAAACCGAACAGGATATGGGCATCCTCGCGCACCACCAAATGCGTGAACAGCGCCACCGGTTCACCGGTGGCCGGCAGTCCGTAAAAAGTCGACATCGGCGCTTCCAACTCATAGCCGACGCCATTGACATCCAGCATCAGCATGCGGCGGCTGCTTCATCGCCAGCCGGCCCTTGAGAAAGCCGATCATCGGCTAAAGCCGCCTGCAGCAGAAGCGCCCGTCCGCGCAGCGCGTGGCACACCGCCGCCGCCAGGGCATCGGCCGCGTCCGCGGGCACAGGTCCATCGAGCTTGAGCAGGCTGCGCATCATCAGCTGCACCTGGGCCTTTTCGGCATTGCCGGCGCCGACGACGGCCTGCTTGATCTGGCGCGTCGCGTATTCGAACACTTCGACGTTGGCGTTTGCCGTGCCGCAAATGGCCGCGCCGCGCGCCTGGCCCAGCTTCAAGGCGCTGTCGGGATTGCGGTTCACGAACACCTTTTCAATGGCGATTTCCTGCGGTTGATATTGCGCAACGATGGTTTGCATACAGCGAAAAATTTCGCACAGCCGGGCCGCAAAATCGGCCTGCGCGGTGCGGATGACGCCGCTCGCCACGTACGTCAAACGCGAGCCCGCGGCATCCAATACGCCGAAGCCGGTGCGTTGCGAGCCCGGATCGATGCCGAGCACGCGGATGACCGCCACTTCACGCTCGCGCAATTTGATTCGTCAGTAGGGGCTGGCATGGCCCGAGTATGATACCGGCAATAGCCGCCTAAACCCACCCGAAGCATGGAAACAAGCGCACCCAGCCGGACCGCGAGCGGCCGATTGCATGCCGCCATCGCGGCTGCTGCGCGAGATCGAATTGCCGCTCCAAGCCGAAATGCTGCGCGATGCCGCTTTGGAGGTGGCCGACATCGTGCGCTCACTGGACGCGGACGACGATGTGGTGATCGCCGCGATGATTCAACCGCTGCTCGACGCCGGCTACATTGAAGTTCCGGGAGCGGCGCTGCGCTTCGGCGAGGAACCGCTGCGCCTCGCGCTGGCCTTGACGCCAACTGGGCGAGTTCGGCCTGCCGGCGGACTGGGCGCCCGAACGCGGGCTCGAAGCGGCGCAAGCCGAAGCGCTGCGCAAAATGCTGCTGGCGGTGATCGGCGATGTGCGGCTGGTCGTGGTGCGGCTCGCGCAGCAGCTGCAGCGGATGCGCTCCGCCAAGGACCTCGGCACGGCGCGGCAGCGCAAGCTCGCGATCGAGACCCGCGAGGTGTATGCGCCGCTCGCCAATCGCCTCGGCGTGTGGCAGGTCAAATGGGAACTGGAAGACCTGGCGTTTCGTTATCTGGAACCGGTGCAATACAAGCATATTGCCGCCGCGTTGAAGACGCGCCGCTCCGAGCGCGAACGCTACATCGAGGAATTGAAAGCGGTGCTGGAGAAGGCGATGCGCGGCGCCGGCATCGATGCGCTCATCGAGGCGCGGCCCAAGCATATCTTCAGCATCTGGAAGAAAATGCAGGTCAAACAGCTGGCCTTCGAGCAGCTGATGGACATTCGCGCGGCGCGGGTGCTGGTGGGGAGCATTGCCGACTGCTATGGGGCGCTCGGGGTGGTGCACTCGCTGTGGCAATTCATCCCCGGCGAGTTCGACGACTACATCGCCACGCCGAAGGACAATCTGTACCGATCGATCCACACCGCGGTCTTGGGTCCCGGCCAAGAGCCGGTCGAGATTCAGATCCGCACCCACGAAATGCATGCCGACTCCGAACGCGGCGTCGCGGCACATTGGCGCTACAAGGAAGGCGGCCGCGGCAATCAGGCCTACGAGCGAAAAATCAACGAGCTGCGCTCGCTGCTGGCGCCCGCCGAGAACCCGGGCGGCAGCCGCGATTTTCTCGAACGCGTTCGCGTCGATCTGTTTCAAGACCGCATTTATGTGATTTCGCCGAAAGGCGAAATCGTCGATGTGCCGGTCGGCGGCACGCCGCTCGACTTTGCCTATCAAGTGCACACGGATTTGGGTCATCGCACGCGCGGCGCGAAGGTCAACGGCCGCATGGTGCCGCTCGACTATCGCTTGAAGAACAGCGAAACCGTGGAAATCATTACTGCCAAGACCTCGCAGCCCTCGCGCGACTGGCTTTCGGCTCAATCGGGCTTCTTGGCGAGCCCGCGCCATCGCAACAAGGTGCGGGCGTGGTTTCGCAAGCAGAACGAGGCGCAGAACAAGGTCGAGGGCCGCGCCATGCTGGAGCGGGAATTGCAGCGCTTGGGGCTGAAGAGTCCGCCCATGCCTGAGCTGCTGGGCGAACTGGAACTGGACAGCGCCGAGTCCTTGCATGAGGCGCTGGGATTGGGAGAGATCAGCGCGGCGCAAGTCGCCGGCGCGATGCAGCGGTTGCTGCATACGCGCGAGGAGCGTATGGATCACTCTCGCGCGCCGAGCAGCGGCCGCGCGCCCGAGCTCGCCGTGCAAGGAATCGGCGATCTCCTGTCAACCTATGCACGCTGCTGCAAGCCGGTGCCGCCGGAACCCATCGTGGGCTACATCACCGTCGGGCGCGGCGTGAGCATCCACAGTCAGGCCTGCGCCAATCTGGCGCGCCTCAAGGCGAAGTCGCCGGCCCGCGTGCTGGCGGTCGATTGGGGCAAAAGCGGGAACGGCGAATTTCCGGTCGATATCGAGGTGCAGGCTTTCGACCGCCGCGGCCTGGTGCGCGACGTCAGCGCCGCTTTGGCGGATGAGAAAATCAGCATCCAGGGAATGACCACGGTCACCGATCAAGCACGACAAGGTGGCGCATATGCGCATCGGCATTTCCATCTCGGGATTGCCGCAGCTGTCCAAAGTCCTGTCGCGCATCGCGCAGCTGCCGAACGTCATCAGCGCCCGCCGCAAGAAATAGGCTGATCGGCGGCGTGCGTTGCGCGCGAGCGGCGTGCGTATGGCGCGCGGGCGGCGATGCTATGGGGCGGCGCTGTAGGGGATCGAGACCGTTCCGGTTTTGGAGGTGCCCGCGCTGTTCACGTAGCTGAAGCCAAAGGCGAGGGTGCCGCTCGCCGCAGAGGTGGGCGCGTAAGTGAGCGCTACCTGGCAAGCGGACCCGACGCTCACGCTGGCGCATGTGAAGCTGCTCGCCGGCGCACTCCAGCCGAGCGCCAGCGCGGAGAGGTCCGCCGACAGGCCGCTGGCGAAATTACCGTCATCGGTGGTGAAGGTGACCACTACGGCGTTGCTGCTGCCGGTGACTGCCGCCTCCGTGGCCGGATTGGCGCTCCCGGCCACATTGTCATTGGTCGTCGTCTGGTAGGGGATGCCGACCGTTCCGCTCTTCGCCTCGCCGGCATTGTTCAGGTACGAGTAGCCGAGATTCAACGTGCCATTGTCGACGCCGGCCGGAGCATAGGTGAGCAGGAGCTGGCAGGCCGCACCGCTGTCCACAACCGTGCAGCTGAATGCGCCCACTGCGGCGCTCCATCCGGCGGGCAGCGCGGTCAGGCTGCTGGTCAGCTGCAACGCGGTGGCGAGACGCGCATCGTCGGTGGTGAAGCTCACACTGACGGTTTGGCCGGGCGAGCCCAACATGGCCGTAATCTGCCCCGACGGCGCGGCGGTGCCGATGACGTTGTCATTGGTGGTCGCGGCGTACGGAATATTCAGCACGCCGAAATTGGGCTTGCCGCTGGCATCGGTATATTCATAGCGCAAGCTCAACGTCCCCGCCGTCAGAGCAGTCGGCGCGTATTTGAGCTGCAGCTGGCAACCGTTGCCGGTGCTGACGCTGGCGCAGCCAAAGGAGGTTGCGGTGCTGCTCCAGCCGGGCGGCAGCTTGGTCAGATCGGTGAGCACGCTCAATCCGTCCGCGGTCCCGCCATCTTCCGCGGTGAAGGTGACGGCCACCGCCTGTGTGCCGCCCATATTCGCCGCATTGACCTGGCCGGTCGGAGACACACTCGTGGTCACCGTGCCGTTGCTAATCGTGGCGTAAGGAATGTTCAGCGCGCCGCTGCGCGCCGCGCCGGAACCGTCGACGTAAGTGTAGTTCAATGTGAGCGTGCCGTTGGCCGCGGCCACCGGCGCAAAGGTCAGCGGCAGCTGGCAGCCGCTGCCCGTGCTGACGACGGTGCACGCCAATCCCGGCGCCGTGCTGCTCCACCCCGCCGGCAGGGCGGCCAGGGTCACATTCAGCGACGTCGCTGCATTGCCGTCATCGGTGCTGAAGGTGACATTCACGGATTGTTTGCTGCCGCCGAGCGCCGCGTCGATTTCGCCGCTGGGCGATACGGAAGCGACAACGTTGTTCGTCGCGGTCGATGCATAGGAGAGCGTGAGGCAGGGACCCGGCGTTCTCGGTAAGCCGGCGTTGTCGACGTACACGCAGTCGAGCGTCAGAGTGCCTGTTTCAATTGCCGTGGGGGCATAGGTAAGGGTGAGAACGCAGCCGTTGCCCGGTCCAACTGCCGCGCAGGTCAGATTGCTCTGCGCGCTCCAATCCGCAGGCAGCGTTCCCAAACCGCCATACACAGAGAAGCCCGTGAGCGTCAGGCCGTCCGCGGATGTGAAGGTCACGTTGATGGTCTGGCTGGCACCGACGGCAACGCTCAAGGCACCGACCGATGCTGTGGCGGAAACGAGATTGTCGGTGCCGGCGACCCCGCCGCCGACCGGCGCCGCCTTCGGCGGCGTGACTGGAGCCGCCGGCATGGTCACACCGGTCGGGGTGGGCGCAATGCTGCCGCTTTCGCTGCCCATGGAGGTCGATCCGCAGGCCGCAAGAACCGGCAGCGACAACACGCCCAGCAGCAGCCATCGAAGGCCTGATAGCATTTTTTCCCACCTCATCCCAGTGTCTTGCAAAGCGAACGTCTCGGAGCGGCGACGCCGTTCGCAGGGCTGGAAAGGTAGGCTGGGGGTGTATTGGCGGGTGTGAACTGCGTCACGCGGCGAGGCGCGTTCCGCTTATCGTCAAATGAGATTTTGCTCACACCCGCGCGCAGCCGGCGCGCCGCGCGTATCTGTGGGACAAACGCTACACCTCGAGCCCGAAGGCACAGCTAGCGGTTCAGCGCATCGATGGCTTTCTTGTCGACGGCGAGCGCCGCCTCGTGAATCGCCTCCGACAAGGTGGGATGCGCATGGATGGTGCGCTGAAGGTCTTCGGTGCTCGCCGAATATTCCATCGCCAAGACCGCTTCGGCGATCAGTTCACCGGCCATCGGCCCGATCACATGGACGCCGAGCACTTCATCATCGTCCTTGGCGGAAACGATTTTCGCCATTCCCGCGCCGGCTTCCATGGCGCGTGCGCGGCCGCTCGCGGCAAACGGAAATGTGCCGGTTTTGTAGGGCCTGCCGCCGGCCTTCACTTGCTCTTCGGTCTGTCCGACCCAGGCAATTTCGGGCTGGGTGTAGATCACGGAGGGAATCACCTTGTAGTTCACCTCGCCATAGTGTCCGGCGATCAGATCGGCGACCATCACGCCCTCCTCCTTGCCTTTGTGCGCGAGCATCGGGCCGCGCACCACATCGCCGATTGCCCAGACATTGGGCGCGCCGGTGCGGCAATGCTCATCGACGACGATGAACCCGCGCTCGTCCAACTGGACTCCGGTGCCTTCCGCCAGCAATCCTTCGGTAAAGGGACGGCGCCCGACCGCCACCACGAGCTTGTCGACCTGCAAAGAATGCTCGCCCTGCGCGTCGCTGTACACCACATCCACGGCATCGCCGGACACCGCGGCGCTCAATACCTTGGCGCCCAATTTGATATCGAGGCCCTGTTTCTTGAAATGACGCTGCGCTTCCTTGGCGATGGTTTGATCCACCATGGGCAGGAACGTCTCCAGCGCTTCGAGCACCACCACTTCGCTGCCGAGCCGGCGCCACACGCTGCCGAGCTCCAGACCGATGACGCCGGCGCCGATGACGCCCAGGCGCTTCGGGACCGCATCGAACTCCAGGGCATTCCAGGAATCGACGATGTGCTTGCCGTCATGCGGCACGGATCGCAAGCGGATGGGCGTGGATCCCGAAGCGATGATCACGTTCTTGGCCTCGAGAGTTTTCTCGCTGCCGTCCGCGCCCTTCACCAACACCTTGTTGCCGGGAAGCAGGCGTCCATGCCCCTGGATGCCCAGCACGCCGTTGGCCTTGAACAGCGCATTGATTCCATTGGTCATGGTTTTTACGATGGAGGCACGGCGCTTCTGCATCGCCGCCAGGTCGAGCGTGAGCGCGCCAATTTTGATGCCGTGGGTCGCGAATTCGTCCTTTGCCGCGCTGAAACAATTCGGATGACTCCAGCAACGCCTTGGACGGAATGCAGCCGGCATTCAGGCAGGTGCCGCCAAACGCATAACTGCCGTCGGTGTTTCGCCACTCATCCACGCAGGCCACTTTCAGCTTGTTTTGCCCGCTCGAATCGCCGCCGGGTAACCCGCGGGCCCCGCGCCAATGACAACCACATCGTAAACGTCGCTCATATATGCAGCACCATGCGTGCCGGATCCTCCAGACACTGCTTCACCGTCACCAAAAACTGCACCGCCTCGCGGCCATCGATGATGCGATGGTCGTAAGTCAGCGCGATGTACATCATCGGCCGGACCACGATCTGACCGTCCACCACCATCGGCCGCTCCTGGATCTTGTGCATCCCCAATATGGCGCTCTGCGGCGAATTCACAATGGGTGTCGACAGCAAAGAGCCGAACACCCCGCCATTGGTGATGGTGAAGGTGCCTCCGGTGAGCTCCTCCATGGTGATGGAGCCGGCGCGCGCGCGCGCGGCAAAATTCGCGATCGATTTCTCGATGTCCGCGAAGCTCAATTGATCCGCGTCGCGCAACACCGGGACGATCAAGTCCGCGGTCGGTCGAAACCGCCACGCCGATGTCGAAATACTCGTGATACACGATGTCGTTGCCGTCCACCGAGGCATTCACCGATGGAAATTTCTTCAGCGCCTCGACGCAGGCCTTGCTGAAGAAGGACATGAAGCCAAGCTTCACGCCGTACTGCTTCTCGAATTGATCCTTGTAGCGCGAGCGCAGCTCATTGACGGCCTTCAGGTCGACCTCATTGAACGAGGTCAACAGCGCCTGCGTGGCTTGCGCCTGGACCATGCGCTCCGCGATCCGCGCGCGCAGCCGCGTCATCGGCACGCGCTGCTCGGCTCGATTGCCGCGCGCGCCGGCCGGCGCGGCACGAATTGCGGCGGGAGCGGCCTTGGCAGCAGTGCTTGGCGCGGCGCCCTCCTTCGCCGACAGATAGTTCACGACGTCGGATTTTGAAACCCGGCCATCGCGCCCTGATCCGGCAACCGTCTTCGGGTCGACTCGATTTTCTTCCGCGACGCGCTTTGCCGCGGGACTGAGCTTGCCGCCGGAGGACTCCGGCTTCACCGATTCCTTTGCCGTCGCCGTTGCGCCGCTCGCAGCCGCCATGATAGCGGGAGCACTCGCGCCGGGTACCGCGGCGGCCGTCTCTTCGATCACGGCCAGGAGTTGACCGCTGGTCACCGTGGTGCCGTCGGTCAGCTTTATCTCCTTGATGACGCCGGCCACCGGAGCAGGCACCTCGAGCACCACTTTGTCGGTCTCTAGGTCGACCAGATTTTCATCCCGCACGACGCTGTCGCCCGGCTTCTTGTGCCACGAGACCAGCGTTGCGTCAGCCACCGACTCCGGCAGCTGCGGCACGCGAACTTCGATTGTCATGAACCTGTCCTAGTTTGAGCAGCCGGGACGCGCAAGGTTTGTCGGGAAGTCTCTTCCGGCGGCTCGCCCTGCAGTGCCGCCGTGACCAAGTTCTTCTGCTGCTGCTCATGCAGCGATGCGATGCCCGTCGCGGGCGCCGCGGCGCCGGCGCGCCCCGCATACAGCAACTCGTAACTCTCATCGAGCTTCGCCTGCAGCCGGTGGCGGATCTGATACCAGCCGCCCTGATTCTGCGGCTCTTCCTGGCACCAGACGATTTCGCGCGCGCCCGAATACTTCTGCAATATCGCCTCGTACTCTTCGGAGGGAAAAGGGTAGAGCTGCTCGATCCGCACGATCGCCACGGTATCGACCTTCGCCTCGCGCCGCGATTTCAGCAAGTCGAAATAGACCTTGCCGCTGCACAGCACGATGCGCGTCACGGCCGAGGCCCGCACATCGTCGATCTCATCGATCACCGGCTGGAAACCGCTGCTCGACAGTTCCTCCAATCGCGACACCGACAAGGGGTGACGCAGCAGACTCTTGGGAGTCATGATGATGAGCGGCTTGCGCAGCGGCCGCAGCATTTGCCGGCGCAGCAAGTGAAACATTTGCGCCGGCGTCGACGGAACGCAAACCTGCATGTTGAACTCGGCGCAAAGCTGCAAGAATCGCTCGAGGCGCGCCGAGGAATGTTCCGGCCCCTGGCCTTCGTAGCCATGCGGCAGGAACAAGGTGAGGCCGGAGAGGCGGCCCCACTTGGCTTCTCCGGAGCTGATGAACTGATCGATGATGACCTGCGCACCGTTGCTGAAATCGCCGAATTGGCCTTCCCAAATGGTCAGGCAACGCGGCTCGGTGGTCGAGAATCCGTATTCGAATCCCATGACGGCTTCTTCGGACAGCACCGAATCGGTGACCGTGAAGGTCGGCTGATTCGTGGCGATATGCTGCAGCGGCACGTACCAGCGCCCCGAAGCCTGGTCATGCAGCACCGCGTGGCGATGAAAAAATGTGCCGCGGCCGCTGTCTTGACCGGTGAGGCGGATGGGATAGCCCTCCTGCATCAGGCTCGCATACGCAAGATTCTCGGCGCAACCCCAGTCCAAAGCGAGTTCGCCGTTCACCATTTTCTCGCGCGACTGCATGATGGCGAGCACCCGCGGATGCAAATTCCAGTCCGTGGGGTAGGTCGTGATCGCCTTGCCCAATACGCGCAGTCTGGCCAAATCCACGCCGGTCTTCACCGCTTCCCAGTCCGCGCCGAGATACTCGCTCCAGTCCACGGTGTAGCGGTTGCCGATCAGCCCGAGCGCGGCCCGCGCCTGGGGTTTGCCCTGGTCCAGCCCGCTGCGGTACTGCTCCATCATGGCGGCGGCGTCAGCCGCGCTCAAGATACCCTCGCCGGCCAGCTTGTCCACGTACAGCTGACGCACGGTGGGCTTCTTGCGGATGATTTGATACATGAGCGGCTGCGTCGCGGCCGGCTCGTCCGCTTCATTGTGTCCGTGCCTTCGATAGCAGACCAGATCGATGACCACATCCTTGTGAAATTTCATCCGGTAGTCGAGCGCGAAGCGCGTCACGAAGCAAACAGCCTCCGGATCGTCGGCATTCACGTGCAGAATGGGTGCTTCGATCATCTTGGCGACATCGGAGCAGTACAAGGTCGAGCGCGCATCGTGCCGCTCGCTGGTGGTGAATCCGATTTGATTGTTGATGATGATGTGAACGGTGCCGCCGGTGTAGAAGCCGCGCGCCTGCGATAGCTGCAGGGTCTCCATGATCACGCCCTGCCCGGCAAATGCCGCGTCGCCATGAATCTGCACCGGCAAAACCTTGTCGCCGAGCGTGTCGCCGCGCCGCTCCTGGCGCGCGCGCGCCGAACCTTCGACCACCGCATTCACCACTTCCAAATGCGAAGGATTGAAGGCGAGCGCCACGTGCACATTGCCGGATGCGGTCTTCAGGTCGGCGGAAAATCCCTTGTGGTACTTGACGTCGCCGGAGCCGCGCAGCTTGGCGAGGTCGTACTGACCCTCGAATTCGCTGAACAGATCGGCCGGCGATTTACCGAGCAGGTTCACCAGCACATTGAGCCGGCCGCGATGCGCCATGCCGATGATGGTCTCCTCGACGCCGGCTTTGCCGCCGTGCTGAACCAGATCGTCCAGCGAGGGAATCAAACTGTCGCCGCCCTCGAGCGAGAAGCGCTTCTGACCGACGTACTTGGTATGCAGATAGCGCTCGAGGCCTTCCGCCGCGGTCAATTGCCACAAAATATTTTTCTTCTCATCGACGCTGAAGCGATGCTGCATGCGGCCGACTTGGAAGCTGTCCTGCAGCCACAGGCGCTCTTCGGTATCCGACACGTGCGCGAATTCCGCACCGATGGTATCGGTGTAGATGAACTTCAAGTCGCGAAGAATGTTGCTGAGCGTGGTGCGCTCCGGGATGGCGTGATTGCGGCTGCCGGTAAAAAATTCCGTATCCAGGTCCGCCGTCGGACAGCCCGAAATACTGCAGGTCGAGCACGTAGGGTTTGGCCCGCTCCTGCAAACCCAGAGGATCCAGATTGGCGATCAAATGACCGCGGTTGGCATAAACTTGAATGAGTCGCGACACCGCACCCTGCTTGGCGCTGGCCCCGTCCGAAGGCACGGCTTTGGGCTGCGTATCGGCCGCGGCGGCCGGCTTCTGAGCCCGCGCCAAGAGCCGCTCGCGGATCGGCCCATGGGCAATGTCCACGCCGCTGCCCTTCAGGCTCTTGAAGTAGCTCGCCCAGGCCGGATCGAGGCTGCTCGGGTCGCGCAAGAATTGTTCGTAGAGATCTTCAATGAACCCGGCGTTTCCGCCGGACAGCGCCGTGGTCGCTAATTGGTCGGCAAGTGATTGGCTCATGAGTGCGGCGGTTTGCGAAAAACCTCAAATATATCAAGGTGATAAAGGGGGAGGAAAGCTTCTGAACAGCGCCTTAGTTTAGCCGAAGGCGGCACAATATGGAATGTGACGGCGGTCTTAAGAATTTACAAGACCGGCAGGTCGCCCGAGCCTTTCAGCATCCAAATTTCGTAGCCGATGAGCCACGCGTAGACCAGCAACACCGCGTACAGCACGAGCCCGACTCGCAGCAGGCGCATGAATCGATAGCGCGACAGAAATACCATGACTACGATGCCGGTGCCGGTCATGGCCCATTTTGAACGCGGCAAACGCGGCCACGCTGCGGTAGACGAGCACGGCCATGATGGGATTGATCTCATCGGCCCCGTGCAGCAGCAATATGCCGGTCAGGAATGCGTCCGCCGCGCTCAACAGCAATATGCCGATGGACACGCCCAGCAGGTGCGCCGAATACCAATCGACAGGGTGAAAACGCGAGTCGCTCAGCCGCCGCGCCGGCCGGCGCCGCCGCGGGTTGAAGCTGCCGTATAGAACGGACCAGACGAATCGATGGCGCCGATCGTTACGATTGCGGCGCTCAAAACCCCAAGCCGGCGGCAGCGCCGCAGTCCCTTCCCTCATCTCGTCCACTATCCAGACTTGCCGCCGTCAGGCCAAGCCCTATGCGTCATAATGCAGGCGCGCCGGGCACTATATTTTCACGAAGCCGTGACGAGTTTGGCGACGAAGTCGCTGACCGGCATCGCCAGCAACGCTTTTCGATCCGCGAACATCGCCTTGATCGATTCGGTCTGCTTCGGCTGGAAGTGCGCAGCGACGCTGCTCTCGAATTTCCTGACCAGCACCGGCATGCCTTCGGCGCGCCGCTTGCGGTGTCCGATCGGGAAATCCACCGCCACGCGCTCACTCGAGGAGCCGTCCTTGAAGAACACCTGCACCGCATTGCCGATGTAGCGCTTTTGCGGGTCGTAGTAGTCTTGCGTGAAGCCGGCGTTTTCCCTGACCTGCATGCTGGCGCGCAGCGCATCGACGCGCGGATCGCTCGCGACGGCATCCTCGTAGTCGGAGGCCTCCAGTCGGCCGAAAAGCAGCGGGATGGCGACCATGTATTGAATGCAATGATCGCGGTCGGCGGGATTCGCGAGCGGTCCGGTCTTATCGATGATGCGAACCCCCGGCTCCTGGGTCTCGATCACCACGCGCTCGATCTGATCGAGCCTTGCCGCCACCTGTGGATGCAGCGTCATCGCCGCTTCGACCGCCGTCTGTGCATGAAATTCCGCCGGGATAGGAAATCTTGAAAAGCACGTTCTCCATCACGTAGCTGCCGAGCGGCTGCGGCAACACGAGCGGTTTGCCCTTGAACAGCACGTCTTGGAAACCCCAGGTTTTTGCGGACAGCGCGGAAGGATAGCCCATCTCGCCCTTGAGCGCGAACAGCGCATGGCGCACGGCCCGGCTGGTCGCATCGCCCGCGGCCCAGCTCTTGCGCGAACCGGTGTTCGGCGCGTGCCGGTAGGTTCGAAGCGCGCCGCCGTCGATCCACGCATTCGATACCGCATTGATGATCTGATCGCGAGTGCCGCCGAACATGGCGGTCGCGACCGCGGTGGAGGCAACCCGCACCAGCAGCACATGGTCCAGCCCGACTCGATTGAAGCTGTTCTCCAATGCGAGCACGCCTTGAATTTCATGCGCCTTGATCATGCCGGTGAGGACATCGCGCACCACGATGCGTTTGCCCGAGCGCGACAGATAATCGGCCACCGCGAGAATGGCGCCGAGATTGTCCGAAGGATGGCCCCACTCAGCCGCCAGCCACGTGTCGTTGAAATCCAACCAGCGAATCATGGCGCCGATGTTGAATGCGGCGGTGATCGGATCCAGTTCATAGGCCGTTCCCGGAACCCTCGCGCCATTCGTCAGAGTCGCGCCCGGCACCACCGGCCCCATCAGCTTGGTGCACGCGGGATACTTCAACGCTTGAAAGCCGCAGGCCAGGGTATCCATCAGGCAATAGGCCGCCGTTTCATAGGCCAGCGGGCTGGCGATCTCGTAGCTCAGCGCGTAGTCGGCGATTGCCGTAAGAACCGGATCCGGCGCCGGCCGCTCGGCAGACTTGATATCGTGGGCATGGACATCAGGAGCGCTCCGCGAGCGGCACGAAGGTCAGATTTTCAGGACCCGTGTAATTGGCGCTCGGCCGGATGATTTTTCCGTCCTCGCGCTGCTCGATGACATGCGCCGCCCAGCCCGAGGTGCGGCTGATGACGAACAGCGGCGTGAACATCGCCGTGGGAACCCCCATCAGGTGATATGAAACGGCCGAGAACCAATCCAGATTGGGAAACATTTTTTTGATGTCCCACATGACGGCTTCGATTCGCGCGGCCACTTCGAAACCGAGCATCTCATGGGCCTCGCGCGCGAGGGCGCGCGAAACCTCCTTGATCACCTGATTGCGCGGATCCGACACGGTATAGACCGGATGCCCGAAACCAATGATGACCTCCTTGTTCGCCACGCGCCTGCGGATATCCGCTTCGGCGGCATCGGGAGTGGCATAACGGCTCTGGATTTCAAAGGCGACTTCGTTCGCTCCGCCGTGCTTGGGGCCGCGCAACGCGCCGATGGCGCCCGTGATGCAGGAATAAAGGTCCGAACCTGTGCCCGCAATGACTCTGGCGGTGAAAGTCGACGCATTGAATTCATGTTCGGCGTACAGATTCAACGAAGTGTGCATGGCGCGCACCCAGCTTGCCGGCGGTTTTCGGCCGTGAAGCAAGTGCAGAAAATGCGCGCCGATCGAGTCATCGTCGGTCTGCACCTCGATGCGCCGGCCCTCTTTGGAGTAGTGATACCAGTAGCACAACATCGAACCCAGGCACGCCAGGAGCCGGTCCGCCAACTCGCGCGCAGCATCGCTCGTATGAGCGTCCGGTTCGGGCACCGTGCAGCCGAGCGCCGAGACGCCGGTGCGCAGCACGTCCATCGGATGGCTGGCTGCCGGCAGCTGCTCGAGCACGGTGACAACGGCGGCGGGCAGCCCACGCATCGCCTTGAGTTTCTTTTTGTAAGCCGCCAATTCCTTGCCGTTCGGCAACTTTTCGTGGATCAGCAAGTAGGCGATTTCTTCAAATTCGCTTTGGGTGGCGATATCGAGAATGTCGTAGCCGCGGTAGTGCAGGTCGTTGCCGGTTCTGCCCACCGTGCACAGCGCGGTATTGCCCGCCGCGACGCCGGAGAGTGCGACCGATTTCTTCGGTTTGAATGCGCCCGCGCTTTGCGGCTCGGAGTTGCTGGTCACTTTTCTTTTCCTTCAGCGAATAACTGGTCCAACTTCGCCTCGTAGGCGTAATAATCCAGATACTTGTACAGGTCGGCGCGCGTCTGCATGGTCGCCAATACGTTCTTTTGCGTGCCGTCGCGGCGAATCGCCTGGTAGGTATTGAGCGCCGCGGCGTTCATCGCACGGTAGGCCGAACAGCAATGCAGGACGATGTCGACGCCGACCGTGGCCAATTCGTCGCGGGTGTACAACGGCGTCTGGCCGAATTCCGTGATGTTGGCGAGAATCGGCACCTGCACCGCGTCTTTGAAGCGCCGGTACATGGCGAGTTCCGTGATGGCCTCGGGAAAAATCATGTCGGCACCGGCCTCGACGCAGGCAACCGCCCGATCCAAGGCCTTCTCCATCCCCTCCACGGCGAGCGCGTCGGTGCGCGCCATGATGACAAATTGATCGTCGGTACGCGCATCGACGGCAGCCTTGATCCGATCAACGAGCTCCTGCTTGGAGACGATTTCCTTGCCGGGCCGATGGCCGCAGCGCTTCGACTGCACCTGGTCCTCGATGTGCATGCCGCCGGCGCCGAATTTGGTGAACGACCTGACGGTGCGCGTAATGTTGAATGCGCCGCCCCATCCGGTATCGGCGTCGACCAGCAGCGGCAATGGACAGACATCGGTGATGCGGCGGATGTCGACCAGCACATCATCCATGGTGCTTATCCCCAGATCCGGGACGCCCAAGGAATTGGCCGCGACGCCGCTGCCGGCGAGATACAGCGCTTTGAATCCACAGGCCGCGGCCATGCGTGCGGTGTACGCGTTGATGGCCCCGACGACCTGCAGCGGTTTCTCAGCGGCGACGGCGGCCCGCAGCCGCGCGCCGGCGGAAATGGCTGCGGCCGTCATACGCGCCCCGCGACCGGGATGAGCGCGCCGGTCACCGCACTGGCCTCGTCGGACGCCAAAAAGGCGATGACCTCCGCCGCTTCGCTCAAGCGAACCCAACGTTTGAAATCAGCTTGCGGCATATCCATCCTGTTCTTGGGCGTGTCCAGCGTGCTCGGCAAAATCGCATTGACGGTGATGCCGCGGTCCTTCAGTTCATCGGCCAATGCTTCGGTCAATTGTGCGACTCCGGCCTTGGATGCCGCGTACGGGCCCATGCCCGCCGATGCCTTCTGAGCGCCCATGGCGCCCACGTTGACGATGCGTCCGCTCGCCGCGCGCAGCAAGTAAGGCAGTGCCGCCTGGCACGAAACCACCGCCGTTCTCAAATTCAGCTTGTACATGGCATCCCAACTATCGATTGTACCTTCGCCAAGCTTCTCCCAGCGAAATCCTCCGGCGATATTGATCAAGCCGTCAAGACGGCCTGCATCTCGGAAGATGCTTTCCATCGCGGAGCGCGCCGCGGCCTCGACGGTCAGGTCGATCCCCCCATAGCGCCACACGCCGGCTGCCGGCTTGTCCGCCGCGGAGGCCGAGTGCGAAATGAGCGCGAGCTTCGCGCCGTATGCGCCCAAGGTGGCCGCCACGGCCTGACCCAAAGCGCCGTCGGCGCCGGTCACCGCGAAAACCTTTCCCTTCAAATCCATGGCACGATCATGCTCGATACCCCCGCGGCCTAGGCCTGCAAGGTACGGCGAAATTCCCCGGGAGAGGCGCCGGTCCACTTGCGAAACGCACGATGGAATGCACTGCGCTCGGAGAAACCCAATTCCACGGCGATATCCATCACACTGCGGCTGGAGTGACTCAGATAACTGATGGCCAGATCGCGGCGCAACTGATCTTTGATCGATTGGTAGGACTCGCCTTCTTCGTGCAGGCGGCGGCGCAGCGTCGCGGGCGTCATGCTCATTTCTTCAGCCAGTTCCTCGAAATCCGGGACCGACCCCGGCAGGTATTGCCGCAGCCGCCGCCGCACTCGGGCGCTGAGGCTACTGCCATTTTTGTATTTCAACAAGATGCTTTCCGGCGCGGTACGCAGAAACTCCTTGGCGGACCGTTCGTTCTGCACCACCGGCAGATCGAGATGACTCGCCTCGAAGGCCAGCAGGGTGTTGGGCCGGTTGAAACGCAAATCGGCGCAATACATCAGGCGGTACTCGGCGCTGTGTGCCGGTTCCGCATAGCTGAATTCGGTGCGCAGGATGGGTATCCGCCTGCCCACCAGCCAACAGGAAACCCCATAGAGCAGCATCAATAAAAGCTCGTGGGCAAAGATCCGTTGCGCCACGCCCGCCGCATGGTCATGCAGAACGATTCTTGCCTCCTTCATGTCGCGCTCGGTGCTGCCGGAGATATCGTCCAAAATCAGCGCGTAGAAACGCAGGCTGCGGTCCAATGCATGGCCCAAGGTCTTGCAGCTCAAGATGGAGTGGCAGAGCATCGCAAAGCTGCCCACTTTCATGCGGCGGGAATCTTGGCCGAAGAATTCATCGTCAAGGGCGGCCGCAATGGCGCGCCACAGCGCGCCGTAATGCTTTGCCGAAACCCGCGCCTGCGGCACCTGCAGCAGACTGGATGAGAGGCCCACGTTCGCCAGAAGTTCCTCCGCGTTCAGGTCGCGTCCGCGGACACCCTGAAGCGCTGCGGCGACGAAACAGATGGCGATGGTCCCCGGTTCGGCGGTCGAATTTTGCACAGCGCTAGTTTACGCGATACCTTCAGCCGGCGGATCACGTATCGGATAAACTAGAGCGTCGCCAAATGGCGCGCTCGAGAGTTCCACAATCATGACCAGCAAACCTGCGGCGCTACAACATCCCGTGCCCACCGTCAAAATGCTGCTCGACGGCAAGTTGGTCGAATCGCGGGCCGCCGAATGGCACGACGTCATCAATCCGGCGACTCAAGAGGTGCTGGCTCAAGTTCCCTTCGCCACCGATGATGAGCTCAACGCCGCGGTCGCGTCGGCCAAAAAAGCCTACAAGACGTGGAAGAATACGCCGCTGGCCGCCCGGGCGCGAATCATGCTCAAGCTGCAAGCGCTGGTGCGCGAGCACATGAGCCGCATCGCGCAGACTTTGAGCGCGGAACAGGGCAAAACCCTGGCCGATGCGGAGGGTGACGTGTTCCGTGGGCTCGAGGTGATCGAGCACGCCTGTTCCATCGGCAGTTTGCAGCTGGGGGAATTCGCGGAGAATGTTGCCGGCGGCGTGGACACCTTTACGATCCGGCAGCCGATCGGCGTCTGCGCCGGCATTACGCCGTTCAATTTTCCCGCCATGATCCCGCTGTGGATGTTTCCCATGGCCATTGTGTGCGGCAATACCTTCGTGCTCAAACCCTCCGAGCAGGATCCGTTGACGCCCATGTTGTTGGCTGAACTCGCGCTCGAAGCGGGCGTGCCGCCAGGAGTCTTGAACATCGTCCATGGCGGTAAGCGCGCGGTCGATGCGCTTTGCACCCACCCCGACGTCGTCGCCGTCTCGTTCGTAGGATCGACGGCCGTGGGTACGCACGTCTACAGCCTGGCATCCGCGCACGGCAAGCGCGTGCAATGCATGATGGGCGCCAAGAATCACGCCGTCGTCATGCCGGACGCGAACAAGGAGCAGTCGCTGAATTCGCTCATCGGAGCGACTTTCGGCGCCGCCGGTCAGCGCTGCATGGCCACTTCCGTGACCGTGCTGGTGGGGGAAGCGCAAAAGTGGATACCGGACATCGTGGCCAAGGCCAAGGGCTTGAAAGTCAACGCGGGAGTGGAAAAAAACGCCGATTTGGGCCCGGTGGTCTCGAAGAACGCCAAGCATCGAATCTTGGGACTGGTGGAAGAAGGCATCAAGGAAGGCGCCAAACTCGAGTTGGACGGGCGCGGCATCAAAGTCCCCGGCTACGAACAGGGCAACTTTATCGGACCGACGATTTTTTCCGCGGTTACGCCCGCAATGAAAATCTACACCACCGAGATTTTCGGCCCCGTCATGGTGATCGTCGGCGTCGACAGCCTGGATGAGGCGATTTCGTTGATCAACAACAATCCCTTCGGCAACGGCACCGGAATTTTTACCCAAAGCGGCGCCGTGGCGCGTAAATTTCAAAACGAAATCGATGTCGGCCAAGTCGGAATCAACGTGCCGATCCCGGTGCCGGTGCCGTTTTTCAGCTTTACCGGCTCGCGCGGCTCAAAACTCGGCGACCTGGGCCCCTACGGCAAACAGGTGGTGCAGTTCTACACCCAGACCAAGACCGTCACCTCCCGATGGTTCGACGATGGCGGCCCGGCCGGCGGCGTCAACACCACCATCAGCCTGAAATAGAAACGCGCGCGGGTGCCGGTCATGAGAACTGACGATGAGCGCGCTTGCAAGTACTGAGCGAAATTCGCAATCACGTGGCGTACGTCACGCTGAATCGGCCCGCCGCGCTGAACGCTTTGTCGCTGGAGATGATCCTGCGGCTGCGAGCCCTCTTCGATGAGTATTCAGCCGACTCCAATGTTTTTGCGGTACTGATCAGAGGGGCGGGCGATAAAGCATTTTGCGCGGGCGGGGATATACGCGCACTGTACAAGAGCTTCAAAACCGGCGGCTCGTTGCACGAGGAATTCTTTGCGGCGGAGTATCCGCTCGACTACCTGCTGTATTCCTATCCAAAGCCTTATGCCGCGTTGCTGGACGGCATCGTCTTGGGCGGCGGAATGGGCATCTCCCAAGGTTCGCGTTTGCGCATCGCCGGCGAGCGCACGCGGATGGCGATGCCCGAGGTCGCGATCGGATTTTTCCCCGACGTCGGCGGCAGCTACTTTTTGTCGCGGCTGCCCGGTCAGCTGGGACGCTACCTGGCCTTGACCGGGCTGCAAATCGGCGCGGCCGACGCGCTCTACAGCGGGCTCGCGGACCTATACCTGCCGCCTGCAGCCGTAGCATCGATAGCCGAGGACTTATCGCAACTGCGCTGGGGAGAAGATCGCTTTGCGGACCTGCGCCGATTCCTGCGGGCGCGCGCGGCGCCGCCCGCAACCGTGCCGACGCTCCCGGCGCTGCGCGAGCATATCGACGCGCATTTTTCGAAAGCATCGGTCGCCGGCATCGTCGGCTCGCTCGAATCGGAGTCGCGCGGCGTGCGCGCGCCTTGGGCGCACGAAACCGCGAGACTGTTGCGCAGCCGCTCACCGACCCTGATGAGCGTGACGTTGCGGCAATTGCAGCTCGGCGCAAGCATGGGACTGGCGGATTGCTTGCGCATGGAGCTCGGCATGGCCGCCTACGCCTTCGAGCAGGGCGATTTTCTCGAGGGCGTACGCGCCGTGCTCATCGACAAGGACAACGCACCGCGCTGGCGGCCCGGACGGATCGAAGATGTCACGGAGGCGATGATCGAGGCTTTCTTTGAGCCGCCGCGTTGGCGCGGCGGCGAACACCCCCTGGCGGCGCTTGAATCCTGCGCCTGCGCCTGCGCCGTGTCTTAAGGGCGCAGCGACCGAGCCTCGAGCGCGCTCAGTATCTCGCGGCGCCGCGCATCGCTGGCGGCCGACCACTCGGCGATTTCGCCCAAGGTGCGGCGGCAACCGACGCACAGGCCCTGCGCATCGAGGCGGCAGATGTTGATGCAGGGGGACGCCACGGCAGCCGGTTTCAGTGATGCGTCGACCATTGCCTCAAAACCCGGTGAATGGCATCCAGACCATCGGTGAGCGCCGCGGGGCCCGGTTGCAAAATGAGGGGGGATTTGATTTCGTGCAGTTCCCCGTCGCGCACCGCCGGCACGGCATCCCAACCCGCCCGCGCCGCGACTTGATTGGGCCGGAAACGCTTGCCGCACCAGGAACCTAAAATGATGTCCGGCGCGCGCCGGATGACTTCGCTGGCGTCGCCCAAGATGCGGTCCTTGCCGAGCGCACACAGTGCGCGTTCCGGGAAGACATCATCGCCGCCGGCGACTCCGATCAGTTCGCTCACCCACCGAATCCCGGTAATGAGCGGCTCGTCCCACTCCTCGAAATAGACGCGCGGCCGCCGCGGCAGCAGCGCCGCCGCCTGCCGCACGCGCTCGATATGCGCCTCGAGCTCGAGCGCATAGGCTTCTGCGCGCTCGGCCGCCCCCACCAACGCGCCCAGGCGCCGCACGTAACCCAAGATGCCGTCAACCGAGCGATGGTTGCTGATCCATACCTCGATGCCGCGTTTGATCAGCGCCTGGGCAATATCGGCTTGAATATCGGAAAAGCCGATGACGAAATCCGGTTGCAGCGCGAGAATGCGCTCGAGCTTGGCGCTGATGAAAGCCGAGACGCGCGGCTTCTCGCGCCGCGCCCGCGCCGGGCGCACGGTAAATCCGGAGATGCCGACGATGCGCTCTTCCAGGCCAAGGGCATAGAGAACCTCAGTGGGCTCTTCGGTCAGGCAGACAATACGCCGCGGGTAGCGCGCGTCCATGCAGCCCTAAAGCGCACCTTCGGCGAGCGCGCCGGCCGCGCCGTACACGATGCTGTGCGCCAATCCCGAGCATTGCGGCAACACGTAGTCCGCATAGAAGCGCGCGGTCGAAATTTTTGCCTCGTAGAATGCGGCATCCGCGCCGTTCGCGCCGGCCAAACGCCGCTGTGCGATCGACGCCGATCGCAGCAACTGCCAGCCCCCGGCCACGATCCCGAATAACTTCAGCATCGGCACCGCGCCCACGGAAACCGCGCGGATGTCGGTGCCGTAATTCTCCACCACATACGCAATGGCGCGTTCCAGCGCGTCCACCGCGGCTGAAAAGGACGGCACGAGTCCCGACAATTTCGGCTCGGCGCTCAAGGCGCTCGCCAGCGTCCGCATTTCCGCGACGACGGTTTGCGCGGCTTGACCGCCGTCGCGGGCGAGCTTGCGGCCGATCAGATCGTTGGCCTGAATCGCCGTCGTACCCTCATAAATCGGCGTGATGCGCGCATCGCGCAAATATTGCGCCGCGCCGGTCTCCTCGACGAATCCCACCCCGCCGTGCACCTGGATGCCCAAGGAGGCAATATCGACCGAATTTTCCGTGCACCAGCCCTTGATCACGGGAATCATCAGATCGGCGCGCGCTTGGTGATGTTCGCGCTCCAGCGCATCGGGGTGCAGACGGGCCGCATCCAGCGAGACCGCGACCACGCCGGCCAGCGCACGCATGGCCTCGGTCTGGGACCTCATGAGCAAGCAGCATGCGCCGCACGTCGGGATGGCGCACGATCGGCACGCGCGCACCGCCGCGTTTGCCGGCCTCCGTGCCTTGGATCCGCTCGCGGGCATAGGCGAGCGCGGTTTGATAGGCGCGCTCGGACAGACCCACCCCTTCGATGCCGACCGAGTAGCGGGCGGCGTTCATCATGATGAACATGTATTCCAGACCGCGATTTTCCTCGCCGATGAGTTCCGCCAGCGCGCCGCCATTCTGGCCGAAAGCCAGCACGCAAGTCGGACTCGCATGGATGCCGAGCTTGTGCTCGACCGACAGACAATGCACATCGTTGCGTGCGCCCAGCGAACCGTCGGCATTGACCAGGAACTTGGGCACCAGAAACAGCGACGTGCCTTTGACGCCGTCCGGCGCTCCGGCGACGCGCGCCAGCACCATATGCATGATGTTGCCGGTGAGATCGTGCTCGCCATAGGTGATGAAAATCTTCTGTCCGGTCACCAGGTAGCGGCCGTCGGCCGTGGGCACGGCCCGGGTACGCACGGCCGACAGGTCGGAACCTGCCTGCGGTTCCGTCAGATTCATCGTGCCGGTCCACTCGCCGCTCACCATTTTCGGCAAGTACGTCGTCGCGCTGCGATGCCGTGCCGCGCAACTCGAGCGCATCGATCGCGCCGCGCGTCAGCATCGGGCAAAGCGCGAACGCCACGTTGGCGCCGTTCCACATCTCCTCGATCAGCGCCGAGAGCACGCGCGGCAGATTTTGTCCGCCGAATTCCGCAGGACAGGACAGCGCATTCCAGCCATCCGCGGCGAAGCGCGCATAGGCTTGTTTCCAGCCGCCGGCGGTCAGCACTTGGCCATCCCGCCAGCGCACCCCTTCCAGATCGCCGCTGCGGTTCAGCGGCGAGAGCACCGCGGCGGCGAATTTCGCGGCCTCATCCAGCACCGCATCGGCCACGTCGGGCGTCATCTCCGCGAAGCCCGGCAGCTGCGCCAGCAGTTCCATGTCCACCAACTCGCGCAGCACGAACTTCATGTCGGCGATCGGCGCCTGATATTCGGGCATACGATCCTACATGTTGCGGCGGTAGCGGCCGCCGACGTCGTACAGAGTGTGTGTGATCTCGCCCAAGGAGCAGTGGCGCACGGCGTCCATCAGCACATCGAACGTATTGCTGTTCTCGATCACCGCGCGGCGCAGGCGCTCGAGCAGCCGCGCGCCTGCGCGGCATTGCGCGCATGGAAATCCTTGAGGCGCTTGAGCTGCGACTGCTTCTCCGCGTCGGTCGAGCGCGCCAGCTCGATCGTCTTCGGCGCGGCCTCGCTGTGCGGATTGCGGAAGGTGTTGACGCCGATGATCGGATAGCGAGCCGTCGTGTTTCTGCCGCTCGTAGAACAGCGACTCTTCCTGGATTTTGCCGCGCTGATAGCCGGTTTCCATGGCGCCGAGCACGCCGCCGCGCTCGGAGATGGCATCGAATTCCTTCAGCACGGCTTCCTCGACCAGGTCGGTCAGCTCATCGATGATGAAGCTGCCCTGGTTCGGGTTCTCGTTCTTGGCCAGGCCCCACTCGCGATTGATGATCAGCTGAATCGCCATGGCGCGGCGCACGCTCTCCTCGGTCGGCGTCGTGATCGCCTCGTCATAGGCATTGGTGTGCAGGCTGTTGCAGTTGTCGTAGATGGCGCACAGCGCCTGCAGCGTGGTGCGGATGTCGTTGAACGCCATCTCCTGCGCGTGCAGCGAACGCCCGGAAGTCTGCACGTGGTACTTGAGCTTCTGGCTGCGCTCATTCGCGCCGTATTTGTTCTTCATCGCGACCGCCCAGATGCGGCGCGCGACGCGGCCGATCACCGAGTATTCCGGATCCATGCCGTTGGAGAAGAAAAACGACAGGTTCGGCGCGAAGTCATCGATGTGCATGCCGCGCGCCAAATACGATTCGACGAAGGTGAAGCCGTTCGCGAGCGTGAAGGCCAGCTGCGAAATCGGATTCGCGCCGGCCTCGGCGATGTGATAGCCGGAGATCGACACCGAATAGAAATTCTGCACATGGTGGTGCACGAAATATTCCTGCATGTCGCCCATCATCTTGAGCGCGAATTCGGTCGAGAAAATGCAGGTGTTCTGACCCTGATCTTCCTTCAAGATATCGGCCTGCACCGTGCCGCGCACGGTCGACAAGGTCCACGCCTTGATCTTCTCGTGCTCATCCGCGGTCGGTTCGCGGCCGTTCTGCTGCTGAAACTTGTCCAGTTGCTGGTCGATGGCGGTATTCATGAACATCGCCAGGATCATCGGCGCCGGTCCATTGATGGTCATCGACACCGAGGTCGTCGGCGCGCACAGATCGAAGCCCGAGTACAGCACCTTCATGTCGTCGAGCGTGGCGATCGACACGCCGGAATTGCCGACCTTGCCATAGATATCGGGCCGCAGATCCGGATCCCAGCCGTACAGCGTGACCGAATCGAAGGCGGTGGACAGGCGGTGCGCCGGCATCCCTTCGGAGACGCGTTTGAAGCGCTGATTGGTGCGGAACGCGTCGCCCTCGCCGGCGAACATGCGGGTCGGGTCCTCGCCCTCGCGCTTGAAGGCGAACACGCCGGCGGTATAGGGGAAGGAGCCCGGCACATTCTCCTTCAGCAGGAAACGCAGGATTTCGCCGTCGTCTTCGTAGCGCGGCAGCGACACCTTGCGGATCTTGCGTGCCCGACAACGACTCGGAGGTGAGCTTGGTGCGAATCTCCTTGTCGCGAATCTTGACGACATACTCGGGTTGCGCGTACAGCTCCAGGGTTTTCGGCCACTGCTCCAGCAGCTTGGCGCACACCGGACTGAGCTCGGCGTCTTTCGCCGCAATCAACTCGTCGAAACCCGCCGCCGCGCGGCCCGAGGCCGCGAACAAAGCCTTCGAAACTTTGAGCGACTGGCGTTCGCGCGCGATGCGCGCTTGCCGCGCAAGGGAGCGGTGAAAATCGCGCAGCGTCGCGGAGATTTCCGCCAGGTAGCGCACCCGCTCCGGCGGCACGATGGCGCGGCCGCGCGAGGACGCCTTCACCGTCACCGGCGGCAGCCTGCCGGGCTGCAGCTTCAAGCCCTTCTCTTGCAAGCGCGGCATGATGGCCTGATAGAGCGCCGTCACCCCGTCGTCATTGAACCTCGAAGCCATGGTGCCGTAGATCGGCATCGATTCGACCGGTTGCGCGAACAATTGACGGTTGCGCTGATACTGCTTGCGTACATCGCGCAGCGCATCCTCGGAACCCTTGCGATCGAACTTGTTGATGGCGACGAAGTCGGCGAAATCGAGCATGTCGATCTTCTCCAACTGCGATGCCGCGCCGAATTCCGGCGTCATGACGTAGAGCGAGGTGTCGACCAGCGGAACGATCGCGGACTCGCCCTGGCCGATGCCGGAGGTTTCCACCACGATCAGGTCGAAGCCGCTCACCTTGCATACCGCCAGCACTTCCGGCAACGCCGCGGAGATTTCCGTGCCCGGTGTCGCGCGTGGCGAGCGAGCGCATGAAGATTTGTTCGGAGTCGATGGCATTCATGCGGATCCGATCGCCCAGAAGCGCCCCGCCGGTGCGCTTGCGCGACGGATCGATCGAGATGATGGCGATGCGCAGGCGGTCGTTCTGATCGAGCCGCAGGCGCAGGATCAACTCGTCGGTCAGCGAGGACTTGCCCGCGCCGCCGGTGCCGGTAATCCCGAGCACCGGAGTTTTGATGGCGGCGGCGGCCTGCAGCAGTCCCTGGCGAATCCGCATCGGATAGGCTTTATTTTCAACCGCGGTGATCACGTGCGCCAGCTGGCGGCGGTTGCCTGAGCGCAGCGCTTCCAAGGCCTCTTCCGGTGCTGGCGCCAAAGCGCTCAGGTCGTAATCGCTGCTGCGGATGACATCGTCGATCATGCCCTGCAAGCCCAGCTTGGCGCCGTCTTCGGGGGAGTACAAGCGGGTGACGCCGTAGGCCATCAGTTCGCGAATTTCGGCCGGCACGATCACGCCCCCGCCGCCGCCGAATACCTTGATGTTCTCGCCGCCCTTCTCGCGCAACAAATCCATCATGTACTTGAAGAACTCGACGTGCCCACCCTGGTAAGAGGTGATCGCGACTCCCTGCACATCCTCCTGCAGAGCGGCATTGACGATTTCCTGCACGGAGCGGTTGTGGCCCAGATGAATGACCTCGGCCCCCGAAGCCTGCAGCACGCGGCGCATGATGTTGACGGACGCATCGTGGCCATCGAACAGCGAGGTGGCCGTCACGAAGCGAACTTTGTTCGCCGGCTGGTAGGGGACCGGCTTGGCGGCGATGGATACGGCGCTCATAGAATGATCCATTTTAGAGGACTCAAGGCCTTAAACAAATGCCCAAATCCGCCGCTGCGGCTGAGCGAATTTGCAACATCAAGGGGGCTAGTCGGGGCTCCAATTGGGCGATCGCTTCTCGATGAAGGCCGCCACCCCCTCCTGCGCGACCTCATCGATCATATTGCAGGCCATCGCTTCCCCGGCCAGCCGGTAGGCGCTATCGATGTCCCCCTGCAGCTGTCGATAGAACAAGGCCTTGCCGGCGGCCAGGACCGAGCGCGGCTTGGCGGCGATGGCATCGGCCAGGCGGTCCACCTCCTGATCGAGGCGTTCCGGCGGCACGCAGCGATTGATGAGTCCGCGCTCCAAGGCGGTCGGCGCGTCGATGAACTCGCCCGTCGCCAGCATTTCGAACGCCGCTTTGCGCCCCACGTTACGCGCCAGCGCAACCGAGGGCGTGGCGCAAAAAAGGCCGACGTTGATGCCGGAAACGGCAAAACGCGCATCGTTTGCCGCGACGGCGAGGTCGCACATCGCCACCAGCTGGCAACCTGCCGCGGTGGCGATTCCGTGCACCCGCGCAATGACCGGCTGCGGCAACGACTGGATGCGCAGCATCACGCGGCTGCAATCGCCGAACAGGCGCCGGTAATATTCCAGGTTTGGATGGGCCCGCATCTGCTTAAGATCGTGGCCCGCGCAAAAGGCTTTGCCGGCACCCCCCAGAACCAGCACGCGCACGGAGGCATCGCCGCCGAGCGCATTCAGCGCAGCTTCCAGTGCCGCCAACATTTCCTCGGACAACGCGTTGTACTGCGCCGGGCGATTCAGCGTGAGGTGCGCGACGCCGCCTTTGCGTTGCTGCAAAACCAGCGGCGCGGCATCGCCGGCAATGCTCAATGTACTCATCGCGGCCCCCCGAACTGCATTCGCCGACAGTATGCTCTCACCGAGGCATCGCGCGAAGCAATGATCTAAGATTGATGAGATGCCGCCTCTGGCCTGCGGCTTATGGGAGTTCTCGCATGCAATTGAAGGAAGTGAATGCCATCGTCACAGGCGGCGCCTCAGGATTGGGACTGGCCGTCGCAACTCGAATCGTGCACGGCGGCGGCAAGGCAGCAATCTTCGACCTCAGCCCGCAAGGCGGCGCGGCGGCGGCCGCGTTGGGTGCCAATGCAGCTTTTTTCGGCGTCGACGTGAGCGATGAAGCGGCGGTCGACAGCGCAGTGAAGCAAGCGGCGGCCACGATGGGCGGCATCAACGCGGCGATCAATTGCGCGGGAATTGCCACGCCGGGGCGTCTGGTCGGCCGGCAAGGACCGATGTCGGGCAGCTCCTTTCGCCGCATGATCGAAATCAATCTGCTCGGTACCGTGTTGGTCGCCAAAGCGGCCGCGGTGGCCATGCAATCCAATTCGCCCAATGCGGCAGGCGAGCGCGGCGTCATCGTCATGACGGCATCGGTGGCCGCGTTCGACGGCCAGATCGGCCAAATCGCGTATTCCGCCTCCAAGGGCGGCATCGTCGGGATGACTTTGCCCATGGCCCGGGAGTTGGCATCGAGCGGCATTCGCGTCATGACGGTAGCTCCCGGTCTGTTCGCGACACCCATGATGAAGGGTCTCCCGCAAGAGGCTCAGGATTCCCTCGGCAAGCAAACGCCGTTCCCGCCGCGGCTCGGTCAGCCGGATGAATTTGCAGCGTTGGTGGTGCAAATTCTCGAGAACGTCATGCTGAACGGAGAAACCATCCGTCTCGACGGGGCGGTCAGAATGCAGCCGCGCTAAATGCGGGCAGCGTTCTCTGTACCTGTCATGGGCGCGCTGCTGCTGCTCGCCGGTTGCGCCCACGAGAAGGCTGAAACGCCGCCCGCCTTGAACAGCGCGGACGCCAAAGCACTGATCGAACACGCTCTGCCGGCTGGCGCATCCGACAAAGCCGGATGGACAGACGATATCTACAGCGCCTTCACCGCATTGACCGTGACACCGACCCAGGAAAACATTTGCGCAGTGGCCGCCGTCATTGCACAGGAGTCGGGTTTTCAAGTCGATCCTGTCATTCCGGGTCTTGGCGCCATTGCGCGCAAGGAAATCGACCGCAGGGCGAGCCGCGCCCACGTGCCGCTGGTGCTGGTGAACGGGGTGCTGCAGCTCAAGTCATCCGATGGCCGAACTTACGGCCAACGAATCGATGCCGCCCGAACCGAAAAGGACTTGAGCGACGCCTACGAGGATTTCATCGCCGCGGTACCGCTGGGCCAAACCTTGTTCGCCGACCGCAATCCGATCCGCACCCGCGGTCCGATGCAAGTCAACGTGGCTTTTGCCGAGCAGTTCTCGGCCGCTGCACCGTATCCGTACCCGGTCCGCTCGAGTATCGCGGATGAACTGTTCACGCGCCGCGGCAGCGTGTATTTCGGCATCGCGCATCTGCTCGACTATCGGGCGCCGTATGACCGATTCCTGTACCGCTTCGCGGATTTCAACGCCGGACAATACGCGAGCCGCAATGCCGCTTTTCAAAATGCGCTGAAGATTGCCGCGGGAATTCCGCTGATCGCCGATGGCGCGCTGTTGCCCCATGACGGCGACGTAGATAACCCGGGAGCCACTGAAGCGGCGCTGCGCACGCTGGCCGCGCGTCTTAAGACGAGCAGCGCCGAGATTCACAGGGCGTTGCTCGCGGGAAAAACCAAGGGATTCGAAGCAACGCCGCTGTATCAGCGTGTATTCGCGCTTGCGGAGCAGCGTTCAGGGCACCAGCTGCCCCGCGCGATGGTGCCGCAAATCAAGCTCGGCGGTCCGAAGATCAAGCGCAGCTTGACGACCGACTGGTACGCGCACCGCGTCGATGGCCGTTTCAAGCGCTGTTTGGCGGCGCACTAGCTCGAGCGGTCGCAGCGGCTGGAAAACTCCCGGCCTTGCTCACCATGCCCGGCAGCTCGCGTCCCATATTGCCGGACAACCAGCCCGCCGCCTCGATCAGGCGCTCGAGATCAAGTCCGGTGCGGTATCCCGAGCGCTCCAGCATGTAAACCACATCCTCGGTGGGCACGTTGCCCGTCGCACGAGGCGCAAATGGACAGCCGCCGAGGCCGCCCAAGGAAGCATCCACGGTTTTGGCACCCGCCGTCACCGCCGCCCAAACATTGGCCAATCCGGTGTTTCGCGTGTTATGAAAATGCACGCGGACCGGCAGCGGTGCAATCGCCGCGCGGACCTCGCTCACCAGGTTCGCAACGTCCCGGGGACCGGCCACGCCGATGGTATCTGCGATCGCCACTTCGACCGGACCTGCCGCCGCGGCCACCTTGGCCATGTCGATCACACGCTTGGGATCGACTTCCCCATCGAACGGACAACCGAAAGCGGTGGAAATGGTGATCTGCGCGCGCCGCCCGGCATCGCGCGCCAGACGCACAACTTCGCAGCACATCCTCAAGGATTCATCGGAAGTTTGACCTTGATTGCGCAGTGCAAATCCATCCGAGGCCGCGCACACGGCCCCCAGTTCATCGAGTCCCGCCTCAATCGCACGCAGCGCGCCGCGTTTGTTCAACACCAAGCCGATGTAGATCACATCGTTGCGGCGGAGGAGTCCTTGGGATACAGCTTCGGCGTCGGCCATCTGCGGCACCAATTTGGGATTGACGAAACTGGCGGCCTCGATGCGGCGAACGCCGGCGTCGATCGCGAGCCTGATCAGCTGCAGCTTCTGCGCCGTGCTCAACAGCACCGCTTCATTTTGCAAGCCGTCTCGCGGGCCTACTTCGACAATTTCAATTTCGGGCATGTTCGGCCTTCATCGGATGGCTCAATTTTAAGCTAGAAATTACTTTAAGTACGCTCTGTTCATCAATAGAAATCGAAAATTAATTATGATATTAATCAAATTGATAAGAATAAAACATAATCTTATTTATCGATCCGGAAACCCATAACCTCCGCCGCCCGGCGTGCACACCACCATGACATCGTCGAGGCCCACTTCCGCCTGGCCGATATACGCGAGTGCCTCGCGGCGGCCGTCTGCACGCTCGATATGGTTCTCCCCCACTGCCCCCGCCTCTCCGCCGGCCATGCCGAACGCTCCCACCTTACGGCCGTTGCTCAAGATGGATGCGGTCATCGGTTCGAGAAACCGTATGCGGCGAACTCCGCCATCGCCGCCGCGCCAACGTCCGCGGCCGCCCGAGCCTGCACGAATTTCGTATGAGTCGAGCCGCACGGGGAATCTGAATTCCAATACTTCCGGATCGGTCAGGCGCGAATTGGTCATGTGCGTTTGGACCACGCTGGTACCGTTGAATTCCGGTCCCGCACCGGAACCGCCGGCTATGGTCTCGTAGTACTGATACTGTCCGTTGCCGAAGGTGAAATTGCTCATGGTGCAACAGCCGGCCGCCATGACGCCGAGCGCGCCATACAGCGCGTTGGTCACGCACATGGAAGTCTCGACATTTCCGGCCACGACCGCCGCCGGCGCTTCGGGGTTCAACATGCAGGCGTCCGGCAGGACGATCCGCAGCGGCTTCAGGCATCCCGCGTTCAGCGGAATGTCATCCTCGATCAGGGTGCGAAACACATACAGCACGGCAGCGGTAGTCACGGCGCGCGGCGCGTTGAAATTGTCGCCGAGTTGCGCGCTCGTGCCGTTGAAGTCGAGGCAGGCGCTTCGGGCCACAGGATCGACGCGCACCGCGACCTGGATACAGCGCGCCATTGTCGAGCGGCAAGCACGAACTCGCCGTCGTTGAGCGTTGTGATGACGCGGCGCACGGACTCTTCCGCGTTGTCCTGCACATGCTGCATGTACGCGCTGCACCGTGCCGGCGCCGTATTGCGCGACCAGCGCCTTGAGTTCCGAGCTGCCTTTGGCATTGGCGGCGATCTGCGCGCGCAGATCGGCAAGATTCTGCGCCGGGTTGCGTGAGGGGTGAGTGCCGCTGCAGAGCAGGTCGCTGCATGGCAGCTTCGCGCAGCGATCCGTCCTCGACGAGCTTGAAGTTGTCGATCAGCACGCCCTCTTCATCGATGCTCGCGCGAGAATGGCGGCATCGAGCCCGGCGTAATGCCGCCGATATCGGCATGGTGACCGCGCGAGGCCACGAAGAAACCGGGCTTGGCATCGGCGGCGTCCAGATAGACCGGCGTCACGACCGTAATATCGGGCAGATGCGTACCGCCGTGATAGGGATCGTTCAATACATAGACATCGCCGCTGCGCATCTGCGGATTGCGGTCGATGACGGTGCGAATCGACTCGCTCATGGAACCCAGGTGCACCGGCATGTGCGGCGCGTTGGCAATCAGCGCGTCCGTGCGGCATCGAACAGCGCGCAGCTGAAATCCAGCCGCTCCTTGATATTGACCGAATAGGCGGTGTTCTGCAGGCGCAAGCCCATCTGTTCGGCGATGTTCATGAAGATGTTGTTGAACAGCTCCAGCACGATGGGATCGGCATCCGTACCCAGCGCACGCTCGCCGTGCTTGCGCTGACGCGGCGCAGTTCGATGCAGCCGCCGCCGACCGCGTGCCCCCATCCGGGCTCCACCACCGTGGTTGCGTTGCTGTCGGCGAGAATGGCAGGACCTTCGATCCGCGCCCCCGGACGCAGTTCATGCGCCTGATAGAGGCGCGCCTGGCGCCAGCCGGCGGGGAGCGCACTCGGCCAAACAGTACATGGAAATTTCAGCGCTGGCTGCGGGCTCATACGGCGCGCTCGCGCCAGGACTCTCCAGAATGCGGCGGCGAATCCGCACCCGGCGAGATGCATTCCACTGCCACCGCCTCGATCACCAGCGCGTGGTCCGGCATCGACGAATTCGAACCTGCGCCGATAGCTGCGCTCGAATTCCTCGCGTACTGCCGCGACGCTCTCGGGCTGCAGCGTCGGCAGCGCGCACGGCAGAGCCGTATCGGTGCCTTGATAGCGCACATGAATTCGCGCCAGGCGCGTGAGCCCGTCGCCGGCCAATCCTTGCGCCTTCAGTTCCGCCGCAGCCTCGTCGAGCAGACGCGCGGCCAGCGCCGCGGCCGCGCTCAGGCCCTCGAGGTTCAGTTCGCGCTCGAGCGCCGCTTCGCGCAGCGCTATTTGATCGGCCAGCCCCATGCCGTAGGCGGAAAGCACGCCGGCAAAGGGATGAATGAAGATCCGCGACATGCCCAGTAAATCCGCGACCAGCGCCGCATGTTGCCCGCCCGCCCCGCCGAAGCATTGCAGGGTGTAGGCGGCAACATCGTGTCCGCGCATCACGGAGATTCTTTTCACGGCATTCGCCATGGCGCCGACCGCGATTCGCAGCGCGCCGCCGGCGACTTCCTCCGGGGTCACGGGCCGCCCGGTGGCGTTCGCGATGCGCTGCGCCAGCTCGGAAAATCGGCGCACGACGATGTCCTGATCCAATGATTCGTTGGCTGCCGGCCCGAACACGCGCGGAAAGAAGCGCGGCTGAATGCGGCCCAGCAGGACGTTGGCATCGGTCACGGTGAGCGGACCGCCGCGCCGATAGCTGGCGGGACCGGGGTTGGCGCCGGCGGATTCGGGCCCGACCCGCAAGCGCGCGCCGTCGAACCGCACGATCGATCCGCCGCCGGCGGCGATGCTGTGAATGCTCATCATCGGCGCGCGCACCCGCACGCCGCCCACCTCGGTGTCGAATGCGCGTTCGAACTCGCCGGCAAAGTGGCTGACATCGGTGGAGGTTCCGCCCATGTCGAAGCCGATCAAGCGGCTGTGGCCGCCGGCTTGCGCCGTGCGCGCCATGCCGACGATCCCGCCGGCCGGTCCCGACAGGATGGCATCCTTGCCGTGAAAACGCTGCGACTGGGTCAGGCCGCCGGAGCTTTGCATGAAAAAAATGGGCACGCCGGGCATCAGGCCCGCGAGCTTGTCGCAGTAGCGGCGCAAGATCGGCGACAGGTACGCATCCACGACCGTGGTATCGCCGCGAGGCACCAGTTTCATCAAGGGGCTCACCCGGTGCGACACGGACACCTGCGTGAAACCGACCTCATGGGCAACGCCCGCCGCCGCTACCTCGTGATGAACGAAGCGGTAGCCGTGCATGAAGACGATGGCGCAGGAGCGGAACCCGTCCGCGAAAGCGCGCCGCAATTGCCCCTCGAGCGCCGCCGCGTCCAGCTCTTGCAGCGTTTCACCATGGGCGCCGACGCGCTCGGCCGCTTCGATGACGCGCTCGTACAACATTTCCGGAAGCACGATGTGCCGGTCGAACAAGCGCGGGCGTGCTTGAGTGGCGATCTTGAGCGCATCACGAAAGCCGCGGGTGATTACCAACACGGTCCGCTCACCCTTGCGTTCCAGCAGCGCGTTGGTGGCGACGGTGGTGCCCATTTTCACGCAGGCTACCTGCTGCGCCGTGATCTCAACGCCGGGCCCGAGCTTCAGCAGCCGGCGAATGCCCTCGACCGCGGCATCGTCGTAGTGGGCGGCGTTCTCCGACAGCAGCTTAAGAGTGTGCAGCGACCGGTCCGGTGCTCGTCCGATGACGTCCGTGAACGTGCCGCCGCGATCGATCCAGAATTCCCAGCGGCTCATGATTCGGCGGCGCTCTCCGGCATGAGCACGCGCCCGCGGGTCTCGGGAATCGCCAATGCCGACACGATGACCAGGGCATACGCGGCGACCGTGAAGCCGGCAATGGCGTCGCCGAGCGCAAAGCGCGTGCTCAGCAGGCCGATCAACGAGGGACAGAATCCGCCGATGCCGCGCCCGACACTGTAAGTGAAACCCTGCCCGGAACCGCGCACGGCGCCCGGGATAGAGTTCGGCCAAGCAGGCCCCCATGCCGGAGAATATGCCGAGCGTGAAGAAACCCAATGGAAAGCCGATGAGAAACATCCCGCCGGCGACCGGCATGCGCGTGTACAGCAAGATCAGCACCGTCGCGCTGGCTGCGAACAGAATAAAACCGCGCCGCCGCCCGATCACATCCGTCAGCCATGCGCTCACCAGATATCCCGCCAGCGATCCGGTGATCACCATCAAGAGATAGCCGGTCGTCGCGCCCACCGAGAGATGGCGTTCATTCGCCAGGAAAGTCGGCAACCAGGTCGTGATCGAGTAATAGGCACCCAGCATTCCGGTCGACAACAGCGTGGCCAGGATCGTAGTGCGCAGCAGCGGCGGGCGAAAAATATCCAGGAAGGCGCCGCGCTGCGCCAGGGGTCCGGCGCGCGCGTGCTGTGCGCGCATCTGGGTGAATATTGCCGGCTCCGGCACATTGCGACGAATGTAAACGACCAGCAAGCCGGGCAGGATGCCGAGCCAAAATAAAATCTTCCAGGCGATCGCGGGCGGCACGGCGGCGCTCACCGCCCAAAACGCCAAGGCGGCCCCCGCCCATCCTACCGACCAACTGCTTTGCACCAGTCCGGTTGCCTTGCCGCGATGGCGCGCATCGATGATCTCCGCGACCAACACCGAGCCCACCGACCATTCGCCGCCGAAGCCCAACCCCTGCATGGCGCGCGTCACGAACAGTCCGGCAAAATCATGCGTAAAGCCGCTCAAAAATGTGAACAGCGCGAACCACAGCACCGTGAGCTGCAAGATGCGCGCGCGCCCGAAGCGGTCTGCAAGCACTCCGGCGCCCCAGCCGCCGATCGCCGAGGTAATGAGCGCGCCGGTTGCGATGTAGCCGGCTTGCGCTTTGCTCATGCTCCAGAGCGTGAGCAGCGTGGGAATGACGAAGCTGTAAATCATGAAATCAAAGCCATCCAGCCCGTACCCCAGGTACGTTGCCAGCAGCGCACGCCGTTCACTTGCAGAAGTTGATTGCAGCCACATACCTTCTCTACCGAGCGGCCGCGGTCATGCGCCGGCGGCTTTGGGCTGCATGTCGAGGCAGATCTGGACGGCGTGGCCCAATGATCCGGCGGACCTGTCCGCTCCGGGGATGGTGGACGCTCCGCCCACTTCATCCTCCCGCAGCAGCATGCCGGGTAGGAACACGGCGACGATGCAGGCATTCGGAAATTGCCGGCGCAACTTCTCGGCCGTCGACTCGCCGCGGCTGCGCTCTTCGCTCGGGAAGGCGCTGACCACATAAACGATGGACACGGCCTCGGCCGCATTCGGCGGCGGCGCGGCTTGCATGTCCTCGATCGACATGTGGCGGGCGTCTATTTTTTGCTCGCGCAAGATGCGCACCAACAGTTCGGCGGCCAGATCATCGGCCATCGAACCCAAGCTCACGCAAACGATCACGGATCCGGCCGGCACCGCCATCGGACCCTGCCAGCGGCCGCTGATTTGTTCGCGCTGCTGTCGCAGCAATCGGCCGGCGTTCGACTTGTCGAGCACCGAGGGGCGCAAGCGGCGGCGCGACGCTTTTTGACGCTCCCCGCCGATGGCGGCGATCACCGCGACCATCGCCGCGCGAACCCGCATCTGTTGTTCCTTGCTGATGGCGCCGGCCAGCAAGTCCAAGCGCGCCAGATGCAACGCCGGCAACAACACCAGATCGCAATAGTCGGCAAAAGAGCTGCGCTTCAGAAATGCGCGCGCGCTCGCGATGATTTCATCCGAATCCGCCGAGAGCGCGCGTTGATAAAAGCGCTGCGGCATGGTCAAGGCCTGGGTGTCGCCCAACAGGATGTCGAGCAAGCTCAAAGCCTTGATATGACGTCCGGCGACCAACAGGCACAGCGTGAGGGGCGTCGAGACGATCAAACCGATCGGACCCCACAGCCAGCTCCAAAATATGGCCGCAATCACCACCGACAGCGGCGAAAGCCCGGTGGTGTGCCCGTAGAGCTGCGGCTCGACCAGCTGCGCGGCGAGCAGCTCGACGATGACGTACAGGCCCAGCGTTGCGATCGCCATGCTCCAGCCGGCGTCGACGGCCGCCGCCAACACCGCGGAGCACAGCGCCGCGATCCAAATCCCGACATACGGAACGAAACGCAGCAGCGTGCTGAGCGCCGCCCACACCATCGGATGCGGCAAGCCGATGACGCTCAAGCCGATCCAAATCAGCGCGCCGACGCCGAAGTTCACCGCGAACTGCGATACGAAAAAGCGCGAGAGCCGCTCGCCGGCGTCGTTGAGCACCAGCGTGGTCAGGCGAATATCCGTGCCGCCGGCAATGCGGATGAAGCGATCGCGGAGCGATTCTTGCTCGAGCAGAACGAATACCAGCACCACCAGCACGATGCCGGTGGTCTCGATCGGCAGCCAGATGGAACCGAGCACCCTTTGCAGAATTTGCAGGGAATTGGCCGGCGCCTCGTGCAATTCGACCGGGATCGGCACTTTGTCGACTGCATCGGGCTCGAGCGTGCGCGGCTGCGCCGCCGCCGGGTTGCGATTGAGAATCCGGCCGGCCTGCGCCGTGAAGCTGTTGACCCGTCTCACGGTGAGGTTGTTCAACGTTTCCAGCTTGTTTTCGAGGGTGCGCTCGTATTGCGGCACATTCCCCGACATGCGCACGAGCTGCGAGCCGATGACCGCGGCGAAGGCGCCGAAAGACAGCGCGAGCACGATCACCGCGGCCAGCACCGACAGCGTTTGCCCGAGGCCGAGGCGGCGCAACGCACGCACCAGCGGCGCGATCAACAGACTCAGAATGAATGCCAGGGTTACCGGCACCAGCACGTCGCGCGCGAAATACAACATCGCGAGCAAAGTCGCGGTTGCAATAATTCCCAGCGCACGGTCGCGAAGCGACGGCAAAGGCGGTGCGGCCGGGGCATCAGCGGAACTCATGGGTCATTTTGGCACAGACGCCGGTTCCTCAGCCGCGTTGACGGCGACAAAAATGCAGCACTTGACTCTGTCTGCCAGCGACGCGCGCTTCGAAGCGGACCACCAGGAGCCGCCGGTCGGGCGCGGATAGTGGCCGAGGACGATCAGATCGATGTTCAGTCGATTGGCAAAGGCGATGATTTGATCCAGATAATCGCCGCTAGTCAGGAACCCCTCGGCGCTGAGGCCGCGCGCCTTCAGCCAATCAATGGATTCGGTCAGCAGCTTGCGAGAGCTTGCGGGCTCATCGACGATACAGGCCTGCCCGGCGGCTCCCGCCAGCACCGCGGCATTGCCGATGCCGTCGGCCACAATGGAAAGAACGGACACATGCGCGCCCAGCAAGATCGCGAGTTCCGCGCCGCGGCGCAGCGCGCGCCGGCCCGCCTCGGTGCCGTCGTAGCAAAGCAGCACGCGCTTGAACATAAGACTTCACTCCAGTTCGAACTGAAGACTCACCGCGCCGGCGGGCCTGCCCGACGAATCCCAACTCCACTCATCAAAACATGCGCGGCGGCTTTCATCAATGCGCAGCACGGTCGAACAGCGGGTGCCGTAGTCGGGCGCGCGCACGAACGCGCTCGAGAGCAGCCGCTCCCATTCCAAACTCACGCCGGTGCGCGGCAGCTGGTCGTCGGGCGCCGGCGCTGCATCGCGCAGCAATGCCAGCACGGCATCGGTCGTGCTCAAATCCGCAAGCGCCTGCGCGAGGCGCGACTTGGCGGTTTGCACCTTCGGCCAGGGAGTGTCCAGCAAATGATTCGACAGACCGTAAATGCCCGGCCCCAAAACCCGGCCGCTGTGCTGCGCGCTTTCGTACACGGCGAGCCGCTCGCCATCGGAAAATAGCAGGCTGAAGCCATTGTATTGCGCGCCCACGCTGTTCAAGTGCTCGAGACTGCGCTCGACCGGATCGCCCGACTGCAGGATCGATGCGACCAGCGTGCCGCGGCTGGGCGCGTCCGTCCGCCGCTGCTCAGGGTCGCGATAGTTGGTGAGCGCCGCGAATCGGCCTGTGCGCGTCACGCCCAGCCAAGTGCCGCCCGCCAGAAGATCTCTGCCCGCGAGTATGGGCGGCCGCGACTTCCACCAGTGCGCCGCGGCGGTCGGCCGCGCGTGCAATTCATCGCGGTTGGCCGCAACCACGCAGGGATATTCAGCGGCTCCTCGCCACGCAATCAGAACCAAGCACATGCAAACTCCTTGGCTGCGAACTGTACCTCGATTGCGAGCCCCGCGATGCGCGATTACACTGCGGCAGGCTCAGCGCTTCATCCCAAGGGGTCGTCATGCATACCAATCGATCGCGGAATCGTTTGCTGGGCCGCGCGGCTCTCGCCGGCGCCGTGTATTGCGCCATTGCCCTCGCGGTACCGACGGCGGCCCGCGGCGCCGACGCGCCGCAGGGCAAGTGCAGCGGCGATGACAGTGGGTTGACGCTGCCGCCCGGATTTTGCGCCACCGTCTTTGCGGACGGCATCGGACACGCCCGCCATCTGGTCGTGGCCGCGAACGGGGTGGTGTACGTGAACACCTGGTCGGGCCGCTACTTCGGCGACGACAAGCCCCATGCCGGCGGATTTTTGGTGGCGCTGCAGGATCGCGGCGGCCGCGGCAAAGCCGACGTGAACGAACGCTTCGGCGCGACGCCGCAAAGCGGCGGCGCCGGCGGCACCGGCATCGGCATCTACGATGGTTGGCTGTACGCCGAACTCAACGACAAGATCGTCAAATATCCCTTCAAAAGGGACTCGATCCTGCCGGGCGCAGCATCGCAAGTGGTCGTCAGCGGCTTGCCGCTGGGCGGCGATCACCCCATGCATCCCTTCGCGATCGATGCCAGCGGCGGCCTGTACGTCGACGTCGCAAGTGCGACCAATTCTTGCCAGGAGAAAAATCGCACCTTGAAGTCGCCGGGCAAGAATCCATGCACCGAACTCGAGACGCGCGGCGGCATATGGCGCTACGACGCGAAGAAAATAAATCAAACCTTCTCGCCCGCCGCGCGCTACGCCACCGGCATTCGCAATGCCGAAGGCTTTGGCGTCGATGCCATCGGGCATCATATTTTTGTCACGCAACACGGCCGGGATCAGCTGCACACGAACTGGCCCGATGTCATCAAGGACCCGGAGCTCGAAGCCACGCTGCCTTCCGAAGAAGTGCTGCTGCTCAAACAGGGCGGCGATTACGGATGGCCGATGTGCTATCACGATCCGTACCGAAAGGCGCTGGTGCTCGCGCCCGAATATGGCGGCGACGGAAAAACCGCGGGATTGTGCGCGCAGAAAATCGAGCCGGCGGCCTATTTCCCGGCGCACTGGGCGCCCAACGGCATGGTGCTCTACGACCGGAAACAATTTCCCGCTCGCTACCGCCAAGGCCTGTTCATCGCCTTCCACGGGTCGTGGAATCGCGCACCGTATGCGCAAGGCGGCTACAACGTCGTGTATCAAGGACTGTCCGGCGCTAAGGCTTCGGGTAAGTGCGAGATATTTGCCGACGGCTTCGCGGGAGCCGACAAGTCGCCCGAGAAGGCCGCGCATCGTCCGAGCGGCCTAGCCGTGGGGCCGGATGGCGCGCTGTATGTCTCCGACGATGTCGCCGGCCGCATCTACCGTATCGTCTATCGAGGCGGCGGAATCCGCCGAGGCGCCGCCCGTGCCGTGCCCCAGCGCGACCGAGGCACCCGGCCCGATCGAGGCGGCGCAGGCGCGGCCTCCCGAAGGCACGCATCCCGATGCGGGCAGTGCGACCGCGGGCCTGACCGCGCCGCCCGGCACGACACCGGCCATGGTGGCATTGGGAGAGCGCGTTTATCACGGCCAGGTCGGCGGCGCCACCTGCAGCGGCTGCCATGGGAGCGACGCCAAGGGCTCGCCGCTCGGTCCTGATTTAACGGCCAACAAATGGATGTGGAGCAACGGCAGTTACGCAGGAATTGCCGCCACCATTGCCGGCGGCGTGGCGCAACCGAAGCGGTATCGTTCGCCGATGCCGGCCATGGGCGGCGCGCAGCTGAGCAGCGATCAGGTGATGGCCGTGTCGGCCTATATTTGGGCGCTGAATCATCGCGGCGAGGCGCACTAAGCAGCGGCGCACCCTCACGGGCGGCGCACCTTAACCGTTGGGTGGCCCGCGCCGGCGGGTCGCGCTCAGCTTTTGGCGTCCACCGTCAGCAGCTCTTCGAAGAAGCCGCCGATTGCGCGCCGGCGATCGACGAAGTGTATTTCGAGAATCCAGTGGCGCGCACGCCCCGACGCGTCGGGCTCGCGCAAGGACTTCGGGTTCCCGTGCCGTATCCGCAAGGCATCGGGATCTTGCGGACGGGTCTCGTGCGGAAAATGACCGATCAAATGCCCCGCGGTCAGCGCCCCGAACTCCCAACCGTAGTCCGCGGCGAGAGCCGCGGTGTAGTCGTACAGCTCTCCGGCCGTCAAATTCGCCGACTGCCGGTAAAAGGCCTTGCCGCGCGCGAATGCGTCCGCCAGATCGCCGACCAGACGATGCTTGTCAGGATCGGATCCCACCACGTAGGTGCGGCCGAAATCCGCCTCCCAAGCCTCGAACACAGGGCCGAAATCTAGGTAAACGATGTCGTCGTCGGTGATGCGCCGATCGCTGTGAGGATCATGGTAGGTGAGCAGCGTATTCGGGCCGGAGCGGGCTATGCGCTTGTGCCAATGACGGCGCACGCCGAAACGCGACTGCGCGAGCGCGTGAATCTCCGCTGTCAGCTCGCTCTCGAGCTTGCCGGCGCTCACCAGGCCGAGATCCACGACCTCCGCAAAGAGCGCTTCGGCTTTCAACTGCGCTGCAAGCAGTTCGCCCGAAACAGCGTCCATCAGTTCACGGCGTCCATCAGTTCAATGCCCGATCCAGCAATTCGATCCAGTGCAGCACCTTCATCGAAGTTCCGGACTGCAAGTGCTGGATGCAGCCGATGTTGGCGGAGACCAAGATTTGCGGCTCGAGTTTGCCAAGATTGCGCAGTTTACGGTCCCTCAGCTGCGCGGCGATCTGCGGTTGCAGGATGGAGTAGGCGCCGGCCGATCCGCAACACAGATGACTTTCATCGCTGGCCGCCGTCACCTCGAAACCCAATGCCTGCAACTGCGTCTCAACGACGCCGCGCAAGCGTTGACCGTGCTGCAGCGTGCACGGCGCGTGGAAGGCCGCGCGCGGCTGAGATGCGGCGTGCAAACGATCCTTGAGCGCCGGCGCCATCGCCGGCAAGAGCTCGCTCAGATCGCGCGCCAGAGCGCTGATGCGCCGCGCGCGGTCCGCGTACGCCGGATCGTGCGCCAAGGCGGAGCCGTACTCCTTGATGGCCAGCGCGCAGGCGCTGGCGGAAGAAATGACGGCTTCTATCTCTCCGGACAGCAGCTTTGGCGTCCATGCCTCGATATTGCGCCGCATGTCATCCAAGCCGCCTTGGCTGTCGCTCAAGTGCGTGCGCAGCGCTCCGCAGCAACCGCTGCCGGCGGCGTACACGACTTGGATGCCGGCCGCATCGAGCACCCGCTCGGTCGCCCGATCTATGTTGGGCAACATCGCGGGTTGCACGCAGCCCTGCAGTATCAGCACTTTGCGGGGCTGGATCGCATTGGCGGCATGCGCACCCGCCTTGGCTGTCCGCGCGGGCACCTTGTTCTTCAATACCCGGGGCAAGAGCGGGCGCAGCACTTGGCCTGCCTTGAGCGCCGCAGCGAACCAGGACGAGGTCAGGCCTTCCCGCAGCAGCCAGCGCTTGGCCCGCTCGAGCGTCGGCCGCTCGACCCGCTCATCCACCAGTCTTCTGCCGATATCGATCAAGTGCCCGTATTCAACGCCGCTCGGACAGGTGGTCTGGCAATTGAGGCAGGTCAGGCACCGATCCAGATGTTGCTGCGTACTGCGCGTGACTTGCGTGCCCTCGAGCATTTGCTTGATGAGATAAATTCGCCCGCGTGGGCCGTCGAGTTCATCGCCGAGCAACTGGTAGGTAGGACAGGTCGCATTGCAAAATCCGCAGTGCACGCATTTGCGCAGGATGGCGGCCGCTGCCTTGGCCTCGGTGCTCGCGCTGAATTCCTCGCTTAGGTGCGTCTGCATGAGCTCACAGACCCTGATACAGGCGGCCGGGATTGAATATGCGCGCGGGATCGAAAGCCTGTTTGAGGGCTTGATGGGTGCGCATCAGCACCGCACTCAAGGGTGTAAAGACGCCCTGGGACCGATCCGTGCCTCGCATCAGGGTCGCATGGCCGCCCGCACGCGCGGCAGCGTCGCGAATCACGGCGGTCTCGGCCGTGGTGCGCCACCAGCGCTGCGCGCCGCCCCATTCGATCAATTGCTCTCCCGGGAGCGCGAGCGCGGCTGTCACGGCCGGGACCGACAGCCGCCACAGCGCCTCTCCTCGCCCCGAGCCTTTCTCGGCGGGCGAAAAAAACTGCGCGCTCTGATCGCGCACGCTCGCCCACCAGGCATCCGCGGCCGAGGGTTCCAGCCGCTCCCCGCCCAGGCGCTCGCAGGCCGCAGCGACCGCGGCGCGCGCGCCGGCAAGACGTATCCGCAGCAAGCCTGCGTGCCACGCACTGGCATTGATGGGCAACGGTTGGCCGGCCCACTGAGTCAAGGCTTCGAGCGCGCGGCACTCGCTCCATTCGAAACTCAAGGTTTCCGTCGCCACGCTCGTCGGCAGCACCTTGAGCGACACGTCGCAAATGACGCCGAGGATTCCCAAGGATCCGACGATCAAGCGCGACACGTCGTAGCCCGCGACATTTTTCGTCACCTGCCCGCCGAAGGTAAGCATCTCTGCACGGCCATTCAACAGGGTCACGCCGAGCACATGGTCGCGCACCGAGCCGACGCTGGCGCGCGCCGGGCCCGACAATCCGGCCGCCACCATGCCGCCGACCGTGCCGCCGGGCGCGAAACGCGGCGGCTCGAACGGCAGGCACTGGCCGCGTTCCTCGAGTGCCGCTTCAAGATCCCGGAGCGGCGTGCCGGCACGTGCCGTCACCACCAGCTCCGTGGGCTCGTAGCTGCTGATGCCCGAGAGCGGCGTCACCTCGAGAGGCGTGCCGCAGGGCGACTCGCCATAGAAGCGCTTCGTGCGGCCGCCGCAAATATCGAGCGGCGTGGCGCGCGCGCGCGCGGCCGCCACTTGATCGATGAGACGCGCGAGCGCGGGATCGGCCGCGACCATCAAAATCTCGGCAGCTCGGGAAACGGCAATGCGCCGCGGTGCACATGCATCTTTCCGTATTCCGCGCAGCGATGCAGCGTCGGAATCACTTTGCCGGGATTGAGCAGTTCGCGCGCATCAAAGGCGCGCTTTACAGCCATGAATTGCGCGCGCTCGGCTTCCGAAAATTGCACGCACATCGAATTGAGCTTCTCCACGCCCACGCCATGTTCGCCCGTGACCGTGCCGCCAAGGCGCACGCTGGTTTCGAGAATATCGGCCCCGAATAGCTCGCAGCGGCGCATCTCCGCCGCGTCCTCGGCATCGAACAGGATCAGCGGGTGCAGATTGCCGTCGCCGGCGTGGAATACATTCACGCAGCGCAAACCGTACTTGACTTCCATTTGCTGAATGGCGCGCAACATCTCCGCCAGGCGCTTGCGGGGAATGGTCGAGTCCATGCACATGTAATCGGGGCTGATGCCGCCGGACGCGGGAAAGGCGTTCTTGCGGCCGCTCCAGAATTTCAGGCGCTGCGCCTCATCGCGGCTTACCGCGATGCGCGAAGCTCCCGCGGCGTTGAGCACCGCCTCCATGCGCGAAATCTCCTCTTCGACCTCTTCCGGTGTGCCGTCGCTCTCGCACAGCAAGATCGCCGCAGCCTCGAGATCGTAATCCGCGTGCACGAATGCATCGACCGCGGCGGTCATCGCCTTGTCCATCATCTCGAGGCCCGCGGGAATGATGCCGTGTGCGATGACGCTGGCAACCGCGGCGCCCGCCGACTCGATGTCGCGGAAGCTCGCCATGATGCAACGGGCCAGCAACGGCTTGGGAATCAATTTCACGGTGACCTCGATCGTCACGGCCAACATTCCCTCGCTGCCAATGACGATCGAGAGCAGATCGAGACCCGGAGCATCGAGGGCCTGCGACCCAAATTCCACCGCCTCGCCGTCGATCATGTAGCCGCGGACCCGCAATACGTTGTGCAGTGTCAGGCCATACTTGAGACAATGCACGCCGCCGGAATTTTCGGCCACGTTGCCGCCGATGGTGCAGGCGATTTGGCTGCTGGGATCCGGCGCGTAATACAGGCCATAAGGAGCCGCCGCTTCGCTGATCGCCAAATTACGCACTCCGCATTGCACGATTGCCGTGCACGAGCCCGGGTCCACCTTCATCTGGTTGAATTTGGCCAGCGACAAAACGATTCCCGCGCGGTGCGGCGTAGCGCCGCCGGACAGCCCGGTGCCGGCGCCGCGCGCCACGACCGGCACGTCCATCCGGTGGCAGATCTTCAAGATGGCGGCGACTTGAACTTCGGTTTCCGGCAGCACGACCGCCATCGGGGAGGCTCGATAAGCCGTCAGGGCATCGCACTCAAATGGGGCGGTGTCTTCACCATGAAATAAGATCGAAGCACGCGGCAGAACCTCGCTGAGCGCCGCCACGATGCTGTTCCGGCGCTGTTCCGCAGCGGCATCCGCCGGCGGCCCGGACCGCAATGAAATATTCATTGTCCATATTATGCGCCTTGCGCGCCGGCCCGCACCCTGCGCCGAAACGCAGCTTGCGCGCGGGGCAAACATCATCCGCGCGGTGAACCGCCGCCTGCATTTGAGGGGTCCCTGGGCCTGTGCTATGTTATTGTTTCGGCGGAATCGGCAGCACTGTTACTGGATCCGGAGCAGTCGCAAGAAATAATAAGCAAATTGCGGTGGCGCCAGCACGTAGCACGCCTACGCCCGCGGCGAACATCGATGGAGAGATCATGTTCACGCAACTGATTAACCCGCTCGACAACCTCACGCTCACTTGCTTGGTGGCGCTGATTCCCGTCGTCATACTGCTGTTGATGCTGGCGATATTGCGGTGGCCGGCGTGGGTGGCCACCCTCGTTCGGCTCGATCATTACCTTCGGGCTTGCTGCGTGGATATGGAAAATGCCGTTCGGCGACGGCGCGCACGCCTATGTCTATGGCGCGGCAACCGGCGTGTGGAATGTCGACTGGATTACGGTTTGGGGCATGGTGCTGTTCAACACGCTGGGAGTGAGCGGCGTACTCGAAAATTTCCGCCGCTGGCTGATCGCGCAAGGCAGCATGGACATTCGCGTGCAAACGATGCTGTTCGCCTGGGCCTTTGGCGCGCTGCTCGAAGGCCTGGTCGGCTTCGGATATCCGTGGGCGTTCGTAGCGCCGATCCTGATCTCGCTGGGCATTTCCGATCTCAACGCGATCCGCGTCGCGGCGATTGCCAACAATGCCCCGGTGTCCTTCGGCGCGCTCGGCGCGCCGATCATCGCGCTGGCAGCGGTCACCGGCTATTCGCTCACGGGGCTGTCGGCGGCCGTCGGCACCATGGTCGCGGTCCTGGCATTGCTGCCGCCGTGGGTGCTCATGTACTTGGTCTCAGGCAAGGAGGGAATGAAAGGCGGCTGGCCGCTCGCAGTGGTCGGATCCCTCGGCTATATCGCAGGCCAGTATCCGGTGGCCGTCTATATGGGACCCTATCTGCCCGACATCACCGGGGCGATCGTCTGCTTCATCGCGCTGTTCGTACTGCTCAAATTCTGGCAGCCCAAAGTCGTACTGGGCTATGGCGGCGTACCGGTGGATGCCGAGAAGGTCAAGCAGGGGCGAGGCCATGGACTTAATGCCGGCGAAATATGGCAGTGCTGGATGCCCTTCGTGGTGCTCTTGATCGTGGTCGCCGCTTGGACCGGGCCTTGGTCGCCTCTGCCGAAGGTGAGCTGGTTCAAAGCATCGGCCGTCGCCTGCTCATCGCTGGCAGCCACCTGCGATGTGGCAAAGCCCGGCGTCAGCGCGGTCTTCAATTTCGCGCCTTTCGTCGGCGGTACCGCCATCCTCGCCTCGTGGATCCTCGTTGCCGGGTTGCTGCTGGCGATGGGCAAGCTGAAGGCGGCGCAGATCGGCGAAATATTCCGCCGCACGTTCCATCAAATGTGGGGCGCGTGTCTCGTCGGCGTGTTCATCTTCGGGCTGGCCTACGTCTTCAATTATTCCGGCATGGCGGCCTCGCTCGCGAAGGGATTTTCGAGTTTGGGCACCGCCTTCATCATCGTCTGCCCGATACTGGGCTTCATCGGCGTCGCGCTGTCGGGGTCGAATACTTCGACCAACGCCATGTTCGGCAAATTTCAGGCGCTGGTCGGCGTTCAGCTCGGCATGCCGCCGCTGCTGTTGCCGACGCTCAATTCCATCGGCGCGGAAATCGGCAAACCCATCGCTCCGCAAACCGCCAGCGTCGGCGTTTCAACCAGCAAGTTCGTGCGCAAGGAAGGCGATGTCATCCGGCACAACATGGGATGGACTTTCGTCCTGCTGGTCTATTTGATCATCATCGCCATCGGGTTCTACTTGTTGCATCCCGCAGTGATGATGGCGAAGTGAGAAAAAGAGTGCCCCGGGCAGGAATCGAACCTGCGACCTAGCGCTTAGGAGGCACTCGCTCTATCCACTGAGCTACCGAGGCGGGAAATGGAGGCCGGAGAGGGACAACCGGCCTCTTGAGATGGTGGAGGAGAAGGGGATCGAACCCTCGACCTTCGCATTGCGAACGCGACGCTCTCCCAACTGAGCTACTCCCCCGAAAAGGGCGAAGAATACTAGCAGCAAAGCTCCGTTCTGCCAAAGTATCGCGCCCCGGGAGCCAAAGCATAGGCTAGGATGTTGCGGAGGAGGAAAAAGTATGCTGAAAGCGGGGGAACGTGCGCCGGAATTCACCCTTCCGGACGAGACCGGGACGGATCGATCTCTGACCGAGTTGCTGCGTTCCGGTGCGATCGTCCTGTACTTCTATCCCGCGGATTTCACTCCGGGCTGCACGCGCCAGGCGTGTGTCTTGCGGGATTTGCACGACGAGGTGCTGCGGGCCGGCCTGCGGGTTGTGGGAATCAGCCCTCAGAGCCCGGAGTCGCATGCCAAATTTCGCGCCAAGTACAATCTGCCGTTCGTGCTGTTGTCGGACCAACACAAGGCCGTCGTGAAAATGTACGGGGTCAACGGACCCTTGGGGATAGGCGTGCGGCGCGCGTCCTACCTCATCGACGGCGGCCGCCGCATTCGCGACTCGATACTGGCGGATTTCAAGATTGCCAAGCACGCGGAATTCGTTCGCAAGGCGATTCTATTGCGGGCGTCGAACCCTCAGTAGTTCAGGCGTAGAACATTGGCGCGGCCGATGCGCGGCACCGCGACGATGTACATGGTTCCAAACTCGTTCTCGTCAATCGGCGCGATGTCGCTTCGGCCTGAGAGCGCGGCGACGATATTCGGCACCGTATTGAGGTGTCCGATCACCAGGACCCGCTTGCCGCGGTTCTCGCGCACGATGCGCCGTGCGAGCCCCCGGGGATCGTCGGTAGGCGCGACAATCGGAGCGATTCCGAGCCGCGCAGCAAGCGGTGCGGCGGTCATTCGATTACGCAACGCCGAGGATATGTAGATGGCGTCGAGATGGCCCGCGCCGGCCGACTGACCGAACATCTGCGCCAAGCGCGCCGCCCTCGCCTGCCCGGCCGCCGACAGCGGCGGATCCGGCGCGCTGACAGATTCCTTCTCCGCGTGCCGAATGACGATCACAACGGTCGAATTCGCGCTGAACCACATCCACAGCGCGAGGACCGCGACCGCGAAAATCGCCGCCGCCGCGATGGCGGTCAGCCAAATGGGTATCAGGAATGGACCGCGCTGAAGATTCGCGTGAGCGCTTTTCATGGCACTATCATACCAATGAATGCCGCGCACCTTGGCAAGCTGCATATTGTCGTGCTGGCGGCCGGTTTTTCTTACCGTTTGGGACAGCCCAAGCCCCTGGCCCGCGTGCACGGCGTCAGTTTGCTGCGAAAAACGCTCGAAGCCGCCACAAGCCTGGGCGCCCATCGAACCACGGTGGTGGCCCCGCGCAACACCGCGCGCTATCGGATCGAGGCTCGAGGAATGAAGGTGCGCTGGGCTGTGAATGAAGACCGGGCGCGGGGACTATCGAGCTCGGTCCGCCGCGGCATTGCCGCGGCGCGCTGCACGTCGGCCGTATTGTTGCTGCCGACGGATTTGATCCAGCTGAAAAACCGCGATCTTTTGAAGCTGGTGCGCCGCTGGCAGTCCGCCCCGCGGCGTCTGATCGCCCGAAGAATCCAGCTCTCCGGTGCAGCACCGGCGATTCTGCCGCGCTGGTTGTATGCGCGCGCGGCGAGCCTTGCGGGCGATGTCGGACTGCGCGATCTCATCAGGCGATTGCCCGCCGCTCATCGCATCCTGGTCGACATGCCATCGGCGGCGGCGGATGTCGATACACCCCAGGATCTCAAGGACGCGAGACGCCGGTTCCGGCGCAGTGATTTTGGTCGGTCGGCCGTGCCTTGAAGCTTCCTATCCCTCGAGGCCAGGCGAGGCGCTCACTTTCAAAGTGCCGAGGGCCAATGCGGATAGTCGCGAAACGCCTGAACGGCGCGGTCAATCTTCGCGCGCGGCAAATCCAGATGCGTCATCAGACGCGTCCGCGGCGCGACACTGGCCATGATGCCCCGCTGCGTCAGGTGCGCCTTTAGGCCGTCTATTTGCGCGGCTGCGACCTCGATGTACACCACGTTGGTTTGCGGCGGCGTCACCCGCAAACCCGCCTCACGCAAGCCCTCGGCCAAAAATTCCGCGTTGGCATGATCCTCGGCGAGGCGCTGCACATGATGCTCCAGGGCATACAGGCCCGCCGCCGCCAGCACGCCCGCTTGCCGCATGCCGCCGCCGAGCGCCTTGCGCCAGCGCCGGGCCGCTGCAATGAGCTGACGAGTGCCCATCAGTATTGAGCCTGCCGGAGCGCCGAGGCCCTTTGACAGGCAAACTGAAACCGAATCAAAGCCGGCGGCCGCGCTGCGCTCATCGATTTTCAATTTCACAATGACATTGAACAGGCGCGCGCCATCCAGATGAGTGGCAAGCCCGCGCGAATGCGCAAACTCCGTGACCCGCCGCAGGTAATCCATCGGCAGCACGCGGCCGCCGATCGTGTTCTCGAGCGCCAATAACCGGGTACGGGCGAAATGCTCGTCCTCGGATTTGATGGCCGCGGCGATCCGTTCCAGCGCGATGCCGCCATGAGGTTCGTGCTCGAGCGGCTGCGGTTGAATGCTGCCGAGAACGGCTGCGCCGCCTTGTTCGTATTTATAGGTGTGCGCTTCCTGCCCGACCAAGAACTCGTCGCCGCGGCCGCAATGGGCCATCAACGCCGCCAGATTGCTCTGGGTGCCGGTCGGAAAGAACAACGCGCCCTCGAATCCGAATCGCTCCGCGGCAACCGCCTGCAGGCGATTGACCGTGGGATCGTCGCCAAACACGTCGTCGCCGACTTCCGCAGCCGCCATCGCGGCCCGCATCAGGGCGGTGGGCCGCGTGACCGTGTCGCTGCGCAGGTCGATGAAGTCTGCATTCATGGGTTATTGCGCTCCGCTGCCCTTGCCGCAAATGCAAATGGTAGACGAAGCGAGGCGCCAGCGCCGCTCAGCAGCGCTCCGCACCCGGGCAGTCGCCTACTTCTTCGAGGTGGAAGCGTCGGAGGAGAACTTTTTCAGGGCATCGGTGCCTTGACAGCCCACGCCCTCGCCGCACACTTGATTGACGGGACACACCACCGGCGTTCCCTTGACGCAGCCGCGCGCATCGGCGCCCGGCGTATGCGGCGCGCAGCGCTCTTTGCCGTTGCAGGCCCGGTGGTCATCGCAGTCCGCGTCGCTGCTGCAGGCCAAGGTTGCCTGATCGCGCTCGAGCGTCGCGAGTTCGCCCCGCTTTGCGATGACGCCCGACAAGGTCGCGTCGAGCAGCCGCTGCGGCGCTTCGTGGCCGGAGGGGATTTCCACATCCGCGGAAACGACTTCCCACGCGGGCGCCAAGGGGCTGCCGGCGCGGTAGTAGAGCGCGAAGCGGACCACATTGCGCGGGTCCAGCGCTTCGTTCAGCTTGACGGGAATAAGATGCGTGGAATCGGGAAGCCATGCCTCGCCGTGGACCAGGGGCAGGCGTCTGACATTCTTGCCTGCCTCGTAGATCCGCAACTCCAAGTCGCTGCCGGCACTGAGTTCCGCGCCCCCGGTAACGACGCGCACTTCCAGGCGCGATACGGGTACAGCTTCGGCCGCCGTCACGCAAAGCACGCCTGCCAATAACATCGGCCAGACTGACAGTGGCAGCTGTAACTTCATGGCGCCCTCCGGTTAATCGATGAGTTCGCCGCTATCATAGCCCATCCCAAGCGGACGCTCGCCAGCCGGACGCAGCCGCGCATTTAACAATAGTCGGAGATGACCGCGAGGAAGAGCCCGGCACAGCGCCGAAACGCCTTAGACGGCGCGCTTCAGGCGCCTCACGAATGCGTCGCGCAGCTCTTTGAGTTCTTCGATATGCAGCAAAATACCGGCGGCGGCGAACACGCCGGCGCCCGCGATCACCGTGGCGAGAAGCGCAGCGATCTTCGGCAGCAGCGCTTGATGCGCCCAGTCGGCGAGCAGCCAGTGCGATGAGGCCGCGCACACCGCAACCAACGGAACGCTGGCCAGCGCAACCTTGGCCAGCACCAAAAGCAAGCGGCGCGACTCGAGTCCTTTCAGTTGGTGCTGCATGAGGAAATACAGGAACAAAAAATTGAAGGTCGCGACGCAGCCGGTGGAGAAAGCCAGGCCCCGATGGCCCCAACCCAAGCGAAACGTGAACAGCCAATTCAACAGTAGATTCAGGCCCACCGCCACGAAACTCACCAGCATCGGTGTCTTGCGCCGGTCGAGCGCATAGAACGCATTGACCAACACCTTGAGCGCCGCATAGCCGCCAAGGCCGATGGCGTAGAAGCGCAGCGCTCCAGCCGCTTGCGCCGCCTGGTCCGCATTGAATTTCCCATGCTGGTACAGCACCGAAATGATCGGCTCCGCCAGCAGCATGAGGCCGACCATCGAAGGCAGCGTCAGCAGCAGCCCCCAGCGGATCGCGCGCGCCAATTCGCTGCGGAATTCCCGCGTTTTTCCGGCGACCACCAGGCGCGACAGCAGCGGCAGCGTCACCGTTCCGAGCGCCACGCCGAACAGGCCGAGCGGCAGCTGCATCAGACGAAATGCAATGGCCAGCCAAAAAATGGCGCCATCGCCCAAGGTCGATGCGAACATGGAATTGACCAGGACGTTGATCTGGGTGGTGCTGGCCGCAATCACAGCCGGTCCCATCAACAGCAAAATGGCTTTGATTCCCGGGTCGCGCCAATGAATGTCCGGCCGGAAGCGATAGCCGAGGCGCGCGAGCAAGGGCAACTGCACGGCAAGCTGCAGGCCGCCGCCGATGAGGGTCGCAAAGGCCAGCCCGATCAGGGCGCGGGGACCGAAGTGCGGATCGACCCAATATCCTAGAAGCACGCCGCCGACGATGGATCCGACGTTGAAGAAGCTCGATGCCATGGCAGGCATGCCAAACCGGTTCTTGGCATTCAGCATTCCCATCACCAGTGCGGCAAGCGACACCAGCAGGATGAAGGGGAACATGATGCGCGTGAGGTGCGCGGTCAACGCAGCTTTGTCGGGGTCGAATCCGGGCGCCAGCAGCGCCACCAGCTCGGGGGAAAACACCATGCCGACGATGCACAGCACTCCGAGCAGCGTCGCGGTCATGGTCGCCACTTTGTTCGCCAGCCGCCACGCGTCCTCATCGCCGCCGCGCGCGATGGTCTTGCTGAAGGTCGTCACGAAGGCCATGGACAGCGCGCCCTCGGCAAACAGGTCGCGCAAAAGATTGGGAATACGGAAAGCCGCGGTGAAGGCGTCCATCGCCATGCCGCCGCCAAAGAGAGCCGCGAAAATCTGCTCGCGCAACAGCCCCAGCAGCCGGCTGCACATGACCGCCAAGCCGATGATGCCCGCCGCCTTGGTGTTCAGGCGGTTGTTGCGGTCGTCGCCGGCGATCGCAGCCGCCGTGCTCAGAGCTGGTTTATTTGGCGCTTTCGGGGCGGTCACGGAAATCTAGTGTACAGGGTCAGCGGCGCCCGCCAGCGAACTGCCGCGCAAAAGCGCTCCTGGATCGATGCAAAGCGGCTGCGCGGCGCTCGTCCGCGAGCGCCGCCGCAACCCTTATGCCGTAAGCGCGGCCTTGGCCTTCGCCACCTCGGCAATCACTTCTTCCGCCACGTTGCGGGGAACCGGCTCGTAGTGCGAGAACTCCATCGTGTACGACGCGCGCCCGCTGGTCATGCCGCGCAGCTGTCCGATGTAGCCGAACATCTCCGAGAGCGGCACGATCGCGACCACGGCGATGTTGGTGCCGCGCTCCAACTGGTCCTGCACGGAACCGCGGCGGCGGTTGATGTCGCCGATGACATCGCCCAGATAGTCTCCCGGCGTCACGGTTTCCACCTTCATCACCGGCTCGAGCAAAATCGGCGCAGCTTTGCGGATTCCCTCGCGGAACGCAGCCTTGGCGGCGATTTCAAAGGTCATGGCATTGGAGTCGACGTCATGGAAGCTGCCGTCGATCAAGGTCGCCTTGAAATCCACGGTCGGATAGTGCGCCAGCACGCCGTCTTCCTTTTGCACCTTGAGGCCCTTTTCCACCGACGGCACGAATTCGCGCGGCACCGAACCGCCGACGGTCTCGTCGACGAACTGGAAGCCGGTGCTGCGTTCCAGCGGCTCGAAAACGATCCACACTTCGGCAAATTGTCCGGAACCTCCGGTCTGCTTCTTGTGAATGTATTGTTCGGTGATTTTTTTGGTGATGGTCTCGCGATAAGCGACCTGCGGCTCGCCCATGACGCCTTCGACGCCGAACTCGGTGCGCATGCGGTCGAGCGTCACCTCCAGGTGCAACTCGCCCATGCCGCGCAAAATGGTTTGGCCGGTCTCGCGGTCCGTTTCCAAATGCAGCGAAGGATCGGCGCGCACCATCTTGCCCAAGGCGCTGCCGAACTTCTCTTGTTCGGCCTTGACTTTGGCCTTGACCGATACGCTGATGACCGGTTCCGGGAATCGCATGCGCTCCAGCACCACCTCGTTGGCCGCGTCGCACAGGGTGTCGCCGGTTTCGGTATCCGCCAGGGATACCAAGGCAATGATGTCGCCGGCACGCGCTTCTTCGACCGGATTGGCCTCTTTGGCGAACATTTCGACCATGCGCCCGATTTTTTCGCGTTTGCCGCGGGTGGAGTTCATGACCGAGGCACCCTTGGTCAGGACCCCCGAATAGACGCGAATGAAGGTCAGCGCACCGTAAATGTCGTTGATGACTTTAAAAGCCAGCGCCGAGAATGGCTCATCGTCCGAGGTCTTGCGCTCGCCGATCGGATGGCCGTCCGCATCGACGGTCTTGATCGAGGGGACATCGGTCGGGGCCGGCAGATAGTCCACAACCGCATCCAGCACCTGCTGCACGCCCTTGTTCTTGTAGGACGAACCGCAAAGCACGGGGGTGAAGGCCGAGTTCAATGTTCCCTTGCGTAAACAGGCGCGCAAGGTGTCGGCCGACGGCATGGTCCCATGCGTGAGATAGGCTTCCATCGCCTCATCGTCCTGCTCGAGGCAGGTATCGACCAGTTCAGTGCGGAATTTATTTACGTCGGAAAGCAGCTGCCGGTCGCTCGGCACACTGATGTGCAATTTGTCCGCCAGATCCTGAGTGACCTCGAGCACCTGCCACTCGGCATCCTTGTCATCGGATTCCCAGACCAGCGCCTTCATTTCCACCAGGTCGACCATGCCCTTGAAATTGTCCTCCGATCCGATCGGGAGCTGCACCGGGAGAGGCCTCGCGCCCAGGCGCTTCTTGATCATGTCCACGCAACGCAAAAAGTTGGCGCCGCTGCGATCCATCTTGTTCACGTAACAAATGCGCGGAACGCCGTAGTTGTCGGCAAGGCGCCAATTGGTTTCCGATTGCGGCTCGACCCCGGCGACCCCGTCAAACACCACCACGGCGCCGTCCAGCACGCGCAGCGATCGGTTCACTTCGATGGTGAAGTCCACGTGTCCCGGCGTGTCGATCAAATTGATTTTCTTGTCGCGCCAGAAGGCGGACACGGCGGCGCTTTGAATCGTAATGCCGCGCTTCTGTTCCTGCTCCAGGTAGTCGGTGGTCGTCGAAGTTTTCAGATCCTTCGTATCGTGAATGTCGATAATGGTGTGCTTACGCCCCGTGTAATACAGGATGCGCTCCGTCGTCGTGGTCTTGCCGGCGTCGACGTGGGCAATGATGCCGATATTGCGGATATCGGAAAGAGGGGTAGTTCGGGCCATAGCGAGAATTCCGTGAAGTTGCTTAAAAAGGGGCCCCCAAGGGCCGGGTCAAAAGCCGGGTATTTTGCCACGACAGCGTGGCGTCTGCCGAAGAAAAGCGCGCTACTGCATCTTGAGGCCCGGAACGGCCATCAAGGCGCCGGCGCGATGCAGCGGGCGCTTATTTGACGCTGTAGCCGCGCCCTTCCAGGCACGCGGCTTGAGCCCGAAGATAATTGGATCGATTGCCGGGCGCCGACCCCCCGCCCGGTTGCGTCGGATCAAACCCCGTTTGTCCAACCGCCCACTGATGACACTCGAATTTGTCCTTGCCCAATTGCTCCTCGCTCTGACCATTCTTGGGGTAGGCAATGAGTTCCGACGGCCCGGTGCTGGCTGCACCGCTCTCATTCTGAAGTTCCGGCGGCGGCGCAACCGTTTCATACTGCCCCACGCCCGCATTCCAGCGGTAATAGGTGTTGTCGGAGTAATAGTAGGGCACCCCGCCCCACCAATAGGTGGAGTAATAATAGGGCAGCGTCGCGAAATAGAGCCCGAGCCCCAGGCCAGCCCATCCGAAACCCCAGGGACCCCAATAACCGCCGCGCCAACCATAACCGCTCCGCCAGCCATAGCCGCCACGCCAGCCGCCGTAGCCGCCGCCATGCCATCCGCCATAGCCCCCGCCATGCCATCCGCCCACGTGTCCGGCCGCCCCAGCATGCTGCGCGGACGCCGGTGCGCTTGCCGCCAACAGTGCAAGGCTCGCGCACAGCGCGATCGAGAAAGAACCGACCTTGTTGAGTTTTTGCATGCGCGCACCCGTGGCTTCCAGGCCCCAATAAGCAACGGCGGGATTGTATAAGACTTGGCCAGGGAGGAGACAGTTCAACCGATGCATTCAAGACCGGGGTCACGATTGATGCGCGTCATCCCGGCTCATGTAGTATTGACTGCAAGGGAAATGGCGCCTTGACGCGGGGATGCTATGGAAAATGAGGATGAGTCTGGTTCTTTGAGCCGGCGCCAACTTCTGCGCATGATCGGCGCCGTCGGGGGCGCCACCGCCATGTATCAGGCAATGAGCACCCTGGGGTTCGCGGCGGAATCGCCCTACCGCGGCCCGGTTGATCTGCGTGGCACGCCGCGCGGCGCTTCGGTGCTGATTCTGGGCGCCGGCATGGCGGGCCTGACAGCCGCGTACGAGCTTCGCAACGCGGGCTACAAGGTCCAAGTGCTCGAGTACAACGCCCGGGCGGGCGGGCGAAACTGGACGCTGCGCGGCGGCGACCGCTACACGGAAATGGGCGGCGACACGCAGCAGTGCGAATTCGACAAGGATTTGTACATCAATCCCGGCCCATGGCGGATTCCCTACCACCATCACGGCATGATGCATTACACCAAGCTGTTGAAGATTCCCCTGGAGCCCTTCTTCCAAGTCAATTACAACGCCTATTTGCACAGCAGCAGCGCATTCGGCGGCAAGCCGCAGCGTTACCGCGAGGTCAAAGCCGATTACCAGGGACATATCGCCGAACTGCTTGCCAAAGCAACCCGGCAGAACTCGCTGGACGCCGCGGTCACCAAGGAAGATCAGGAAATGCTGCTCGAGTCGCTGCGCCGCTGGGGAGCGCTCGACAGCGACTACGGTTACGTGGCAAGCGATGCGAGCAGCGAGCGGCGCGGCTACGAAAAAAGTCCCGGCGGCGGATTGAGCGCCCGCCCCATTCCTTCAAAGCCCGTTGCGCTTCACGATATTCTCGATTCGGGATTGTGGTCGGGAGTGGCCAACGGCGACACCTTCGACATGCAGACCTCGTTGTTTCAACCCGCGGGCGGCATGGGCCGCATTGGAGAAGCATTCGGCCGAGAGTTGGGACCGATCGTCCGCTACAACGCCAAGGTCACCGACATCCATCAGGATGATCGCGGCGTCAGCGTGACTTTCTCGGACGCCGCAAGTCCAGGCGCGCCGCAAACGGTTCGGGCCGACTGGTGCCTATGCACCATTCCGCTGCCCATCCTGGCGCAGATCTCCATGAACGTCGGCCAAAGCCTGGCCGCCGCGATTTCCGCGGTTCCCTATGCCCCGGCCGTCAAGGCGGGCCTGCAATTCAAGCGCCGCTTCTGGGAGGAGGACGAAAAGATCTATGGCGGCATTACTTATACCGACCTGCCGATCATGAATATCGGCTACCCCAATACCGGCTTTCAAAGCGGCGGCAAGGGCGTGCTGCTGGGGGCCTACATGTGGGGAATGCACGCAATGGAGTTCACGGCAATGAAGCCGCCGGAGCGCGTGCAAAGAGTGGTCGATTACGGCAGCCAAATCCACCCGCAATATCATCAGGAATTCGAGAACGGCGTTGCCGTGGCCTGGCATCGCGCGCCATTTGCGATGGGGTGCTTTGGCACGTGGACCTCCGCCACGCGGGCCAAACACTACGACAATTTGTGTCAGATCGACGGACGAATCGCGCTCGCCGGCGAGCACGCATCGTTTCTGGGAGGATGGCAGGAGGGAGCCGTCACCTCGGCGCTCGATGCCATCGACCGGCTGCACCGGCGCGCCGTCGCGCAAGGCGAAAGAGCATGAGGGTCGTAGCGCTGAGTGCGGCTGCGCTGCTCCTCATGGTGTTGAGTGCCTATGCGGACAGTCCCTTGTTTACCTCGCGGGCTACCATAGGTTCGCTCAACGGCGCACAGATCTACGAACACATCTGCCAAGGATGTCACATGGCAGAAGGTCAGGGGGCCGCGGGTGCCGGGGCTTATCCTAAACTTGCCGCCGACAAGAATTTTGCGTCCTGGGCGTTCGTGGCCGTGACCGTGCTGAATGGGCGCAATGGCATGCCGCCCTTCGGCTACCCGGTCGGCCGCAGCATGGATTCGGGGCCGCGGCATTTGAGCGATGCGCAGATCGCGGACGTGGTCAACTACGTCCGCAGTCATTTTGGGAATCGCTACAAGGCCGAAGCCACCGCCGAAAAAATCCGCGCCCTGCCCCATCCCGCCGCTGAACTGATGGGGCCGCAATAGGATTCCCACTGGGCGGTGCTGGATTGCACGGCGGATCGCGAGTTCGTCGGAAATCCGCAGTTTCCGCCCCAAACTGAGCCTTAGGGCTTGTATTTATTGAACTATGTCGCGGTAATACCTCGACGGGCCGGCGATGATCGAGGGCCATGAGACCCGCCAAGCTAGTGTCGGAAAGCAGCCTCGGCACTAAGATGATTTTGGCCGTCGCATGCAGCTATCTCATCGATGGCATGTTGCTCGCGGGATTCGCGTTCGCCGGCACCGTCAGCTTCACCGTTCCTCTTGCCTACACGGCCATCGGGCTGATCGACAGTTCGATCATCCTTCTGCTGCGCGCCTGGAGCGTCAAGCGCCGGCGCGATACCAGCGATTTTGCCCTGTCACAGGCCATCGCCTCGAGTTCCATCCAGCTGGCATTCGCCGCGCTGGTGCCGCAATTGGCATTTTATTTCTTCACCGTGCTGTTCGTCGTCTTTGGCTGCGCCAGCCTGGGTCTCTCGAAGAAACAATCCGCCATTGCCTGGTTCGGCGTGGCCGCCGCGGCGGCGCTGGTGATGACGTCCGTCAATGCAAGGATATCGATTCCGCAGGATAGCGCACTGGTGCGCGGTCTCGTCTGGTTATGCTTCGTGGCTACGTTGGGCCGATGCATCCTTCTGGGCGTCTTGGGCCGTGTGCTGCGGCTGCGGCTGCACGACAGGCGCCAACAGCTGCGCGATTCGGTTCACATGCTCGAGGAACGGGACAAGTCGCTCGCCAACGCCAATCTCGAACTGAAGCGCCAGGCAACTCACGACGCGCTGACGGGAATTGCCAATCGCGTGCTGTTCGTGGAGCGCCTGAATCATGCGGTCTGCGAGCGCAAGCCGTTCGCGGTATGCGTTTTCGACTTGGACCGCTTCAAGCTCATCAACGATTCCCTGGGTCACGGTGCGGGCGACGCTTTGCTCAAGCACGTCGCCGCGCGGCTGCTGTCGATCGTGCGTTCCACCGACATGGTCGCGCGCGCGGGCGGCGACGAATTCCTGCTGCTGCTGCGGAACCTGAGTTCTGCGGAGGAAATTGAAGCACTCATCGCTCGATGGATGTCGAGCCTCTCGCAACCCTACCGGCTCACCGGCCTGGAGCTGCACGTCAGCCCGAGCATCGGAATTGCGCGCTACCCGAACGACGGCACCGGAGCGGAGGAGCTGCTGGCGCGGGCCGACGAAGCGATGTATTTCGCCAAGCGCAGCGGCCGCAAGACGTTTCGATTCTTTGACGCCAGCGTCATGGGCTTCTCGCGCGAGCGGCTGGAAATCGAGGCAGAGCTGCGCGGAGCGCTCTCGCGCGGGCAGCTTTCTCTGCACTACCAGCCGAAGATCGACATCGCAAGCGGCGAGATGCGCAGCGTCGAAGCGTTGATCCGCTGGCAGCATCCCACCCGAGGTTCGATATTGCCGGGCGAATTCATCCCCATTGCCGAGGAAAGCGGCCTCATTCTCGAAATCGGCGATTGGGTCATACGCGAAGCCTGCAGGCAGGCGCGCGAATGGCAACGGCGGCAGATGCCGTTTTTGCGAATCGCCGTCAATGTCTCGCCGCTGCAGTTCCGGCAAGGCAATTTCGTCAAGAAGATCCACGCCGCGCTGCAGGAGCACTCTCTCGATGCGACTTACCTGGAAATCGAACTGACCGAAGCGACCTTGATGAGCAACGCCGAGACCTCGGTGGCATTGCTCGAGGAACTGAGCGAGCTCGGCGTGGTGGTCGCCATCGACGATTTCGGCACCGGCTACTCATGCATGAGCTACCTGCAGCGTTTCCCCATCGACAAGCTCAAGATCGATCGAAGTTTCATCAGCGACGTGGCATCGAACGCCGGCGATGCATCCATCGTGCGCGCCATCATATCGCTGGCCCACGGACTGCGATTGAAGGTGATCGCGGAGGGCGTCGAGTCGGAAGAGCAGCTTGGCATCCTGCGGCGCATGGGGTGCGATCAGTACCAAGGCTTTTTCCGCAGCGCCGCCGTGCCGGCGGCCGGCATCGAAAAAATCGTGCGCGACCAGCAGCGCACGCCAAACCCGGCCGACGCTGACATCGATCGCACCCAAAGCAAGCTGTTTAGACTGCGCGAAGCCTGATAAATAGCCGACTGCCGCCCCGCGAGACCGTAGAATCGGCTTCGTGAGCGCGTTTTCCCCCACCACCAAGATGCTCGAGAAGGCGCAGCGGCGCGGCCTTGTCTTGGCCGCCCTCGGCGCCGTCGGCTTCTCCGGCAAGGCGATCATCGTCAAATTGGCGTATCGCTACGGCGTCGACGCCGTCACGCTCATCATGTACCGGATGTTGTTCGCGCTGCCCATGTTCCTGCTGCTGTCGTGGTGGGCGGGACGAGGCAAGCCGGCGCTGACGTGGCGCGACGTGCGCACCGTGCTCGCGCTCGGATTTTGCGGCTACTACTTGTCGAGTTTTCTCGATTTCCTCGGGTTGCGCTATATCAGCGCGAGCTTGGAACGGCTGATTTTATATCTCAATCCGACCCTGGTGCTGGCCTTGGGCGCCTTGCTTGTTCCGCAAGAAAGTCACGCGCGCGCAAATTCTGGCCCTGGCGGTCAGCTATTGCGGCGTGCTGTGCGTGTTCGGACGCGAGCTGTCCTGCAGGGCGCGGATGTTCCGCTCGGCGCGACCCTGGTTTTCGCGAGCGCGGTGAGTTACGCCATATATCTGTCCTACAGCGGCGAGGAAGTGAAGCGGCTTGGGGCGCTGCGGCTGACGGGTTTGGCAACCACGGTGGCCTGCATCATTTGCATCGCGCAATTCTTCCTGGTGAGGCCGGCCGCCGGCATGGCGGTACCCGCGGCTGTGCTTTGGCTCTCGGTCCTGAACGCAACACTCTGCACCTTTGCGCCCGTGGTGATGGTGATGATGGCCATCGAGCGCATCGGCGCGTCGCTGACGGCGCAGGCCGGCACGATTGGCCCGCTCTCGACCATTCTGATGGCGGTGATCCTGCTCGGTGAGCCGTTTACAGCGTGGATTGCTGCCGGAACCGTGCTGGTTCTCGCCGGGATCTGGCTGCTCACCAGGGCGCAGAGCTCGCTTCGCGGCGGAAATCAGTCCTTGATCGGTACGCGCTTCCCGGGCTTCGAGATCGTGCCGCCCCGGCGCAGGCCGGACTCATCATCGTGCACGGCATCGCCGAACACGGCGCCCGCTACCGGCACGCTGCCGAGGCGCTGGCGCGCAGGAATATTGCCAGCTTCGTCTACGACCAGCGCGGCCACGGGATGAACCCCGGCACGCGCACGCATGTCGGCAATTTCGCGGACTTCGCCGCGGACTTGAGAGTTGATCGGCGAGAGTGTGCGGCAGCGATTGCCGGGGCTGCCGCTGTTTGTTTGGGGACACAGCATGGGTTCGATCGTGGTGGTGCTGGCCGCCCCGGACCTTGAATGGGCCCGCGGCGTCATCACGACCGGTTGCGCGCTCGATGCCATGCCCAACCTCGACGGCATCGCGCGGCGCCATTCTGCGGCTGGCATCCGCGCTCGCGCCGCGCGTGCGAATCGGCCTGGGGATCGATGCCTCCGCGCTCACGCAGGTGCCGGAGGAACAGCGCCGGCACATGAGCGATCCCTTGGTGCCGCGCACCGCGAGCCTGCGATTGCTCTATGGTTTCGCGCAGGCCTGCCGCACGAGCCGCGCACTTGCCCCCAAGATCACGCTGCCCTGGCTGGCGGTACACGGGGAAGCGGACCGGGTTTGCCCGATCAGCGGTTCACGCACGCTGATCGACACCTTCGGTTCGCCGCGACAAGCAGCTCGTGACCTACCCGAAGCCTGCTTCACGAAGTCCACAACGAGGACGAGACCTCGCGCGGCGCGCTGTTCGATCTCATGGCGCGCTGGATCCTCGAGCGCGCCTAGGCAGCTTGTCCTGGTTTTTCGTGTTGGAATACACTGTGCTTAGGGTTCGCATGAAAAACATCCAACAGGGAGTCCTCGCATGCATCTGCCGCGCTTACTTGCCATAGCCTCTTTGGCTGCCCTCGCCGTTTCGCCCGCGATGGCGGCACCGCACGATTGCCCACGGCCAGCGCAGAAAGCGTCGGCATGTCGACGGAGCGCCTCGCGCGCTTGAGCGCCGGCATGAAGGAACTCTGGTGGACAACGGCCGTCTGGCCGGCGTGGTTACGATGGTCTCGCGCCACGGCAAAGTGGTGGAATTCGATGCCGCCGGCAAGCGCGACATCGCCGCCAATGCGCCGATGCAGAAGGACAGCATTTTCCGCATCTATTCGATGAGCAAGCCGATCACCGGCGTCGCCATGATGATGCTGTTCGAGGAGGGCAAATGGCAGCTGAACGATCCGGTGGCGAAGTACATTCCGGAGTTCGCCAAATTGAAGGTCTACGCGACCGATGCCAACGGCAACGTCGTCATGAAGGATCAGAACCATCCGGTGACCATGCGCGAACTGATGTCGCACTCCGGCGGCTTCACCTACGGATTTTTCAGTCAAACGGCGGTCGATAAATTGCAGCGTGGAGGCTGATCTGCTGAATCCCGACAATACGCTGGACGAGTTCATCAAGCGCGTCGCCAAGCTGCCGTTGAATTCGCAGCCCGGCACCGAATGGCACTACAGCATCTCGGTCGATATCCAGGGCTACATCGTGCAAAAGCTCTCCGGCATGCCCTTCGAGGAGTTCTTGGAGAAGCGCATTTTCAAACCGCTCGGCATGACCGACACCGGCTTTTACGTGCCGCAAAGACAAGCTGAACCGGTTCGCGGAATTCTATAGCTACGACAACGATGGAAAACTGCATGCGTGTCGGCGTGCGCGAAGGACTGAATCACGATTTCTCGGCGAAACCGGCGCTCTCCTCCGGCGGCGGCGGCTTGGTATCGACCGCCAGCGACTACATGCGATTCTGCCAAATGCTGTTGAACGGCGGTCAATTGGACGGCGTCAGAATCCTCTCGCCGCTGACCGTTGAACTGATGCGCACCAATGTGTTGGCGCCGAGCGTGCCGATCCTTGCGCCGGGCGCCGGATTCGGCTTGGACTTCGCCATTTACACCGATCCGGTTGCGGCCGGCGGTTACTACGGCAAGGGCTCGTATTGGTGGGGTGGCGCCGCCGGCACCTGGTTTTGGATCGATCCGGTCAACGACCTGATCGTCATCGGCATGATCCAGCAGGCGGCGGGTACGGGTGCTGCGGCGGTCGCCGCGGTTCCTGACGTGCGCGGTTTGTCGCATGCCTGGACTTATCAGGCAATACTCAAGTAATTTTCATGCCGCTGTGACGGCCGCCGCGTTTGGCTTGGCGTGGGCCGCTAAAGGCGCCCCCTCGCGCCGATACGAGGCCTAGGAGAGCCATCTCCAAGGTCCCGGAGCGCCCATCATTTACTCGAAATCACAAGCTATTGCGCGGCTCCGACAGTTTGCAAACGGCGCCTGGGCCTGGTTCGCTGGAGTTTGCGCCGCGCTGGTGAACTTCCACCCCACATCCCTGCAATACGGCAAAGCTTCGCTCTTCAAGGGATTGGAGCAGGTGACCCGCAGTGCGGGCGTGCGGATCTGGGAGTGGGATGTGGTTCGCAACACCATGCATTTCAGCGGCGACCTCGCCGAGGTTTACGACGCGGAAATCGCCGCTGCGGACAAAAGAGGCCGACGCGATGATGCTCAACAAGGTGCATCCAGAGGACCGCGCGCGCTATCGCGCGGAATTCGTCAAGGCGCTCAAGGGCGAGATGCCGATGGAAATCGCCTATCGGGTGCAAGAGCGCGACGGCACGGTGCGGCCGGTGCAATTGCGCGGCGAAGTGTTCCGCAATCCCCAAGGCCGCGCGATCCGGGTTTTGGGTTTGACCATCGACATGAGCGAGCAAGCCCGCGCCGCGGACGCTGCTCGCGGAGCAGGCTGAACGGCAAACGCAATTATTGTCCAGGCTGAAGCTCGCCACCGAAACGGCCGGCATCAGCATTTGGGAAAAGGATCTCGTCACCGGCGAGCTCATCAACGACGGCAGCTTGTGGCCCTTATTCGGCATACCGCCTTCAACCACTCTGAATCCAAAAGACCTCATCCACGAGAATGACCGCGCCCAAGCGGCGAATGCCGCGATACGCGCGCTGCTTGCGGATCGGACCCAGGATGCGATTTTGCCGCTGCGCCATCGAACCGCCAATCCGCGCTCCGAACCGCAATACGTTCAAACGCACATGCGCGTGTATCGCGATGCGTACGGCACGGCGATGCGACTGATGGGCGTGACTTGGGATGTCACCAAGGAAGTGCTGCACGCATCGGAACTGGAGAGCAAATCGGCGCACGAGAGCGCACTGTTCGAACGCTTGAGCGTGACCACCCAGGCGGCGGGGATCGCTCCGTGGGAATTCGACATCAAATCCGACTGCTTCTCCTGGCACGGACCGCGCCCGCCCTGCTTCGGGCTGGACCATGTGCCGCTGCAGGACTACTTTCGAACCCTCACGACCATCGTCTTAGCGGAAGATCGCGAAATTTTGCTGCAGACGCCGCGCGCAGGCGATCGCGAACAAATTGGATTCCTACGAGTACGTTTTCCGCGTCAAGGGCATCGACGGCGAAATCCACCATATGCAGAATTACGCTCGCATCATGCGCGACGAGCACGGACACGTCCGCTACATCGTCGGCGTAACCTGGGACGTCACCCGCGACGTGCGTACCACGGAAATGCTCAAGGCCCGCGCGAACGAAAATCGCCGGCTCGCGGAGCGCATCAATATTGCCACCGAGAGCGCCGGGATTTGCTCCTGGGAACTCGACTTGGCCGCGCGCCGCTACCTATGGCTCGAGAATCCGATCGAGGCTCTGAGCTATCGCGGAACCTCCGGGAACCTCGACGTCGAGCACATCGAGGAGCTGGTGTTGCCGGAGGACCGGCGCGTGTTTCGTGAAACGGTCGCGGCGGCGCTCGCCGAGAAGAGCGATCGAATCAGCATGCGCTACCGCGCGCGCGGCGCCGACGGCGGCACGGTGCACGTGCAAAACTACGGGCGCATCATCCTCGATGAAATCGGCGCCCCGTCGCGGCTGCTCGGCGTGTCCTGGGACATCAGCGAAGAAGTCGTGGCCTCGGAATTGCTGCGTCAACAGACCGAAGCTGCGCATGCCGCGAGCCGCGCCAAGAGTCACTTCCTCGCCAATGTCAGCCATGAAATTCGCACCCCGATGAACGGCATCATCGGCATGACCGGGCTTGCTGCTCGACACGCATCTCGATCGCACGCAGCGCGACTATGCGGAAACCATTCGTTCCAGCGCCGACTCGCTGCTGACGGTCATCAACGACATATTGGATTTCTCAAAAATCGAAGCCGGCAAGCTGGAATTGGAATCCATCGAACTCGACCTGCGCGCCAATGTCGAGGATGTCGGCTCGGCGCATGGCATTCCAGGCCGCGAGCAAGTGGGCTGGAACTGATCGTCAATGTTCGAACCGCAATATCTCGGGGCGCGTGCTTGGCGATCCGCAGCGCTTGCGCCAGTGCTTGGTGAACTTGGTCAGCAATGCGATCAAGTTCACCAAACAGGGGGAAATCGTCATCGAAGTGCGTTCCGAACGTCGAACGGCGCACGGGCCTGCACTGACCGATTTCGAGGTGCGCGACACGGGCATGGGAATCGCCGAGAAAACGCTGGACCTGCTGTTCCAGCCGTTCGTTCAGGCCGACTCCTCGACGACCCGGCATTTCGGCGGCACCGGATTGGGGTTGTCCATCGTGCGCGAGCTGGTCGAACTGATGGGCGGCGAAATTGGCGTCAGCAGCAAGTGGGCGTCGGTTCAAAATTCTTCTTCACGCTGCCGCTGCAGACGGCGCCCGAGCATCAGCCCGCGAACGCAGGCTGCGCGCGAGGCAGGCGGCCGGATCCTGATTGTCGATGACAACGTGACGAATCAACGGGTCTTGAGCGCGCAGCTGGTGCACGCCGGCTACACGGTAACCACCGTGAGCAGCGGCGCCGCCGCGCTGCACGAAGCTGCAAACGCCGTCGACCTCGCACGCATCAGTTCGACATGGTCATCACCGATTTTCAAATGCCCGACATGGATGGGGCGCATGTTGGGCGAGCGAATCATCGCGATGCCGGGACTGGCGAACACGCGCCTGGTCATGCTCACGTCCCTCGACCGCCACGGCGATACGCCCCGACTTGGCGGCGCTCGGATTCGCCGCCTATCTCACCAAGCCGGTGCGAGTGCGGGAATTGATCGACGCGGTGGCGCGGGTGATGAGCGGCGGCCGCGGCAGTGGCAGATGGAAACCCAGCCGATGATCACGCTCAATATGCTCGACGCAAGCCGCCGGCGCAAGCAGCGCTTTGCCGGGCATGGTGCTGCTTGGTCGAGGACAATTTCGTCAATCAAAAAGTCGCCGTAAGTTTCTCGAGCGCCTTGGGTTGCACGCGTGGAAGTCGCCAGCAATGGCGCCGAGGGCGTGGCGGCGTGCAAAGAGCGGCGCTTCGACATCGTATTGATGGACTTGCAAATGCCGGTCATGGACGGCATGACCGCCACGCGCAAGATTCGCGACTGGGAAACCTCGGGCCACATCCCAATCATCGCCCTGACGGCGAATGCCATGACGCGGCGATCGGGAATTGTGCGAAGCGGCGGGCATGGACGGCTATTTGACCAAGCCGATCGAAGTGGAGCGGCTGCGGAATGTACTGACGAAATTCGGCTTGGAAAAAGCCGACCGCGTCCGCCGCGTGCACCCGCGGACAGCTGCCGCCGAATCCGTCATCGGAGCTGCTCGCGGCGCCGGTCGATCTGGCCGCGTTTCAAAAGGTCACGGATGGCGACCCGGCATTTGCGCAGGAATTGGTCGGCCGCCTTCATCAAAGCGGCGAGCAGCAATTGGCTGAAATCGCCGCGGCGCTGGCGCAAAGCGAGCGCGCCGTGCGTTGGCCAAGGCCGCCCATAAATTCAAGGGTGCGTGCGCAAATATCCACGCATACGCGCTGAAATCTCTTTCGCCGAACGCATGGAAATCGACAGCGTCGCGGCGGACGCCGCATGCGCTGGACCAGCGGCAACGCGTCGCTGCGGCGCGAATTCGAGCGCGTCAAGGCATTCCTGACCGACCCTGCCGTGGTAGCGCAGCCCACCAAAGCGGCGTCCTAGCCGCACCGCCGCTCAATAGCGCCAGCTCTTGAGGTCCGCTCCGGCAGGGGCCGTGGCCTTGATGCGCTGGAGAATTATGCGGCAAATACTGAAAATTGTAGTGCAGCCGAGAATAGGCATTGGCGCAGCTTCGGGTCACCATTCCAGCAATGTTCGGCGCGATCGCCGTACGCCACCGATCCTGCGTAGGGCGGCTGCAGCGACTTCGAGCCGCTCCTGCGCGAAATACACCGAATCGGTCAGATAGTAGTTGTCGCCGTTGCCCACGTAGAGATGGATTTTCCCTCGCAGCTTGGGCGCAAGGATCTTCCAGTCGCGGGCGATGATGAACGACAGATCGAAATGATCGCGCCAATACGCCGCGACTGACGGATCGATGACGCCGCTGACTTTGTCGAAAATCGGCTTGGGATAGCCGTCCGTCCCCACCGGGCCGAACACCGCCTGCCAGATATCGTATTGGCCGCCGGAGCGGCTGCGGTCTCCCTGCGCCAATTCCATGTAGTTCTCGTCGCGCTGCGTGGCGAACACCTCGCCCAGATAATTGCGGAATGCAGGCCGCTCCACGGAAGACGCCTCGCCCTTCAGGAAGTAGGCGTTGCGATCCTTGTAAGATGTCGATGAGGGTGTACGCGCGAAAATCGATGGGATCCGGACAGGCGGCAAACGCGCCGTTGTACATGTCGGGATAAAAGACCTGTGTGGCGAGGGCCTCCCAGCCGCCGGTCGAACCGCCATAGGTAAAGCGCGCCCAGCCAGCGCCGATGCCGCGGAAGCGGCGCTCGATCTCCGGGTATCAATTCCTTGTTGATGGCATCGCCATAGGGGCCCAGATTGGCGGAGTTCACGGCGTAACTGTCATCGAAAATACGGATTGGCGTGCTCGATTTCGATCACCAGAAAGCGCGGGAAATCGGCGGAGATCCATTTCTGATAGAAGGCATAGGCCTCTTGCTGCTGGATGCGATTGTAGCCGGCGAGATGGAAGCGCTCGGAATAGTCCGGCTTGCAAGATTCGGATCCGGCGGCGTGGTGCGGAAACCGGAAATGTCGTCGGGATAATGGCCATGAAACACCATCAAGGGATAGCGCGCCTCGCGGATGCGCATCGAATCCCTTGGGTACGCAGGACGTGCGCGCCCAGGAAGACGTCGCGGCCCCAGAAACGCGACAGCAAATCGCTGCGGATGCGGATGTGCTTCACGAACTCGCTATCGGTCTTGGGCATGATGGGGCCGATCGCTTGATCCAGAATCAGCGTGTCCTCGCCGGATGGGCGGCTGATCCAGGTGCAGCTTGACGCGGCGTCGAATACAGATTGCCGGGCTTTCGCGCCCATTGCTGACCTTCGCCCTTGTCCGGCGGCAGTTTGAATGTGCGGCCATCCGCCAGATGATAGGTTTCATAGCGATTCAGTACGGCTTGTACGTGATAGTCGCCGCTGGGAATCGCCGACAGGCGCGCAGCCGGCCAGCCAAACGCGTTGTCATCGAGCACTGCTTCAGCACCGGGCGCGAGTCCTTCCACGTTGAGCCCGAACAAGTAGGGACTGGCGAGCGGTTCATTGGGCTCGACATGCGTGCGCGGTTCGCGCGTCATGTCGCGGCTCAGCAGCAGAATGACCCGTCCGTCGATCGGCGCGCTGTTGTGCGCGGCAGGATAGCTGATTGAAAATTCAGGTCCCTGCAGCGGCGCGGCCTCCGCAGCGCCTGCGCCTAGACATATCCATCCCAGTGCCGCCCAGACGAGATTTCGCATTGAATTTCCTTGGTTATTTTGCGTCGACTGAAAAAGCCAAAAGAACATTGTCGGGCGCGCCGCCGAGCGCGCCGGCATATCCGGAGATGATGTACATCATGCCGCCCGCCATGACCGGCCCGGCCACATCGAGGGATCCGCCGCTTTGGTCGTGGACGCCGTTGATGGTTTGATATTTTTGCGCCGCCGTGTCGAAGTCCCAGACTATCGCGCCGTCATTGACGTCATAGGCACGCAAATGCCCATCGATAGTGCTGGAGAACACGACCCCCGGGATCACGCTCGGCGCAGCCGACTGGCCACTCAAACATCGACCGCCATAGCTGCAGCCGACTTGCGGCGCGGGCGTGTACCAGCGTTGAGTTCCCGTTGCAGGATCCAGCGCATACAGGCCGGCCTTGCCCCGCGGCGGCGGTATACCCAAATCGGCCACAGCGACATACAGTTGCTTGGCATCGGCCGCCATGCCCCATTCGATGCCTCCCAAAGCGCCGCCGTTGCCGACCTTGTTGCGCCACAAAGTTTTGCCGCCGTGATCGGGGTCCATTCCGAATGCGACCCCCGACTTCTGGCCGGCGAGAATAATGTCTCTGCCATTGGGAAGCGTGAACAGAATCGGCGATGCGCCAAAATCGTAATCCGGCCCCACCACCGTCGGACAATTGACGGTACCGCTGCGGCTGCAGCCCATCAGGAAACTGTCATTCGCGGTGACTTGATTTCGCCACTTGACCTTGCCGGTCGCAAGATCGAGTGCCAGCACCGCATCGGAGCCGTTCTCCTTGACGTCCGTGTACGTATCTCCGGTGCCGATGTAAACCACCCCCCGCTTGGCGTCGACGGTCGGCGCGGACCAAACCGCCGCCCCGGCGGGGCCATACATCTGAGTGCCCGCGGAGTTTTTGCCGGTGGGCTGCGGCTCTTGTTCGATCGCATAGGTTTTCCATATCAACCGGCCATCCTTGGCATCGAGAGCGGCCAATCCGCCGCGTGCCGTGCAGCAGCCGTAGGAGCGCACGCCGCCGGCCGTCTCCTCCCACGACGAAATCGGCACATACAGCAGTCCCTTGTACAGTACGGGTGCGCCCGTCAGCGTGCCGCGCGGATGCGTCTCGAGCGTCATTTTCCACTGTAATTTTCCGGTGGCGGCATCGAGTGCATAGACCTGGCGCTTGAAATCGCCAAAGAACATCCAAGAGGCGCCGGAGGATGCGCCCCGCACCGGTCCGAGCAGCGGCGTCGTGCGCACGCCCGCGTCGGCATCGAAACGCCAATGCATGCAGCCGGTCTTGGCATCCAAGGAATAAATGCGGCCGCTCGAACTGGTGAGAAACAAGCGCCCGCCCACCAGGGTCGGTTGGCCATAGCGGCCGCCGGTGTAGGTGAACGACCATCTCACCTTGAGCCGCGGCACGTCGGCGCGCGAGAAGCCGGGATCGGGTTGAGCCCGTGAATTCGCCGCATCGATGCTCCAGCCGTTCCAGCCGGGACCGGACATGCTGAACTTGCCGTGAGAGGTGCATGCCGGCGGGTCGGCTGCTCGTTCGGACATGCCATCCGCACCGAGATACTCCGCGATCGAGTGAATGTCCTCGTCGCTCAAGTCCGCCGCCATCGGCTGCATTTTGCCGCTCTTCAGCGCGCCGGCGATGTCATCGGGAAAGCGTCGCGCCAATGCGGTTTTGGAGGGCGCCCGCTCGATCGCAGGATCGTGGCAGGATGCGCATCGGGCCTTGAACAGGGCGCCGCCGCGGGCGACTCGGGCGGCGGCAGCGGCCGCGGAATCGGAATCCGCCGCCGCGGGCGTGCAGGCAATCGAAACCAAGAAGATCCAGGTCTGAAAACGCATATCCCCCCGCATGCTCGGCCCACTCTTCGGTGGTCGGCCTGGACTTCAGCGCATTGCCGGCAGAAGGTCAACAGCCTGAAGCGAAGAAAAAACGAACTCTCATCGAGGTTCTCGCTCGAACATAGTATATTTGCCGGCTGATCGAGGATTCCGGCGCTGTGCCAATAAAAACCGGCGGACGTTCGAGAGCTTATTAATACCATCGCGCGTCGAGATTCCTAATTGCCCATGCGAGCAGACTTGAACAACGCACAGTGTCAATCGCGCGTTAAGCGCCTCATTGCGGCCTCGATTCTGGCGCTGCTCGCGGGCTGCGCGGTCGGCCCGAACTTCCAGAGACCCGCCGCCCCCGAGGTGAGCGATTATGTTTCCACACCGCTCTCGACTACCGCGAGCGCGCCGAACACCACGGCCGGCGAACCGCAGCGCTTCGCCGGCGGTGCCGACATCGCGGCGGACTGGTGGACGCTGTTTCATTCCGCACCGCTCAATGAGCTGATCGATCGTTCGCTTTCCAGCAATCACGATCTCAAGGCGGCGCGAGCCGCGCTGACGGTGGCGAGGGAAAATATGCTGGCGCAGCGCGGCGCCTACTATCCCAGCATCACGGGGAATTTTGACGCCACGCGCCAAAGCCAGTCCGAGCAATTATCGCCGGCGCTCAACGCCAACACATTTCTCTACAATCTCTTCACCCCTCAGCTCAGCATTTCGTACGTGCCGGATGTCTTCGGCTTGAACCGGCGCACGGTCGAGTCGCTGGCGGCGCAAGAGCAAGAGGCGCGCTTTCAAATGATCGCGACTTACACCACGTTGACCTCCAACGTCGTGGTCACCGCGATACAGGTCGGCTCCACGCAAATGCAGATCGGTGCCACCCACGAACTGATCGACAGCGCCGAGAAAACCCTGAAGGTTCTGCGATATCAGCTCGACAAGGGCTACGCCGGCGGTCTGGACGTGGCCGCGGTCGAGGCGCAGCTCGCGCAGTTTGCCGCCACCCTGCCCCCGCTCATCAAGCAAGAGGCGCAATTGCGGGATCAGCTGGCGGTTTTGTCGGGGCGGTTTCCGAGCCAGGCACCTGCGGTAAATTTCGATCTCTCGACGCTGCAACTGCCGCAGGATTTACCGGTGAGTCTGCCCTCGGCGCTCGTATCGCAGCGCCCCGATGTGCTGCAGGCGGAGGCGAACCTGCATGATGCCAGCGCCAAGATTGGAATTGCCATCGCGAATCGACTCCCCAATATCGTCTTGACCGCCAACGCCGGCAGCTCGGCCGCCGAGATGAGCCAGCTGTTCACCTCGGGAACCGGTTTTTGGGGAATCGGCGCATCGCTCACCGCTCCCATTTTTCAAGGCGGCACGCTGCTGCACCAAGAGCGCGCGGCCAAGGCGGCCTATGAGCAAGCCGCCGAGCAATACCGCAGCACGGTAATGACGGCCTTTCAGAATGTCGCCGACACCCTGACTGCCTTGCAGCAGGATGCCGAAGCGGTAAAAGCCGCAGCCAAATCCGCCGACTCGGCCAAAGCCACGTTGGAGCTGACCCAACGGCAATGGCAAGGCGGTTACGCCGGCTATCTGGCCCTGCTCAGCGCTCAACAGACCTACCAGCAAGGCCGGATCGGCTTGATTCAGGCGCAAGCCAATCGCTTTGCCGATACGGCGGCGTTGTTCCAAGCGCTCGGCGGCGGTTGGTGGCACCGGACGGAAATCGCCAAACAGCCATGAAGAGAAAATCGAAGCCAATGCGGACTATTATTGCTCTCGAATTGTCGCTGCTGGCCGCAATCGCCGGGTGCTCGCCTAAAGCCGACGTAAACCCCCAAGCGCCGTCGGTGACGGCGAGCAATGTCAGGCTTACGCCCGAACAGCGGCGCAACATCCACCTGTACAAGGTCGCGCAATCCACATTCCACAAGACCGTCGAGACCACCGGCGTGGTCGACTTCGACAACGATCAAGCGACCAGCGTGCTCGCGCCGTTTTCCGGTCCGGTATCGAGGCTGCTCGTGGACTTGGGCGCACACGTCAAGCTCGGGGCGCCGCTCGCCATCGTCGACTCGCCGGATTTCGCGGCGGCGATCAGCGCGTATCGTAAAGCGATTTCCACCGCGGCAACGCTGCGCCGGCTGGCCGATTTGGACCGGGATCTGGTTCAACACAATGGCGTTTCCAAACGTGAAGCCGATCAAGCCGAAAGCGACGCCGTCGGCGCCGAGGCAGACCGCGAAGCAGCGTTGCAGCAACTCGTGTCGCTGCAGGTCCCCGCGGAAAGCATCAAAGCGATTCAGGAGGGCCGCCCCGTCTCGCGCATCGACGGCGTGATTCGCGCTCCGGTTGCGGGTACGGTGGTGGAAAAGCTCATCACGCCGGGGCAACTGCTGCAAGCCGGCAGCACTGCCTGCTTCACCGTGGCCGACCTGTCGCGAGTGTGGGTGCTGGCGCAGGTGTTCGGCGCGGATCTCGAAGGGGTGCGCGTCGGCGACTCTGCCGAAATCGTCACTGGGATCGGCGCAAAGAGTTTTTCCGGCACCGTCGATAACATAGCCGCACTGGTGGATCCCAGCACCCGTTCCGTGGCCGTGCGCGTGGTCGCCAGGAACCCGGCGGATTTTCTCAAGAAGCAAATGTATGTGCGCGTGCGAATTCACGCCCAACAGCAGAGCACCGGCACCATGATCCCGGTATCCGCGGTGTTGCGCGACGATGTCAACCTGCCGTTTGTCTACGCGATTCAGCCGGACGGCAGCTTCGCCCGCCAGCACGTGACCTTGGCCTACCGCACCGGCGATGAGTACGACGTGGCCGAGGGCCTCAAAACCGGCGACGACATCGTGGTCGACGGCGGCCTGTTCGTGCAGTTCATGCAGACTCAATGAGCACCGACCCGACCCCGGCCGGCGACACGCCGCGCTCGTCGTCTTTCATGAATCGGATCGTAACCTCCTCGTTGCGCCAGGGATTTCTGGTCCTTCTGATGACCGCGGTGCTCATCGGCGCCGGAACGCGCTCGCTGGACCGGCTCCCGGTCGACGCCTATCCCGATCTGTCGCCCCCCATGGTCGAGCTCATCACGCAATGGCCCGGGCATGCCGCCGAGGAGGTCGAGCGCCTGATCACGGTGCCGGTGGAACGCGGAATGAACGGCACCCCGCAAATGGTGACCATCCGTTCGATCTCGTTGTACGGTCTTTCCGATGTCATCATGACATTTGCAAACTCGACCGATAAATATTTCGCGCGCCAGCAAGTCTTCAACCGCATAGCCGATGTGACGCTGCCGAGCGGCATATCGCCCTCGATGTCGCCGCTGTCTTCGCCCTCCGGCCTCATCTACCGCTACGTCTTGCAAAGCAGCGACCGCTCGCCGATGGAGCTCAAGACCTTCGAGGATTGGGTCATCGAACCGCAATACAAATCGGTGCCCGGCGTCGCCGACGATTCGGGATTTGGCGGCGGCACCATGCAGTACCAAGTGCTGCTCGATCCTGCGAAGGTCGCATCGGTCGGACTATCAGTCACTCAGGTGGAAGCCGCCCTGACGGCGAACAACAGCAACGGCGGCGGCGGATTTTATTCGCAAGGCGGACAGTTCTACTACGTCCGCGGCCTCGGGCTGTTGAGCACCACCGAGGACATCGGCAATGTCGTGATCGCCATCAACAACGGCACGCCGGTGCTGGTCAAGGACGTCGGCCGGGTTGCGATCGGAATCGCTCCGCGCCTGGGAGAATTCGGTTTCGAGAAGCAGGATGATGCGGTTGAAGGCGTGATACTGCTTCTGACCGGCGAGAAAACCCAGGACGTGCTGAAGCGGGTGGAGGCGAAGACCAAGGAACTCAACGAAGAGATTCTGCCGAAGGATGTGAAGGTGCTGCCCTTTTATGATCGCAGCGATCTGGTCGACCTGACCACCCAAACGGTGGAGCGCAATCTGCTGCGCGGCATGCTGCTGGTGGTCGTGGTGCTGATCTTCTTCCTCTACAACTTTCGCGCCGGGCTGATCGTCGCGGCAACCATCCCGCTGGCCTTGTTGTTCGCCTTCGTTTGTCTCGACTTGCAAAATGCATCGGCCAACCTGCTGTCCATCGGCGCGGTGGATTTCGGCATACTGGTGGATGCCGCCGTCGTCATGGTCGAAAATATCTTCCGCCAGGTCGCGGCGCGGCGCGGTTCCGCGCTCAATATCAAGGCGATCATCGCCGAGGCCGCGGCGGAAGTGGATCGTCCGCTGTTCTATGCGGTTGCGGTGATAGTCGCCAGCTTCCTGCCGATCTACGTACTCGCGGGCCCTTCGGGCACGCTCTTCAAACCGATGGCCGACACCATGGTGTTCGCATTGATCGGCTCCTTGATCGTCACGCTGACGCTCCTGCCCGTGCTATGCGCCTGGTTCATGCGCAAGGGCGTGCAGGAAAAGCGCAACGCGGCATTCGAACGCATCAAATCGCTCTATACCCGGGGCCTGGATTTTTGCCTCGGACACGCCTGGGGAACCGTGATCGCCTCTGCGATTTTGCTGGGAGGCTCGCTGCTGCTCGTTCCGCGCATCGGCGCCGAGTTCATGCCGCACTTGGACGAGGGCGCGCTGTGGGTGCGCGCCACCATGCCCTACACCATCTCGTTCGACGAGTCGGCCAAGCTCACGCCCAAAGTGCGCGACATTTTGAAGTCGTTTCCGGAAGTCACCACGGTGGCCTCGGAGCTGGGCCGACCGGACGACGGCACCGATCCCACCGGCTTTTTCAATGTGGAATTCTTCGTCGGGCTGAAGCCTTATTCAACCTGGTCGGGAGCCTATCGCAACAAGGCGGGGCTCATCGAGGCCATCAATCGCAAGCTGTCGGCGTTTCCCGGCGTCAACTTCAACTATACCCAGCCGGCCGAGGATGCGGTGGACGAGGCGGAGACCGGACTCAAGAGCGCCCTCGCCGTCAAGGTTTTCGGCTCCAACTTGGAGACTCTCGAGCAGAAAGGCAGGGCGATCAAGCAGGTCTTGGAGCAGGTGCGCGGTATCCGCGAGGTGACACTGGTCCAGGAGCTCGGGCAACCCAGCCTGACCATTAAAATCGATCGCGCGAAAATCGCGCGCTACGGACTCAACGTCGCGGACATCAACGGCGTGATTCAGACCGCCATCGGCGGCGACGTCGCGACCCAGGTGGTGCAGGAGGAAAAGCAGTTTGACCTGGTTGTCCGGCTCGAGCGCGAGTATCGCGACACCCCGGAAGAAATCGCCAATATTCTGGTGGCGACGCCCGGCGGCCAGCAAGTTCCGCTCAAGGAATTCGCCGACATCAAGGTTGCAAGCGGTGCATCCTTCATCTATCGGGAAAATAATTCGCGCTACATCGGTGTGCAATTCTCGATAGAGGGCCGCGATCTGGCGGGCGCTGTCGACGATGCGATGCAGCAGGTCGGCTCAAAGGTCAAGCTGCCGCGCGGCTACCGCCTGGACTGGGGCGGCGAGTACTCGGAATATACGGCGTCGCGCCATCAATTGAGCATCATCATTCCGCTGACCGTCTTTCTCATCTTTCTGCTGCTCTTCGCCTTGTACAGCAATTTCAAGTTTCCCTTCATCACCGTGCTCGGCGTGGTGCTCTCGGCGCCGGTTGGCGGGATCCTGGCGTTGTGGATCAGCGGCACGCCCTTCTCGGTCTCATCGGGGATCGGCTTTCTGGCGCTGTTCGGCGTCTCGGTGCAGACTGCCGTGGTCTACATCTCCTACGTCAATGAATTGAGGCGCAACGGCACGCCGGTTGCGCAAGCGATCCGCGACGGCGCCATTCTGAGGCTGCGGCCAATCATGATGACGGCACTGGTTGCGGCGTTAGGACTGCTGCCGGTGGCCTTCGCCACGGGGGTCGGCACCGACACACAACGGCCGTTTGCGCTGGTGATCGTCAGCGGTTTGTTCACGCGGCTGTTGATCAGCGTCTATCTGATGCCGGCCTTGTATGCGTTGGTCGCCCGCCCGCAAGACCGGCTGGAAGTGTAAGCCGGACGCCGTTATGAATCATCGTTCAGAGCCGGCACTCGATCATTGACTTCCGCGGCGATCTTGGCCGGATCAGCACCCGCGACCGGATAGGACTTCGACCACACCAGCGAGCCGTCGCTCACTTTGAAGATCTTGACCGCCAGCACTTGCGCCGCTGCCTCGGTTCCGATGGCACCGCAAAGAACGTAGGCGGAGTGGTTCGAGCGCCCGCGCTCTACCGCGGAATTTGAGTCGCCGCAAGCCGTCGACTCCGGACTCAACCCCACCTGTCCGTGATGCGCGATCGCAAGCTTGCCGTACACCAGCGCGAAGGTGGAATCCGCGACTTTTGCCGCCTCGGCATTGCCGGCCGGCGCGGTAAAAGGCACCGCCAGCAGCGGGCTGCGCTCCGCTGGCGTGTCCGTATCGGATGTCATGCGCGCGATCTGCGCCGCAAGCTGCGAGATGTCCTTCTTGTCGAAACTACCGTGATATTTTTCCGAGATGGCATGCAGCTGCTGCGCATCGCCCGAGGAGAGTCTCGAAGAGCGCCGCTCATCCGAGCTGCAACCCTTGGACAGCAGCACAATGCAAAGCCAGACGGAGACAATAATCCTGATCCAGCGCGGCAATTGCCTGAAGAAGATCCAAGCCGACTGAAAGGCCCAACCGACCACCTGCAGGCGGAATTGCGTTTTCGACTTGGCCTCCTCCGCGGGAAACTCCGGGTACTTAAGCGGCGGCGCGGGAGCGCGGCGGTTCCGGCCGGCGGCACGCGCGGCAGGCGCAGGATCACGCGGCGCGGCCGGCGCCTCGCCTGCCAGCAGCCGCTTGCAGAGCGATTGGAGTGCCGCATTGGACTGTCCGCCGGGTACGCGCACCCATTGGATCGACAGAAATTTCTCAGGCACGCGCGCGCCGCTCTGGCTGGTGTCGTCGATGACCACGGGCAAAAGAAAGGGGTGATCGTCCGCCATGTCGAGAGTCCTTTCGACGGCGAGGCGCCATTCGCGGCGAAAATATCCTTCATGCCGCGCTTCGGTTTGGGCCGAGATGACGGGCATGAAATAGTCGCACTCGCGGATTTGCTTGCGGATCTTCTGATCCCACATCTCTCCGCCGCCAAGTTCGCTCTCGTCGTACCACACCTCCAGGCCGAGTGCGGGCAGCGCGTCCCTGAGCAGGCGCGCCGCCTCGCGGTCCGCCGAGGCGTAGCTCAAGAATACCGTGGGTGCGCGAGCGGAGTTCATCAGGCCTGCACGTCCGACAACGCCTTGATCAGAGCGGCATGCATGTAAGCGTCGTGTTCCTCGGTTGCTCCACGAACTATACCGGTCAATGTCGTGAAGCGCGCTTCGGCGTATTTGGCTCGCGCATCATTCCCCCATGCGTCGCGCCAAGCGGCGATCATCTCCTGGAGTTCTTCCCAGCGTCTCTTGGAATGCACGCGAACCAGATTATCCATCCAACCGCTCGCGCGCGTGAGGCACATCCAAACCAGCGTCCGTGCGCCGATCGCCATGCGCACCGAAGGGAGCGGCCGGCCCGAAGCGGCATGGACTATTCCGCAGTATCGTTCAATCGACTCTGCAGGCGCCCGCGACGCGCGGTTCCTCACGATCAGCGCGCCGACATCGGTCGCAAGCTGGAAAATCGACTCCACGCCGAGTTCATAGCGGCGGGAGTCGTCGAAGCGGCAGACCGCGGCGCAGATCGCCGCGCCGTTCTTGCGTGACAGGGTTTGCCGTTTAGCCAAGGCGCTGGTCCGCATTAATTTTCCGGTCTGACAACGCTCACCCCCCGTCGAACTCGCGATTGGCGGAAGCGGTGAGATTGCTCGCGGCTGCGCCGCTCGTCCTCCGCTTCGCTACGGATCGTCGCCGCTTCGCGGCAACGCCCAAAATCGTTCCCACGATTTTGTCGAACTCCGCTGAGTTCGTCCACGCACCCTGCCCCTGCTGGAAAAATGAACGCCGCCGAAACGGGGCTTCAATTTTCCAGTGGCGGAGAGGGTGAGATTGACTCGGGCCATCCTGGCCCTCGCGCTTCGCGCGCCGTCGCGAAAGCCGCTCCGGCGCCCCAAATCGCTCCCGGCGATTTGGTCGAACTCGCGTGTGGCGGAGAGGGCGAGATTCGAACTCGCGAGCCCGTAAAGTGCCTCATGCCGGTTTTCAAGACCGGTGCATTCAACCACTCTGCCACCTCTCCGAATAGCAAACTCGAGCGCCGGGCGGCGATTTTACCCGACAAAACTTTCGCTGTCCGGCTGCCAAGGCATTGAATGGCCGGCACTTACCCCTATATTTGCTACAACCCGGGCTAAATCGGCACCCGCTCCGCGGGGGTGCTAAAATATGCCCTCAAGGCTAATTGGAGGATACGATGGCCACTTTCCCAAGCAGTAACTCTGCTTTTCCGAGCTCAGGCGTCGACAGCCGAGCGCAATTCATCACGCGCACCTACACCCATGTGGTCGGTGGCATCCTAGCTTTCATTCTGGTCGAGCTGGGGTTGTTCGAATCCGGTCTTGCTGAGCAGATTGCGAGCTTCATGCTCGGTTTCAATTGGTTCCTGATTCTCGGGGCCTTCATGCTGGTGGGTTGGCTCGCCACCCGCACCGCGCAAACCAGCAGCTCGCTCGGCATGCAGTACTTCTCTTACGCGGCGTATATGGTTGCGGAAGCGCTGATCTTCGTGCCGCTGCTTTACATCGCGGACCGCAAGGCGCCGGGCGCGATCGACAGCGCAACCTTGATCACGGCGTTGGGCGCCGGCGGATTGATGGTGGTCGCGCATCGCACGCGCAAGGACTTTTCTTTCCTGCGCGCCATCCTGATGTGGGGCGGCGTGGTCGCAATCCTGGCCATGATCGGCGGTGCCGTGTTCGGCTTTCAGCTGGGAACCTGGTTCTCAGTGGCCATGATCGGCTTCGCGGGCGCGGCCGTGCTGTACGACACGTCCAACATCATTCAGCACTATCCGGAAGATCGCTATGTGTCGGCGGCGATGCAGTTATTCGCATCGATCGCGCTGATGTTCTGGTACGTGCTGCGTCTGGTGATGGGCAGCCGCAATTAGATTGCCTGGGCGACCTGCTGCGGCTCACCGCAGCAGGTCCGCTCCGCCCATATAGGGCACCATCGCCTTCGGTATCGTGATGCTGCCGTCCTCGCGTTGATAGTTCTCCAGAATCGCAACCAGCGCACGTCCCACCGCGACCCCCGAGCCGTTCAAGGTATGCACCAGCTCCGGCTTAGCGGTTTGGGGATTGCGCCATCGAGCCTGTAGGCGGCGCGCCTGGAATGACTCGCAGTTGCTGCACGAGGAAATCTCCCGGTACTTTTTCTGCGACGGCAGCCAGACTTCGAGATCGTAGGTCTTGGCGCTGCTCGCGCCGGTATCTCCGGCGCACAGCGACACCACTCGATAGGGCAACTCCAACGCCTTGAGCACGTTCTCGGCGTGACCGGTCATCTCCTTCGAGCGCTGCATAGGAATCTTCGGGACGCACGATCTGCACCATCTCGACTTTGTCGAACTGGTGCTGGCGAATCATGCCGCGCGTGTCCTTCCCCGATGCGCCCGCCTCCGAGCGGAAACATGGCGTGTGCGCCACGAATTTGAGCGGCAAGCGTTCCGGCGCCACAATCTGGTCGCGGACCAAATTCGTCAGGGGCACTTCGGCGGTCGGGATCAGGTAGAAACCCGGATCGCCGCGCACGGCGAATTGGTCCTGTTCGAACTTTGGCAGCTGCCCCGTACCGAGGAGCGCCTCGGCATGCACCAGGTAAGGAACGTAGTGTTCGCGGTAGCCATGATCCCGGATGTGCAGGTCCAACATGAATTGCGCCAGCGCGCGGTGCAGTTTCGCCAGCATGCCGCTCAGAACTACGAAGCGCGCGCCGGAAATGCGCCCGGCGGCCTCGAAATCCATCCCCAAGGGCTCGCCCAGCGCAACATGATCCTTGGGTGTAAAGGTGAATTCGCGCGGCATACCGCAGCGGCGCACCTCGACATTGGCGGATTCATCGAGGCCTTCGGGGACGCTGGCGTCCAAAATATTCGGCAGCCCCAATTGCAAATCCGCGAGCTGCGCCTGAATGAGTTCGAGACGCTTTTCGACCCTTTGCAACCCCTCCCCCAAGGCTTCCCCGGCCGCCAACAGCGGGCTCGCATCCTCGCCCTTCGACTTCGCAAATCCCACCGCCTTGGCGTTGGCGTTGCGCTCCGCTCTCAGGCGATCCGCCTCGACTTGGACGCTCTTGCGCTGCTCCTCCAGGGCGGCGAACGCACCGACATCCAGCACGAAACCTCTTCTCGCCAACGCGGCGGCGACGCCCGGCAAATCGCTGCGCAGCAGCTTCGGATCAAGCACTTTTCTTTCCTTCGCTCAATTTCATTGGCACTTTGTCATTTACCCGCATCCTGGAGCTTCGAATCGCGTGCGCGGCGCGCGGCAAGCGCTTCGCCGATTTTTATCTCCAGTCCGCGCGCAACCGGTACATAGTAGCGGCGATCCGGCATGTCATCCGGAAAATAACGCTCGCCTGCCGCATAACCGCCCGGCTCGTCGTGCGCGTAGCGGTAACCCTTGCCGTAGCCGATCTCCTTCATGAGACGCGTGGGCGCATTGCGCAAGTGCAGGGGAACCTCGAGCGAGCCCAACTTCGCGGCATCTTCGCCGGCGGCGTTGAAGGCCGTATATACCGCGTTGCTCTTGGCCGCGCACGCCATGAAGACGACCGCCTGCGCGATGGCCAACTCGCCCTCGGGACTGCCCAGCCGCTCATACACGGCACACGCCTCCAGCGCCATCGTGAGCGCTCGCGGGTCGGCATTGCCGATGTCTTCGCTCGCCATGCGCAGCGCGCGGCGCGCCACGTACAAAGGATCGCATCCGCCCGCGAGCATGCGGCACAGCCAGTACAGCGCCGCGTCGGGATCGCTGCCGCGAACCGACTTATGCAGCGCGGAAATCTGATCGTAGAAATTCTCGCCGCCTTTGTCGAAGCGCACGTAGGTGCTGCCGATCACCGCGCGCATCGTATCGGTATCCAGCCGGCGGCCGGGCCCGTTTGGAGTGCTCAAGTCCGCCGCGGTTTCCAATAAATTCAGCATGCGCCGAGCGTCTCCATCCGCGGCAGCCAGCAGCAATTCGCGCGCCCCGGCATCGATTTGCAGATTGAGCGCGCCTAGGCCCCGCACGGTATCCGACAAGGCCCGATCCAGCAGCCGGCCGAGGTCCTCGGCGGTCAGGGATTTGAGGACATAGACGCGGGCGCGCGACAGCAAGGCGTTGTTGACCTCAAACGACGGATTCTCCGTGGTCGCACCGATAAAAATCAGCGTCCCGTCCTCGACGTAGGGGAGAAACGCATCCTGCTGCGACTTGTTGAACCGATGCACCTCGTCGAGAAACAAAACGGTGTCGCGCGTACCGCGCAAGCTGCGCGCCTGCTCGACCACCGCGCGGATATCCTTGATCCCCGCCTGCACCGCTGAGAGCCCGACGAATTCGGCCTGCGCGCCGTTCGCGACCAGGCGCGCGAGCGTGGTTTTCCCGGTACCGGGAGGTCCCCACAGAATCATGGAATGCGGATGGCCGGACTCCAACGCGCGGCGCAAGGGTGCGCCCGGGCCGAGCAGATGGGACTGTCCGACATACTCATCGAGGGACTGCGGGCGCAGCCGATCGGCCAACGGCCGATACGTGCCGCTTGCCGTCACTTGCCGCCGCGCCCGATCACATCGACCCCCGGCGGCGGCACGAATGTAAACAGATCCGGCGGGAATTTGGCGTTGCGCTTCGAATTGGTAAAGGTCAGCTGCGTGACCTGATTCAGCTTGTCGGCGAGGAACATGGAGGCTAAGTCGCCGCTGCGAAATCCGATGCGCACCAGCTGAAAATCGGTATCCGGATGCTTGGGGATGAGCTGGTACCACTCGAGTCCGTCGCTCGGCGGCAGCGCCGTCACGTCGAACTGACTGCTCAACGAGCCCCCGCCCGACAACAGCACCGCAGGCGTGTTCGCAAGACTTGCGTCCATGCTGCGCACATTGGCCTGCTGCAGGTCCTTATCGTAGAACCAGATCTGCTTGCCGTCCGCCAAAATCAGCTGCTCGGACGGCTCGGTATAGTCCCAGCGAAATTTCCCGGGTTTTTGCAGATACAGCTTGCCGGCGGCGCTGCGCACGACGTTGCCATGACCATCATCGATGGTCTGTTTGAAATCCGCAGACCAGGTCGCAAGACCGCTCAGGTACTTCTCGACCTCGCTCGTCGGAGATGCGATCGAGAGAACCGCGGGGAGCATTACCGCGGCGCAAATAAGCGACGCCGCGGCGATTTTAGATTTGAGCACGGTCACTCCTCCGGCGGCGCGGCACCGTAAATCTCTCGATTGCCATTCGACTGCAACGGACCGACCAGGCCCGCCGCTTCCATGGCCTCGACCAAACGCGCCGCACGGTTGTAGCCGATCTTGAGCCGCCGCTGCACGCCTGAAATCGATGCTTTGCGGGTCTCGGTGACGATGCGCACCGCCTCATCGTACAACGGGTCCGCCTCGGCGTCGGCCGGGCCGCCTTCGGCCGCCTCTTCCTCATCGGACGGAAATCCGGGAATGGGATTGCGCGGACCTTCCAGGATTTCATCGATATAAACCGGAGGCGAGGCCGTCTTCAATCCCGCGACCACGCGATGCACTTCTTGGTCGGACACGAAAGCGCCGTGCACCCGGGTGGGAATCGAGGTGCCGGGCGGAAGATAGAGCATGTCGCCGTGGCCCAAGAGCGATTCTGCGCCGCCTTGGTCAAGAATGGTGCGCGAGTCGACTTTGGCCGATACCTGGAAGGCGATGCGGGTGGGGATATTGGCCTTGATCAAGCCGGTGATGACATCCACCGAAGGCCGCTGCGTCGCCAGGATCAAATGGATGCCGGAGGCGCGGGCTTTTTGCGCCAGGCGCGCTATCAGCTCCTCCACCTTCTTGCCCACGATCATCATCAGATCCGCGAGTTCATCGATGATGACCACGACGAAGGGCAAAGCGGTCAACTCCGGCACGTCCTCCTCGACCACGCCCGGAACGCCCTGCGCAATTTTCTGCATGCGAATCGGGTCCTTGATCGGCTTGCCGGCATCGGCCGCGTCCTTCACTTTGCGGTTGAAGCCGCCGATATTGCGCACGCCGAGAGCGGACATGAGCTGGTAGCGGCGCTCCATCTCCGCCACGCACCAGCGCAAAGCATTCGCCGCCTGCTTCATGTCGGTGACCACCGGCGACAACAGATGCGGAATGCCCTCGTACACCGATAGCTCGAGCATCTTCGGATCGATCATGATCATGCGCACGTGTTCGGGCGTGGCCTTGTAGATCAGGCTCAACACCATGGCATTGATGGCCACCGATTTGCCCGAACCGGTGGTGCCTGCAATCAGCAGATGCGGCATGCGCGCAAGATCCGCGACGATGGGCACGCCGCCGATATCCTTGCCCAACGCGAGCGCGAGCGGCGAGCCGACTTCATCGTAGGGTTTTGACTTGATGATTTCGCCCAAGGTCACGATCTCGCGCTTCTCGTTCGGGATCTCCAAGCCGACCACGGACTTGCCCGGAATCACTTCGACCACGCGCACGCTGATGGCCGACAGCGCGCGCGCCAGATCCTTGGCGAGGGTGCTGATCTGGCTGACCTTCACGCCGGGCGCGGGACGCAATTCAAAGCGGGTAATGACCGGGCCCGGCTGCACCGCCACGACCTCCACCTCGATGCCGAAATCCCGCAGTTTGATTTCCACCAACCGCGACATCGCTTCCAACGCTTCGTCGGAATAGGACTGCTCGCGCGGCGCCAGGCTCGTCGAGCAGCGACAATGCCGGCAGCTCGCTGGACTTCGGCGCATCGAATAGCGGCACTTGACGCTCGCGCTCGACGCGATCGCTCTTTTGCGGCAATGGCGCGGGCGGCTCGATTCTCGGCGGCGGCCGGGTCGCGACTTTCTTTTGTTCTTCGCGCACCACTTCCTGGCGCGCCTGCTTGCGCAGCTGCCCTGCGCCAAGTTCGCGGCGCTGCTCGATGCGGCTGCGAATCCACTCGAGAGCCGCAAGCACCGCCGCGCCGAGCCGGTCCATCACTTCGAACCAGGACAGCCCGACGAATAGTGCCACCCCGGCCAGCCACAAGCCCAGCAACAACAAGGTCGCGCCGAGAAAGCTCAAGCCGTGCGCGCTGCCCTTACCGGCCAGCTCGCCCAGCACGCCGCCGGCGCTGTTCGGCAATCCCAGGCCGCTCCAGTGCAACGATGCGAGCCCGCAGCTGGTGACCAGGGTGAGAACGAACCCCAACGCACGCAGCAAGGTGTTGATGCGCGAGCGGCCGTCCGGCAGGGAATGATCCTTGTGCACCAGCCACCCGGCATAGGCCAGCATGACCGGAAACAGGTACGCGGGCCGCCCAAAAAGAAACAGGAAGAATCCCGCGAGCCACGCGCCCACAGGCCCGATCAAGTTGCCGACCGGACCGGGCTCGCCCGTGTCCGAAAAGCCCGGATCGCGGGGGTGATACGAGAGCAGCGCCAGCAACAGGAGCAGCGCGAGCGCGCCCAAGCACCCACAGCGTGCCCTCGCGCAAAGAACGCGAGACCGCGGCAGAAAGCTTTATCTTCTGCTTGGGCTTCTTGGGCGACGAAGCGTCCGCTATATCTAGACCTTTAATGATGATTACTTCTTAACTAGTTGAATAATATGCGATAGTAACCGGTCAGAGCGAGATGCAACAACCTCGCAGGTGTATGCGCTGAGCGACTTGCTGGAAGTGGCTCCCGCCCACAGATTTACATACCATGGGTCGGTTAACCTTAAGCATCGCTTGGCTCCCGAGAGTCCTGAGCGACTTTTCAAGACGAGAGGCAAATTATACATGAGCGTTGTCAGGCACAGTCGTCTCCTCATCTTGGGCTCAGGTCCTGCAGGCTACACCGCGGCTGTCTATGCGGCGCGCGCGAATCGAAATCCCTTGCTCATCACCGGCTTGGAGCAAGGCGGACAGCTCATGACGACGACCGATGTGGACAATTGGCCGGGCGACGTCGAGCACCTACAGGGGCCTGCGCTCATGGAGCGCATGCGCGCCCATGCGGAACGATTCAAGACGGAGATCGTGCCCGATCATATCAACAAGGTCGATTTGCGCCACCGCCCGTTCCGCCTCGCCGGGGACAACGGCGAGTACACCTGCGACGCGCTGATCATCGCCACCGGCGCATCCGCCCAGTACTTGGGTCTGCCGTCGGAGGAAACTTTTCGCGGCAAGGGAGTCTCGGCCTGCGCTACTTGCGATGGATTTTTCTATCGCGGCAAAGCCGTTGCCGTCGTCGGCGGCGGCAACACGGCGGTCGAAGAGGCCTTATACCTCGGCAACATCGCATCGCATGTCACCCTGGTGCATCGGCGCGACAAATTGCGGGCCGAGAGGATTTTGCAGGACCGTCTGTTCGCCTTGGCGTCGGCCGGCAAAGCCAGCATCGTTTGGAACCACACCATCGATGAGATTCTGGGCGACGACTCCGGCGTGACCGGCGTGCGCATGCGTGCCGCGGGCGGCAATGCCACGCGGTCGATCAACGTCGACGGCGTTTTCATCGCCGTCGGCCATGTCCCCAACACGCAGCTGTTCGATCAACAATTGGAGATGCGCGGCGGCTACATCGTGGTCAAGGGCGGCAGCGAGGGCGGCGCGACCGGCACCAGCGTGGCCGGGGTTTTCGCCGCCGGCGACGTGGCCGATCACGTCTACCGTCAGGCGGTCACCTCGGCCGGCACCGGCTGCATGGCGGCGCTCGATGCCGACAAATACTTAGAACGAATTGAGGCCGAGACCCACGCCGAACCCCGCGCTGCCCACGCGTGACCTCGGGGCCTGCGCGCTTCCTGGGCAGCATTGCGCAGATCGATGCGCGGCGCTGGAACGCACTGGCCGGCGGCGCACAACCCTTCCTGCGGCACGAATTTCTCCTGGCGCTGGAAGAATCCGGATGCGCCGCGGCGCGTACCGGCTGGCAGCCCCGAGCATCTGGTGGTGGAAGATTCCGCGGGCGAACTCGCGGGCGCGATGCCGCTGTTCCGCAAGGCGCATTCCCGCGGCGAGTTCGTGTTCGACTTCTCCTGGGCCGGCGCCTACGCACAGCACGGCCTGCGCTACTACCCCAAGCTGCTGACGGCAGTGCCCTTCACGCCGGTTTCGGGCCCGCGGCTGCTGTTGAATCCGCAGGCGGATGCCAAGGCCATGACCCAAATCCTGATCCGCGCCGCCCTCGAGCATGCCCGGAGCGAGCGGCTGTCCTCGTGGCATGTGTTGTTTCCCACGCAGGACACCGCGGCCGATCTCGATCGCGCCGGGCTGATACTGCGGCGCGACTGCCAATTTCATTGGTACAACCGAGGCTACGATTCATTCGAAGGCTTTCTCGCCACTTTCACGGCCGAGAAACGCAAGAAGGCGAAGCGCGAGCGGCGCCGGGTCGCCGAAGCCGGCATCGAATTCGATACGCTGCACGGCGGAGACCTGACCCCCTCGCTTTGGCGCACGGTTTATGGCTTCTACGCCGACACCTTTCATCGGCATGGTCATGAACCCTATTTGAATCTCGATTTTTTCAAGCGCATCGCGGCCGCGATGCCCAATGAGCTGATGCTCAAGGTGGCGCGGATGGGCAACGAGCCCATCGCCGTGGCCATCTTTTTCGTGGGGAGCGAAGCCTTGTACGGACGCTATTGGGGCGCGGGCGGCAACTTTCATAGCCTGCACTTCGAAGCCTGCTACTACCAGGGCATCGAATATTGCATCGAGAAGCGGCTGCAGCGCTTCGAGCCGGGAACCCAGGGCGAACACAAGGTCCCGCGCGGCTTCGTTCCGACTTTGACGCACTCGGCGCATTACATCGCCGACGCACGCTTTGCCGCCGCCATCCGCGATTACGCCGCGCGCGAGGCGCGCGGCGTCGACACTTACGCCGCGGCGGTACAGAGCCACGTGCCCTACCACCGGGCACCGGATGAGGAGCTGCGGCTCTGAGCCGGCTGGTGTGGCTGGGAGAGCAGGCGGATCCGAACTGGTTTCCGCCCTTGGATCAGGCGCTGCGCGAACCGCCGGGGCTGCTTGCGGCGGGCGGGGACTTAAGTCCCACCCGTCTGCTCGCAGCCTACGAACGCGGCGTATTTCCCTGGTATTCCGCGCAGCAGCCCATTCTTTGGTGGTCTCCGGATCCGCGCATGGTGCTGTTTCCGGAGGAGTTCAAATGCTCGCGCAGCTTGCGGAAGACCTTGCGGCACGGCCCTTTCATCACGCGCATCGACCATGCCTTCGGCGCGACGATCCGAGGCTGCGCCGCGCCCCGCCGCTCAGGTCCCGATACCTGGCTGAATGCGGAGATGATCGATTCCTACGATCAACTGCACGAGCTGGGATTCGGACACTCGGTGGAGACCTACCGCGACGACACGCTGGTCGGGGGTCTGTACGGAATCCAACTGGGCCAGGTCTTCTTCGGCGAGTCGATGTTCAGTCTCGAGCGCGATGCCTCGAAAGTGGCGCTGGCGCGTCTGGTAGCGGAGTGTCGCGCGCGCGACATCAAAGTCATCGACTGCCAGGTGGCCAGCGCGCACTTGGCGGGCTTGGGCGCCCGCGAGGTCTCGCGCAGCCAATTCGTCGCGCTGCTGCGCCAGTACGCGAAGCGCGAGCCCACGGCCAAGTGGCGATTGCCGGCCGGGTAAATTGCATTAACCAAGGGCTTTATGCACAATGCGCCCGGTTTCACGCATACCATAAGGACGCATGTCAAAAGAAGAGGCTATTCAATTCGAGGGCGAAGTCGTCGAGACTCTGCCCAATACGACATTTCGCGTCAAACTCAAGACTGGCCATGTAGTTACCGCGCATATCTCAGGCAAGATGCGCAAAAACTACATCCGAATTCTCACCGGCGATCAGGTCACGGTCGAAATGACGCCGTACGACCTGACCAAGGGCCGCATCGTCTACCGCGGCCGTTAATCAGGCGCTGACGCGCCACCCTTCAAGGGGGTCGAGGCGACCCCGTCCTTAAGTAGCGGAGTCCTTGATAGTGCCCACTGCCTTCGTGCGACAGCAGGGCGGGCTGGTCCGCGCCGCGCGTGATGAGCTTGAGCTTCTCGCCATCCTCGCTCAAGGTCACCTCGACATGGCCGCCATTCACCAGCTTGCCGAATAACAGCTCCTCGGCCAGCGGCCGCTTGATGAACTCCTGAATGATGCGCGCCATCGGCCGCGCGCCCATCTTCGGATCGTAACCGCGTTTTGCGATCCAGCGCCGTGCCGGCTCGTCGACGGAAATCGAAACGCCCTTCTGCTCCAGCTGCGCCTCGGCCTCGACCAGGATTTTGTCGACCACGCGCTCGATGGTGTCCTGATCCAGACTGCTGAATTGAATGACGGAATCCAGACGATTGCGGAATTCGGGCGAAAACAAGCGCCGAATCGCTTCCATGCCGTCCGCACCGGTGTCCGACTGGGTGAAGCCGATGCTCGGCCGGCTCATTTCGAAGGCTCCCGCGTTGGTGGTCATGACGATGATGACGTGACGGAAATCGGCCTTGCGGCCATTGTTGTCGGTCAGCGTGCCGTGGTCCATGACCTGCAGCAACAGATTGAAAACATCGGGATGCGCCTTCTCGATCTCATCGAGCAGCAGCACGCAATGCGGATGTTTGGCGATGGCTTCGGTGAGCAAACCGCCCTGGTCGAACCCCACATAGCCCGGCGGCGCGCCGATGAGGCGCGAGACCGTGTGCCGCTCCATGTATTCCGACATGTCGAAGCGCACGAATTCCACGCCCATGGCAATCGCCAGCTGCCGGGTCACCTCGGTCTTGCCGACACCGGTCGGGCCGGAGAACAGGAAGGATCCGACGGGCTTGCGCTGATCGCCCAACCCCGAGCGCGACATTTTGATGGCGGCCGCCAACGCCTCGATCGCCCGGTCCTGGCCGAATATCGTCAGCTTCAGGTTGCGTTCCAAGTTCTTCAGTACATCGCGATCGGACATCGAGACATTTTTCGGCGGAATACGCGCGATGCGCGCCACGACGTTTTCGATTTGCGTCACGGTGACCGACGGTGCGCGCTTCTCCACCGGCTGCAGCCGCAGATTCGCGCCCGCTTCATCCACGACATCGATCGCTTTGTCGGGCATGTGCCGATCGTTGATGTGCCGCGCAGCCAATTCCGCCGCCGCACGCAACGCGTCATCCTCGTACTTGATGCCGTGATGCTCCTCGTAGCGCGACTTCAAGCCGCGCAAAATATCCACCGTGTCCTGCACGGAAGGTTCCGTGATGTCGATTTTCTGGAAGCGCCGCGCCAGCGCGTGGTCCTTCTCGAATATCCCGCGGTACTCGTTGTAGGTGGTCGAGCCGATGCAGCGCAATTCACCATTGTTGAGGGCGGGTTTGATCAAATTCGAGGCATCCATCACGCCGCCGGACGCCGCACCGGCGCCGATGACCGTGTGGATTTCATCGATGAATAGAATCGCGCCGGGCTGCTTCTTCACTTCCGCCAGCACCGCCTTCAGGCGCTTTTCGAAATCGCCGCGGTACTTGGTGCCGGCCACCAGCGAACCCATGTCGAGCGAGTAGATCGTGGCATCGAGCAGCACATCGGGCACCTGATTCTCGACGATCATGCGCGCCAGCCCTTCCGCGATCGCCGTCTTGCCGACGCCGGCCTCGCCCACGTACAGAGGATTGTTTTTGCGGCGGCGGCACAGAATCTCGATGGTGCGCTCGACCTCGAGCTTGCGTCCGATCAGAGGATCGATCTTGCCCTTGCGCGCCGACTCGTTCAGATTCGTCGCATATTTCTCCAAGGCATTGCCGCTGCCGTCCCCTTCCCGCTCGGCATCAGGCGAGGCTGCGCCATCGTCGCGTTCGCTGCGCTCCTCGCCGCCGGCTTTCGACAGTCCGTGGGCGATGAAATTGACCACGTCGAGGCGCGACACGTCCTGCATGCTCAGCAGGTAGGCGGCATGCGATTGTTTTTCGCTGAAGATCGCCACCAGCACATTGGCCACGGTGACTTCTTTCTTGCCGCTCGATTGCACATGAAAAACGGCCCGCTGCAGGACGCGCTGGAATCCCAACGTCGGCTGCACGTCGCGGTCCTCGCCCGCGGGCAGGCGCGGCGTGGTTTGATCGATGAATTGCTTCAGTTCGTTCTTGAGTTTGGCGGTATCAGCGCCGCAAGACTTCAGTATCTCCCGCACCTTGGGCGTATCCACGATCGCAAGCAGCAGGTGCTCCACGGTCATGAATTCATGCCGCGCCTCGCGCGCGCCGGCAAAAGCATCATTCAGACAAAATTCCAGTTCTTGACTTAGCACATTACGCCTCTTCTAGCGTTGCCATCAGCGGATGCTGATGTTGTCGCGCGTACGCGATCACTTGAGCCACCTTGGTCTCCGCAATTTCATAAGTGAACACTCCGCACACACCCTTGCCCTTGGTATGCACCTCCAGCATAACCCGAGTGGCTTTGGTGCGGTCCATCGCGAAGAACCGCTGCAGGATGTCGACGACGAACTCCATTGGAGTGTAATCGTCATTAATCAGAACTACTTGATACAGGGGCGGTCTTTTGAGCTTCGGCGCCGCTTCCTCGACGATTAGGCTCGTTCCGTCCCTCCCGCGTTCAATGTCACTCATGAGTCATCAGTTTATAGGGCGCGATTGGACCGTTTACAAGACATGGACCCGAAAGCCGCTAACTGGATCAAATCAATTGCCTTCATACACCCTAACGCAGTCAACTGTCGCCAATCGCTGTCACTTTATTTTAACAAGCAAAAACAAATGCTTGAGGGTCCAAGCGCAGAGCCCGTATGATTGCCGCTGATGCTCGATACACGCACAAACAATTGGCTGTCCCGGCTGCAAGCCAATGGGCCCAAACTAGTGTCGTTCGTGTTTGGCGCGCTGATTTTGCTGCAACTGCTGCAAATCGCCCTGCCGTTCATATCCAAGCCGCTGCAAGTCCCAGAGCCAGTGGTGGCACCGGCCGCGCCGCGCGCGCAACGTTCGGGCGTGGATATTCAAACCGTGGTGGCGGCGCACTTGTTCGGCGTTCCGCCGGCCGCCACGCAGGATGAGGGGAACGCGCCGCAAAGCTCGGCCAATCTGCTGTTGGCTGGAACCATCGCGACCCAGGATCCCAAGCATGGCGTCGCCATCATCAGCGAGGGCGGAGCCCCCTCGAAGGTGTTTTCGGTCGGCGAACGCGTCGGCGGCGCATCATTGCATTCGGTCTACTTGGATCACGTCATCCTGGATCGCGGCGGCGCGCTGGAAACGCTGTTGTTGCCGCGTCAATTGCCTGCCTCGAGCCGGGTGGCCTCCGCCCGGCGCTTCCCGGGCGGCGACCCGCGCACCGTGGCCGCGGTCGACAACATTCGAAGAATGGTGCAGCAGGACCCCGGTATTCTCGATCAGGTGATGCGCACGGTGGCCTCTTATGACAACGCGGCGGGAAAACTGAGAGGCTTTCGTGCTTATCCGGGACGAAATCGCGCGATATTCAGCAAGTTGGGGCTCAAGGCCGGAGACTTGGTAACCGCCATCAACGGCACGCCTCTGGACGACCCACAGCGTAGTCAGGATGTCTTCAATACCATCCAGACTTCCGATCATGTCACCGTCACCATCGAACGCGGTGGCCAGAGGCAGGACATCACTTTGAACATCGCGCAAGTAGCAGCAGAGGCCACCAAAGAGCTCGAGGGCGATTCTTCCAACCTGGGCGCGGGGGCCAACGGCGCCGCGCCGGTCAACCCGCCGCCGCCACGTAACCCCAATGAAAATTCAAACGAATAGTGCCGCGAGCGGTCGAAGCCGTTCAATATGCGGGTAGCCATGACCTTGAAGCGAACTGAAGTGCTTTCCAAACGCCGGCTTGCCGCGACTTTGGCGCTCGCCTGTCTGCTATCGGCTACGCCCGCCGTCCCGCAGCCGAAAGCCCAGGAAGGCGCGACGATCACGCCTAACTACAAGGATGCGGATTTAAGCCAGATCATCCAGGCCGTCAGCGAGGTGACGGGCAAGAATTTCATCGTCGACCCGCGCGTCAACGCCAAAGTCACCATGCTGTCCTCAACGCCGATGTCGCCGGCGGCCTTCTACGAGGCATTCTTGGCGGTGCTGCAGGTCTATGGCTATGTCGCGGTGCCCGCCGGCAAGGTCATCAAGATCGTTCCCAACACCGAACTGAAACAATTGCCGGCCAATGACCTTCCCAACAATGTGAGCTCCTCTTCGGACGAGATCGTCACGCAAATCGTCACCTTGAAGAACGTCAATGCGGCTCAGCTGGTTCCGATGTTGCGGCCCCTGGTGCCGACCTATGGCCACCTGGCCGCCTACCCCGGCGGCAACATGCTGATCATTTCCGATCGCGCCAGCAACGTGAGCCGGATGATGCGCATCATCGAGCGCATGGACGAGGCTGGCGATGAACCCATCGAGGTCATCCCGCTGCACAATGCCGGCGCCGCCGACGTGGTGAAAACCGTCAATTCGATCAATTCCGGCGTCGGGGCCGAGGGCGGCGCCCTCGCCAAAGTTGTTGCCGATGATCGAACCAACAGCATTCTCTTGACGGGGGAGCGTTCCGCGCGCCTCAGACTCAAGGCTTTGATCCTCAACATGGACACGCCCATGGCTTCGGGCGGCGACGTCCAGGTGCGCTACTTGCGCTATGCCGACGCCGAAAAGATCGCCGAGAAGCTCAAGGGACAAGCCACCGCCTCGGCGAAAGCGCAAGGCGGCCCGCCGGTCGCAAATCCGGCGTCCGCGGGCGGGTCCAATGTCGATGCCAGCGTCACGATTTGGGCGGACGTCGCGACCAACGCGCTGATCATCACCGCGCCGCCAAAAATCATGAAGTCCTTGATGGGCGTGATCGACAAGCTCGACATCCGGCGTGCGCAAGTTCAGGTCGAAGCCATCATCGTCGAAGTGGACGTCAACAAGAGCTCAAACCTCGGCGTGCAATGGCTGCTGTTCGGGCAAGGAAACAGCACCGTACCCGCCGGCATCATCAATCTGCCCGGCACGGGCACCAGCATCGTCGATCTGGCGGCCGCCGCCTTGGGCTTCACCCAGGGCACTTCGACGACCAGCACGACGGCGCGTTCCGGGGGTCGTGGGAACACCCACCATCAGCAGCTCGACCGTCGGCACCGGCGCCACGGTGGCGATCGGCCGGGTGGTGAACAGCGGCGTGAGTTTTGCGGCGCTGATCCAAGCGCTGCGCAGCGACGGCAGCAGCAACATCATCTCCACGCCCTCGTTGATCACGATGAACAACGAAGAGGCCGAGGTGAAGGTCACGCAGGAGATCCCGCTGATCACCGGGTCCTTCTCCAACACCACGGCCAGCGTCTCGGGTACCAGCAGTCCTTTCCAGACCATTCAGCGCGAAGAGGTCGGCACGATCTTAAAAGTCACGCCGCATATCAACGAGGGCAACTCGGTGCAATTGAAGATCGAGCAGGAAGACTCCTCTCCCGGGGCGAAATTGACCGATTCGGCCGACATCTCCACCAACAAGCGCTCGATCAAAACCACCGTGTTGATCGAAGACGGCGGCATCATCGTGCTCGGCGGACTGATGTCCGATACGGTCACGGAGAGCGAGGATCGCGTGCCGGGACTCGGCGCCATCCCGATCATCGGCAATCTATTCAAGTCGCGCAGCGGATCGCGGCAAAAGAAGAATCTGGTGGTCTTCATCCGTCCCCGAATCATGCGCGACTGCGGATTCCACCGAGAGCACCAGTGAAGCGGCTTACAATGACATGCGGCGCAGCCAGCAGACCCTCAATGGCGGCCATATCACGCTGTTGCCCGGCCAGAGGCAGCCAGCCGTGCCCGCGATTCCATCCGGCATCGCGCTTCCCCCGCCGCCGCCGCCGGCGGATACCAACCCGCAAGGGGCAACGCCCAACCGGCCGTTGACCGTGCCACTTCCTGAGAATTCGCAGGCGGCGCCGAGCACGCCGCCCGCCGGCGCGCCGCCCTCCAGCACGCCGCAGCGGACACCTCCGCCGCCATGAACGCGGAACTGCAAGACCCCGAACAGCCGCGCAAACTGTCGTTTCCGTTTGCCAAGCGCCACGGTGTCTTGGTGCGCGGCATCGCCGATGGGGTGGCCGATACGGTATGCCGGCCCGGCGTGACGCCGCAGAGCTTGGCCGAAGTGCGCCGCTTCGTCGGCGTTCCCTTGAAGCTGATGCGCGTCTCGGTCGAGACCTTCGATGCGATGCTGCGCACCGCCTACGAAGCGGGCTCGGGCGCGGCCATGCAAATGCTCGAGGGCTTGGATGACAACACCGACCTCGCCCATCTGGCCGAGGACATTCCCGAGTCCTCCGACCTGCTGGAAAGCGACGACGAAGCGCCGATCATCCGCTTGATCAACGCGTTGCTCACGCAGGCGGTCAAAGAAAACGCCTCCGACATTCATATCGAGCCTTATGAGAACCGGCTCGTCATTCGTTTCCGCGTGGACGGCGTGCTGCGTGAGGTGCTGCAGACCAAGCGCGCGGTCGCGCCCTTGGTCGTTTCGCGCATCAAGGTCATGTCGAAACTCGACATCGCCGAGCGCCGTCTGCCGCAGGACGGGCGCATTTCGCTGCGCATCGCCGGCCGCGCGGTCGACGTGCGCGTCTCCACCCTGCCCTCCGGGCATGGCGAACGCGTCGTGCTGCGCTTGCTCGACAAGCAGGCCGGCAGGATCGAGCTGACCTCGCTTGGAATGGACCCGCGCACCCAGGACACGATGGATGAAATCATCCACAAGCCGCACGGCATCATTTTGGTGACCGGTCCGACCGGTTCCGGCAAAACCACCACCTTGTACGCCAGCCTCGAGCGCATCAACGACAACACGCGCAACATCATGACGGTCGAGGATCCGATCGAGTACTACATCGACGGCATCGGCCAAACCCAGGTGAACACCAAGGTGGAAATGACCTTTGCACGCGGCCTGCGGGCAATCCTGCGCCAGGATCCGGATGTGGTGATGGTCGGTGAGATCCGCGACCTGGAAACCGCGCAAATCGCCGTGCAGGCCAGCTTGACCGGGCACTTGGTGCTCTCGACCCTGCACACCAATACGGCCGTCGGCGCCGTCACTCGCTTGCGGGACATGGGCATCGAGCCGTTCCTGCTCTCTTCCAGCTTGATTGGCGTGCTTGCACAGCGCCTGGTCCGCGTGCTGAATCCATCCACGCGGGAGAAATTCACGGCCGGCGAATATGAACGGCGCCTGTTGAATCTGGATCCAAACGGCGGCCCGGTGGAGTTGTACCGGCCGTGCAGCGACCCGGGCACCGGTTATCGCGGGCGCACCGGAATCTACGAACTCATCGCGGTCGATGACCACATGCGCACCATGATTCATGACGGATCGTCCGAACAGGAACTGGAGCGCTATGCGCGCTCCGCAAGTCCCGGGATCCGCGACGATGGGCGCCGCAAGGTGATGGCGGGCGAGACGACTTTGGAAGAAGTCCTGCGCGTTACGCGCGAGGACTAGGCTGCGCTCGATGGCCTGCAACTCCTGATGGGTGCCTTCGAATACACGGCATTGGACGCCCAAGGGCGCGAACGCAAGGGGCTCATCGAAGGCGATACGCCCAAGCACGTCCGACAGCTGTTGCGCGACAAGCAATTGCTGCCGATGGACATCCAAGAGACTGCCGCCCAAGAGCTGAAGCAGAGCCGGCGCCGGCGCTTTCTGCGGCGCGGCTTGTCCAGCTTGGATTTGGCCATGTTGACCCGTCAATTGGCGACGCTGCTGCGATCCGGATTGCCCCTCGAAGAAACCTTGCAGGCGGTCGCCGAACAAACCGAGAAACCGCGCGTGCAGCGCATTATTCTGGGCGTGCGCAGCAAGGTCGTCGAAGGGCACCCGCTCGCCGACGGCCTGCGGGATTTTCCCCAGGCGTTTCCGGAGATATACCGCGCCACCGTCTCGGCGGGCGAGCAGTCCGGCAAGCTGGATCAGGTCCTCGAGCGGCTCTCGGACTACACCGAATCGCGTCAAGTGATGGGCCAGCAAGTGAGCAACGCGCTGGTCTATCCCATTGTTCTGCTGGTGCTCTCCTTCGGCATCGTGTCTTTCTTGCTGGCGTACGTCGTTCCTCAAGTGGTCGCGGTATTTCAGTCGAGCAATCAGGAATTGCCGCTGGCGACCCGGATTCTCATCGGCATGAGCGACCTCATTCGCCACTACTGGGTTTACGGATTGATCGCCATCGGCGCCGTGGTTTGGGGGTTCTTGCGCTGGCTGAAGAATCCGGAGGCGCGCTTGCGATTCGATCGGTTTCTGCTGCGGCTGCCGGTTGCGGGACGATTGATCCGGGGTCTCAATACCGGCCGATTTTCGCGCACATTCAGCATATTGACCGCGAGCGCCGTGCCGGTTCTCGAGGCGCTGCGCATATCGGCCGAAGTGGTCACCAATCTGCCCATGAAGCGCGCGGTGGAAGAAGCGGCCCTGCGGGTTCGTGAGGGCGCGCCCATCGGACGCTCTTTGGCGGCGCGCAAGTTGTTTCCGCCCATGATGATTCACCTCATCAGCAGCGGCGAGAGCAGCGGCGAGTTGGAAAAGATGCTCGAGCGCGCCGCCACCAATCAAGAACGCGAAATGGACGGCTTGCTGTCCAACATGACCAACCTGCTGGGGCCGCTCATGGTGGTATTCATGGGCGGCATCGTCATGTTCATCGTGATAGCGCTCCTGTTGCCCATATTCCAACTCAACGACCTGGTCAAATAGACAACTGTGCACAGGGGTATTGCACGGGGACCGCTTTTCCGTTTATAACGCGCGCGTGTCAAGCGAGAAACCCGAATCCGAAGAGTTCGAGGAAGAGGACGCCGAGGACGTCGCGCCCGGCGGCGACGATGTCGACGTGGATCACATCATGCGCGACGTCGATTCGCAGCGGCGCCGCGCACCGAAGGGGGCTGAGCCCGCTTGGCGGCGCCTGGAGCGCGTCATGGAGGAACGCCGCACCGCGGAACTCATGAGCGATTTCGACGATTATGAAATCGGCGGCGCGGCTCCCGACGATGCCGCCGCCGGCGAGACGGGCGACGCGGGCAAGGCCGCGCGCAAGAAAAAGAAAACCCGCCAGTAAGGCTTCCGCCGGCGCGCCGGGCGAAAACTCGCCGCGGGAAATGTGCCACACTGTTTTTGTGTCGCCGAAAGAACAATATTCAACGCGTCTCGCCGATCGCAGCGCGCGCGTCGCGCGCTTCGACACCCTCAATGCGCGCATCGAAAGGCTGCGTCTGGCCATCGGCGTTGCATTTTTGATCGTGGCATGGCTGTGCTTTGGGCCGCACGGCGCTTCCGCACTGTGGTTGCTCGTCCCCGCTTTGGCATTCGTAGCCCTGTTGGTTTATCACCAGCGCGTCCGTAATCAACGCAGCCAGGCGCGGCGCGCGGCGGATTTTTATCAGGCAGGTCTTGATCGGCTCGACGATCAATGGAGCGGCAAAGGCACGAGCGGCGCGCGCTTCGCCGTCCCGCATCATATCTATGGGGATGACTTGGACTTGTTCGGCACGGACAGTTTGTACGAGCTGTTGTGCGCGGCTCGAACCCAGTTGGGCGAGAGCATCCTGGCGCAATGGCTGCTTGCGCCGGCGGACTTGCGAGAGATACAGCGCCCGCCACGCCAGCATAGCCGATTTGCGCGGCCGCCTGGAGTTCCGCGAATCCATGGCGATCGACGGCGAATCGTTGAAGATAGATCTGCATCCCGAGACGCTCGACGACTGGGCGCGGGCGCCGAATCGACTCCAGAGCCGGTGGCTGCGCTGGACGGCGCCCGCTGATCGCCGGGATGGCGGTCGGCACCATTGCGGTTTGGGCGACCTGGGGCCTGTTGTTTCCGCTGCTCGCGATCATCCTGGTCGAGGCGGCGATCGGGTATTTCTTGAGGAAGCCGATACACGCGGCCATTACTACGGTCGAGAGCGCGTTCGACGACCTGAAGGGTCTGGCGGTACTACTCAATCTCATCGAAGCGCAGCGCTTCGAGGCCGCGCCGCTGCTCGACGCTGCAACGCAAGCTCTCGTTCACACAGCTTGAACGCCTCGTGCCGCCCTCTCCAAACTCGCCACCATCGTCAATTTCGTCGAGGCGCGCCGCAATCCGATTCTGGCGCCGTTCATGCTGTTGCTGATGTACCCGCTGCAAACCGCGCTTGCCGCCGAGCGCTGGCGCAGCGCCCACGGTACCGTCATCCGCTCTTGGCTCGAAGTGCTGGGCGAGTTCGAAGCGCTGGTGTCTCTCGCCCAGTACGCATACGAGCAGTGTGCGGACCCTTTTCCCGAATTCCTCGAGCGGCTCGCCGGCAATCAAGGCAATCGGACTGGGCCATCCGCTTATCCCTGCCGCGGCGCGCGTATGCAACGACGTGGCGACCTCGGCGGAGAGACGCGCGTGCTGCTGGTGAGCGGCTCGAACATGTCGGGCAAGAGCACCCTGTTGCGCACGATCGGAATCAATACCGTGCTGGCAATGGCGGGGGCGCCGGTGCGCGCGGCGTCGCTGCAGCTGACGCCGCTGCAGATCGGCGCAAGCATCCGCATCAACGATTCGCTGCATGAGGGGAGTTCGCGTTTTTATGCCGAGATCACGCGCCTGCGACGGCTGTTCGAGCCCAGCCCGCTGCCGCTGCTGTTTTTGCTGGACGAATTATTGCAGGGCACCAATTCGGCCGACCGGCGCGTCGGCGCGCAAGGACTCATTCGAGCATTGATCCACCGGGGCTCGATCGGCGTTGATCAGCACGCACGATCTTGCCCTGACGGATATCGCCGGACTCGAACCCGGCGCCATCCAGAATGTTCATTTCCAAGACGAACTCAAGGATGGCAAGCTCGAGTTCGACTTCAAATTGCGGCCCGGCATCGTCACCAAGAGCAACGGCATCGAACTGATGCGCTCCATCGGATTGGATGTGTAGGAATGGGCCGAGGGATGAGAGCGGGCTCAATGGAAGTTGCGCGATGCCACCGCCAGATCGCCGAGCAAAGAGGACAAATTCGTGAGGCGCTGCGCAATCACATGCTGCACATCGCCTTCACGCTGCAATTTGCCATGCACCTCGAGCAGACGCGATTCCAGCAACGCCGCGCGCTGCTCGACGGCGACACGGTTCCAGACAATCAGGTTCACATAGCCGGTTTCATCTTCCATGGTGACGAAAGTCACGCCGCCCGCGCTGCCGGGCCGCTGCCGCGTGATGACCAGACCCGCCGTGATCACCCATTTGCCGTTGGGGCGCTCCCACAATTCCTGTGTGGGTACGACGCCGCGGCGCTGCAGCTTGTCGCGCAACAGCGCCAGAGGATGGCGGCGCAGCGTCAGTCCCAGGCTGCCATAATCGGCGACGATATCCTGGCCCTCGCGCGGCGCACGCAGCAGCGGGATGCCCTCATCGAGGGCCGTTGCCGCCGGCAGCAAGGGCAGCGCGCGTTCCACGCCCGTGACCTGCCATACCGCGCGATGCCGATGTCCGCTCAAGCGGGTCAAGGCATCCGCGGCGGCCAACGCTTCAAGATCGCGTCGATCGAGAGCGGCGCGCTCGGCCAGATCGGCAATGCTGTCGAAGGGACGCGCGGTCGCGTGCGGCCAGGAGCCGCGCAACGCCTTCTTGCGACAGATGCTTCACCAAGCGCAATCCCAAGCGCAGCGCCGGACGGCCATCCTCGCGCCGTTCCAGCGTGCAATCCGACTGCACTGATCGTCACGTCCACGGCGCGCACTTCCACGCCGTGGGCGCGCGCATCGCGCACCAATTGCGCCGGCGCATAGAACCCCATCGGCTGGCTGTTGATGAGCGCGGCGCAAAACGCCGCCGGCTCGTAATGCTTCAGCCACGCGGAGATGTACACCAGCAGGGCGAAGCTGGCGGAATGCGATTCCGGAAAGCCGTATTCGCCGAAGCCCAAGATCTGCTTGAAGATTTGCTGCGCGAAACTCATCCTCATAGCCGCGCTCGCGCATGCCGTCGATCAGTTGCTTTTGGAAGGGCTCCAAGCCGCCCTTGCGCTTCCAGGCGGCCATGGCGCGGCGCAGCCGGTCGGCCTCGCCCGGCGAGAAACCGGCCGCGACGATCGCCAGCTGCATGACTTGCTCTTGAAAAATCGGCACGCCCAACGTGCGCTTGAGCACCGCCTCGACCTCTTTGCTGGGATAGCTCACCGGCTCCTCCCCGCTGCGGCGGCGCAGGTACGGGTGCACCATCTCGCCTTGAATGGGTCCGGGGCGCACGATGGCCACTTCGATCACCAGATCGTAGAAATTTCGCGGCCGCAAGCGCGGCAGCATGGACATTTGCGCGCGCGATTCGATTTGGAACACGCCGGTGGTGTCGGCGCGGCAAATCATGTCGTACACCGCGCCATCCTCGCCCGGCACGCTGGCGAGCTCGAGTTCGCCCGGCAACGGCGGATGAGCCGCCAAACTCATTGACCAGGTTGAAGGCCCGGCGTATCGCGGTCAGCATCCCCAAGGCGAGCACGTCGACTTTCAACAGCCCCAGCGCATCGAGATCGTCCTTGTCCCACTGGATCACGGTGCGCTCCGGCATCGCCGCATTCTCGATCGGCACCAGTTCATCCAAGTCGGCCGCGCGCGATGACGAAGCCGCCCACGTGCTGCGAAAGATGGCGGGGGAAACCGAGAATTTCCGCCGCGAGCGCCATGAGCCGGGCGATCACGCGGATTCTCCGGGATCGAACCCCGATGCACGGATGCGTTCCGGATCGATGCGCTGGCCATCCCACCATTGCATGCCGCGGGCCAGCCGGTCGACTTGCGCCAGATCGAGGCCCAACGCCTTGCCGACGTCGCGCAGCGCACTGCGCGGCCGGTAGCAAATGACGGTGGCGGCCAGCGCCGCCCGTTCGCGGCCATATTTTCCATAAATATACTGGATGACTTCTTCGCGCCGCTCATGCTCGAAATCCACGTCGATGTCGGGCGGCTCGTTGCGTTCTTTGGAGATGAAACGCTCGAACAGCATGGACATGCGCGAAGGGTCCACCTCCGTGATGCGCAGGCAGTAGCAGACGGTCGAGTTGGCCGCGGAACCTCGCCCCTGGCAGAGGATGTTTTGCGAGCGTGCATATTCGACCACATCGTGCACGGTCAGAAAAAACGGCTCGAATTTGAGCTCCGCGATCAAGCGCAGCTCATGCTCGATGGTCGCGCGCACGGCGGCGGGCGCGCCCCCCGGCCACCGGTAGGCGCAGCCCTGCAGAGTCAGCGCCCGCAGATGACTCGCGGGAGTTTCTCCCGGCGGCACGATCTCTTCCGGATACTCGTAGCGCAGTTCATCGAGGCTGAAAGTACAGCGCTCCGCGATCGCCAATGTTTGCGCCAACAACGCCGCGGGATAGAGTTCGCGCAGACGTTGCAGCGAACGCAAACAACGCTCGCCGTTGGGATACAGGGCGTAGCCTGCGGCATGCAGGGGCACTTTGAGGCGAATCGCCGTCAGCACATCCTGCAAGGCGCGGCGGCTGCGCCGATGCATGTGCACATCGCCCGCCGCCACGCAGGGCAGCTGCAGCGTTTTGCCCAGTGTTTCGAGCCACTCCAAGCGCCGCGCATCGCAGCCGCTGGTTGTGAGCTCCACGCCGATCCATAAATTTCCCGTGAAGCGCTCGCGCAACCAGCGGCCATCGTGTTCTTGGCGCGCTCGGCCCCGCTTTGTCCATGCGCGGCAACCAGATGACCAAGCATCCTTGCAGCGCGTCCTCGAGATCCGCGCGCCTCAACGCGTAGCTGCCTTTGCGGGTGGCACGGCGCGCTTTGCTGATCAAGCGGCTCAACGCCCCATAGCCCGCGCGATCGGTGGCCAGCACGATGACCTTGAGTTGATCGGGCCATCCTGGCCCTCGCCCTGCGGACAGTTGAGCTCGCTGCCGATGATCAGGGCAATCCATGCTCTTTCGCGGCGACATGGGCGCGCACCACGCCCGCCAGAGAGCATTCATCGGTCAGCGCCAGTGCCGCGTAATTCAATGCCTTGGCCTGCGCAACGAATTCTTCAGGCTGCGAGGCGCCGCGCAAAAAGGAGAAATTACTCAAGGTATGCAGTTCGGCGTACACGACGGCTCTTTAAGCGAATATGCCGTGCAAATACCAGCGCTTGGACTGGCGTTCCTGAAAAACCCATAGCCTGCGCGCCATCGGGACTGACGGGCGACGTAGTAATCGCGTGCTACGCCTTTGCCATCCCACCAGCCGCTCTCGATGCGTTCCGGACCCTGCAGTATTTCCGGCTCGGCAAGCGGCAGCGGTTCGCTCAATAACCACACCGGACGCGGCAGCTTCTGATCGATGGCTTCCTCTCTCGATTCCGGCTGCGGCGCTCAAGCGCAATTCATGGACTCGCCGCCATGCCGCTTCCGGCCTATGTTCTGGGATTAGCAAACGCCATACACCGCCTCCTCGCCCAGCCGTGCGCGCAAACGCTCCACCAATTGCGGCGCGCTGTCGCGGCTGGCCGGCGCCGGTGAATCCGGCAAAGACATCGAGAGAACTTGCCGAGAATCCCCGCAAGGAGCCGGAAATCAATTCCATGCCTCGAACCGGCGCGTGCAAATCCAGCTGCGCCAGTTTTTGGCACAGCACGTCGCTCAAACGCCGACGTTCGCTCGTGATGCTGGCCAGGCCCGATTGCACACACGTCGCCGGCCCTTCCCGATGCCTCAGCTTCAGCCGCAATGCCTGGATGCCGGCTTGGCGCCGGCGCAAGAATTGCGCGCAGTGCTCGATCAAGGGCTCGAGCGCTTTTTCCAAATAGGCCGTCTGCTCGATTTCCGTTTCGAAATCGCAGCGCTCCCGAAAGCGCTCACGCCGCACGAAGGCGCGGCGCGGCGCCATCTGCCGCGCCAATGCAATATCCAGATCCCGGACCAGGGCGGGCGTTAGCCGGCGCGCAAGACCCGCGCGCGGCAAGCGCATCAGTTCGCCCAAGTGCGTGACGCCCATGGCGCGCAAAGTTTGCAGCCGTTCTGCATCCCAAGCCGTGCAAGCAATGGGCACCTTCGCCAGAGACTCACGCAGCAGTTCGACATTTTCGATTTGCGACGGGGCACCCGCGCGTGCCAGCCATAACGCTGCCAGTGTCGAGGGCGCGATGGCGCTGCGAGCCGGCAGCGCAAGCCGGCGCCAACGCGCATCCAGTCCCTCGTGCAGCCGCTGCAGGGAACCGAATAATTTCACGCTGCCCTTGATCTCCAGCAATAACGCATTGGGCGGCTCGATGCTGACGAAAGAAGTGAAAGAGTGCGCGTGCAAACAGAGTTTCTGCAGCGCCACGGCATCGGGTTGCGGTTGCGCCATGGCCGGGAACACGGCGGCATACCACAGCTGTTTTGGACGTGGTCGGTTAGGAGCGGGCTGCGCGAGCGGCTGCGGCGCCAGGGCCAGCGGCAATGGAACAGCCGAGGGAGCGGGAGAACGGCGCGTCGGGGATCGCGGCAAATAAGTCTGCCGTTCGTGATTTCGCCGAGCGCAATTTCACGGGCCACCAAGATCTACCGGGCCGGGCCGGCCGCCCTGGACTTTGAGTAAATCGACTTGCGCGCACGGCGAGCCATGGCTCATGACAATGCGCAAATTGGCCGGTGAGGATTCGAAACGATGCCTCTCGGGACGAAACAGCACGCCGAGCGAACCGCCGGCCTCGGCGGCGAGCTTCAAACGCCGCAGCCAGCGATCGTCGGTGCCCCTCAACCAAAGCAAAACGGCAGCGCAAACCCCCGAGCTCAATGCCTGCTCGGCCGCCCACAAAGCCTCCGTGGCCGTCGTTGGGCGAACCACCAACAAACGCTTAAGCTCGATACCAGACTGCGCCAAGGCAGGCGCATAGGGTTCATGAGGAGGGGCAATCCACACCAGCCATGGCGCATCCCCGCTCTCCCGGACAGCGTTGCGTTGGCATGCAACCAACGCCGGCAAAAACAGCTGAACTTCGCCGAGGCCGGTATCGTCCAACAATACTTCGATGAGCGACGCCGTCGGCCACCCGCCTCCCGGCAAGCGGGCATCCAGCGAGCTTTTACCGGTGGACCAAACCGGACGAGCGGGGGCGGCCGAGGCGTCTTTTAACTTCCAGACTCGCGCATCAGCCAAAATTTCTGCAATTGATGATATCTGGGGCCCGCCCATCCCGGGCGTCGGCGGGCGCCCTGAGGGCGTCGGCTCCGGCTTCGTGCCTCCGCATTGACTCGGGCCATCCTGGCCCTCGCCCTGCGGGCGCCCTGAGGGCGTCGGCTCCGGCTTCGTGCCTCCGCATTCACGCGGCATCCACGTCTTTACCACGACGCAGCACACCGACGACCACCCCTTCAATAATCATGGGTTGTTCTTTGAGATCGACGCGAATAGGTTCGAAATCGGCGTTTTCGGGCAGCAGCCAAACAATTGCGCCTTCTTGCCGGTAGCGTTTCACCGTGACCTCATTTTCCAAACGCGCGACCACGATTTGACGATTGCGAACCTCGGGCGTGCGATGCACGGCAACCAAATCACCATCGAGAATGCCGGCATTTTTCATGCTCATGCCCTGCACTTTCAGAAGATAATGCGGCTGCGGCTGAAATAATTGCGGATCGATTTGATACCGCTTTTCGATATGCTCTTCAGCCAAAATCGGCCGGCCGGCAGCGACTCGGCCGATGAGCGGCAGACCCAATTGTTCGCGCAAAATATCTTTGAGCTGAATGCCGCGAGAGGCGCCGGGGATCAGATCGATCACGCCTTTGCGCTGCAAGGCACGCAAGTGCTCTTCGGCTGCATTGGGAGACTTGAAGCCGAGCGTACGGGCTATTTCCGCACGGGTGGGTGGCATGCCGCTTTCGGAAATGGCATTTTGAATCAGCCGAAGGATCTGAGTCTGACGGGGTGTAAGGTCCGACATGCGTCACCTGTATATGTAGACAGTGACTGGTATTATATACAGTCTATAGGACTTGGCAAGTCGGAAAGGGTCAAAAAATCTCTTCGCCTGTCATCGGCGGCCATACCCACAAAGTTACCCGCGAAGCGAACATCGATTACTTGGATCTGGCACGGGATGAGAAAATCAGCGCCAATCGCCTCAGCCAAGAAACTTTTCTCTTCAGCGCGTGCACGCGCGGCGCTTTCATGGCGGCTCACGCAAAGCGCGTGAGCGCGCCGCGCGGCAGCGTTGGCTACGTGCCTCAGCCGCGCAAAGCGGCGCCACTAAAAACTCCCAACAATCGCCCTCACGTGAACGGCGCTTCATCAATTTTCGACGCTTCGCAATTAGGACTTCGGGTAAAAATTGCACTTATATGGCGCATTCTTAATGATAGGGACGCTTGTCAGAAATGAACTACGCATAAAAGCGCCTTGATATACCGACATTTCATTATTTTCAGTTGCATTCGAGGCGCGAATTTGGCTTTATGTAGGACTGTGCTGCGACGCGGGCGGGCTCGACGGCGTGACCGTACCTGCTGTGGCAACACATCGGAGTTTTCCGACACGAATGAATTAACCCTAGGGGAATATTTTTATGAATCTGACAACCACACTAAAGGTCTCTCTCGCCGCGGCTTGCGTCATCGCATTCGCGGGGTGCACTGACCTGAAGCCGATCCAGGCGCAGATCGATGACCTGAAGTCACAGGTCAGCAAGCTGCAAGGCGACACGGCGCGGGCCTCGAGCGATGCGGCTGCTGCGCACGCAGCGGCGAATAGCGCTCAGTCGGCGGCTTCGGGCGCGCAGAGCACGGCGAATCAAGCCTTGTCGACGGCGCAGGCGAATTCGACCGCCATCGAAGCGATCAACGAGAAGATCGATCGCATGTTCAAGAAGTCTGTCTCGAAGTAAATCGAGCGGTTAATTTTTTGACTTCAAGCGCCGCGGCTAACCCCGCGGCGTTTTTCTTTGCGCACCCGGCCGCGTCAATAACGAATGAGCGCCGATCCCCAGGTGAAGCCGCCGCCGAATGCTTCCAGCAGCAGCAGCTGACCGCGCTTCACGCGGCCGTCGCGAATTCCGGTATCGAGAGCCAGCGGCACCGACGCCGCCGAGGTATTGCCCTGCGTGTCGATGGTCACGATCACCCGCTCCATCGGCAGGTCGAGCCGCTTCGCGATCGCCTCGATGATTCGGATATTGGCTTGGTGCGGAATCAGCCAGTCAAGCTGCTCCCGGGCAATGTTATTGGCGTTCAAGGTCTCGGTCACCAAGGCCCCCAAGGTATTGACCGCGACCTTGTAAACTTCGTTGCCCTTCATCTGCACGCTGGCTTTGCCCTCGCGAACCAGCTTGAAGCCCTTGGACACGCCGTCCGGATAGGCGAGCAGATCCTTGTACTTGCCGTCGGAATGCAGCCGCGTGCTGATGATCCCCGGTTCGCTCGCCGGCTGCAAAATCACCGCACCCGCACCGTCGGCGAACAGCACACAGGTGCCGCGATCGTTCCAGTCGATGATGCGCGTCAGAGTTTCCGCGCCCACGACCAACGCGCATTTCGCCTCGCCCAGGCGCACGAATTTGTCGGCGACGCTCAAGGCGTAAACGAATCCGGTACAGGCAGCCTCCATGCTGAATGCCGGGCAGCCGTGTATCCCCAATCGATCCTGCAGCAGCGTGCCGACGTTGGGAAATACCAGGTCCGGCGTGGTGGTGCCGACGCAAATCAGGTCGATGTCAGCAGGCCGGACCCCCGCCGCGTCCATGGCGCGGCGCGACGCGTGCTCGGCGAGATCGGTGGTGGTTTCACCCTCCGCCGCCACATGGCGCTGGGCAATGCCCGTGCGCGTGCGGATCCATTCGTCGCTGGTGTCGACTAGTTTCTCGAGATCGCGGTTGGTGAGAATTTTTTCCGGCAGATAGCTGCCGGTGCCGGCGATTCTTGAGTACATCAAAATCCTTTCAAATCCCGCGTGAGACGTTCAACCGCTGCGCGATGCGCGCCGGTACGCCGTTGCGCGCCTCCAAGACCGCCACTTCGATTGCGCGCTGAAAGCCGAACAGGTCGGTGCCTCCATGGCTCTTGATGACGATGCCGTTCAAGCCGACCATGGCCGCGCCATTATAGCGGCGCGGATCAATTCTCGCGCGCAGCGCATTCAAGGTGGGACGCGCGGCCAAATAACCCAGCTTGCGCAGCATCGAGCGCTCGAACTCTTCACGCATGGCGCCGGTGATCAGACGCGAGGCGCCTTCCATGACTTTCAAGGCAATATTGCCGGTGAACCCGTCGGTGACGACGACGTCCACTTTGTCGGAAAAAATATCGTGACCTTCGACGAAACCCACGTAGTTGATGTCCGCGGTCGACATCAAATTATGCGCGGCCTGGACCACATCGTTGCCCTTGACTTCTTCTTCGCCGATGTTGAGCAGCCCGACCCGCGGCCGTTCGTGCGCCCCCGGCAGATCCGCCGCCAGCACCGATCCCATCACTGCGAACTGCACCAGCTGCGCCGGGGTGCAGGACGCGTTGGCGCCGAGATCCAACATGTAGGTATGACCGCCGCGCGAAGGGATGATGGAGACGATCGCGGGCCGCTCGACTCCCGGCAGCATTTTCAAGACGAAATGCGCCGTTGCCATCAACGCTCCGGTGTTGCCGGCGCTGACGCAGGCGTGCGCGTCTCCCGCCTTGACCAGGTCGATCGCGCGGCGCATCGAGGAATCCTTCTTGCGGCGCAACGCTTCGCGCGGATGATCGGTCATCTCGACCACTTCTGATGCGAACAGGCAGTCGACGTTCGGCAGCGCCGCGCCCGACAGTTCGCGCTGCAGATCGGCTTGCCGGCCGGTCAAGGTGAATCGCACGTCATTGAACTCGCGCGCCGCCGCGAGCGCCGCCGGAACGGAAACCGACGGTCCTCGATCGCCGCTCATGGCGTCGATGGCAATATGCAGCGGCGCAGACACGGTGCGCGATTCGCCGGCTGGATTGACGGCTTATTCTTCGGCTGCCGCCGCGTCGGCCTTGGTCTGCATTACTTTCTTGCCGCGATAAAAGCCATCGCGCGAAATGCGATGCCGCGAATGGGTTTCACCGCTCTTGGGCTCGATCGACACCGCGGGTGCCGCCAGCGCCGAATGAGAGCGATGCATCCCGCGCTTCGACGGGGTCTTTCTACTTTTTTGAACTGCCATGGGTTGTCTGTCCTATCAAGTTTTCTTCAATAAATCCTGCAATACCGCAAACGGCCTTTGCCGCACGTCCGGTGTCGGCGCTCGACCGCAAGTCTCCGGCGTGCCGCAGGAGGCAATGGCGGGCAACGCCAACAACAATTCTTCCTCGGCCATTTCGCGCAACGATACCGAGCCTTGGTCCATCAAATAAATCTCTCGAGGCGAATCCGCGGGCGCATCTGCTTCGCTCATTGCAAACTCGATCTCGCTGTCGCCGGCTACCGGCAATTCGAAAGCTTGCAGGCAACGCTGACAAACCAGCCGCGGCGTCGCCTGCACGGCGACGCTGGCGCCGACACGGCCCGCCTCCAATTTCGAAAAAGCGAAGCGCGCCTTTACCGATCCGCGCGCATCAGCCAATAAATCCTTCAAGCGAGACAGCTCGTTCAAGGGGTAGACGCGCTCCAACACAGCCGCATCCGCCGCCAGGCGCGCGCAATCTACTCGGTCGGACGGGGCCGATGCCATGGGCCGCGTATAATAGGGCGCAGGTTCCACCCTGTCAAAACGAATCCGGTGCAAGTCTTTGTTTTTGAAGTCTCCACCCCCGCTGATTTTGGCCTCAACCTCGCGCTATCGAAAAGAGCTTCTCGGCAGACTTGGCTTGCCCTTCGCATGCCTCGCTCCGGGCATCGACGAAGCCGCGCGCGGCGGTGAACCGCCGCTGGAGCTGGCCGTGCGGCTGGCCAGGGAAAAAGCTTCTGCGGTGTCGGCGCAGCATCCCGATGCTTGGGTGATCGGCTCCGATCAGGTCGCGATCCTGGACGGCGGCAAGGCCTCGCTCGGCAAGCCAGGCACCGAGGCCCGCTGCCGGGAGCAACTGCGAAGCTGCTCCGGCCGCAGCGTGGAATTTCTCACCGCCGTGGCGCTGATGCGCCGGGAAAACCACGCGCTGATCGAATTCATCGACCGCACACGAGTCAATTTTCGCCCGCTGGATCAGCCCACCATCGAGCGTTATGTAGCCAAGGAGCAGCCCTTGGACTGTGCGGGCGGTTTCAAGAGCGAAGGTCTCGGCATCAGCTTGTGCGAGTCGATCGAAAGCGCAGATCCCAGCGCGCTGATCGGGCTGCCGTTGATACGCTTGAGTGCGGCCCTGCGCGCCGCCGGGTTCACGGTTCCTTAGCGTTTCGCCGCTCCGCCGGAGCGCCTGCTCTTCGCCGCGGAGCGCTTCATGGGGGTGATGGCGTCGAGCACTGCCGCCAATTCCTGCGGGAGCGGCGCGCTCACGTGGAAAGGCACGCCGGAACCGGGCCATTCGAAGGCCAGCGACTGCGCATGCAAAAAGGTGCGCTTCAAGCCGTGGGCTTTGAGATCCGCGTTGCGCGCGCGATCGCCGTACTTGTCGTCGCCGAGCAGCGGATGGCCTGCGAAAGAGGCATGCACGCGGATTTGATGGGTGCGCCCGGTTGGAATGTCCACCTCCATCAACGTCGCCAGCGAACCGAAAAACTGCACCGGCTTGAACACGCTCACGGAATCCTTGCCGGCGGCGGCCACTCGCACATGTCTTTCGCCGTGTTCGCGGTTGTCGGTTGCGAGCGGCGCATCGATCCGCTTGGCGCCCAATTGCCAGCTGCCGGCGACCAGCGCCAGGTAGGTTTTGTGCATGCCGCCGTTGCGGATCAAGGCATGCAGAGCGGTGAGCGTGCTGCGATCGCGCGCGACGAGCAAGCAGCCGCTGGTATCGCGGTCCAGGCGGTGCACCAACTCCAGCGTTTCGCGCGGCCTCGAGGCGCGCAGCGCCTCGATAACGCCGAAACTCATACCGCTGCCGCCGTGCACCGCCACCCCTGCCGGCTTGTCGATGACCAGCACATGCCGGTCTTGAAATATGACCGCCTGTTCGATCAATTCGAGCAGACTGCTCGAGGGCCGGCCCGGCTGCGCATGCTGTTCGATCCGCACCGGCGGCAAGCGCACCTCATCGCCCGCCTGGATGCGATACTCGGCGTCGACGCGCTTGCGATTGACGCGCACTTCGCCCTTGCGCAGCAGCCGATAAACCCGGCTGCGCGGCACGGTCTTGAAGTGGCGCATCAGGAAATTATCGATCCGTTGGCCGGACTCGTCTTCCGTGACGGTGCGTAGGGTAAGCGGGCTTTTCGGCACACGCACGGGCGGCAGATCGGTAACGGGGCTGTTCATGGTGTCGCTTGAATTATATCGGCGTTGATCTAAGGTATTGATTACATTGACCCTGGTGCTATGTCGTGATATTGTCTTAAAACCGTGTCAGGCGCGATATCCTTATGTAGGGCAACGCCTAATCTTTGGTGACGCATATAGACACCGGTTTCCAGTGGCCCCCCATCCGTTGGGGAGCCGCATATTAGTTGGTTCTGGAACTCCAGACCATCGCTCGGCCGATGAGACAGACGCGCGAAAGCTCAAATCTTGAGTTCAGGCGGCTGATAAGCGGTTAACCGAGAACAAGGCCCCGGGCTTGCCGTATACGTTTTGGCTTAAAGTGGTGGAGTTGATGCCGGTCGCGTACCTCGCGCTCGGCGCTTACTCGTTGCTTGCCGCATCCCTGGCGAAGACCCCGGCTTTTATTCTCAAGCTCTCCTCGGCCCCTACCACTTTAGTTGGGGCACATGAAAAGAATGCTCGTCAACGCAGTTCAAGAAGAAGAACTGCGAGTTGCGCTAGTCGACGGTCAAAAACTATACGACTTATCGATTGAGATCCCGTCTCGGGAACAGAAAAAATCCAATATTTATAAGGGCCGAATTACCCGCGTAGAGCCGAGTCTCGAAGCGGCATTCGTCGAATATGGCGCGCAGCGCCATGGCTTCCTGCCGTTGAAGGAGGTCTCCAAAGAATACTTCCGGGCGCAACCCGCGAACGGCGGCCGCCTCAATATCAAGGACCTTCTGCAGGAAGGCCAAGAGTTGATCGTCCAGGTCGAAAAGGAAGAACGCGGCAACAAGGGCGCCGCGCTCACCACTTTCATCAGTCTTGCCGGCCGCTTCTTGGTGTTGATGCCGAACAATCCGCGCGCGGGCGGCGTGTCGCGGCGCATCGAGGGCGAGGATCGCGAGCAGATGCGCGACGCGATGAACGGCCTGGTCATCCCCGACGGCATGGGCGCGATCGTACGCACGGCCGGGGTCGGCCGCACGACCGAAGAACTGCAGTGGGATCTGAACAATCTTAAGACCGCGTGGGACGCCATTGTGCTTGCCAATGACGGCAGGCCCGCTCCGTTCCTGATTTTCCAGGAAAGCGACGCCGTGACGCGCGGCCTGCGCGACTATTTCTCGGATGATGTCGGCGAGTGTCTGATTGACCAGCCCGAGGCCTTCCAGAAAGCCCAAGAATACATGCAGCGCTTCATGCCGCCGGATGCGCAGCGCAAGCTGAAGCTCTACACCGATCCTGTGCCTTTGTTCACGCGCTATCAGATCGAAAGCCAGATCGAATCGGCGTATGCGCACAAGGTCACGCTGCCCTCGGGCGGCAGCCTGGTCATCGATCACACCGAGGCGCTGGTTTCGATCGACATCAACTCGGCGCGCAGCACCCGCGGCGGCGACATCGAAGCCACCGCGCGCAATACCAACCTGGAAGCCGCCGAGGAAATCGCGCGGCAACTTCGATTGCGCGACATTGGCGGCCTGATCGTCATCGACTTCATCGACATGGAGTCCACGGCCAATCAACGCGCGGTGGAAGACATGCTGCGCGACTCGGTAAAAATGGACCGCGCGCGCATTCAACTCGGCCGGCTCTCGCGCTTCGGGCTGCTCGAATTGTCGCGCCAGCGCTTGCGGCCTGCCTTGAGCGAGACAACCCATATCAATTGCCCGCGCTGCGGCGGCATGGGCACGATTCGCAGCGTGGAATCGATGTCGCTGGCGCTGTTGCGTCTGATCGGCGAAGAGGCCCGCAAGGAGCGCACCGGCCGCGTGGTGGCGCAGGTGCCGGTCGATGTTGCGACCTATCTCATGAACGAGAAGCGCGAACAGCTCAATCAGATCGAATCGCGCGACAAAGTGTCTTTGATCGTCGTGCCGAATCCTCATATGCAGACGCCGGCTTACACATTGCGCCGGGTTCGCGACGATGAAAAGGAGCTTCCGGAGAACAGCACCGTCAGCTATCAATTGGCGGATCAACCCGCGGTCGACGACTCGAATATCGGCAACCGCGACAAGAAACCGCCGGGCGATGTGCCGCTGGTACCGAGCATCCTGCCCGCCTCGAGCGCGCCCATCGTGCCGATGCCGGTCGCCGCTGCGCCCAAAGCGCCGCCCGAGGCTGGGCAGCTCGGCGCGCTGGCCAGATTCTGGCGCTGGCTGTTCGGCGATCCTGCAGCTCGCGCAGCCTCGAAGTCAGCCAGCTCCCCGGCGCGCGAAGCGCATCGGGACCGGCCGCCGCAACGCGACGCTCGCCACGATCGCTTTCGCAGCGGCGGCGGCGACCGAGATCGGAACCGCGATCGCGGCGACCGCGACCGCCATCGCGACATTCGCCGCGACGGCCCGCGCGACCCACGCCGCGACGGACGGCCACGCGGCGAAAATCCTCGCGACAATCGCAATGAGTCGAGCCCACGCCGGCCCGAAGCCCAGGCGCAATCGGAGCGCAATGCCGTTGGCCAGCGCAATGAGCCGCCCCGGCAAGAGCAGGCGCCCCGCCAGGACCAGGCGCCACGGCAGGACCAAGCGCCGAGGCAAGACCAGGCGCCTCGCCAGGACCAGGCGCCTCGCCAGGACCAAGTCCCTCGCTCCGGCAACGAAGCGGAGCGCTCGCCCAACGAGCGGAGCGAGCGCAGTGAGCGTGGCGGTCGAAGCCGACGCCGCCGCGGCCGCGGCCGGCGCGACGGCGGAGAGAACAGCGCTAATGGCTCGGGCGCTAATCAGTCCGGCGGTGCGGCCCAGGGCCAAACGGCGGCCAACAGCGTCGCTGGCTCCGAGCCGAGGATTACGGAGGCCACTCCCCAAGCGGCTTCGCAATCCTACGAGCGCCAGGAATCGCGTCCGGCGTTTGAACCAGCCCGTGAGCTGCCGCCCATGGGCGGAGCGCCGGAGCCGGCTTCCGCTCGTGAATCAGCGCCAGCACCGAACCCGACGCCGGTTCGCGCCGCTGAGCCTGCACCGGCCAGCACCGGAACGGACAATAAGTATGTGGTCTGGTCCTCGGCGCCCAGTCAGCCATCAGGGCCCGATGAACGTTGATGGAGTCGATGCAACCTTAGATCGAGCGCCACGCTGACGCAGAGCAGCGCGGCCGCGAGGCCGCGCACGCTGGCAATCGCTATCGCGGAGACTCGCAAGATCATATAGTGCGTGGGCGGCTGTCCGAGTCTTGCCAAGGCATAGAAGCCTGCCGTGAAAATGCCGCCCGCCAGCGCGTAGATCAGCCACCACATCACGCGCTCGCGGCTCGCGAGCAACCGGTTCCGGACCGGCGCGTCGTGCCCGCGACGCAAGCCCCAGCACAGCATCGCTAGCACCGCAGCGAGCCCGATGAGCGATCCTAGGTCCTGCAGCACATACATGGCCGGAATGTGTCGATTACCGATGTCGATGAGCGAATCGTCGAGCACCGGGAACATGCGCACGCCCCGGCCGCCTTCGTGCGTAAAGGCATCCCAAATCAAGTGCGTTATGGCGCCTCCCAACACGCCTACGCTGGCCATTGCCCATTGCCGCCATGATCGAATATCCGCCTCGGCGGCGAACGGACGCCAACGCGCGTAGGGGCCATCGGGCAGGACTTCCAGGATGGGCGACTTGATCGCGCCCTGGAAAATCCAATAGCTGATCAATCCGACCGGCAGACAAAAAGTTAACAGCGCCGCCAGGCTGTGCGTCTCCACACGCGGCATACCGGGGAAAAATATTCGAAAATCCGGAACCATAGCGCCAATAGTTGCTGCTGATAATAGTTGCCAGCGCGCAAGCCAGCGCGCGAACGGCAACACAACAGCGGTGTGAGAAATGGTGAAGGGCACGGGCTCAGCTCTTGGATGTCATCCTGACCGGGATCATATACGCCGGCCACAATCTTGGTGCTCACGCTGCCGGCATCCATTGCGCTCGCCGGCGGCCTGTACTGGCTGCTACGCACCTTCCTGTAAGGCAGCGAGCAAGCCGCGCGCAGCGGCCGTGGTCAAATCGAGCACCTGCTCGAAAGCGCCGGCATCGCGATAGTAAGGATCGGGCACCTCGCGCAGCGTCAAATCGGGCGCGTACTCGAGGAAAAGCTTCAGCTCGGCGCGCGCATCCCGCGGCCGCTGGGCTTGCAGCTCCCGTAGGTTCTGCACGTCCATCGCGAGGATGAGATCGAAGCGCGCAAAATCCTGTGCCGCGATGCGGCGCGCCCGCAAGCCGCTGATATCGATGCCGCGCCGGAGCGCTGCGCGTTGGCTGCGCGGATCCGGCGGCGCGCCTATGTGATAGCCGGCGGTGCCGGCCGAGTCGATTTCCAGCGCCAGCCGGGGCGCTTCGATCGCGGCCAAATGCCGCAGCACCCCCTCGGCGGTCGGACTGCGGCAAATGTTGCCGAGGCAGACAAACAGCACGCGCTGCGGCGCCCCTTTCGTGCCCGCCGGCCTTTGAACTATACCCATGCAAACATTATGATTCGCTGGAGCAATAAAAACAGGCAGGGAGGCGGGATGTCATTACGCAGCTGCGTGGCGGGGGCTTTGCTGCTCGCGTCACTTTCTTTTCTTGCCAGCGCCGAGCCGGCCTTCGATGCGGCAAAGGCATTCGGCGCCCGCCCGAGCGTGGAAAACTTAAGTATTTCGCCGGACGGCATGAGCATTGCGTACGTCGTTCCAACCGTCGGGCAAGGATCGGCGCTCAACGTCGTGAGCCTCGCCAAAGGAGCATCACCTCGCCTAATCGCCACAGTAGCCGGAAAACCCGATCGGCTGGGCGGCTGTCATTGGGTATCGAATGACCGGCTGGTCTGCACCATATACGGCGTCGTCCGGGCCTCACTCGACATAATTCCGTACTCACGCCTCGTCGCCGTCAACGCCGACGGCACCAACATGAAGATCTTGAGCACCAAGCGAAACTCGCATAGCCGCGGCATGGCGCTCAACGGCGGTACCATCGTCGATTGGCTTCCCGATGAGGACGGCGCGGCGCTCATTAGCCGCGAGTATCTGCCCGATGATCAAGCCGGTTCGCGCCTTGGCTCGTCTGCGAGCGGCCTGGCTCTCGATTGGATCGACACGCGAACCTTGGCGGCCCGATCGATCGAGACACCGCGCGAACAAGTGGTGGAATACATCAGCGACGGCCGCGGCACCGTGCGAGTCATGGGCGTCGAATCGAACCGCGGCGCTGCTGAAGGCTATGCATCGGGGGATCTGAACTACTTTTATCGGCGGGAGGGATCGCAAGAGTGGCAAAAATTCGGCGAACTGGTGGGACAGGAGCACAATGGCTTTGAGCCCTATGCTGTGGATCACGACCGCAATGTAGCGTACGGTTTCAAGAAAAGAGATGGCCGATTCGCGCTCTATGCGGTCGCGTTGGACGGATCGCTGCGTGAAGACCTGATGTTTGCGCGTCCCGACGTGGATGTGTCGGGATTGATCCGCATCGGCCGCCGCAACCGCGTCGTCGGCGTAACCTACGTAACGGAATTTCAGCACTCGGCGCTGTTTGATCCCGAACTCGAGAAGCTGGTGAACTCCATTTCGAAGGCCCTGCCGAACCAACCCCTGCTGCACATCGTCGACTCGAATGTCGACGAGAGTAAGTTGCTGATACGCGCCGGGAGCGATCAGGACCCCGGGGTTTATTATATTTTCGATCGAAAATCGCGGCAGCTCGATACTTATTTTGTCGTCCGCAACGAACTCGAAGGCGTCCGGCTTGCGACAGTGAAGCCCGTCACCTTCCCTGCAAAGGACGGCACGCTGATTCCGGGGTATCTGACCTTGCCGCCGGGCAGCGAAAATGCCAAAGATTTACCTGCCATCGTTCTGCCGCACGGCGGCCCGGATGCGCGCGATGTCTGGGGCTTCGATTGGCTGGTGCAGTTCTACGCATCTCGTGGCTATGCCGTGTTGCAGCCAAATTTTCGCGGCTCCAGCGGGTATGGCGACGACTGGTTCAAGCGCAACGGCTTTCGCTCCTGGCCGACGGCGATCGGCGATATCGTGGACGGCGGGCGCTGGCTGGTCGCGCAAGGAATCGCGAATCCGAACAAGCTTGCCATCCTCGGATGGTCCTATGGCGGCTACGCGGCACTTCAAGCGGCGGTCATCGAGACGGGGCTGCTTCAAGGCGGTCGTGGCCATTGCACCCGTGACGGACCTGCAGCAACTGAAAGAAGATCACCGCGACTGGAGCGACTTCCAAGTAGTCAGCCGCTTTATCGGTGAGGGGCCGCATGTGCGGGAGGGCTCGCCGGCGCTCAACGCCGCGAAGATCAAGGTGCCGGTGCTGCTGTTTCACGGTGAGATGGACCGCAATGTGCCGATCCGCCAGTCGCGGGAAATGGCCGAGCGTTTGGCCGCCGCGGGCGTGCCGCACGAATTGGTCACCTGGCCCGACCTCGATCACTATCTGGAGGATTCCGCGGCGCGCGCTGAAATGCTGCGCAAGAGCGATGCTTTCCTGCGCCGCGCGCTGGGACTGTAGCCCTCGCGGACTAGGACTTCTGCAGCTGCGCCCGGACGCGCTCCAGATCCGCCGGCGTGTCGATTCCTGCCGGCGGCGATTCCGGCAGCGTCACCAGGTGGATGTGCATGCCGTGCTCGAGAGCACGCAATTGCTCGAGTTTCTCCGTGACCTCGAGCGGCGTCGGCGCCCAGGCCGCAAACTTGAGCAAGCTGCGCACCCGATAGGCAT
>CAWETY010000011.1:0-240885 GCA_963812125.1 uncultured Gammaproteobacteria bacterium
GCCACGTATTGCTCCACCCGCGAGATCGGGGTGCCATCGACCGTAGCGACCGGCGGCGTGGCGGGTGCCGCCGCCTTCTCAGGCGCAGCGGCTGTCTGTTGGCCTTTTCCGCAAGCCGTCATGACCAGTGCGAATGCCGTCACGGTGGCGATGCGGATCCACGGTGTGCTCGAAAGTTGACTCATTTGTTCCTCTACGCAAAAAAAAAGCGGCTACGGCCATAGTGGCCAGCGCGCCCGGGGGCGGCAGTTTAGCCTCAACAGAGCGATCCCACCAATTTTTGATGCATTTTCCGCCGGTAAAACGTTCATTGCCGCGGCGCAACATGGACTCTGTCAAGATTTGTCGGGCGGCAGCGCCTCAATCGCCAGCGCGTGGATGTCGGTCTTCATCAAATCGTCGACGGCTGCGTAAATCAGCCGATGTCGAGCCACCGAGGAGATTCCGCGAAACGCCTCAGCGACGATACGAATGCGAAAGTGGCTCAATCCCAGGGCCGCGCCGGCGTGACCCTGGTGCAAATGACTCTCATCTTCCACCGTCAGCTGTGCCGGCGCAAAACGGCTCTGCAACCGCTCGCGCAAACGCTGCGCGCGCGAGCCCGCCGCGGGCGAGATCCTGGCGGCGAGCCAGAATACCTGCGGCAGGATGAACAGCAGCGTCGCCGCGGGGAAGCCAAAGACCTTGAATTTGACCCACAGGCCGACGGGAAAATGCTGCGCGACATACAGATTTCAGGACCGCGAATGCCGCAAACCAGCCGGCCCACAGGAGGTTGATCGTCACCCAGGCGCGCGCGGAAACCGCCAACGGTTCGGGAAATGCCGCCTCGAGGATGCGGCGCACGAGCGGTTGTTTGCCGACCGCAAGGCTGCCGAGGAAAACCGCTGAAGTTAGGCCGAGCAATACGCGTCAGTTTCCACTGAATGAAGCGCTGATCGTGCAGCAGCAGCGTCGCGGTGCCCAAGACCAGCACGATGCAAGTGGCAACGACGTGCATGGTTTTGAAGCTGCCGGCCCGCAGCCGGTGGATCACCATCTGCAGCACGCAGGCAATCATCAATGCGGCCGTGGCCCAGTAAATGTCGCGGATTTCAAAGACCGCAAAGAAGGCGATCAGGGGCAACCATTCGAGGAGTTGATTCATGCGGGTATCATAACCGAGGCAATGAGCATCTATCTGCAACTGCATCCGGTCACGCCGCAACGCCGCTATATACGCCAGGCGGTCGAAGCCCTGCGACGCGGTGCGGTAATCGTTTATCCGACCGATTCCTGCTATGCGCTCGGCTGTCACATCGGCGACAAGGCCGCGCTCGAACGCATCCGCGAGATTCGTCAAACCGACCGCAATCATCATTTCACGCTGGTGTGCCGTGATCTTGCGGACGTCGGCAAATACGCTCTCGTCGACAACTGGCAGTATCGATTGCTGCGTGCGCATACGCCGGGGCCGTACACGTTTCTGCTCAAGGCCTCGCGCGAAACGCCGCGGCGCTTGAAGCACGAACGGCGCGGGACCATCGGCCTGCGGGTTCCCGATCATCCGGTCACGGCGATGTTGCTGAGCGAACTCAACGAGCCGGTGATGAGTTCAACCCTGCTGCTGCCCGGCGAAGAGCATCCGCGCACCGACGCCAAGGAAATTTACGAGCACCTCGAACATAGCGTCGATCTGGTTCTGGATGGCGGCAATTGCGGCCTGATACCGACCTCGGTTATCGACCTCTCGACGGACCGCGCTCTCGTGCTTCGCGAAGGGCGCGGCGATGTCAGCCCCTTTGCGCCGACCGCCACCGTATAATGCGGCCAGACCGTAGGCAACGCTTCTCGCAATTAAATTAAATAATGAGTTCAAGCATTGGATTTATCTGAATTTCTTGACACCGCTTCAATTGCGCTTGCCGCCGTTTCGGTCTGGGCCATCCCGGTTTTACTTGCCATTACCCTGCATGAAGTGGCGCACGGCTGGGCCGCGCGTTATTTCGGCGACCAGACCGCGCAGTTGCTAGGCCGACTGAGCCTCAACCCGCTGCGCCACATTGATCCGCTCGGCACCGTGATGGTACCGGGAGCGCTTCTTCTGGCGTTCGGATTTCCGCTGTTCGGCTGGGCGAAACCAGTTCCGGTGGAAACGAGCGGTTTGCGCCATCCGCGGCGCATGTCGATCATGGTCGCGCTCGCCGGCCCGGCAGCAAATGTATTGATGGCGGCCCTGTGGGGCGCGGTGTTGGCGGCAGTGCTGCAGATCAGACGCGGTCAAACCTTGGACAGCTGGGTGCTGCTCATGGCCCAAGCCGGCATCAAGCTCAACGCGGTTCTGGCGGCGTTCAATCTGTTGCCAATTCCACCGCTGGATGGAGGCCGGGTATTGGTCGGGCTTCTGCCGTCGCGTTTAGGGGCGCGGCTCGAAAAGATCGCGCCCGCGGGCATGTTCATCGTGGTGGGCTTGTCGGTGCTGGGGTTGCTCGGCTGGCTTTTCCGTCCTGCGTACCGCGCCGCCGGCCAGCTGATCCACGTCCTGGGCATCGGCCTGTCGGCATGAGCGTCCCCGCACAAAACCGGCGCGTACTGTCGGGCATGCGTCCCACGGGACAATTGCACTTGGGCAACTATCACGGCGCGCTGAAGAATTGGATCGAGCTGCAATATCAGTATGAATGTTATTTTTTCGTTGCCGACTGGCATGCGCTCACCACCGGTTACGAGGACACCTCGAAACTCGAGGAAAACACCTGGAGCATGGCGATCGACTGGCTGGCGGCGGGTTTGAACCCCGGTGTGGCGACGCTCTTCATCCAATCGAAAGTGCCGGAACACGCGGAATTGCATCTGTTGCTGTCGATGATCACCCCGTTGGGTTGGCTGGAGCGCGTACCCTCCTACAAGGATCAGCAGGCGCAGCTCGCCGACCATGACCTGAGCACCTACGGATTTCTCGGCTATCCGTTGCTGCAGAGCGCGGACATTTTGCTGTATCGCTCGCAGTACGTGCCGGTGGGCGAAGACCAGGTGGCTCACGTCGAAATTACACGCGAAGTGGCGCGGCGCTTCAATCACGTCTACGGCCGCGAGCCCGAGTTTGAGCAGAAGGTGGAGAAAGCCATCAAGAGCTTGGGGTCGCGCAACTCCGCCATGTATCGCTCGCTGCGCAAGGCGTTTCAAGAGAAAGGCGATGCCGAGGCTCTCGCCAAAGCACAGGCCTTGGTGGAGGCGAATGCGCGGCTCACCGTGGCGGATCGCGACCGCTTGCTGGGTTTTCTGGAGGGCGCGGGCATCGCGATTTTGCCGGAACCGGACGTGCTGCTGACCGCGACCCCGAAGGTGCCGGGTCTTGACGGACGCAAGATGTCCAAGTCCTACGGCAACACGATCGGTCTGCGCGAGGACACGGACTCGATCGTAAAAAAGCTCAAAGCCATGCAAACCGACCCGGCGCGCGTGCGGCGCACCGATCCCGGCGATCCCGACAAGTGCCCGGTGTGGGACCTGCACAAAATCTATTCGACCCCCGAGACGCAAGAATGGGTGCAGAAGGGTTGCCGCTCGGCCGGCATCGGTTGCTTGGAATGCAAGGCGCCGCTCATCGAGAAAATCGTGGAGGAGGTGTCGGGCATCGCCAAACGGGCGCAGGAGTTCGAGGAGAATCCCGAGCTGGTACGCGGTATTATCGCGGAAGGGTGCGAGCGGGCGCGGACCGTGGCGCGCGACACCATGGATGCTGTCCGACAAGCTATGGCCATGAACTACCGATGAAACCTGAATTGACGCTGGTTCAAAACGCGGCACCGCCCCCACCGCCGGTCGGCGCAAGCGCGCCGGCACAAGAGGAAATGCCGTTTGCGGTCGTGGAGGGCCAGCCCATCATCGAGATGCCGAGAGATTTATATATCCCGCCGCAGGCGCTCGAGGTGTTTCTCGAAGCCTTTGAGGGGCCGCTCGACATGCTGCTGTATCTCATTCGGCGGCAGAATCTGGATATCCTCGACATTCCGATCGCGGAGATTACGCGCCAATACATGCGCTACATCGAGTTGATGCAAGTGCTGCAGCTCGAATTGGCCGGCGAGTACCTGCTCATGGCGGCGACGCTCGCCGAGGTGAAATCGCGCATGCTCCTGCCGCGCGTCGGAACCGATGATGCCGCCGAGGAGGCCGATCCGCGCGCGGAACTGGTGCGGCGCCTGCAGGAATACGAACGCTTCAAGCGGGCGGCGGAGGGGATCGATCGCATGCCGCGGCTGGAACGAGACACCTGGGTTGCCTCGGCCGAATTGGCCGATCGCAAGGTGGTGCGCATTCCCCCGCAGGTGACATTGCAGGAAATGCTGATCGCATTTCAGGATGTCCTGTCGCGCAGCGACATGTTCGCGCATCATCATGTGCAGCGTGAACCCTTGTCGGTGCGCCAGCGCATGGCGGATGTCTTGAGCTCGCTGCAGGCCAACGCCTTCGTCGACTTCGTGCGCTTGTTCACGCCGGACGAGGGACGCCGCGGCGTCACCGTGACCTTCGTGGCCATTCTGGAACTATTGCGCGAAGGGTTGATCGAAATAGTTCAATCCGAAGCATACGCACCACTGCACGTGCGCCTGGGCAATCCGGCGCGGAACCTGTCGCTGGTCGCCGACGACGGCGCCGCCAACGATGATCTTGCGAGAATCCAATGAACCATCAATACGTGAAAAATGTGGTTGAAGCAGCACTGCTCGCGGCGGGCCGCCCTCTGACGCTCGAGGAGCTGATGAGCGTATTCGACGAGCGCGACGGCTCGAGCACCGCGGAGGTCAAAGGCGCGATTGCAACTCTCAGCGAAGAGTACCAAACGCGCGGCTTGGAGTTGTTGGAAGTGGCGAGCGGATTTCGCATTCAAATCAGAAGCGCGGTGGCCCAACCGGTGGCGCGCCTTTGGCAGGAACGGCCGGCAAAATATTCGCGCGCGCTGCTCGAGACGTTGGCGCTGATAGCCTATCGCCAGCCCATCACCCGCGGCGAAATCGAACAAATTCGCGGCGTCGCCGTGAATCCGAACATCATCAAGACCTTGCATGAGCGAAACTGGATTCGCGTAGTCGGTCACCGCGATGTGCCCGGCAAGCCTGAACTGCTCGGCAGCACGCGCGAGTTTCTCGACTATTTCGGCTTGAAGAAGCTGGATGACCTGCCGACTTTGGCGCAGCTCAAGGAACTCGAGGATTTGCGCGTGCAGTTGACCCTGCCCGGGGCCGAGGCGGAGGTTTTGACCGACCCGCAGGAGCCGCTCGGCGCCGCGTCGGATATCGGCGCGGCGGCGCAGTTCGATCCGCAGGCGGACGAGGATGAAGAACCGGCCGCAGAGAGCGCCCCGCCGCAAACGCGCGGGTTGGTTGCACGCGGTGCACACGACGATGCCATTTGATGGCCGCGCGACCCAAGGCCGCGCGCTCACGCAAAGGCGCAATTCCCCATAAAACAGCCGCGCCGCTCAAGATTGCGGCGAGCGGCGAACGCGTGCAGAAGCTTTTGTCCGCCGCGGGCATCGGCTCACGCCGCGAAGTGGAGCGCTGGATCCGCGAGTTGCGGTTGAAAGTCAACGGCGAGGTTCCGCAGTTGGGCGCGAAGCTGACCGCGCGGGATCGCATTACCTTGGACGGCCGGCCGGTGCGATTGCATACGCCCGCGGTGAAACAATCAAGGGTGCTGCTGTTTCACCGCTCGCCGGGCGAGAACCTTGATCTCAAGGCTGCCACGTCGCGTGCCGCGGAGCATTTGAACCTGCCGCGCTCGGCGGGCCGGTGGCTCGCCATTCAACCGATGCCGCCGGTCGATGGGGGCCTGGAAATTCTTACCGATGATGGATCGTGGGCAAATCGGGTGTCCCGCGGTGCGCACGCACTGACCGTCGACTATGTATTGAGAATGCGCGGTCCATTGAATGAAGCGCTGCTGGACGAATTCCGCTCTGCCACAGAGTGCGAAGGCGAAGCGATGAGCATTCTCGACGCCCAGGCGAAATATGGCGAAGGTTTCAATCATTGGCTCAACGTGACCGTGCGCGCGACCCGTTCGGCGCAGATACGGCATTGGTTCGCCGCCCGCGGCATCATCGTCAGCCGCCTGATGCGGGTGCGCTTCGGTCCTGTGCACCTGGGGCACGATCTGCCGCGCGGCCATTCGCGCGCGCTGCTGGCGAGCGAACGCAACGCGCTGGTCAACGAAATCGACGCGGCCAATGCACCGGCCGCTGCGGCGGCCGCGGCCGAGGTTTCTAGTGATTAGCCGGCGGCCCCTTCGTCGCCTCGAGCAATTGCGCCAGGTATTGCTGCCAAACCGCGGCCCAAGTGTGGGTGCCATGGCCATGCGTTTGATCCGACGCGGGCAGCAATATGAAGCGGCCGTTCTTGACCTGCTTGATCTCCCGTTCGGCGATGCCTAGCTCCGGCGGATTGACGAAATCATCGGCCGAGTTGACCTGCAGCAGCGGCGCCTTGATCTTCTCCAGGCCCGCGGAAGGGTCATAGTCGCGAGAGGCATTGACCTGGTACAGAAAATCGTTGGCGTCCAGATTCTCCATTTCCCGCGGCATGAATTTTGCGAGGAATTCGTCCGCCGCATCCCGGGTCGGCAGGGTGATTTGCATCTGAATGGGTGCGCTGCCGGCGATCAACAGCAGCCCGGCCACGGTGCGCAGGGCGCTCGTGGGCTCGGTCGTGTAGTCGCCTTTCATCCACGCCGGATCGTTGCGAATGGCATCCATGGTCAAATCGCGCCACAGTCGATTGCGGCCGGCGATCTGCACCGGCAGGCAGGCCAGCGGCATGAGCGCGTCCATGAAGTCCGGATAAGTTTCGCCCCACATGAACGTGTGCATGCAGCCCATGGAGGTGCCCATGACCAGGCGCAGGTGGTTCACATCCAGGCCTTTGGTGACCAAGAGGTATTGCGCAAGCACCATGTCCTGATACGTATATTGGGGGAAACGCATCCGCAAGCCGTCGCTCGGCTTGCTCGAATCTCCGTGGCCGATGCCGTCCGGAAGTATGATGTAGTACTTGGCGGAGTCCAAAAGCTGGCCTTTCTTGAACAGCACGCCGGAAAACCTGTCATTGATGAGGCTGCGGCCCGATCCGCCGGTGCCGTGCATGATCAGAACGGCATTGGTGACGCGGCCGAGCAGATCCCTTTTGGGCTTGCCTAAATACGTGTAGTGAATGCGCAGCTCGGGCAGCGTTTCTCCCGAGACGAAATGGAAGTCGTGGATGACGAAGTCGGCCTCGAGCGGCCGCGAATCCAGGTCGGCGGCATGGCTGGCCGCGCCGGCCCCAAACAGAAGAGCCAGCAAGGCGCCCGAGTAAAGTTTGCGTAAATCCATCCGTGTGTTCCTCAAATTGCTATTGCGCGTCAATGAACTGACCATCAATACCGCGACCGCGTTCGCTGAGCAAGTACAAAAAAGGCCCGGTCACGGATTTGGGCGTGGGCACGGAGTTGGGGTCTTCCGCGGGATAGGCGGCGGCGCGCATCGCGGTGCGCATCCGGCCCGGGATTCACGCTGTTTATGCGGATGTTCGCCTCGCCCTCCAGCTCCTCGAACAGCATGGCGCGGACCGATTCCAGTCCGGCTTTCGACACCGCGTAGGCGCCCCAAAACGGCCGCGCTTGCTTCACCACGCCGCTGCTGACAAAGATGATCGAGGCGTCCGCGGACTTGCGCAAATCCGGGAGCAAGACCTGCGTCAGGATAAACGGCGCCGTGAGATTCACATGTAAAACCTTGCACCAGGTCGGTACGTCATATTGCTCCAGGGGAGAGCGATCGCCCAGCAAGCCCGCGGCATGGACCAAGCCGTCGAGCTTGCCGAATTCCGTCCCGATGGTGCGAGCCAGCGCGTCGTATTCAACGGCGGTCGCGAGCGCCAGATCCAATACTGCGATGGCAGGTTGCGGTGCGCCCAGCGCCTCGATCTCGTCGTAGACGCGGTCGAGCTTGCCGCTGTTGCGGCCGGACAGGATGACGGTGGCGCCGGCGCGCGCGCATTCGATCGCCAGCGCCCGCCCGAGTCCGCTGCTGGCGCCGGTGATCAGGATGGTGCGTCCCCGCAGCAGCGCGCCGTCGGGAAGAAAGTCTTTCGGGATCAATTGCGGCATCGAAGTTTCATCCATCGGCGCGGCGCGCCGTCGACCATGCGAGCAGCATATCCTGCAATCGGACCGACTCAAGGCTGGACGGGGGCCGCTGCAGGTGTTTCAGACCCAGTGCCGCCAGCACCAGCAAATGACGCTGCCGCGCCCGGCAGGCCTCGGGCAGCGCCAACGCGGCGGTCTCGTAGCTTCGCGCAGTGCGGGCGCGCAGTTGCCGCAGATAGTCTTCGAGTCGCGGCGGCGGCTGGGCGGCGCAAAGATCGGCATTATCCACTCCCGCAGCCAGCAGCTCTTCCACCGCGAACGGTACGCGTCCGTGGCGCGACTGGCGCCGGTAGCCGCGGGTCGCGCGAGCCAGATAATCTGCCACCGCCAATGCGCGCAGACAGTTGTCCAAGGCCCCCGCATCCGGAACATCCAAGGCCAGCCGGGATGCCAGGCTCAACGGGCCAGCGCGCAGCGCGCAGGCATGCGGTTCCAGCTCTGCGCTGAGTTCCAGCGGCACGCCGTTCACCTCCGCAATTGAGGCATCGATGGCTTGGCTCAAGGGGAAGAAATCCACCGCGCCGGCCCGCGGCAGCGCGCCAAGAAAGCGGCATATCGGGTGAATGGGCGCACGGGCGATGAGGCGCTGAATCTCTTCCTGCCACCAGTCCAGTTTGATGCGCGCGGCGCTTGCTTCGGTCCCAGGATCCATCAGCGCATTCCACTCGGCAAGCAGTGCGTACACGCCAAGCAGCGGCGCGCGCAGCGGTGCGGCGTGCGAACAGCCAGCTCCAATAGCGCACCGACCCGATGGGGATGGCGCGCGCGCGAAAGGCGGCATCAAGTGTCTTCGGAGCCGCGATCACCGGTGGTCTCGCGCTCGCCGGATTCGGCGCGCGGCGTGCGAGTCAGGCTTTCGACGGGCTCGATCGGCTCGATCTGGCGCGTCACGCGCAATCCCAAGGATTCGAAGCGGCGGGCGGCGGGTAATACTTGCTGCTCCAGCGAGCCCACCGCTTTGTTGAAGGACTCGACGCTGCTGCTCAGAGATTTGCCCAGCTTGCCCAGGTGCTCGCCGAACACCGCCAAGCGCTTGTACAGATCCTCGCCCAATTGCCGCACTTCGCGGGCGTTGTCGGCCAGGACGGTTTGTTTCCATCCGTAGGAAATCACCTTCAGCAGCGCAATCAAACTCGTGGGCGTCGCCAGCATGATGTTCTGGCGCATCGAGTCATCGATCAGGCCGGGATTCTCCTGCAGCGCAGCCGACAGGAACTGATCTCCCGGAAGAAACAGCACGACAAAATCGGGGCTGCGCTCGAATTGCGCCCAGTACTGTTTGGAGGCCAACTCGCGCACCCGCGCGCCGACGATTTGCGCATGCCGGCGCAGCTGTGTGTTCCGGTCCTCGTCGGTCTGTGCCTCGACCGCCGCCAGATAGGCATCCAGGGGCGTCTTGACGTCGACCACGATGTCGCGCTGTTCCGGCATGTGTACGACCATATCGGGCCGGATGGCGCCGGATTCGGTATTCAGATGCTGTTGCTCGGTGAAGTCGACGTGCAAAGTCATCCCGGACAGTTCGACCACCCGGCGCAAGGTGATTTCACCCCATTGGCCGCGCACTCCGGGACGGCGCAGGGCTGTCACCAGATTCCGCGTCTCGCGCGACAGCAGGTTCTGGCCGGTCGCCAGCAGATCCATTTGCGTCTTCATGGTTGCGAAGGAATCGATGCGGTCGCGCTCGATTGCCTGAATTTGCGCCTCGGTCTTGGCCAAAGCGTCGCGGATCGGCTTTACCAGCGATTCGATGGCAGATTCGCGTTCTTTCAACACTTGCCAGGCGTCTTGCTGCTGGCGGGTCAGGCGTTCGCGCGCGAGATCCAGAAACACTTCGTTGTTGCCTTGCAGACTCTCGCGCGCCAACTCGCCGAATACGCCCTGCAATTGCTCGCGGGCGTGAACCGCGGCCTGCTCGCGTTCCGCGCTCAAAATTTCCTCGCTCTTGAAACGGGCGCGCAAAACCTCCAACTCGACCCGCAGCGTCTGCTCGCGGCGGGCCCGCCAAATGAGCGCCGCCATGACGCCCAACACCACTCCCACGGCCAGCGCCAGCCATAGCTTCAGATCGTTCATACTCGACCGCTCGCCTTGAGCCAGTCCAGAAGATCGCGCGGCTGGGCCAGGTAGCCATCGCCGCCCCAAAGGGCGGAATCTTCGTCGGCCCGCAAGTAGCCGTAATTGGCCACCAATGCGGGCATCGCGGCCGCGTGAGCGGCCTGCACATCGCGCTCCGCGTCGCCCACGTAGATGCACTCCCCCGGGGAGGCTTGGGCAAGCGCCGCTGCGTGCAGCAGGGGCTTGGGATGCGGTTTGCGCTCGGCGAGCGTATCGCCGCTGACCACGCAAGCGAAGCGGGCACGCAGCCCCAATTCTCTAAGCAAAGGTTCGGTGAGCCACGCCGGCTTGTTGGTGACGATCCCGCTCTTGATGCGCCAGCCGGCCAGTGCATCCAGTACTTCGTTCATGCCGGGAAACAGCCGCGTTTCGCGGCTGAGCGCGCCGCGATAGATCTCCAAGAAGCGCCGCTGAAGGCGCAGGGCGCTTTGCGGATCCGCATCCGGAAAACCTGTTTTCACCACGCGCGCGCTGCCGTGACTCACCGAGCTGCGAACCGCGTCGTAGGGCAGCGGCGGCAGCGATTCCTCGCGGCGCAGAGCATTCAGCGCGCCGACCATGTCGGGCGCGGTGTCGAGCAAGGTGCCGTCCAGATCGAATAACACCGCCGCGAGCGCCATGTCAGGCGGAACGTTTGAAGTGCGCAAGGTAGTTGATGTCGGTGTTCGGCGAAAGCCGAAAGGCGCGGGTCAAGGGGTTGTAGGCGATGCCCGTCAGGTCGACCAAAGTCAGGCCGGCGGCGCGGCCCCAGCGCGCGAGTTCCGAGGGGCGGATGAATTTCAAATATTCGTGCGTACCTCGCGGCAAGGTGCGCGTAATGTACTCCGCCCCGAGAATCGCCACCGCAAATGCCAGCGGCTTGCGGTTCAGCGTCGAGACGACGATATTCCCGCCTGGCCGCACCAACCGCGTCAAGGCGCATAAGATGGCCGCCGGATCGGGGACATGCTCGAGCATTTCCATGCAGGTGACCAGATCGAAGTACGCGGGCTGCGCGGCCGCCAGCTCCTCGGCCGCCACGGCTTTATATTGGATCCGCACCTTGCCTTCCAGCGCATGCAGTTCCGCCACATCGAGCACCGCCTGCGCAAGATCGATCCCGAGCACGTCGGCGCCGCGCTTCGCCATCGCCTCGCTCAGGATGCCACCGCCGCAGCCCACGTCGAGCACGCGCGCGCCTGCCAAAGCCGCAGCCTTTTCGATGTAACGCAGGCGCAAAGGATTGAGTTCGTGCAGCGGCCTGGACGGCCCGGCTGGATCCCACCAGCTCGTGGCGAGGGCGCTGAACTTGGCCAGTTCCGCGGGATCGGCGTTCTGTGCAGGATTCATCGGTTAACCTCGCGCGGCTGCGCGCGCGGCCCACGCCTGGGAGCGGGCGGCCACATCCGGCCAGTCCAGACGCGTCAGTTCCCCGCCCGAGAGCAGCTGGCGCCCCGCGACCCAAACGTCGCTCACGATGTCGCGAGCCCCGCCGAAAACCAATTGCGCCAGCGGATCGCCGATGGGCTGGGTGGCGGGACCCGATAGATCGACGCAGCACAGGTCGGCCCATTTTCCGGCCTCCAGGCTGCCAACTTCGCCCTCGAGCCCCAAAACCGCGGCGCCGCCATAGGTTGCCGCGCGCAGCGCATCGCCGGCGCCGCTCAATAGCGCAACAATTTTCATATTGCCCCAAATGTCGCGGCTCAACGCCGCGGCGCCCGCGCTGCCGATTCCAAGTCGAACACCGGCAGCGACGAAAGCCGCGATGGGAGGTAAGCCGTGACCGCGCTGCATGTCGCCTTCGGGGCACACGGTCACCGAGATGCCGGTGCGCTGCAGGAGACTCATATCCGCGGCGCCGAGCACCACCATGTGCGAGGCATTGAGCGCGGGCGTCAGCAATCCCAGATTCCACAGACGTTCGAGCGGCCGTACACCATGCGCCGCGACGCATTGCTCGATTTCGCGGTTCGATCGGTGCAGGTCGATCATGATTGCTGCATCCAGTTCATCGGCCAGCGTCGCGAGACGCGAGAAGGTCGCATCGCTCAGCGTGTTCGCCCCGAGCGGTGCAAAGGCGGTCGATATCAGCGCGTCGCCCTTGTGCCGGTCGCGCAGCTCGAGCGCGCGCGTCAATGATTGGGCGCCATCCTTCGCCCAGGGCGTGCAGCCGTCCGCGACCGGCATGCCGATCGTCGCGCGCATGCCTTGCTCGCTCGCCGCTCGAGCCGTTTCTTCGGGAAAATAATAGCGATCGCAGAAACACGTGATTCCGGACTTGAGCATTGCGGCGATGGCCGCCAAGGTTCCGTCGCGCGCGAATTCAGCATTGCCTTCGAGGCGCGCCGCCTTGCCGTTCGCGCCGCGAGACAAGAGGGTGGCGGCGTCGGACTGCACATTGATCATGCCGGGCATGAGAAGATGCGAATTTCGCGCCAGCACCGCCGTGGCTGAATAGCGCTCGGCCGCAGCCGCGCTCGGCAAAATGTCGAGGATCCGTCCGTCTCGAACCAGCAAGGAGTGATCCTCGAGGACCGCGTTTCGCGCGCTCATCGGGGCCATCCAGCGGCTGTCGATGCGTAAATCTGCGGTGGCGGTCGGCATGCCGCAAGTATATCGGCAAATGCCGCGCGGTAGTCTTAAGACCCCCGTGGATATGTGCTAGAATTACGCCATGTTTCAGACCTGTCCTGCCTCCTTTAAACCCACTAAATAAAGTCCGATAACTTACCGGACTCGCGCAAATGGCCGAGATCGCACGCGAAATATTGCCCGTAAATCTCGAAGACGAGATGCGCAAATCCTATCTCGATTACGCAATGAGCGTAATCGTCGGCCGTGCCTTGCCCGACGTCCGCGACGGGCTGAAGCCGGTGCATCGGCGGGTGCTGTTCGCCATGCGCGAGCTCGGCAACGACTGGAACAAGGCCTACAAGAAATCGGCGCGCGTGGTCGGCGACGTCATCGGCAAATATCATCCGCACGGCGATGCGTCGGTGTACGACGCCATCGTGCGCATGGCGCAAGAATTTTCGATGCGCTATTTATTGGTCGACGGTCAGGGCAATTTCGGCTCGGTCGACGGCGATCCGCCGGCGGCGATGCGCTACACGGAAGTGCGCATGTCGAGATTGGCCGGCGAATTGCTGGCGGATATCGACAAAGAGACGGTCGATTTCAATCCCAACTATGATGAATCCGAGAATGAACCGGCGGTGCTGCCGGCGCGCATCCCGAACCTGCTGATCAACGGATCCTCGGGGATCGCGGTCGGCATGGCGACCAACATTCCGCCGCATAATTTGACCGAGATCATCACGGCGTGCATCGCGCTCATCGAAAATCCTGACCTGACGCTGGGCCAGCTGATGCAGATCGTCCCGGGCCCGGATTTTCCGACGGCGGGATACATCAATGGCGCCATGGAGATCGTCTCCGCCTACAAGACCGGCCGCGGCCGGCTGCATCTGCGCGCGCGAACCCACTTCGAAGATGTCGGCAAGGGCGAACGCCAGGCCATCATCATCACCGAGCTGCCATACCAGGTTAACAAGGCACGCTTGATCGAACGCATCGCCGACCTGGTGCGCGACAAGCTGATCGATGGCATCGCCTCCGACGGATTGCGCGACGAGTCGGACAAGGATGGCATGCGCGTCGTGATCGAGTTGAAGCGCGGCGAGGTGCCGGAGATTTTGCTCAACAATCTCTACGCGCAAACCCCCATGGAGCAAGTGTTCGGCATCAACATGGTGGCGCTCGTCGATGGCCAGCCGCGTCTGCTCAGTCTCAAAGAGATGCTCGATGCCTTTTTGCGCCATCGCCGCGAGGTCGTCACGCGGCGGACGGTTTATGAGCTGCGCAAGGCGCGCGAACGCGGACATGTCCTGGAAGGCTTGGCCATTGCGCTTGCCAATATCGACGAAATCATTGCCGCCATCAAAGCATCGCCCTCGCCGGCGGAAGCCAAGATCGCGCTGATGGGGCGGATCTGGAAATCCGGCGCAGTGCCTGAAATGCTGGCACGCGCCGGCGCCATCAGCACCCGGCCCGACGGGGAGATTGCCGCCCTCGGCATCGTCGCAGGCGGCTATCGGCTCACCGATACGCAGGCGCAGGCGATTCTGGAGATGCGCCTCAATCGGCTCACCGGACTGGAACAAGACAAGATCATCGGCGAGTACCAGGAACTGTTGGAGCAAATCCGCGATCTGGCGGACATCCTGGCGCGCCCTGAGCGCCTTCTTCAAGTGATACGCCAGGAATTGGAATTCATCCGCGATACCTTCGGCGACAAGCGCCGCACCGAGATCCTGGTCAATCACGAAGATCTCACCACCGAAGATCTCATTTCACCCGAGGACGTCGTGGTGACGTTGTCGCATGGCGGCTACGCGAAGGCGCAGCCGGTGTCCGATTATCAGGCGCAGCGCCGCGGCGGCCGCGGCAAGGCTGCCACCAGCGTCAAGGATGAAGATTTCGTCGACAAGCTGTTCGTGGCCAATACTCACGACACGCTGCTGTGCTTTTCGGACCGCGGCAAGCTTTATTGGCTCAAGGTCTATCAGTTGCCGCAGGCCAGCCGCGGATCGCGCGGCAAGCCCATCGTCAATCTTTTGCCGCTCCAGGAAGGCGAGCGTATCAGCGCCATGCTCTCGATCAAGGAGTTCGAAGAAGGCAAGTACGTCTTCATGGCGACGAGTCTCGGGACGGTGAAAAAGACCTCGCTCGCCTTGTTCTCGCGGCCGCGCGCCAGCGGCATCATCGCCGTAGCGCTGGATCCCGGCGACAAGCTGGTGGGCGTCGCCATTACCGACGGCACCAAGGACATACTGCTGTTCACCACGGGCGGCAAGGCGATACGATTCGTCGAGGACGAAGTGCGCGCGATGGGGCGGGAGGCTGCCGGCGTGCGCGGCGTGAAGCTGAGCGACGAGCAGCGAGTCAATGCTTTGATCGTCGCGCAGGACGGCTTCATTCTCACGGCATCGCAGAACGGCTTCGGCAAGTTGACTCCGCTCGAGGATTTCCCCAAACATGGACGCGGGGGCCAAGGGGTCATCGCTTTGCAGATCACCGACCGCAACGGGATCATGGTCGGAGCCCTGCAGGTCAGCCTGGATGATGAAATCATGCTGATGAGTCAAAACGGCGTGCTGGTGCGTACGCCCGTCAAAGACATCTCGGTGGTCGGGCGCAATACCCAGGGCGTGCGACTGATCCGCTTGGAAGAGGGCGATCAGCTCTCCGGGCTCGAGCGCATCGAGGGATTGGCGGGCGAGGGCGATGAGCGACCGAGACCCGCCGAGCCCGCCGATCCGGCTGCCGGCGACTCATAAGGCATCCGTGCGCGCCTTCAATTTCTCGCCAGGACCGGCCGTTTTGCCGCTCGAGGTTCTGGAGGAGGCGCGCGACTGAGCTGCTCGATTGGAACGGCAGCGGCATGTCCGTGATGGAAATCAGCCATCGCAGCGCAAGCTTCATGGACGTCGCTGCGCAAGCGGAAGCGGATCTGCGCGAGCTGATGTCGATACCGCCGAATTACAAGGTTCTGTTCATGCAGGGCGGGGCATCGGCGCAGTTCTCCCTGGTGCCTTTGAACCTGTCCGCCGCCCAACTCCACCGCCGACTATGTCAATACCGGCCACTGGTCCCAAAGGGGCATCACCGAGGCGGCGCGATATTGCGCAGTTCACGTGGCGGCAGATGCCGGCGCGGACTACCGCCGCGTGCCGCGGCAGCAGGAGCTGCGCTTCAGCGGCCGCGCGGCGTATGCGCATTACACGCCGAATGAAACCATCAGCGGCGTCGAGTTCCCCTACGTGCCCGAGACCGGTGCCGTGCCGCTGGTGGCGGATATGTCATCGAGCATTCTGTCGCGCCCAATCGAGGTCGCCAAGTTCGGCATGATTTATGCGGGCGCTCAGAAAAACATCGGGCCTTCCGGGCTGACTGTCGTCATCGTGCGCGAGGATTTGCTCGGGCGCGCGCGCCCCGAAACGCCTCACGTGTTCAACTATAAGGCGATCGCGGACAATCAATCGATGTTGAATACGCCGCCGACTTTTGCTTGGTACATGGCCGGACTGGTCTTCAAGTGGCTGAAAGCCGCAGGCGGCGTGGGCGAGATCGGCAGGCGCAACCAGGCGAAGGCTGCGATGCTGTATGCCTGCATCGACGCGTCGCGCCTGTATCGCAATTCGGTCGCAAGCGATTCCCGATCCTGGATGAATGTCACATTTGACTTGAGCAATCCCGCGCTCGATGCCGAGTTCCTGCGCGCGGCGGCCGCGGCCGGCTTGAAAGGACTGAAAGGCCATCGGCTGGTGGGCGGCATGCGCGCCAGCATCTATAACGCCATGCCGATCGAGGGCGTCGAAAAGTTGTGCGCCTTCATGCGCGAGTTCGAGCGACGCAACCCATGAAGCGCCGCGATGGCAAGGGAAAACCGAAGCTCCGGGCGAAATCCGCGATCAAAATTGCGCCGGCGACGCCCGCGGGCGCCGGCTTGGGCAACATTCGCGACAGCATCGATGCCATTGACGCGCGCATTCATGCCTTGCTCAACGAGAGGGCGCGTTTCGCCCAGTTGGTCGGTATTTCCAAATCTGCATCCGGCAAGGCCGTGGATTACTACCGGCCGGAGCGCGAGGCCGAGGTGCTGCGCATGGCGCTCAAACGCAACCAGGGACCGCTGCGCGACGTTGAAATCCTGCGGTTGTTTCGCGAAATCATGTCGGCCTGCCTGGCTCAGCAGGAGCCGCTGAAGGTGGCCTACCTGGGTCCGGAAGGCACGTTTTCCCAAGCCGCGGTCCTCAAACATTTCGGGTCCTCGGTACGTTCGCTGCCGTTGGCGGCGATCGACGAGATATTCCACGAGGTGGAGGGCGGCGTCGCCGACTTCGGCGTGGTGCCCATCGAGAATTCCAGCGAGGGAACCGTGAATCACACGCTGGATATGTTCCTGACCTCGGGCTTGAAAATCTGCGGCGAAGTCGAGCTGCGCATCAGTCATTGCTTGATGGGCAAGATGAGCGGTTTCGAGTCCATCAAACGGGTCTGCGCGCATCCGCAGGCCCTGGCGCAGTGCCGCGGTTGGCTGGACGACCAACTCCCCGAAGTTGAACGCGTGGCCGTTTCCAGCAACGCGGAAGGGGCGCGGCGCGCGCGCGACGAGCGCGGCACGGCGGCCATCGCGGGGCGCGCCGCGGCCGAGATCTACGCGCTCACGGTGCTCGCCGGCGAAATCGAGGATCGGCCGGACAACACCACGCGATTTCTGGTGATCGGCCGCAAACTCTTCAGCGCCAGCGGGGTGGACCGCACGACATTGCTGGTTTCGGCCAGCGCCACCGACGATTCCGGGGCCCTGTTCCAATTGCTCCAGCCTTTGGCGCAGCACAAGGTCAACATGACGCGAATCGAGTCGCGGCCTTCCCGCCGGCGCAAGTGGGACTACGTATTCTTCATCGACATCGAAGGTCACGTTACGGATCCCGCAGTCGCCCGGGCATTGGCTGCGCTCGAATCGCGCGCCTCGCTATTCAAGGTTTTGGGTTCCTATCCGCGGGCCGTGCTCTGATGCCAGGATTCCAAGCGCATCCGGCGATGCGCGTGTTCGGCGCAATGAGCGTGCCCGGCGATAAGTCGATATCGCATCGCGCGCTGATGCTCTCCGGCATCGCCGAGGGCGTCAGTGAAGTGGACGGCTTTCTTGCCGGCGAGGATTGCCTGGCGAGCCTCGCGGCCATGCGCGCCTTGGGCGTGGACATCGAACAGCCCAGCGCGGCTCGCGTGCTGATCCACGGCGTGGGCCTGCATGGCCTGAAGGGCGCCGGCCGGGCCCTCGATATGGGAAACGCGGGCACCGCGATGCGCCTGTTCACCGGGTTGCTGTCCGCGCAGAAATTCAACTCGCGGCTGGTTGGGGATGCATCCCTGATGAAGCGGCCCATGGAACGCGTCGCCAAACCCCTGCGCGCAATGGGAGCCGATGTGCGTACGCATCATGGGACTCCGCCGGTCGACATCAGCGCCGTCCGGGTCCTGCGCGGGATCGACTATCAAATGCCGGTCGCCAGCGCCCAGGTCAAATCGGCGATTTTGTTGGCGGCCTTATATGCGCCGCAACAGACCAGCATCACGGCGCCCGACGTGAGCCGCGATCACAGCGAGCGGATGCTGCAGAGCTGCGGGGTGAGATTGGACGTCGATGGGCTGCGCCTCACCTTGCATCCGCCGCAGCGCCTGCACGCCCAAAGGATCAGCGTGCCCGGCGATTTTTCATCCGCCGCGTTCTTCATCGTCGCCGGACTTCTGGGAGCGGCGCCGGGCGGCCTGCTGATCCAAAATGTCGGGCTAAACCCAACGCGCACAGGATTGCTTACGATTCTGCGGCGCATGGGCGCAAACATCGAAATTTTCAATGCTCGCGACAGCGGGGCCGAGCCGGTGGCCGATTTGCGCGTTTTTGCCTCGCCCTTGCAGGGTATCGATGTGCCCCAGGAACTGGTATCGCTGGCGATCGACGAATTGCCGGTGCTGTTCATCGCCGCTGCCTGTGCGCAAGGGCAGACCCGGGTTAGCGGAGCGGGAGAATTGCGCGTCAAGGAGAGCGACCGGATCGCCGCAATGAGCGCGGGCCTGGCGGCGCTTGGCGTCGCCCATACGGCCTTGCCTGACGGCATGCAGATCACGGGCCGCGGTCACGGCAGCGCCTTTTCGCCGGGTGAGATCGACAGCTTCGGCGATCATCGCATTGCAATGTCATTTGCCATTGCGAGCCTGCGCGCCAGCGGCGTCATTGGGATCCGCAATGTCGCCAATGTTGCCACCTCCTTTCCCGGTTTCGTGCCGCTGGCGCAATCGGTCGGGCTGACCATCGCCGAGAGCGAGGATTAGGGGTGCCATGAACGATGTGCCCGTTATAACCATCGACGGCCCCTCCGGCTCCGGCAAGGGGACGGTCAGCCGCGCGGTGGCCGGATCCTTGGGTTGGGCGCTCCTGGATAGCGGGGCCCTGTATCGGCTGGTGGCCCTCGGAGCCCGGCGAGCCGCCATCGGTTTGGATGACGGGCGCGCGCTGGCGGCCTTGGCGGAGCGATTTAACATACGCTTCGGCGCCAACGAGTCGGGCGAGGAACGGGTTTGGCTGGACGATGAGGACGTCACCCGGGCGATTCGGACCGAGCAGGCCGGCAACGATGCCTCCAAGGTCGCCGCATTGGCCCCGGTGCGGGCGGCGCTCCTGGAGCGCCAACGGCGCTTCGCGGTTCCTCCGGGTTTGGTGGCCGATGGACGCGATATGGGCACCGTGGTATTCCCGCGGGCCAAAGTTAAGATTTTTCTTACCGCCACCCCGGCCGAACGCGCCCTGAGACGCTATAAGCAGTTGAAAGAAAAGGGGGTTGCTGCTAACCTTGCCGCCCTTTCGCTCGAGATAGCGGAGCGTGATGAGCGCGATTCCAAGCGCTCCGCTTCGCCTCTTGTGGCAAGTGCCGACGCCACCATGTTGGATACAACGGGTATGTCCGTCGATGACGTGATTGAGCGCGTGCTGGGCATCGCTCGTGCTTTGATTTAGGACGCGGCTTTCAAGGATCGATCGCCGTTTTAATGGCAACCCTGGGGACTTAAGGATCGTGCCCGAGGATTCAGCAAGAGAGAACATGACAGAAAGTTTTGCGGAACTGTTTGAACAAAGCATCGCGAGCCAGCGCATTCGTCCTGGCACCATCCTCAATGGATTGATCGTCGAAGTTGGCCAGGACTACGTGATCGTCAATGTCGGACTGAAGTCCGAAGCGGTCATTCCCTCGGACCAGTTCAAGAACGAAAAAGGCGAAATCGAGGTCACCGTCGGCGAGACCGTCGAAGTCGCCCTCGACAGCGTCGAGGACGGTTCAGGCGAGACGCGGCTTTCGCGCGAGAAAGCGAAGCGCGCGCGGACCTGGACCCGCTTGGAGACGGCTTTCGAGAAGCAAGAGGTCGTCATCGGCATCATTACCGGCCGCGTGAAAGGCGGCTTCACGGTTGAAATCGACAATGTGCGCGCGTTCCTGCCCGGCTCGCTGGTCGATGTGCGTCCGGTGCGTGATCCATCGTACCTGGAGAACAAACCGCTCGAGTTCAAAGTCATCAAGCTCGATCAGAAGCGCAACAACGTGGTGGTCTCCCGCCGCGCGGTGGTCGAACAGGAATACAGCGCGGAACGCTCGGCGCTGCTGGACAACCTGCAAGAAGGCGCTGCGGTCAAAGGCGTGGTCAAGAATCTTACCGACTACGGCGCGTTCGTCGATCTCGGCGGCATCGACGGCTTGCTGCACATCACCGACATGGCCTGGAAGCGCGTCAAGCATCCCTCCGAAGTGGTGAAAGTCGGGGAAGAAATCGATGTGCGCATCCTGAAATTCGACCGCGAACGCCAGCGCGTGTCGTTGGGCTTGAAGCAGCTCGGCGCCGATCCCTGGCAGAACATCGCGCGCCGCTACCCGGCCAATACGCGCCTGTTCGGCAAGGTCACGAACATCGCGGATTACGGCTGCTTCGTTGAAATCGAGGAAGGCGTCGAGGGCTTGGTGCACGTTTCGGAAATGGATTGGACCAACAAGAACGTCAATCCCGCCAAGGTCGTGCATGTCGGACAGGAAGTTGAAGTCATGGTGCTCGACATCGACGAGGAGCGCCGGCGCATCAGCTTGGGCGTCAAGCAGTGCAAGGCCAATCCTTGGAAGGAATTCGCGGACAACTACAACCGCGGCGACAAGGTCAGCGGACAGATCAAATCGATCACCGATTTCGGCATCTTCATCGGTTTGGCCGGCGGCATCGACGGCTTGGTGCATCTGTCGGATATTTCCTGGGACTTGCCGGGCGAAGAGGCCGTGCGCAGCTATCAAAAGGCGCAGCAGGTCGATGCCATGGTGCTGTCGATCGATCCGGAGCGCGAACGCATCAGCCTGGGCATCAAGCAGCTCGCCAAGGATCCTTTCTCGGCTTACATCGCCGAGCATCCGAAAAACAGCGTCGTCAAAGGCGTGGTGCGCGAAGTCGACGCGAAGGGCGCGATCATCGATCTCGGCAACGGCGTCGATGGCCAGTTGCGCGCTTCGGATATTTCGCGCGATCGGGTGGAAGACGCGCGGCTGGTGCTGAAAGTCGGCGACGAAGTCGAGGCTAGATTTACCGGCGTGGACCGCAAGGGCCGCAGCATATCGCTGTCGATCAAGGCGAAGGATATCCACGAGGAGCAGGAGGCCATGCAGAATTATCGGACCGATTCGCCGACCGGAACGAGCCTGGGAGATCTACTCAAAGAGCAAATCTCCGGCCAAGATTGAGAGGGGCTGAAGAGCGGTTGCTGCGGAGCCGCCGCAACCGCTCTTTGGTTTGAGTATGTCTGCTGCCTACGGATCGATAATGACGAAATCGGAACTCATTGAGATCATATCGGCGAAGCAAAAGCATTTGCCGGCGAAGGATGTCGAGCTGGCCGTCAAGCAGCTTTTGGAAATCATGAGCGACGCGTTGGCGACCGGCGAGCGCATCGAGATACGCGGTTTCGGAAGTTTCTCGCTGCATTTTCGCCCGCCCCGGCAGGGACGCAATCCGAAAACCGGCGAGGCGGTTGCGCTTGCCGGCAAACATGTGCCGCATTTCAAGCCGGGCAAAGACCTGCGCGAACGCGTCAACGACGGTGCGGATCAGCCGATCCGCGACTAAGTTTTTTAGAGCGGCCGCGGGCACGTGTCCGATTTTCCGCTGTTGAGTTGGGGCTTCGTGCTGGCGGCGCTGGTGATCGGGATTCTTGCCGGTCACTTCGGCTGGGGCAGGCGCTGGCCGGCATCCTTGAGCAAGCTGCATCCCGACTACCTGACGGGCCTGGATTACCTGGTGACCGAGCAGCCCGATCGGGCGCTCGACATGTTCCTCAAGTTGATGGATGCCAACGCCGAGACCATCGAGACGCATTTTGCGTTGGGGTCGCTGTATCGCCGGCGCGGCGAAGTCGAGCGCGCCATCCGCATCCACCAGAATCTATTGGCTCGCAAGGATTTGGCCTCGGAGCATCGCGAACAGGCGCTGTTGGCGCTGGCGCAGGATTATTTGCGCGCCGGAGTTCTGGACCGGGCGGAAGGCCTGTTTCAGCAGGTCAGCGAGGTGCCGCGGTTGCGCGCCAGCGCGCTCGACGCCTTGCGCGGGGTCTACGAGCGTCAACACGACTGGCAGCAGGCGCTCGGCACGTACCGGCAGTTGGCGCGCATCAAGGCCGCGCCGGCGCGCAGCGTTGCCGCGCACTACCTGTGCGAACTCGCGAGCGTCTCGATCGAACGAGGCGATTTTGAAAGCGCCCGTCATTGGCTGCGCGATGCGCAGAACGAGGCGGCGCCGTTTCCGCGCGCCGCGCTCTTGAGCGCGCAAATTGCTGAGCGCGAACAGCAGCCGGATCTTGCGGTACGGCTCATCAGGCAGGCTCTCGCCGAATCGCCGACGCTGCTGCAGGAGGAACTGCCGCATTTGCTCAAGCTCGTCGGGCTCACCGAGCGGGACGCCATACTTGGCGAACTGGTCGCCCAGACGGAATCGCGCGACTTTGACGAACTCAAACGCCTGGTGTTCGCCGCGATTGCCGCCGACCTGGGCGCCGCCGCGCCGCTGCGCAGCTCGATCGAAAAAGTCTTCTCGCAGGATCCGACTCTGCAGGCGGTCTGGCGGGAAGGTCCGACGCAATCGGCGCGCATCGCCCAGGAAATCGGCGCGTTGCTGGCGCAGGCCGAAAAATATCGCTGCAACGAATGCGGGTTTTCCGGGCGCAATTTTTATTGGCACTGTCCCGCTTGCCATTCGTGGGACAGCTTCGAGGCGTACGCCATCGTCAAGTTGCGCTAGAGTTTCCGTGTGAGAAATGTCCGACGGCGGCAGCATGGGAAATCCGTTATGCTTTCGCCATGACAAACCCAGTAAAAGCAGCCGTTTTCCCCGTTGCAGGACGCGGCACCAGATTTCTACCCGTCACCAAGGCAAGTCCGAAGGAAATGCTCCCGATCGTGGACAAGCCGCTGATCCAGTACGCGGTCGATGAGGCTCTATCCGCGGGCGCCGATACGCTGATATTCATCACGGGCAGTTCGAAGCGCGCCATCGAGGATCATTTCGATTCAAACCCCGAGCTCGAAGCGGTTTTGCAGGCGCAAGGCAAACAGGAGCTGCTCGACACCTTGCGCGGAATCCTGCCCAGCTGGGCTTCTTGCGTCTACATCAGGCAACCGGCGCCCTTGGGGTTGGGCCACGCGGTGCTGTGCGCGCGCCCGGTGGTGCGCGACGCACCGTTCATGGTGCATCTCGCGGACGACCTGATCGATGCGAAGACTCCCTGCCTCAAGCAAATGGCCGAAGTCTTCGCGAAACATCAAGGCAGCGTGCTGGGCGTGCAGAACGTCCCCAAGCAAGATACCGACAAATATGGAATCGTCACGTTGGAGAAGACGATTGCCCCGCGTATCGGCAAAATGTCGCATATCGTCGAGAAACCGAAGCCGGATAAAGCCCCCTCGACCTTGGCCGTGGTCGGCCGCTACTTGCTCACGGGTGCGATCTTCGAGGACCTCGCGAAAATCGGCAAGGGCGCCGGCGGCGAGATTCAACTCACCGACGGCATTGCGCGCCTCATGCAGCGCGAGGCGGTTTATTCCTTCGAATTCGAAGGCAAGCGCTACGATTGCGGCAGTAAGCTCGGTTACCTACAGGCGACCGTGGAATACGGTTTGAAGCATCCGAGCCTGGGCCCCGAGTTTGTGGCTTACCTGCGCGGCCTGGTGCCCAAGCTGTCCTGAAGGGTGCGTCAGCGGAACCGCCCCCGCTGCGGCTGACCGAAACTTCTCGTTCCACCGCCCGATGCGCTGCCTGAGTTCGAGCGTGACGCTTGCGGCCGGCGCGGATCGCGACGCTCGCTATTGCCGTCGCGGCGGCCGCCGCCATGCTGGTTTTGCCCGGCATGCCGATGCGGCGAGTGCGGCGGGCGGCCTTCGCGCGACGGCGCAGGCGCGGCGGATTCGACCACTTTAAAGGCCGGAGTCGGCAGGGTGGGAATGCTGCGGCGTAAGACGCGCTCGATGTCGCGCAACAATCCTGATTCATCGGAGGAGACCAACGAAATTGCCTCGCCAGCCGAGCCGGCGCGGCCGGTGCGGCCGATGCGATGCACGTAGTCCTCAGGCACATTGGGCAGTTCGTAATTGACGACTTGCGGGAGTTCCTTGATGTCGAGGCCGCGCGCCGCAACTTCGGTGGCGACCAGACAGGTGACCTGACCTCGCTTGAACATGTCGAGCGCCTTCACGCGTGCGGCCTGACTCTTGTTTCCATGGATTGCGGCGGCCTGGATGCCGGCGCCTTCCAATTGTTGAGCGAGACGGTTGGCGCCGTGCTTGGTGCGCGTGAAGATCAGAACCTGGCGCCACTGGCCTTCCTGAATCAGATGCACCAACAGGTGCCGTTTCTGTTCTTTTTGCACCCGGTACGCGCGCTGTTCGACCAGTTCGATCGGCGCGTTGCGCGCAGCGACCTGCACCGACAGTGGATCGTGCAGCAGGCGTTCAGCCAAGGCGCGGATGTCGTCAGAATAGGTCGCAGAGAACAACAGATTCTGGCGCTTTTGCGGCAGCAATTTGATGATGCGGCGGATGTCGTGGATGAAACCCATGTCGAGCATCCGGTCGGCCTCGTCGAGGACCAACACCTGAACTTTGGACAGATCCAACGCGCGTTGCTGCGCAAGATCGAGCAACCGGCCCGGGGTGGCGACCAGGATGTCGCAGCCGCTGCGCAAAGCGCTGATTTGCGGATTGATGCTGACGCCGCCGAATACCTGATAGGTGCGCAGCGGCAGGTGCTTGCCGTAATCGCGCGCGCTTTGTGCAACCTGAGCGGCGAGTTCGCGCGTCGGCGTAAGTACCAGCGCGCGCGGCGCTCGGCTGGCGGCGTTGGCCGCATCGGCCGTGAGCCGCTGCAATATGGGCAGCACGAAACCGGCAGTCTTGCCGGTGCCGGTTTGCGCGCCGGCAAGAACATCGCGGCCGGCGAGTACCGCGGGAATGGCTTGGATTTGGATGGGGGAGGGCGTGTCGTAGCCCTTATCGGCAACAGCACGCAGCAATTCGGGCAATAGCCCGAGATCTGAAAATGACATTATTAAACCTTATGAAAATTGACTCGCACGACGGCGCTATCAAGCGTCCGCAGCGGTCAGCAGCGAGGAGGGTGAAAAAACGAAGTGCGTCGAAGACGGACCGCGAGCCGAAGGCGGCACTGACCGAGCACCAGCCCTATAAAGCTGCGCGCAGTATACACAGGTTCGCCGGGCGCGTCGAATGCGCCGCGCGGGGCCTCGGGCGGCGCCCCTGCGGGCCGATGGCCCTCAGCCGCTGCCGACGATGCTCTGAACCTTAGGTGCCAGCCAGTTCGCTAGAAATTGCGCGCCGGCGCCGGTCGGATGTCCCGAGAGCACGATGCTCTTCAAGTTTGAATTGGTCCCCGGTGCGGGATTTGCCACCGTGCCCACTCCGTTGATGATTTTGGGTTGGCCGACGCCGGCCGCGTAGGTGTCCACAAAGGGTACCTTGCCATTGATCATCGGCAGCAGCGCCGCGGCTGCCGCGATGGCGGCATTGCGCGAAACATCGGCAGCGCTAATCAAATTCGAGCCCGCATTGCAATCGCCCAGCACGCCGACGAAGATGGCTTTGGCGGTGGGAAAGCGCGCAACGATCTGCTGCGCAACATAGGTCGCCGCCGTTTGCACTTGGGCATCCGTATACGGAGCGTCGTTTCCGGATCCCGACACCAACAGGTAAAACGGCGCCGCGTTGCCGGCCGAATCGGTCGGCAGGTTTTCAGCCACATCTCCCTGATAGGCGCCCAAAACGCTGATGCTGCCGCCGGTGAGTTGGCTGGCGTCGACGCTCAAGGTGGCGCCCGCCATTCCGTGAGCGACGAATATCAGCGGCGCACCGAGATCACCGCGCGCCACGATGAACGAACCGCCGGCGGAGACCACGTTTACGAGGGCATTCAGCGCCGCTTGGATGTCCGCGGGAGCCGCACTCGAGGCGATGGCCGCGGTGGTGCTGGTGACGCCGTTATAATCAACGCTGATCGTGAAGGTGCCCCCGGTGCCGGTGAGCATTACGCGCCAAGCTTCTGCGGGAGGCGCAATCCGATCCTGAAAATTCAAGCGCGCGGGAACGGTGCCGATGAATCCGGTTCCACCGTCGCCGAGATTGGTCGTCTGCCAGTTGAGTGCCGCCGCGAAAATGTCGACCAGATTCGGAACGTTGTTGGGCGCGGCATCGCCCTCCCAAAAGCTATCGCCGACTGCGATGAACGGCGTCGTCGCGGCAAGCGGCGCCGCGGCAATGGTTCCGTCCGAGCTCACTCCGGCAAAGAGGCCCTGCTCGATGGTGATCTTGCGCTGGCCGGAAACATTCCATTTGAGATGCAGATATTTGACCGCGCCGGTGGCGCCATCGAGAACGAAAGGCTGCGAGCCTTCTTGGATGACGTACTGGGTGGTGCTGTCGGGCGGCGTGGTCCACGCGGAATCGACGGTGGCGATGAAGGTTGTGCCATCATAGGCGGTCACCTGCTTTGCCTCGTTCAGCACGCCCGTGCCGCCCGCAATGCGCACGTAGTATTCATTGTAGTAGCCCGAGGTGGTCGATGAGTTCGCCGCCAATGTGATGCTGCTTGCAGCGCCGGCCTGTGCGGTCCCGCTCGCCAGCGCCAGACCATAGCGCGCGACGAAGGTGTCGTTGACGTACAGCATGACGTTGTCGCTGAATCCGTATTGCATGACATCCAGCATCGTGCCGGTGTGATAGAAGGTCGTGTAAAGCGTGCCCGGCGCATAAGTATCCGCGTTCGAATCGGCCACACTGACCATGTTTTGGCGCGGCGCAGTTGAACCGAACTGCGTAATCAATGCAGGGGCGGCGCCGCTGAAGGTGAACGCGGGATTGACGCCGGCCGAACCGGTCAAGTAAGCGTAATTGGCTGTCAAGCCCGCGGTTGCGTTGGCGTCAAAAGTGACCGTCGGCGTGATGTCCAGCGGCGGCGGCGGCGGGGGCATCGGATTTGACGGAGGTGTCGGCGCAGCCGCGGCACCGGAACCGCCGCCGCCGCAGCCGAACAGCGGCGCGGTCATGCCGATTCCCAAAGCGATCAGCACCTCGCGTCGATTTGTTTTGGCAGCCGCCTGCGAGGACTCAACCTCAGCCGGTACTTCGTTCGCGCTCATGGATTGCACCCTTCGATAATTATTCGTTCGCGTAAAAAATTGTTCTTCTGTTGCAGAGAAGAGTTTTTGGTCGCTCGGATTTTATCGAACGGAAGAAATTTTTTTCGCTACGCTCGCTGACGGATTTGTCCTACGGAGCGCTGCATTTTTTACAATTGCGGCGCGAGCGAAATCACGCCACGGCGCGAGATCGCCGGCACGAGCACGCGGGCCGGGCGACATAATGCCGCGCGGGTGCCAGCCCTCCGGGTGCCTGCGGGCGACGCGGCTTAGGGCAGATCCTGCAGTGCGCCGAATGTGCCGGGCGCAGTCGTGCTCTGCAGCAGTACGCCGGGATGCGTTGTCGTCACGCCGCCCTGCATCGGAAAGGTGACGCCGTTGCTCACCACGATGTCGAGTTTGCCGTCGCCGTTGATGTCGGCGATCGCAATTTCGTTGGCGCCGGGCGCCGGATAAATGCTTGCCGGCAGGAATTTTCCGGGATTCGCGGGATCATGCAGCAGCACGGTGACGAAGTTCTGCCCGCCGATGACGATGTCGAGCTTGCCGCTCCCTGCAGATCGCGCAGTTGGATGGACTGGGGCCGATCCTGCGTCGCAATGGCATAACCGACCGGCGCGAGGAAGCTGCCATGACTGGCGGGATTTTGGATCAATACATAGGCCGCGGTGGACATGCCGCCCGTCGGGCCCGGGTCGGTGATGACGAGATCGTTGAGGCCGTCTCCGTCGACGTCGCCGATCGCGATGATGTTGCCGCCGGAGACGTTCGCGTTGGGCGTTTGGGTAAACACCGATAGCGGCGCGGCGAAGGTGGTACTCGAAGCTGCGCCGGTGTGCAGCAGGACTTTGACGCCGACATTGTCGGTGAGCGCCACGTCGGTCGCGCCATCGCCATTGAGATCTCCCAAGGCAACCCAATTGGCGCCTCCCGCGTAAAGACTGATCGGCGCGGCGAATGTCCCCGGCGATGTCTGCAGGAACAGCGACACGTTGAAATCCGCGGATACCAGATCCGGCAAGCCATCGCCGTTCATATCCGCGATCGCGAGCTGCGAGGCACCTGGAGAGTTCAAGACGAGGGCCGGGTTAAAGCTGCCCGGACTGGTCCTGTTGTTGAAGAAAACATCCAGCGCGCCATCATCGAAGCTGGCCGTGACCACGTCCATCAGGCCGTCGCCGTTCAGATCGGCGCCGGCGAGATACAGAGGGTTGAACCCGTCGGGCGTCTCGACGGCCTCGGCAAACACGCCGGCCGCGGTCGATAGGTAGGCTTTGATATTGGAAGGGTTCGAAGATGCCGACGGCTGCACGGTACTCAAGGCAACAACATCGGCGAAGCCATCTCCGTTGAAATCGGCGCTCACGACGCCGTTGGAGAATTCCGCAGGTGTAAAATCTCCACAGCCGTAACAGCCATGTTGGTAGTCATTGCAGCTCGCCAACATTGCGCACAAAGCGATCAGCGCCATGCGAAGGGAATTAACGCGATTTATGTTGTATAACATGCTGATATTTCACCCCTTTTTGATCTTGAAAAGCATGTCTGGAAAATTGCGGCGCAGTCCTCGCCCCAGGAGCGGCCATGGTTGCAATTTAAGACAGGCCACGCCGTGTCGTAGTTCAACGTTTGAGCGCAGGTTCCGATGACAGCCGCGGCGCGGCGGGAGGCTATACTGTGAAATCTTCAATAAGAGCTGCCAATTACGGGGCCATGACAAGCTGCCGCCTATCCGTTCTTCTGGGTGCCGCGATGCTGGCGATCCTGGCTCATGCCGGCGCGCGCTTCGACATCACTGAAATCACGATTGCGCAAACGCAACGCGCCATCGACGAACATCGAATCAGCTGTCATGAAGTCGTCGAGCAATACCTGGAACGCATTCGGAGCTACGATCAAAGCACGCGCTTGAATTCAATGGTTCTGATCAATCCCAATGCGTTGGCTGAGGCGGATCAATTCGATGCCGAATTCAAGCTCACGCAAAAGATCCATGGACTCCAATGCATCGGAGTCATCGTCAAGGACAATTACGACACGAAGGATTTGCAGACGACCGGCGGCTCACTCGCGATGAAATGGTTCGTTCCGGCCACGGATGCGTTCATGGTGCAGCGGCTGCGCGCTGCGGGCGCCATCATCCTGGGAAAATCCAACATGGCGGAGTGGGCCTTTAGCCCCTATGAAACCGTGAGTTCGATCGCGGGCATCACGCGCAATCCCTATAATCTGGACTACGTGCCCGCCGGATCCAGCGGCGGAACGGCGGCGGCAATTGCGGCGAACTTCGGGGCCGTGGGTTTGGGCACGGATACGGGCAATTCGATCCGCGGGCCCTCGTCGCACAACGCTCTGGTGGGAATTCGCCCGACCATCGGCCTGACCAGCCGCGATGGCATCATTCCGTTGTTCCTCGGCGCCGATGTGGGCGGTCCGATCGCGCGCACGGTCGAGGATGCGGCCGCGCTGCTCGACGTGGTTGCAGGATACGACCCGCAGGATCCTGTCACGCAGAATTCCGTTGGGCATATTCCCGAGTCTTATAGAGCGTTTCTCGATCGGCGCGGACTGCGCGGGGCACGCATCGGGGTGTTTCGCGCCTATCTGGACGCGCCGACGGGCGATCCGCAAATAAAAGAGCTTACCGAGAAAGCCATACAGGACTTGAAGGCGCAAGGCGCGACGATTGTGGATCCCTTTGAGATTGCCGGTTTTGAGGCGCTGACCAAGAATATCTTCTGCGGCGACTTCCAATCTGATTTGAACGGCTATTTGGCGAAACACGGCCAGGGCGCGACGTACGGGACCCTGGCGGAGATAATCCAGTCCGGACTGTACCTGCCTTACATCGAGGCCAGGCTGAAAAGCACCGCGGCGGCCAAGCCCGACAGCGAAGCCGACCGCACGGTGTGCCCGGATGTGTATCACAACGAGAAAAAAATGGCGTTTCGCGCCGCGGTCCGCGCCGCCATGGCCGCCCACAAAGTGCAAGCGGTGATCTATCCAACCTGGAGCAATGCGCCGCGCAGAGTGGGCGACGACAAGAGCCCGGCCGGCGACAATAGTCAGGTGTTGTCGCCGCAAACCGGGTTTCCGGCCATTACGGTGCCCATGGGCTACACGCACGGCGGGCTCCCGGCGGGCTTGACGTTCCTGGGCGATGGCTTCGACGAAGGTACGCTGATCAAATTCGCCTACGCGTACGAACAGGCGACCAAGCATCGGCATCCGCCGGCGCTGTTCCCGGCGCTGAATTAGCGATATAGCCCAATTGCGCGCAGCCGTACCGTATCTATTCAGCGTGAGCTTGCTTTGCGCGACCTGCGTCAACTCGGCGCCGACGGCGGGATTTCCGGGCTGGGCCTATCCGCCTTGCGATCGCACGCCGCCATCGACGGCACCCGACAGCCAACCTTCCTTCAGCGTCGCGGGTTCCAAGGCGCGCTTCAGCGCGGCGGATTTGGCGCGTGCGTCGATTGCGCCGGACTGGTTTCCGCTGGAGCATTCAACAATGCCCGCGATCGTGGCGGCAACCCACTCTGAGAAAAAAATCGTCTGCGGTTATTGCCATCTGCCGGACGGCGGCGGCCGTCCAGAAAATGCCAAGATCGCCGGCCTGCCGCAGGGCTACATCATGGCTCAGGTAAGGAGCATTCAAACCGGGGAAAGACGGCCGGCGAAACCAGGGTGGACACCCAGCGCACTGATGAAGGAGGCCATAGCGGATCTTTCGGACCGGCAGATCGCCGAGGCCGCGGAATATTTTTCGCGCCAAAAGGCCAAGACCCATGTGAAGGTCATGGAACGGGAATTCGTGCCTCGGCATGCAGTCTCCTGCGGCATATTCGTCCCTGCCGCCGGGCGTCCGACGCCGTTGCACGAGGCGATTTTGGAGATGCCGATCGATGCCGAGCGCTTCGAGCGGCGCGACCCGCATACCGAGTACATCGCGTATGTGCCACGGGGCAGCGTCGATCGCGGCCGTCGACTGGCAAGCACCGGCGCCGACGGCCGCACCCAGCCTTGCGCCGGCTGTCATGGGTTGGATCTGCGCAGCGGGCCGCAGTTCGAGGGACCGCCATTGGCGGGGCGATTCGCAAGCTATCTGTTCCGTCAACTCTACGGCTTTCGGTCCGGCGCGCGCGCCGGCGATGCCACGCAGCCCATGCAGTCCGTAGTTGCAAAATTGACGCAAGCGGACATGATTGACCTCGCGGCCTATGCCGCCTCTCTCGATCCGTAAACGTACCCGGAGATCTTGAAATGGCGCACCGAAAATTCATCGCTGCAACACCTGCGGCGCGACACAGGACCACTTGGATCGCAGCACTTTCGGTGGCAGCGGCAGCGGCGTTCGCAGCATCCGCGCGCGCCCAGACCGTCGGGCCGGCGGGCGCCGGACATCCAATTGTTCTGCACGCCGCGCGCCTGCTGGAGATCGATAGCGGCCGCGTAATCTCGCCGGGCGAGATCCTGATCGAGGGTGAACGCATTGCCGCCGTCGGGACCGCGGTCTCGCATCCACCAGGCGTTGAAGTTGTCGATTTGGGCGACAGCACGTTGCTGCCAGGTCTGATCGATGCCCATGTGCACCTTTTTTTGCATCCGGGCGCCGAGGATTTGCAGACGGTGCAAGAGTCCGTGCCGCAGCGGACCATCCTGGCGACGCTGGCGGCCAAAGATGACTTGATGGCAGGCTTTACCGCCGAACGCGACATGGGTACGGAGGGTGCGGGCTCCGCCGACAGCGCGGTGCGCGACGCGATCAACAAAGGCTTGATCTTGGGGCCGCGGCTGCGCATATCGGGAAACGCGATCGATATTCTCGGCGGCCACGAAGACGCCAACCACTTCAATCCCGAACAGCACGTCTTGTCCAACGCAACGTATGCCAACAACGAAGAAGAATTGGTTGCGGCGATCCGGCAACAGCACAAGGAAGGGTCCGACTTCGTAAAAATTTATGAAACCGGACCTGACTCGATGGTGGCCGGTGCGCTGCGCACTCCTTATCAATATACGGTCGCGCAACTCAAGGCGGCGATCGACGAGGCGGCACGATTCGGCGGGAGCGTCGCGGTCCACGCGACCGGCGAGCCCGGGACTTTGTACGCAGCGCAGGCGGGTGTTGCCTCCATCGATCACGGCACGCAGCTGAGCGATGAGACCATGCGGATCATGAAGGCCAAGGGCATCCCGGCGGTGCCGACTTTCACTATTTTCGAGTACTTCATGAACGAATCTGAGGCCGCTGCGAGGCGCGAACGGCCGATGTTCGAGTACAAAGTCAGAGAATTCAAAAAGCAAGTCGCGGCCGGAGTTCCCTTTGCCGTGGGTTCCGATGTAGGGCCATTTCCTCACGGTACCCAGGCGCGGGAATTGGAGCTCATGGTGAAATACGGAATGAAGCCTCTGGCGGTGCTGCAGGCCGACATGATCAACGGCGCAAAACTTCTCGGCTGGGGCGGTCAAATCGGCGAACTCAAGCCGGGCTACTTCGCAGACATCGTTGCGGTACCGGGTTCGCCGCTCGAAGACATCACTGCGGTGGAGCGCGTTGCCTTCGTGATGAAGGCCGGCGCCATTGTGAGAATGCCTGCGGCAGCCCGCTAGAACGCATGCTTGCGCCGGGCGTGAAGGCACTGTTCTTCGATGTCTTCGGCACCCTGGTCGATTGGAGATCGGGCGTGGCCCGCGCGGCCCAAGCGCTGCTTCAGCCTCGAGGGCACGCCTTGGACTGGATTGCATTTGCCGACGCCTGGCGCGATCAATATCAACCGGCGATGGAAGAGGTGCGTTCGGGCAGAATTCCGTATACCAAACTGGATGTACTGCATCGCAGGACGCTGCAAAAGCTGCTGCCGCAATTCGGCGTGCTGCAAATCGAGGACGGTGAATTGGACCGTCTGACCCTGGCGTGGCACCAGCTCGAGGCGTGGCCGGACGTATCGCCAGGTCTTTCCAGACTCCGGCTGCAGTACTTCATCGCTCCCGTTTCCAACGGCAATACCGCGTTGCTCTGCGATCTTTCCCGGCATAATGACCTGCGTTGGGATGCGATTTTGGGCGCCGATCATGCCAGAGCTTTCAAACCAATGAACGCAGTTTATCTGGCGGCGGCGGAGGCTTTCAATCTGCTGCCCGGGCAATGCCTGATGTGCGCAGCGCACGGCAGCGATCTCAAAGCTGCCGCCGCGAATGGCTTGCGAACGGCGTATATCGCCCGGCCGCTGGAGCGCCCCGGTTTTAGGGACGGCGCGGCGAATTTCTCGGCCGACATTTCTGCCGCTTCCGTCTTGGACCTTGCGCTTCGGTTGGGCGCCTAAACCTGCGTTTTGCGCTCGAGTCTGCGCGCCGTCAGGATGCCTTCGGTGTAGCCATTCGGCTGTTCTCGCCCTTCGAAAATCAAATCGCGCGCGGCGTTGAATGCGATGTTGCGATCCGGGTCATCCTCGAGGCGGCGGTAGCCAGGGTCGCCCGCATTTTGTTGATCCACGACGCGCGCCATGCTCTTCAATGCCCTCATCACCTGTTCCGTGGAACAAACGCCGTGCAGCAGCCAATTCGCCACGTGCTGGCTCGAGATGCGCAAGGTAGCGCGATCTTCCATGAGCGCGACATCGTAGTAATCAGGAACTTTGGAGCAGCCGATACCCGAGTCGATCCAGCGCACGACGTATCCCAAGATGCTCTGGGCGTTGTTGTTGATTTCCTCCTCGATCTCCGACCGGCTCCATTTCGCTGCTGGGACCAGCGGCGGGGTGAGAATTTCATCGAGAGACGCCCGTGGCCGGTGGGCGAGGCGCGTCTGCACCTCGGCAACATCCACCGCGTGATAATGCAGGGCATGCAGAGTCGCGGCGGTCGGGGACGGCACCCAGGCCGTGTTTGCGCCCGCCAATGGATGGGCGATTTTGGCCTTGAGCATGTCGGCCATGAGATCCGGCATGGCCCACATGCCTTTGCCGATTTGCGCGTGTCCGCGAAGTCCGCAGGCCAGGCCGATGTCGACGTTTTGACGCTCGTAGGCATCGAGCCACACAGCTTTCTTGAGTTCGCTCTTGCGCGCCACCACGCCCGCCTGCATGGAGGTATGGATCTCATCGCCGGTGCGATCCAGGAAACCGGTATTGATGAACGCCACCCGCTGCCGGGCGCCACGGATGCATTCCATGAGATTGACACTGGTGCGCCGCTCTTCATCCATGATGCCGACCTTCACCGTGTTTCTCTCGAGTCCCAGCAAGTCCTCCACCGCGCCGAAGAGTTGGTCCGCGAAGGCGACCTCGTCGGGCCCGTGCATCTTGGGTTTGACGACGTAGACCGAGCCGGTGCGCGAATTGCGGTGTGCGCCCGGGCCGCGCAGATCGTGCAGTGCGATGAGCACCGTCACCGCCGCATCGATAAAAGTCTCGGGGACCGGTGCCTTCTGCCAGGAAACGATGTTGCTGAGCATGTGATGACCCACATTGCGGATCAGCATGAGGCTGCGCCCCGGCAGAACCAATTCTTGTCCGCCGAGCGTGAGGTAGCGCCGATCGGCATTGAGACGGCGAATGAGACGGCCGTCGCGCTTGTCGACGCGCGCCTCCAAACCGCCCCGCATCAATCCCAGCCAGTTGCGATAGAGGTGAACTTTATCCGCGGCATCCACGGCGGCGACCGAATCTTCGCAATCCTGGATCGTCGTGATCGCCGCTTCCAGCACGACATCGCTGATTCCGGCCGGATCATCGCGGCCGATATAGTGGCTGCGATCGATGTGCAGCTCCACGTGCAAGCCGTGATGCTGGAGCAGCAGCAGGCTGGGAGCGCCGCGCTCGCCCTGAAAACCCCGGAAGGCCTCGGGTTGCCCGAGACGGACGGTCTGGTTGTTCCTCAGCTCGAGCTCAAGTCCCTGCTCGGTCACGCGGTAGCACAGCACATCGCGGTGCGAGCCATCGGCTAGCGCGAAGTTCTGATCCAAAAAGTCTCGCGCAAACGCAATGACCTTCGCACCGCGTAGCGGGTTGTAATTGCCGCCGCGCGGCGCGCCTTCCTCCGGGATGGCGTCCGTGCCGTAGAGCGCGTCGTACAAACTGCCCCACCGAGCATTGGCCGCGTTGAGCGCATAGCGCGCATTGCTGACCGGGACCACCAGTTGCGGACCTGCTATCCGGGCGATTTCGGCGTCGACGTTTGCCGTGCTGACGGAAAAGGACGCTCCCTCCGCCACCAGATAGCCGATCTCGCGCAGAAAGGCCTTGTACTTCGCGCGATCGAACCCAGGACCGGGATGCTGTCGATGCCAGGCGTCGATTTTTGCCTGCAATTCGTCGCGTTTGCGCAGCAACTCGGCGTTGCGCGGTGCGAGGGTACGCACCAGCGACGCAAACCCCTTCCAGAACGCCTCAACTTGCATGCCGCTGCCGGGAATGGCCTCGTTGTTGACGAAGTCGTACAAGGTTTGATCTATGGTGAGTTCATCTACGCTAACTGTCGCTGGCATTGCGTTTGAATCCTATCGCCGGGCGATGCTGCGGACGAAAGCATTGATTTCGCGCAACACGTCGGCTTCGTTGGATTGAAAAAAAATAATGTTTTTCATGGGATATCCGCACCCCTCGAGCGGCAAAACCGCGGCTCAGACGCTCGGCATCGATCACATAGCGGCCATTCGGCATGTGCGAACTATATCGATTTCAGTACGCCGCGGCGATCAGCCCGTGGACTGCGGTATCCTTGAGACCGACGAGCATCAATCCAGGTGTACTCGCCGCCCTATCGGCCGGCGTGCTGTTCGGCGCGAGCATGCCGCTGGCCAAAAGCCCGGTGCACGGCATCGACCCGTGGATGCTCATCGGAATGAACACTGAAACAAGGAATCGCAAATGAGGCACCAAATCCTTTTCGCCGCGTGCGCGCTCGCGCAATTGGCGTCCCTGACGGCACGCGCCGATAATTGGGTGATCGAACACGTCACGCTGATCGACGGCATCCACGCAGCGCAGCCCGACATGACGGTGGCGATCGAGGGCGAGCGGATAAGCGCGGTCGCACCCAGCGCAAGCGCGCGCGGATTCAGGGGGCGCCGCATTTCCGGCGCCGGCAAATATTTGATCCCGGGTCTGATCGACGTTCACATTCACCTGCGCGGCGGCTTCGACGTCGGCGACAAAGTGGATGCGCCGCCGGGACCGCCGAATCGCGCGGAAGGCGAGGCGGCACTGGCAAGTTTCCTCTATTCCGGCGTTACGACCGTGTTCGACGCCGGCAACCGCGCCGACCACATTTTGCCGTTGCGGGCGACGAGCGCGCCGGCAAGATCCTTTCGCCCCGCATCTTTGCGACCGGGAATCTGGTCACCTATCCGGGAAGTCATGGCGACAGAATCGCGGTGCGGATCAGTGACTTCGAGAAGGACAAGGGGCTGCTGGACCGGCATATCGCCGAGCAGCAACCCGACATCCTGAAACTGACGCTCGAGGAGGAGGGCTGGGGCGCAAGGCCGATGATCCCTTTGATGCCGGTGCAGCTGTTGGAGCAGATCACCCGCTATTACAACCAACACGGCATTCGCACCACCGTGCATGTTTCGAGTGAGCTGCGCTCGCTCGAGGCCATCTATGCAGGCGCCGACACACTGGCGCATCCTGTCATCCAGGGGCCCGTCAGCGATTCGTTCGTGAAACTGATGGGCGCCAAGAAAATACCCTTCGCGAGCACGCTCACCATCGGCGAGAATTACAGCCGACTGGTCGAGCACCCGGAATATCTCGATCAGCCGCTCTACGCAGCTTCGTTGACGGCCGCAGAGCGCGAACAGTTGAAGACCAAGACGCGAGCCGAGTGGCAAGCTCGACCCTGGACCTGGTGGATGAAAATCATGACGCCGATCGCCGAGGAGAACATCCGCAAGATTCACGCGGCCGGCGGCGTGGTGGCGTGCGGCACGGACCAAAGCAGCGGGCCGGCCACGCAGCGCGAATTGGAGCTGTTGGTTGCGGCGGGTATTTCGCCGCTCGATACCCTGCGCATCGCCACTTATAACGGCGCGGTGTTTCTCGGCAAGGCAGACCAGCTCGGCTCGGTGGACAAGGGAAAACTCGCCGATTTGGTGCTGCTCAGCAAGGATCCGACCGCGGATATCAACAACGCCAAATCCATCGTATTCGTCATGAAAGGCGGCCAGATGATCGACGAAAGCCGGCTGCCCTTGGCGGGCGGCCGGCAGAAGCGGCGCTTCGCGGGAATCTGACATGGATATGAGCGAATCAAAGCCCTTCGATCCTGCGGACATCGATGAGACGCTGACGCGCGTCGTCACGCATGAAGGCAAGACGCATTTGCTGTTTCCGTATATCAATGGCACCGGCACCGAGCCCAAATACAAATCGATCGGCATGCGTGATCGCAGGATCCGCAGCGACCGTCAAGGATTTTCAAGCCTTGACGCTGACGGCCAAAAGAGCCGGCGAGGGGGCTGCGTGGCGCATCGTCTTCAATACTCCCTGGCTGATTCGGCTCTCCGAGGACGGGCGGCAGCCCGATCGCAAGCGGCGGGGCTGAGAAGAAACCTTTAGACCGTGTCGCCGATGAGGCCATTGACTGCGCCGTGCGGGACTGACGCCTGTCGGCCGTGTCGCGCCCCAGCTTGCGAAAAGAGCCTCGAGCTGACTGGGATCGACGGGTTTTGTCAGGTGGTGATTGAAGCCCGCGGCCAGGGCGCGGCGTTTGTCTTCCGCCTGACCCCAGCCGGTCACGGCAATCAATTTTATGCGCTCGCCCCAGGCTTCATGGCGAATCCTCTCTGCCACCTCATAGCCATTCAAGTCCGGCATGCCGATGTCGAGCACGGCGATATCCGGCCGTTCACGCTTGGCGATGTCGAGCGCTTCGGCGCCCGAGTGAGCTAGGTAAACCTCATGACCCGACAATTTCAAAAGCATGCTCATGGTCTCGGCGCCATCCCGATTGTCGTCCGCCACCAAAATCCGCTTCGACGCGGCAGGGCTGCAGCCGTCATCGGCATGCGTTTGCGATTTTCCGGTCTCTCGACAATCAGAGATTTGCGGCAGCGAGATCGCGAATTCGCTGCCCTTGTCCCAGCCCTGCGCTGCTGGCCTCGATGCGCCCGCCGTGCAGCTCGGCGAGCCCTTTGCGAGCGCCAGGCCAATGCCTAAGCCGCCTTCCGTACGGCCAAGATCCGACTCGATTTGCGTAAACATGTCAAAGATTTTGCGCGATCATTTCCCGGGTGAGTCCGATACCGTTATCGCGCACGTAAATGACAAACGCATTGCGCTTCGAAGCGAGTCCCAAGCCAAATCAATCCGCCGGCCGGCGTGTACTTGGCGGCATTGGTCAACAGGTTGGTGACAATCTGAGTGATGCGCAGCGGGATCCACCTCGAACATGATCGGAAAGGGCGGGTACTCGACTCGAAGGGTATGGCGTTTGGCATCCATTGCCGGCTGTACCGCTTCCACCGCATCTTCAATCAGCCTCTGGACATCAACGTATTCTTTCTTGAGCAGAAACGCACCCCGAGTGATGCGCGATACGTCGAGCAGATCGTCGAGCAAAGCAACTCATATGGGTGACTTGACGCGCAATGATGGAATGCGCGCGCAGCAGCTCGCTCTGAGGCAGATTCGGCGCCTGCAGCAGCTGCACGGCGGTGCGAATCGGCGCGAGCGGATTGCGCAGTTCATGCGACAACGTCGCCAAAAAGACGTCCTTGCGCACGTCGGCCTCCACGAGTGCCGCTTCCGCTTGAACGATGCTGGTCACATCGACGAAGGTGACGAGAACGCCGCTCACGGTGCTGTCAGGCTCCCGATAGGGCAGGATCCGCATGATGTAGTGCACCGAGCGATCGGTCCGCATGATGCGCCTTTCCAAAGGCTCGAGGGTCGACAAAACGAAGGCGACGTCTTCCCGCAGACCGTGATAATTCAGGCGACTGACGATGTCAGTCAACGGCCGGCCTTGATCGCTCGGGATCAGGTTATAGAGCGTGGCGATGGCGTGGGTGAAACTTCGAATGATCAAGTGGCGATCGAGAAAAATGGTCGCGATTTCAGTGCTGTCGAACAAGATTGCGAAGATCGCTGTTGGCTTCCGCCAGCTCATCGAGCTTTTCCGTCAACCGGGCATTGACGGTATGCAGCTCCTCGTTCAAGGACTGAAGTTCCTCCTTCGAGGTCTCCAATTCTTCGTTCGTCGACTGCATTTCCTCGTTAACCGAATGCAATTCCTCGTTGGAGCTGCGCAGCTCCTCCAGTGCGGTTTGATGTTCCTCGAGCCAGCGACTGCAGCTCCTCGCAAGTGCTCAGGAGCGCACGCTGCAGCAGCGCCACATTGTCCGCGCTGGGAGCAAGGTCCCCAAGTAAGTGCTCATAAGAAGCCGCGCGATCGCCGTCGCGTCCGCCGTTTCGCCCCCGGCTTCCTGCGAGTTTGTGCTCGCGAGAAGTTGGCGAGTTTTCCTGATTGTCGATCGCAGCACCTCGAGACGAGGAAGAGTTTGAGGGATGAGAAAGCGGTCCCGAGTAGTCCAAGGAGCTGCTAAAACCTATGGGACAGATTCGGGACTCGGTACCGGCCGCCGCCGAAATATCCGCGCCTTTTTGTCCAGGGGCTCGAATAAGTCCGGATGCTGCGCGGCGGATTCCGATCCGCCCAGCAGCAGGATGCCGCCGGGGCAGGAGCGAATAATGAAATATCGGAATGATCTTCGCCTGAAGTTCCGTATTCATATAGATCAGGAGATTGCGGCAGGAGACCAAGTCCATGCGGGAGAAGGGCGGATCGCGCACCAAGCTGTGCGTCGAGAAGGTGCAAAGATCGCGAATCTCCTTGCTGACGAGCGTAGCTACCCTGAGAAGGATGAAAAAGCGGCTCGCGGCGTTCGATGGCGATAGCCCATCGAGCAAGGTCGCCGGATAGCGCCCGAGTCGCGCGGTGGCGATGGAAGAATCATCGATGTCAGTTGCAAACAATTGCACTTTTGGGAGCGCCTTTGAGCTTGTCCATGTGCTCGCGCAGCAGGATCGCGAGCGAATAGGCTTCCTCCCCTGTGGCGCATCCAGGAACCCAGAGGCGCACGGCGCTCATCCGCCTTCTTGCTTTCAAATAACTGCGGAATGACTTTCGCCTCGAGCGCTTCGAAAGTCTCCTCATCCCGGAAAAAACTCGTGACGCGAATCAGCAAATCACGAAATAACAGCAGCACTTCATCGTGGTCGCTTTTCAGCCGCTCGACATAGTCTTGCAGCGATGCGATGTTTAAGACCTGCATGCGCCGCTCTACCCGCCGCATAAAGGTCTGAGGCCGATAGCCGCTAAAGTCATGGCCCAGTTGCCTCGCGTAGGATGGCGCAGATCTCGAGCCTGGCAGCTTCGAGGCGATTGCCATCCTTCGTCTTTTCCGCCGCGGTCAGGGTGCCGTTCGATTGCAAGCGCATCAGATGGCCCGGCATCTCCTCCACCGGCGACGATGAGATCCACGGCCCCGGTGGCAATGGCGCCCGCCGGCATTTCTCCATATTGCGGCGCCGAGCCGTCAGTTCCCTGAGCGAGAGTCAGTCCTCCGCATTCCTTGATCGCTTTGAGCCCCAAGCGCTCCATCGCTGCCGGTTCCCGACAGCACAATTCCCACGGCGCGTTCCCGCAGGGCAGAGCCCAAGGAGTCGAAGAATCCATCGATCGGCCGAAACAGCCGATCGTTTGTCTCCGGCGGGAGTTGCACGCCCAAATGATCGTCCGATAACGGTGACCAGCGAGTGCGGCGGCGGCACATACACGCAATTCGGTTCGATCAGCGCGCCATCGACCCCGTCGAGCACGCGCATGGAGGTCCAGCGCGCGAGAATGTCCGTGAGCATGCTCTTGCGGTCGGCCGGCAGGTGCAGGAGGATGACAAATGCCATGCCGCAATTCGCCGGCATGTGATTGAAAAAGCTATGAAAAGCATCAATTCCGCCGGCAGAGGCGCCGATTCCGACGATCGGAAAGGCGGACATCATTCATTTATGTAGTCCTGGTCGCACGGATTTGCCCAAGAACCTGATTGATTCGCTTTTTGCCCAATCAGGCATTAGACCATGACGAATCATAGCTCGCTATAGGACGAAATTCGGGTGCCGCAAACGGCTAATTCGGACTTAAGGCGTAGGGACTAAATGGCGCGTTTGCCGATGATTCCAAAACGTTCCGAATGGATAATTTAGATTAAATATTAGGTGTAATATGCCAGAAATATAACAATTAGTATTCGATCCATGCATAATCCGAGTTTGAAATATTCGACCAAAAGTTGTTGTGAAAGCGGTGACGCGATCCGGTTCTACAGGAGCAGCCCTTTCACTCGACTCGCGAGCGCCTCCATGGCAAAGGGCTTGGTCAAGACCGACATGCCGGCCTCAATATGCCCGTGGCTGAGCACCGCTTTCTCCGCAAATCCGGTAATGAACAGTACTTTCACCGCCGGGCGCAATTTGCGCGCTGCCTCGGCGACCTGGCCGCCGTCCATTCCGCCGGGCAGTCCGATATCCGTGATCAATAGGTCGATGCGCGCGGCCGAGCGAAGTATTTTGAGTCCGGCAGGGCCGTCGACCGCTTCGATCGCCGCGTAACCCAGTTCCCTGAGCACGTCGGTGACCAGCATTCGCACGAGCGGTTCGTCATCGATGACCAATACCGTTTCGCCTTGCGTCGCATGGGCCATATCCGACAACTCAGGCTGAGCTGCGACGCTTTCTGCCAGCGCCAATATGTCGCGGCAGATACAGGCACACGGTTGCACCCCGACCGACTTCCGAATAGATGCGGACTTGGCCACCCGATTGGCGCGCGAATCCATAGGTCATCGAGAGCCCGAGTCCGGTTCCGGCGCCCAACGGCTTGGTCGTGAAGAAGGGATCAAAAGCGCGCGCGATCACCGCGGGCGTCATGCCCACGCCGGTGTCGGTAACGGACATGGTCACGTATTGTCCGGCCGGCACGTCGCGCTCGCGGGCACTGCGCTCGTCAAGCCACTGGTTGTTCGTTTCGATCATCAATGATCCGCCGTCCGGCATTGCATCGCGAGCGTTGATGCATAAGTTCAAGAGCGCATTTTCCAGTTGATTCGGATCGACTTCCGAAGTCCACAGGTCCACGGCGCCGACCACTTCCATTTTTATCGACGGGCCCACGGTGCGGCGAATCAACTCCTCCATGTCGCGCACCAGTCGATTCAGGTCGGTCGGTTTCGGCTCCAGCGATTGGCGCCGGGCAAAAGCCAGCAACCGATGAGTCAATGCGGCGGCTCGCTTGGTGGCAGCTCTGGGCGGTGACAATGTAGCGTTCCGCCTCTTTGTAGCGTCCTTGCAGGAGGCGACCGCTCAGGAGCTCAAGACTTCCCGAAATCGCCATCAGCAGATTGTTGAAGTCATGAGCGATGCCGCCGGTGAGTTGGCCGACGGCTTCCATTTTTTGCGACTGGCGCAGCTCGTCGAGTGCCGCCGATAACTCGGTTCGCACCTCCCGTTCTTGCGTAATGTCGCGTCCGCTGCAATAAAACTTGCCCGCTTCCCGTACCGCGGCCCACGACAGCCAGAGATATTCGCCGTCGGACCGACGGTACCTATTCTCGAATCGCAGCACTGATTCGGTCCGGCCGCCGCCTCTTGAAGGCTGATGCGGGTCTTGTCCACATCATCCGGATGAATCAAATCAAAGATCGAGGTGTCGAGAATCGTTTTGGACGTCAGGCCCAGCGCGAGTTCCCAGGCGGGATTGGTTACCTCGAAATAGCCCTCGGCGTTGAGAATGCCGAGTAGGTCACTACTGACTTCCCACAGCCGGCCACGATCTACGGATTGATTGCGCATCAATAAATCAAAGGCGACTTTTGATCTTGGCACGCGCGCCTCCCTTCAATGAGCAGCTGCGATCGAGATCGGACTTGGCGCCGAAAAGAGCGCCAAGGCGTTTTTGCGAAGCGATTGTTAGGGTTCTGAGCTTGGACAAGGCCATTGTAGGACTTACAGCGCGAGCGTCTGTGCGTTACCGTACACAGCTAGACCGCTATGACATGAAGCGCGCATAGGTTTTTCGTGCGGTTTCATAGCAGTCGCAGGATTCCGATTCGAGCGCTTTGCGATCGACGATGGTCAGGACGCCACGCACATACCGGATCATGCCCCTGCGCTGCAAGGTTCCGGCCGCCTTGGCGATCCCAACCCGGCGCACCCCCAACAGGTGAGCGATGAGTGCTTGAGTTACGGTGAAGGAATCGGCATGCGTACGATCGTGAGTCATCAGCAGCCAGCGTGCCAGGCGTTGGTCAATTTGATGAAAACGCACACATCGCGCTTCCAAGGTGAACTGCAAAAGGGTCACTTGCAAGTAACAATTGAGGCTTCGTCGAAGTGCGCGGCTGCCGCCCAGCTCACGATTGAATGGCTCGGTGGCGATGCGCCAAGCCGGTCCAGGACCACGGACGCTCGCCTGCAGAGGGACGCTGTCGACGGCCAGAACTACCTGCAGGCCCAACATGCCTTCGCTTCCCACCATGCCGACCTCGAGCACGGGAGAATCCTTGCTGGAGGTTGTCAAGGATAGGATGCTGCCCGTCGGAAAATAGACGTGGCGGGTGATCGAGTCGCTTCCCGATACGATGTGGCCGGATACCAGATCAACCGCGCTCGCAAATCGAGAGCAAACGGTTTCTGGCGGTACGCGGAAGCGCATCGATCAAGGTGTTCGTGACCAAGGGCAATGGCGACTCTCCCCACTGGGTACCGAGCCTAGGGCAAAGGGAGCAGGGCCCACTGTCTGCCAGCGCACAAAGGGCGGCGCTAAGTCGCGATTCCCCGCGGAAGCAATCGATCATACTCGCGCTTGACAACCGCGTAGCATTCACAGGTACGCTTCTCGAGTCCGGGCCGGTCCAATACCGTGATACGCCCGCGCGCATACTTGATCAGGCCCAATTTCTGCAAGGCGAGCGCGCCTTCCGTGACGCCTTCGCGCCTCACGCCGAGCATGTTGGCGATCAGTTCCTGCGTCATCACCAGTTCATCGCCTTCGAGGCGATCCAGGCTCAGCAACAACCATCGGCACAGCTGTTGATCGAGGGAGTGATGGCGATTGCATACCGCGGTCTGCGACATTTGCGTAATCAAGGCTTGTGTATAGCGCAATAGCAAATGCAGTACCGGGCCGGCCTTGTTGAACTCATCCTTCATGATCGGCGCCTTCAGCCGGCAGCCTGAACCCGCACTTTGTACCACGGCGCGGCTGGGGGTCGATTCGCCGCCCATAAATAGAGAAACTCCCACGATCCCTTCGTTGCCCACCACGGCTATTTCGGCCGATGCCCCGTTTTCCATGACGTATAGGAGCGATACGATTGAAGTGAGCGGGAAGTACACGTAGTTGAGCGCGACGCCGGGCTCGTACAGCACCTGTCCGAGCGGCATCTCAACCGCTTCGAGGGACGCAGACCAACGCTTCCACTCCGTTGCCGGCAAGGCCGCGAGCAGTTGGTTTTTCTTGAAGTGGGGGTTGAGCGGCACGTGGAACCGGCTGTGAAGTTGGAAGTTGCGGAGGCACGAAGAGCGACTCTTGCTGTGATCGAAGGCTACCGAATTTGGCGGCAGCCGTATGTTCGCTACCGCACACTGTACCACTTCGTGCCTCAAACGACGCGAGTGTCGCGCCGCAGTCCTACGAGCGATGGTCCCTGCGGACTACGTCTGAATTTCCGAAACACCCCACACTGCCTGCGCTAGGCGGTCTCCGATCACGTTGCTAGCCCATTCACTTCGGTATCGGTTCAGCAAGGGCACCCACGCACCTAATTCAGGCTGGGGGACCGCCACACTTCATTTGAGAATGGGATGCGACCTTACGCACCGTTTTGTTGCCCACCGTTGCGTGAGCGGCAAGGCAGTTGCGGTGACGCGGCCGCTATCGATCAGTCGAATCACCAAAGGTACCTTCAGTATGGATACACGATATTTGAATTCAACGGGGGCCGCGATCGCCCTCGGCTTCCTCGCGACGGCGGTCTATGCGAGCAGTCCCGTCCCCGATGAATCCATTGCGGTTGCGAAAGCCGCCGTGCAGCGAGCGGAGCAATCCGGGGCGCCTCAGGCGGCGCCGGTCGAGCTTGCCACCGCGCGCGACAAGCTCGAACGCGCGCAGAAAGAGAATGCCAAGCACCACGCGAAGCCCGCGATTGCCCTGGCGGATCAAGCCACAGTGGACGCGCAAGTGGCCGAGGCGTTGGCCCGGAAAGAGCGCGCGGCGAAGGCCGCGGCTGAATTCGATGCCAGCATGAAGACGCTGCGGCAGGAATCTAACCGCAATTCGTCAGCCAACCAATAAGGACATCTATGAATACCAAAATTTTGATCGGAGCGGGAATCGCGCTGGCCATGGCCGGCTGCGCATCCACGCCCCAGCCCAACGAAGTCCTGGAGAGCGCACGCAGTGTTGTCCAGGCTGCGGAAGCGGATCCCAATGCGGCGCGGTATGCAGCGGTCGATTTACAGACGGCGAAATCCGATCTGGCCGTCGCCGACGCTGCATTCCAGAGGCGCGATGAGCCGGGCATTGGCCAGCCCGCCTATATGGCCGCGCAGAATGCACGGCTCGCCGAGATCAGGGGAGCGGCAAAAGCGGACGATGCACGCGTCGCCGCCGGACAGGCAGAGCGCGACAGCATCGTGCTTGCGGCCCGGACCAACCAGGTCGACAGCGCCAATCGCGCGAAGGATGCCGCGGATCGAGCCGCGAGCGAGGCAAACCGCGCTACGGATGACGCGAAAGTCGCCCGCGATCAAGCGACGGAAAACGCCGCGCGGTTGCAGGCGGAAGTCGACGCTCTCAAAGCCAAGCCTACCGATCGGGGATTGGTATTGACTCTCGGCGACGTGCTGTTCGAGACCGGCAGCTCCACTTTGAGTTCGGGAGCGGGGCGCAACATGGATCGGCTGGTTCAATTCCTGACCGACCACCCGGAGCGCATGGTGCAGATTGACGGGTTTACCGACAGCGTCGGCACCGACTCGTACAATCAGGATCTCTCCCAGCACCGGGCGGATGCGGTGAGATATCAACTCGTGTCGCGCGGCATCAGTTCAACGCGCATCGGGACTCAGGGTTATGGCAAGGCTTACCCGGTCGCCAGCAACTCCGAGTCGAGCGGCCGCCAGCTGAATCGGCGCGTTGAGGTGGTAATCGGTGCCGACAACGGCTCGGCCATAGCGGCTCGGGGCATCTGAAAGGTCGAGGTACCGCGGCAGGGGTACTCACAATGAGTACCCTGCCGCAATTGACGTGCGTGTTCACACGGCCTTTTCCTGCGCATAATAGCCGCCGGCAACACGAGCGGCAGCGCGGGGAATCGCAGTTCGCATGAAAATCGAGGCGATGCTATGGATTGCAGTCTTTGCACTGGTGGCGCTGGCATTTCTTTTTCCCAAGACTCGAGCCTTTAGCCTCTCCGCGATCGGTATCGTGATTGTTGCCATTGTCGCCGTCGTCGTTATTGCCAAGCGGGTAGAACCGGCCCCAGCGGGGATCGTAGCGCCGCCGGCGGTGCAGCAAAAGCCGGTCGATTTCGAGCGCTTTCATGTCGAGAATCTGGATAAGGCGGATCCCGCTGCAAAAAGCCGCATTCCGGTGGCGGATATTCGCTTCGATCAGCTACGCGCCGAGGCTGGAGCGGACCGGGGCAGCATCGGCAAAATTACGGCGCGACTTTACAACAACTCCGCGACTTACACCTTGACCGACTTCGGCTACCATCTGATGGTGCAAGACTGCATCAGAGCCGTCTGTACGGCAGTCTTCGACCAACAGGGCCTATCGGCGACATCGGTGCCGCCCAATCAAGCGCGCGACGTAGAGATTGCGATCCGCGATGCCAGCGCACGCGCTCAGCCGCCGCTCAGAATACTCGGCACGGCAAACATCCTGCTTACCCCCGTTGCCACGCGCGCCCAACCCGCGGAAAGTCCGGCTCCTTGAGCGCGCTATTGCGTGAGCCCGTAGATCTCCAACTCCCCCGGGGTGCTCGTTGAACTGTCCGCACCGCCGGTGTTATTGCCGCGCGTGGCCACATACACGCGGCCATTGGCCACGGTAGGCACTGAAAATTTGACCGCATTGCCGGCCGCATCCGCCGCATTCATGCTGCTGTTCCACAGTTCGGTCGATAAATTGGCCGCGTCGTAGGCGTGCAGCACGGCCGGTCCGCAGGCCGCGGATTGCCGGGTGCAATAGCTGTGCGTGTCGAGAGCCCACACCACGCCGTTCTGAGTGCCCGCCGCGGAGACCGAGGGAGTGGCTCCCGGAAAGCCGTACGCATGGCTGGACGAGGTGGCCGGCGTGAATTGGGCCGGTGGAGGTATTTAATTGATAAGACGTCAAGGGTCCGCCGCTACCGGCCGCAAACAAGCGGTTGTTCCAGATCGCGGCGGTGGAGAACAAGCCATGGCCCAGGGGAAGGATCTGCGCCGCGGCGCTGTCGCCGAATCCGCCGAGCAAGTCGCGATTGAGCACATACAGCGTTCCATCTTTGCCGCCGCACACCAGAGCATGAGTGACCGTATTGCCCGCCGGCAGATCGGCGAGCACCGCGGCGCCGCCGGAGCCGAAGTCACGGTCGCTCTGATCGTCGTCCAACTCATCCGAGGGCGTGAAATACGAGGTGATGTTGAGGGAAGTGTCCGCTTGCAGCAGCGAATCGCCATAGTCGTCGTTCGGGGCGCTGACATTGTTGGCGTCGAAACCGCCGTTGCCGGTCAGGAAATACAAATGGTTCGAAGCATCGACGGCCGGTGCACCGCCGCCCATCCAAATTCCGCCGCCGCGCACGTTGGGCGTGCTGTTGAACACGGCGGTCTGGGTCCAAGCGCCGCCCGCATAAAGGTAACCCATGAGCCAGCCGTACCAAGGGCTGGAATCCTCGTGCGATCCCCAGGCGATAAACACGGTGCCGTTTACCAATGCCAATCCCGCGCGCTGGTTCTGCTGCTTGGTGCTGAATGCCACGGTGCTGCCGCCGCTTCCCGTGCCGGGGAATGAGCCCGCAATGGACACGGGCGAAGCGGTTCTTTCCGCGCCGCTGGCGATGTCGATCGCGTGCAAACGTTGATAAAACACGCTGAGCGTCGAGTCGATGGACTTCGAGACAACATAGAGAGTACCGCTCGAGGCATCGATCACGGGAGTGCCATTGACGCCGATCTCGGGCTGAATGTCGCCGAAGCCGTTGCCGACGGAGGTGCTCGGCACCGGCAGCTCGCCGCTGCTTCCTCCGTGTCCCGCGTCGATCAAACTGATCGACCAGAGTTTTACGCAGGTGTTGGACTCGCCGTCGAAGGCGAACAGAGTGTCGTGCTGAGTCGTGACGAAGACCACGTTGTGCTTCGCACCGCCCATGGTGAGGTTCGCGACCCACAGGGGCTGCCCATAAATGGCGCCATCGACCGGACACGAGGCCAGCTTGCCGAAACTCGCGGCGTTGACGTTGGCGGGATTTAGGGCGTACTCCTGCGTGTTCGCACCATCGCGTGCGGCATCGTCGTGATAGGTGTAGATGCCGGCCAGATCGGTGACCGCGGCGACAGCGCTCGCGGCTTGCGTCGAATTGGCCGTGCTGGTCGCCACAATGGTGTGAACCCCCGCTGCACCCGCCGTATAGAGGCCGGCGGCGGTGATGGTGCCCACCGTGGCGTTGCCGTTCGCGATGCCGTCCACCGTCCAGGTGGCCGCGCCGCCGCCCGGAACCGTCGCCGCAAATTGCTGGGTTCGGCCGAGGGTCAACGCGGCGTTCTGCGGCGCAAGGCTCATGCTGACGCTCGATACCGTGAGCGCGGCGGATGCGACCGCGCTGCTGCCGCCGGCGCCCGTGCAGCTCAACGAATATGAGGTCGTGGTTTCCACGGCGCCAGTCGGCTGTGTACCGCTGCTTGGCAAGGTTCCGCTCCAGCCGTCCGCGGCCGTACACGAGCTGGCATTGGTCGCGCTCCACGTCAAGGTTGACGCATCGCCGGGCGCGACAACGGATGGATAAACGCTGACGCTCGCCGTGGGAATCACATTGACCGTCGTGCTTGCGCTCGAGCCGCCCCCAGGGCCCGTGCAGCTCAGTGAATAGGTTGCCGCCGAGCTCAGGGCTGGTGTGCTCTGCGTTCCGCTGACAGCCTGCGCACCGCTCCAAGCGCCGGAGGCTGTGCAGGTGGCGGCACCGCTCGAACTCCACGATAGCAGCGCTGCCTGGCCGGAAACGACGGCGGAGGGTGCCGCGGTTAGAACCACGGTCGGCACGGGTATCAACGTCACCGTGGTCGAGGCCGGCGCGCTGGTGCCGCCCGCGCCGCTGCACGTCAGCGAAAAAACGGTAGTTGCGGCAAGCGGAGCGGTGATCTGCGTTCCGCTGGCCGCGAGAGTTCCGCTCCAGCCGCCGGAGGCCGCACAGGAAGCTGCGTGTGTGGAGCTCCATGTGAGCGTGGATTGGCTGCCCGCTGGGATGACAGCGGGGTTTGCCGTCACCTGCGCAGTCGGCAACGCATTGACCATGACGGTAAGCGTCGCAGTCTGGCTTGTGCCCCCGGCCCCGGTGCACGCCAGCGCATAGGTGGTATCGGCGTCGAGCGCGCCGGTGTCTTGCGAGCCGCTGGCTGCGAGCGTCCCACTCCAAGCTCCGCTGGCGCGGCAGGAGGTCGCGTTGCTCGAGCTCCACGTCAGCATCGTGGCTTGGCCGGCGTCAATCGTGAGGGATACTGCCGCGAGCGAAACGGTTGGAAGCGGAGTCGGTGTGATTGCACCGCCGCCGCAGGCGGGCAGCAGCATTACGGGCCCGATGATCAGGAGACAATATAAGGAGCGCACGCCATCCCAAGTGAGTTTTCACCATGTTAAGCGATTGGACGAAACTTGGGCGTGCAATCGATCGCATAACGAAGATTACATAATCGGTGCGATTAGATGGCTTTCGTGGATTTCGCCAATCCCAGGGCTTCGCGCGTCATGGCATGATCCGCGCCCAGGCCATTGGTCAAACAGCGCGCGGCACGTTCGAGCAGAGCTTGGGATTGCGCTGCGCGGCCTTGCGCAATTTCAGCCTTTGCAAGGATCAGCAGCGCTTCGCCAACATCGGCGCTGCTGTCAGGTCCGCGAGCAACCGCTTCAGCGCGACGCAGCACCTCGCGAGCGAAGTTCTCCGCATCGGCGGATCGGCCCAGCGCCAGCGCTGCGTTGGCGGCCAGAGCGAATGAGATGCGCGCCTCGCGGGCATTCCCTTTCGCCGGGGGCCCGATGGCCGCCATCGCCGCAGTTGCGCTCTTCAGCGCTGCCGCGGGATCGCCGCGGCGCAGCTGCACGAGACCACGAAGCGTATCCGCTAGACCGCGATAGCGCGGATCGGTTGATTCGTCCTTGCCCATCGCGGTGGTCATTTCCTGCAATGCGGATTCAGCTTCGGGCAGCTGTCCCAAGTGCACATAGCCCATGCACGCTGTACGCAGTGCGAATATGAGCCACCTCGAGTTGCCGGCGCTTCGCGCCCGTGCGCTTGCGGCGCCGGCCAGATCGACTGCTTGTTGATATCCTCCAAGCCGTTCCAGCAGCGATGCGGCATTCACGGTCATTGACAGGGGCTCGTAGTCGTTACCCTCGATCGCACCGCGCCGCTTGCGGACGTCCTCGGAGATCGCGAACGAAGCTTGAATTTCGCCCATGTTGAAGAGCACTGCCGCTTCATTTTGAAGGGCTATGACCCGCGCGCCCGTGCCGCCGCGTCCATACTTTTCATGAGTGGCCCCGATGAGTCTTGCCATGACCAGCGCCTCACCGAGCCGAGCCGTGTCGTTGTAAACGCTGCCAAGATCGTTGAGCACCGACGTATATGCCAGCCGATAGGTCTGCCCCGAGTCTTCGAGCAAACGTCGCGCATCGCCGAGTATCTGCTCGGCTTGCGCAAAATTCCCCGTTGCGACCGCGAGCCCGGCGTCCGCTCGACGACAGTGGACCAGCAGCTCAACCGATGGCCTGTCGAGCCGGGCAAGCAGCTGTTTCGCTTCGGAGAGGCGCTGCGGCGCGTTTGCGGTTACGCCCGCGCTGCCCTCGGCATAGGCAGCCTCGCACTGCGCCAGCGCCATCAATTCCGGGTCTTCGGCATCCTTGCCCAGCGCATAAGCGCGGTTGTCCAACGCGACCGCCTGGCGCGTAAAAGTCTGACCGCGATATTGATCGCTGAGCTCCACCAGCATGCGACCCGCGAAACGAGGATCGCCGCGATACTGAAGTTCCAGCATGCGGGCGCCGAGTTCAATGCGAGCGGCCGGCGAGAGCGACGCCTGGGTCGTGCCGCCATCGGACTGGAGCAGAAAATCCAAGAACTCGTTCGCCGATTCCGCACGGCGCGCTTCGAACTGCGCAGCGTCCCGTTGACGGTCCGCCTCGATCTTCTGCAAGAAAGTCGTGACGGTTGCCGCGGACAGGAGCACTGCCGTCAATACGCCCGACAACACGCCGCCGCGATGCCGCTGCACGAACTTGGTCAATCGATAGGTCGCCGTATCGGCACAGGCTTTGACCGGCTCGTGGGTCAAATAGCGCTTCAGATCGTCGGCGAAGGCGCCCACCGATGCGTAGCGCTCCGCCGGCAATTTCTTCAGGGCTTTGCCCAAGATATTGTCGAGGTCGCCTTGCAGCGACCGGCGCCAAGCGATCGGCATTTGCGCGACGGTGGAGGCCTGCGGCGCAACCTCTGTGAGCACAGCCTGGATGAGGTGCGCATTCGACTCTGATTCATTGAGCATCGGATGCCGGCCGGTGAGCAGAACGTAAAGCACCAAGCCGAGGGAGTAAACGTCCGTTGCGGTCGTGACTGCATTGCCCAGCAATTGTTCCGGAGCCGCAAATTGAGGCGTCAGGGCACTGCCGCCGGACTTCGTCAGGGCGGCTGCACCCGTTGCATCATCGAGCAATTTGGCGATACCGAAGTCCAGGAGCTTGACCGCGCCGCTGTCGGTGACAAAGATGTTGGTCGGTTTGATGTCCCGGTGCACGATCAAGTGACTATGAGCGTGGGCCACCGCCGCGAGAACGCCGAGAAATAGCGTGACGCGCGCCTCGACGCCGAGATTCCTGGCGTAACAGTAAGCGTCGATCGCTTTGCCTTCGACGTATTCCAGGACCAGGTAGGGATGTGTTGAGTCGAGGAGCCCGGCATCGATGAGGCGGGCGATGTTTGGATGGTCAAGGCGTCCGAGCATCTGGCCTTCGCTGCGAAAGCGCTGCTCGCCCTGCAGCCCAATCCAACTCGCATGCAGGAACTTGACGGCGACCGTGGTATCGAAACGATCATCCGCGCGCCGGGCACGCCAAACGCTGCCCATGCCGCCTCGTCCAATTTCCGCCTCAATGACATACGGACCGACGTGGCGACCGATCAGGGTCGCGCGGGCGATGTGCTCGCGAGAGAGCAGCGGCTCCGATAGGAACTCGGCATAGCCCAGGCGCTCGCGCTGGGAGAGCGCATCGGCAACCGCCGCGGCGAGTTGAGGATCAGCCTGCGCGAGCGCTGTCAACCACGCCGCGCGCTCAGCCTCGGACAGATCGAGCGCTTGATCGAGATACTCGCTAAAAGGGCGCCATTGTTCCGGCGGCACGGTCGCCATCTTGATTCCTTTTAAACTCGCGGGCCGACGCCACCTGCATCATCAAAGAATCGGATTCGCATTATGAACCAGGACATTTGTCCGCAGCAGGGCGCTGCGTCCAACGCCAGATATCGAGTGATGGGGGTGGCTGGCCGCGTGCAATGTCTGAGGAGAATGGGTTCGAGGCCCAGTTTTCGAAACAAGATAAGTAATGAGTTTTAATACATTGATTGTAATAGCATTATATTTCTTCATGAGATAGATTATTCAGCGTTGCTGGCAAACCAAAGACTGGAGATCCAATGACACTTGCGCGACGCGATTTTCTCAAACTCTCCGGCCTCGCTGCCATCGGCACCGGCACTCAGGCCCTCTCTCGAGGAGTCGCCCAAAATGCCGCGGCACCCGCAGCGAAAGCCGACTATACGTTGCGCATTGCGAGCGGTTTGGTCGAACTCGCGCCAAATCATATCGTCTCGACCGTGCTCTACAATGAGCGGTTCCCCGGCCCTTTACTGAGATTCAAAGAAGGGCAGCGTGTCACTGTCGATCTCTACAATGATACGGACACGCCGGAGCTGGTTCATTGGCATGGTCAGATGATTCCAAGCGACGTCGACGGCGCCGCTGAGGAGGGCACGCCCTTCGTGCCGCCTCACGGCATGCGCCGTGTATCCTTTGTGCCTCGCCCATCGGGCTTTCGTTTCTACCACACCCATGTAGCCGCCGGCGGCGACTTGAGCCGCGGCACCTACACCGGTCAGGCCGGACCTCTTTTTATTGAGCCAAAGTCCAATCCCGGCGGCTATGATCGGGAGATTTTCTTGGTGATGAAGGAATTCGAACCATCCTTGAGCCGCGGGGGCGATATGGCGATGGACTTTCTCGCCGGAAAACCGATCAAGGAATTGCAGCAGATCGGAAAGCACGCCGATGAACGGGCCAAGGAGAATGGCAAAGGCTATGAAGTAGGGTACGAACGCTTCGCCATCAACGGCAAGATGCTGGGGGCTGGCGAGCCGATACGCGTCAAGCAAGGGGAGCGGGTGCTATTTCATGTGTTGAACGCGAGCGCCGGAGAGATCCGCAGCCTCGCTTTGCCGGGACATACCTTCAAGGTCGTGGCGCTCGACGGCAATCCGGTGCCCATATCCAGAGAGGTGCCGATCCTGTGGCTGGGAACTGCGGAACGAATCTCGGCGATCGTCGACATGAACCATCCCGGTGTGTGGACGATGGGCGACTCGGATGATGACGATCGGCGGCACGGCATGGGAGTGGTGCTCGAGTACGCGGGCCACAAGGGCAATGCTCATTGGCTGAAACCCAAGCCGTTTCACTGGGATTACACGCAGTTCGGCAAACCCGCCGCTCGGGCCGCGCAACCGGACGAGACGATCGAGATTCTCGTGGTAAAGAACAATGCAGCGCTCAATGGATTCAATCAATGGACCCTGAATGGGGATGCATTCTCCATGCAATCCATGAAGCCTGCCTACGCTCTGCATGCGGGGCGCCGCTACCGCCTCAAGTTTCGCAATGCCAGCGACGACATTCACCCGCTGCATTTGCACCGCCACAGCTTCGAACTGACGCGGGTAGCCGGTATACAGACCTCGGGAGTGCTCAAGGACGTGGTGATGCTCGGAGGGTTTCAAGAGTTGGAATTCGACTTTGTCGCCGACAATCCGGGCCCAACTTTGTTTCACTGTCACCAACAGTTGCACATGGATTTTGGGTTTATGGCGCTCTTCAAATATGCCTGAGACGATAATTCCGACAAGCGCCAATGTCGTCAGCCGGTAGCGATAAGCATTCCCCCGCTGCCGGTTCCAGCGCTCAGCACCTCCCGCGGCAGCTTGGCCTTCGAGATCTCGTGCTGTCGCAGGTGCTCACCGTGGTGGGCAGCTCATGGGTGGGCATCGCCGCCGGTCTCGGGCGTGCGCAGACCGTCGTGTGGTTGTTGGCATTCGGCACGTTCTACCTCCCCATGGCCGTCGCGGTCTATCACCTGAATCGCGAGATGCCCTTGGAAGGCGGCCTCTATGTGTGGACCCGCCGCGCGTTCGGCGATGCGGCGGGGTTCCTAGTCGCCTGGAACATTTGGGCTTACGCACTTTCCACGATTGCCACGATCTTGTTTCAAATCCCCAGCGAGTTCGCTTACATGGTGGGCCCGCGCGCTGCGTGGATTCCGGAAAGTCACCTGATCGTTTTCTGTTTTCTTGCGGGCGTGCTTGCATTGCTGGCTTTTTCAGCCGTTCGGGGGCTCGCCATCGGCAAGTGGATTCACAACGTGTCGGGACTTGCCATGATCGCCGCGTTCGCGTTGCTGATCCTGGCGCCCCTCTGGGCGCTCCGACACCACGCGCACATCCAATTCGCGCCTTTCGATCTTGAGCTGCCCGAATCCAATGCGACTTCGCTCGCTCTTATCGGGCAGACGCTATTCGCGGCAGCCGGGATCGAGTACATCGCCATCATGGCCGGCGAGTCGAAGGCGCCGAGCCGGGATATCGGCCGCTCCATTCTCATTGCCTCGCCCATCATCTTCTTGATGTTCACGCTCGGAACGGCCTCCGTGCTGGCCTTTCATGAACTTACCGGCACGGCGATCAATTACATCGCCCCCATTCCGCAAACGCTGCGCCTGGCCTTCGGAGATTCCGGCTTTGCCAACTTTGTTGCCCGGCTGGTCATCATGCTTTTGCAAATCCGCATTCTCGGGGCCGCCAGCCTCATCTTCACGGGAGTTACGCGGCTGCCGATGGTTGCAGGCTGGGACCACCTTATTCCACCTTGGTTCTCGCGCCTTCACCCGCGCCACCGCACGCCGACAAACTCCATCCTCGTCGCGACCGTGCTCATCGCCGTACTGCTGGTTCTTGCCTCCGCCGGTGTGCGGGCTGCCGAAGCCTTCGCGGTCCTCAACAATGCGTCCAATATCCTCTACGGGCTGGCATATTTGGCCATGTTCGCCATTCCGCTCATCGGCGCAAAGCCGCTGCGAATACGCATCCCGAGGTGGGTCTCCGTGCTCTGCGTCATCGGCTTTTGTGCAACGCTCTTTACCTGCGCAACCGGAGTCTATCCTTTTGTCGACGTTCCCGATCCCATTCACTTCGCCATCAAGATCAGCGTCACCATTCTCGCGACCAATCTCATCGGATACGCCTTCTACCGTGTCCGCGGAGTTGTGGCCTCGGCAGCTACCGGCTGAGCGATGCCATCGATTTCATGCTACTTTGTAGTACCGAATTAGACTATCGGCAACATACTTGTTTCGAAATGAATTGTACGGTGCGACATAGTCATAGTGCTTGACATTGACACGCGGTTTCGCTGATGGATGACGATGACGGCCGCCAACTGCCCGTGGCGCAGCTCGCTTTGCTGGCTCTTGGACTCGGCGTGGTCACCGGAATCGGCGCGGTGTTGTTCCGCGATCTGATTGGCCTCATTCATAATCTATTATTTACCGGCCGCCTATTGCTTCACTACGATGCGAACGTTTTCACGGCACCCGCGCCGTGGGGCGTCTTGGTGATCCTCGTGCCGGTGCTGGGCGCCGTCGGGGTGACTTTTCTGGTATCCAATTTTGCCCCGGAGGCCAAAGGGCCATGGCGTTCCCGAGGTCATGGATGCGATCTATCACAAGGGCGGGGTGATCCGACCCGTGGTGGCACTGGTCAAATCCCTGGCGTCGGCCCTGGCAATCGGCAGCGGGTCATCGGTTGGGCGCGAAGGCCCGATCATCCAGATTGGTTCGGCGCTCGGTTCAACGCTGGGACAGATCATTCGCATGCCCGCGGGTCAGCGAATTGCCCTGGTTGCCGCGGGCGCGGGTGCCGGGATCGCCGCTACTTTCAATACGCCGATTGGCGGCGTGATGTTTGCCATCGAGCTGATGATGCCGGAGGTGAGCGTCGAGACTTTCCTTCCGGTCGCCATTGCGACGGGAACGGCCACCTTCGTGGGCCGGTGGTTCTTCGGCGATACGCCGGCCTTCCATGTGCCGCCGCTTCAGACCATGGCCGTCGACTCGAGCGCGCTGATCGTGCTGATCCTGTTCGCCGTGCTGGGTGCGCTGAGCGGAGTGGCCGCGGCGGGCTTCATCAAAGGTCTGCATCTGGCTGAGGATTTGTTCGACAAGATCAAGTCGCGCTATTTCCGTCACATGTTGGGCATGCTGATGGTGGGCGTGCTCATGTACGCGCTTTTGCGCATCTTCGGTCAGTACTACGTCGATGGGGTCGGCTATGCGACGGTCCAGGCCGTGTTGGCGGGACAGATCTCGACCTTTTGGCTGCTCGCGCTGCTGGGCCTCTGCAAGGCATTTGCAACGTCAATAAGTCTCGGGTCCGGGTCCTCGGGAGGCATCTTTTCGCCCTCGTTGTATATGGGTGCCGCTCTCGGCGGCGCGTTTGCCGCACTCTGGAATGCGCTTGGGCTGCCCATACACCTCAGCGTTGCAGCGTTCGCAATGGTCGGGATGGGTGCGATGGTGGGCGGCGGCACCGGGGCAGTGATGACCGCGGTGACGATGATTTTCGAAATGACGCTCGACTACAGCATTGTGATGCCGATGATCGTGGCCGTGGCCATGAGCATTGGCGCGCGCCGCGTGCTTTCTCGCGAGACGATTTACACCTTGAAACTGGTACGCCGCGGTCGCGCAATTCCGAAGGCGCGCCACGCGAACATGTTCTTGGTACGCGCGGCGCGCGAAGTGATGGACAAGGATATCCAGGTTCTGCCGGCAGAAGCGAGCTTCGACGAATATCTGCGGCAACCCGAGCATGCCGGCCGACTGCGCTATGTCGTGGTCACCGACAAAGGGCGCTTATTCGGCGTGATCCGCGTAAACGTTGGACTGCGGCGAGGCCTGGAAAGCACCAATACCGGCGTCAAGTTGGGGGATGTCGCCAATCGAAACTTCACCGTAGTGCGCGAAGATGAAACTGCCTTCGATGTCATCCGGCGAATGTGGCGCCGCAAAGCCATCATGGCGGTGGTCGTGCGCGGCCGTGGAGTGCCACGCGGCAGCGATGTCGCCGGGGTGATCACCAAGGAGCACGTCGCCGACTCGGTCGCCGACAGCGTGAAAGCCTATCCGCAATAGAGGCTGCAAGTGAGGCGGCCGCTGGAATTTTGAAAAATAACGGACATTGGGGGTATGGAATGCGCAAACGAACGCTCGGAATATGGTGTGCGGCTGCGGCGATCTGCGCCGGCGCGGCTTGGGCGGATCAAGCGGCGAGCGATGCCGAACACGAAAGCGAGTTTCGATTCCGTTTCGTGGGGCCCAAAGTCGGCAATCGGATTGCCGCGGTTGCCGGGGTCCCCGGCGACCCGAGCGTTTACTACGCCGGCGCAGCCTCCGGCGGCATCTGGAAGTCGGTGGATGGCGGAAATCGCTGGGCGCCGATCTTCGACAAGCAGCCGGTCGCGGCTATCGGTGCTCTGGCAGTTGCGCCCTCGGAGCCGAATACGGTTTGGGCGGGGACCGGCGAGGCCTGGGTGATTCGCGACAGCGACGTCATGGGCAATGGGATCTACAAGTCCACCGATGCTGGTAAAACCTGGCGCAATGCCGGATTGCAAGATTCCGGCCGCATCGGCCGCATCGTCATACACCCTGCGAATCCCGATATCGTCTTTGCCTGCGTGCTGGGACGAGCGACCGGGCCGCAACAAGAGCGCGGCGTCTATCGCACGACGGATGGCGGCCAGCATTGGGAGCGGGTGCTGTTCGCAGGCGAGAACGTCGGGTGTTCGGGATTGTCCTTGGATGCACACGATCCGCACACCCTGATCGCCGGCATGTGGCAGCTGGAGATGCACACCTGGGGCGAGTTCAGCGGCGGTCCTGGAAGCGGAATTTATATTTCGCACGATGGCGGCACGAAGTGGACGCGTCTCGATGAAAAGGGCCTGCCGCACGCGCCGGTGGGGAAGATCGATGTTGCGATTGCACCCACCAATTCGAATCGCATCTACGCCCTCATGCAAACCAAAGATCAAGGATCGATGTGGCGATCCGATGATGCGGGCGAGCATTGGAAATCGGTCAATTCTCAGCGGGCATTGATCGGCCGCGCCGGCTACTACATCCGGCTCGCCGTATCGACCGGTGCCGACAATGAGGTCTATGTCGCCAATAGCTCCTTTCATCAATCGTTGGATTCGGGCGAGAGTTTTCACGAAGTCCGCTGGGGCGGCGATACTCACGACATCTGGATCGATGCGCAGAATCCGGATCGCTTCGTGATCACGGACGATGCTGGAATGATCATCACCACCGTGCACGGACGCGGCTTTCATCGCGTCACACTGCCCATCGGCCAGATGTACCACGTTGCCGTGGACGATCAAATTCCGTACTACTTTTACAGCAACATGCAGGACGATGGGAACATGCGCGGCCCGAGCGTGCCTTTTGATTCTCAGGAAACCGGCTGGGACCGCCACATGGGGGGCTGCGAATCAGGTTTCACGGTGCCCGATATCACCGATCCAAATATCGTGTGGGCCACCTGCTACGGCGACACGGTGACGCGCTGGGACGCCCGATACAAGGAGGCGCACTCCGTCAGTCCTTGGAAGCACACCCTCGACTCGCCGCCGAATGATCTCAAGTATCGCTGCCATTGGACTCCGCCGCTGGCGCTGGACCCCTTCGATCACAATACGGCGTACTACGGTTGCCAGGTGGTATTCAAGACCACGGACCAGGGCAAGACTTGGGCGGTGTCCAGCCCCGATCTGACCACGCAGGATCCGGCGCACATCGTGCCTTCGGGGGGAATCGTCGGAGACAACCTCGGGCAATTCTACGGGGAAGTCGTATTTGCAATCGCCCCCTCCAAGATACAAAAGGGGCTTATCTGGGCCGGAACCAACGACGGTCAACTCTGGTACACGCAAGATGCGGCCGCACATTGGACCAATGTCACGAGTCATATGACCGGGCTGCCGGCGCGCGGGACGATTACCAGCATCGCGCCGTCGAGTTTCGATGCCGCGACCGCCTACGTCAGCGTGGATCTGCATCTGGAGGACAACCGCGAGCCATTCATTTACAAGACAGCGGATTTCGGCAAAAGCTGGAAGCGCATCAATGGAGATTTGCCAAAGCACGCGCTGTCGTACGTTCGCAGCGTCACCGACGATCCAAACTGCGCCGGGCTGTTGTTTGCCGGCACGGGGAACGGCCTGTATTACTCGCTGGATGACGGCGCCCATTGGATAGGATTGCAGGCGGGACTGCCGGGCGCGCCCGTGACATGGGCTGTGGTGCAGCCGAGGTTTCACGATCTGGTAATCTCGACTTACGGCCGCGGGCTGTTCATCCTGGATGACATCACGCCCCTGGAGCAACTGGTCAAGCATCGCTCGGATGCCGCGGTTGTTTTGTTCGAACCGAGGCCGTCATACCGATTTGTGCGTGGCGCGCAAGCGATGCTGAATTTTTCCCTGAAGACGGCGCCAAAGAATCCCGTTGAGTTCCAAATTCTCGACTCTCGCGGAAGCGTGGTACGCGAGCTCGAAAAGAAGGAGGCGAAGGATCTTGTTATCGGCCTCAACCGCGTGAAGTGGGATATGCGATATGACTCCCCTCGCGTCATTGCCTTGCGCACGGTGGCTCCCGACAATTCACACATCTGGGAAGAGCCGCGCTTCCGCGATGCCGACTCGCGGCCGATTACGCACTGGGGCTCCAAACCGGGCGAGGTGGGTCCGATCGTGGCTCCGGGCCTTTACTCGGTGCGGCTCAAGGTGGACGGGCAAACCTACACGCAGCCTTTGAGCGTGCTGAGCGACCCGAATGCACCTGGGTCCAGCGCCGATATCGAACTTTCCGTCAAGACGCTGCTGCAGATACGAGATGACATCAGCCGCGTGTCGGATACCGTCAATCAAATCGAATGGCAGCGCAAGCAGATCGAGGTGGTGGAGACGATGCTTCGGCCGGCCAAAAAGCCCAACAAGCCGGCATCCCCGGTCGCAGAAGAGGGCGATGAACCCGATGCCGAACCGGCGCAAGCGCCCCCCGCCGTGTTGAGCGACGCGCAAGAACACAGCAACAAGCAGTTGCTCGCGGCGGCTGAAGATCTCGACAAGAAGCTGCAAGCAGTCGAGTCGCGGCTGGTCTCGCGTGCATTGCGCGACAGCGATGACAAGTACTTCGTCGAGCCTTATGGCGCTTATCTCGATCTCATTTGGCTCAATGCCGAGGTCGGAACCGGCGGGGGCGATGTCGCGGGAAGCGCCGATTTCGCGCCCACGGAAATTCAATTGAATCTGCTGCGCACCTACCAGTCCGAGGTGGCCGACATCGATTCTGACTATCGAAAAATCCTGCAGAACGATTTTCCACCCCTTGCGCAAGCGCTGCTGCGTGCGAACTTGACGCCGTTGGTGGGCGGACCCGGCAAGCCGTAGGTTGGACGCGTCCCTGGGGCTGGATGATCGCAAACCGAGCGTCGTTGCCGGAGCGGCGCGTCGATTGATTCGCGCGTGTTAGAACCGCTTGGAGAAGCCGACCGATAGTCCTTTCGGCAAGAACTGCACCGACAGGGGTATGGCGCGGGTGCTGCTCCAATAGCCGACCCCGGTTCCCAAGGCCCAGCCGGCGATGACATCGGTCTGCCAATGCGCCTGGCTTTTCAAGCGCGCAATGGCGTCATACGCCGGCAGGGCTTCAAGGGCCCAGATCCAAGGGTATTGCCGGGCGTAGTTGGCGATGAAGGGGGTCACGAAGCTGGCCTGCAGGGTGACCTCGCCGCTGGGGAAGCTTTGATGGCCGCTGCCCTGAAACCAGGCATTTGGATCGTTGCCCTGGTAGGGGCGGGCGCGGCTGAAGGCGTATTTCAATCCGGTGGCGCCGATTCCCGAGATCACCGATGCATCGATCGTCTGCCAGAAGGTGTGACCCAGCTGGTTATCGTTTCCAAACCATAAACTGCCGGCCACCTCCAGGGCGATCACCCCGTCCTGCAGTCCGGTCTGATATTGGCGCGCCCAGATGCCGCTCTGATCGAGAGTCCATTCGTGATCCAGTCCGGCATAAGCCCCGCTCGAGGCGAACGCCGACAGCAACAGACAAAGGATCGATAAGCGTTTCATGCAGAAGGCCTTTGCGCTTGCAGATACATAGCGCGGTCGGTGCTGATATTCCTGCCGGACTCAACGGTCGGCCGGACCATGTGTTCGAAGAACTGACGTTCGGCGAAGCTGAAGCGTTCGGCAAGAATCTGCTGCAGCGTGGGGGCCCAGGGATGCGGCGAACTGCCGAGAAAAACCTCCCAGGAGGTGACGGGCGATGGCATCACGTCAATATTCAACTGAAGGTGAATTTCGGCAAAGCCGGCTCCACGAACCATATTGAGCAGATCTCGTTCGGAATAATTGGCGATCGGGCTCTCGGCGCAGGCCTCTTCCGTGTCCGGAAACTGGGCCGACTTCCAGCGATGCAGGAGCGTCAAAAACCGATCCGGAGGCTGGGATTGATCCTCGAGGCGTCTGCGCAAAGCTCGGGCGTAGAAGGCCTCGTCTTGAAGAATGGGCTCAGCGATCGAGAGGCGGCCGCCCGGTTTGAGCACACGAAAAAATTCACCCAAGGCCGCGGGCTTGTCGGTCACGTAGGCCAGAACCGCCCGAGTCGTCACCGCATCGACCGACGCATCGGCAATTCCCTCGAGCTTCTCGGCCGAGCATTCAAGGAATGTGCATTGCGCCCGCACGTTGCGCTCCATTGCGACTGATTCTGCGTACCGCAGCATGGGGGCAGACAGGTCGGTCAGAACGGCGCGCAGCGAGGCTCCGTAACGCTCAATGGCACGAAATGCCACCAGGCCTTCGCCGGCACCGACATCGACAAGCGTCATGCCCGCTTCGAGTTCTGCGCCATCCAGCACCCGATCCGCATATCCGGCAACGACGGCCTGAACCACGCGTCCATATGCGCAATCGTCCGCGTGGCGCCGGTGCAAGAGCCATTCGGACCAGACGTCCGAGTCGAGAGCGCGGCCTTCCGCCGGGATTTTCGAGATCAAGACGCAGATCCCGCAGTTTGCAGCAACACCGCGCCGCTCAAGCTCAGGATTTTCTCACGCATCGACTTGGGAAGCGCCCGCATGATCAGCCCGAACGGCAAATCGAGCGGATAGGGCCGGTTGATTCGTTGCGACTCCTCCAAGCTCGTGATGACATGCGAACATGTCCATCCATATTTTGCGAAAAACTGAAACCAATCATTTACCTTGAAAAGCAGCGGCGCCGCCTCGAGTTTTGCCTCCCATCCCCGCGATGAGCTGCGCTGAGCGGCGTTGTCGAAATCCTGGATCCAATAACGGATCGAGGCAGCAGCGTGCAGGTCGCCCGCGAGCGTTGCGGCATCGTGAACTGAAAAATAGGGCAAAACTCCCTCGGTGATCACCAATGCGCTTTTGGCGCTCGATGCATATTGCGCGAGAAGTTTGCGTCGCGACGCAAGATCCAAAAGATCGATGCCGACACGCTCGAGCTTGCAAACGGCCTGGCGCGCCACTAGAGCGGAATTTTTCAAGTCGACGATATTGGGGAAATCCATCTCGATCCAGCTTAGATCCGCCGGCAGCTTCATCCGATACGGCCGAGTGTCGAGCCCCGCGCCCAAGTTCAAGACGGTATCGACGCCGCCCGCGAGCGCCTCGTCGATCAGCCGGTCGATGGCGGAGGTGCGAACTATCATGCCCCACCCGACCAGGGCCGGGCGCGGCATGGCTCGCGCCATGGCACGGCCTCGGTCACCCGACAATATTGCGGCCAGCGGATCGCTAAACGCGGCGTTGCTGCGGCAGCCTTCTTGTGCTCTGAAGGCCGCGACCCAAAGCGCCGTGTCGCTCACATGCCGGATCTCGGAATCGTCCGCCTTGGAAGGCAATGAGCGGAGCGCGGACGGGTGGGGCGGCGGCTGCCGGCCGGCTTGCATGGGATCCTGTCGTCTTTCGCTCATACGCGTGCTGGAGAAGAAGATTGAAATATTTACTAACTTTGCATTGCAAAGTTCCTGAGTGTTCTACACTATTTGCCCCGTCCAATACAAATTGTTCGATTGAATAATAAGAACCATTCGCGTCTGCGCGAAAGTTGTCTCGCGAGGAATCGCCGGTGAGAACATGCTTCAACATGAGCTTCGTCTGCTGCCAAGGGTGAGGCTGAATCCGCGAGGCCCGCTGAGTTCCGTCTGCCGCGCGAAGTTTCACGTGCACTCACTGCGGGAGGCTGCGGAATATGTGCGCGAGTGCGACAGCGGCGCGGGGGTGGCGCCCGATTCGATCGAAAATCTGCTCGCGCACCGCGCGGGCACGATCGGCGCGAAGCAGGCTTTGCTGGCGGCACTCGCGGCTGAAGCAGGCCGTTCCGACGTTCGCTTGGTGGTGGGCTGCTGCGAAATGCGAACCGCGGAGGACTCGAGTCCGAAGCACGGCGCATCCAGCCTGAATACGCTGCCCTTGGCGGTTTGTTGGCTGACGTATAAAGGAAGGCGCCTGCAAATCGTCGAGCCGCGGCAGGCATCGCTGGCCACGGCCAAGCTGGTCACCGAGGTCGAGGTTCAGGCGGAGCGGCTGCCTTGGGAACGAAAGCGTCTTTTCGAAGGGTTTGCGACTGACTGGTGCCGAGCATTCGACGTGTCGGCGCTCGATTTTGCGCGGTCGAGAGCATCTCAGTTGACCAAGTTCGCCGGCATGAGCGTCTTCGAGGACCTGCTCGGATATGTTTTGCCGCCCGAGTACGCGCCGAAAACTTAGTCCTGCGCCGGCCCCCTTGGCGCTGCGCTTCAGATCCATTTCAGCGCCGCAGCGATGATTTCATCCGCGCCGCTGGCTGCGCACTCGCCATGTGCCACGACCAGCCGTTGTGGTTTCCATGCGAGCACGGTTCGCTTCGCAGCTCGCGCACGCGTGTGTGAGAGGAAGGATAGGCGCCAATCTCGCGGCGTGCTGCCGTGTTCTCCGACGATGCCGCCGAGTTGCATCAGCAGACCGGTCCAACCCTTGGCCGCCGCTTGGGGAAATCGCTGTATCAGATCACCAAAGATCGCCGTGCGGGACGCACGGTGGAAGAAAACCACTTCGCTCAGCGCAAACGATCCGCGGAACACCGTCTGATCGAGATCGGAGCTCCAGGAGCTGTCCGCAAGGTCGCCGAGCTCGGCGTCGAAGCGAACCGCGGTTTTTTTTGCGGCAAGACCCGGAGGGGCGTAGAACCGGGCCTGAGGCCAGCGTTTTCGCCACTCCGGCAGAAAGAGGTGGTGTAATTTGTTGGGCGACACGATGTGGGCGACCGGCCCAATGGCATCCAATGCGTCGGTGAGCTGCGTCGTCAAGGCGATAGGGGACCACACCCAAGCGGCTCCTGTCGACAGGCGTACCACCGCCATGCGCGTAGGGTAAGGAAATCCGAAGAATGAGACGGTCGGCCCATCCGCCAAATAGAGATCCTGACCGAACGGTACCAGCATCGGACCAAGCATAGCTGCTTTGCGGTCACCCAGCCCCTTGTTTATTATGGCGGCCATGAGAGCTGAATTGAGCAGGCAAGTCGCAGTCGCGCTCTACGTGATGGCGATGGCGGCAGTGATCGTCGGGGTGGATTTCGCGTTTTTCAGAGACCGATTCTGGGGACGGCTGACGATCAACATTGGCATTGTCTGGGTATTCGCCGCTGTTTACTGGAGATTCCTCAGACATCCGTGAGCGGGGATCAAGACAGCCGACCGGTGTTGCTCACGGTGACGCCGTACAGGTGCTCGGGATGAGTCGTTCCGCAAAAGTCATGGAATTTCCCCTTATCGCCGCAATTCGAGTCTTGTTCGGCGCTTATTGATAAGAACCGGTTTGACTCGGGAATCCCCGCCAAACGGGTTCGAAAGCAGCGACCAAGGGGCGGGAAGATGCGCGGCCGCAAGCCACTTAAGGGTTGAGCAGGACCCCAAAACTAGTCGTTGATTCCGGCAAGACGCAGACCCGCATACAAGGGTTCGAAATCGGCCAGATCCGCGGATGGATGCAGCCATTTTTTGATGTCGGCGATCGTCTTGGCGTTCGGCACCGTCGTTCTGAAATCGTCCAGCGCGGCCTTGGCCCTGTCGCTGTGGCTGAGGTGCGCCTCTGAGGCGATGCGCGTGAGCTGTATCCCGCCTGAGACGCGGTCCCGCAAGTCCGGTTCATTCATTTGCGCAATTGCTTTTTGCGCCATCTGTGCAGCGCGGGCGTAGTCTCCTTGCGCGAAATAAATGTCCGCCAAGGTCGACAGGGTAGTCCAATCATTTGGGTTTCGCGCCAACAACCCGTCCTCCAGCGCCTGGGCTTCCTTGAACTGCCTGCAAGCGCAACAAAGCGGTTGCCTTGAGGCCAATTGCAAGGCGTTGGTTGGAGCCCGTGCCAGCATGGCATCGGCTAATTGCCAGCGATTCCTCCCAGCGCAGGCGCAATTGGTACAAGCTCGGCCTTCTGTCCCAACATGTAGACCGAATTCGGGTCGAGGGCAAGATACTTTTCCATGGCGGCGGCGCCGATCGCTTTCTGTTCGTCCGGGTTTTTCGACCAGGCATTGACACAGTCGCATAAGTTGACCGTCGCCCGGGTGCGCAGCGCGTACAGATCGTCCGGTGCCTTCGCCAATGCTCGGTCGAGCAGCTCGTTTGCATGCGCATTCGCCGCCTTGCCGTCGGCATCGCGTTGCGCGCGCCAATCTTCGTCGCACGAAAGGTCAGATCGCGGACATCCAGAGCATCGTCGGGTTTGTCTCGGGCGCGCTTGACCTCTGTCTGAATGCCGGTGGTCAGGAGTGCTTGGACGACAGCGACCGCTTCGTCGCGCCAGTGCGGTGTCAATTCGTCTTTGGCGACCTTCAAGGACTGCGTGGTGAGCACCCGCTCGCTATCGCCGTCGATGCCAACGACCGTGACGTCGTAGCCCTCTGCGCTGCGCGCCACGGCTGCCGCGAACCAAAAAATGCACATCCAATTCCTTGGCCAGCTTCTTCATGCTGATCTCGTGTGCGCTGGCCTGCTCAGCGCTGGCGCGAGGAACGACGCTGATCAACTCCTTCCGGCTCTCGAGCATGAGTGTTGATCTCATCGCCCGTCGCCTTCGCGATTTGCGCAGCGTGTGGGTCGTCGGCGGCCGATTGAAATGGCAGTACCGCGAAGGTCATGCGGCGATCTTCGTGCGAGTAGGCGACGACTGATGCCGGATGCAACCAGAGATGTCGGGTGGCCCATGCGCCAATTCCGGCAAGCAGCAGCACGGCAGCGCGGCCAGCCAAGGCGTCGATGAGCGGCGCTTCAACGGAGGAGGAGGAACCGCGGCGGTGAACGAGGGCGGCATCGGCACTGGGGCTGGGACGCCGGCTTCGCTGCATACGCCGGCGCAGATTCGGCAACAGTGACTTGCTGCTCGAACAAATTCGCCATTCGCGCGACAAAGTCGGGGGTAGGTCACGCCATTCGGCAAACGGGTCCACTGAACCTCGCGAAATTTTCGGGTAGCGCGCTCCTCGGCCTCCGCGTTTCATCGATCACCACCGGGATCAGAAACGCGCGGTCTTGCGCCATCAGGTGCGAGCGGTCTATTGCGAGCTTCCATTCCAGACGGAAATAGCCCTCCGCGCGTCCTTGGGTATTTGCCGAGATGATGGGGATGACCAGGGCGCAGGTCTTAATCTGCCTGCGGATGGCCGCATCCCAGGCGTCGCCGCCGCGCAGTTCGCTTTGATCGAACCAGACTTCAATTCCGGCACTTCGCAAGGCAGTGCAGATTCTAGCGGCGGCAGCGGCGTCCTGTTTGGCGTAGCTTAGGAATATTGCTTTATTTGCTTCGCTCACACGTAATTCCCAGAGGAGACACGGCCTCTGTTTATTCATTATGGCACGGCAAACTCCGGCGCGAGCATCTAGTTGCCAAACTGCCTGGTGTGCCGACCCGCGCGCACTGGAGAATAAATCCTGACACACGCCGTCAGGTAAGCTCCGATATGCTGAAGCATGGCGTCGGCAGGCTCTACGCCGACGATACCGAGAACGGCACGCCCGTCCGCATTGGATTTATCTGGTCAAACGTCACCGCCACGTCGTGTCGCTGGGAGCAGTCGTACTCGCCCGATGGCGGCGAGAGGCGGGAGACCAATTGGGTCCAGGACCTCAAACGAGCGCGCTGGTTCTGCATGCCACGCTCGATCGTTACGAGCGCCCTGGACACGATGCGCAGACAAAAGGGCTCACAGCAGAGCGCTGTGAGCCCCAGTCGCTAACTGCCGATCTGAATGCGGCGTGGCATCGCCTTGGGCTGTTTGGGAATCGTGACGGTCAACACGCCGTGGCTTCCGGTTGCGTTTACCTTTTCGCCATCCACGGTGTCGGGAAGCACAAAGCGACGATGAAACTGCCCGTATCCGCGTTCCAGGCGCCGGCCTTGAGCGTCCTCGCCTTGCTTCGCTGGCGGCTGCGGGCGTTCGCCCGACAACGTTAGAATTCCGCCATCGAGAGTCAAGTCCACTTTGGCGGGGTCGATACCCGGCAGATCCACATATAGCTCAAACCGATCCGCGTACTCGTGTATGTCCACCAGGGGAATCCACATGGCGGTGGCCGAACTGCTGTCGTTTTCACGGGCATTGCCAAACAAACGGTTGATCTCATCCTGCAGGCGCGGCATCACGCCCCATGGATCTTGTCGCATCACAGTACTCATGGCACCACTCCTCATTTTTGAAACACAAATCTCATTTAAAGCTCTCGCCCCGCGCCCTGGCCGGGCGATCCAGGCGAAAACTAGGGGCGGTCATTTGTTTTTCAAGGGCGGCCCTCGGGGTTTTTCGGTCGAACACCCGCCGGCCTGTCAGCTCTATCCCACAATTATGGAAGGTCAAAGCGCATAGCGTGCAACAGCCGCGCCTTCCTAAAATGAACCATGACGCTGGAGCTGAGCATGGATTTGCATTCGGCCAATGCCCCCCGCGGGGACAGCTGGGCAGCTACCTGGGCCCTTAGCCAAGGGATTGAGTTGTATGCCGAGTAAACTTGAGGGCGAACTCGCCGAAGCGCAGGCGCTGATTAAGCATCTCATCGAAGGCGGTGAACGCGACAAAGCGCTCCTTGCCCGGCAACTGCATGACGACATCGTGGAGCTCATTGTCGCGGCGCTCATGGACCTCACCGGCGTGGCTTCGCACCTTGCCAATTTGGAAGCTCAAGCTGAGCGACGACTGCTGCGCGCCAAAGCCACGCTCGGAGCGGCCATCGACCAGGGCCGACGGCTGGTTGAGGAGTTGCGGCCTAGTTTGGTCGAAGAAGTCGGCTTGTTTACCGCTCTGAAATGGCAGGTGCAAAAAGCGAGCCACGGCACCAAGGTAATTTACACCGAGTGGTACCCAGAAGTTGAACCGCCGCTGCCGCCGGATGCTTCCATTGCGCTGTTTCGCGTAGCAGAAGAAGCGCTCGCGATGACATTCAAACGCGGCTCGGTGGAGGTGGCGGATCTGCAGGTCTGGGTTGAAGAAGATGCCTTCCATATGAAATTCACCGACAACGGAATTCCCACCATGCGCGACGGCGCCGAGCCTGGTGCGGACATCGCTCTGGCGGCAATGCGTTACCGTCTGCGACTGCTTGGCGGCAGTGTTGATATCGAGCGCGCCGAGAGCGGCGATACGGTACTGACGGCGCAATTGCCGATCTGACCCTGGCCGGCACCCCCGGGGGCTTCTGCCGCGTTTAGCCCAATAAAATCAATGATTGCCATCCTTTATTTCCCGAGGCACGGCGCTTTAGCTGCCAAGATCGGTTCGCCGACTGCGTACAGGACCACCATTCGGTGGCAAAATGCGCACGATGACAAGCAAAGAGCTCCAGGAAGTGAATTCTGTACAAAGCGGCTCGCAGATCCAAACAAACTGCTGGACGGTTAGATGAAGGCTTTGGCGGATTATCTTTCCGCACGCCAGGAAGTCGTGCTGCGCGACTGGCGCGGCGCCATCAAGCGCGATCCCACTTTGGCTACGGGCGACTCGCTTCCAAAGGTCCAATTGCTGGATCACATCCCGGCGATCCTGTTGGCTTTCGAAAACCAACTGCGCGTATTTGCGTCGTCCCTTGGCGATCACGCCAGTAGCGCTCTGCACGAATCTGCCGCGGCGCATGGGTTGCTGCGCTGGCAGCAAGGGTATGACCTAAAGGAAGTCGCCCGTGAACTGGGAAAACTCAACGAGTGCGTGGTTTCAGAACTCGAGCGCTTTGCAATTGCACAGCCGGCGGTTTCGCACGCTGAAATGGGCCGGGCCTACGCGCTTTGGGCGAAGCTGTGCGCTTGGACCGTGGAAGAAAGCGTCAATCAATATTTCCAGCTGCAACAGCAGGAGGCGGCCGGTCAGGTCAAGGACCTCGAGAGTGCGCTCGCGGAAATAAGGGACTTGGAGGAACAGCAGGCGGATCTATGGCACCAAGCAGCCCACGATCTTCGCGGAAACCTGAGCGTGGTTGCGAATGCCACCGTGGGTTTGACCAATCGCGACCTTTCGGAAGGCACCCGCGACAGATTTACGCGCATGCTGATGCGCAACGTCACATCGCTCCATCAATTGCTTGATGACGTCACGAACCTTGCGCGTTTACAGGCGGGCCGCGAATTGCGGCGCATTCAACCGGTGGATGTCACGCACATCTTGCAACACCTGTGCGACGGGATCGCCGAGGGGGCGCAGCAGCGCAACCTCTACCTGAAAGCGGAAGGGCCCCCGGGTTTTAGCGTTGAAGGCGATCCAATAAAGATTTCGAGAATTGCCCAAAACTTGATACTGAACGCGGTCAAGTACACGCACGAAGGCGGTGTCGAGGTACGCTGGGGGGACAGCGACGCGGGCGATCCAAAACGTTGGATGCTGGTGGTCAAGGACACCGGACCGGGTCTTCATACCGCATCCGGAAAGCCCATGGCGCTCGCATTGGGGGACGCCAAGCAAATCGCGCCGAAAACAAGCGGCGATCCGCCGCGTGCTTCGCGCACGGCGGCAAGCAGCGTGTCAATTTCGTTGAGTCACATGGCTGCGCCGAGACAGGAACCGGGCGAGGGGATCGGCCTATCGATCGTCAAACGCCTGTGCGAATTGCTCGATGCCACGATTGAGATGGAATCGACGCCCGGCGTGGGGACAGTCTTTCGAATTCTGTTTCCGCGCAGTTACGCGCAATGATTGCGCTCCACCTATTGGCGGCATCGAGTCGTTCTCCCGGGCCGTTGCTGCCGGTCATCCCGCCCAAGGCAGATGTCAGCAAAAGCTGACCTTGCATCGAGCCGTCGGAAGGTTGTCAGAGTCGGTGTCAAGGCCGCATTGTGCTGGCTGAGCGCACTGCTCCGTCACGGCGCGCGTGAAGATCCCGTCTGCCATCCCGGCGGCGCGCGGCGCCGGAAGAATCATTGATTGCACGCCGCATTGCGGAACGACGGTGCCGAGCGCATGTTTTGCTTGCTGTTTACAGTCAAAGGAGTTTTGCATGTTGATCAAAGACATCATGACCAAGAGCGTCTGCACCGTGGGCCGCGATGCGACCCTGCGGGAAGCGGCCCGCCTCATGGCGGATCAGGATTGCGGAATATTGCCCGTGGCGGACGAGGAACGATTGGTCGGCATGATCACCGACCGGGATATTGCATTGCGCGGCGTCGCCAAGAGCAAAAATCCGGATCGCTGCACGGTCGCGGAGATCATGACAAGCGGCGTGAAGTACCTGTTCGACGACGAGACGACTCAGGATTTGGCGCGCAACATGAGTAATCTGCAAATTCGGCGGTTGCCGGTCGTCAATCGGGAAAAGCGCTTGGTTGGTATCGTATCGATCGGGGATTTTGCCGCGAAAACCGACGATGACGGAGCGAGTGCCGCGCTTCGCTCGGTTTCACGACCCGCTTCCGATGAGGCGCCGCTGGCAGGTTGAATGCTCCACCCGAAGTCACTCAGGCGGCCCGTGCAGCAATAAGGTGAAATCAACCTCCCGGCGGGTCTGCGACGAAGCGCGGGTAGCCGGATTGGTCCGCAAAATCCCACGCGGAAAGGTAGGAGAGCTGCAGGATCTTAAGCATTTTTGGATAGTCGATTTTGTCCGGGGTGTCGGTGGTGTGGTGATAGTCGGGATGAAAGCCGCGCCGCTTGCCGCCGATCCGATTCACCCGTTCCAGATTTGACGGATGCTTGCGATTTGGCTCCGCCATCACGACTGCAACGGCGCCGTGCGCCCGCGCGATCAGTGCCTTGACGCGATTCGTAGCATAGCGGGTGTTGCCCGTGCCGTTGAAGGGCGAGTGCGGATCGTTTTCCTGCGGCTCATGCTCGATTACGGCCAGGATTTTGCCATGCACGTCGATGCCGCGATAATCATCGTAGCGCAGGCCCGGGGCGGTGATGCCGATCATGGCCCCTTATATTCCTGTCCCGCCATTTCACGCAACTGCGTGCAGCAACGATTGTGCGTTCGATGCAACGAAAGACGATTAAGGAATATGCCGAACCGGCACACGCAGGCGCGCGGGATTTTGCCATCGCGTTGTGCTTCAGTCATAGTTGGCTGCGAGAGAAGGAAACCTGAAACAACAACGCCGGGGCCGACCATGCCGACCCGGCGTAAAGAGGCTACCGTGATTGTCAATCGATTGTTGTCGACTGCTCTTTTGGTCATGGCGCCGCTGATGGCCGCCCATGCGGCATTGCCGCGATTTCCGCAGCCCTTCGGGCAGCGGATCGTGTTCGTCGCCAACGGCAATGTGTGGTCGGTGCCGAAAAGCGGCGGCACTGCCGTACGGCTGACGAGCGCACCGGGCCAGGACATGTTCCCTAGAGTTTCGCCGGACGGCAAGTGGATTGCCTATACCGAGGCGAGCAAAGCTGGCACGGATATTTGGGTCATTCCGGCCACGGGCGGCACCGCTCGGCGGCTGACATTTCATCCCACCACGGAAGCGGGCACCGGCGGGCGTCATGGCCCGGACAATATGGTGGTTACCTGGACGCCGGACTCGCGCAGCGTCGTCTATCTGACAAAGGCCGATCAGTGGAACGGCTGGATCCAGAATCTCTATGAAGTTCCCGTCGCGGGCGGACTGCCGACACCTCTGGCAATCGACAGCGAGGTCGGCTTGGCGACTTTTGGGCCGGATGGGCACAGCATCGCCTATAACCGCATCTTTCGAAACTTCCGAACCTGGAAGCGTTACAACGGCGGCCTGGCACAGCAGATGTTCACCTACGACTTCAATACGCGTGAACTCAAGCAACTGACGAATTGGTCCGGCACGAACACCTCGCCGATGTGGTACGGCAATCGCATTTATTATCTCTCGGATCAGGACGCGAATCGCCGAGCGAACATCTGGGTCATGGATATGAATACCCACGAGACGCGGCAGGTCACGCACTTCGCAGACTACGATATCGATTTTCCCGCCCTGGGCGCCGACGCGATCGCTTTTCAGCAGGGAGGCAAGCTCTATCGGCTGGATTTGCCCAGCGAGCACCTCGAGGAGGTGCCCTTCAGCATACCGGACGACGGTTTGCGCATTCGCCCCCACGTGGCCGACGTCAAAGGTGAAATCCGCTCGGTCGATCCGGCGGGCCAGGTGGACTTTGCGCTGGCGCCAAATGGGAACGGCACTCTGTTCTCGGCGCGGGGAGATATATTCAGCGTACCGACCGAATATGGCGCGACGCGCAATCTGACCAGCACGCAAGGAGCGGACGAAGATCATCCGGCGTGGTCGCCCGACGGGCGGACCATCGCTTACACCACCGATGCCGGCGGCGCACAGCAGATCGCCGTTCGCCCGGCAGAAGGGGGGAGCGGAAAAGATCCTAACCTCCTTCACGGAAGGCTACTTTTATCAGCCGATATTTTCCCCGGATGGAAAAACGCTTGGCCTTTTCGGATGGCGCCCATCGGCTGTGGATCGTGGGCACGGATGCGGGAAAGCCGAAACAGGTGGCGCAGGACAAGCTCAATGAAATTCACGATCAGGCGTTCTCGCCAGACGGGCGCTGGTTGGCCTTCAGCATGTCTGCGGTGGGCCGCAGACGCGATCTGGTCTTATATGAACTCGCGACCGATAAACTGACGCGCCTCGGAGACGGCAGCGAGATCGATTCGAATCCCGCGTGGTCATCCGATGGCAAGTATCTGTATTTCACGTCGAGCCGCCATGAGAATCCAGTCGGGTCGGACGTGGAATTCGATTTTGCCATTGTAAAGTCCGGGGGAATTTACGTGCTGCCGCTGGCGCGGGACACCCCTTCGCCGGTCGCGCCGAAGTCAGACGAGGCGAGCGGCGCCTCCTCGGGCAGTTCGCCCACGCGGGCGGTTGACGCGAAGCATGGGCAAGCGGCCAAGCCCGACAAGGAGGATGACGCCAAAAAGACCGATGAGGAGACGAAATCCCAACCTGTTGGTCCGATCAAGCCGATCCGGATCGACTTGGACGGTCTAATGGCGCGTGCGGTGGCGCTGCCGGTCGATGCAGCCAACATCAACCAACTCGACGTGCGCGGCGATCGCATTTTTTACCTGACGCAGCCGCTGGGACTCATCGAGGGAACACTCAGCGGAGAGAAGACGGCGTTGCGCTTTTTCGATCTCAAGACGCGCAAGTCCTCTGTGGTTACCGAGGACGTGGACAGCTATTCGCTGTCGCTCGATGGCCAGCGCGTGCTGATTCGGCACGAAAAGGATTACACCGTGCTCGCCGCCAAGGCAGACGCCGCCAAGGATGCCGAGACCAAGAAGGAACTGAAGCTCGATCATTTGCGCGAAGAAGTAGACCCGCCCTAGGAATGGGCAGAGATGTTCGAAAACGCATGGCGGCTCGAGCGCGACCTGTTTTACTCGCCGCTCATGAACGGCGAGAACTGGAAAGGCGTGCATGACAGTTACCGCAAGCTTCTGCCGTTCGCGGGCTCGCGCGAGGACCTGAATTATCTGATCGGCCAGATGCTGGGAGAAATCGGCAATTCCCACACTTATGTCGGCGGCGGCGACGACGGCGACACCACACCGCCGGCGCACAGCGCTCTGCTGGGCGTGGATTGGGCGCTCGACGCCGCGTCCGGCCGCTACCGCATCGCCACCATTTATCCCGGCGACAATACGCGCAGCGATTATCGCAGTCCGCTTGCGCAGCCGGGTCTGAACGTGAAGGCCGGAGATTATGTGTTGGCGATCAATGGCGCGGAACTGAAAGCGCCGGCCGATCCGGACAGCCTGCTGCAGCTCGCCGATGAGAACACGACGGTGGATCTCACCGTTGCCGACAGCCCGGGCGGCGCGCGTCGTCATATCGTGGCGACGCCGGTTGCCAAGGAGCTGAGTCTGCGCGAATCTGCTTGGATCGCGCACAATCGCGCGGTCGTCGACAAGTTGTCCGCAGGCCGGGTCGGCTACGTCTATATGTCCGATATGGGACAATTGGGCTTGCAGCAGTTCGTACGCCAATTTTTTGCACAATTGGGAAAACAGGCAATGATCATGGACGATCGCTGGAACGGCGGCGGCTTCATCGCGCCGTACGCTCTGGAGCGCTTGCGGCGCATGCTCGTGTCGCTCGCGACCAATCGCGAGTCGGGGATCGCGACCGAACCTAACGAAGTTTTGAATGGCCCCAAGGTGGCGCTGATCAATCATTGGTCGGCGTCCGACGGCGATATTTTTCCGTACTTGTTCCGTTTATACGGACTCGGCAAACTCGTGGGGACGCGCACCTGGGGCGGAGTGCGCGGAATCCGCGGCGACTGGCAGTTGATGGACGGCGGATACATCACGATTCCCGAGGAGGCGGTCTACACCCTCGATAGTCATTGGGCCGTCGAAAACCATGGCGTCGACCCTGACCTTGACATCGAGAACCTGCCCGCTGATTTGCTCGCCGGCCACGATGCACAATTGGAGGCGGCCGTCGACCTGATGCTCAAGGCGATTGCCGGCAAACCGCCCGGACTGCCGCCGCCACCGCCGCCGCTGCCGCCCTACCCGCCGAGCGGGGTCGTTCAGCCGCAGCCCTAGCAAAGGCGATTTGGCGAAGCGCCTACTGGAGCTAGGGTGGTGTCTCGCGGATTCTTATTGCACCGATACCACGCGATCGTCCCGGGACCGAGACGTGGGCCGCAGCATCGTGAACACTGCAATTTTTGCCAGGCCATGCAACAGCAAGGGCAGCAGAAAAACATCGTCAACCACGCCCAAAACCGGAACGGCGAAATTGAAGGGTTCCAACGCAAAGAACCCTAACGCAAGTATGGCCGGCAGAAGCCAACCCGGTCTTCCAGGCTGTCTCAGTGCCAGCCACAGCAGCTTTAGGTCATTGCCGCTCATCCGCCACAGTTTGAAGATCCTACGCATCGTGTCCTCACTTGGATTCGCCAGTTCCTTTTCGACCTGGTGCACGGCAAGACGTTCAGCCGAGTTTCCTGAGATGGCATTGTCCGATAGTCGAGCGCATGGTTGGCGGAATGTCCTACAAACACGGCCACACGAGGGAGACGCTGAGAGCTGCCAGCCGAAGCGACCCGAGAACGGCGGCAACCGACAGTTCCGGCGCTTCGCTGAAATTCGGGGCCGGTTTTCAGACGCGCGTCGCATTCTTCGACGCCTTCGCGCATTAAGTTACGCAGGATGACGCCGTCATGATGATGGCGAAGAACCTCTCGTTACGTGCACGGCAGGCAAGACTCATTATGGGAATCGTGTATCCAAGCAAAGCGGTGGCCCGCCGTTGGGACGGTGCTCTGCAAGCCAGACTTCGTCGAGCGCCGCTGGAAAAATTCTTAAAAGCACGAGGAATAGCTCCTGCGCCCCGAGAGCGTTTCGCAAAACAGCGACGATCTGGTGCGCGCAACCGTGTGCATCGTCGAAACGGGGCTGCGCAGTTTACTTCGCCGACCGCGCAGACGGGCTGGCTTCGGTCAGCGCGCGATCGTGGGGCATGTGGCCTGCCTGGTCAGCCGTGCGTTAGCGGAACAAATCGAGCAGCCGGATGCGTGGCGAATCGCCGCGCTCGTCAGCACCGCGCGATTGCTGAGCCCATGGGTCGGCTTGAATGCGGCAGCCATGGCATCGGCCTGCGCCGTAAGGCAATTCCAGAAAGAGGCGGTGAAAGGAATTTCGCCCTTGGATTGGCGAATCATGAACAGCGCCATCGAAGTGATCAACGGCAACGGCGCGGGCGTGATGCCGGATGCATCCACGAATATCGCAGCGCTGTTGAGTGCGGGGACTTCGACCGATGCTGAACGCCTGGAAGGGCGACGTAAATCAAATAAGGGTTTTTAGCCCAACGCCTCAATTTCCCGCGGCGGCGCTGACACCGGTGCGCGCTCAATTCTCAGTCATTTTTGGTCCGTTGTCCTACTCCCGCTGCTTCTGGCTGCGCGTAAGGTCTTGCGCACACCGGCGGGAGTCCGTCGCTTCCATATCCTTCTGGAGACACTCATGAGCAGCAAAAATACAGCTGTGTTCGGCATTTACAAGTCAGCCGAGCACGCAGAACGGGCCGTCGATAGCTTGATCGCGGCCGGTTATGCGAGCACCGCCATTTCCGTTCTGTTGCCGGACACCGCCAGCACCCGGGAATTTGCGCATGAAAAGGACACCAAAGCCCCGGAAGGTACCACCGCGGGGGTGACTGCGGGTGGCGTGATCGGCGGCACTCTCGGAGTGCTGGCGGGAATAGGCGCCCTGGCCATCCCGGGTGTCGGACCATTGATCGCAGCGGGTCCGATCATGGCCGGACTGGCTGGCCTGGGCGTGGGTGGCGCGGTCGGCGGGTTGGTGGGTGCCCTGGTGGGAATGGGGATTCCCGAATACGAAGCGAAACGCTACGAGGGCCAAGTCAAAGGCGGCGGTACGCTGCTCTCGGTCCATTGCGACACTGCGGAGCAAATTTCTCGAGCGAAGGACCTGCTGAAAGGCACCGGCGCGACCGATATCGCTTCCACCGGCGAGGCGGCCGCCGACAAGGCGGCCCCTCGTGTCGCGTAGTGAGGGAAAGTATCGGCCAGCGGATCCCAACAGGAGCGTCCTTTTATAAGCGAGGTCATCATGAACAAGCCAATTATCGCCGCTCTGCTGCTGTCGGGCCTGATTTCAGGCCCCCAGGCCATGTCGCAGAGCGTTGCTCCCGACAATGCCAAGAGCAACAAAACCAATTCATCGAACGTCACGGCCACCGCCGATGCCCAGAGCAATAATGCTGCAGACCTTTATCTGACCAAGCGCATACGTCGAAGCATCATCGCGGACAAATCGCTCTCAACGTACGCTCATAACGTCAAAATCGTGACGGTAAACGGCAGCGTGACTTTGAACGGCGTCGTGCGCTCCGAAGCGGAGAAGAGCGCAATCGAGGCGAAGGCGGTAGAGGTTGCAGGCCCAAACAAGGTCACCGATGACTTGAAGGTTGCGCCGAGCAACCAGTGACCCGCGCGCTCGCCGGCCGCCCGAACTGCATTTTCAACTTTTCACAGAGGACCATTTATGCCTACCCACATCGAGAAGAACGCCAAAAGCCCTCAAGCGCAGGATGCGATTGCGATGCTTACGGCAGATCACAAAAAGGTCAAGAAGCTGTTTGCGGAATTCGACCGACTCAAGGAGCAGGGCAGCGATGCGGACAAATCCGCCATCGTCGATCAAATTTGCAAGGAGCTAAAGATCCATACCGAGCTCGAGGAACAGATCTTCTATCCAGCCGTACGCAAGGCCATCGACGACTCAAATCTGATGGACGAAGCCCTCGTGGAGCATGCAGGAGCCAAAGAGTTGATCAGCCAACTCGAAGATGCGAGTCCCGATGACGACTTGTATGACGCCAAGGTGACCGTGCTGGGTGAACAGATCGACCATCATGTCAAAGAAGAGGAAGGCAACATGTTTCCTCAGGCCAAGAAAGCAAAGGTCGATACTCAAGGGCTAGGCGTCACGATGCTCAAGCGCAAAATGGCGCTGATGGGCGCAATGGGCATCGGTGGCGAAGACGGCGGCAAAGAAGAGGGTGTCAAGAGGAATCGCGTCGCGAAACGTTGAGCGGCGATGGACGGCTTTCGAGCAGCGCGCCCATGCGTTGGTTCTAGGGTGGCAACAACCAGGTTGATTTAGCCAACGCGGTAGAGCGATTCGTTACATCCCGCCACATCGATCCGGTAGATGAACAGTCGCCGGCGTAAGGCTGGTTGCCAATGTCGCAGCATCGAAACCTTCTTTTGCACTCGTGATGAACAGCAGATCTAGCGCATCACCGCCGAAGGCGACACAGGTTGGCTGCGAGACTGGCAGTTCGACGCGGCCGCTGACGTGCCATCGGGTGCGTAACGCACCACGCAGCCGGCGCCCCATTGCGCGTTCCAGAGATGTCCGTCTTGCGTCGACGGCTCGAGCCGTCGGGGAATGCGCGCGGCGGCGTTTGCGCGAAAACTTGCCGATTGGAAAGCCTGCCCGTGTCCGGATCAAATCGAACCTGAGAATCGTGCGCAGCGGGGAATCCGCAAAGTACAGGTGCCGCCCATCCGGACTGAAGCAGAGGCTGTTGGTGATGTTGATGCCGGTCAGATGGACTTCGCCGACGCCCTTGCCGAGGCAGTAGAGTTTTCCGGTCGGATCGCCCGCGCCCTCCACCATGGAGCCGGCCCAAAAGCGGCCATGTCTGTCGACACGACCATCGTTGAATCGCACATTGCTTGCGGCGTGCTTGGGGCGCGAAATCCATTCGAGCGCGGCCGTCTCCGGATGGTAGTAGGCGAAACCGGATTCGAATGCAGCAATGATCCGTTCGCTGCCCTCTATGAAGCCGAAGGAACCGAGCCGCTCCGGCAAATTCGAAATGCTCCAACGAATGTGAGATCGGCTCGATAACGGTACAGCTGCCGTTCCTGTATGTCCGTCCACCAAATGCGCTTGCCGACACGGTCCCAAAGCACGCCTTCGCCAAGCGTGTTGCCGACGCTGACTCTATCGATCAATGTGGTTTGCATATCGATCCGGGCTGCCCGAGCGCGGGCGGTTCATGGCGCGGCATCCGCAAACGGATCAACCAGGACGCGTTTGCCGAGCAGAAAGATGTCGGCCACCAACTGCATGGGACGCGCATCGACCTCGCTGCGCCCGAGCGCGATCAGACCAGCGAAACGCTCGTAGATCGACGCGTATTCGCTGCGCAATTTCGCCGTGTCAGGCGCAGCGGCGTACTGTCCACCGTCAGATCGCTGCCGCCGGCCGAAAGCGTGATGGGTCCATCGTCCGTGGCGAAATCTATATCCCAGGTTTGCGCGCCTTCGTGCCGGAAGTCGAGTTCGAGCTGGATCGCAGCGCCGCTGTCGCAGCGCATGCAGATGCTCGCGGCTATCGGGGTCTCGCAGTTCTTGGGGATATAAAGCAGCGAGGATTCCGCAAAGATAGGCTCCTCAATGAGGGTGGTCAAAATGGACAGGGCGTTGATGCCCGGATCAAGCACGCCGAAGCCGCCGGCCTGCCAAATCCAGCTTTGGCGCGGATGCCAAATGCGAACATCCTCTTTCCAGGTCACGCGCACGCCCCGCAACTGACGCTGGCGCAGCAGCCGCAGCGCGGGCGCGACGCCTTGCGCGTGCTGCGAGTGCCATGTCTGATACAAACTGAGATTTTGCGAGGCCGCCAGATCGACGAGATGCGACAACTGCGAGAGCGATGCGCAGGGCGGCTTTTCCAAAAGCACGTGCTTGCCGCTGCCCAGCGCTGCCTTGGCATCAGAATAGTGAGCCTGCGGCGGCGTACAAATGGCGACCGCATCAAGATCCTTCACCTGCGAGAGCATCGCCTCGATCGATGGGAAGTTGGGCACGCCGTCGGCTTGCGAGTGCGGGCTGCTGGCGGCGGCGAATTCGTAGGCGGGATTGGCAAGAATCGAGGGGATGTGTTGATCCCGTGCAATTTTACCGACACCGACGATGCCGACCCGAATTGGTTGCATGGAGTACCCGTTTCCACCGCGGCCTGTGGCTAGAGAGTGCACACCGTAATCGCCGCAGGCGGTGCGACACGCAAAGTATTTCGCAGCGGTAAACCAAAAGGCTGCGCTTCGATTTCAAATACATCGCCCTCCTGTGCCTTGACGCCATCGCTGAAGGACAGTGTCGCGGTGCCGAAGAAGTGCACATGCACATCGCCCGGCTGCCGGAAGAGCTCGTATTTGAAGTGATGATGCTCGAGATTGCGAACATGGTGCGACATATTGTTCTCGCCGGTCAAAAAGCTCTTCTCCCACAGAACCTGCCCGCCGCGCCGGATGCGAGCCTTTCCCTGCACATTCTGCGGCAGCTCGCCCAACAGCAGTTCCGGCCCGATCGAGGCGGGGCGCAACTTGGAATGCGCAAGATACAAATAATTCTGCCGCTCCATGATGTGGTCGGAGAATTCGTTCGCCAAGGCGAATCCCAAACGCCAGGGCTTACCGTCCGCGCCGATCAGGTAGATACCGGCAAGCTCCGGTTCTTCGCCGCCGTCCAACGCGAACGGCGGCGAGGTGAGGGGAGCTTCCGGCGCGACCAGGCTGCGGCCATCGCCCTTGTAGAACCACTCCGGCTGCACGCCCGGTCCCGGGCCCAAAGGCTTGCCGCCCTCGATCCCCATGCGGAACATCCTGAGCGAATCGCTGGCATCCGCGGAATGCGCCTTGACGTGCATGCGGTCGCGCGCGTCGGCCGATCCTAAATGCGTAAGCCCGGTGCCGGTAAGCCATAAATGGGCGCTATCGGCGTGGTCGATGGGCGCGAGAACCTGCTTTCTCGCCAAGCACTCGGCGAGGTCCAACGGCTCCGCGATGCCGAGTTGGCTGAGCATGTCCTCAAGCGACACCTGGTTCTCGATCGCCTTCTGCGCCAGCGCATAGGTCGAATCGACGCCCTCGACGCGGTGGGTCTTGCCATTGCGCGTGATCCCCACGATGCGCGCGCCGCCCGCGCCGCGAATTTGCACCAGCCGTGAGATGACAGGCATGCGGCATCCTAAATTAACTCAGACAAAATGTCAGCTGCGGCCAGCCGCAGCCGCTAAGGCGCGGAGCGGACCTTGCTGCCGACTTTTATGGATGTCGGGGTGTCTATGCGCGCCAGGCGAATGAGTGCGCTCATCGCAGCCTGCGCCTTGACTGAATTCCGGGCGGCAATTGCCTCAAATACCCGCCAGTGATCCGGCAGCGGATCCCGACGCAAAGCTCGCTTGCGGTACTTGTAGTCCGTCGTGGCATGAATGGCCGCGCGCACGCCGCTCGCCAGCGAAACGATGAACGGATTGCCGGTGGCGATGAGCAGTGCGGTGTGAAAGTCGAGATCCGCCAGCCTTCCGGATTCGGCCGCCAAAGTGTGCTTTGCCATATCCTGCAGGGCGGCGCGCATGCTTTTGAGGTGTGCTGCGGAGCGCCGCTGCGCCGCGAATCCCGCGGCCGCCGATTCCACCACGTTGCGCAGCTCGAACAAGCTCTCGAGCAGAGCCCGATCCGGCTCGGACTGGAAAGTCCAATCGAGCACATCCGGATCGAGCAGATGCCACTTCGATTGGGGATTGATGCGGGTGCCTGCCTTGGGTCGGGCGTCGACAAGGCCCTTGGCGGCCAGGATGCGTATCGCTTCGCGATACGCGGTGCGCGATACCGCCAGCTGCGCGGAGGCGCTGATTTCGCCGCCGAGCAAATCGCCCGGACGATGTTTGCCGGAGACGATCTTGATGCCCAACTTGCGGGCGATGGCGCCATGCAGTCGCAGGGTTTTCTCACCGGGCTTTTTGCGCGCTTTGGTGGGCTGCAGGCGCCGCGATCTGGGGCGTCGGTCGTTGTGCATGGGCTAGGGAAAAAAGCGCGTTTGCCCTAGTTCGCCGCCGCCTTAAGCGTGCGAAAGCGCAGCACCGTCTTTTGCGAATAAGTCTCGCCCGGCCGCAAGATCGTGTCGGGGAATGCCGGCTGGTTGGGCGAGTCCGGAAAATGCTGAGTCTCCAGGCACAAACCGGTTCGATGGTTATATACGCTGCCCTGACCGGCCGGTTTGCCGTCCATGAAATTGCCCGAGTAGAACTGCAGTCCGGGCTGGGTCGTGAGCACTTCCAACACGCGGCCGCTGGCCGGATCGGCGAGCCGCGCCGCAAACCGCAGCGCCTCGCCGTGCTTGGCATTCAACACCCAGTTATGATCGTATCCGTGTCCGATTCGTAACTGCGCATCATCAGCATCAATGCGGCTGCCGATCACGGCCTGACTGCGAAAATCGAACGGAGTGCCCGCGACGGGGCGCAATTCACCGGTCGGAATGAGCGTGGCGTTCACCGGCGTGAACCGGTCGGCGTTGATCGTAAGCTCATCTGTGAGAATGCTGCGGGCGGGGTCGCCGCTCAGGTTGAAATAGGAGTGATTGGCAAGGTTCACGGGCGTTGGAGCGGTGGTCGTGGCTTCATACTCGATGCTCAGGCTGTCATCTTCGCGCAAGCGATAAGTGACGCGCGCCGTCAATTGGCCGGGGAAGCCTTCCTCGCCGGCAGCGCTCACGTAGGTGAGCGCGAGGCTGTTGTGCGCCGAATCGACAGCGGCCTTCCAGATTCGTTTATCGAAGCCGCGCACGCCGCCATGCAAAGTGTTGGAACCATCGTTTGCGCTCAGTGCATAGGCGACCCCGTCCAGCAGGAAGCGCGCCCCCGCGATGCGGTTGGCGTAACGGCCAACGGTCGCGCCGTAGTAGGGCACACCGGCGAGATAGGGTTCGAGCGTACTGAAGCCCAATACAATATTCTGCAGATGTCCGTCTTTATCGGGGGTTTTGAGCGAAACGATACTGGCCCCGTAAGTCATGATCCGAGCCTCGATACCGCGGCCGCTCTTGAGCGTGTAGATCCTCACCACCTCGCCGGCGGCGTGGCCAAATACGGAAGTTTGTACCTGTGCAGCGGAAACTGACTGTGCGATGAACACTGCCCCCGACAGGGATCGCAAAATCATGGCTGCCGTGCGGTGCATCTTAGTGATTATCACGGGGGATACCTCGCGTTTGTGCAATACGCTGAAAATTTTCCGCGCCTTCCAGAATCGCGCCCGTTTCGAGCTGGCCCACCACGCTGCGTTGAATGGCCTGCCAGGGCGTCTGTGACTCCGGATACGGCAATCCGCCGGCTTTGTTCAGTGCAGTCCTGCGCTTCGCCAACTCCGCCTCGGAAACGAGCGCATCGACGGTACCGCGCTTCAAGTCGATGCGAACCCGGTCACCGGATTCGCAGCAGCGCCAGGCCGCCGCCCGCGGCCGCCTCCGGGGAGGCGTTTAGGATCGAAGGCGAGGCCGAAGTACCCGATTGCCGGCCGTCGCCGATACAGGGCAGGTTATGAACGCCTTCGCGCAGACAGATAGGCGGGCGGGCGCATGTTCACGACTTCGGCCGCCCCGGGATAGCCGATGGGGCCCGTGCCGCGCATGACCAGCAGCGTGTTGACATCGATACCCAGGGCCGGATCGTCGATGCGCGCGTGGTAGTCCTCCGGTCCATCGAAAACGATGGCCGGTCCTTCGAAGGCATCCGGGTCGTCGGGATTGCACAGGTATCGCTGCCGAAACTCCTCACTGATGACGCTGGTCTTCATGATCGCCGAATCGAACAAGTTGCCGCGCAGCACGATGAAACCTGCATCGACTTTCAGCGGCTGATCGAAGGGGCGGATGACGCGCTCATCTTCTATCATTCGCCGTTCGGCAGTTGTCGCCGATGCGAACGACCCGTGACGGTCTTTGCGCTCATCGTGTATCAGGCCGTGGTTCATCAGCTCAGCGACGACCGCCGGTACGCCGCCGGCACGATAGTAGTCCTCGCCCAGATACTCTCCCGCCGGCTGCAGGTTGACGAGCAGCGGCACTCTGTGCCCGTAGCGTCTGCCAGTCATCGAATGAGAGCTCTGCGCCGACGTGCCGGGCGATAGCCGCCAGGTGAATCGGTGCGTTGGTCGAGCCGCCGATCGCCGAATTGACCACGATCGCATTGAGGAATGCATTGCGCGTGAGGATATCGGAGGGCTTCAGGTCCTCTGCGACCATCTCGACGATGCGCAAGCCCGGTGCGATAGGCCACTTCCTGGCGGTCGCGATAGGGTGCGGGTATCGCCGCAGATCCCGGCAGCGACATGCCGAGCACTTCGGTCAGGGAGTTCATGGTGGTCGCCGTGCCCATGGTATTGCAGTAACCGGTGGAGGGCGCCGAGGAGGCGACCAGGCGGATGAATCCGTCGTCGTCGATCTCACCCCGGCTCAGCATCTCGCGCGCCTTCCACACGATGGTCCCCGAGCCGGTGCGCTCGCCCCTGTACCAGCCATTGAGCATGGGACCCACCGACAGGGCGATGGCCGGGATATTGACGGTCGCCGCCGCCATCAGGCAGGCAGGGGTGGTTTTGTCGCAGCCGATGGTGAGCACCACGCCATCGAGCGGATAGCCATAGAGCACTTCCACCAGCGCAAGATAGGAAAGGTTGCGGTCGAGGGCCGGCCGTCGGACGCTTGCCGGTTTCCTGGATGGGGTGCACCGGAAACTCGATGGCGATACCGCCGGCCTCGCGGATACCCTCGCGCACGCGTTCGGCGAGCACGAGGTGATGGCGATTGCAGGGCGAGAGGTCGCTGCCGGTCTGCGCGATGCCGATGATCGGGCCTTCCGGAGCGCAGTTCCTCGAGGCTCAGCCCGAAGTTCAAGTAGCGCTCGAGATAGAGCGCGGTCATGTCGATATTGGCAGGGTTATCGAACCAGGCGCTCGAGCGGAGTGTGCGTTTCATCGAGTCAGGCTCCCGCCTTGATCAGTCCGTCCCGATCGAGCCATTCAAACCGTGAGCCGCTCATCCGCCAGCGCATGCGTAGGCTTGCTTCCCCACAGCGCGTAGAACAGCACATAAATTTCGCAGGCCGCCGTGAGCGCAAATGAGCGCTGCAGACCAAACCAATCGGCGAGCGTCCCTTGCACCACGACCAGGGCGCCGCCGGCAATCGCCATGATCAAGATTCCAGAGCCTTCCTCGGTCAATGGCCCGAGCCCGCGAATTCCCAGAGTGAAGATGGTCGGGAACATGATGGAGTGGAACAATCCCACGGAAATGAGCGCCCACATCGCAATCGGTCCATGCGTCAGCATGGTCAGGGTCATCACCATGAAGGCGCCGACGCTGGCAGCCGCCAGCACCCGTTCCGCGCTGAGAGAGCGCATCAGATAGCTGCCGATGAAGCGACCCACCATCATTCCGCCCCACAGCAGAAACAGGTAGTGCGATGCCTGCTCGTGGGTAAGATTCGCCGATCTCCGGTGCCGAAACGAAATTGATGAACAGATTGCTCACGCCGATCTCGGCGATGAGATAAATGAAGATCGCCGGCGCGCCGAATACCAAGTTTCGGTGGCGCCACAGGGAATGGCCTTTGCGCGCGGCCGCCGCCACTCGGCGCGTCGCGGCTCCAAGATCGGGGAGCTTGTAGCGGGCGATCACGACGGCGAGCACCACCAGCACGGCGGCGACGATCAGATAGGGTAGTTGCACCGCCTGGGCGTCGGCCATGCGTTCTGCATAGGTGAGCATCGCATTCGATTGCGAAGTCCCCGAGGTGCTGCGACCCAGGATCAAATAGCCGCCGAACAAGGGCGCGAAGGTGGTCCCCATGGAGTTGAAGGCTTGCACGAGATTGAGCCGGGACGGGGCCGTTTCGGGCGTTCCGATGACCGCCACGTACGGGTTGGCGGCAACCTGCAACAAAGTAATGCCGGAGGCCACCACGAACAGCGCGGTGAGAACGTACGCCGTAGGAGGGGATGCGCGCCGCCGGTATCATCAAAAGAGCGCCGGCCGCCATGATGGAGAGTCCGAAGACGATGGACTTTTTGTAGCCGACCCGTTCGATGAGCTTTGCCGAGGGAATCGAGGCTACGAAGTATGCGACGAACCAGACCGATTCGATCAACGTCGTGCGCGTGTAGTTGAGCTCGAATACCGCGCGCAAGTGCGGGAGCAAGCGTGTTGTTGATGACGGTGATGAAGCCCCACATGAAGAAGAGGCTCGCCAGCAAGGCGAGGGTGCCACGGTAGTTGACTGAGGACGCGGAAACGTCGCCTGGGGGAGCCATGATCGGCGGGTCGGGCATGTGTAAATTTCTCCTGCGCTCAGCCCCGTCAGCAATATGTCTGAGTATATAATGTACCTGCTAACCGTGCATTTTTGAAGGGGCCGGTACGGGGCCCGGGTCGGAACTATTCGGTTCTGCTTGGACGGTTGCGGCGGTTCTTGTCCAAGATCGCAACGATGATGAGAACGAAAGCCGCCAAGCGCAGCACATAGGCGTAGTGCGTGCCCTCCAGCTTCGGATCAATGCTCGAGACAGCGATCCAGTTGAGCGTCATGAAGGCGAATGCGAGCGCAAAGTATCCAAAAAATCGATCCTTGCTCACGCGCCAATAGCGCAGAAAGAAGAGAGCCGTGACCGCTGTTTCGACCGTAAGCGCTCCCCACAGAAATGACCTCATGGCTATTTGGCCTCCCAGATGAGTCCCCACAAGAGCGCGCTCATGGCGGCGACCGCGACGCCCAGGCGCCAAATGGACAGGTCAATGTCAGGCAGCATGATGAGATCGACAAACAGCAGCAGGTTATTGATGGCCAGGCCCGCAAAACACAGGCATGCCCAAAACAACAGGCGGGTTCGGCTCGCCTGGTAGCCGCGATACAGCATGATGACGCAGAGGATGCTGGTGGCCGCACACAGCGCATAGACAAATTCAGCCATTTTTGTCGTCCTTGCGAAAGAGAAAGGCTTCGGCGAACGATCGTAGGGCAGCGGTTCGAATCCTCTCAATCGAGTTTGCGCTCATCAGCTTGATGATCTCAATGCTTTGGTTCGCGTACAAACTCGCGAGCCGGACCACGGTCTGGCTGCCGGCGACTTCAACCGGCAATCGATAGTGTTCTTCGAGGCCGGCCGGGATGGACTCGACCAGCTTGCGGCCACGCAAGGCAGCGAGTGCGTCGCCGAGGGCCGCGAGCGGGATGTGCAGTCGTGCGGCGAGTGAGTCCGCGGTCCACGGACCCGATGCTTCGCGTTGTAACAGGAGCAGGACCTCCAACTCCTCGTAAGTCTCGATATACCCGCGCAAGAACGACTGAACCTCGGCGCTTATCGGAGCAGATGTCACAGGCGTTCCGATCGGGGTGCCGATATGCCGATACGCAACATCGTTACGATCGGGACAGCAGTAAATTGATCCGCGCTTCCAATTGCTTCAGGTCGAACTCACCCTGATAGCGCGCGACGATGCGGCCTTCTGAGTCAATCAGGTAACTCAAGGGCAATCCCAGCACACCGCCGAAGCGTTCTGCGAGACGGGCATCGCCCATCACCACGGGGTAGTTGAGGCGATATTTCGCGTACGCTCGCTTCACGGGGGCTGCCGTGTCATCCATGGATACGCCCACAATCTGCAGGCCGGCCGCCCCGTATGCGCGCTGCCACGCGATGAATTTTGGAATTTCGACCAGACACGGCGCGCACCAGGTGGCCCAGAAATTCAGCAGCACCAGTTTGCCGCGATAGCTCGATAAGCTGAGGCGATTTCCCTCCAGATCGTTGCGAGTGAAGTCGGGTGCCTCGCGCAAAGCAGCGCGGTCGCTTGCGCGCGAGGTGAGCGGCGCCCCTTGCACTGACGCCGCAAGGCAGAGAGCGGCGAGTATTACGCGGCTGCCCAAGATGACTATTCGCCCTTGGCCACCGGATAGCCTTGATCGACCCAGTTGTCGCCGAAGTTCTCGGCGATGTACAGGACTTTCACCTGAGTGAAACCCAACGCATGCAGTGTGTCATAGGCCGCCGCCACGTTGGGACAGCGGATCCAGGGGCAGCAACCGCAATAAATCACGATGGTGCTGTCTTTGGCGAGTTTCGCGGCCCGATCCCGCAGCTGCTTGAGGCCGCTTGCCTCTCTGGCGGCACCCACGTATTCGGAACCTGGAATGTGTGCCTGCGCGTAGAGAGTGCGAAATCCCACTTGCAGGATGAGCGGTTTTGGAAGGGATGGATTCTTAAGGCGCGCCGCCAGCTCGGCCGGCTGAATCAAATCCGCCGTCGGAATGGATGTCGCCGGTTCGGCCGCCAGGGCAGGCGTTGCCGCGTTCAGCAGAATAAGCGTGAATGCCAACGTGATATGAGTTTTCACTGTTGTGCGTTTCATGGCAGTCGTTCCGTTGGGGTGTCAGGTAATTTTGTGGATCGGCGCAATACCTGCCCCCAGCCCCACAGGGAGAGAAGGCTGATGAGGACCGATACGATGCCAAACGCAATGCGAGCGGCCATCACGCCCCCGCCTGAGCTGATCGTCACAGCGCCAACGCCGGCCGCCACGCTGAATCGGGACGCGTGGCCATACACGGCCACCCAACCGAACATGATCGCCAAGCACGCCGTCACCAATGCGCCCAGCGCGTGATAAGTTCGGCTGCCGGTTGTGACCCATTGACCCACGAGGGCGCCAGTGGCCGCCAGTAGAACGCCCAAACTGGTGCCGAGCACCCGCGCCTCTACATCCGTCGCACCTGAGGATCGCAGGCCGATGACCACCAGCGCAAGGCCGCCGCCGATAAGGATGATGCCGAGGGCCCAGCGAAGGCCGGGGAAGGTGCGGCCAGAGTCGCCCTCCGCGGCTGCGCCTTTTGCGCTGCCCCGCGGCCGGATCCAGTTCATGATGACTATCGCAGGTACTATCGAAAAGGCGGCGCCCGCGACGGCCGCGACGAGCGGCAAAGTCCACAGCGGCGCGAAGGCATCGATGCGGGCGTCATCCGGATGGTCAGCCGGGTAGAGGATTCGCAGATGCTGGCCGAATTGGTACGCCGATTCAGGGCCCGACAGGTCCGAGCTCACGACATAGGTGCGTCCATTGCCCGCGGTGAACTGAACCATGGGCGCGTACGCAGCAGCGCCGCTCTGCAGGTGTCCTACTTGCTTCTTCGCGACCACGGTGCCATCCGCATGCGAGCCGGAAAAAATCAGCGTGACCCGCTGCACTGTCGATCCGACCGCGATGGCCAGCAGCACCAGGCTCGCAAGCGCGAAGGCCCCAAGGAACCCGCAGGCGATGATACGTGCACCCAGGGACGGCATCATCCAAACCGAGCTACGTCGAGTGCAAATAACGGCGGCGATTCGGCAATCATGCTGTTCAAATTGGCGTTGGCGTTAGCGTTGGGCGGCTGACGATAGCGAATACACTACACCGATACGACTAAAGTGGATATCGGCAACGCAGTTCAAGCCTTGGGACAACGATCTTTGCGGCCTGGGGGCGAAAATGTCAGCATAACGGCATTCGCTCTTTCAAACCTGGCACCCCCATGAAAAAAACAGCAACTGTCGCGACGGGCCTCCTGATTGCCTTGGCCTCCATCAGCGCGCATGCGCAACTGCAGCCGCGGCCGATCCCGAACCGCGGCGTCGAGTCGTTCACCTTCCAATCGCCCTCGATGGGCGTGCGCTTCTCGCTCAACGTTGGCTTGCCGCCGGGCTACAAGGCGGGAGATGGAAAGAAGTATCCGGCGCTGATCGTCACGGACGGGGATTTCGTCTTCCGCAACGTCTACGAGCAGGCCTCCACGCTCGAGGGCGTCATTACGCCGCTGTTCATCATCAGCATCGGGACCTCGCTCGACGAGGGAGAAGCCGAGCACACCCGGCGCCGCATCTACGAGTTCTCGCCGCCGGGCTGGGATCGGCAGGACAATTTCGGCCAAGCCGTCGAGGGGTACTGCAAACAGTTCAAGTCGCCGGAAGGCCGATGCACCGGCGGTTCGGCAAGTTTCTAACGGCGATCACGAGCGAAATGATTCCGCTGCTGGCTGCCAAGTTCCCGATCGACACCACTCAGCTCGGTCTGTTCGGTCTCTCGGCCGGGGGATTTTTCACCTCGTGGGTGATCTTCCAGCCGAACACGCCGTTCACGAAGTACATCATCTCGAGTCCCGCCATGGCCTACGGCCGCGGCGAGATTTTCCGGCAGGAAGCCGCCTACGCGAAAACCCACAAGGACCTGCGCATCGGTATTTATTTCGGGGCAGGCGTGCTCGAGGCGTCGGATCCGTTGCTCGAAGGGATGGGAGAGATCGTCAGCGGTATGTCGCATCTGGCCGGCGTGCTTGCCAGCCGCCAATATCCCGGACTCAAAATGACAATCGAATTCCACCCCGGGATGGGACATACGGATGTGATGGGAACTTCGGTGGTGCGAGGGCTGCGCACGCTCTATGCGAAGTAGGACTCCCTACGACTGAAGCTTGGCAAGCAGCGCCCGGGCTGACGGCAATTTCACGGCGCCGAAGCCGCGAACCTCCATGACGCTCTCGGCAAACTCGATCGCCGCCGGCAGATTCGCTTGATCGAGGTTTGCCGTGAGCCATTGGAGACGCGAGAGAACCGCATCGCGGAGACGACGCTCCAGTCGCCTCTCCGCGGTTCGCGCAAATGGATCCAGAAGGCCCTTCGCGCAGCCCACGGCACGCGGCAAGCAGGCGAAACACGGGAAGGATCCAGCGGCCCACGCCGATCTTGCGCATCCGCCCGGTACGGGAGTCCAATCCCGACCAGTCCGGGCGGCGAGAGGTATACCTTGATGTTGCGCGTGCCCTCGAATTCGCGATTCAGGGCCTCGCGAAACTCATCGTTCGAGTACAGGCGTGCGACCTCAAATTCGTCTTTGTAGGCCATGAACTTGTAGGCGGCGCGCGCCGCGGCCCAGATGAAGCGCTCGCCGTCCCGTAAGGGCCGCGCGGCGTCGCGCACGGCCTGCATGAGAGCGGCGTAGCGCGCGGCATAGCGCTTGTTCCAATAGCGCTCCAGCGCCTGGGTGCGCCGTTCGATGAATCTGTCTGGATCGGGCGGCGCGGGTGGACCGGCCAGCGTTTCGTCCAAAGCCTTCGCGCGTCCTGCACGGAAGGCTTTCAGATTCGCCTCCACGGCCCGCCCGTTGAGCTGGATGGCCTGCTCGAGGGAAGCGAGCGTCAATGGCACACGGCCGCATTGCCAGGCAAACCCCAGCATGAGGATGTTTGCCGCGATTGAATCGCCGACGACATTTGCCGCGAGAGTGCTGGCCGCGAACATCCGCGGTGGAGCGCCGGCCAGCTGCGTGAGTCGGTCGAGCAGAGGGACCTGCGGCACCGCCAGATCGCGACGAATCTGGAAATCGGCGGTGGCCATGATGTCAGTGTTGGCGACGACGAACGTGTGACCCGTGCGTACGGTGCTCAGCGCTTCCGGATGAACCGCAGCGATCACATCGCAGGCCAGCAGCACATCCGACTCGCCCGGACCGATCCGCGCCGGAAGGACTGCGTCCGCCGCGGCCGATATTCTCACGTGGCTGAAGACCGCTCCGCCTTTCTGACTGAGACCGGTCATATCGTAGAGACTGGCGCCAAAGCCTTGAAGGCGTGCCGCCATGCCGAGAATCGCGCCGACCGTGACCACGCCCGTTCCACCGACTCCGGTGATCAGCAGGTTGAAGCACGTACCGAGCGCCGGCAGCGGCGGTTCCGGCAACACCGATTCATCGGCCAGCGCGGCCGAGTGGCGCATCCTCGCACCGGTCACCGTCACGAATGACGGGCAAAAGCCTTTCAGGCAGGAAATGTCTCCGTTGCACGCCGACTGATCGATCTTGCGCTTGCGGCCGAGCTCGGTCTCCAGCGGTTGTATGGCCACGCAATTCGATTGCACCGAGCAGTCGCCGCAGCCCTCGCACACCTCCGCATTGATGAACACGCGCTGCTGCATCTCGGGGAAACGCGCCGATCTTGCGCCGCCGGCGCTTTTCCGCAGCGCATACCTGATCGAAGATGATCACGCTCACACCCGCGCTGGACACGCAGTTCCTCTTGAATGCGGCGCAGTTCGCTCCCGGGCATGCAGCTCCGTGTTGACCGGCAAAGCATCGGCCGCCTCGAAGCGCTTGAGGATCCTCCGACAGCACCACGACGCGCGATGCTCCTTCGGCGCGAACCTGCTGCACGATGCGGCTCACCGACAAGCCTCCCTCCACGGGCTGGCCGCCGGTCATGGCGACCGCATCGTTGTAGAGGATCTTGTACGTGATGTTGACGCCGGCGGCCACGGCGGCGCGGATGGCGAGCGATCCTGAATGGCTGTAAGTCCCATCACCGAGGTTCTGAAACAGATGCTGCGTTTCGGTAAAGGGCGCGATGCCAATCCAGTTGGCGCCCTCCGCACCCATGTGGAACATCGGCAGCGGATAGCGATCGGAGTGAAAGCGCACCATGCCGTGACACCCGATGCCCGTGGCGCCGAAGGCATCTTCCGGCAGCACGGTGGATGAGTTATGGGGACACCCGGGACAGAAGCCGGGACGCCGCACGGCCAGCGGTGGTTGCGGCGGCGGAAGCGGCCTGCGCGGATTGAAGCGCCGTGATCTCTTCGAGCACGCCGGGCAAACGCTGCGCCAATTCCGGTAAACTCGCCCGCAGCCGCTCGGCTATGGCGCGGGCCACGGCGCGCGAATCCAAAACACCCTCTTCCGGCAGCAGTGCTAATCCTTCGGGGGTCGTCTTTCCCGTGATGTGCGGACGCGGCGAGCGATGATACATAGCATCACGCGCCTGAATCTCCGCATTCGCCTTCTTCTCCTCGACGAAGAGGATCTCCACCGCACGCTGCCGTGGCCTCGATGAGCGCGACCGGATCCAAGGGGAAAACGAGACCGATCTTGTAGACCCCGATGCCTGCGCGCCGGGCGAGCTCGTCGTCGATTCCCAAGGTGCGCAGCGCCGCGAGAACATCCGCGTACGCCTTCCCCGCGGTCGCGATCAGGAAACGCGGTGCAGCGGCGCCGAAGGTGATGCGATCGAGGCGGTTGGCCCGCGCAAAAGCGCGCGCGCGTGGCAACTTGTGACGCACCAGACGAAGGTCCTGGGCGTGCACGGCGAGCACTTCCGGACGGATGTGCACGCCGCCGGCCGGCTCCTCGACCGGCGGCTGCACGAAACGCGGCAAGTCGCTCGAGGCGACGACACCGGTCCCCTCGGCAGTTTCATTCACCAATTTGAGGGCGACCAAGCAGCCTGAGAATCGCGACATGGCAAATGCCGCCAGTCCCATGCTCAAGATCTCCGCCACGGAACTCGGATACAGCACCGGCACACCCCAGCTCGCCAACGTCAGCTCACTTTGGTGTGCGGTGGTGGATGACTTGCCCGCGTGATCATCGCCGCAGACGAGCACCAGCCCGCCTTTCGCGGATACACCCCACAGATTGGCGTGCTTGATGGCATCGCCGGAGCGATCGACGCCCGGCCCCTTGCCGTACCAGAGGCCGAATACGCCATCGAACTTGGCGCCGGGCAGGAAGTTGACCTGCTGCGTGCCGGCGATCGCAGTCAGCGCCAGATCCTCATTGAGTCCGGGCTGAAACAGGATGTCGTTCGCCTTCAGAAGCTCTTCGGCCTTCCACAATTCGGCGTCGAAGCCGCCCAGGGGAGAGCCGCGATAGCCGCTGACAAAGCCGGCGGTCCTCAATCCGTCGCGTCGATCCAGCGCCTTTTGCAGGAGCAGCAAGCGTACCAGCGCCTGGCGGCCGCCGATGAGGGAGCGCTCAGCATCCAATCGATACTTGTCGGCCAGTGAAACGGGTTCGGGTTGGTTGATCGTTTTCATACGGTGGTTTCGCCGCTCAAGTGTCGCAGACTCACCGGTCCGCCGTCTCCCATTTCCGTGCCGAAAGTCAGAATGCGGCTGGCCCTGTCAAGCCTGAGCGCTGCCGAGACCTCGGGATCGGCGCTTGCGGCCCTAAGCCCCGCGACTCCGGCGGCGCCGGAATAACCCACATCCAGCGTCTCGCCGGCGCCGCCGCGGGTCAGAAAATCGTGCGCCTGCATGGCGCTTTCATCGTCGATGGTGATAAAAGCGTCGGCGCGCTGCTTGAGAATCGTCCACGCGAGCGACGAGGCCTCGCCGCATTCCAGCATGCCCATGATGGTGTGCAAGTTGCCGTCGATACGAGAAGCCGTACCCGCCTTCGAACTTGCCAGGAGGCATGCAGCTGTTTCCGGCTCAACAACAATCACCATGGGTCGACGTTCGCCGAAGTACTCGGCGAAGAAGCCGGCCACGGCGGCCGCTAGTCCGCCCACACCGCCCTGGACGAACACATGGGTGCAGAGCGCCTGGGGATCCTGATCCAGAATCTCCAGAAGCAACACCGTGTAACCTTGGATGACCTCAGCGGGCACCTGTTCGAAGGTCTCGACGGTGGTGTCGGCAATCAGCACCCAGCCTTCTTTTGCGGAAGCTGCGCGCGCGATGCGAACCGAATCATCATAAGTGCCTGGCGTCCGATGAACTGTCGCCCCCAGCTGAAACATCAATTTCTCGCGGGCGCTCGAGGCGTGCTCGTGCATAAAGATGGCGCAGCGACAGTTCATCCTCTGAGCGGCAAATGCAACCGAGACACCGTGGTTGCCGTCGGTCGCGCAACACAGGGTAATATCCTGAATTTGCCGGGCATGGCGACCGGTAAACAGTTCGCTGATGGGAACATCCTGGCCTTTTCGCAGGCGTAGCATCCGTTGTACCTGTCTTGCGGCGGCGTACGCGCCGCCGAGTGCCTTGAAGCTGCCCAGTGAGAAACGTGTGGATTCATCCTTGTAGCGAATCGCGTCAACGCCAAGTTGCGTCGCTAGAGGAGCCAAATCGCGAAGCGGCGTGGGCAAGTAGCCCGACCAGCGCCGAATTTCAGCCAGTGCCTCGGTCGCGGATTGCAGGGAAACGATGCGCCGCTCCTCGCTCGTCGTTGCGCGACGATGCGCGTTAGGATTCAAAGACCAGCGTTTCACGCCCATGCTCACCAGCCCGAGAATCCCAGCAGCCCCCAATGGAAAAAGGTGGCGGCTGCTGCTACGAATATCGAGGCTGAAATGATGGTCGAGAACCACCGACTCATGCGCCAGCGCGGTCTCGTGGCGGCGAGGATCAGCAAGTCGCACACGGTAACGGCCGTTGCGAGCAAGAACAGCCAGCACGCCGCAGGCAGCAGCACTCCCGGATACTGCGTCACCAACGCGTCCAAGTTTCCCAGCCACGGCATAATTGCAATCCACGCTGCAACCAAGCCACTGAGCCAAAGCAGCGGCGCGACGTCCCAGAGCGCGGCGGCGGCCCCCCGGCCGCGGGCACGCAGGTCGCTCACCGCCTGAAGCGAGCCCGCCAGCGCGGCGATGTGTACGAGCACCAGAATGACAATCAGCCACAGGGTGCCGGCGAAGAAGCCCTCTCTCTCAAGCGGTTCGGAACCCGTCGGATCGAGCAACAACAGCCGTCCCGAATCTTGTCGAAATGCAATGCGGTTTGGCCCGTCGACCTCATGAAACGTACCGTCGGATTGCGGCGCATAACGATCGATGTCCGGCGTCAGCCCGGACACCAGCAGCTCGCCGTTCGCAGTTTCCTGCACCGATGCCGTGGCAAGATCGAGAAAGGCGCGCTCGGTGCGATGGTAGGGGCGGCGCAGTGTTAGGTAGGTTCCCGTGACATCCGGGTGGGAGCGGGTGGGCACGCGAGGCACGCTGGCAGGCAGATTCTGTCCCTGCAGATGCATCCCGATCAGGTAGGGTAGCCGCTCGATCAGCGACAGGCCGCCGTCGGTATTCTCGCCCACGAAAATGCCCAAATTCATGGTCGGCACGATCAGCATGATGGCGTGCTGGTAACGCGTGTCGCCATCGTGCCCGATTGCCAGCTGGCCGCCCGGAAAGGGGTATTGAAACAGTCCATGATGAATGGTGCCGAAGCCCGGCGCATTGGAGAAAGATTGCTGAAACAGGGTTTGCACGCTGTGTTCGGTAAGCACCCCGGCGGCGGCGAAGCGCTTAGGATCGAGAAAGGCCTGCATGTACGCGATCATGTCGTTGGCGCTCGCCGCCAACGCGCCCGCGGGTGCGTAGTGTGTGATGTATTCGGGCGGCGCCTGTGTGAGCCGGGCCTCTTTCCAAACAAAGCCATTGCTGAGCAGCGCGACAGCGTCCGCATCCATTGGCTGCGGCAGGCCTCGCGCCTTTGCGAGTTCGGGCGGCAGGTTTTCCCGGAATGTCGCGGAGCGCATATTTAGCGGCCGCAGCACTTTCTGCTCGGCGTACTGATCCCACGGAAGTTTGCTCACCTGAGCCACGATCATGCCGGCGAGGGCGGCGCCATAATTGGAGTACACAGCGATCTCGCCCGGCGGCCGCACGCGGCGAGGGCGATAGCGCGCCAGGTAGGTTGCTACGGGTAGCTCGAAATGCGCGTCAAGTACTTCCATGTGGCCCAAGATGGTTTCTTCAAACCCGGCCGTGTGGTTCATCAGATGCTTGATTCGGATCGGCTGAGTGAAGCCCTCGTCGGGAATTTGCAAGCTGGGCGGCAGGTAGCGGTTAATCGGATCGTCGAGGTCGATGCGATGCTGCTCGACCAGCTGCATGATGGCTATCCAAACCACGGTTTTCGAGATTGAGCCGATGCGCACCAAGGTGTCGGCGCTCATTTCTCTGGCCGGGGTGAGTCCCGCGACGCCATAGCCTTGGGCAAGAAGCACCGAGGAGGCGTTGACGACGGCGACTTCCACGCCTGCGATATGATCGCGGCGCATGGCATCGAGAACGGCGCCGTCGATGAAGGCGGGGAGTCCGGCGATCAGCTCAGAAGGCGGCTGCGCAATAGAAGAGGAGGGCACCTTTGAAGAGTCGGCTGGCCCCGCAACGGCCGTGTGCGCGACCAACAGGGCAGCCCACAAGGTAGCGTGAGTCGTGCGGGGTCGGGTTGGGGGCTTTCCGGTCACTTGTTGTCCGAGAGATTTCCTAAGCGGGATCCCAGCTCACAGTCAGCTTGCGCGGCTGTCGAAATTCGTAGCCACTGGGAGGTTCGGTCAGCGATGGCTCAAGTCGTATGTTGTGAAGCCGGCCGAGAAGAGTCCTTAGCCCGATCAGAACCTCGGCTTTGGCCAGGTGGGATCCGAGGCAGGCATGCGCGCCGGTGGCAAACCCCAGATGTCTGCGGCTGTTCGCTCGATGCAGGTCGAAACGGTCGGGATCGGGGAAGATCGAAGGATCGCGATTCGCCGCGCCGAGCATGCAGTTCACCGTGTCGTGAGCGGAGAATTGGATGCCTTGCCACTCAAACGGTTCCGTGACATGGCGCGTGGCCGACTGCACGGGGCTGAGCCATCGCATGGTTTCTTCGATGAGCTGCGGCAGTACGGTGAAGTCGCGTCGCGCGTGTTTCAATACGTCGGCATGCTCAAACATCGCCCACAGGCTATTGAGCAGCAATGCCTCGACCGTGGATATGCCGCCAAAAAATACGATGTCCAAATTTCGCTTGATTTCGTCATCCGCGAGCCGTTCGTTCGCCGGAGCGTTGACCAGGAGTCCCAACAACGAAGCGTCCGCGTGCGTCACTGAGCCGATCGCCTTATCGAGCAGTGCGTGGAACTCGGTGACGCTGCGCTTTGCGGCGATGCGTATGCTCTCGTCGCCCGCAAAATTGGCGAGCGCGGCTTCGAAACTGTCGTACCAGCGGCGCATGTGCGGCTCGGCATCCGCCGGCAGGCCGCATATCAATAGAATGACTTGAATTGGCAGACGGCGCGCGAACTCGGAACGCAGATCGGCCGCGCCGTGCTGTTGCAATTCGTCAATCAGCGCTGCCGCGGCGGCAACAATCGCCGGCTCCAAGTGCGCGCGAATAAAGGCGGGTGTGAACGGATGTCGCAAGGCCTGGCGATAGCGGTCGTGCGTGGTCCCTTCGGTGGTCAAGACGTGCGCGCCAAAGGTGTCGAAGATCGTCGACCGGGCGGACGCGGTGGTCATTCGGGCCGCGTCGAGCAATGCGGTGCGTACGTTCTCGTAGCCGACGATGTACCACATGTTTACAGCGGGGATCCAGGAGATCGGCTCGCGTTCACGCAGTCGCGCAAACGCCGGATACGGGTTGCAGTCGAGTTCGGCCAAGGTGATCTCGTGACCAATCGGAAAGCGCGCTTTCGTGGTTAACGTCATGGGTCCAGGGTTCGCCGTGTAGCGAGCCAGAATAAGGCGGATCCGCTGGTTTTTTCCGCCAAAATGAAATAATTGTTGCGTTAGAATGGTGGAACGAGCCACTTTTGCGCCAATACGCGCAAGGATACCCCATTTTATTGCGCCAAGAAGATCACCGCATTATTCGTGAGTTGGGCCGCGACGGCCGGCTCTCGAATGTCGAACTCGCTCGCCGTGTGCGCATGTCCGAATCGGCATGCCTAAGGCGGGTACGGGCCCTCGAGCATGAAGGTGTGATCGCCGGGTACAGAGCGGTGATCAATCCCGCCGCCGTGGGTAGGATCCTTTCTGCGTACATGCTCGTGAATCTTGATCAGCGCGGCGCGACCGATGGCAAGGCGTTCCTAGGAGTCATTCGCGACGATGATCGGGTCATTTCATGCGCCGCAGTCACTGGGGAATACGATCTGATCCTAGAGGTATCCGTCAAGGATGTTGCCGACCTGACTGACCTTACGCTCGACACGCTTCTTAAAGTTCCCTCAGTGCGGGACGTCGTCACGTGCCTGTCATTGCGCAGCTACAAAGCTGCAGGTGAATTTGTCCATAAATGATTGAGCGGGAGGGCGCGGGGTGCTTTGCTGAAGCATTCTGCTACCCTAGGCTTACCGAGTCCGTTGACCCGGGCTTGCGCATAGTTGGGGAGTGTCGATTCATGGAACTCAGCCGCCGTGACCTCTTGACCGCATCGGCGCTCATGCTGATGCGTCCTCTGAGCAGCATTTCGGCACCGTTGGGTGGGCGCCTCGGCGCGGCTTCGTCGGCCGGCGGCACCGAGCCGTTGGTGTTGTTGTGTTGGAATGAGAACCCCTACGGGCCGTCGCCCGCCGCGCGCGCGGCGATCGCTCAGTCGATAGCGGAGGGTTGTCGTTATCCGGACGATGAGAATCCAAGGCTCGTCAACTTACTCGCTCAAAAGGAAGGATTCGGGCCGGATCACATCGTGACCGGCACCGGCTCCGGCGAGTTGCTGCGCGCCCTGGGGATGCTCGCCGCGCGTGAGCACGGCGAAATCGTGGCGGCCGAGCCCACCTACGCCGAATTGACCGACTACGCTCGCTACTCGGGGGCGACTCTGAAGTGGGTGCCCGTCGATAAACAGCTGCGCCACGATTTGAGCGCGATGCACGCGGCGGTCTCCGCCAAGACGCGAGCCGTGTATCTCTGCAATCCCAACAACCCGACGGGCACGATGATCGACTCCGCGACCATCGCAGCATTCGTCGCCGCTCTTCCGGATCATGTGACGACCATCATCGATGAGGCGTACCTGGAATTCGTCGAGGGCGCAGTCTCGTCGACCAGTCTGGTGACGGGAGCAAAGCGTGTCGTCGTGTTGCGGACATTCTCCAAGCTTCATGGCATGGCCGGGGTTCGGTACGGCTACGGGATCGCCCGACCCGATCTCATCGAAGAAATGTCCGCTGCGTGCATGACGACACCCAACATATTCGCCGTGCGCGGCGCCTATGCGAGCCTTGGCGACAAAGAGTTCCTGACAGACTGCAGACGACGGATACTGGCCAGCCGCGCCCGGCTCACCGCCGAGCTGGCGCGACAGCATTTTCCGTATGCAGAGCCTCACGGCAATTTCGTATTCTTCGACACGGGCATGCCGATCAAGCAGTTCACAGAGTTCATGCGGCAGCGGAATATCGCCGTCGCGCGGCGTTTTCCACCTTTCGAGAACTGGTGCCGCGTCACCATCGGGACCGATCCGCAGATCGACGCCTTCATCGAGGGATTGCAGGCCTTCCGCGCAAGTCATACCAGGGCAGCATGATTTAGGGAGCCGGCGGCACCCAGCACCGAGAATATTGCCGGCCTAAGTCCGCGGCATATGCTCGAGCACGGACTTTTCCTGCCCCTTTGTCGGCCAGTACTTCGCCGCAGCAGCGCGGCGTTCGGGTGATTGCGCGCGCCACCAATCCAGCGTGGCGAGCCCGGTCTCAGATAGCGGCCGATACTCAAGCCCCGCCTGCAGCGCGCGCCGGCCATCGAACATCATCCGTTCATTGGTCAGATGTCCGCCGGCGATCGTCGGCGCCACGAGAGGGAAATCCAATTTCAGCTGTTCGAGAATAGCGGCAGGGGGACGTACGAATCGCACCGGCCCCTCGCTGAGAGGCCGCAGGCTGGCGAGCACGCGGTCCCAAGGCACGGGCGGAGCTGCGGCATTGAAGATGCCGCCCATGTCGCGTTCGATCAGCCTCACCATCCAAGGGCAGAGGTCGCGCACGTCCACAGTCTGCAGGTCCTTTGCATCGGCGCGTGGACCGACCACCACGCCTCCTTCGGCGGTTCGCGCCACCCAATAGGTAAAGCGATCGGTTTCATCTCCCGGGCCGACGACATAGGTGGGCCGCACGATGATTGCTGCGGCGCCATATAGCTGCTGAACGATCCGCTCACCCTCGGCCTTCATCTCGCCGTAGCTTTGGCCCGTCAATTGCTCGTTCTCGGGGTTCGAGAGCGCGCGCAACGGCGAGGTTTCCACACAGACTGTTTCGACGCCCTGGTAGGCCGCGACAGTCGATACGAACAGATAGCGGCGTACCCTATCTTTCAGAAGTTGTGCCGAATCGCGGATGTGCCGCGGGACGTAACCCGAGTTGTCGATGACTGCATCCCAGCGGCGCGTGCCTTCGAGGGCGGCAAGACCAGGCGCGATTTTCACGTCGCGGTCGCCGATCAAAACTTCGACCCGATTCCCATAAATCGAGGCTGCATCCTTATGTCCGCGGTTGAAAAGGGTGAGGTGATGACCGCGAGCGAGTGCGTATTCGACCTGGTGCGGACCGAAGAAGCCGGTACCTCCCAAAACCAAGATATCGAGGGGGCGGGTGGCGCGGGGCACGGCTGCAAGCAGCCTACCCACGCCGGGCATGGCGATCGCTGCAGTGCCAAGCACCAACACTTCGCGACGCGTGATCATAGACTGCCCAATGCGACAAGAAGCTCGTCCAGTTGCGCGAACGTCTCTTGCATCCCACCCTCCATCCCGGCGTTGGCATCGAGAGCTTCCTTGGAGGGATAGAGGTCGTGCATAACGACCAGCGTCTCGCCGGCTCTTTCTTCAAAGGTCACCGTGGTGACGGCCCCACCTTCGGCGCCTTCTTCATTCGTCCAGACGAGGCGCGAGTGCGGCGTCACTTCGATATACCTGCCGAAGAACTCCATGGGCTGCTCAGAGGCGGCGTGAGAGAACACGAAATGGTACTTGCCCCCCGTACGAACATCGGCCTCGCAGGATAGGAAGGACACTCCAAACGACTTCGGTGCCCACCACCGCTTGAGCAGCTCGGGCTTGGTCCATGCCTCGAATACAATGCGCGCCGGGCCGTTGAATATTCGCGTAATGACCAGCTCACGCTCCGACTTCCTTTCCACCGTGGTGCGCTTCTTCTCGCGGCTAGATTCATCATCTTGTCTCGCGGCCATTGTTCTTCTCCTTGCTTTTCAGTTCCTCTACAACCTTGTCCAGCGCGTCGAAGCGTGCTTCCCAGAGCTGGCGGTACCTCTCGATCCAGGCCGCCTCTTCCTGCAGTCGACGCAGGCCGAGCTTGCAGGTCCGCACGCGCCCGACCTTTTGCGTGGTGACGAGCCCCGCCTGCTCCAAAACGCCGACATGCTTCTTCATGCCCGTGAGGGTCATGTGGAACTTCTCGGCAAGGTACGTAATTGAAGCGTCTGCATGCCAGAGCCGCTCCAGAACGCCGCGCCGGGTGGCATCCGAGAGCGCGGCGAAAGAGGCATCGAAGCCGCTGCGGCCATATTGAACCATATGGTTCAGTGTTTAACACACCGATTGGCGGCATGCAAGGGTCTGATTGATCCCCAAAGAGCTGTCGTTGCAAAATTATTGGAGCGGTTGCGGCCTAGCGGATACCCGCGGCGTATGCCATGTCATCGGGCGGCCCTGAGGAGCCGGCGTCAACCGTATTTCTGGTCTGTGCTCTGTCCGACCTCGATGATATAGCCGTCAGGGTCGCGGATATAGCAGCGTATCTCGCCGTACTTAGGGATCGGCTCAGTGATGAACTCCGCTCCTCGACTTTTCCATAATTCATAGCACGCTTGAATATCCGCAACGCGGAAATTCATAAAGCTGTTGATGTGATTCGGGTCGGGGACGCTGAGGGTTACCGTGGGCTTATCCGAGGTCGGTCCGCCTCCAACGTTCAGAATCATCCAGATATTGGCAAGCTGAAGGTACCCCGGCGCGTTGCCGTCACCCAGGCTCAGAACGCGGGCGCCGAAGACCTTTTCGTAGTATCGAGCCGATCGCCCGATGTCGGCGACGGTGAGAAAATGCGCGATACTCATGCCCTCTCGCGGGGGCATCTCGTAGCTCTTCTGCCCGATTTGTACACTGCTCATTTGACGACTCCTATTCCGACACAGCGTTCATCAAGTCAGCCCGCAAGTCCGTAGCGTACACCGCGACCGCCGCCTTGGGCATGAGCACTCCCCGCGCCGCCGGCTGTGCAAGAGTTCGCTGCGCGGATCGCATGGTGAAGTATTATCGTCGCAATCGCGCCCTAAATGCCCTTCCGTTCGCAACCTGCGATAGACTGTGGTTTCCGAGTTCCAGCTCGTTCAGCCCCGTCTTTAAGGTGCGCAAATTCCGCCTGTCGTCCACCAGTCTGGTGTCCTAACGTTCGTTGGTGGCCCAGCAGTCGTGCGTGCGGGCTGATCATGACTTTCGAAGGATACAGACAGCGCGTAACGTCTCGTGACGAGCACGCCAAACCATTGTGCGCGGCGCGGCGGGGGTTCGCGGCTCAATCAGCGACAGGCGATTATAAGATTTACGACCGACGACAACAAAATGTGTACAGTCAGGGAGGTAGAAGCCCACATCGGTCGGCGCCCGGCTGGCGAGGATCAGGCTTCGACGGTTGGGGCTAATTAGGAGCGAGAGACAGGGTCGGGGTGGGTGTGTTCAAGAGCAGGGTTTTCACGGCTTGGTATTTTTCTGCGCTTGGCTTGTGGTTGCTGTTGTTCATCAACTTCAACAGCGTCGATTTTTGGCTCAGACACTGGTATTACGCTGCCATGATGGTGGGGGGAGCCTTTGTGGCCGGCTTCACGCCCGAAGGCGGTGGTGCCGTCGCGTTTCCGGTCCTGAATGTGTTTCTGCACGTCGATCGGGTTTTGGCCCGTGATTTCAGCATGATGATCCAGAGCGTGGGCATGACCAGCGCCAGTATCTTTATCTTGACCCATAAAGACACGGTACTTAAGGATTACAAGCCGCTACTCATCTTTGTGCCAGTGTGTTTTGTTGGATTTGTAGTTGGCATGGCGCTGCTGCAACACATCCATGTGTACCTGATCCAATCGTTTTTTCTGTGCCTCAGCGCCACGTTCGTAATCGCCTATTATTTCAGCAGCCATCGCGGGTCGTTAACCCATCTGGTGCTCACTTCCTACAGGGACCGAATCTATCTTGCGGTCATACTGATCGCGGGAGGCATGATCTCAAGTTTGTTTGGAACGGGCGGCGACATCATTGTCTATACCCTCTTGGTCACACAGTTTTCAATGACCGCCAAGCATGCAACGCGTATGAGTATAGTACTGCAGGCGTCCATCAGCATTCTGGGGTACGGATACCGGGTATTCGTCGATCACGGTCTGAGCAATTACCAGATCAGGACCTGGTTATGCGCCTACCCGATCGTGCTGTTCATGGCGCCTTTTGGCGCCTATGCGCTTTCGCGACTGCACGTAAATTGGATGCTGAAGGCTATCGTTTTCATCAATATTTTCCAGCTCATCTATTTCAACTGTATCGACCCATCCATAAAAAAGCTTATTGCTTCGGTCATTTTCGCCATATTACTCGCATCGACGTTTGTACTCGCGCTTCGTCACATGTCCAGCAAAATCCGCAGTCAACACGTTGCTCATGGAGCTTGAAATCGAAAATCCGCGCCAGCAGATATCTGGTCGCTTCATTGTGTCGAGCCTTGATACCGGTGGGCTTCATGCCGATGACGGTCGACGGCGAGACTCGAATGATGCTGTGTGACGGCGGTGTGCCCCGCCGTGCGCAAACAGGCCATTCGCCCGAGGCGTGTCTATACGCAATCAGCGGGGTTATTGCAATGCACCAAAGAATTGTCAACGTTCATTATCGTGGGCCAGAAATCATTCGGCTACATCAAGGGTCTGATGTGCGCTCGCCACGCTCTCGATGGGCGTGGCTGCCGATTCTCGCTTTTTGGACATTGGCAGCGCCGGTGGCGGGGACTCCAGTTAAGTCGCTGGAGGTCGTGAATGCGTGGTCGCGCGCGACACCGCCGGGAATCAACATAGGCGTCGCATACTTCGATATCGTCAATCGAGGAGAACAAGACGTGTTGGAGCGCGTCGAATCCCCCGTCGCTCGACAGGCGGAAATGCATTCCATGACGACTGTTGCAGGCGTCATGCAAATGCGCGAGCTTCACTCGCTCAACGTGCCGGCCGGGGGACGCGTGCGCTTTGAGCCTAACAACCTACACGTGATGCTGATCGATCTCGTGCAGCCGCTCAAGAAAGGAGATCGCTTCTCTTTGACGCTCGTGTTCCGGCACGCGGGCGCGGTGCACGTCGAGGCGATCGTTCAAGATCTTGGTGCGATGAGTGGGCCCGGCATCAAGGGGTCGGTGCGATGACGGATATCAAGCGTAGACGTTCTACCCTGGTGCTTCTGGTCACGGCAGCTATCGCATTATCCGCGGGCGCGATGCTTGCGATCTACCAATTGCGTCCGCCGGATTTTCGCTTAGCCACTCTGCCTCCAGGACCGGAACTGGCCGACTTTCATCTCCTCGACCACGATGGCCGACCTCGTACGCTTGCCGATTATCGAGGACGGGTGTTGGTAGTCTTCTTCGGCTATGTGCACTGTCCCGACGTGTGCCCGACCGAACTCTTCAAGATGGCTGAGGTCATGAAGCGAATTGGATCGGCGAGTGATAGGGTGCAAGTGTTGTTCATCACGCTCGATCCAGAACGCGATACGCCAGCGATCCTCAAGAGCTATGTGGCCGCCTTCAATCCACAATTTATCGGCTTGACGGGCACCGTCGCGCAGATTGACAAGGTGGCGGCGGCCTTTCATGTTGTACACCAGAAGGTTCCAGTCGGAAACGACTACGCGATCGACCACTCGGCGGGGACCTACATATTCGACGCGCGGGGAAATCTTCGACTGTTTGGGGATCTAGGCACCGGCATCGATGACTTCGCACACGATCTTAGGATTATTTCTCGATGACGGCGAAGTGATGACCATCGAGCCAAGCGGATCTACCATCCTAAAGTCGGAGTTCGAGCAGCCACGCCTGCTCGGAGATTGGCCGCGGGCTATGGGATGTCGTCGGATGACGTCCGCTAAGCCGACGGTCACCGAGGACCGCAACGGGTCGAAAGGGTGAATTCGCCTGCGTTGTGGCCGAAGATGTAGAGTAGTACGCGGCACTTGCACCGCCCCTAAGAACGTAACTGCCTTTGGCCTTGAGTCTAATTACAACTAATCCTGAGGCGATATTTTATGGCATACGTCAAATATTTTGCTTTGGCCGCGGCTGCCGTTCTCATTTACCCCGCCTGTGATACAGATGCACTGGCGAACAATGCAAACGCAGCCAAAGCCGCTGAAAAGACTGCGCCGGGCGCACCGCCAGAGGTTGCACTTGTGACCCTCGAGAAGAGCGCATACGCGGCTTGGAAGTCCAAGGACGCTGAGTTCTGGGACACGTTTCTTTCGGACAAATTTGTCGGCTGGGGTACGTCCGGAAAGCTCGACAAGGTGTCAGCGAAAAAGGAATACACCGGCGCTGATTGCGAGATCAAGCGCTACGCACTATCCCAGGAGCGGGTGAGTCCGCGTGGTAAGCAGGTCGCGCTGATCACGTACAAGGCTACCGTTGACGGCACCTGCGGCGGGCAAAAGATCCCGACAAACAGTTGGGTGGCGGGAGTATATGTGCGCGACGGTGGTCAATGGAAAGCCGCCTTCCACGCCCAAGACGCGGTGGTCATTCCAAAGCTGCCTCCGGTAAAGCCGGTTTACCAAAACGAAGCGCGTGTAAACGACACAGCCCAAGCCCACCGCTCCGGATGCTGGCACCGGCACCTTGCTCGCGATAGAAAGAGACGTGTGGGAGGCTTGGAAGGACCACGATGCCAAGAGAATTTCGGAACTGGTCGCTGAGGATATTTCGTTTATCAATATCTTCGGTATTTACCTCCCAAACAAAGCCGAGGCATTGAAGAACTGGTCAGGGACAGGATGCGACGTCAAAAGCGTGGGCGTCACCGACGACGCCGCAACGATGCTCTCGCCGACAGTCGGCATCCTGACGTTTAAAGCAACTGCTGACGGCACATGCTTCGGCCAGAAAGTGGGACCTATTTGGGGCTCATCGATCTACGTAAAATACGGCGATGCGTGGAAATGGACCTTTGGGATAAATGTACCCGCACGCGCAGAGGGTACTAAGAGGCTACAAGCGCATTCTACTTCCCGATAGCTGTCGGTCGTCACAGTCAGCTGGGCGTCGATCAGAGACATCCGCTGATAGCTCGCCATGGCGCGATGTTACAATCCCCACCCGCTGTCCTTGGTAGCTTACCGAGAACCTGCGGATACATACCAACAAGGGGGAGACAGCAATGAAAATCAGGTCATATGTGGCCGCCAGCCTTCTGGCGCTTGGAGTTCTCTGCGTGGCGGCTCCAGCGCTCGCAGCGGATGTGCACATGTTTGTTCGTCACGAAGTCGCGGATTACGCCACATGGAAGAAGGCATACGATGGGTTTCGCGCGACGCAGAAGAAAATGGGCGTTGTTGCCCAGGCCGTTTACCAGTCGGTCGACAATCCAAATGATGTCACGGTCACTCATGTTTTTCACAGCCTCGAGCAAGCTAAGGCGTTTGCCGCATCGCCGGAGTTGAAGAGCGCGATGGAGAAATCGGGCGTCAAAGTAGCGCCACAGATTTGGTACACGACGAAGAGTACAAAGTAGCAACCGACACGCTTGATCCGTATACAAGACCCCGGCCACACGCCGGGGTGTTGTTTTGAGGTCGGCGATACAAACCGGTCGGCGGCTATGATCATAGAAGAGTAATAGCCAGCCGGACAGCGGACGCTTGCAAACGGCAGCCTCGGGTCGAAGGTTACGGGCATTCCGCAAATTGTCGTTGTAGGATCATCGTCCTGCGCTTTCTCGTAACGTGTGTAAACAGATTTTTTACCCTGCGCCTATCTCGGAGATCGTTCATGCCCTCGCAGCTCACCGCCTGGCCGCTTTTCGTCGCCTTCAGTGTCGCCCTGACTGGCGTTGTGTCGGGCGAACCGACGGCCGCCGACCGCATCCAGATCGTTACCCTGGTCGATGCCAATGCCGCGCAGTACAAGCGCGTCTCGAGGGAGATTTGGGGCTTCGCCGAGCTCGGTTACCACGAGAGTAAGAGCTCCGCGTTGCTCCAGGACCAGCTCAAAAAAGCCGGATTCTCTGTTCAAGCCGGCGTCGCCGACGAACCTACTGGGTTCGTCGCCTCGTATGGCTCGGGAAAACCAGTCATTGCCATCCTCGGGGAGTTCGATGCGCTGCCGGGTCTCTCGCAGCAGGCCATTGCGACCCGCGAGCCGGTCGTCCCCGGTGCCCCCGGTCACGGCTGTGGCCACAACCTTCTCGGCGCGGGTGCGGCTTTGGCCATCGTCGCGGTCAAGGACTTCATGGCGGAACATCACGTCGCCGGCACTCTGCGTTACTACGGCACTCCGGCTGAAGAGGGCGGGTCGGGTAAGGTCTACATGGTACGTGCCGGCCTCTTTAAGGACGTGGAAATCGTCCTGCACTGGCACCCGGCGGATCGCAACACGGTGACAAACGGCGGCGCGCTCGCGGTCACCTCCGCCCGATTCGCCTTCCACGGCGTTGCCGCTCACGCAGCCATGGCGCCCGATCGCGGCCGCTCCGCACTCGATGCCGTGATGCTCATGGGGAACGGCATCGAGTTTCTGCGCGAACATGTGCCGGCGAGCACGCGCATTCACTACATCATCACTAAGGGCGGCGTTGCCCCCAACATCGTGCCCGACCTCGCGGAACTCGAGTTAATGGCCCGGAATCCCTACAACGACACCCTAGACGGCATTTGGGCCAGGATCCTCAAGATTGCCAACGGTGCTGCCCTGATGACGGAAACCACGCTTGAAATCCGCAACATCGGCAGCGATGCGAACATCATCCCCAACGATCCCCTGGCGGCAGCCGCGCAGAAGAACTTGGAGTTCGTCGGCGGCTACAAGCTCGATCCTGCGCAAACAAAATTCGCCACCGAGCTGCAAAAATCACTTCCCCGCGGGAGGCGCACTGAGTCTCGAGGAGACCCACACCGTGCGGCCTCTGCAACCTTTTGACCCCAACGCTCCCTCCGCGTCTACTGATGTCGGCGATGTGAGCTGGAACGTCCCGACGATCGGCTTAGGCACGGCCACCTTCGTGCCAGGTGTCGCCGCCCACACCTGGCAGGCCGCTGCCTCCGCCGGCAACAGCATCGGACAGGACGGCATGGTCGTCGCCTCCAAAGCTCTCGCCCTGACCGCGGTCGATCTGTTGCTCACGCCTAGCCTCGTCGCCGCGGCCCAACAGGACTTTCGCCACCAGTTGCAGGGCAAGACCTACGAGACCGCGATTCCGCCCAAACAGAAACCGCTCATCGGCTATCGCGACAACAATTAGGGGTGGGCCGTCATCGATGCCCGAGACCCAGGGGCGCCGATCCCAGACAGTGATATTGAGGACATCAACATTTCAGCGCGTCGATTCTCACCACACGGCGTGACAGATCCCAATATTTGACCTGCTTTATAGCAGTCACTGGCGGCCGTCGGCAGCGGGTGCGACGGGACCATGAACGATCTGCCTCGACGCTGGATCGCCTTGTATCGGCGGGGGAGGATTCGTTTAAAAACTGGCCGCTTGATAGAGGCCGTTATTAGGAGTTGCATGCGCACTAGATCGTAGTCAAGTCAAATCACCGTTTCCCTTGCAAACGACCGGAGCTTTACAATGCGAAGTTATCTCTACATTTCGTCCATAACTTGCGCGTAGGACAATACGGCAAATAGCGCGGTACCACCGACGATGTTTCCCAATAGGACTGGGATACTGAAATCCGAAACCATGCGCCATAATCCCAGTTGCCCATTCACCACCAGGAGGAAACCTTCAAAACTTCCCGCGATAATATGAGTGAACCCACCGGCGGCGATAAGGTAGGTCGCCATCGTCACTACTTGAAATTTCGCTCCCTCGGCGCTCGGGATCAGCCATACCATCGTTGCGATGAGGAATCCGGCGGCGATGCCCTTAAAGAACATTTCAGGCCAACTGTTTTCCATCATTTGTCGGCTCAGTTCCAACATGCCATCGCGCAGAGGGGGAGCTAGCACTAAGCTATAGCGACAAAATAGTGCCGCACACAGGGTTCCCACCAAGTTCGCCGCCAACACGATGCTCCACATGCGACCCAAACGCCTCAAGTTGCGGACGTTGAACTCGGCCATCAGAGGCAGCACCACCGTTATGGTATTTTCAGTAAACAGCTGCTGGCGCGCCAGCACCACCATCAGGAAACCTACCGAGTAGCCAAAGCTACTGATGAGAGGTCGCCACGCCACATCAGGCAAGTGAACGTAGGCAATCGCTTGGGCGAGCAGCGAAAAACTGATTGACAGCCCTGCCGCCAAGCCCGACCACCAAAGCGATGTGATCGGGCGAGCCATTTCTCGCTCGCCTTCGCGGCGCACTATTTCGTAAATAATCGGCGTCCGAAGCCGCGCATGATCCTCGATATCGTCGGCCTCGTGGGCGCTGACTTCCTCGATGGGCTCGGATTTGCGATCAGAGGAGTTAGTACGACTCTGAGCGGCGCGCGAATCAGACGCTTTGGAGCGGGGAGCCTTTCGCCGTTGGGAGGTCACAATGCCTCGCGTCTTCGAATCGGCCAAGAATAAGACATTAAATTTAGATTCATGCGGTGTGTCGGGTAGCTGATTGGCTGCGACCTTGGCGCGAACCTGTTCGCGCCGTTCTTGAAGTCCAAATGGGCCGTCATGGGAGATACTGCGACGTAGCTTCAACGCCATTCGCGTCGGTGAGTGCCAGGGCCGCGTGTCCCGCGGTCACCGCCATACCGAGCCCCTGCATGCCGCCATAGAATTCTGCTGAGGGCGGGCGCGTGCACACGATCGCACGCTCGAGCGACTCAAGCTCGATATGGTTCAGGTGTTCGAACTCGGAGCGGCAAGTCCCTTCGATCGCCACGGGCAATCGCCTTCCCGACGCGTGCAACGCTAGCGTGACATTCGGAGGGTCCCATGATTGAACTTCGCGGCGGCGCATCGGTTGGTTATCGATGAATTGCCGCCCCGGCGAAAGCAGATTTACCGTGCCCGCGCCCAGCACTATGTTCGGGGCAGTCGCATGGGCGTAGGCGGGTGATCTTGCCGGCGGTTCGGCGTCCAGATGAGCCGGGGCGTGCGCCAGTATCCCGCAGGCGCAAAGCGCCATAGCGGTCGAAGCGAGTAGGACCTTGCGGCACTTCGAGCAGCGGATTCTCATGGGCGCGAAACATACCACCAGTGTCAGATCGGGGTGTGGGAAAGGACGGGTCTCCGGCTTAATTCGTGTAGTGGCGTATTGGTTGCTCCGAGCTTGAATAAGTCTCGAAAAATTCTGTAAGTCATTCTTTTTATGGCTCCCCGGGACGGATTATTCGGCGCTTCGCGCCTCACCCTGTGGGTCGCCGTCGCAAGGCCTCCGGCGCTCAACTTGGCCTGCGGCCAAGTTTTCGAACCGTCTTGTAATTTGACCCGTTGAAAATTGGCTCCCCGGGACGGAGCCGAAATCGATGAGAAATCATCGAACTTCAGCAATTTCGCATGTCTCCTCGCGCCGATACCCCCAAAAGTACCCGCGAGATGCAGAGACGGTCAGTTTGGTGTCCGCGCGCCGGTTGGAAGTCCAAGCGCAACAAGTAGCGCGCCGTCGAGTTGGCGCAATTTGTCGCCAGCTAGTTCGCCGACGTAATCCGTCAAGCGGGATTTCTCCAAGCTTATTAGTCCATCGCACTGGATTGCGCTCTCGTGCTTAAGGCCTTCCGCAGTGTTCACCGATACTTGGGTCGGCAGACCATGCCAATGAGTAAATACCGGGGCGCAAATTACGGTTGAGTAGGTTGAGTCAATTAGCGCTTGGCGGCTAACGATGACGAATACGCGTGCCGGTTTTGGGTCTCCGGGAGGCCGACGCACTCGGTATAGCTCGCCTCGCCTCATTCATCCCCCGATACCTGAAAGGACAGAGCGTCGCTCATCTCGGAATTCAACTCAACCGAATGGCGGTTAATCGCGGCGACCTCGCGAGCGCTTTTTCGAGCCTGCGCACGTCGGTCGACAAACTCCCGCAGGATTTGCTCAATGTATGCGGAGCGGGACACCTTGGGGCCTGCTAGCTTGTCGATACTCGCGACCAAATCTTCGGACAGAGTTAACGATGTCTTGGCTTTCATCCTACCTTTATACTACCAAGGTAAGACATTGGCAAATACAGCGGGAGACCTCGCAACGGCGTCTCCGGCTTCAACTGCTCCGCTGACCTCAGGCGGCTGGCACGGCCGATGAACGCGATCAGCAACGCAGGGTCAGGGATTGGCCAACCGCGAGTTCGCGCCATGCCTCCAGCGTATGCCCGAGCTCTGTGCGGATATCGCCGATTTCCTCATCTGACAATCGTGGACTCGAGATCTTGGATTGCGAACAGGCTGCATCGAGATTGCTTCGAAACGTTACGTTATCCGAGCACTTGCTCCACAACTCAGCCTCGAAGCATTCCACCAGCCTCTCAGCATGAAGTAGCTCCGTGATTTCGACTGCGGGTCTAACCGCGCGCACGGAACTTGCGTGACCACCTGCCTTTGCGATGGCAGCAATCTCCTCGGGCGTGGCGCCACTGGCGACACGACCCCAGAAGCCATATTGGAATCGTAGTCGCCTCTCGACGATCAGATGTACTGCATCGTGCGGAAACATCCCCTTCTTTGGAAACGTAGTTCTTGCTATCGTCCCGTCACCTCTGCGTGCTTCGATGAAATCCCGATCATTGCCCTTTGTAAACTTGACTTCCATATACGGATTTTAGGGGAACACTCAGATTTTGCACTGATGGAATCCAGCGGGCCGCGCGTCGGGGTCTCCGACCACCGCACACCAATGATGTTTACTGATGCGATAGTGCTGATCTGCTTTGAGGGCGTGGTGGTGGGGATATCGACGTTGGGGGTATGCGCATCAAATATTGCAGGATACGCCCGAACATACCCCCAGCGTGCGTTCGCTGGAAACCCGCGTAAAGCAGAATCAAATACCTACGGTCGCGCTCTCCAGGTGGCGCGAAGCCAAATCGATGTACGGCCCTGGGTTTGGATTCGAATTGGCAAGCTAGCGCTCAGTTGTCTGCGCGAGAATAGCGTCGAGAATAGCGTAGTAAATTATGATAAAGGCTGCATAAGTAATCGCTTTTATTGGCTCTCCGGGACGGATTATTCGGCGCTTCGCGCCTCACCCTGCGGGTCGCCGTCGCAGGGCCTCCGGCGATCAACTTGGCCTGCGGCCAAGTTGTCGAACCGTCTTTCTGTCTGTCGGCGGTTCGAATTGGTGCCGATTCACTGGGAAACGCGTTCGCCGTTTAATCGGACCCTGGGAAAATTGGCTCCCCGGGGACGGAACTGAATTCAGCGACAAAACATGAAGAATTTCAGGGTTTTTTGATTTCGGTTTGCCGCAGGCACCCCCAAAAACACCCCTTCTAAGAGGTGGCTGCTGCCGGATGTTCTCGGACTAGGGTGGCGTAAGATATTTTCGGTCTCGCGCATCTTTTGCGACTGGGCTGATAAAGTATTACAATGGCGAGTAAGAATTACGGAGGCGCCCATGCGGGTCACGAGCAAAGGTCAAGTTACTATTCCCATTGACATCCGAGACCAGTTCGGCATCCAGCCGAACACGGAAGTCCGGTTTGTCGTTCGGAAAGGAATCGTGGTGCTGGAGAAGGTCGCCGGTCGTGGGTCAATGAAACGCGCAAGCCGGGGCGAGGCAATTATAACTAGGCTTCGGCATACCGCTCGACGTGCCACGCGGAGCACATTGACCACGAACGAATTGATGGCTCTTACCCGAAGGGAGTAACTGTTGGATTGACGCGAGTTGACGCGAGTTGACGCGAGTTGAAGCGAGGTATGCATGGCCGCGTTGATTGTCGATACCAACATCCTGCTAGATATTTATACGCAGGATCAGATATGGGAAGAACGCTCCGCCGCTGCAATTGCCTCTGCGGCGGATGTCGCCGTGCTCGTCATCAATCCCATCATTTACGCGGAACTCTCCGTCGGCATAGAGAAGATTGAAGAGCTTGATCAATTTCTTGGAACGGACTTTCGGCGAGATCCGCTTCCATGGGAGGCCGCTTTCGTCGCCGGTAAGGCGTTTCGCGCTTATCGCCGGCGAGGCGGGCTGAAGACGGCTCCATTGCCAGACTTCTATATTGGGGCTCATGCCGCCGTACAGGGTATGGAAATCCTCACCCGAGATCCTAAGCGGTATACCTCGTATTTTCCCACGGTAAAGATCATCGAACCTTAATGCATGGGCACTGCGGCGTCAGTGACATTGGTTTATTTCTGGGTACGGGATATGAACCGACGATCGATGTGAATGCGTTGCTTGCTGGGTCAGCGGCAAATGTCGTGCCTTTGCGGCCGGAAAATGCCGGCGGCGAAGCTGCTTTGACAGACTCGGTGAGTGAACTTGCAGCGCGCCCCCAGCGCCGACCTGCGCGCGCCTGGTTTGGCCGCCCTGGTGCTGGGGGTTGGCTTTCCTTGCAATGGTCAGGCGGAAAAATGTATAGCACCGCCATCGGCGAGTTGAAGACCGTCGAGCTATCGGATGGCTCGTCCCTTCAACGTGCGCTCGGCAGGATCGGTCGTGCAGGCCGTGGGTACCCGCTCGACGTGGATCGTCGCGAAGGATCTATCGTGGTTGCAGTGCTCGAGGGCAAGGTGCGTGTATTCGCGGATATTGGCTCCGCCGGTACCTGCGTGACGTGGCCGGCACGGGTGCTCGTGCGGAGCTATTGGCGGCCAATGAACAGTTGCGCCTGGATACGCGGGGCGACGTGCAGCGGCGCGAAACACTTCAGGTCGGCGACTTGCAACCACGGCGCCTGGTCTTCCGCGATGACACGCTTGCCGACATCGCCGCTGAGTTCAATCGGTACAACCAGCGTCTGCAAATCGTGATCGCCGATGAGCGAGCGGGCGCCAAGCGCTATGGCGGATTCTTCTATGCCGACGATCCCGAGAGCTTCGTCGACTTCATCGGCAAGGACTCGGAGATTTCGGTTGCGCGGATGAAGGGCCGCGCCGTGATTTCGATGCGTTGAGGGCTGGCCAACCCTTCGGCCCGTGTCTCGTTCCCATCGCCTAAATACGAGACACGTGACCGGGCAGGAACCGGTGCGCGGGTCCGGCGCCAAGAACGCACCACATTTTGCCGCGGTACGGGTCGAGCGGGTGAGCACCGACGGCGTGATCGAGATCGATTTGGCGAACCGCTGCATTCGTGTGTGCGGGATTGTGGATGCAGGGATGCTGCGCGACGTGTTGGCGGCGACGCGATGATATCGCTCGCCACGGACACGCGGATTTGGCTCGCGTGCGGCGTGACGGATCTGCGTAAGGATTGATGTCTTGCAGGACTCATCCAGACTCGATTGGCTGAGGATCCATTTTCGGGACAGCTGTTTGTATTTCGCGGCCGGCGCGGCGATCGGGTGAAGATGCTATGGTTCGATGGCGATGGTCCGTGTTTATTTGCGCGTGCCGGCAGTTCTATGCTAGGTTACATGTAACCAAAGGAGAATGTTATGCTGCAAAATTCCCGATCCTCGCGCGACAAAGTTAGATTGCATCGCGAGCGGCTGCGTGCCCAAGGACTGCGGCCGGTACAGATCTGGGTGCCCGACGTGCGAGCGCGTTCCTTCGTTGCCGCAGCACGCAAGCAGTCCAAGGCGGTAGCGGCGAGCGAGCATGCAAGGGTGGATCAACAATTTATTGACGCCGTCTCGGAGGAGCCCGCCGAGTGAAGCGCGGAGAGGTGTGGACGGTGTCGGGCGGCGCAAGCTACACGGGAAAGCCGCGACCAGCGGTCATTATCCAGGAGGACCGGTTCGATCAAACTGACTCGATCACTCTTTGCGCATTCACGACCGACCCGACGGACGCACCGTTACTGCGTATGCTCATCGAACCCACCGATCGCAACGGTTTAAAGAGCGCTTCGCGACTGATGATCGACAAGGTCACTACCGTACCAAAAGCACGGCTGGGCAAACGCATCGGAAAACTTAACGACGAGGATACGGTGCGTTTGAATCGCGCGCTGACGGTATTCCTCGGCCTTGCCAGATGACGAGTCGCTGAGTTTCTTCCGTCACAAACCCTGGACAAATATTGGAGATTGTCCTAAGGTAAAACTTGTAAAACATTGATTTTGCTGGCTCCCCGGGACGGATTACTCGGCGCTTCGCGCCTCGCCCTGCGGGTCGCCGCGCAGGGCCCCGGGCGATCGACGCCGCTGCGCGGCGTCGTCGAACCGGTATTGTCTTATGTCGGCGGTTCGAATTGGTGCCAATTCGCTAGGAAACGCTATTCGGCGTTTAATTGGACTTAGGAAATAATTGGCTCCCCGGGACGGATTACTCGGGCGCTTCGCGCCTCGCCCTGCGGGTCGCCGTCGCAGGGCCTCCGGCGATCAACTTGGCCTGGGGCCAAGTTGTCGAACCGTCTTTTTGTCTGTCGGCGGTTCGAATTGGTGCCGATTCGCTGGGAAACGCGTTCGGCGTTTAATTGGACTTGGAAAAATTGGCTCCCCGGGACGGATTCGAACCGCCGACCAACGGATTAACAGTCCGTCGCTCTACCACTGAGCTACCGGGGAATCGGAAGAGGCGCGGATTGTCGGGAAGCCGCGCTTGTAAGTCAAGAAAACAGCGCCCAATCCAGCGCATCGGGTGTGGCGCGTCCATGCCCCTATCCTTAGGCGCGTTTCGCGACGGGCGGAGCAATCGCGAGCCGGATGCGGCTCAACGCCTCCTTGAGAGTCTCCATGCCGCAGGCGAACGAGATACGCATGTGGTTGGGCGCTCCGAAACCCGATCCCGGCACCACGGCAACCAGGGCATTGGCCAGCAAGTATTCGGCAAACTCGGTATCGTCTTTCACTCCCACCGAGCGCATGGCCCCCTCGACATTTGCGAAGGCGTAAAACGTTCCGGCGCCCGGCAGACACGAAATGCCTGGAATCGCATTCAAGCCGGCGACGACAAAATCATGCCGCGCTTTGAAGGCCTTGTTCATCTCGGCTACGCAACTCTGGTCGCCGTTCAGGGCAACCGTGGAGGCGCGCTGCGAAATACTCGAGGCGTTGGAGGTGGATTGGCCTTGGACGGTGGCCATGGCGGCAACAATCTCCTTCGGCCCACCGCAGTACCCGATCCGCCAGCCGGTCATGGCGTAGGCTTTCGACACGCCATTGATGGTGACGGTGCGATCGTAAAGATGCGGGTTGGCCTGCGCAAAGCTCGTGAAGGGCTCCGGCGCCCAATAAATGTGCTCGTACATCTCGTCCGAGGCGATCACGATTTGCGGGTGCTTGGCAAGCACGGTCCCGAGCGCCTGCAGTTCCGCTTGAGTGTAGGCGGCACCGGTCGGGTTGCTCGGACTATTAATAATGAATAGCTTCGTGCGCGGAGTGATAGCCGCCGCCAATTGCGCCGCAGTAATCTTGTAGCCCTGCGCGGATCCCGCGTACACGCTGACCGGCACTCCATCGGCCAGCAACGCCATGTCGGGATAGGACACCCAGTAGGGCGCCGGAATTACGCATTCATCGCCCGGGTCGAGCAGCGCGGCGCAGGCATTGAAACAGGTCTGCTTGGCTCCGGAGGACACCAGGATCTGGCTCCGGTCATAGGCGAGCGCATTGTCCCGCTTGAACTTGGCAATGATGGCGTCCTTGAGCTCTGCCGTACCATCGACGGCGGTATAACGAGTGATCCCCTTGCGAATGGCTTCGATGCCCGCATCTGATATATGCGCCGGCGTGTCGAAATCCGGTTCGCCGGCCGCCAATCCAATGACGTCCTTGCCGTCCGCTTTGAGCTTTGCCGCCCGGGCGGTCATGGCGAGGGTCGGGGAGGGCTTAACCTTCTGAACGCGCTTGGAAAGTGACACGGGCAAGGGCAAATTCCTATGTTAAATGTGGCGGGTTTTCAGTGTACGAAAAAAGATCAGCCCATGCCAGGCGTCCTGCGGCCGCAAGTCTGTGACATATGACTGCGCAGAACGCGCACCGGTGCACTGCGGCAGGCCGCGAATGCCTGGAAACCTTGCAACGTGAGAGAATGTGTTCCAATGAGGTTTGAACTCTTTTCGGATTACCTGCCTGCCGGCGATCAGCCGCAAGCAATTGAAAAGCTGGTCGATGGCTTGAGCAGCGGTCTCGCGCACCAGACCTTATTGGGCGTGACCGGATCGGGCAAAACCTTCACCATCGCCAATGTCATCCAGCAGGTACAGCGTCCTACGCTGGTGCTCGCGCACAACAAAACGCTTGCCGCCCAACTCTACGGCGAATTCAAGATTTTCTTCCCAAAGAATTCCGTCGAGTACTTCGTTTCCTACTACGACTATTATCAGCCGGAAGCCTACGTTCCCGCTTCGGACACCTTCATCGAAAAGGACGCGTCGATCAACGAGCACATCGAGCAGATGCGCCTGTCGGCGACCAAGGCGCTTTTGGAGCGGCCCGACTCCATCATCGTGGCCACCGTCTCCGCCATCTACGGCTTGGGCGATCCAAATGCGTATTTGAGCATGGTATTGCACATGTCGCGCGGCGACATTCTCGATCAGCGCAAGCTGCTGCGCCGCCTGGCCGATATGCAGTACACGCGCAACGAGATCGACCTGCAGCAGGGCACCTACCGGGTGCGCGGCGACGTCATCGATATCTTTCCGGCGGAATCCGAGCGCGAGGCCGTGCGCGTGGAACTGTTCGACGATCGCGTCGAAAGTTTGAGCTTTTTTGATCCGCTCACCGGCGAAGTGATGCGCAAAGTGCCGCGCCTCACCATTTACCCCTCTTCGCATTACGTGACGCCCAGGGAGCGAGTGCATTCCGCGGTCGATCAGATTCGCGATGAACTGCGCTCGCGCCTGCTGGAGCTGAATGCGGGCGGCAAGCTGGTTGAGGCGCAGCGCTTGCAGCAGCGCACTCTGTTCGATTTGGAAATGATGCATGAGGTCGGCTATTGCGCCGGCATCGAAAACTATTCGCGCTATTTGTCGGGACGTGCGGCGGGAGAACCGCCGCCCTGTCTGTTCGATTACCTGCCGAAAGATGCGCTGATGGTGATCGATGAAAGCCATCAGACCATTCCGCAGCTCGGTGCCATGTACAAGGGCGACCGCTCACGCAAGGAGACGCTGGTCGAGTACGGGTTTCGATTGCCCTCGGCGCTCGACAATCGGCCATTGCGATTCGAGGAGTTCGAGCATCTGGCGCCCCAGGCGATCTATGTATCGGCGACCCCGGCCGTCTACGAGAAGCGGGTTTCAGCCCAGATCATCGAACAAGTTGTACGCCCGACCGGCCTGACCGATCCGGCGGTGGAAATCCGTCCGGTTCGTGCACAGGTGGACGATCTTTTGTCGGAGATCCGCATCCGGGCGCAGGCGAACGAGCGGGTGTTGGTGACCACGCTGACCAAGCGCATGGCGGAGGACCTGACCGAATATCTCAATGAACACGGCGTCAGGGTGCGCTATCTGCACGCCGATATCGAGACGGTGGAGCGCTCGGAAATCATTCGCGACCTGCGCTTGGGCAAGTTCGACGTGATCGTCGGCATCAATTTGCTGCGGGAAGGATTGGACATGCCGGAAGTCTCGTTGGTCGCCATCCTCGATGCCGACAAGGAGGGATTCTTGCGCTCCGAGGGTTCGCTCATTCAGACCATCGGGCGGGCGGCGCGCAACCTCGGCGGCAAGGCGATTCTTTACGCGGACGTGCGTACCGGCTCGATCGAGCGTGCCATCGCCGAGACCGACCGGCGCCGCGCCAGGCAGATCCAGTACAACATCGAACACGGCATCACGCCGCGCAGCATCGTCAAAGCGGTGGCCGACGTCATGGAAGGCGCGCGCGAGGTGCAGGACGGCGAACGCTACGGTTCCGGCGGCGATGTCGCACTGATGGCGCCGGAGCAGGCGGTGAAGCGCATCAAGAAGCTCGAAGCGGAAATGACCAAATTGGCACGCAACCTCGAGTTCGAACAGGCCGCGCGAGTGCGCGATGAAATCCAAAAGCTGCGGGCTTCGGCATTCGGCTTGCCGAGCACTCGGGCAGGGTAGGCACCTATGGCAGTGGAGCACAACCAGCCTCCAGAGATTGACCTCGATAAGACCGACAAGCTGCCGATTCTCGAGGGAGTGCTGTTCGATGCCGACGTCGCAGACGATGCGGTGCGCATGGAACGCACGTTGCCCGGCGCGCCGTTCTTGTCGGGCAGCTCGCCCGGCGAATTCGTTCGTCCTTCGGCGATCGATCTGCCGTCGCTGGCGGAGAGTGTGCGCAGCGTCGAAGAGCGTATCGCGCGCCAGAATGCCGAATTCGAGGCACTGACCCGATCCTTCGAACGTACCCGCGACGCTGAGGCCGCGGCATTGACCCGAGCTGGCGCAATCGAACGGGAGCTGGCGGCGGCGCGGACGGCCTTGGAGGCCGAGTCCATCCGTTCTCGCGACTTGGAACGTGACGCGACTACGATGGGAGCGGCGCTCGAAGCTGCGCGTTCCCGGGCCGAGGAGGCTGCGCGCGAATCGGAGCGGCACCAGACGGAAGCGAAAACGTTGCGCGAGTCCCTTGCCGCCCGCGATGCGACGATCGTTCAAGTGCTGCACGCCTTGAGCGGGCGCGACGCACAGCTGTCCGCACTGCAGACGGAGCACGCCAGGGTGCTGCCGGCCCTCGAAGCCCGAACCAAGAGCGGTACGCAGCTGGAAGACGAACTGGTTGCCGTGCGTGCACAGTTGGATGCCGCGTCCGCCGAACTCAAGAACAGCCGGCAACAGGCGAACGCGCTCGGCGCGCAGGTGAAACGCAGCGAGTCGGAAATCCGCGCGGTGCGCGCCGACTTGGCGGCCGCCAAGAACCATGCGAGCTCCTACCTGGAATTGCTGCGAACTCGGGACTGGCGCGGCAATTTCCAGCAAAATCTGTTTCGCGACATGGACGCGAAAGTCGGCGCTGCGGATGCGGCACGCGAAGCGCTCAAAGCCGAACGGGACCGGATCGCTGCTCAGGTGGCGGACTACCAAGCGACGATTTCCGCGCACAGCGCTTCGATCGAGCAATTGCAGAGTTCCGCCGCAGCGCAGGCCGGCTCGGCCGCCGAGCACGCGAAGCGTCTGCAAGAGGCCGAGCAGCAGCGCGGGGCGTGGCATGCCAAGTTGACGGCTCTGGAAGCGGAACGGGCGCGTCTGCAGACCGAACTGACGACCCATGATCAGGCGCTCACGCAGGCAGAGGCGAGCGCCGACGCCGCTGCGCAGCGCACAGCCCAATTGCAGGCCGAACATGCGGCAAAAATCGCCGAGCTCGAGGCGGATGCGGAGACGCGCGATCAGGAAATGACGGTGCTCATGGCGCATCTCAAAGAAGCGCGGCGGCCGATCGAGAGCATCGAAAACGACGTCAAGCGGTTGAAGGAGGAGCTGGCCCTGAAGGGCTTGGCCATCAACGATCTGACCGAAGAGGCCGACAAATTGCGCGCCGCGTTGGAACGCACTCGCGGCCAGCTCGAAGAGCGCGAATTCCTGATTCGGCGCTTGGAGCGCAGTGAAAGCAATAATGCCAACGTGCTCGGAAGGATTCAGACCAGCATGGAAAGGCTGGGTTCGGCGATTGCACCGGGTGTGAATGGCGCCGCGGCGCCGGAATGGTCGCCGGAACTGATCCGAATCGACGGCGATCGCAGCATCAGCCACGCCCTCGGCCGGCGCACCCGTATTGGACGCGCGCCCGGTTGCGAGCTGCACATCGACTCCTCATCCGTCAGCCGCCACCATGCGCTCATTCTGGCCGGAACGCGCGAGGCCATCATCGAAGATCTCAACAGCACCAACGGCGTGATTTTGAACGGACGGAAGGTGACGCGGCAGGTCTTGAACGACGGCGATATCCTGACGATCGGCGAGATTCAATTCCGGTACGTGGCAAAACCGGCGCAATCGCCGCCCAAAGGCTAATTTTCGGCCCGTTGAGCGACTTTTGCTTTATTGGCGGCGGCGAATCCGGTATCTTTCGCGCCCTTACGCGCGCTTAGCTCAGCGGTAGAGCATCACCTTGACATGGTGGGGGTCAGTGGTTCGATCCCACTAGCGCGCACCATCCCTTTTTCAGAAGGGGTGCCGGCCCCCTTTGCTAAGATGCCTGTATGCCAGCGATTACACTTCCCGACGGTAGCCAAAAGCACTTCGACCGGCCGATTTCGGTGGCCGAGGTGGCGGCGAACATTGGTCCTGGCCTCGCCAAGGCGGCACTGGCGGGAAAGGTGAATGGCAAGCTGGTCGATACGTCCGCTTCGATCGACCAGGATGCCACTTTGAGCATCGTGACCGACAAGGACCCCGAGGGGCTGGAAATCATTCGCCACTCCACGGCGCATTTATTGGCGAATGCCGTGCAGGAGCTGTTTCCCGACGCGCAAGTCACCATCGGTCCGGTGATCGAGAATGGCTTCTATTATGATTTCGCCTACAAGCGGCCGTTTTCCACCGAAGATCTGGCATCCATCGAAAAACGCATGGCGGAAATCTCCGCCAGGGACTTGAAGGTGCACCGCCGCGTGCTGCCCCGCGATGAAGCCATCGCGCATTTCAAGAAAATCGGCGAGCACTACAAAGCCGAGATCATCGCGGCGATTCCGCCCGGGGAGTCGATCAGCCTGTATGGCCAGGGCGATTGGGAGGACCTGTGCCGTGGACCGCATGTTCCCAGTACCGGCAAGCTCAAAGCCTTCAAATTGATGAAGGTGGCCGGCGCTTATTGGCGCGGGGACTCGCGCAACGAAATGCTGCAGCGGATCTACGGCACCGCCTGGGCCACGAGTGCGCAGCTCAAGGAATACCTGACTCGCTTGGACGAGGCGGAGAAGCGCGATCATCGGCGCATCGGCAAGGAGCTGGACCTGTTCCATTTACAGGAAGAGGCGCCGGGCGCGGTTTTCTGGCACCCCAAGGGATGGGCGCTGTTTCAACAGTTGATTGCCTACATGCGCCAGCGGCAGACCGAAGCGGGCTACCAAGAAGTCAACACGCCGCAGGTGATGGACCGCGAGCTGTGGGTCAAGTCGGGGCACATCGAGACTTTCGGGGAAAACATGTTTTTCACGCAGACGCCCGACGAGCGGGTGTTTGCGCTAAAGCCCATGAATTGCCCGGGGCATATTCAGGTATTCAAGCAGGGATTGCGCAGCTACCGCGAGCTGCCGCTGCGCTTCGCCGAGTTTGGCGCCGTCAATCGCTATGAACCCTCGGGCGCGCTGCACGGGCTCATGCGGGTGCGCTCGTTCACTCAAGATGATGCGCACGTGTTCTGCACACCGGAGCAAATCACATCCGAGTCGGTCAAGATCACCGATTTGATCTTGAGCATTTACCGCGACTTCGGCTTCACGGAGGTTCGCATCAAGTTCTCCGACCGGCCGGCCAAGCGGGTCGGTTCGGATGAGATCTGGGACCAGGCGGAAGCCGCCTTGAGACACGCCTCATCGGCCGCAGGCATCGAAACCACCCTGAACCCGGGCGAGGGCGCCTTCTACGGACCGAAGCTGGAGTTCGTGTTGCGGGATGCCATCGGGCGCGACTGGCAGTGCGGGACCCTGCAGGTGGACTTCAACCTTCCGGCGCGCCTGGGAGCCAGTTACATCGGCGAGGACAGTCAGAGGCACACCCCGGTCATGCTGCACCGGGCGATGTTCGGCTCGTTGGAGCGGTTTATCGGGATTTTGCTCGAGCACCATGCCGGAAAACTGCCCACTTGGCTCGCCCCGGTACAGGCCGTGGTGATGGGAATTACCAACACCCAGGACAAATATTGTCTAGAAGTGTCGGAAAACCTGAAAAATCAGGGGCTTCGGGTCGAAACGGACTTGAGGTATGAGAAGGTAGGCTTTAAAATCCGCGAGCACACAATTAAGCGTGTCCCTTTTCTTCTGGTCGCGGGTGAGCGGGAAGTGGAGGGACGCACCCTGGCCGTTCGCACGCGCGCTGGCAAAGATCTAGGTAGTTTGCAGCTTAACGAGCTCAGCACCTTGCTTTGCGACGAAGTCGCGAGCCGCGGCCGTCTTGTTTTGGAGGATCGTGTATCGCAACGTCGAAGCGGGTAAGGCGCAATGAGGAGATCTCCGCACCATCGGTGCGAGTGATCGCAGCCGATGGAAGCCAAGCAGGGGTAATGACACGCGCGGAAGCGCTGCAAATGGCCCTCTCGCAAACTCTGGACCTCGTCGAGGTCTCGCCGATGGCGGAGCCGCCGGTGGTACGAGTCATGGATTTCGGCAAATTCTTGTTCGAACAAAACAAGAAGGCGCACGCGGCGAAGCGAAAGCAGAAGCAGATCCAAGTCAAGGAAGTAAAGTTTCGTCCCGGAACGGAAGAGGCGGACTACCAGGTCAAACTGCGTAGCATCATTCGCTTCCTAACCGAGGGTGATAAGGCCAAGGTGACATTGCGTTACCGCGGCCGTGAGCTCGTGCATCAAGACATCGGTCGCCGGCTGCTCACGCGGATATCTGAAGACCTCGCACCGTATTCGGTCGTGGAGCAGACCCCGCTGATGGAAGGCAAGCAGATGGTCATGGTGTTCGGGCCCAAAAAGAAGTGAGCGGCGGACCTTAGAAATCCGCCACCCCGCCTGCAGCGGCGCCTTTGCCAGAGGCGCTTGTGAGCAGGGCTATAAATTAGGAGTCGATCAATGCCCAAGTTGAAAACTAAACGGGCTGCGGCGAAGCGTTTTCGCAAAACAGCGAATGGCTTCAAGCGCGGTCAGTCCCATCGTCGTCATATCCTGACGAAAAAACCGAGCAAGCGTAAGCGCCAACTGCGCCGCGAGATGCATGTCAGCGAATCTGACGTCAAACGCATCAAGCAATGTTTGCCGAACGCCTAAAAGTCAGGAGATAAACCATGGCACGAGTAAAACGCGGTGTCGTCGCAGGCCGGCGGCACAAGAAAATTCTCAAGAAAGCGAAAGGCTATTTCAATGCCCGCCGCAAGGTATTTCGTACCGCAAAACAGGCGGTCATCAAGGCCGGGCAGTATGCCTATCGCGGCCGGCGTGAAAAGAAGCGCGAGTACCGCGCACTCTGGATCACGCGCATCAACGCGGCATCCCGTCTTTGCGGCATGACCTACAGCACGCTCATCGCGGGGCTGAACAAGGCGGGCCTCGCCATCGACCGCAAGGTTCTGGCGGATCTGGCGATGCACGACATGCCGGCCTTTACAGCGATCGCGGAAAAAGCCAAAGCCAGCCTCGCGGCGTAAGCTCGTGGGCGCAGCCGAATCCCTGTCAGCGCTTGTCAACCAAGCGCTCGCCGACGTCGACGCGTCGACCGACTTGGCGAAGCTCGACGAAGTGCGCGTGCGCCTGCTCGGCAAGAAAGGACTCCTCACCGAGCAGCTCAAAGGCCTGGGTGCGCTGTCCGCCGCGGAACGGCCCGCGGCGGGCCAGCGCATCAACGATGCCAAGGCGGCGATTCATGCGGCGCTCGAGATGCATCGGATCCGGCTCGAGCAGGCGGCGATGGAACGCGAGCTCGCCAAGGGGAGGATCGATGTCAGCCTGCCGGGCCGCGGCCAGGAGCCCGGCAGCCTGCATCCGGTCACGCGCACGCGACTGCGCATCGAAAAAATCTTCGGGCAGGCGGGGTTTGAGGTGCTGACGGGGCCGGAGGTGGAGGATGACTTCCATAATTTCGAGGCCCTGAACATTCCCAAGAATCACCCCGCGCGCGCCATGCACGATACGTTCTACTTTCCCGATGGCAGGCTGCTGCGCACGCACACCTCGCCGGTGCAAATACGTACCATGCGCTCGCGCACGCCGCCGCTCGCCATCATCGCGCCGGGCCGCGTGTACCGAATCGATTCGGACATCACACACACACCCATGTTTCATCAAGTCGAAGGCATGGTGATCGGCGAGACCATCAGCTTCGCCAACTTGAAGGCGATGTTGCACACTTTCGTCGAAAGATTCTTCGAGCGGCCCTTGAGGATGCGCCTGCGGCCATCCTATTTTCCTTTCACCGAGCCGTCGGCGGAAGCCGACATCGAATGCGTATTCTGCGACGGCAACGGTTGCCGGGTCTGCAAACAGACCGGCTGGCTCGAAATCTTGGGCTGCGGGATGATTCATCCCAATGTCTTGGACGCCTCCGGTATCGATAGCGAGCAATGGCAGGGCTATGCGTTCGGCATGGGCATCGACCGTGTCGCCATGCTGCGCTATGGCGTCGACGACTTGCGGTTGTTCTTCGAGAATGATCTGCAGTTCCTGAAACAATTTCCGTGAAGGAACGCCGCCCGTGAAAGTCACCTATCGCTGGTTGCAGGAATTTACGCCGATTACCGCCTCGCCTGCGGAGCTGGCCGCACAGCTGACCATGGCCGGCCTCGAGGTGGAATCGATCAGCCCCGTGGCGCCGCCGTTCACCGGCGTCGTGGTCGGCGAGGTGGTGGAGGCGCGGCGCCATCCGGATGCGGAAAAATTATCTCTTTGCCAGGTCACGACCGATGGCAAGAACCGGCTGCAAATCGTCTGCGGCGCAAGAAACGTGCGCGCCGGCCTCAGGGTGGCGGTGGCCATGGCCGGTGCGCATCTGCCGAACGATGTTCTGATCGACCGCGCGGTGCTGCGCGGTCAAGAGTCCAACGGCATGCTCTGTTCGGCACGCGAATTGGGTTTAGGCGATGAACACGAGGGCATCATGGAGCTTGGCGGTGCGCTGCCGCTGAACCAGGATGTGCGTGAAGCCTTGGATCTTGACGACAGCATCCTGGAAGTGAATGCAACGCCGAATCGCGGCGACTGCATGAGCGTCTTCGGCATCGCCCGCGACTACGCAGCGGCCGGCGCGCGCCGCCACCTCAAATTTCAAGGCGCGCCCATCGCTGCCGGCCAGCCGGCGGTATTCCCGGTCTCGTTGGAATCACCCGCCTGTCCGGTGCTCGCGACGCGCGTGATCCGTGGCGTGCGCCAAAATGCGCAATCGCCCGCGTGGCTGCGTGAACGCTTGCGCCGCGTCGGGATCAACAGTATTTCGGCCATCGTCGATGTAACCAACTACGTCATGACGGAGTTGGGTCAGCCGTTGCACGCCTATGACCTTGCCAAGCTGAGTCAAGGAATCGTGGTGCGGGCGGCCAAGCCCAAAGAGCGCATTACACTGCTCGATGACAAAGAATACGAACTCGATCCGCAATTCCTGGTGATCGCCGACGCCAGCGGGGCGATCGGACTGGCAGGCATCATGGGCGGCCGGCGCACGGCGATTTCCGACTCCACCACGGACGTGTGTTTCGAGTCCGCGCATTTCACGCCCGACGCCATCGCGGGGCGCGCGCGGCGCTTAGGATTGTTCACCGACGCCGCACAACGATTCGAGCGCGGCGTTGATCCTGCTTGACCACGCTTGCCCTGGAGCGTGCCACGCAGTTGCTGCTGGAATGCGCCGGCGGCGTGCCGGGACCTACGCAAGTGAGCCGTCTCAAAGACGCGCCTTTGCGCGGAAGATCATTGGGTGACGTTGCGCCGCGATCGGGTGACCCGATTGCTCGGCGCAGCTGTTCCCGACAATGAAGTGCATGCCGTCATCAGCGCCATCAGCGATCGCGTCGAAGCCATGTCGGGCGGTTGGCGGGTGCTGAAGCCCTCGCATCGCTTCGACATCCGCATTGAAGCCGACCTCATCGAAGAGGTGGCGCGCCTGAGAGGGTTCGACAAGATTGCGGAGATTCACGCGACCGCTCCGCAAATAGCGGGCTTTGCCACCGAAGCGAAGGTTTCTAACGATCGTTTGGTTTTCGCCATGGCCGATCGGGGCTACCGCGAAATGATCAGCTACGCCTTCGTGGATCCGAATCCTGCAGCAACAGCTCTTCCCGAATGTGCCGGCTCTCAAGCTTGCGAATCCGATTTCCGCTCGACTTGAGCGAAATGCGGGTATCGCTGTGGCCGGGTCTCATTCATAGCTGCCGCGAAAATCTTGCGCAGGCAGCAACCGCGGGTGCGCTTGTTCGAGATCGGCGGTAAATTCAAAGTCTCGCCCGCATCAGGGAGCGATGGGCTTGAAGAGATCGAATCGCTCGCGGCGATCGCCACGGGCACGCGATGGCCGCAACAATGGGGCAGCGCCAACGATCCGCTGGATTTTTACGATGTGAAAGCCGATGTGATGGATCTGCTGACGCTGACCGGCGATGCGGCGAGCGTGCGCTTTGAACCCCGAACGCAGTCCTTGTTGCGCCCCGGCCGCAGCGCGCGAATTTACCGCGGCGCAATGCCGATTGGGTGGGTGGGGGAGATGCATCCGCAGGTGGTCAAGGCGCTGAATTTTCCGACTAGCGCATTTTTATTTGAATTGGATATTGCATTAGCATTCGTAGCTAAACAATTGAAATATCAAAAGATATCAAAGTTTCCCAGCGTACGACGGGATTTAGCGATCGTCGTGGACGAAAGCGTCCCTCTCGCAGTTTTGCAGGAAAATGTTACTGTTAGCGCGTCGGGTCTATTAAGCGAGCTGCGGGTGTTCGATGTCTATCGGGGCCCCAGCATAGAAACTGGTCGAAAAAGTGTCGCTTTAGGCTTGATTTTACAGGACTCTTCCCGCACTCTAACTGACATTGATGCAGATGCCGTGGTAACCGCAGTGGCTGCCCGGTTACGGGATGTATTGAGCGCCACAATAAGAGATCAATAAGCATGGCAGCCCTAACGAAGGCAGAAATGGCCGAAGCCCTGTTCGATCAATTGGGGCTCAATAAGCGTGAAGCGCGTGAACTCGTCGATCTGTTTTTCGAAGAGATCCGCGCGGCGCTGTCCTCCGGCGAGCAAGTAAAGCTTTCGGGTTTTGGAAACTTCGATTTGCGGGACAAGAATCGCCGTCCCGGGCGCAATCCAAAAACCGGCGAGGAGATTCCCATCAGCGCGCGTCGCGTTGTCACATTCCGTCCGGGTCAGAAACTGAAGGCGCGCGTCGAAGCATATGCTGGAACCAAGCAACAATAGCGATCTGCCGCCGATTCCGGGGAAACGCTACTTCACCATCGGCGAGGTCAGCGATTTGTGCGGCGTCAAGCCGCATGTGCTGCGCTATTGGGAGCAGGAATTCCCGCAGCTCAAGCCGGTCAAACGGCGCGGCAACCGGCGCTACTATCAGCGCCAAGACGTGTTGATCATCCGTCAAATCCGCAGCCTGCTCTATGAACAGGGCTTCACCATCGGCGGCGCCCGCAATCGGCTGACGGGTGACGATGCGCAGGTGGATCTCAATCAGAGCCAGCAACTGATCCATCAGATGCGCTTGGAACTCGAAGAACTCATCAAGATCCTGCGCCGCTGACGCACGCGCGGCCGGAGCGCCGCGCGATTCAAAGTCTTTGATGCCCAATTGGGCTATCATTCGTTTCCGGTCGGGGCGTGGCGCAGCCTGGTAGCGCACTTGCATGGGGTGCAAGGGGTCGCAAGTTCGAATCTTGTCGCCCCGACCAATACTCTTCGATGTCAGGGTTATCTGACATTGGATCGGTGATTCCCGCAAAACAGCCGCTGCTATGATCGGCTGAATTCATGCCTCGAGGAGTCGCCGGCGTTGCTCTGCCATTCTCGTTTGCCCGTCCGGCTCGGCGTCCTATTGGTAGCCGTGGGAATTCTGGGCGCGTGTTCCGGCCTTGCGCCCGGCAGCCATTTTCCAAAGCGCGAGTCCGTAGCCCTTGCGCAACCCGGTGAGACCAATCTCGGCAGCCACTTTGCAGGTGCGGCGCGCCTGCACCCGGGGGACTCGGGATTTCGCATTATCAGCGTCGGCGCGGATGGATTTCGCGTCCGCGCCCAATTGATCGACGCCGCGCAGCGAACCCTCGACCTTCAATATTATATTTTTCGCGGCGACGAGACCGGCCGCATGCTGACCGACCACCTGGCGCAGGGCGGCCGATCGCGGCGTGCGCATCCGCATCTTGATCGACGATGGCGACACGGTGGCGGGCGATCAACAGATTCTGCGCCTGCTGAGTCATCATTCGGTCGAGCTTCGGATCTATAACCCCGCGAGGTACCGCGGCCACGTCAAGTTCGTCAGGCGCTTGGAGTTCGTATTGAACGCAGGGCGGTTGGACTACCGAATGCACGACAAATTGCTGGTCGCCGACAACGCCGTGGCGCTCATCGGCGGCCGCAACATCGGCAATCAATACTTTCAAATTGATCCGGAATCGCAATTTGCGGACGACGATGTCTTCGCCGTCGGCCAAGTGGTCCCTGAGCTTTCGCGAACCTTCGATGAATTCTGGAGCAGCACCTTGGCGGTTCCGGCCGAAGCGCTGGGCCGCCCGCGCGGCGTATCGCGGGCGCTCAAACCGGCCGCGGGCGGCATCGACTATGCGGCACTGCTCGCGAACGGCGAGCCCTTTAACGGCATCATGTCGGGCAAATTGCCCTTGTCGTGGGCCCCGGCACAAGTGGTGTATGACAGTCCCGACAAAAAGCACGTGCTGAGCGGCGCCATTCCCGGCGCGTTGATCGTTCCCGAAGTAGAGAAGTCGGTCCGCGCGGTACAGTCCGAAATGCTGCTCATCACGCCGTACTTGGTGCCGACCGACGAGGAGTTGCGGGCGCTGATGGACCTGCGCCGGCGCGACGTTCGCGTCCGCATACTCACCAATTCGCTGGAGTCGTGTCCGGAAATCTCGGCGCAATCGGGATACGATAAATATCGCGTGCCGCTGCTCGCGAGCGGCGTGGAACTGCACGAAGTTCGTGCGCGTCTGGGGAGCACCCGCGGCAGCGGTCAAAGCGCAAAAATATCGCGCTACGGTAATTATGCGTTGCACGGCAAGCTGTATGTTTTCGATCGCCAAAAAGTGCTCATCGGCTCGATGAACTTCGATCAGCGCTCGCAGCGCATCAATACCGAAATCGGTCTGATCATCGGCAGCGCCGGTCTGGCGCAGCAAACGGCGCTGCGCTTCGAGTCCATGGTCAAGCCGGAAAATTGCTACACCCTGGCGCTGAGCCCCGCCGGCGCACCGGGCAAATCCCGCTTGACGTGGCGCACCGAACAAGGCGGACGCGTCATTCACTACGATCAGGAACCCGGGCGCAGTGGTTGGCAAAGGCTGCAGGCCAGGATCTTGGCGTTGTTGCCCCTCGATCGCGAACTATGAAGCGTCTGTTCCTGCTGCTGCTGCTGGGAATTGTCTTGGGCCAGTGGCCTTCCGCCGCGCACGCCGCGCCGCCGGCAGCCGCCGTGGCTGAGATCAATTATCTGCTGGAATTCGTCGACCGCTCAGGATGCAGATTCTATCGCAACGGCACTTGGTACGACTCGCATCGGGCAGGCTTGCATCTGCGCGAAAAATACGATTACCTGGTCGCGCGAGACCGGATCAGGAGCGCTGAGGATTTCATCGATCAGGCCGCAACCCAGAGCAGCGTCAGCGGAAGGGCTTACCAAATCCAATGCGAGGCTGGTCCCGTGGTACCCAGCAATCGCTGGTTGCAGGAGGCCCTGAGCAGCTACCGTTCATCCCTAGGGCAACACGCAGGAATCCTTTCGCCTGTCGCCCCATAGCGACTCGCAGCCGCGCAAATCAACCGGCCGTCGGCCGCGAGGACGTTCCTGAGCGCGCGCAGCCTCGCTGCGCCGCGCATGTTAAGATTGCAGCCTGCGGAGACTGCAAATTTGAGGACATTATACGATGAAAACCTTGTTTCTACATCCGCCTTCATTCGATGGCTTCGACGGCGGCGCCGGGGCACGCTATCAAATGAAACGTGAAGTGCGCTCGTTCTGGTATCCGACCTGGCTGGCGCAGCCGGCGGCATTGGTCGAGGGATCGAAGCTGATCGATGCGCCGCCCCACGACCTCAGCTTCGAGGATATCGTGCCGGAAATCAAAAACCGCGAGTTGGTGGTGATGCATACCTCCACGCCGTCTTTCAAAGCGGACGTCAAGACGGCGGAGATGATCAAGGCGATCAATCCGGGCGTGAAAATCGGATTCATCGGCGCCAAGGTCGCGGTTGAACCCGAGAAGAGCCTCATCGCCGGGCACGCTGTCGATTTCGTGGCGCGCAACGAGTTCGATTTCACCGTCAAGGAAGTGGCCGACGGCGTGGACTGGAGCGCGATCAAGGGGCTCTCATACCGAAATGCCGACGGCCTCATCGTCCACAATGAGGACCGCGCGGTGTTGGAGAACATGGATTCGCTTCCCTGGGTCACGCCCGTTTACAAGCGCGACCTCAATGTGGAGAAATATTTCGGCGGATACCTGAAGCATCCGTACATTTCGTTCTACACCGGGCGCGGCTGCAAGTCGCGCTGCACCTTTTGTTTATGGCCGCAGACCGTGGGGGGTCACCGCTATCGAGTGCGCTCCGTGGAAAACGTCGTCGCGGAAATGAAATGGGCCAAGGCGGCCTTCCCGCAGGTGAAGGAATTCTTCTTCGACGACGACACCTTGACCGATAATTTGCCGCGGGTCGAAGCTCTGGCGAAGGAATTGGGCAAACTCGGCGTCACGTGGTCGTGCAACGCGAAGGCCAACGTCCCGCGAAAGACGCTGGAGGTCATGAAGGCAAATGGCCTGCGTTTGCTGCTGGTCGGCTACGAATCCGGCAACCAGCAGATCTTGATCAACATCAAAAAGGGCATGCACGTGGATTTCGCGCGCCGCTTCACCAAGGATTGTCACGAGTTGGGGATCGTCATCCATGGCACCTTCATTCTCGGTCTGCCGGGCGAGACCAAGGAGACGATTCAGCAGACGCTGGACTTCGCCAAGGAGATCAATCCGCATACGATTCAGGTTTCGCTCGCGGCGCCCTATCCGGGAACCTTCCTGTACCGCCAGGCAAAGGAAAACGGCTGGCTCTACAATGAGGAAATCGACCTGCTGACCCAGGAGGGCACGCAGATCGCGCCGTTGAACTATCCGCACCTGAGCCACACCGAGATCTTCAAGTCGGTCGAGGATTTCTACAAGAAATTTTATTTCAGGCCTTCCAAGATCGCATCGATCGTGGCGGAAATGATCGCGAGCCCCGAAATGATGAAGCGCCGGTTGCGCGAAGGGGTGGAGTTCTTCCACTTTTTGCGGTCGCGCCACGACGCCGCTTAAGGCAGGATCGCGAGCGTGAATTCCTCCACCGCAATGAGCGGCTCCGGCCAAGGAAGCTCAACCGCGGAGTCGATTCGCTTGGGCAGCGAGGCGCACAAGACGCTGTTTTGCCGAATGCTGCTCGACACATTCAACCCGTACAAACCGGCGGTGATCGATTGGCCCGCGCTCGACGCCGAGGCACGCGATCGTTTGGTCGAGTTGCCGATTTGGGATATCGCGGTGCAGACCGAAGGTCGAGCGCGGCTCAATGTCGCTGCGTATGCCGCGATCACCGCCGATCCCCTGTTGCGGACGGCAATCGAGCTCAACGCATTCGAAGAGGGGCGCCATAAACGCGTACTTTCCAATCTGGTCGCCGCATACGGCATCGCGTTGGCTCCGGAACCCGAGTACGTGGTGCGCGGCGATCCTGAATGGGCTTTCATGGTGACCGGCTACAGTGAATGCATCGACAGCTTCTTCGCGTTTGGACTATTCGCGACGGCGAAGCGATCAGGCTTTTTTCCCGCAGACCTTGTCGACACCTTCGAGCCGGTCATCCACGAAGAAGCGCGCCATATCCTGTTTTTCGTCAATTGGGCCGCCTGGCACCGCCGCACCATGCCGTTTTGGCGCCGGCCGTACTTCGAATTGAAGGTGCTTGCGGTTTGGATTTTTTTGATATGGGAGCGCATGGGCATCGCGCGCGACGTGGGAAGCGGCGTACAGGACAACAATTTCACCGTGACGGGCGCCAAGGCGGTCGGCGACGATATCGACGCTGCCGGGCTGATCGACATCTGTCTCGCGGAAAACGCGCGGCGCATGGGCGCTTACGACCGGCGCTTGTTGCGGCCCTTCGCGGTGCCGGCCCTGGCGAAATTGGCGCGCCGCTTCATGCGGCCGAATTCACAGGCAAAAGCCCGCATTTAAGGCCGGCATGAAATTTCGCATCGTTCTCATAGCGGCTCTGGGCGCCGCTTTGGCCGTATACCTGGTCGCCTTCGTCGGCATCGGCGCGGTGTTTTCGGCCGCCGCTGCCTTGGGTTGGGGCGGTTTCGTCATCGTCTGCCTGTATACACTGGCTTTGTTCGTGATCCTGGGGATGGCGTGGCGCGCATTGCTGCCGGCCTCAGGTCACAGCGTGTGGGTTTTCGTGCGGGCGCGGATGGTGCGGGACGCGGCCACGGAGGTGCTGCCGTTTTCGCAGGTCGGCGGAATCGTGTTCGGCGCGCGGGCGGCCATCATCCAAGGCGTCGAGGCTGCCGTCGCCTTCGCCTCGACGGTGGTGGACGTGACTGCCGAGGTGATGGCGCAAATCGTTTTCGTGGCCATGGGGCTCGCGATCTTCATTCTCCAAGCGCCGCACACCTCGTTCGCCGCCTCGCTGAGCCGCGGGTTGGGGATCGGCCTGGCTGTCGCCGTGGTGGCCTGCGGCGGATTTCTGGCGCTGCAGAGGCGCAGTCTGTGGTTGACGGGAAAACTGGCCACGCGCCTGCTGAGGGGCGCGGGCGCGGCGAGTGCCGCCGTGGCGGCCACCTTCGCCGACATTCATCGATCGCCGCTGCGCATCGGTCTTTCCTCGGCCCTGCACCTGGCAGGATGGATTGCGAGCGCCGTCGGTACCTGGATCGCGTTTCGCCTGATCGGGGTGCGCGTCGGCTTGCTGCCCGTCCTGGCGATCGAGAGTCTGGTCTGCGCCGCGCGCAGCGTCGGCGCATTCATCCCCAATGCGCTCGGCGTGCAGGAAGCCGCATATGCGCTGCTTGCGCCCTTGTTTGGAGTCGGGGCGGAGTTCGGACTCGCCGTCTCGCTGCTGAAGCGGGCCCGCGACATTGCCCTGGGCGTTCCCATCTTGTTGGCCTGGCATGCGGCGGAGGGTCAGCGCGCTCTCGCCAAGTCGTCCAGGTTATAATTCGGTCCCCGGCCCGCGGCGAGAGGCGGATGAGATTGCATCCATGACTCAAGAACTCAGCCTGGAAGGATCGATTGCCCAGTCGCCCTATGCCGGCCGCAGCGCGCAAATGTTTCCGCGCCTGACGCCGCTGCAAATCGCGCGCCTGAGCGCACACTCGCGCAAAGTCGCGATTCAAAAAGATCAGATCCTCGCGGAACCCGGCGATCGCCCGCCGATGTATGTGGTGCTGTCGGGCAGCATCGAAATCATCCAACCCACGCTGTCCGGCGAAACGCTGATCGTGGTCGTGCATACGCCGGGAAGTTTTACCGGCGATGTCGGCACGCTGCGCGCCATCAGTTCGGTGGTGCGCATGCGGGTGCGAGAAGGCGGCGAGGCTCTTGCGATCGACGACGCACACTTGCGCGCCATCATCCAAACCGACTCGGACCTGAGCGAGCTGTTCATGCGGGCATACATTTTGCGCCGCGCGGCCCTCATGACCTCGCAGTCGAGCGATGTGATTCTGCTCGGTTCCTCGCACTCGGCCGGTACCCTGCGGCTGCAGCAGTTCTTGACGCGCAACAGCTATCCGTTCGTCAACATGGATGCCGATACCGATGCTTCGGTGCGCGACTTGTTGGAGCGCTTTCACGTGACGGTTGCGGACTTGCCGGTGGTCGTGTGCCGCGCATCGATCGTGCTCAAGAATCCCAGCAACGAGGAGGTGGCGGCCAACCTCGGCATGAATCAGCAGATCGACGACGATCGAATTCGCGATGTCATCGTGGTCGGCGCCGGACCGGCGGGCTTGGCCGCCGGGGTTTACGCAGCCTCGGAAGGGCTCGACGTATTGGTCCTGGAGACCGGGACGCCGGGGGGCCAGGCCGGCTCGAGCTCCAAAATAGAAAATTATCTGGGCTTTCCCACCGGCATTTCCGGACTGGCGCTCGCGGCGCGCGCCCTGATTCAAGCGCAAAAATTTGGCGCCGAAATCCGCACCGCTTATCCGGTGATGCGCCTGCGCTGCGACCAGAAGCCTTATGCGATCGAGTTCGCCAACGGCCACGCCGCACGTGCGCGCAGCGTCGTCATCGCAACCGGGGCGGAATATCGGCAGCTGTCCCTCGACAATGCGCCGCGCTTCCTCGGCACGGGAATTTATTACGCCGCCACCAATACCGAAGCGCGCCGCTGCGGATCGGGCGAGGCCATTGTGGTGGGGGGCGGCAATTCAGCCGGCCAAGCCGCGGTATTTTTGGCGGGCACCTGCCGGATGGTTCATTTGTTGATTCGAGCTGCCGGGCTCACCGATACCATGTCGCAATACCTGATTCGTCGCATCGACGAGTTGCCCAACGTTACGCTGCATGTGCGCACCGAAATCACCGCGCTGGACGGGGAGGATCAATTGAGCCGCGTGACGTGGAGAACCGCGGGCGAAGACTCTGAGACGCATGACATCGGCCATGTGTTCCTCATGATGGGCGCGCTGCCATGCACCGCTTGGCTGAATTCCTGCATCGCGCTGAATGAAAAGGGCTTTGTGCGGACCGGCGCGGATTTGCTGGGCGCGGACTTTTCGTCGGGAAAATGGCCGAACGCGCGCCAGCCCGAATTCTTCGAGTCCAGTGTGCCGGGAATATTTGCGGTGGGCGATGTTCGTTGCGGCAGCGTGAAGCGAGTGGCGGCCGCGGTTGGCGAGGGCTCCGCGTGCATACAGCAGGTGCATCGCGTGCTGCACGAATGAAGGGGAGGATTGGTTAGAGCTGCGCAGCGCTTTCCGGACGGCACCTGCCGCACAGCAGATGAGCTACGCCGACCAGGTTGCCGTGCAGGCGCCCGCGGCGATCGATGCGACCTTGTTTCCCCACTGTCCTGAGCGCGTTGGCCGCAAGCGCTTTGAGAACGTGAACAGTGGCCTCGCGCAGCGGCATGGTCCCTTTTCGGTACAGATACCAGGCGTTCACCACTTGCGAGTAGCCGTACCTTTTGCCCGATACGCGTCCGGCTTGCAGTCCCAGGTGCACGCCGACCAGCAAGTTGCATCGCACCAGGCCGCCCTGTCTCGCTGCGCTACGCGAGAAGTCCTTATCTTCGAGCCATCCATAGAGAACCAGGCGTTCGTCGAATTGCATTTCATCGATCGCCGAGATTCTGAATGCCATGTTGCAGCCGTAAAGATCCGGAATCGGCGCCACGCTGGGCGGCTCTGACGGGCGACTCGCCAGCAGCAGCCGCGCTTCCTGCCACGAAATGGGCTCGCTCTTGACGCCGTCGCGGACGACTATGCCGCTGGCTCCCGCGATGCGCGGCTCGACACAAAAAAGCCTGGCGCATTGCTCGAGCCAATTCTCGGCGGGGGCGAAATCGTCATCGAAGAAAACGGCAATCTCGGCGCGGCCCTTGATCTGCGCCAAACCGCGGTTGCGCTGCGCAGTCAAACCAGGCGAGCCGTAAACGCATTCAATGTTCAATGCCGTCGGAAACGGCAGTTCCACATCGCCGGCTACCGGTTGCAGAAATTACAACTACGGAAGGAAGCCGCGACTGATATTCGAGCAAGCGCAGCAGTTCGACGAGCGCCTGCGGCCGCGCCTTTGTGGCGACGATGACGCCCACACGAATCTGCGCATCGGACTTCAAATTTATAGACTCAGAGTTCATTCTGCGACTTCACAACCCGTGCGAGCGAGCGGAGAGTTGGATGCGGCTGATTGTCGATCGATGACGGCGCGCAGTAAGATGCCGTCATCTTGTATGCTATGCCATCATGAGCACCGTAGCTAGCGCCCCAATTCGTCTAATGAGCACAGCCAGCATCCGCAGCGTCCGCATCTATCACAATAATCTTTGGGCTCGATATAAGGGCGCAATATTTACACAAGTGTTTGCGAACAGCGACCGCAATGGAGTCTCGACTTTTTTCGTTCAGGTGGGTGAAACGTCCGTCGATCGGAAGGGTCTCGGCGGCGCGGATCGCTCTTATCATCAGTATCCCTACAAGCTCTTGTTCAAGGGGTCATACGATCAAGTCCCCACGTATAAGATCATGGCTTCGCTAACGGCCGACTTGATCATGAATCCCAGCGACCTGGTTGTTCTGCCGGGCTATCACCGGCCCGAATATTGGGCGATGTTGTTGATATGCATGTTGCGGCGGCGCAAGCGCGCGGTGTTCTGCGATTCGACCGCGTTCGACCGCCAGAAAAGCCCGTGGAAGGAAAAAGCCAAGGCCATGTTCTTCCGCAGCTGCGACGGCGTTTTTTGCTATGGAAGCCGCAGCAAGCAATATGTCGCAAGCTATGGTATCGATCCCGGCAAGATCTACGATGGCTGCCAATCGGCCGCTCTGGCGCATGGCTACGACGCGGCTGCTATCCGAAAGCATTACGCCGCGAGCGGTTTCGACCCCGATTGCGCCTCGAGATTTCTTTATGTTGGACGATTGGCGCAGGAAAAGGGGCTGTTCGATCTGCTCGACGCGTTTGCTCGCGTGCGTCAACAGCTGCCTGAGGCGCGGCTCGACATGGTGGGGTCTGGCGATCTGGAAGGAGATTTGCGCAAGAGGGCGGAGCAGCTTGGGATCGCTGCAGCCGTTGGCTTTCTCGGCACGAAGACGCCGCACGATATTGGGCAGCTGCTGATGAAAAGCGCCGCGATGATTCTTCCGAGTCTGCGCGAGCCGTGGGGTCTGGTGGTCAACGAAGCGCTCAGCTTCGGTTGCCCGGTGGTCGTCAGCGACATCTGCGGCTGCGTGCCGGAACTGGTGATCGACGGCGTCACCGGTTATGCCTTCCCGGCCGGGGATGTCGGCGCATTGGCGCAAGCGATGTCGAACGCGCAGCTCCTATCAAAAGACCGCGCCGCGGTTGCGCAGCGGTGTTTGGATGTCATTGCAAAATTTACACCGGAGAATGCCGCGGCGCAGATTCTCCGCGGGTGCGTTTCAATTTTGGACGCCGCGCAATGAAGCCACGGTACGCAATCGATATCGGGCGCGGCCGCAAGGCCTCGATCGGCTGATGCGGTGTGCGCTGCGGCGGCGCTTCAAATACCCGCCGTCTAAAAACGGAAACATTTGCGCGGTAGGCTCGTCGTATGGCGAACCTTACACCTCGACAATTGTCACGCCGCCGGATCCGCGTCCCTTGGCCACGATAGTGATCGTGAATTACAACTATGAGCGTTTCATTGCGGCTGCGATCGACAGCGCCCTTGAGCCAATCTTACGCGCCGTTGGAAGTGATTGTCGTCGATGACGGCTCGACGGATGGCTCGCGCAAGATCATCGCGGCGTACGGAAAGCGCATTCGCGTGATTCTCCAGGAAAATGCGCGGTCAAGGCGCGGCCTACAATGCGGGCTGGCGGGCGGCGCGCGGCGCATTCGTATTTTTCTCGACTCAGACGATGTGCTGGCCAGGTGACGCGATGCAGAAGGTTGTCGGCGCGTTCGAGCATTCCAATGCCGTCAAGGTGCAATTCTATCTTCGGCAGGTTGACCGCGAGCTCAAGCCGCTTGGCTATTTATTGCCCAGTTATGGCTTCTCGAGCCTGGATCCGCGCAAGCAGATCGCCGCTTACGGCTACTACGTCAGTCCGCCGGCAAGCGGCAATGCGTATCGCAAGAGCTTTCTCGATGAAATCATGCCGATTGCGGACGTGGAGCTATATCGCCAGGCAACCGACGGCTATACGACGGGTCTGGCCGGCATGGCGGGAGAAATCGTGTCCATCGCGGAAATTTTGGGTTTCTATCGCGTTCACGGCGATAATTTTGGCGGCGAGGGCGGCGTAAAAACCGTCCAGCAACTGCATCATATGTTCATGCGCGACATCAAGCGCGAGCACTCGCAGCACGCATTCGACGATCATTTCAATTTCATTTTCCGCAAGATAGTTCCCGTTATTGCCCCGGGCACACGAAGCTGCGTTTGTTGTCGCTCCGCTTGCTTCCCGATGAGCATCCCGTCAAGACGGACAGAGTTGGCAATCTGTTGATCTGCGGTTTGCTGTCAGCGGTGCGATTCCCGCATCTCAAGCTCCGCCAGCGCCTGGTCGTCGCCGTGGGCTTCCTCGCGCTGGGGTTGATGCCGCGCTGGATATTGCGCAGGTATTTTGCAGCGATCGTATCGCCGCAAAAGCGCAATAGGACTCAGTCGGCCAGTTTGCTGGCGAGTGCGCCCGCGGCACCTGGAAAACCGCCGCCATGAGCGTCCCTGCATCGACGCAGTGCGCGGCAGACTCATTGCTCGCGGCGCTGCAAATACCGGGCGCCGTGCCTACCCGGCAGGCGCTCTCCGCCAAACAAGCCGCTGCAGAACGACAAACACTTCCGTGATCACGCGCCGCTCGATCGCATAGACCATCGCCGTGTAGATGCCGATCGCCGCCGCGGTGCGCGCGGCCGCCAAAACGCAGGTGTGCAGGTCCGGCGTCTGGCTTCCAACATGATTGAAATAAATCAGTGCCGCGGCGGGCAGCCAAAAGGGCATGAATGCGCGCGCCGCAAATCCGGCAACGTCGCGCGGCCGGCCTCCCAGGGTGCGAACCGCAAAGGAAAAGTCGACCATTCCGCTGAAGAGGCGCTGCCCGGCGACGGCAATCGAGGCGCCGCGCAAGCCGTCTACGTGAGCTCCGGCCAACGCCGCGAGCATCATGGTGCCCGAGTCCAGGACGAGAAGGACGGTCCGCAGCCGCCACTTGCCGAATGAGTCGAGCGTCACCGCGCCGATCGGCGAGAGCATGCGCATCGGCAAAGTGAGAGAAATGGCAACTGCGGTCACGACGGCCATGTCCCATTTGCCGTGCCACACGAAGTGCATCAGCCACGGCGCAAACCCGGCCACCCCGAGACAGAGTACGCTGCATGCAAAATGGATCACCGCGCTGGAACGCAAGAACGCGCGCCGCAGCGCCTCCGGATTTTCCTTCATGGCGGTAAAGATCGGAAATAGCGTGCTGCCGATGCCTTGTGCCAGAAGTTGCCCGATGTTCGCAGTCAGCTGGAATCCGAAGTAGTAGTAGCCCAATGATTCCGGACTTATCGCGCGCCCGAGCACGAAATAATCGCCCTGTTGCGCGATACCGGTCAGGAAGGCCGTGATGATCAGCCATTTAACCTGCCCGAGAAGCGCCCAAAACTTGGCCGCCGGCAAGCCAAAAGACGCCGTGCGTGTGGGTGTAATTCGGGCGTTCAGGAAATATCTAAGCACCGTCGCGGCGACCAATCCGAGACCTATGCTGTAGTACCTGGCGCCAAAATAAGCCGCGGCGATGACGATGGTGGCCTGCGCGGCGGCCACGTAGAAATCAATTATGCATAGTTCGCGAAAACGCAAATCGATGCTGAGTCTCGCGAACTGAATGGAAATGAGCGAGGCAAACGGCACCGAAAGCGCCGACAGGCCGATCACGTAGAACAGCACCGGGTTGCGATAGAATTGGGCGAATATCAATCCGAGGAGGATCATCGCGCCCGCGCCTATCACGCCCATGTACAACGAGAAATCGGTGTAATCCCGGACCAGGGCTTGATATTGATCCTGCTTTTGAATGAGCATTTTCGACGCCCCGGCGTTCTGCAACCCGGCAACGAACGTCAACGCCACGGACACCACCGCAAAGATGCTGTAGTCGCGGGCGTCCAGTAAAAATCCCAGGACGATCTGCATGACGAAGAGCGTCGCCTTGGTAAACAACACGGAAAGCGACATCCACATCATTCCGGATGTGGCCGAGGCGCCGAAGGATTTGGCCCTGGTCATCTCGGTGGCCGGGCTGCGCGGGCGGTCACGCGAACAGCCCCTTTGTTCTTTTCACGAACCTTCGCGGCGCCCACCAAAAATCATGGCGCTCGGCGAAAGACAAGCGCAAAAGATCCGCCTCCTTCTCATACCACGGCGAATAAGGATGGCCGCCGCGGAAAAACCAGGGTTTTCGCGATCCGGTGGCGTGCAAAACCATGGTGTCGGCAGGTATCGGGTAGCCCTTGAAGTGCTCCAGAATGAAGTTCCACCTGCTCGGCAGGTAATCGATCTTCCCGTAGAAGGCTATGTTGATCGCATCTTGATCCAGGTAGAGCGCCTGCGCCGCGATTTGCCCGACAATTTCTCTCGCCTGGCGCAGGGTCGAGGCGAGCACGTCCCGCGCGGAGCTATCGAACACGAGCAGCCCGGAATTCAGGTACCTGGTAACGTAGGGCGGCGAAACGTCGCGTGAAATCGCGGTCAACTCGGCTTCGACCGCATGCAGCAGCGCGGGCGCCGCGAGGCTCTCAACCAGGGTGAATATGTCCCCCAGCACTATCATGTCGAGATCGAGGTAGATGACGAAGTCGCTGGGATCGTCGACCAGGTCAAAATAAAACAGCCGGAAGAGTATTTCCGGAATGAAGTGAGCTTTGAGCCGGTTGGCGTCGCACTCTGCGAGAATCGCCGGCGAGACCGGCACCGGCCGCAGCATAAGCTTGTTTCGATATTCACGCTGCAATCTGCCGATGACCTTATCGGCGGCGCGCCGATATTCCGGGCGCATCAACAGGTCCACGGCAATTTCGCGCGAGGCGTGCCGGGCCAGGGAACTCAATAGACTGAGGCATCCCAGGGAGTAGCTCGGCTCAAAAACGACGAAAAACCTGACGGCAGGACTGGGGCTCATGTGCACGGTCGATGCGGATTGTGGTTCCGCGCGGCTAGGTCGGATCAGGGGTGCGCAGAGAAATACGCCGCTATACGTTTGCGCATGTCGTCCGCAAGCGCATCGACATAAGGCTCATGCATCATGCCGATGTGGGTGCCGACGATCTCGACGATCTCGGCCTGGCGGGCGAATTGCTGCCAGATACGCCCGATTTGCGGCAGGTAGAGCAGCGGTTTAACGTTCGCCTCATACACGACCACGTTTCCGGAATAGCCTTTCGGCGCATAGGCGAACAACGCCTGGAATAATCGATTGACGAACGATCTATGCACGGGTTGATACCGCGAGACATCCATGATTCCCTCGATGGCATAACCGCCGCCAAGTTTTTGTCCACGCTTCAAACCGATCGCTCTCTTGCCGATCGCGGTCGCATTATTGGTTATGCTCCAGATCAACGAGTGCAGCGTTCGGTTTCTCATCAAATCGCCATGTCGGAGCCAACCGCGCACGTTGCGGCTGAGTTCCAGCCAATAGCGCAGCCTCCAGCGGGAAAATGCAGCACCGGTATTTTCTGGTACGCCATCGATGGCCAAAAGCGGTCCAACTTCCCGTCCCTGAGCCCTGAGCTTTTCGGCCATGGCAAGCGCGATCACCGCACCGATGCAATACCCGCCGACCAGCAGTGGGCCTGTGGGCTGAAATTTTGTCAGGGCGGCGGCATAGAATTCCGCCAGGGATTCGACCGAACTGCCGAATTCCACATCCGGCATCTGTTTCGGCGGCGCTTGGACGCCGTAGAAGCGTATCGCAGGCTCGAGGCGCCGCGCCAAATCGAGAAAGTCCGTGCCGGCCACTCCCGAAGCGGAGTGGACGCAATAAAAAGCGGGGCGGGGCGCGCCCGCATCCAGAGCGCAGTCATTGATCGGGACTATCACGCGCTCGGACTTGCGTGACGCGTGCGCGAACAAGGCGCTGGTATTACTCGGAATGATGCTGCTCAGCGGCGGGCTCATGGACGAGTCTAGCGGCGACCGGGGCGGCGTGTGAGGTCCCAACGATTGCATTTTATTGTGACATATTCGGGCGGTCTGCGGCTTGGAAACGTCGCTCCTCACGCCTCATGTTCCAAGCCGTGCCAATTTTGATAGTTAGAGTACCGTGCCGCAACTTTCCCTTCAAAGAGCTGGCCTTTTCAAGATCAGGCGTTTTTTACCCGATCGCGACGCTATTTATACCGAACAAACCTTCTGGCAGCGCCAGCAAGTGCTGTAGGACGATTTGAAGTGCCGGGTGCGGAGTCCGCCGACACGCGGCTCCCGGTGCCGCATGCTAAGTTTGAACGGGTTATGGCAACCGAATGCGCAATCACAATTGGGACCTCCTCCGAAAATTTGGTATCGAACCCGATTGAATCGAGTTGGATTTTGGACGGCAAGCCGCGGGCCCGGCTGGAGTTGCTATCGAGCAGCGCGGATGGCACCGCCAGCACCTATTTTTGGGATTGTACAGCGGGGCGGTTCAACTGGTTTTACAGTTTCGATGAAACTTTCCACATCTTGGAGGGCGAGGTCGTCTTGAAGTACCCGACAGGTGACTTACATCGGGTGACGGCCGGCGATACGGTGTTCTTTCCGGCGGGGTCGCGTGCGGAGTGGACGGTCGATAACTATGTCCGAAAGCTGGCCTTCTGCCGCACTCCTTTGCCCAACTATTTGACGCTTGCGCGCCATTGGCTGCGCCGCCTCAAGCAGGCCGTCCGAGGCGGGGCCGGTCCCGAGCGCGGCGCAGGCTTGCTCTAGATCGAGCAGACCCCGGACTTCGAGGCACTTCCGCTCCAGTACGTCAAATCCTGAACGCCGGCGGGCAGGCCGGCCGCGCCATAGATTTGCACGCCGCCAGTCAATGAGAACACGGTGGTCCCGCTTCGCGACAGCGTGAATACCGGTGTTCCCGCTTGCGAGGGCACTTTGAAGGAGACCATGCCGGCGGCCGCGTTCTGCGTGTAGGTCTTTGCGCCGATCGTGATCTTAAGGACGCCGGGGCTGGTCAAGAAAGCCAGCAGTTCAATGTCGTTTTCCACGGTGCCGGTGGCACTATTCGCGGTTTGGCTTTGCTTCAGAGCGGCGGCGGTTGTCGCCTCGCGGCGGTAGAAATAGTACAGCACGTCGTGCGTAATCTGCGGTTGCTGGCCGGTAAGGAACCACGCTGCGTAGTAGCCGTTGAGGTCGTAATATCCGGTGCCGATGGTTCGCTGCAGGGTGGCGTCGGTAAAAGGAGCGATCTGGCCGCTTTCCGAATAGTCGTTCCACGTCACCAACTGGACCCAATCCGCATCCCCTTGTATCGAACTCGTCCATGCGTCCCTAAACGCGCTGCTGTTTCCGGCTTCCCAATAAATAAAATCCTTGGGACGGAACTGCTGCGAACCGACCGGCATCATAAAAATTTTGCCGTAGGTTTTGTGGATGGTAGCGGCGTCCCCCAGCATCGATTGGGCACCTTCGACCGTAGCGGTGCCCCATCTGCCGAAGCCGTACGAGAGCGCGGCGTATGCGCTCTCGGCGGCGGGCCACGCCAAGAAAGTCGGCACAAAGGCAACTTGAGTACCCTGGGAATTCAATTTGCCGAGCACCGACTGCCACCACCCGGCGGGATTCAGTCCGGCATCGAATGCCGAAACCACCAGCCGCCCGTCGCTCAATTTGTAAGAGGCTGGGCTGGCTGCGGCCGCTGTGATGGTTTGCACCACGCTGTTGGTGTCGGTGCCAAGGACTGTGAGGTCCGGCATGACCACAATCTTGAAGCGTGAATCGACCGCCTGGGCCGCCGCCAGCATGTGATGCAGCGCGCTGCTGCTGTCGGTGGCATCGGCTGCCGCCATGGAGTCGAAGGTAAATCCGGTGATGCCGCGCGCAATAGCCGCGCGCACTTCACTTTCCATATTGAGCTGCAGCCAATTTGCGCTGCTGCTGGGAGAGACCCCCAAGGGCCGTTGACGCAGATAGCCGCCTTGCTTCTGCCACTTGTTCGATTCGCCGTTGGCGCTCAGATACTGGCGGTTGTAATAATCGTTCGCGGGTGCGGCGTTATCGATCGAGAGCGGGAACGGGGAGAAATAATGCGCGAAAACCTTTTTCGACGAGTTGAACAACGCGTTTGCCGACGGCATTTGCGCGGGTAGACACGCGTCCGTCGCGGCTGCAGTGACGGGTGCTGCTGCGGGCGCGGGTGCCGCTACGGGCGTTGCTGCCGGCGCAGGTGTCGCTGCGGCGCAGGCGTTGCGGGCGCGGATGGCGGCGCAGTTGCGGGGGTGGATGCCGCAGCGGCAGCAGCGTTGTATGAAGAGCTGCTGGAGCCGCAGCCGGTCATCGCAAAAATGCATGACAATCCGAGTGGAGCAAATGCGCGCTGCGCGTTGAGCAGATATCCCATAGCCACCTGTTCCTGATTCGTCGTGATACACACGGAACATGAGCGGCCATCGCATGAGCTGACAAAGACAGCCTCTGTTGCTGTCTCGGCAACCCCGCTATCTGTCACTCACAGACCGGAAGCTTTGCGTCACCGGCTTGCGCCGGGTATGCCCTTGAACGGAGCGAAGTAAAACACGGCAAGTGAATGCCAGCACCGTGTCGTGGCCTACAGACACGCAGGGCGACTCGCTGTGAAAAACCGTGACGCATTGCCGCGCCACGTTGCCGGCGCGCCGGGAGCTGCCGGCGACATCGCAAACAGCGATGATTCGGCCGGGATTTTGCAGTTTTTCCGTTGCGGCCATGGCAGCGGGCGCCGATCGCCCGCAGTCGCCGCCGCGCATCGAAAAAATCCCGAGCGTGTCAAGTTTTATTTATTGGCACGGTCAGGCGCGCGCGTGCGACGCGCAGCGAGACAGCCGAGGTCGAAGCCTGACCTGACGCATGTAAGACCACTGCTTACGTGGAGCAGGGTGGATGTCTGGCATCTTTATTCCGCTATGTCTGGCGAACTGCCCACTTCGAAGCTCCCCTTGGGCGGCCGTAGGTATGCGAATCTTGATTTACAGCGCCAATTTTGCGCCGGAGCCGACCGGCATCGGCAAATATTCGGGGGAAATGGCCTGCTGGCTCGTGGAACATGGTCACGAGGTTCGCGTCGTTTGCGCTCCGCCGTACTATCCGGCATGGCGGATCGATGGGAAATATCGCTGGCCGCCCTATCGTCGTGAACGCTGGCGCGGCGTCGATGTGTGGCGCGCGCCGCTCTGGGTACCGAAATCTCCGGGCGGCGTTGCCCGCGTCTTGCATCTGCTGTCATTTGCCATAACGTCGTTTCCGGTGATGATTTGGCAAGCCGCTTGGCGGCCCGAGGTGGTGCTGACGGTAGCACCCTCATTCATGTGCGCGCCTGCGGGCCTGTTGACCGCTTGGCTTTGCCGCGCCAAGTGCTGGCTGCACCTGCAGGATTTCGAGGTCGACGTCGCCTTCAACATGGGACTGTTGAAGGGAAAACTGCTGCGGCAATTCGTGCTGCGCATCGAAAGCTCATTGTTGCGGCGATTCGATACGGTATCGACAATTTCCGGCCGAATGGTCCAGCGTCTTTTGTCCAAGGGCGTGCTCGCCGGCAAGGCCCGATACTTTCCCAATTGGGTCGATCTTGCCAGGATCAAACCTGTGAAGAACGGCTGCTTTCGCGCAAAGCTTGGCATACCGCAGGAGTTGATCGTCGTGCTGTTCTCCGGGACCCTCGGCGGCAAACAGGGTCTCATGGTAATACCCGAAGCAGCCGCTTTTTTGGCGTCGCGCTCCGACATTATTTTCGTGGTATGCGGCGACGGCGTGATGAAACCCCAGATAGAGTCCGCGGCCGCGGGTTTGAAGAATGTGCGCTTCATGCCGCTGCAGCCTTCCGAGTTTGTCTCGGATCTGTTGGGAATGGCCGACATACACTTGTTGCCGCAAAGTCCCGACGCCGCGGATCTGGCATTGCCCTCGAAGCTTAGCGGCATGCTCGCCAGCGGCCGTCCGGTTATCGCAACCTGCCGCCAGGGGACTGAAATCAGCGAGATCGTTGCGAAGTGCGGCATGGTGGTCGCGCCGGAAAATGGCGCAGAACTGGCGCGCGCGATCGCCAAGCTTGCGGACGATCCCGATTCCCGAGCGCTGCTCGGCGGCCGCGCGCGGCGTTTCGCGGAGGATCATTTGGAACGCGACGCAGTATTGAATACCGCATTTGCCAATGGTGAGCCGGGCGCCTTAGCCGCAGTGCCGAATGATGCCGCCGCATGAAGCCAGACACACGCCAGGCACAGCGGGATGCCGCGTGCTTTTGAGTAGAAAATGATCCTTTATCAAGCAGAAGCAACAACTATGAGCGCCCAGCGCACCGTCGAGAGATCCGAGCCTCAAAATTTGCGCGGCCTGCGCCGCTGGCGAAGTTTGCTGATGTTTTTCAGCATTTGCGCGGTTGCGGTTGCCGCAGCTCCCGCCCAGGCGCAGCCCGAATATCTGCTGAGCCCCGGCGACATATTGAAAATCAGCGTGTTCAAGAATCCGGATCTGAGCTTGGATGTGCGCGTGTCGGAGTCCGGTGCGATTGGGTATCCGCTCATCGGCTCGGTACCGGTCAAGGGACTTACCCTGCCGGCGGCCGAGTCCAAGATTGCGCAGATGCTGCGAGACGGCGGCTTCGTAGTCAATCCACAAGTGAACATCCTGCTCACGGAAGGCTTCGGGAACCTGGTCTCGGTGATCGGCGAGGTGAACAAAGCCGGACGGTATTCAACCGACGCGGCCGGCGGCCACGTTTCGGGAATGTTGGCCTCGGCCGGAGGAATCGCTCCCACCGGAGGGGAAGTGGTTTCGATTTCCGGCACGCGCAATGGTAAACCGTTTCGCCGCGAGGTCGACATCGTCAAAATGTCATCGAGCGGTAATTCAGCAGATGACATCGAGCTCTACGGCGGTGATACCGTGTACGTCGGCCGCGCTCCCATGTTCTATATTTACGGGCAGGTGCAAAAGCCGGGCCAATATCGCCTCGAGCGCGGCATGACGGTGATCCAGGCGCTTGCCGAAGGCGGCGGCCTGACCGGCAAGGGTACGCAGCGAGGCATCGTCCGTCACCGGCGCGATGCCGGCGGCAAAGTGAAGGAGGAGGGCGTTTCCCTGGATACCGATGTCCAGGACATGGACGTGATTTACGTCAAAGAGAGTTTATTTTGATCGGATTGAATTCGCTTAACTGCCGCCACGGAGGCTGCGCCTTGCTATGAGTTTCAATCAATTTCTGGTGATTTTACGCGCCCGATGGCTGATCGCGGTGAGCGTTTTCTTGGCCGTCGTGGTGCTGATCGCGTTCGCCAGCCTCATTTGGCCGAAGCAATATACAGCGACCGCATCGGTCGTCGTCGACAGCAAGAGCGATCCGGTGACGTCCGGCGCGGGAGGGGCCCCCGCCGGCATGCAGCCGCAGGCCACCTACGTCGATACGGAAGCCGACATCATTGCCAGCGAACGTGTGGCTCAACGGGTGGTGAAGACTCTGAAGCTCGATCAGCAGCCGGAAGCCAGGAAGCTGTGGGCGAAGGGGCCGAACGACGACATCAGCGTCACGATCGCGGATTTGCTGCTGCACAGGAAGCTGCAAGTCGCGCCGGCCCACGACAGCCCGACGCACGCCAGCAACGTGATCGATATTTCGGTGCAATGGTCGGACCCGGTCACCGCCGCCGCGCTGGCAAACGGCTTCGCGCAGGCGGCAATCGAAACGAACATCGAGTTGAAAGTTGAGCCTGCCAAGCAATATGCAACCTGGTTCGAACAGCGCGCGCGCGCGCTGCGCGCGGATCTGGAGGCGAAGCAAAAGCGTCTCTCGGACTTTCAAAGCAAGAACGGCATCGTCGCGACCGACGACAAGCTGGACGTCGAGAATGCGCGCCTCGCTGAACTTTCGACCGAATTGGTCAATATTCAGGGCATGCGGCAAGATGCGCAGTCGCGCCAACGCCAGGCGGGCGCCGATATCAGCACCCTGCCCGAAGTGCTGCAAAGTCCCGTCATTCAATCCCTGAAAGCCGCGCTGGCCACGGCAGAGGCGAAGCAGCCGGATCTGGCCGCAAACCTCGGCAAGAATCACCCTGATTACCAGGCCTTGGTGGGAGAGATTTCCAATCTAAAAAGCCGCATCGCGCAGGAGAGCGCCAACATCGCCGCTTCGCTCGGTTCGACCACACAGGCAAGCATGCGCCGCGAAAACGACGTGCGTCAGGCGCTCGAGGCACAAAAAAAGAAGGTCCTGGAGTTGAAATATCAGCATGATCAAGCGGCTGTCTTTCTGAGCGACGTAACCGCGGCACAACGGGACTTGGACGAAGTTACCCAGCGGCTGGCGCAAAGCAACCTGGAGAGCCTGACGCAGCAAACCAATGTCGTGCAATTGAGCACCGCGTCGGCACCCAAGGATCCGTCCAGTCCCAAGCTCGTCATCAATTTGATTTTGGCCGATTTTCTTGGGCGGCGTGCTCGGCATCGGTTCTGCCTTGGCGGTCGAGATGCGCAACCGCCGGGTCCGCGAGGATGAGGATATCGTGGAGATTCTCGGCGCGCCGCTGCTCGGTAAGATCGGGTTCGTGCATGTCCGCGCCGGGAATGTTCGAATTCCGCGGACGGTTTCCGGCCGGCTCGAGCCCTCGGTCGTTTGATTCACATCGTTCGTCAACCAGAGTCGAAAAATGAATAAAGTTGCCGAAAGGCCAGTAAAGCGCAGAGACAATCCGGCGGACCGCGGCCGCGCGATCGGTGCGATCCTCGTGGAGCAGGGACGCCTGTCGGCGCAGGATTTGGATGAGATCCAGCGATTCGCCAATGCGCACGGCGTGCGCTTTGGAGAGGCCGCATTGCAGCTGAAGCGCATCACCGAGCATGACATCGAGTCGGCGCTCGCCCAACAATACAACTACCCGGTGTTGGCGCGCGGCGGCGAAGGCGGGGTGGCCGACGATGTCATTGCCGCCCATCAGCCGCAGAGCGAGTCCGTTGAACCGCTGCGCGCACTACGCAGCCAGCTTATCTTGCGTTGGTACAACAACGCCGTCCGCAAGGTCCTCGCGATAACGAGCGCCGAGCGCGGCGAAGGCCGCAGTTGGCTCGCCGCCAACCTGGCGACCATGTTTGCGCAACTCGGCGAGCGCACGCTGCTCATCGATGCCGATATGCGCCATCCGCGCCAGCATCGGCTGTTCAACCTGGACAATTCAGTGGGGCTGTCCTCGTTGTTGACCGGCCGCGCGGGAGGTGAAATCGCGCGCCGCATTCATCCCCAGCTGCGGCTGTACGTCCTGCCGGCGGGAATCATTCCGCCAAATCCGCAGGAGCTGCTGGCGCGCCCGGCCTTCGAGGTGATTCTCGACCATTTTGCGGCACAATTCAGCCTCGTGATCATAGATTCTCCCGCCGTGTCGGAAACCGCGGATGCGCAGATTCTGGCCGCCACCGCCGGAAATGCGCTGATGATCGCGCGCCGCCATCACACGCGGCAGTCGAATTTGGTCGGCGCCATGGAAAGCTTGACCGACAGCGGGGTGAACATCGTCGGCAGCGTCATCAACGAGCATTGAGAAAAAGGCTTCAGTTGCTTCGCGGACCACGGCGCGGGTCATCCGGCACACGATGAAGAGAAAAACGCCATTCGACTTATTCAGCTTGCGGATGCAGCTCGCGCTGGTGATCGTGCTGGTCGAGATCCTGTTCATCGACAAATTGGCGTCCGCGGGAATCGAGTTCGTCCTGTCCAGCGTCATCGTGACGGTGGCGCTGCTGATTCAGCTGCGCTTTGGGATCCGGCAGGCCGCGGCGGCGCCGGCCGACATCGTGGTTTTCGTCTTCAACTGGATGTTTCTCGATCTGGCCCCGAAAGTGCAATTGATCGCCATGCCGCGGAAACTCATCAACACCTCCACGGCGACGGCAGACGGCGTGGCGCTGACCAATCTGGTGTGCGCTCTTTTCATGATTTCCTTCACCCTGTTCTACGTGTTCTTGAGCCGCCGCGGACAAAACCGCGCCGACGCGCCGTCGGGTCCACCGCGCGAGTTTTCCGCCGGCGCGGTCGGACTCGCGGTGTTCGTGTGCGTGCTGGTGGTGGCGGTCGCCGCACCCCGCGCGTATGCGCAGGTTCAGAATGCGGTCGCTGCCACGCCCGCGTCGCTGATCATGAACAGGTTTTTGCTGTTCCTGCCTTCCGCAACGTTGTTGATTCTGCTGAATGAAACCGTCCGCTCGGGCCGCAAACTGCTGTTCAGCCGCGGGTGCGTACTGCTGCTGCTGTTCATCCTGGTGCTCAGTCACCGAAAACGCCTTCACCGAGAAGCGCAATGCCCTGGGGCCGATCTACATCGCATTGCTGTTGGTCGGACTGCACAAATGGTTTGCGGCGGGCTATCGGCGCTTGCTTCTGTTGGTTGGCAGCATGGTCGTGCTGTTTCCGGCAATTGCGATCTTCACGCACAACCGCAATCAGGCCGTCAGCAGCGTTTCTCTGCAGCAAGTCACCGATCAAATTGCGGATCACTATTTTTCGATCAATTACGACTCTTGGGCCAACATCTACACTGCGGTGGAAATCGTAAGAGTGCATGGCATGCAGTGGGGTCATCAATTGCTGGGGTCCCTGTTGTTCTTCGTGCCCAGCTCGGTGTGGAGCGGCAAACCCCTGGCGACCGGAATTTTCCTCGCCGATTACCTGATCCGCACCTACAGCATGTGGTTCACGAATCTGTCGGCGCCGTTGGTCGCGGAGGGCTACCTTGATTTCGGACCGGGCGGGGTGGTGGCATACGCGGCCGCGATGGCCTGGTTCGTGGTTTTTTTGAATAGGATGGCCGAAACGGGTGCCAGGTGGATTGCGCTGCCAATGGCGGTCTATACCTCGGTGTTTTTGATGATTGTATTGCGCGGCTCATTGATGATCGCGCTGGGGTTCGCTGCCGGTGCTTTGTTGTCGTTTCTATTCGCCTACGCGCTGTTGTCGGTGAGATGGGGAGCGCGCACGCGGGTCGCCGCTCGCCGACAGCCGATCCATGGCTTGACGCAATGACTCGCCACGTCGCATTCGTCGGGCCGCTGCCGCCTCCGGTGAACGGATTTTCGAGCATCTGCGCGCTGATGCTGGATCGTTTGCGCGACAAAATGCCGGTGGATGTTTTTGATCGTGCGCCGAGCGTGCGCGCCCAGGGTTTTGGCCGGTTGCGCCAGTTCGCGCGCCCCGTGCGCTACCTCGCCGCCTGCGTCGCACGGCGCGACGCGGTGCTCTATGTGGCCCTTTCGGGCGGCCGCGGTCAGTGGCTCGACTTGACGTATCTGCTGATCGGCAAGCTGTTTCGACGCCAGATCTACCTGCATCATCATAGTTTTGTCTACATCAATTCTCCCACGCGCCTGAACCACTGGCTGTTTGCGCTGGTGCGCAAGGACGCACATATCGTCCTGAGCGACAGGATGGGTGCGGCGCTGACACGCACTTACGGCCTGTGTCCGGATATGGTCAAGGTGGTGTCGAATGCCGCCTTTTATGCGGCGGGCGAGGATCCGCGGCCGCCCGCCGAGGACTCGGCGCCCCTGCAATTGGGATTTTTATCGAACATCACCTTTGAAAAGGGCATCGTTGAATTTTTCAGCATCTTGCGCAGGTTGCGCCAGGACGGCATCGCCTACCGGGCGCATATCGCGGGGCCATGTTCGCCGGACGCGCGTCAGGAATTGGAGCGGCAGCTGCGCGCTGCACACGACGTGGAGTACCTCGGCCCGCTCTACGGGGCGCAAAAAGATCAATTTTACCGGCAGTTGGACGTTTTTCTGTTTCCCACCAACTACGTGAACGAAGCGGAGCCGCTGGTGATTTACGAGGCCATGCGGCAGGGCGTACACGTCATCGCGTGCGACAGGGGATCGATTGCCGAGATGCTCGGCAACGGCGCAGGACTGGCGGTCGCGAGAGAGAAAATCGTCGAGAGCGCCGCCGCGCGGCTGGCGCAATTGAGCGGTGACCGAAGCGCTTTGGCGGATGCCAAGCGGCGGTCGATACAGCAGGCCAATCGAGTGCGCTGCACGAGCCGGGCGGCGCTGGAAAATCTGTTGGCTTGCATGCAAAACAACTACGAACCCGTGAGACAATCGTGAACAGCCATATTCGCCGGATTTTGTTTGGGGTGGCCGCGGCGGCTTGGGCGTCCGCATCGAGCGGCGGTGCAATTGAATATCGCGATCCGCTTGACATCGCCGTCGCGCCGCCGGTCGAGGCGGCTGCGGCCCAGCGCGCCGATCGGCTGAGCTTGTTCGTCGGCGACAATTACACCTATGATGACAACATTTATCGTCTGCCGCCGAATGTCGACCTTACGACATTGCCGCAGATCGGCCCAAACCCCAGCCGCTCGGACTCGATCGACAGCGCGATCGCCGGCCTGGACGGCGAATGGCTCACCGGGGCAAGGCAGAGCGTCGATGTCGATCTGACCGCGAACTACAACCGATTCTTCCGCAACACCGATTTGAGCAACGTATCGACGCAGGATAGCGCCGCGTGGAATTGGGGCGTGGGCGATTCCCTGTCGGGCAAGATCGGCGCGGATTACGCCAGACTGTTCGGTGGATTCGACAATACGCAAGTGTACTCGCGCGACATGGTGAACAAGACCGACTATTTCGCCTCTCTGCGCTATCAGGTGGGGCCGCGCTGGGGAATATTCGGCGGCCTGATGGGATCGGATTACTCGGTGACGGCGCCGCAGGCGACGTTCAATAATTCGAGTTCCAAGAGCGTCGATGGCGGCTTCGACTTCTCGACGGAGCAGAGTCGCATCGGTTTCGACTATCGCTACAACGATTCGCGCGCGCCGAACAGCGCGCTCCTGAACGGCGTCCAGTTCAATCCTGATTTTCGGGAGGATCGGGCGCGTGTACTTTTGAGATACGCGCTGTCGGAAAAAACCATCCTGGACGCCAGCGCGGGCTATCTAAAACGCGACTATCCGAGCGCCGCCATAGGAAGCTTCTCCGGGGAAATCTGGCGTGCCTCGCTGCAATGGCAGCCGACGCCTAAGACTCAGCTCCTGGCGGGCGTGTGGCAGCAACTCGATGCGGATCTGACATCGCAGACGGATTATTTCGTCGACAAGGGGGAGAGCCTCACGCCGCAGTGGGTGGCGTCGGAGAAATTGACGTTTTCGGCCACTGTGGCGCATGACACGCAAAATTATATCGGCTCGAACCCGGTCGGCCCCATCCCGATCGACTTCATTGCGCAGGCGCGGCACGACACGCTGACCAGCGAAACGGGCAATCTGGTGTACACGCCCATTCGTGCGCTAACGCTTACTTTTTCTGTCGGCCACGTCAAGCGCGGTTCCAACGTCTCGGCGTTCGAATACAACGATCTTCAAGGCACCGTCAACATAATCTATCGGTTCTTCCGCTATGGAGACAGCAACACCACCTGAGGGCTAGCGCGGATGGACCGGGCGCGCCGGGGACCCGACGCACACCATCATTGGCGGTAGATCGCTGAATACCGAGCTGCGGGAGCCGACCACCGTGCCTTTACCGACGGTGACCCCTGGGGCCACGAATACATCGGCGGCCAGCCACACCTCGTCCTCGAGGACGATGGGAAATGCCTGAATATCGAAGCTCGGGATGCGGTAATCATGCGTGCCCGCGCACAAATAGCTTTTTTGCGACACCACCACGTTGTTGCCGATTGTAATTTCTGCAAAACAATACAGCACGGCATCATCGCCGACCCAGGAGTAGTCGCCGATTTTCAGTTTCCATGGGTACGGGCACGGTCACGCTCGGGGCGAACATGGACGCCTCTGCCGATGTCGGCGCCGAACAAGCGCAGCAGCCAGCGCCGGAATCCATACATGACCTGGGGCGAGCCACGGAACAGCGTGGCCTGGACCAACCACCAGACCTGCACGGCAATGCCGGAGCGGCCGCGAAAGTTCGGCGGCAGCCTGAAGGTCTTGAGATCCTGGATTACCGGCATCGCTAAAGACTACACGTTCCATGCTTCGATGCGCTGCCGCTCCAATATGTCATGTCGACGACGCCGGAAGGGAGGCCGGTGCGGCCGAATATTTCAATGGGCCCCGGGAATGAAAACACTTCGGAGCCGCCGCGCGACAGACTGAATATCGGTGTGCCGGGTGCCGTGTGAACTTTGAACGAGGTCATCCCTGCCGGAGCGTTCAAGGTCGAGGCATGGCCCGCGATGGAGATCTTGAGCTCTCCCGGCGAGGTCAGAAAGGCCAGCAGTTCGATGTCGTTCTGCGGCGAACTGTTGACGATCTTGTTCGGGATGGATTGTGCCGGCGCGGCCGCGTCGGTGGGTTCGCGGCGATAAAAAAAGTAAAGCACATCGTGCGTAATCGGCGGTGGATTTCCGGTCAAGAACCACGCCGAAAAATAGGCGTTCAAGTCGTAAAACCCGGTACCGATGTCGGTGCGCAGGGTCGCGTCCGTGTAAGGCTCGATCTCGCTGGATTCTGAGAAGTCGCTCCATGTCACCAACTGCACCCAGTCGGCGGCGCCTTCGATTGAGCTCCTCCAGGCATTGCGGAATGCCGAACTATTGCCGGCTTCCCAATAAATCGAGTCCTTCGGCCGGTATTGCTGCGGGTCAACCGGCATCATGAATATCTTTCCATATCGGCTATGGGCTGACTTCGGCATCGCCCCTCACCGCCTCTGAAGCCGCGGCCGTGGCAGTACCCCAATCGCTGAGCCCATAACTTAGCGGCGCAAAAGCCGCGGCCTGGCCCTTCCATCCGAGAAATGTCGGGACGAAGGCAATGACGATGCCTCGCGCCTTGAGTTGCGCAATCACGGCCGCCCACCAATCGGCGGAATTTGCGCTCGCGTTGAACGCGGAGACCACCAGCCTTCCATCGCCGAGACGGTATGCCGACGGGCTGTGGGCGGCGGTGGCGATACTGTTGACCACGGCTTCGGTATTGGACTTCAGTGCCGAGATGTCGGGCATGACGAGGATTTTGAAGCGCGGGTCGACGCGCTGCGCTGCATCCATCAACATTTGCAGGTGGGCGTCGCCTTTGGCAGACAGCACGTCAAATGCAAAGCCGGTTATACCCCGCGCCATCGCCATGCGCACTTCGCGCTGCATATTCAATAACTGCCACTTATCGCCGGGCCCCGGGGCAACCGGCAAGGGGCGCTGCCGCAGATAGCCGCCATAGGCCGACCACTTGCCGGATTCGCCATTTTTGTTCAGGTAGTTGCGGTTGTAGTAATCGTCTGACGCAGACTTGTTCTCCACCGACAATGGAAATGGATAAAAATAGTGCGCAAATACTTTTTTTGACGAACCGAACAGATCGTCGGCGGCCGGCATGACAAATGGCAAACAAGGGTCGTCCACTGCACTGCCGGAGGATTGGAGCGATGGCGCGGCGAAGCCCTTCGGTGTCGACATGATCGCGGCAAGCATGATTGCACAAGCAGGTATGGCGGTGGATTGTCGCAGCATAGGGTCACCTCTCATGGACACAGCAAGCTTACAACATCGGCCCTGTGCGGCTAAGATATCGCATGCATCGCGCGGCGTTTTTGCGTGTCGGCGCCTTTGATCGAAAATCGTCAGGAAGCAAATCATTGGAACAGCCGCTAACTGCCGAACAGATCGACGAGTTTTCCCGGTCAGGATTTCTCGTCATCGAGAAACCGCAGATAGCGGCGGCGGAACTGGAATGGTGCCGCGAGATTCTGATGCGCATGATTCTCGGCGGCGAGCGGCGCAGCGAAGGCAGGAATTTGGATCTTACCGCCACGGACGGCGCCGGCGACATGACGTCGCCGAGTCTGCTGCAGCCTTCGCTGTATGCGAGGGAGCTGCGCAAACTTTCATATCGAAATACGGCGCTCGCCACCGCCCGCCAATTATTGGGGCCCAGCGCCGAATTTGCCGGCGACCATGCGATATTCAAGCCAAGCCATCGTGGACATCCCACGCCTTGGCACCAAGACGAGGCATTCCGCGAACCCGGCTTCGACTACAACGAACTTAGCATCTGGATCGCCATCACCGAAAGCACCGCGGAAAACGGCGCCATGGCCTACATTCCCGGATCGCATCGCTTGGGGTTGCTTCCGCATCGCTTGCATGGCGGAGCGAAAGGCGCCAATACGATCGAGTGCTACTGCGGATTCGACCCGCAAACCGCGGCGGTACGTCCCATTCCGGCAGGAGCGATGATCATCCATCACGGACTCACCGTACACGGAGCATTCGGCAACAAGACTGCCGCATCGCGGCTCGCGTACATTCTGCAATACACGACGCCGGTCAAAATGAGCAAGCGCATGCGCGAATCGCCGTGGCTCGATGACTTGCGCCGCGAAAATCAACAGCAGCGCAGGAGCTACTTGCTGCGCGGTGGAATATTCCCCGAGCTGCTGCGCGTCCTGCGCTCCGATCGGCATTCGCACCGGCATTTCCTGTCGTTTTTCTGGCGCCGCCGCATCAACCGGCTGCGCAGAATGTTCAAGGCCTAGCGGGTCCTAGCGCAGGCGCAAACGTTCGCCGTAGCCCGTCAATTCCAAATATCCGCGGCCGGCTTGGCCGTTTTCATCGAAGGCTCGGACGGCGCCCTCCCAATAAATGGCGCCGGTCGACAGCCGCGTATCGTTCTCCTGATCGTCGAGCAGGGGCACCAACCGCAATTCCTTGCCGTCAGCATGCACCGTCCATTCCACCGGATACACGATGCCGGTGCGCGGCGAGGTCCAGCGCCTGCGGGCGCGAAATTCCACGTCCTGCGGTTTGAGAACTTGCGAAATGCCGGCGCCGCTGCGAATCGTGCCGCCCGCCCAGCGAACCTTGCCGTCAAGAGCGCGAATCTGAAACGCCATCAGGGCGCCGCCGTCTTGCAAATTGATGCCGATCCAATCCCATCCCGAGGCTTGCGCATCCAGATACTCGCTGGACCACTCATGGTCGAACCAGGCTTCACCCGTAACGCGGCTCGAACGTCCTTTGCGAGCGATGCTTCCGGCAACCCGCAGGTGCGGCAAGCTGTAGTAAAAGCTCGCGGCCTGCGGCCCGGGTCCTTTGCGGCTGACGCCGTCCTCGCCGTTGATCAGTATTGGCTGCGTTTCGGTGAGCGCCAAGTCAAATGAGAAATCCTCGGCGGCGATCTTTGCGACATAGGTCTGCGCCTCGCGCTGCAATGACCAACGGTCGATCCAGACATGCGTGTCGCCGCGCGCGGCGCCGGCCAGTCCGAGCGCGGCGCGGCGAATTTTCTGGTCCTGCCACAGCATGCCGCGCTTCGCATCGCTCAGGGCGCAATGCGCGATGATGATTTGGTGCGGCGTGAAGCTGCTCGGGTTGTCGCCATGGATGTCCGGTTTGCTGCGAAAGAAGGTGATCTGAAAACCCAGCGATTCACCCTCCGCGGTGGTCAGCCAACCCGTGACATACCACCACTCGGTACGAAACTGTGGATGGCTGCCGAGATCCTCGGGAAATCGCATGCGCTGCCCGGCGATCACGGGCGCGTAGGAGGTGTCCGCGGCGGACGCCGCGCAAAAGAGGCCCAACGCCAGCACGAGGAGCGACCTCTTCACCAGTCCTCACGAACGGCGCGCACCGCGTCCCCGCTCAGGGCTGCCCGGCCGCTGACCACCGCGGTGACGGCGGCGGCACCGATCAACGACAGGCTGAGCAGCGCCAATTGCCGCGCCGGCACACTGAGATCGATGCTCCAATTGAACGACTGCCGGTTGATGACGTAAACCAACACCAAGCTCAAGGCGACGCCGAGCGCCAACCCATAGACGACGCCGAAAATGCTGGTGAGGATTCCTTCGTCTGCGAGCATGCCGACAACCTGGCTGCGCAACATGCCGATGTGCCTCAGCATGCCGAATTCGGCGCGCCGCGCGAGGGCGGTTGAGCTCGCGGCAAAACTCACGCCGGCGAGCCCGATGATGACGGCAATGATTTCGAGTGCGTAGGTAATGGCAAACGCGCGATCGAAAATCCGCAGCGATCTTTCGTGCAGGGCGGCGGTGGTCGTGATCTCGAGCGCATCTCCGTTATTCAATCTCGAGCGCAACAGCTTTTCCGCGGACGCCGCCGCGGCGCCGGACTCGAGCCATATCGAGGCTTCATTGGCGGCCGTGATCGCCGGTATCCGCTTCATAGGTGCGCCTGGAAATGACGATCGAACCCGACAGACGCGCGTAATCGCGCCAGATGCCGGCCACCGTGAAGGGCTGCATACGCCCGGCCAACGGCAGCGTAATGGCATCGCCGAGCTTGTAGCGGTAAAGATCCTGCACTGCTTCCGATATCCATGCCGGCGGGTTGCTGAATCTGCGCCGCCTCGGCGCTTTGCAGCAGCGGCAATTCAGCTGCAGTTTGGGTGTCGGAGGCACCGCGTGCGATCAGCGTCACGGGCGCGCGACCGGGGTCGAGCAGCAGCTGCCGCGTGCGGCGAAATTCAACCCGCGAAACACCGGGGATCGCGGCGAGCCCGGCTTGATCGGCGCCCGACCAGAATGCCGTGTCATTGCCGAACGGCTCGCGCATTTGCAGGTCCGCCGGCAGGATTTTGCCGAGCCAATGATCGAATGAGACGCGAAATGAATGGATCATGATGGCCATCGCCACCATGAGACTGAAGCTGACGATTATCGCGGCCAGGCTGAGTGCCGACAGGCGGACATTTTCCCGTAATTGTGCAACTGCGGTGTCGAGCACGATGCGGTGCGTGCGCGGTGCAAGCGCAAGTCCCTTCAGCGTGACCGCGGGTACCAGCAGCACCGCGCCGAGCAGCAGCGCCGCGATCGCGGTGTAGCCAAAAACCGGCAAGCCTGCCACGGGCGGCAGCCAGGCCAGGAGCGCACCGAGCAGCAGCAGCCAAAGGCCGCTGCGCCAGCTTAGCTGAGCCACGCCCTGGTAATCGCCGTCGCCGCCCTTCAGCGCGCGGGCCGGCGGTTGCCGCGCGGCATTGCGGGCCGGCACCCAGGCGCCGACGCCGGCAACGGCAATTCCGATGGCAAAGAATGCCGACAGCTGCAGCGGTGCGGCCCGCAGCGTCGCGCCCACTGCACGCAACTGGCCGTTGCCGAGATCGGCGGTTAGAAATTTCAATATCGCGGCCGCGATCAGCACGCCGAGCATCACCCCGATCAGCGATCCTGCGACACCGAGCGCCAATCCCTCGCCGAGCAAAGCCTGACGCAGCTGACTTTGAGTCGCACCGAGCGCGCGCAGCAACGCGAGCGATCGGCGCCGGCGCAGCACGGAGAGTGACAGGGTGGAAAACACCAAGAAAGCGCCGGTGAACAGCGCCACCAACGCCAACATGTTCAGATTCACCCGGTAGGCTCGGGTCACGCTGACCGCCCGATCGCGTTCGACCTGCGGCGCGACGGCAAGAACGCCGGGCGGCAGGGCGTTTTCAAGTTCGCGGCGCATGGCTTCTACATCCGTGCCTGGCGCCAAACGCACATCGATGCGATTCAAGCGCCCGAGCGCATTGAAAGTCCATTGCGCCGAGGCGATATCCATCAATCCCAACGCTTGCGGATAGGCCTCCTGCGGCAAGATGCCGAGAACGCGCAGCGACTTGCTGGAACTTCCCACCGTGACGGACAGTGGATCGCCGCGGCTCAGCTTCAATGCTTGCGCGGCGGCGCCGCTCAAGTAAATTCCGTCGGGGGCGAATAGCTTGAAGACGCCATCGCCGATATCGGCAATGAGCGCCGGCTGCAGCGCAGCAGCTTGGAATGGATCGAGTCCGAGCACTTTGAGCGTATCGTTGCGGCCGGCAAGCGCGACCTCGAGTTCCAGCACCGGGCTCAACGCGGCAACGGAGGGGTTGCGCGCCAGATCGACGTATACTTTCTCGGCAAAGCCTTCGCGCGGGCCGCGGATGACGATGTCGGCTTCGCCAACCATGCGTTTCGTGGCCAACCCGAACTCGTTCAGCGCGGAGGTGTTGACCAGATACACCGATGCGCCGAGGGCGACGCCCAGCGCGAGAGCCAGCACGGTGACGAGAAAGCGCGCCGGCTGCTCACGCAGTTGCGCAAGCAGCAGTATCTTCCACAGCCCGAGCGCGCCGTTGGCGTTCACTGCGCCGCTTCCAAGGCGCGCAGTCCCCGTGCATCGAGCACCAGGATGCGATCGGCGGTGTCCGCCGCAATTCTTGAATGGGTGATGAGAATGCCCGCGCCGGCGTTCATTTTTACCTGCTCGCGCAGCAGAGAAAGTATCTGGGTCGCGCTGGCCGTGTCGAGATTTCCGGTCGGTTCGTCCGCCAGCACGAGGCGCGGGCGGTGCACCAGGGCGCGTGCGATCGCAACACGCTGAATTTCGCCGCCCGAGAGCTCGCGGGCGTGACGCTGCGCCAGCGCATCGATGCCCACGGCGCGCAGCATGCCGTGGGTACGCTCGCTGCGCTGCGGCTCGGCTATCCCCAGCAGGTCGAGCGGCAGCGCGACATTTTGTTCGACCGATAAATAGGGCAGAACATGGAAGGCTTGGAATACAAAACCGATGGCGCGGCGCCGCAGCCGAGTTACGGCGTCATCGTCCAAAGTGGCGAGGTCGACGCCCTCGAGCACCACCCGGCCGCTGTCGGTTCGATCGAGTCCCGCCAATAAATTGAGCAGCGTAGACTTCCCGACGCCCGACTCGCCCATCACGGCAACGTATTCACCCGTCCGAACGGTCAGATCGACGCCCTCGAAGATCGGCGGCCTATCCTTCGAAAAGCGTTTGCTCAGGTTCTCGAGACGAACGATGGAGTCGGTCACTCCCCGGGTCTTAAGCCGCGTCGACTCCGATCACCGCTTTGACTTCCAAGAAGTCGCGCAACCCGAACTCGCCCCATTCGCGGCCGTTGCCCGACATCTTGAAGCCGCCGAATGGCGTGTTCATGTTGCCCGAAGCGCCATTCAAGGTGACTTGCCCGGCGCGGATCTGTGCTCCGATGCGGCGCGCGTGCAAATTATCCTTGGACCACACGTAGGCGGCCAGACCATAAGGCGTGTCGTTGGCGATCCGCACCGCTTCTTCTTCGCTGTCGTACGGCAGGATGCAAAGCACAGGTCCGAAGATCTCTTCGCGCGCAATCGTCATGTCGTTGCGAACATTGGAAAAAATGGTCGGCTTGACGAAGTAGCCCTTGGTCAATCCGTCGGGTCGCCCGGAGCCGCCGATGACGACTTTTGCGCCCTCGGCAATACCTTTCGCTATGTATCCTTCCACCCGGTCGAACTGCACCTTGGACACGAGCGGTCCCAGGTTGGTTTTTTCGGAAGCGGGGTCGCCGGTGATCACCGCGGCAGCCACGCGCTTGGCGATTGCCTCCACCTCAGGCAATTTTGCGGCGGGAACCAGCATGCGCGTCGGTGCATTGCAGGACTGTCCGGAATTCTGGAATACGTGCAGCACGCTCTTGGTAACGGCGCGCTCGAAGTCCGCGTCATCGAGCAATACATTGGGTGATTTGCCGCCAAGCTCTTGGTGCACGCGCTTGACCGAGGCCGCCGCATTGCGGGCGACCTCGGAACCGGCGCGCGTGGATCCGGTGAAGGACACCATGTCGACTTCGCGGTGCGATGACAGCGGCGCACCGACTCCGTTGCCATCGCCGTTGATGAGGTTGAACACGCCGGCCGGTACACCGGCCTCATGCATCACCTTGGCCCAGATGATGGCGCTGAAGGGCGAATACTCGGATGGCTTGAGCACCATGGTGCATCCGGCCGCGAGCGCCGGCACGACTTTGGCGGCCACCTGATTCATCGGCCAGTTCCAAGGGGTGATCAAGGCGCATACGCCGACCGGCTCCTGGATCAAGCGCACGGTGCCGCGCATCTCTTCGAATTTGAAGTTTTTCAATACATCGATCATGGCGCTGATATGGCCGACGCCGATGCCGGTCTGCGAGGTTTTCGACAGGGTGATGGGCGCGCCCATCTCGATGGAAATCGCCTGCGCTATTTCATCGTAGTGCGCTTTGTAGGCGGCCAGGATGCGTTCCAGGAGCGCCAGCCGTTCGGCCGGCGTGCTGCGAGAATAGCTGTCGAATGCGCGGCGAGCGGCCATCACGGCGCGATCGACGTCCTTGCTGCTGCCCATCGAAATGACGCCCGCAACCTCTTCGGTGGCCGGGTTGATGACTTTCAGTTCCTTTGGCTCGATTGGATCCACCCAGGCACCATCGATGTAGAACTGTCGATTGTCATATGTCATTGCAAAACCTCTTCAAAATGCGGTTACTTCCTGCCCGGTATTCTACCTGGGGCTGAGCGCGACTCCCATGATTTCCTGTCTGCGGCGGCCGACTATCGGGCCGCGGGCACCGGCGGCCATGATCCCGCGCAGCTTTTGCCGCCATAGTTCGCATTTTCGGCCCTGTTTAGTTGTTAGGCTTCCGTTCATGAGAAATATCAATGTATTGCTCGCCGTCGCCGGTGTGGCTGCTCTTTTGGGCCTGATGCCGGGATTCGCGGCAGGCGTGCCGGAATGGAATCCGGTCCGCGCACATCCGGTCGAAATCGGGCCGCAGGCCGGCCGCCTGGTGGTGGGCTTTCGGGCCACGCCCGCCAATTCGATCGTCAAGGAAATCAAGACGCGCCGGCCCCAGGCCGTCCGTGTCGCGCAGGCGCAGACGTCGCGCGCGGACCTCGCCTCATTGCTGCAGCGAACCGGCATCGCGGCGGCGGGTTCACGCCAGTTCGCTCCGAGCATGCACGTTGTGTTTCTTCCAGAGACCTTGTACGGCGCGGACGTGACGGCGGTTCTCGACAAGTTGCGTGCAGATCCGGCCGTGGCTTTTGCGGACATCGATGAACGACGCTACCCGCAGGCGCTGCCGAACGACCCGTTGTTCGTGCCGACGCGCCACGCCAGCGGTCAGTGGTACATGCTTACTCCGAGCAGCGCGACGCCCACCAGCGACGCCGCCGCCACGGACGCCGTCTCGGCGTGGGCCATCACGCAAGGCAGTTCCGGCACGGTGATTGCGGATGTCGATAGCGGCATTCGATTCGATCATCCCGACTTGCTGAGAGCCGGCTTTGGCGGCCGCCTTCTGCCGGGCTACGATTTTGTCAGCCAAGACCTGAACTCTTCCAATAGCGCGCCGTTGGGTACATTTTTGGTGGCCAACGACGGCGATGGCTGGGACCCCGATCCATCGGATCCGGGCGACTGGATCGACAGCACGGACTTGAAGAACACGACGGTGTTTCCCAGCAAGAACTGCAGCGTTGAGAACAGTTCCTGGCATGGCACGCGGGTCATGGGGGTCCTCGGCGCGCTCACCAACAATGATACCGGCATCGCCGGGGTGAGCTGGAATCCCTACCTGCTGCCCGTGCGCGCGCTCGGCAAATGCGGCGGCTTGGACTCGGACATCATTGCCGGAATCATGTGGTCGGTCGGCATGACGGTGTACGACGATTCCGGCAGCCCGGTGCCTGCCAATCCGTACCCCGCCGACATCGTGAATTTGAGTTTGGGCGGAACCGGGGGCAGTTGTCCGTCCGCATATCAAAGCCTCATATCGCAGCTCACCGGAATGGGGGTGCTGGTGGTCGCATCGGCCGGCAACGAAAGCGGACCGGTCGACATACCCGGGAACTGCCCCGGCGTCCTGACGGTTGCGGGACTGCGCAATGTCGGCACGAAAGTCGGCTATAGCAGCCTGGGACCGGAGGTGGGGATCGGCGCGCCCGCCGGCAATTGCGTGAACATCACCGCCGGCAGTCCCTGCCTGCGCTCGATTGATACGACGGTCAACGAAGGCCTGACCACTCCCGCTGAGAATGGCTATACCGACCAGACCAATACGAATTTGGGAACCAGCTTCTCGGCGCCCATTGTTTCCGGCATAGCGGCGCTGATGCGGGCAGTCAATGCCAATCTCACGCCGCCGCAGCTCATCGCGCGCATCAAGGCCAGCTCGACGCCATTCCCGCAGCCGCCGGGCTTGGCGCAGTGCGCCGCGGGATCCAGCTCGAGCGTGGAATGCGCCTGCACCCCCGGCGGCGGCACCTGCGGTGCCGGCATGGTCAATGCGTTCAGCGCGGTGAAAGCCGCGCTCAAGCCGATTTCAGCGATTAAAATCCCTGCGGGCTTCATCGGCGGCGCAGGGACTTTCGATGCCGGCGGCAGCTCGGCGGCGTGCGGCGCGACGGTCGCGAGCTATGCGTGGTCGAGGACCGGCGCGGTCATCATCAATTCCGGCGCCGCAAGCGCGCAAGTGAATGTCACCGCCAACGGCGCGGGCACACTCACCGTGGTGGTCACGGACTCGGCCGGCAACACCGATACAGCCGTCGTCAATATCAGCGTCGGCGGTGCAAGCACCAGCGCACCTTCCTCGGCCGGCACGAGCGCGAGCGCTTGTATAAGCCCCATGAGCGTCACGCCGGTGCCGCCTACTGTCAGCGCGGCGTTCTCGCCCGCCAGCGTTGCGGTGAATGTACCCGCGGTGCTGGTGGTCAGCTTCAACAATTCCAACGGTTTTGCGCTGACCCAGTCCAGCATCACGCTGTCCTTGCCGCCCAATCTGGTGCTGGGCAAGCAGAGTCCCGCGAGCACCTGCGGCGGCGCCGCGCTGTCGCTGAGCAGCACCAGCGGCAGCGTTACGCTGTCGGATGCGAATATTCCGGCCAACGGCAGCTGCGATGTTTCCTTCGGCGTCACGAGCGCCACGGAAGGCGTTTACACCGCCGGCATCGCCGCCAACGCACTGGTGACCGGTCCTGCGGGAAGCAATGCGGCGCCGGCGTCCGCGACGCTGAATGTCACCGCGGCCAGCGGCAGTCCTACGTCCGTCAGCAGCGGCGGCGGAGGCGGCGGAGGCGGCGGCGCCATCGATTGGATGGATATTCTCCTGGTCGCCGGCGTTCTGCTCATCGTTCGGGGGCATGCTGCGAAGCGATGACGCTATAATCCGCGGCATGACTCCTCCCGATCCGCGGCGCGCGACGCTTCAAGCCGTGAAAACCCACCGCGATGCCCGTGGCACGCTATTCGAGCCCTTGACGGATGCCGAGTTGCACGCGCAGAAAAACGTGCACGTGGTCCTGACCCAGCCAAACGAGGTGCGCGGCAATCACGTGCACCGTACCGCGGTGGAAACCACCACTGTGGTGGGACCCTGCCGTGTACGGCTCAAGGAGGCGGGGGAGATCAAGGATATCGATGTCGCGGCCGGGGACATACTCCGGCTGACGATCCCGCCGGGCGTGGTGCACGCGTTCCGCAATACCGGCAATTCCGCCATGGTGCTGGTTTCTTTCAGCACCAATTTGCATGATCCCGACGGTGCCGATACGCGACGCGAGCAGATCTTGTAGAAATTTGCAGAGCATCCAAAGTGCGGGTCATCTCGTTCAAAAGCACCGCCCTGTTCAAGCGCGGCATTTGGCTGAGCGCGATCGCGCTGATTCTGTTCGTTGCCGCGCCGTCCATCCTGAACGGGGAGCTGCGGAGTAATCCCCTGCCGAGCGCGCTTGCCGTCGGAATTCTGTGTGCGGCATTGATCTGGTTCTTTTGGAACACGCAAATGCACCGGCTGGCCGACGAGGTGCTCGATTGCGGCGACCGCCTCAAGGTTCGGCGCGGACGAATTGAAGAGACGATTCCGCTTGCGCAGATCTTGGTCGCCGAGATCGTGAGCGGCGCAGGATTTCATCGCATTACGCTGCGCCTGAAGCAGCGCTCGAAGTCGTTCGGCAGCCGGGTCGAATTTCTACCGCAAGCCGCTCTGTGGTCGAACCTCGCCGCGCTCAAAGGTCTGGCGCAAGAACTCAGCGAGCGCGCGCACCGGCAGCCGGCGTCATGACGCCGCACCTGCCGCGCTTTGGGGAACTTCAAGTTCGTAGCCGCGCTTGAAATCGCGTATGTGCTTTTCCATCCAGCCGCGGGCCTGGTCGCTCTTTTTGAGCTTGATGGCTGCGATGATCTTGCTTTGCGCCGCTTGAATTCGCGCGCGCGCCTGCGGCACGCGATCGATCAGCCGCGTCAGCGTCGGCACCAGCAGCATATTGAGCGGGGCCTGCGACAGCGCCAGCACCTGATTGCCGCTGGCCGCTGCGACCGCGGTGAAAAAATCCACGACGGCCGAAACGGCGCCGGCGGTGTCGGTGTCGCCGCGCTTGAAGCGCGTGCTGGCGCGCGTCAGCCCGAGCAGCTGCGCCGGGGTACGCCGCGCGGCGGCATATTGCGCGGCGGCCGGTTCGATCGCCATCATCGCCTCCCACAATTCCATGAAGGTGACATCGTGCAGGGCCAGCGCGCGGCTGACGCCGGAACTGACGCGGCGCGGTTCCGGGCGCGTTACGCGCAGGCGTTTCTCGCCGCGCTCCCGTCCCAAAAGTCCGTGCACCTCCAGTTCGCGGATGGCCTCGCGGATCGTCGAGCGGTTGACGCCGAACTGGCGCGCCAGATCGGTCTCGGAGGGCAGGGCGTCGCCGGTGCGCAACGATCTGCCGACGATGCGTTGTTCAATCAGGTTGGCGATCTGCCGGTAGGCGGGATGATCGTCGAGCGGCACGAACAGGTCGCTCATCAGCCTTCTCCAAAAAGTTCGCGGCCAATGAGCATGCGGCGGATCTCAGAGGTGCCGGCGCCGATTTCATACAGCTTGGCGTCGCGCAGCAGCCTGCCCGTCGGGTAATCATTGATGTAGCCGTTGCCGCCCAACAATTGAATGGCATCGAGAGAGGCGCGGGTCGCGGCTTCGGCGCAAAACAGAATGCACGCGGCGGCATCTTTGCGCGTGTAATCGCCGCGATCGCAGGCGGCAGCCACCATGTAGACATAGCTGCGGCAGGCATTCAGGGAAGCATACATGTCGGCGAGCTTGCCTTGCACCAGCTCAAAGGTGCCGATCGGCTGACCGAATTGCTTGCGTTCGCGCACGTACGGCACGGCGACATCGAGTGCCGCCGCCATGATGCCGAGCGGACCGCCGGACAGCACGACCCGTTCGTAGTCCAGCCCGCGCATCAATACGTTGACGCCTTGATTTTCCGTGCCCAGCAGATTGGCGGCGGGCACCTCGCACTGATCGAACACCAACTCGCTGGTGCTCGAGCCGCGCATGCCGAGCTTGTCGAGCTTTTGCGCCGCAGTAAATCCTTCGAAATGTTTTTCGATGATGAAGGCGCTGATGCCGCGCGAGCCCGCTTCGGGCGCGGTTTTGGCGTAAACCACCAGCACGTCGGCCTCCGGCCCATTGGTTATCCACATCTTGCGCCCGTCGAGAATGTACCGATCGCCGCGGCGGACCGCCTTGAGCTGCATCGAAACCACATCGGAGCCGGCGCCGGGTTCGGACATGGCGAGCGCGCCGACATGCTCGCCGCTGATGAGCTTGGGCAAGTAGCGCTGCTTTTGCGCCTCGAGAAGCGTTGAGCGCCAACTGGTTCACGCATAAATTCGAGTGCGCGCCATAACTCAAGCCCACCGCGGCCGAGGCGCGCGAAATCTCTTCCATCGCCACGGTATGCGCCAGATAGCCCATTCCCGCGCCGCCATGTTCGGCGCTCGACCGTAAGGCCCAACAAGCCGAGCTCGCCGGCTTCGCGCCACAGATCGCGCGGAAATTCGTTGCTGCGGTCTATTTCCTGCGCGCGCGGCGCGATGCGCTCCTCCGCGAAGCGGCGCACTTGATCGCGTACGGCTTCGATCTCCTCGCCGAGGCCGAAGGTGAATTCTCGATATGCGGAATTGGCCATTTTTACCGGCCCCCATTGTCATCGGACCAAGATCGTTGGATAATCGGACTGTCCGACAATTCTGCCACGCCCGGGGCAACAAAGCCAATGGCCAAAATCGTTTCGCAACTGGATACCCGCTCGCAGGATTTCGCCGCCAACCGCGCCGCCATGCAGGCGTTGGTCGAGGATCTGCGCAGCACGCTGCGCCGCAATGCGGCCGGCGGCAGCAAGGCGGCGCGCGACAAGCACACCAAGGCCGGCAAGCTGCTCGCGCGCGAACGCATTGCCGCGCTGCTGGATCCGGGCTCGCCGTTCTTGGAGCTGTCGGCGCTGGCGGCGCAGGGAGTGTATGGCGAGGATCTTCCGGGAGCGGGGCTCATTACCGGAGTCGGTCAAGTGTCGTCGCGCCAATGCATGATCGTGGCCAATGATCCGACGGTGAAGGGCGGCACCTATTATCCGCTCACCGTCAAGAAGCACCTCAGGGCGCAGGAGATCGCCGCGGACAATGCATTGCCGTGCATCTACCTGGTCGAGAGCGGCGGGGCTTTCCTGCCGCGGCAGGATGAGGTATTCCCCGACCGGGAACATTTTGGCCGGATCTTCTTCAATCAAGCGCGGCTCTCGGCGCAAGGCATCGCGCAGATCGCGGTGGTGCACGGCTCATGCACCGCCGGCGGCGCGTATGTTCCGGCCATGTCCGATCACGCCATCATCGTACGCAACCAAGGGCGGGTTTTTCTCGGCGGCCCTCCCTTGGTGCGCGCCGCGACCGGCGAGGAGATCGACGCGGAATCTTTGGGCGGCGCCGACGTTCACTGCCGCCGTTCCGGCGTCACCGATTACTATGCGGAAAATGATACGCACGCGCTGGCGTTCGCGCGCCGCGCCGTTGCGCGCTTGCGCCAGCCCGAGTTGCGCGCCGCGCACCCAAGTTCGCCGGTGAGCGGCCTCGACAGCCCATTCGATCCGATGGAACTGTACGGCGTCATTCCGCAGAATTCCCGCAAACCCTACGATGTGCACGAGCTCATCGCGCGCATTGTCGACGGCGCGTGGTTCGACGAGTTCAAAGCGCTCTATGGCACCACCTTGGTGTGCGGCTTTGCGGATATCCACGGCATGACAGTCGGAATATTGGCGAACAACGGCATCCTGTTCTCGGAGAGCGCGTTGAAGGGCACGCATTTCATCGAGTTGTGCTGCCGCGAAGGCATCCCCCTGGTCTTTCTGCAGAACATCGCCGGCTTCATGGTGGGGCAGGCGGCCGAAGCCGGCGGCATCGCCAAGGACGGCGCCAAACTGGTGACCGCCGTGGCCTGCGCCTCGGTGCCGAAATACACCGTGGTGATCGGCGGCAGTTTTGGCGCGGGAAACTACGCGATGTGCGGCCGCGCCTACAGCCCGCGTTTCTTGTTCCAGTGGCCCAATGCGCGCACCTCGGTCATGGGGGGCGAGCAGGCGGCGAGCGTTTTGGCGACGATCAAGCGCGAAGCACTGGAGCGCAGCGGAGAGAGCTTCAGCGATGCCGACGAGGAAAAGCTCAAGGCGCCCATTCGCGAGCAGTTCGAGCGCCAGGGACATCCTTACTACGCCTCGGCGCGGCTTTGGGACGATGGCGTGATCGATCCGCTCGACACCCGGCAAATTCTGGGGCTGGCGCTGGCGCTGACCCGTGCGCAAGAAACCGCTGCCACACGCTTCGGCGTGTTTCGAATGTGAGATAGGCCCATGATCCGACGACTCTTGGTCGCCAATCGCGGCGAAATCGTCTGCCGCATCGCGCGCACCGCGCGGCGCTTGGGCGTGACGACAATTGCGGTGTATTCCGATGCTGACCGAAACGCCCAGCACGTGCGCAGCGCCGACGAGGCATATCATTTGGGCGCCGCGCCCGCCGCGGAGAGCTATCTCAATATCGACAAGCTGATTGCGCTGGCGCAGCGCGTCGGCGCGGACGCCATTCATCCCGGCTACGGATTTCTTTCGGAGAATGCCGGCTTCGCGCAGGCCTGCGTCGATGCGGGCCTGATTTTCGTCGGGCCTCCGGCGGCGGCGATCGAAGCCATGGGTTCGAAGAGCGCATCGAAGGCCGCGATGGCGGCCGTCGGCGTGCCGGTGGCTCCCGGCTATCACGGCGGCGAACAGTCGCTACGGCGCCTCAGTGAAGAAGCGCTGCGGGTCGGATTCCCGCTCATCATCAAGGCCAGCGCGGGCGGCGGCGGCAAGGGCATGCAGGTCGTCAATTCGGCCGCCGAGGTGGCGGGCGCGGTGGAATCGGCGCAACGTCTGGCGCGCACCGCCTTCGGAGACGATCGGCTGTTGATGGAGCGCTACTTTCCCCAGCGCTCGCCACGTGGAAGTGCAGATCTTTGCGGACTCGCACGGCCAGACCGTCAGCCTGTTCGATCGCGATTGTTCGGTGCAACGCCGCCATCAAAAGATCATCGAGGAAGCGCCGGCGCCGGGCCTGCGCGACGAGGTGCGCGCCGCCATGGCGCGGGCGGCGGTCAAGTCGGCGCAAGCCGTGGGCTATGTCGGCGCGGGCACGGTCGAATTCCTGGTCGACGATGCGCAAGAATTTCTACTTCATGGAAATGAATACCCGTTTGCAGGTGGAACATCCGGTGACGGAATTGATCTCCGGCATCGATCTGGTCGAATGGCAATTGCGCGTAGCCCAAGGCGAACCGCTGCCCGGCGACCGACGGCCTGAGCCCTCGCGGCTTTGCCGTCGAGGCGCGTTTGTATGCGGAAGATCCCGCGCACGACTATTTGCCGAGCGTCGGCCGCATCTCGCACCTGCGCTGGGCGCAAGCGCTGCCCGGGCTGCGCCAAGATACCGGAGTCGAAGAGGGCGACGAGGTTTCGAGCTATTACGATCCGATGCTGGGGAAAATCATCGCCTGGGGCGAGTCGCGCGTCGCCGCCATTGATCGATTGCGGCGCGCCTTGAGTGAAATCGAGATCGTCGGGGTGGCGACCAACCGCGCGCTTCTCTCCAGTGTGCTCGGCGACGAAGAGTTTCGCGCGCGGCGCGCTGGCCACGAATTTTCTGGGCGTTCGCCGCGAACAATTGCGTTTCGCCGAGGAGCCGCCTGCGGCTGCCGAGATGGCGTTGGCGGCGGTTTGGTGTGCGGCGCGGCGTACCGACGGCAATGCGCTTTGGCAGGACACCCGCGGCTGGCGGCCCGCGGCGCCGGCGCGCACCACGTGGCGGTTCGGTGAGTGCACTGTGAGCGTCGACGCTGCGGCGCCGCAGCTGTACCTGGCGCAAAGCATGGGGCGGGAATTCAGCGTGCGGATTCTCGCGCGCGATGCGGCCTCGATGCAAGTCGAATGCGACGGCAAAATCGCCAGAGTCAGCGTGTTCGAGGCTTATCCGGCGCTGCATCTGTGGTTGCGCGGCCGGCATGTCGTGCTGAATCGCCTGAGCACCGACGATGCCCTGCAAGTGCTCGGTACCGCGGAGCAGGGCTCCCTGCTGACGCCGCTGCCGGGCACGGTCGTGGCCGTGCATGTCGCCGCCGGCCAGCGCGTTGCGCGCGGCGCGCCGCTCATCACCGTCGAAGCGATGAAAATGGAGCACACCCTGACCGCGCCCTATGATGGCGTCGTGGCGCGAATCGCATTTGGGCTGGCGGACCGGGTTCAGGCCGGCGCGGTCTTGGTGGAACTCACTCCGCTCGACGGGTGAGCCTCAGGCAACCTGTGCGTCGGCCGCCAGTTCGAGCGCCGGCAGGGTCACCTTGAAGCGGGTCTCCTGCCCCACGATGCTGGCCAGTGCAATTTTGCCGCCGGCTTCGTGCACATAGCGGCGCACCAGCGACATGCCGCTGCCATGCTTGGCATCGCCCGGGCTGTCGGTCATGGTGGTGAATCCGGATTTGAAGATCAATTTGATCGCCTGGCGATCGCGCAGTTGGCACGCCTCCTCTGCCGTCAGCAAGCCTTTGGCGATGGCGGCTTCACGCACCTTGTCCGGGTCCAAGCCGCGTCCATCGTCTTGAAACAGCAATTCAAAGCCATTGCCCGGACTGGATTTGAACTCCAGCTGCAGAGTCGCATTCGGCGCCTTGCCGGCCTGCTGCGCGCTCGGCGGCGGTTTCTATGCCGTGCACCACGGCATTGCGAATGAGTTGGATGGCGACATTTTTCACCGTCGCCTGATAGCGGGGAGGCACCAGGTCCAAGCCGCTGCATTCTAGAACAACGGTCTTGTGATTTTCCTGCGCCACCAGGTCGGCGAGCGTGGTCAGCGTGCTCTCCAGGCTGCCGACGGCGGCCATGCGCTGGCCGGGGGGCGCGACTGCTGCGCCAGCTCCGCGAAGAACTTCGGCGACTCGATGATCTGAGTGCCGTTTTCGGTGACGCGCGCCTCCGGCGCGGCGGGCTCGGCTTCGCGGGCAGGTCCGGCTTGCGAGGTCAGGGTGCGCAGCAGCGCGAATTGTCCGTACAGCGAATCGAGTTTGACGGCGAGCGGCAGAAAATCGCTGCCGCTCAAGGTTTCGCGGCTGCGCAATTCCTGCAGAGCGTCCTCGAACTCGCGGGCCGCGCTTTGCAGTCCGCTCAGCTTGAGCGCCGCCGCGTCGCGCCGGATGCGATCGACTTCCTCCAAGGTTTCCTCGAGCTTGTGGCGGAACGCACCCGCTTCGCGCGCAGGTTTCTTCAAGACGCCGTTGATGGTCTTCATCGAGGCGTCGGTTTTTTGCAGGAACGAGCCGAAACGAGTGCCGCCGGCCTGCAGCACGCTGCGCAGAATTTCACCCTGCGTGAGCACGTGGACGCGCAGGTCCTCCAATTCGCGCAGTTCCTGTACGCGCGCGGTGATGTCGGTGACCCGCACTATCCAGAAGCGCGGTTCGAGCGGGATTTCGACGCTCGAGAATTCGAACGAGTAGTGCAGCGGCTGCAAAGCTGCCGTCGGCATTGGTCAAGTTCACCTCCACGTCCTGCAGCGGATTGCCCACGTCGGTCTCGCCGCGCGCGGGATCCAGCAGCCGCGCCATGTAGGTGCGAACGACGCTCAAGGTCTTGGCGGAAACCAGGGGCCCGATAAGTTTCTCGACAGTCAAATTTGCGAAATCCTGGCGGCGAAACAGCGCGCCCAAGGATGACTGGAAACCTGCGGCAGAATCTTGCCTTTCGAATCCATCAGGAACAGTCCGATGGCGAACTGGTCTTCAGAATGGCGTCCGTCAGCCGATTGCTGGCGTTGATCAGTTCCTGTTTTTCGCGCTCATGGCGCTTAGCTGAGATGAACATGGCCAGGACAGCGTGCCAAAGCGCGGGCAGGCCGGGGATGATGGGTTTCACAGCCTTAAAGCCGGCGATTTACTTAATGTCCGCCGTCGCGGCGGCCTGTGACGCAAATCACGATTTGCGACCGCGGCTAGGCGACCGCGGCTATCGGTCCGAGGTCTGCGAGCAGTTCATCGGCGGACCCGTAGCGGGCGCTTTGCTGCTTCGCCATCAGTCGATCGAGCAGCGGCTGCTGCATCGAGGTGGGTTCGGGCAATGGAGGGCACCGGCGAACTCGTGTGCTGCGACATGATGGCGACGGCGCTGCGGCCGCCATAAGGTCTCTGCCCGGTCAGCATCTCGTAGAACATGACCCCCAAGCTGTACAAATCAGTGCGCGCATCGACGCGCTGGCCTTGCGCCTGTTCCGGGCTGATGTAATACGGCGAACCGAGCACCTGGCCGACGCCGGTGTTGCCTACCTCATCGAGCGAACGGCGCGCCAAACCGAAATCAATGAGCACCGGGGAATTATCCTCGCGCAACATGACGTTCGCGGGCTTCAGATCGCGATGCAAGATGCCGAACACGTGGATGACGCGCAACGCTTCTGCAATGGCGCGCAGGTAGTACAGGCTTTCATCCACGCTCAAGGGATTGCGCAGCCGATCGCGCAGGTCGCCGCAGGGAAAATATTCCATGGCCAGGTACAGATGTCCGGGGAGCGATCCGAAATCATAAATCTCGGCGATCGCGCGATGGGTAATGCTGGAAATGATTTCATACTCGCGCTGGAATCGCTCCGCATCGCCCATTTCCCGCTCCGGTCTCGCCGCGGGCCATCACTTTCAGCACCACATTTCTGCGCAGCCGTTCGCTGCGCGCCAGAAACACGGAAGAAAAATTGCTGGTGGCGATCTCCTTCACGATGGAATAGCCGGGAACTTCGATGATGGTGGAATTTTCGCTCTCCGCCATCATCGCGGCTGCCTGCGCTGCCAAGCGCCGCTTGGCGCAAGCTTCTCCGACTGCCGCGAGCAGTTGGTCCCGGGTAATTGTGGCCAGCGGCAGGTAGTCCTTCGCGCCGTTTTTCAGCGCGCGGACCGCCGATATTTCATTGCCGTTCTCGGCGAGCAAAATGCAATACAGCGCCGGCTGCATCCGCAGCAGTTGCTGCATGGTGTTGAGGGCCGCGCCGGCCAGCGCTTCATTGGCAAAATCGGTCTGTAAAATGACGGCGTCGGGTATGCGCTCGCTGACCAGGCGGCTCAAGCGGCGCCGATTCGCCGGCGCGCAGGGTCGTTACCTGGGCGTTCGGCCAGTGGCTGGTCACATGATGAGTCAGCCATTGCAGACGTTTGGTGTCGCCGCCCACCACAATCAGGATTGGACCCAAGTCTGACATGCCGATTAGGGTAGTCGCTGATACCCTCCGATTACCCATGGGGAATTCACATTTCGAGGCCCCAGGGCCCTAATACCTTGAAAATTACCCCGCTTAGCCTGGAAAATTGCAACCTGGACCCCAATTCGGGGTCAGTAAAATCACAGCCGAATCATTCTCGGCCTTAAGGACGTATTTCCATGGGAAGCATTCGAACTTGGTCCCTCGCGGCGATTGCCGGCATCTTCGTGATGGTGGTGGCTCATCAGCGATCGAATGCCGACGCGGGACCCGTTCTGGCGGCCGCGCCGGTTCTGGCCGCGGCAGCCCCGGCGAGCGCGAGCGCCGGGCGCGTGACCGGCCTGCCGGATTTCTCCGGCCTGGTCGCCGAAACGGGCGGGGCGGTCGTGAACATCAGCGTCACTGAAAAGCCTCAGAAGCCTCGCCGCTCAACGGGCAGGGAGACGGCGACGATCCACTGTCGCAATTTTTCCGCCGCTTTCAACGCCCGAGACCCGAGCGGGCACCGCCGAGCCGAGGCGTCGGATCGGGATTCATCGTCAGCGCGGACGGTTACGTATTGACAAACGCGCACGTGGTTGCCGATGCATCGGAGGTGATCGTCACCCTCACCGACCGCCGCGAATTTACCGCCAAGGTCATCGGCATCGACAAAGCCAGCGATGTGGCGTTGATCAAAATCGCGGCCACCGGCTTGCCGACGGTTCGCTTCGGCGATCCGTCAAAATTGCGCCCGGGCCAATGGGCGATCGCCATCGGTTCGCCATTTCGGGTTCGAAAACAGCGTGACCGCGGGCGTGATCAGCGCGCTCGGCCGGCCCTCTGAACGATGGCAGCAACAGCAGCTACGTCACCTACATTCAAACCGACGCCGCCGTGAACCCGGGTAATTCCGGCGGCCCGCTGTTCAACATCGACGGCGAAGTGGTCGGCATCAATTCGCAGATCTATAGCCGCACCGGCGGCTATATGGGCGTGTCGTTTGCCATTCCGATCGATCTGGCCCTGAACGTCAAGGAACAGCTGCAGAAGAACGGCAAGGTCGTGCGCAGCCGCATCGGCGTGTCGGTGCAGGACATCCGCCAGCAGTTCGCGCTGTCTTTCGGATTGAGGACCCCGCACGGCGCCTGATCAGCAGGGTGGAGCCGAGCGGCCCGAGCGAGAAGGCCGGTCTCAAGGCCGGCGATGTCATCACCAGCGTCAATGGACGCAACATCGATCATTCCTGGGATCTGCCGGCCATCATTTCGCAGCTGCCGCCCGGCAGCCAGGCGCATTTAGGGATCTGGCACGATCGAAAGGCCACCGAGGTGACGGTAAAGACCGTGCTGCTCGAGGATTCGCCGGCTGAAGTCGCGCGCAGCTCGGGCGAGGACGGCGGCGGTAAGCTGGGTCTGGTGCTGCGATCGCTGCAACCCAGCGAGCAGAAGGAATTGCACACCAAGGGACGCTTGCTGGTCGAAGATGTCAGCGGACCGGCATTGGCCGCCGGGTTGCAGCCAGGGGACGTCGTGTTGGGCGTCAACGGAGTTGGGGTCGCGACCGTGGCGGACTTGAAGCGCGAGATTGCCCGGGCGGGACATAACGTCGCTCTGTTGGTGCAGCGCGAAGATGCACAAATCTACTACCCGATCGATCTGGGATGATGAGATTCGTTGTACTTAAGCCCGGGCTTCAGGCCTAATCGCGGGCGTGCAAAGCGCCGCGCCCCTTTTTTCTCAGAGCAGTGAGCGTGTCGCCGGCGCAAAGCCGGCGGCCTTTCTGCCGACCACGCGTGCCGAGATGGCGGCGCTCGGCTGGGCGCAGTGCGACGTCATCATCGTCACCGGGCGATGCGTATGTGGATCATCCCAGCTTCGGGATGGCCATCATCGGACGAGTTCTGGAGGCGCAGGGATTCAAAGTCGGGATCATTGCGCAGCCCGATTGGCAAAGCACCGCGGGACTTCAGGCGCTGGGCGAGCCGCGCCTGTTCTTCGGCGTGACCGGCGGCAACATGGATTCGATGGTCAACCGCTACACTTCGGAGCGGCGGGTGCGAAGCGATGATGCATACACCCCATTAGGCGTCGGCGGCAAGCGTCCGGATCGTTGCGTCATTGTGTACTCGCAGCGGCTGCGCGAAGCCTACAAGCAGGTGCCCATCGTCGTCGGCGGCATTGAAGCGAGCCTGCGGCGCATCGCCCATTTCGATTACTGGTCGGAGGCGGTGCGCCGCTCGGTCCTGGTCGATGCGAAGGCGGATCTGCTGGTCTACGGCAATGCCGAACGGCAGATCGGCGAGATCGCGCGCCGGCTGAACGATGGGGCCTCCATCGGCGAGATCACCGATTTGCGCGGCACCGCGTTTCTTCGCCGCGGCATGCCGGCGGGCTGGGTGGAAATCGATTCGAGCGAATTGGATACGCCGGGTCCGTTGGCTCCGCCGATCGATCCCTATGCCGGCGAAGAGGAACGCGCAAGAGCAGCCGGCGCAGCCGGCGCCGGGCCCGCCGGGCGCGCCCGCGCCGGCGGAGAAAGTCGTGAAGTTCTACCGCAAGGTGCCGAACGCGCAGCGCGAGCGCAGCGTCATCCGCATGCCGTCCTACGAGCAGGTCAGCCAGGACCCGGTGCTGTATGCGCATGCTTCGCGCATTTTGCACATGGAATCGAATCCCGGAAACGCGCGCGCACTGGTGCAGCGTCACGGCACGCAGGAGCTGTGGCTCAATCCGCCGCCGATTCCTCTGAGCACGGCGGACATGGATGCCATTTACGAGTTGCCCTACGCGCGCCGTCCGCATCCCTCTTACGGCGATGCGAAGATCCCGGCCTATCACATGATCCGATTTTCGGTGGCCATTCAGCGCGGCTGCTTCGGCGGCTGTACGTTTTGCTCGATCACCGAACATGAAGGCCGGATCATCCAGAGCCGCTCCGAGGATTCCGTCATCCGCGAGATCGAGACCATCCGCGACGGCGTGAAAGGATTCACCGGGATCATCTCGGACCTGGGCGGCCCGACGGCGAACATGTACCGCTTGCATTGCAAGAGCGCGAGCATCGAGTCCGCATGCCGCCGCCCATCCTGCGTGTTCCCGGGCATCTGCCCGAATCTCAATACCGATCACGCGCCGCTCATCAATTTGTATCGCCGCGCGCGGTCGCTGAAAGGCATCAAGAAGGTCTTGATCGCCTCCGGCGTTCGCTACGATCTGGCGATCGAATCGCCGGAGTACGTCAAGGAATTGGCGGCGCATCACACCGGCGGCTATTTGAAAATCGCGCCGGAGGCCATCGGCGAAGGGCCTTTGTCCAAGATGATGAAGCCCGGCGTCGGCAGCTACTATCGCTTCAAGGAACTGTTCGACAAATACTCGAAAGAGGCCGGCAAGGAACAATATCTGATTCCCTATTTCATCGCCGCGCATCCGGGGACCCGCGACGCGGACATGCTCGAGCTCGCGCTTGTGGCTGAAGAAGAACGGTTTTCGCGCCGATCAGGTGCAGGCATTTTTGCCCTCGCCCATGGCCACCGCGACCGCGATGTACCACTCCTCGAAGAATCCGCTGAAGAAGATCAGCCGCGGCAGCGAAGAGGTGGTGGTACCGAAGGGCATCAAGGTGCGCCGCCTGCACAAGGCGTTTCTGCGCTATCACGATCCGGAGAATTGGCCGCTGCTGCGCGACGCCCTGAAGCGGATGGGGCGCGCGGACTTGATCGGCAATGGCAAGCAGCATCTCATTCCCGCCTATCAGCCGGTGGGCGCAATGACGGCGGCCTCAACCCACCCGTTTCGCACGCAGCACACCGGGCTGCCGAAATCCGGCCGCGCCGGCGGCAAAAGTCGGCGGGGCAGGGCTTAAAACGCGAACGGAATCGCTTGCTTGCGTCCCGCCGGTACGTTTACAGTTCCGGGCTGTTAGGAGCCTGTCCCTGCGGCTTGCCGCCGCGTTTCATCAACGATGCCGATTTGGGAGCGCGAACAACGCCACCGGTTGCCGGGGCGCGTGTGCAGAATGGACAAGTGGGTAGTACATAAATTTGGAGGTTCGAGCGTCGCGGATGCCGCGTGCTTTCGGCGTGTCGCCGAAATCGTCGAAGCCTCGTCGAATCCGCGCGAAGCCATCGTGCTGTCGGCCTGCCGCGGCGTCACGGACTCGCTGCTCGAATTGGTGGCACTGGCGGAACAGCCCCACAAGGAATTCGGCCCGGCGATTCGCGCCCTGAAGGCGCGGCATTTGGACCTGGCCGCCGAGCTCATTTCAAAAGCCGCCTTTGAGGACTACAAGGCGCAGTTCGAGCGCGATTGCCTGGACATCGCCGGCATGCTGCAGACCGTGCGGCTGATCCGCTCGTCGACCTACTCGATGCGCGATGTCATCGCCGGCTTCGGCGAGTTGTGGTCGACCCGGCTGTTCGCGCCGTTCCTGCGGGAGCGCGCCCGCATCAAGGGCGACATCCTGTGGATCGATGCGCGCGAAGTCATCATCATCGAATGGGGTCCATTGGGGCCGGCCGTGCAGTGGCCGGTGAGCGAAGCGAATCTCAAGAAGCTGGTGCCGCCCAATTTCCAGGGAAGGCTGGTCGTCACAGGTTTCGTCGCCACGACGACGAAGGGCAAGCAGACGACATTGGGCCGCAACGGCAGCGATTTTTCGGGCTCCATTTTCGGTGCGCTTCTTGACGCAGTCGAAATCATCATCTGGACCGACGTCGACGGCGTGCTTTCGGCCGATCCACGTTTGGTGCCGAACGCCCAGGTCATCGATCAACTCTCGTACAACGAGGCGATGGAACTTGCGTACTTCGGCGCCAAGGTAATTCACCCCCAGACCATGGCGCCGGCCGTGTCGCGCGACATTCCGATTTTCATCCGCAATACTTTCGCGCCGCAGCAGCGCGGCACGCTGATTTGCGCGAATCCGGTCTCGGCGCTGATCGTGAAAGGCATCACCAGCATCGATCCGGTTGCGTTGGTGAATCTCGAGGGGGCCGGCATGATCGGGGTGCCCGGCACGGCGCATCGCCTGTTCGGCGTGCTGCGCGACTCCGGCATCTCCGTCATCCTCATTTCGCAAGCGAGCTCCGAACATTCCATTTGTTTCGCGATTCCCGAAGCGCAGGCGGTGCGCGCGGAGGAAGCCGTGCGCCGCGCATTCGATGCCGAACTGCGCGGCGGTCAGATTCAGCACGTGGATGTGGCGCTCGGCATGAGCATTCTGGCGGTGGTCGGCGACGGCATGGCCGGTTCTCATGGCGTTGCCGCGAAGGTTTTCAATTCGCTGGGCGATGCCGCGATCAGCGTGCGGGCGATTGCGCAAGGCGCTTCCGAGCGCAACATCTCGGTGGTGGTCGAGGGCAGGGCGGCGGCACGGGCGCTGCGCGCGGTGCATGCCGCCTTTTATCTGTCGCCCAATACATTGTCGATCGGCCTGATTGGACCCGGCACGGTGGGGCGCGTGCTGCTGGCGCAAATTGCGACGCAAATCGGCCGCTTGCGGGGCCTGAACCTTGATTTGCGGGTTCGCGGCATCGCCAGCTCGAAGCGCATGCTGCTCGAGGAGACCAGTGTGGATTTGAGCCGCTGGACAGAACGCATGGCAGAAGCCGGCGAGCCTCTGAATCTGGAAAAATTCATCAACCATGTCCAGGCGGACTACGTGCCGCACAGCGTGGTGATCGACTGCACGGCGAGCGCCGAGGTGGCCGACCGGTACCGCGACTGGCTGGCGCGCGGCATTCACATCGTGACGCCGAACAAGAAGGCCAACAGCGGTAGCCTGCCTTATTACCGCGCCTTGCAGGATGCCAGGCGCGATGCCGGCACTCACTATTTATATGAAGCCACGGTTGGCGCGGGACTGCCGATCATCCAGACGCTGCGCGACCTGCGAGGCACCGGCGACGACATTACGCAGATTGAAGGAATTTTTTCCGGTACCTTGGCGTATCTGTTCAACGTGTTCGACGGCAGCGAGTCGTTCTCCTCCATTGTGCGCGCGGCCAAGGCGAAGGGTTATACCGAACCGGACCCGCGCGACGACCTGTCGGGAATAGATGTCGCGCGCAAGCTCATCATCCTTGGCCGTGAAATGGGGCTCACCTTGGAAATCGCGGATGTGCAGGTGGAAGGTTTGGTGCCCGAGGCGCTCACGCAGTGCAGCGTCGAGGAATTCATGGCTCGTCTGCCGCAATCCGACGCCTCCATGGCCGCCGCGCTCGCGGATGCCCGCTCGAAGAACCAGGTGCTGCGCTACGTCGGGCGCATCGATGCCGCCGGCAGGGCGACCGTGGGACTCATGCGCCTGGAGGCCAAGCATGCCTTTGCGAACATCGCGCTCACCGACAATGTGGTGCGCTTCGCGACGCGCCGCTACTGCGACAATCCGCTCATCGTGCAGGGCCCGGGAGCCGGACCGGAAGTAACCGCGGCGGGCGTTTTTTCCGACCTATTGCGCCTGTCCGCCTATCTCGGCGCGCACATTTAGCGGCGAGAACCCAGTGCTCACCGACGTCACCGCCTTCGCTCCAGCCACGGTCGCCAATGTCGGAATCGGCTTCGATATCCTGGGCCACGCCGTCGACGAAGTCGGCGATCGCGTGCGTATCCGCCGGATTGAGGACAATGAAGTTCGAATCCGCTCGATCACCGGCATAGCCGGCGAGTTGCCGGTCGATCCGCAGCACAATACCGCCGGACGCGCGGTGCAGGCGATGCACGCGGCCATGGCGCCCGGCTTTGGATTTGAACTGGATATCGAAAAGGGCATTCCCCTGGGATCCGGCATGGGCGGCTCGGCCGCTTCCGCGGTGGCCGCGGTCGTCGCCGCCAACGCGCTGCTGCACGCCCCCGCGCCGCAGATTCAGCTGCTCAAGTTCGCGATGGAGGGGGAGATCGTCGCAAGCGGCTCCGCGCACATCGACAATATCGCTCCCTGTCTGTACGGCGGATTGACATTGACCGTGGGCATCGACAATCCTCGCGTAAAGCAGATCCCGGTGCCGCGCGGACTTCGCTGCGTGCTGGTGCATCCGCATATGTATCTGGGGACGCGCGAGGCGCGCGCCATTCTCAATATCAATGTCAGCCGCTCGGATTTCGTCTGGCAAAGCGCGAATCTCGCCGGGTTCATCAGCGGCTGCTACTCGAACGATCTAGAAATGATCCGCGAGTCCTTCAATGATGTCATCATCGAGCCGCAGCGCCACTCGCTGATTCCGGGCTTCAAGGATGTTCAGAGAGCAGCCATGTCCGCCGGCGCGCTCGGCTGTTCGATTTCCGGCGCGGGGCCGGCCGTGTTTGCCTGGTCCGCTGTGCAACATGCCGAGGCGGTGCGCGGCGCGATGGCCGCCGCCTTCGCCGCACACCGGTTGCAGTCGGATTCCTGGGTATCCCTCATGCAAAACTACGGCGCTCGGGTGGTAAAGGCCTGATGTCCGAAATGAGGTTTGCGAGCTCGCGCGGGGCCGCGCCGCCGGTGAGCTTGAGCCGGGCGCTGGCGCAGGGGCTTGCTCCGGACGGCGGATTGTACGTCCCTTGCGAGATGCCGACGATCGATTTGCAAGCCTTTCCGGCTCGCGCCTCGGTGCCAGAAATCGCGCGCGCGGGCCTGGCCGGCTTCTTCGCGGGAGACGGTTTGTGCGGCGAACTGGCGGCGATTGCCGACGCCGCGTTGAATTTTCCCGCGCCACGACGCCGGTGATGGGCGCCCGCGATCCGCTGTATCGTACTGGAGCTTTATCACGGCCCTACCGCGGCATTCAAGGACTTCGGGGCGCGATTTCTGGCGGAGTGTCAGCAGCGCCTGCAGTCCGCCGCCTCTCCGTCAGCCGCTTGACCGTTCTGGTCGCCACGTCGGGAGACACCGGAGGCGCGGTCGCCGCCGCTTTTTTCCGGCGCCGATGGGCGAGGGTGGTCATCCTCTACCCCGCAGGACTCGTGAGTCCGCGGCAGGAGCGCCAATTGACTTGCTGGGGCGAGAATGTGCTTGTCGCTGCGCGATCGATGGAACCTTCGACGATTGTCAAGGATTGGTCAAGAGGGCTTTCCGCGATCCGTCAATTGAGCCAACGGCATCGCTTCAGCTCGGCCAACAGCATCAATATCGGCCGGTTGTTGCCGCAAATGGTTTATTACATCGCGTCCAGCCTGCAGATCGCCGCCAGCACCGGAAAGAAAGCCGTCCTACATCATCCCCGCCGGGAATCTGGGCAATGCCTGCGCGGCGCTGTGGGCACGCGCCATGGGATTCCCGCTGGCGCGCATCATCCTGGCGCATAACCTGAATCGCACGGTTCCTGATTTCCTTGCCACCGGCCGATGGCAGCCCAGGCCCAGCATCGCAACGCTCGCCTCGGCCATGGATGTCGGCGATCCAAGCAACATGGAGCGCATTCGATCGCTTTATCCGAGCTGGGCGGCAATGCGCGAACATTTGAGCGCAGACAGCGTCGATGACGCTACAATTCGCTCTCGTATCGGAGGGGACTTCATGCAATACGGACGCGAATGGTGCCCGCACACCGCGACCGCCGCGGAAGTCTACAGCCGCTTGAGCGCGCAAGATAAGCGCGATCAGCCCTGGGTCGTGGTTGCGACCGCGCATCCGGCGAAGTTCAATGAAATTGTGGAGCCGATCATTGGCAGGCCGATTGCCGTTCCCGAGAGTCTTGCGGACCTTTTGCGCCAGCCCGAGCACCGCGCGGATATGCCGCCGACGCTCGAGGCATTGAGCGCGGCGCTCGAATGAGCAGCTTTCATCTCGACCCGCAGTGGATTGGGCTCGGCGCGGCGATATTGCTGCTGGCCGCACTGGCGTTTTTCGGACTGCGCGCCTACGCGCGCCGGGCGCGGCGCAAGTCTCTTGCTGCTGCGGCTGGAGCGCGTTGCCTCGGCCGCCGCCCACCAGGTGCTGGTTCCCGACGGCATGGGTGGATTCATACACATCGACCATTTACTGCTGACCCCGCGCGGGATCTTGGTGCTCGACACCCGCCGGGTAGCGGGGTTGATCTTCGGCGGCGATCAAATGAGCGACTGGACCGTCATGGGCCGCGGGCATCGTTATACGTTCGATAATCCGCAACCGGCGCTGTATGACCGCATCGCCGCAGTCAAAGCTCTGGTCGGCGAGGTGCCGGTGGAGGGCCGATTGCTGTTTTCCAACGTTGGAAAATTCACCAAGGGAATACCGAAGTGGGTGGTGATGCTCGATGGCATCGAGGTTGAATTTCCCGTCGTCGATCGCGCCAGCCAGGCCTTCGCTCCAACCGGCGACTATCAAGAGGCCTGGAACCGGCTGGCCGCACAGTTGCGGCCGAGCCCGCACCTGTTTACGAATCTTTGAGCGCGAACAAGCGCGACCGCGTTGCGCGTGGTTGCGGCGCCGACCGTTTCAATGGTTTCGCTGCGCAATGCCGCGACGGTTGCCGCAATATGCGGAAGATGGCAGGGTTCGTTGCGCCGTGACTTTGGCTTCGGAGCCAGGTCTCGGGGCAGCAGGTAGGGCGCATCCGTCTCGATCAGCAACCTGTCGAGCGGGATGCGCGGAACGCTGCGCCGCAGTTCCAGTCCGCGGCGCTCATCGCATGCCCAGCCGGTGATGCCGATATATAGGCCGAGCGCCAAATAGGCCTCCAATTCAGCCTCGCCGCCGGTAAAGCAGTGCGCGACTCCGCCATGCAGCCTGCCGGCGAAGTCGCGCAAGATCGCGATAAAATCGCCATGCGCATCGCGCTGATGCAAAAATACCGGTTTGCCGGATGCGGCGGCGATTTCCAACTGTGCTATGAAGGCCTGGCGTTGCGCGCCGGGCGGCGATAGATTGCGAAAATAATCGAGCCCGCACTCGCCGACGGCCACCACCTGCTCGAGGCGCAGAAGTTCGGTCAATTCCTGGTGTTGCGAGCCCGTAAAGGATTGCGCATGATGCGGATGCACGCCGGCGGTGCTCCACAGGGCAGCGGCATGCCGGGCGGCAAGCGCCGCGGCCTGAAGCGAACTCGGCAGATCCGCGCCGGTGACAATTTGGCGGCGCACGCCGGCTTGCAAAGCGCGCGCCATGACCGCGTCACGGTCTGCCGCAAAACTGTCATGCGTGAGGTTCGATCCAATATCGATCAAGTCCAGGCCCAAGATTCGAAACCTCGTTGTGATATCTTCGATTGTCATTGTAAGCGCGAGTTCTAGATGCTGATCAGAAACATTCCGTTGATCCTCATGCTGCTGGCCGCGGCCAGGGTCATGGCTCAGGAAGGCGGCGACGCCCAGGCGCAGATCGAATACGCCTATCAGACCGAAGACGGCAACCGGCTGACGAATCTCGATCCAAAACCTGACGAACCAGGTCAGGGACAATTCCGCGGATATCTCCTTGCGTTATCACTTGGCGCATGCCCAGTACCGCTTCGGCCAATTGTCGGGCGAGCGGCACGCGCACGCGGCCGAGGCGGCATTTTCGGATTGCATCGACGAACTCAAGCCCGCGGTCGACAAAGATGTTAAATCGGCGGAGAGCATGGTGCTGCAATCCGCCTGTTATTCCGGTCTGGCCGACTTGAAATTGCTGGAGGCGGTGCTTGTTGCGGTCGCGCGCCGCGGATCGCCTCAATTCCGCGCTCAAGCTGCAGCCGCACAATCCGCGCGCCGTGCTGCTCTCGGCGATGCAGGACCTGCGGCACGCGAAACCCGGCTCGCCGCAAGGCCAGCGCGGCTTCGCTGAATTGCGCTCGGCGGCGGAATTGTTCGAACAGTCGTCCGGTACCCGCGAGGATGCGCCGGGCTGGGGACACGCGGAGGCCTATCTGGCCCTGGGCCGTGAGTTGCAAATCCGCGGCGATCATTTGGGTGCGCGCAACTGGATTGAAAAGGCCCTGATCGCGGCGCCGGATTTCAAGACCGCGCAACGTCAGCTCGCATCATTGTCCAAGCCGTAGGAGCACCGCGCGCATTCGCGGACTGCTACGCTGCGGTCCGTTGCATCGCTAACCTGGTATCATTCGCAGCGATGAAGCCACAAGGCACGCAGCTCTCGTTGTTCGAGACGCGCAGTTCCAGCGACCCGTTTGCGGTCCGCGTCAGCCCGCGGGCGCGGCGCCTCACGGCGCGCGTGCACGTGGGCGGCCGCGTCGAAATCGTCGTGCCGGTCGGAGTCAATGCCCACGCCGTGCGCGATTTTGTTCAGCGCTTCACGCCCTGGATAAACCGCAAAGTCGCCGCGATGCGCTGTTTCGTCGCGCCGATGGAACCGGTGCCGCCCTCGATCGAGTTTGGGTTGACGGGCGAATATCCTGGACGTGCAGTGGCGCCGCGGCGCCGTGCGCCGAATCGAGCAGCACAGCGAGCGCATCATCGTGCAGGCGCCCGACGATTCGGCGGCCAGGGTTTTGCTGCAAGGCTGGCTCAAAGCTGCGGCGCAGGAGAGGCTCGTGCCGCAGTTGCTGAAGCTGGCGGCGGAGCTGAAGTATTCCGTGTCGCGCGTGAGCATCCGCTGCCAGCGAACCCGATGGGGAAGTTGCTCCACGCGCGGCACCGTGAGCCTCAACTGCTCCCTGGTGTTTCTGCGTCCGGATGTCGTGCGCTACCTGTTCATCCATGAATTGGCGCATACCAAGCACATGAATCACTCCGCGAATTTTTGGCGCTTGGTGGAAAAGCTCGAACCCGATTACCGGCGCCTCGACCGGGAACTGCTCGCCGGTTGGCGTACCGTACCCGGCCTGGGTGTTCAAGAACTAATGAACGAAACGCCGCCACGGGTCAAACCGTTCGTGGACTTGAGCGACGAGGAGGTCCACTGGGACCTGCGCGAGGCATTGAGCTACTCGCAGTACCTCAATCTCGATAAATTGCTCGATGCGCAGCATCCCTTGTCCTACCAGCATGACGAGATGCTGTTCATCATCATCCATCAAGTCTCCGAATTGTGGATGAAGCTGTGCCTGCACGAACTCAGTGCGACGGTCGATTGCGTGCGGCGCGACGATCTGGGCCCGACTTTCAAAATGCTGGCGCGGGTCTCGACCATCCAGCAGCAGCTGCTGCAATCATGGGATGTGCTGGCGACCATCACCCCGCACGATTATTCGGCGTTTCGCAATACTTTGGGGAAGTCTTCCGGTTTTCAGTCGCCTCAGTACCGGCTGCTGGAATTCCTGATCGGCAACAAGAATGCCGATTTGATCCGGGTGTTCCGCAATGATCCGCCGATGTTCGAGACGCTGGAGCGCGCCTTGCGCGCGCCGAGTCTGTACGACGAGGTGCTGCGGCTCTTGAGCCGGCGCGGCCTGGACGTGCCGCCGGAAGCCATCGACCGCGATTTCACGCAGCCCTATCAGGCGAGCAAGCAAGTTGCCGCGGCGTGGCTCAGCGTTTACCACAACTCGGTGAAGGAATGGGACTTGTACGAATTGGCGGAGCGGCTGGTCGATTTGGACTATAAATTTCAGCTCTGGCGGTTCGCGCATGTGAAAACCGTGGAGCGGATCATCGGCTACAAACGCGGCACCGGCGGCACGGGCGGCGTCTCGTATTTGACCAAGGCCCTGGAACTGAAGTTCTTTCCGGAACTTTGGACGATTCGCACTGCGATGTAGCTGGAAGAACGGTGGCCAACATTCAAGATCAATTGCAGAACGTCAATGTCGCTTCGAGCGACCTGTTGGCGACGCCGGAAGAGGTCAAACGGCGGCTGCCGCTGACTGCCAAGGCGGCCGAGACGGTGCTGAAATCGCGCGAAGCGGTCAGGGCAATCCTGGAGCGCCGCGATCCGCGTCTATTTGTGGTCGTGGGTCCCTGTTCGATTCACGACGTGGCGGCGGCACGCGAATACGCTGCGCTCCTCCAGGATCTCGCCCAGCGCGTCGATTCCACCCTGCTGTTGATCATGCGCGTGTATTTCGAGAAGCCGCGCACCACGGTCGGATGGAAGGGGTTGATCAACGATCCGGATCTGGACGATTCATTCCACATCGAGAAGGGCATACTGCTCGCACGGGAATTGCTGCTGTTCGTGGCCGAGTTGGGCCTGCCCGCCGGTACCGAGGCGCTCGATCCGATCATGCCGCAATATCTGTCGGAGTTGATTACCTGGACGGCCATCGGCGCCCGCACCACGGAATCGCAGACGCACCGGGAGATGGCGAGCGGGCTGTCGACGCCGGTGGGCTTCAAGAACGGCACCGACGGGGCGCTCGGGACCTCGATCAACGCACTGCAATCGGTGCGTCATCCGCATCATTTCCTCGGCATCACGCAGCAAGGTCAGTCCGCGGTGTTTCGAACCACCGGAAACCGTCACGCGCATATCGTGCTGCGCGGCGGCGGCGGCCGGGTCAACTACGACGCCGTAAGCATTGCCGTGGCCGAGCGGGAACTGAAAACGGCAGGATTGCCGGCGACGATCGTGGTGGACTGCAGTCACGGCAATTCAAACAAGGACGCGGACCTGCAGCCGCTGGTGGCCGAGAACTGCGTTACCCAGATTGTCGACGGCAATCGCTCCATTGTCGGTCTGATGCTCGAAAGCCACCTCAAGGCGGGCAGCCAGCCTATCCCCAAGGATTTGCGCCAGCTCGAATACGGAATGTCGATCACCGATCCTTGCATCGACTGGCCCACGACCGAGAAGCTGGTGCTCAAGCTGCACCGCGCGCTCGAGGGTGTCGCGGCGCGCACCTAGCATCGGATCGCTAGACGTTGCGGGTCTTGGAGATCGGCCGGTCGAGCGCTAACTCCAGTAAGACACCGCAATGTTCCATTTGGCGGCCAGGCGCCGCGCAGCGTTGTTGCCGTTGACCAAGAGAGCGCGATCGGCCCGGCGCAAATGATCGAGATCGGAGGCGGAATTGCCGTAAGCGATCACCGGGGAACCGGGGTACTGCTCGCGCAGCCTGTCGAGGCAGTGAAGTTTTTCCTCGCCGCGGCGGTTCGGAGTCTTGAGCCGGCCGTCGAGCCGCTCACCTTGCCATTCAATCTCCGTGCACAGCGTGCGCTCGAAACCGAGCATGCCGGCCGATCCGCGGAACATAAAGATCCGGGCTTGCCGACAACAACACCAAATGATCCCCGGCAGCGCGATGCGCCTCGACGACGGCCAGAGCGAGAGGCCGAAATCGCTGCTTGGATTCGAGCTGCGCCACGAAATTTTGCGCCCAAGCATCGAGCACCGCCCGTGTTTCGCCGCGCATCAGCATGCGAATCACGCTCGATTTGAGCGTGCCCCGGTCGCGATCCTGCCAATAGCGGAACAGCGCCAGCGGCAACTTCCAAAACCTGAGTACGCGGTAGGGCCGCTGGCGCGCGAATCCCAGCAAGAAAGGCAACAGTGTGTCGTGCCAAGTCAGCGTTCCATCGAGATCGAAGAGGGCTATCCAGGGTTTCGCCGCGCTGTTATCGGTGGGTTTTTCTAACAAATATTATCCTTTAAATACATATTGATATGGAATTTATATCGAAACACTATAGAGTATTTGGCGCAAAGCTTGCGCCGCAGCTTCGCCCTGCCGGTGGGCTATTATGAGCTGATCCAAAGCGGCAAGAGCAGATGCGGCGGCCCAGGCAGCTGCGGGCGACGGAAAGAACTAGAATTGCAGGCTACGTGGTTGAACGGTGGGCTGAAGAATGTTCGAGAGCAGCAGGAGGATTTCGCGCACGGTCTGGGCGAGCTGCGCGGTCTTGGCGCTGGCCGGTCGCGCCGCACCAGCCGCGCTGCCCAAGACAACTACCGCACCCTCAACATCAGCATCCGCAGCAGCCCAGGGTTCCGCAGGCTTTTCGCATGTCCGGTCGCTCGGCGGAATCGACGAATATCGGCTCGACAGCAATGGTCTGACCGTGTTGCTGGTGCCGGATCATTCCGCCCCCGTCGTTACCTTCGAAGTCACCTATCAGGTCGGCTCGCGCAACGAGGTGACCGGCACAACCGGCGCCACGCACATCTTGGAACACATGATGTTCAAGGGAAGCGACGCTTTCAACGACGCGAGGGGCAACAGCATCAAGCAGATGCTGGAGCGGGTGGGCGGCCAGTTCAACGCGAGCACCTCTTTCGATCGCACCAATTATTTCGCGACGGTCGGGCGCGACAGTCTCGAGGGATACATCGCCATCGAAGCCGATCGCATGCGCCATCTTTGGCTGCACGAATCGGACCGGCAGTCGGAAATGACCGTCGTACGCAATGAATATGAGCGCGGCAAGAACGATCCGGAAAACGTGCTGCTGGAGGAGGTCATGGAAGCTGCGTACGTGGCGCTGCCGTATCACCATCCGACCATCGGCTGGAAGAGCGATATCGAGCACGTGCCGATCGCAAAGCTGCGCCAGTTCTACGACACCTTTTATTGGCCGAACAATGCGACCGTCGTGGTGGTCGGGGATATCGAGACCGATGCGGTGCTCGGGCTGATCAAGAAGTACTACGGCGTGTATCCGCATTCGCCGGCGCCGATACCCACGATCTACACCGAGGAGCCGGCGCAGAGCGGCGAGCGGCGCGTCATCGTCAAGCGCCCGGGCGAGTTGGGCGCGATCATCATCGCCCACAAGGTTCCCAACGGCAGAGACGCCGATCAAGCTCCCCTCGAGATGCTCGATGCCATTTTGAGCTCTGGTAAGAACGCGCGGCTTTACCGCTCGCTGGTCGACCAAGGGCTGGCGTTGAGTGCAGGATCAGGAACCGAGGTGCTTCGCGACCTGTCGCTGCATACGATGTACGCGGCGCTGGCTCCCGGAACCACGCACGAGCAGGTCGAGCGGGCGCTGGCGGCGGAATTGAACAAGATCCAGACGAGCGGCGTCACGCCCGCCGAAGTTGCCACCGTCAAGCAGCAATATCTTGCCGAGGATGCCTACAAGCGCGACGGCACCGCGGCGGTCGCCAGCGAACTGAGCGAATGGATCGGCGTCGGCGATTGGACCTTGTACATAACCTTTCCGCAACGCGTGCAGCAGGTCACGCCGGCGGATGTGCAGCGCGTCGCAAAGCAATATTTCGGCGCAGACCAAAGCACGGTCGGCTGGTTCGTGCCGGTGGCGTCAAAAACGGAGAAGGGCCCGTGATGCGACCAATCGTTATGCTGGGGCTGCTGGCGGTTGCTGCGCCCGCTGCGGCGAATATGGCGGATCAAGCCCATCGATCGAAGGTCGATGGAATCGATCTGATTACCTATCGCAGCAATGTCAAAGATGTGGTCATCATCATCGGCGTGTTGCCCGCGGGCGATGCCATGGTCGGTTCGGGCAACATCGCGGTTCCCACTCTGTCGGGGATGATGCTCGACCGCGGCACCAAGTCGCTGGACAAGTTTGCCATCTCCGAGAAATTGGAAAACGTCGGCGCCGAGATCAGCTTCAGCGTCGGCGTGCAGTCGCTCGAAGTTCGCGCCAAGTGCCTGAGGAAGGACTTGCCGTTGATCATCGACACCATGGCGGCGGAATTGCGCACTCCTGCGCTGCTGGTCGGCGAGTTCAACAAAGCCAGGGAACAGTTCATCGGTGAGCTCGAGGCTTCCGTACAGGACAGCGGTGCGCTGGCGGCCGAAGCCTTCGGCCGCGCGATATTTCCGGAAGGTCATCCGAACCGGCCGCACACCTTGCAGGAGTACATCGCGGCGGCGAAGAGCGCGAACCTCGAAGAACTCAGGGCATTCCAGGCAAAATACTACGGGCCGGCGCACATGACCTTGGTGGTCGCGGGCGACGTCAACGATGCGGACACGCAAGCCGACGTCGCCAAGGCCTTCTCCGGCTGGTCCGGCGGTCAGGACTACCTTGGCGCCGCGAAGCCGGCGGCGCCCGGCGCCGCAAGCCGGATCACGGTGCCTCTGGCGGACAAGCCGAGCGTGAATGTGCTGTTGGGCCAGGCCAGCGGACTGCGCTATAGCGATCCGGATAGTTTGCCGCTGCGCATCGGCACAGCGATTTTAGGGCGCGGGTTCACCGGGAGACTGATGAGCATCGTCCGCGACAAGGAAGGACTGACATACAACATCGGTGCGAGCATGGGCGATGACAGCATCGTTGACGGCGTATGGGAGGTCTCGGCGAGTTTTGCGCCGGCACTGCTGGCCAAAGGCGTTGAATCGACCCGCCGCGAGGTCGACAAATGGTGGAAAGATGGAGTCACGGACCAGGAATTGGCGTCGCGCAAGCAGGGCGTGGTAGGGGGCTACTTCGTGAGCCTGTCGACGACGTTGGGGTTGGCTGAGACCCTCGTGGCGAATGCGCAGCGAGGATTTGATCCGAGCTGGCTCGACGGGTACCCCAGGGCGGTGAAGGCGGTCACCCGGGAACAGGTCAACGCGGCCATCAAGACGCATATCAATCCAAGCGCCATGGTGCTGGTCGAGGCCGGCAGCGTGCCGCCGGCCGCCAAGTAGCAGCAAGTCGCAGCGCCGCGAGCTGCTAGGCCGCCTTGCCCGGCGCCGCGAGCTGACGCAGCACGTATTGCAGAATCCCGCCGTGCTGGTAGTAGTCGAGTTCCTTCGGCGTGTCGATGCGCAGACGCGCTTCGAACTCGACGGTTTTGCCGGCGTCGCTCTTGGCGATGACCTTGACGGTTTTCGCCGCGCCGCGGTTCAGCCCCACGATCTCGAATGACTCCTTGCCGGTGAGGCCCAGGCTTTGCGCGTTTTGTCCCTCTTTGAATTGCAGCGGCAGTACGCCCATGCCGATCAGGTTGGAGCGGTGAATGCGCTCGAAACTCTCGGCGATCACCGCCTTCACGCCCAGCAGCATCGTGCCCTTGGCGGCCCAATCGCGCGAACTGCCTGTGCCATATTCCTTGCCCGCGAGAATCACCAACGGCGTGTTCGCCGCTTTGTATTTCACCGCAGCGTCGAATATCGACATCTGCTCGCCGCTAGGAATGTGCAGCGTGACGCCGCCTTCGGTGCCGGGCAGCAGCAAGTTCCGCAAGCGGATATTGGCAAAGGTACCGCGCATCATGACTTCGTGATTGCCGCGGCGCGCGCCGTAGGAGTTGAAGTCCGCGGCCTGAACGCCCTGGGCCATGAGGTACTTGGCGGCTGGGCTGCTTTTAGAAATGTTGCCCGCCGGAGAAATGTGGTCGGTGGTGACCGAATCGCCCAACAGCGCCAGCGCACGCGCGCCTTTGATGTCGACCAGCGGCGCCGGCGTCATCGTCATACCCTCGAAGTAAGGCGGATTCTTCACGTAAGTGGATTTTCCGTCCCAGGAATAGATCTTTCCCGCCGGGGTCTTGATCGCGGCCCAATTGGCATCCCCCAAAAACACATTGGCGTAGCCCTTCTTGAACATCCCCGAGTCGACCGATGCGCCCACGGCGGCGGCCACTTCCTGGCTGCTCGGCCAAATGTCCTTGAGATATACCGGCTTGCCGTTCTTGCCGGTGCCCAACGGCTCGGTGGTGATATCGATGTCAAGGCTGCCCGCGAGCGCATAGGCGACCACCAGCGGCGGCGATGCCAAAAAATTCATTTTGATTTCCGGATGCACGCGGCCCTCGAAATTGCGATTCCCCGACAGCACCGCGCAAGCAACCACATCGCCCACTCTCACCGCCTCAGAGATCTCGGGTTTCAAAGGGCCGGAATTGCCGATGCAGTTATGTACGCAGACGGTCCCAGCCACGAACGCATGTACCTCGTTGACGGCAAGTCGAAGACCGCGCGTTTCCCTGCCGCCCGGCGGTCGACGATCGTAAGATTCAACGTCGGCAGGTGAGCGCCTCCTTGGGCGTGCAATAGCGCTTTGCGCGGCATCGGCAACGACGCGGCGCGCCAGCGCGCAAACCAGTCGCGAACTCCGAGCTCTCGAAATAACGTTGAGCAGGCGAGGGGAACTCACAACTTTCCCGGTGCAGCGGCCGGAAGGCGCGCGCGTCGGCCGCGGGCAGCCGCGAGAATCGATCGTGACCCTCGAGCAGCGAGTAGTGCGGAAAGACGGCGTCTCCAGCTCGTCAGCTCGGCGCCGCAAGCGATCGCGCGTCTGGCGAAAGGGAGTCGGCATCTGGTAGCGTGCATGCGCTTCGAGTACGATCGGCCATCCATAGCCGCTGGCGGTTGATGGTAGTCGAGCGTGCGCCAGTAGACGGCCGCCGCACTGGCGCGCAGCGCTTGTCGCATGCAGTAGCGAAAGCCCACCCGCTCGACGAAGGAGAGCCCTTCCGGCAGTTCAGGCGGATTTCGCGTCGAGCCACGCCGTCGCGCGCCGCCGGATAAGTCGAAGCCGCGCGGCGCGTGGGATAATCGCGCTACGGCGCCCGCGGACCTTAACCCCGCATCGGACCAGCAGCTGCGATGATGTCGTTCATCATGTGTTGGGTTGCGTCGACGAATTCCGGCTTGGCGCTTTGCGAGTACGCGGGCGGCTCCAGGCTCGCCTGATGCTCATCTTGCCCATAGCAATGGAGGGCCGGCGCGTGACCGTCGGCGCCGAATAGGCCGCCGAGAAATTCGCGCACGACCGCGACCGGGCAGCAGCTATCCAGCACGAACTGCGGGCAGAACCAGGCTCTTGATCGATGCGCCGGCCGACCCGGACGCCCGGCAGCGACAGAATCTCGAGGTGAGCTACGCGCGGCAGCACGATGGACCATTTGCGTTCATCGTAAGCGCGTGGCTCTCGGGCGTTTGCCGCTCAGCAGTTCGATATCATTCAGCACCGCTTCGCGGTCGAGCACCTGCCCCACATTCATCCGCGCCTGGCCCTACGCGACTGATCGAGCCATCGCTAAGTAAATGACCGAGAGCCGCGCGAACGCCAGGGTGCAGCGACGCTCGATGTCGCTCGCCATGGTGAAAACATACGGTCGCCGGCTTGCAGTCGGTAACCCGACTCGTCCTGACCCGGCTCATCGAGCGGTGCCTCCAGACCTGTCACGACGCGATCCTCGACCCAGCGTGAGCTGATCGGCGCGCACCCAGCGTCCGTCGGCACATAGGATCGCGATGATCGGGCGTGCATACAAGCGTGCGCCCGTCCTGGAGCACCAGCGTTACGCAGTCGCGCTCGCCCTGAACCATCATCTCGCGCTGCATGGCGCTCTGCGAGCCGGCGCTCGCCACGGGCGCATACACCACCGAGCCGCCGCCCGCGGGCAGCTGTTCGATCGCGCGTGCGGTGCCATTGGCCAGCAGCACCGGAGTTCCTGCGGCGATGCAGGTGGTACAGCCGTAGCCCACGGTGTAGAAGCCGAGCTGCTCCAAATCGGTCAGCAATCCGGCTTTCATCAGGTAATCGGTCACCACGCGCGAGCCGGGCGCCAACGAGGTTTTCACCCAGGGCTTGATGTTGAGCCCGCGTTCAGCGCATTGCGCGCCAGCAGGCCGGCGGCCACCAGCACGGCGGGATTCGAGGTGTTGGTGCAGCTGGTGATCGCGGCGATCAATACTGCGCCATCTTTGACCTCGAAAGCTCGCATCGCCCACTTTGCCGGAGCGCTTCCGGTCGCTTGCGGGTTTTTCTGCGCGCGCTCCTCAGCCATTTTCTTGACGCTGCCCCGGTAGACGCTTTTCGCCTTGTGTCAGCGGCACCCGATCCTGCGGGCGCTTGGGTCCGGCCAGCGAGGGTACGACCGTCGACAGATCCAGTTCGACCACATCGGTGTAGTCCGCCGCCGGCGCGCCGTTGATGCGCCACAACCCTTGCGCCTTCGCGTAGGCCTCCACCAGCGCAATTTGCTCGGCGGATCGGCCGGTGAATTCCAGATAGCGGACGGTTTCCTCGTCGATGGGAAAAATCGCGCAGGTGGAGCCGAACTCCGGCGACATATTGGCAATGGTGGCGCGGTCGGCCAGCGGCAGGCCCTTCAGGCCATCGCCGAAGAATTCGACGAACTTGTCGACCACGCCCTTCTTGCGCAGCATTTCGGTCACCGTGAGCACCAGATCGGTGGCCGTGGTGCCCGCAGGCAGCGCACCGGTGAGCTTGAAACCGATGACCTGCGGAATCAGCATGGTGACCGGCTGGCCCAACATCGCCGCTTCGGCCTCGATGCCGCCGACGCCCCAGCCCAATACGCCCAGTCCATTGACCATGGTGGTGTGCGAATCCGTGCCGACCAGGGTGTCCGGATAGGCCGACTTCTTGCGCGCCGCTCTCGTCGGAGAAAATAACGCGCGCGAGCCGCTCGATATTGACCTGGTGCACGATGCCGGTGTTCGGCGGCACCACCTTGAAATTGCTGAAGGCGGTTTGACCCCAGCGCAGGAACATATAGCGTTCGCCGTTGCGCTTGAACTCGATCTCGTTGTTGTGCTGCAGCGAATCTGGCGGCGCCGTATTCGTCCACCTGCACCGAGTGATCGATGACCAACTCGGCGGGCGCGAGCGGATTGACCTTCTGCGGATCGCCGCCGAGCTTCACGATCGCCTCGCGCATGGCGGCCAGATCGACGATGCACGGCACGCCGGTGAAATCCTGCATGATGACCCGCGCCGGGCGTGAAGGCGATCTCATGACTGGGCAGCGCCTTCGGCTGCCAATTGAGCAGCGCTTCGATATCGGCCTTGGTCACATTGACGCCGTCCTCGAAGCGCAGCAGATTCTCCAGCAGAATCTTCAGCGAAAACGGCAGACGGTCCACATTCAGCGACTTCAGCGCCGCGAGACTCAAGATGTCGTATTGCTGCGCGCCCACCTTGAGCGTCGTTCGCGCCTTGAAGCTGTCCGTCATGACCCCTCCACCGAAAAAAGAGAATTATAAGTGATTCTTCCGGCCGCCGGCTCGAGCGCGGAATTGCAGCGGCTCGCGATGATGCCGCCGCCGAGACAGCGCTCGCCCTGGTAGAACACGGCGTATTGGCCGGGCGTGACCGCGCGCGCGGGGCGGCTCCAATTCGACGCGCCAGCGGTCATCGTGCGCCGCTTGCACGCACGCAGGCCAAATCGTTCTGCCGATAGCGCGTCTTCACGGCGCAGGCGAGCTCGCTGCGCCGGCATCGCGCGGATTCGATCCAATGCATCTGCTCGACGTTGAATGAATCCGACAAGCAGCAGCGGATGATCCTGGTCCTGGACCACGATGAGCGCATTGCGAGCCATGACTTTGTCCGCGACGTACCAGGGTGCGGCGGCGGCGCCGGCGCGGCCGCCCACCTTCAGGCCGGAGCGCTGGCCCGAGCGTGTACAGCGCGAGACCCGCGATGCTCGCCGAGGATTCGCCCGTCGGCGGTCTCGATCGGTCCCGGCTTGGGTGCGCAAGATGCCGGCTCAAAAACTCTTGGAACGGGCGCTCGCCGATGAAACAGATGCCGGTGCTGTCCGGCTTGTCGAATACCGGCAAGCCGGCCGCATGCGCCATGGCGCGCACCTGCGCCTTGCGCAGGCCGCCCAGGGGAAAAAGCGTCTTCGACAGGGCGGAGGCCGCGACGCTATGCAGGAAATAGCTCTGATCCTTGGCGGCGTCCGCCGCTTTCAGCAGTTCAGGAATGGGCGCCGCTGTGCCGAACCTGCGCATAGTGCCCGGTGGCGATCCAGTCGGCGCCCAGGCGCTGCATGTACTCCAGAGCAAATGCCGAACTTGATTTCTCGATTGCAAAGAACGTCCGGATTCGGCGTGCGGCCGGCCGCATATTCGCGCAGAAATGAGCTGAATACGCGTTCGCGATATTGCTCGCGCGAAACTGACGCGATGCAGTGCAATCCCCAATATTTCGCATACGCGCCGCGCGTCCTGGAAATCCGCCGCCGCCGTGCAGTAGCGCGTCGTCGTCGTCCCAATTGGACATGAACAGGCCCTGCACCGAATACCCGGCATCGCGCAACAGCAGGGCCGCAACGGCCGAATCAACGCCGCCCGACATGCCGACGATGACGGTGCCTGCGGAAGGGGAAATTGGCTTGAGGCCTCGGCATCCGCCCATTATACGGGCAATGCGTCCGCCCAAGCGTTACATGAGCATTTGCCGCATTTGCGATTCTTGCATGCTCGTTTGCCACACTTCATCGAAGAAGTTCAAGTAGCGGCGCACGACGGCCGGATCGTTCATGTCGGATATGCCGTCCCAGCGATCGGCCTGCAGGCGATACACGAGCGCTTTGTCGTCGGCAATGATGAAGGCGCCCGCGCTCGCCGGATATTCCGGGCTCATCGCACGCAAATCGATGCAGCTGGTCAGGCGGCGGGCCAACGCGAGGAAGCGATTGTTGTCCACCATGGCCCGCGACGGGTCCGCAAGCAATACCCTGACCTTGGCGTAGGAGCGCGCCAGCACCAGCCGCTTGATGGCCTCGAGGAAGGGTTCCTCGCCGTACACCAACGGTTCCAAATCTTGGGTAAAAATCGACAGCAGGCGCTGCGCGGACTTGGCGACCTTGAGGCTGGCGTCGCGCACTTCAGGCATGGTGCTCAAAATGGTGCGGGTACCCGAACCCATAGAAGCATCGCCGCCGGGCGCGGATATCTTCGCCGCCGCCGGTTTTGAGCGTTCTTCCGTGTTACCCGCCATATGCTTGACCCCGACCCCGCGTAGTTTGAGCTTGATAGTACCGTCTGAGTCGGGCGGTCCCGTGCTAACTGCGTCACGTTTCAAGCAACCCTGGAGCGATTCAGACGGACCCCTAGGTGGGGATCTTGCGCAGCGCCAGGCTCGGCGCCAGGCCTACATAAGTCGCGGGCGTCAGTGCCATCAGGCGAGCCTTTTCCTCGGGCGGTAAAGCGAGCGAAGCGATGAATTCGCGCATGGCATGCTCATCCACCGGGCGGCCGCGCGTGTAGGTTTTAAGCTTATCGTAGGCGTCCGGAATGCCATGGGCGCGCATCACAGTTTGCACCGCCTCGCCCAACACTTCCCAGGCGCGGTTCAATTCATCGGCCACCCGCGCCTCGTCCAGCTCGATCTTCTCGAGTCCCGCCGCCAGCGATTTGAAACTAAGCACCGCATGACCGATCGCGACCCCGATATTGCGCAGTACGGTCGAGTCGCTGAGGTCGCGCTGCAAACGTGATACGGGAAGCTTGTCGGCGAAGTGACCCAGCAGTGCATTGGCCAAACCGAGATTGCCCTCCGCGTTTTCGAAATCGATGGGGTTGACCTTGTGGGGCATGGTCGATGAGCCGACTTCCCCTGCGATCAGCCGTTGCTTGAAATAGCCGATCGAGATATAGCTCCACATGTCGCGCGAAAAATCCAACAACACCGTGTTCGCGCGCATCAGGGCGTGGCAATACTCGGCGATCCAATCGTGCGGCTCGATTTGAGTCGTATGGCGGTTCACCTGAAGACCCAGCGATGCGATGAATGCAGCGCTGAAAGCCGGCCAATCCACCTGCGGCAGGGCGGCGGCATGCGCGTTGAAATTGCCGACCGCCCCATTCATCTTGCCGAGGATGGCGACGCGCTCGATACCGTTGCGTTGCAGCTCGAGGCGTGCGGCCACGTTGGCGAGTTCTTTTCCGACGGTGGTCGGTGTCGCCGTCTGACCATGGGTGCGCGCCAGCATAGCGACAGTGGCGTAACGGTGCGCGAGGGCGTCCAGCTTGTCGCCCAAGCTCTGCAGCATCGGCAGCAGCAAAGCCGTGCGCGCGTTCTTGAGCATCAGTGCGTAAGCGAGATTGTTGATGTCCTCCGAGGTGCAGGCAAAGTGCATCCATTCCAGCATGGGCGGCGTCGCGCCGCGCGCCTGCAGCTCGGCGCGCAGCCAATATTCAACCGCCTTGACATCATGGTTGGTCCGCGCCTCGATCTGCTTGATGGCGGCCACATCGGTCGGCTGCGGATCGTCCGCGAGCGCCATGAGCAGCTCGCGGGCGCCGAGCGGCAGCTTGGCGAGCGCGTGGGCCGCGGGGCCCGCCGCCAGCGCCAAAAACCAGGCACACTCCACGCGCACCCGTTCGCGCATGAGGCCGGCTTCGCTGAATATGCGGCGCACGTCGGCGAGTTTCGCGGCATATCGGCCATCGAGGGGGGAGAGAGCGTCAGGCAAGAAGGTGGACATCGGAGCGCCGGCGGCTAAAGTGTAGAATAGCGGATTCTACCGTAAACAACCTTGATTCTGCGGAGTAAGGCGCGATGACAGCAACCACCCGCGTCGAGCACGACAGCCTGGGATCGCTCGATGTGCCTGCCGAGGCATTGTGGGGCGCTCGACACAACGCGCGATCCAAAATTTTCCGCCGAGCGGCCTGCGCATGCCGCGCGCGTTTATCGAGGCGCTCGCGCTCATCAAGCATGCCGCGGCCGAAGCGAACGCCGAGTTGGGAGATCTGCCCGCTGGCGTGGCCGCGGCCATCCAGGATGCCGCGCTCAAAGTCGCCTCCGGCGCCTATGACGAGCAGTTTCCGGTGGATGTATTCCAGACCGGTTCCGGCACCAGCAGCAACATGAACGCCAACGAAGTCATTGCCTCGCTGGCGTCCCAAGCGCTCGGCGCCGCGGTGCATCCCAACGACCAAGTGAACATGAGTCAAAGCAGCAACGACGTGGTGCCGACCGCGATCCACGTATCGGCCGCGTTGCTGCTGCAGCGAGAATTGCTGCCCGCACTGAGCGCGCTTGCAGGAAGTCCTGAGCGAGCGCGGCGCGGAGCTTGCCGGCGTCGTCAAGACCGGCCGCACGCATTTGATGGACGCCATGCCCATTACGCTGGCCCAGGAGCTCGGCGGGTGGCAGTCGCAGATAGCGGCGTGCGAAACCCGGCTGGCGGCGGTGACTCCGCGGCTGCATGCCCTGGCGCAGGGCGGCACTGCGGTGGGCACGGGAATCAACGCCCGGGCGCAATTCGGCGCGGTGTTCGCGCGGCATTTGGCCAGGCGCACCGGCATTGCGTTTCGGCCCGCCGAGAATTATTTCGCGGCGCTGGCGGGTCAGGATACCGCCGTGGAACTCTCGGGCCAGCTCAAGGTCTTGAGCGTCAGCCTGATGAAAATCGCGAATGATTTGCGCTGGATGAACAGCGGTCCCCTGGCGGGTTTGGCGGAAATCGCGCTGCCCGCGCTGCAGCCGGGCAGCAGCATCATGCCGGGCAAGATCAATCCGGTGGTGGCCGAGGCCGTGACCATGATCGCCGCGCAGGTCATCGGCAACGACTCGACCATCACGCTGGCCGGGCAGTCGGGAAATTTTCAGCTGAACGTCATGCTGCCGGTGATCGCCTACAATCTTCTGCAGAGCCTGGAACTGCTTGCCATCGGCTGCCGCAATCTCGCGGATCATGCAATCGCCGGATTCAGCGTGAACCGTGAACGAATCGAAGAGGCGCTCGCGCGCAATCCCATCCTGGTGACGGCGCTGAATCCCATTATCGGCTACGAGAAGGGCGCCGCGATCGCGAAAAAAGCCTATCGCGGAAGGGCGGTCGATTCTGGATGTCGCCGCGGAAATGACCGACTTGAGCCGCGACGAGCTGCGGCGGCTGTTGGATCCGAAATCCCTCACCGAGGGAGGCATCAAGGGTGCGGGCAGCTAAAATTGACATGGACTCGCTCTATACCAAACAGCATATTCGCGACGCGCTCGACCGTGCGCCTTCGACGCCTGAGGAGGACATGCATTGGCTTAGCGCCGCGCCGCCCGAGGTCGCGGCACGCGTGCGCGCGACATTGCCGACGCGCCGCACGCCTGCGGCGGTGCTGATTCCGCTGGTCGAGCGCGATTCCGGCATGACGGTGCTGCTGACACAGCGCGCCAGCACGCTCAAGGACCATGCCGGCCAGATCAGTTTTCCCGGCGGCCGCATCGAGCCGGAGGATGCCGATGCCTGGCATGCAGCGCTGCGCGAAAGCTTCGAAGAAATCGGACTGAGCGCCGAGTTGGTGGAATTTGCCGGCTATTTGCCGGACCACGTGGTGATCTCGGGGTTTCGAGTGACGCCGGTGGTCGGGTTTCGTCGATCCCCGCTATCAGCTGAAGATCGCCGCCGCGGAAGTGCATGATGTCTTCGAAGTGCCGCTCGACTACATACTGGATGCCGCAAATCATAAATCGCGTCAGCGTAAAATCGGCGAAATGACCATCGACATTCACGACATACCCTACGGCGGGCGCAATATCTGGGGCGCCACCGCGGGAATGCTGATGACCTTGAGAAGCCGGCTGTTGCTGCAGCAAGCGCGCGCCCGGCGCCCGACATGAGCGCCCGCATGAGCGAACTGCTGGCGATCATGGCGCGGCTGCGCTCGGCCGACGGCTGTCCCTGGGATCGGCAACAGACCTTTGCGAGCATCGCGCCCTATACCATCGAGGAAGCCTACGAAGTGGCTGACGCGATAGAACGCGGCGACTTGGGCGGCCTCAAGGACGAACTCGGAGATTTATTGTTCCAAGTGGTGTTCCATTCGCAGATGGCGAGCGAGTCCGGCGCCTTTGATTTCGAAGCGGTTGCAGGCGCGATTTGCGACAAACTCACGCGCCGCCATCCCCACGTATTCGCGATGGCGCATCGCTGAGCGTCGACGAGCAATCCTCAGCCTGGGAGGCCATCAAGGCTGAGGAGCGCGGCGCAGCCGACCGTGTCGGCGCTGCATGGCGTGCCGGACAAGTTTCCGGCGCTGCTGCGCGCCTACAAGCTGAGCAAGCGGGCCGCCCGCGTCGGATTCGATTTCCAGCATGCCGGCCAGTGCGCCGACAAAGTGGAGGAGGAACTGCTGGAAGTGCGTCGCGGCCGCGCGCGACGTCTTCGCCCAAGGCTTCGCCCGAGATCTTCGAGGAAGTCGGCGACCTGCTGTTTGCGGCCGCCAATCTGGCGCGCAAGCTGGATGTCGATGCCGAGGCGGCTTTGCGCGCCGCCAACGCTGAAATTTGAGCGTCGCTTCCGCGGCATGGAATCGCTGGCGGTGCAACGCGGGCAAAAATTCTCCGAATTGGATCTCGCGGCCCAAGAGGAACTCTGGCAAGCCGTCAAGCGTGGCGAGTAAGCGATGATCGATCATGTTGGCGCCGCGCAGCGTGCCGCTGCGCGCGCAGCGCCCCAATTGCAGTTCAAGCACGATCCCGAATTGCCCATCACGCTCGAGCGCGAGGCAATTCAAGAGGCGCTGGCGGATCGGCAAGTGCTCATCGTCGCCGGAGACACGGGTTCAGGCAAGAGCACGCAGCTGCCGCAATATTGCCTCGAATCGGGCCGAGGATTGGCGGGGCTGATCGCCCATACCCAGCCGCGGCGTCTCGCCGCGCGCGCCTTGGCTGCGCGGGTGGCGGAAGAATTGGGCCAAGCGGTCGGCTGCAGCGTGGGTTTCAGGGTCCGCTTTGCGGACCGCTTGTCGGAGGCGACACGCCTCGTGCTCATGACGGATGGACTGCTGCTCGCAGAATTGGCATCTGATCCGCTGCTGCGCCGCTACGATACGGTGATCGTCGACGAGGCGCATGAGCGCACCCTCAATGTCGATCTGCTGCTGGGAGTGCTCAAGCGGCTGTTGCCGCGCCGGCCTGGGCTGAAATTCATCGTGACCTCGGCGACTCTCGACGTCGAGCGGATGTCGCGGTTTTTCGACGATGCGCCGATCATCACGGTCAGCGGCCGCAGCTATCCCATCGAGGTGCGCTATCGCCAATCCGCAGAGGGAGATGAAGACCCCGATCTGCCGCAGGCCGTGCTGGCTGCCTATCGGGAAATCGCCGCGGAGCCCGCTGCGATCGGCAGCGGCGACATCCTGGTGTTCTTGCCGGGCGAGCGCGAAATCCGCGATGTCGGCGAGCTGCTCGAGCGCGAAGTGGGATCCGGCGTCGAGGTGTTGAGCCTGTATTCGCGATTGTCATGGGAGCAGCAGAGCAAGATTTTTCAGCGCGGCTCGAAGCAGCGCATCGTGCTCTCAACCAACGTGGCCGAGACCTCGATCACCGTGCCCGGCATCCGCGCCGTCATTGACTCGGGATTGGCGCGTATCAGCCGCTATAGTGTGCGCAACCGCCTGCAGCGCCTGCCGATCGAAGCGGTGTCCCGTGCCAGCGCGGATCAGCGCAAGGGCCGCTGCGGCCGGCTCGCCGCGGGCTTGTGCATGCGCCTCTATAGCGAAGAGGATTTCGAACAGCGTGCCCCCTTCACTGAGCCGGAGGTGCTGCGCACCAACCTCGCGGCGTTATTGCTGCGCCTCGCGGCGGACGGATTGGGACAGGCAGAGGATTTTCCCTTCATCGACGCGCCCGATTCACGGGCGCTCAATGACGGCTATCGCCTGTTGCAGGAGCTGCAAGCGCTCGATGTCGAGCGTCGCATCACGCGCCGCGGCCGGGCCATGGCGCGACTGCCGCTCGATCCGCGCCTGGGCCGGGCGTTGCTCGAGAGCAAGCGCTTTCATGCAGAAGGCGAATTGCTGGCAATCGTCTCGGGCCTGAGCGTGCCCGATGTGCGTCTCGGCGAAAGGCCGCCGGAGGGCGCCGCCTTTGACGACCCGAAGTCCGAATTCTCCGCGCTGCTCAAACTGTGGGGCGCCTATCGCGCGGCGCGCACGGGACCCCGGCGCGAGTTGCGCCGCTGGTGCCGGGAACATCATTTATCGCTGTTGCGGCTGTCCGAATGGGATGACGTCCATATGCAGGTGGTGGATCGAGCGCGCGAGCTAGGGCTGACGGCGCAGAGCGTCAAGGCCAGCTACACGGGCGTGCATCGCTCCTTGCTGGCGGGATTTTGCACCATGGTGGGAGCGCGCGGCGAGGAGGGCGCTTATCTCGGGACCCGCGCAGTGCAATTTCATATCTTCCCCGGCTCGCCGCTGGCCCGGCGGCGCCCGCGCTGGATCATGGCGGCGAGCATCGTCGAGACTTCGCGCGTGTTCGCGCGCAGGGTTGCAGAAGTCGAGCCCACGTGGATCGAATCGGCGGCTGCGCATCTCATCAAGCGAGAATACCTCGAGCCGGACTGGGACGAGGCGCGCGAGCAAGTCGTCGCCCGCGAGCGCATCAGTTTTCTGGGCCTGATCCTAAGCGCCGGACGCCTGGTAAACTATGGACCCATCGCTCCCGAGGAGTCGCGCCTAATATTCTCGCGCGAGGCACTGGTGTACCAGCGCCTGCGGCGGCGGCCGGACTGGTTGCTGGCAAACGACGCCGCGGTGCGGCAGGCGCAGCAGATGGAAGAGCGGCTGCGGACCCGCGATCTGGTGCAAGGGGCGGAATCCTTTGTCGAATTCTACGCTACGCAGCTGCCGCGTCAGGTCTCGAGTGCGGCGAGCCTGGAGCATTTCAACCGGCATCTCTCGCCGCAGCAGCTCGAGGCCCTGAGGCTCACGCCGGCGCGTATTTTCGCGCGTTTGCCGCAAGACGCGGCATTGGCGCAATTTCCTGAAAACGCCCGCGTGGATGAATTTACGGTACCCGTGGAATATCGCTTCGCTCCCGGAGAGTCCGAGGATGGCGCCAACCTCAAGGTGCCGCTGCTGGCATTGCCTTCGCTGACGCGCGCGGCGGTCGACGCGGCGATCCCCGGGCTGGCCGCCCCGCGCATCGAGGCGCTGTTGCGCTCGCTGCCGAAGGATGCGCGCCGCAGCCTGATTCCGGTGGCGGCAACCGCCGCCGCGTTTCTGGCGGACTTGCAAGGCGCGAGCGCTGACGCCGCGCATTTGCGGGAGTGGCTCAAGGAACGCCGCGGAATTGCCGAGGCGCTGCTGCGCTTCGATACGCCTGCGCTGCCTGCGCATTTGACGCCGCACCTGCGCATCGTCCAAGAGGGTAGAGAAATCGCGCATGGCACGGATCTCGAGCGGCTGCGGCGCGAATGCGCGGCGCCCGCGCGCGACGAGCTGGAGCGCCATGCGCGCAGCGCCTATGCAATCTTCGGCGGGTGGCGCCGCTTTCAGACCGATGAATTGCCCGAGCGAGTTCCCTTGACGTTGGAACAGGGCGGCGTTTGGGTGTTTCCCACACTCGAGCAGCGCCCCTCGGGACTCCAGGTGCAGTTTCAATGGTCGGCCGCGGAAGCGCAGCACCTGTGGCGGGAAGGATCGGTGCGTCTGGCGCGGGCGATGCTGGAGCGTCAATCGCGCGATCTGGCCAGGTCGGTCGCCGGTCGCGTCCCGCTGCTGCTCCGTGCCAGCCCGTACCTTGAGAGTGCCGCTCTCACCGACGCTCTATTGCAGCTGACATTTCGCGAAGCGTGCTTTGCGGAGGCTGATGCGCCCCGGGCCCGGGTGGCGTTCGAAGCCGCCGTCGACCAAGGAAGGGAGCGTCTCTATCCGGTACTCGAGCAGATCAGCGCCATGGTCGAAAATTGGCTGGCGCAGGCCGGCGAGGTACGTCAGGCGCTCGATGACTCGCGCGTCAGTCCGCTGGCCGATGCGGTCGCTGAAAGCCGCCGGCATCTCGGTCGGCTTCTCGATTCGGCCACGATCGGCAGCGCGCCGCTGAATTGGCTGCGTCAATTGCCGCGCTATTTGAAAGCAGAGCAGCGGCGCTGGCAGCGCAACAGCGTGCGCGGCGGCGAACCCAGGCACATCGCGCTGGAACTCGAGCAGTGGTCGGACCGCTATCGGAATTCGGAGGTGCGCCTCGCCGCCGAATTGCGCTGGATTCCGCAGCTCGTTGAATTGCGCTTCTGGATCGAGGAATATCGCGTGTCGCTATATGCGCAGGAGCTGAAAACCTTGGGCGCAATTTCGGCGGCGCGTTTGGAGCAACGGGCCGCGGAAATCGAAGCCTGGCTCAGCCGCTAGCGCCGGGCGTGCGCCAGGCAACTTAGACGTCGAAGCGTATGCCCTGCGCGAGGGCCATCTGTCCGCTCCAATTGATGGTGTTGGTCTGACGCCGCATATAAGCTTTCCAAGAATCGGAGCCCGCTTCGCGTCCCCCGCCGGTGTCCTTTTCGCCGCCGAATGCGCCGCCGATTTCCGCGCCCGAGGTGCCCAGATTGACATTGGCAATGCCGCAATCGCTGCCCTCCGCCGACAAGAAGCGTTCAGCCGCCTGCAAACTGTCGGAAAAAATCGCCGACGACAGCCCATAGGCCACCGAATTCTGCAGCGCCAATGCCTCTTCCAGCGTCGCAAAGCTCGTCAGGTAAAGAATCGGCGCGAATGTTTCGGTGCGCACCACGGCCATTCCGGCATGAGCGCGAATGATGGTCGGCTCGACGAAGTTGCCGGGCCCCGGCAGCACTTTCCCGCCGCACAACACTTCTCCGCCCTCGGCTTTTGCCGCTGCAATGGCCGCTGAATAGCGCGCAACCGCGCCCGCGTCGATCAAAGGTCCCATCAGCGTAGCGGGTTCGAGCGGATCGCCGATGCGCACCTGGGCGTAGGCGGCGAGCAGGCGCCGTTCGAGTTCGGCCGCGCGCGAGCGGTGCACGAGCACCCGGCGAGTCGTGGTACAGCGCTGACCGGCGGTCCCGACGGCCCCGAATACGATCGCCGGCACCGCCAGGTCCAGGTTGGCGTGTTCATCGACGATCAATGCATTGTTTCCGCCCAACTCCAGCAGGCTTTTGCCCAGACGTTGCGCGACGCGCACGCCGATCTGCCGCCCGACATGCGTGGACCCCGTGAAGGACACCAGCGCGACGCGCCGATCGTCGACGAATCGGCCCGCCAGCTCGGTGCCGGCATCAATGAACACCTGAAAAATCGGCGGCAGCTCGAGCCGCTGCAGCACCCTGATGCAAATATGCTGCACGGCGAGCGCGCACAGCGAGGTCTTGGGCGAGGGTTTCCAAACGGTTGCATTGCCGCTGATGGCGGCCAAGAACGCGTTCCACGCCCAGACCGCGACGGGAAAATTAAATGCCGAAATCACCCCAATGACGCCCAAAGGGTGCCATTGCTCGTACATGCGATGCTGCGCGCGTTCCGAGTGCATGGTACTGCCATACAGCATGCGGGATTGCCCGACCGCGAAATCGGCGATGTCGATCATCTCCTGCACTTCGCCGTCGCCTTCGGCCTTGATCTTGCCGTTTTCCATCGACACCAAGCTGCCGAGGGCATCCTTGAAAGCGCGCAACTCCTCGCCGACTTGGCGCACCGCTTCGCCGCGCTTGGGCGCCGGCACGCGGCGCCACGCGGCCGCGGCGGACACTGCCGATGCCATGACTTGTTCGTAATCGGCGAGCGTCGCGCCGCGCACCTGGCCCAGGCGCTGCCCACTCGCGGGGTTGATCGATTCAATCAGAGGGCCGCCGCTGTCGCTGCTCCAGCCGTGGCTGCCGGCCCATGTACCGGCGTTGATATCCCTAAGTCCCAAGGATTCGAGCGGCTTGCTGTGCTTCATAGTTCGATTCTCGATTTCGCAATGGCCTCAAGTGAGGGGCCGCATTTTGACTTGGGTTGGCGTACAACGCTAGCATCGTTGCCATGTCCATCACTTCTGCCTTGAGCAACTGGAATCCCACGACCTGGCAAAGCCGGGCCGCCGCGCAGCAGCCGAAATATGCCGACGCAGCCGCTCTGGAACGCGCCGTTGCCGCCTTGAGCCGGCTGCCGCCCCTGGTCGTCTCGTGGGAGATCGAGGCGTTGACCGCCAAACTGGCGCAAGCGCAGCGCGGCGAGCAGTTCTTGCTGCAAGGCGGCGACTGTGCCGAAAGCTTCGAGGATTGCGAGTCGGACAATATCGCGCGCCGCCTCAAGATCCTGCTGCAGATGAGCCTGGTGTTGCTGCAAGGCTTGAAAAAGCCGATTCTGCGCGTCGGCCGTTTCGCCGGGCAATACGCCAAGCCGCGCTCGGCCGATACCGAGACTCGCAACGGACTGACGCTGCCGATATATCGCGGCGACAATGTCAACCGGCCCGGATTCAGCGCGGCGGAACGCGAGCCGGACCCCGAGCTGCTGCTGCGCGGCTACGAACGCGCCTCGTTGACCTTGAATTTTGTGCGGGCGCTGATCGACGGCGGCTTTGCCGATTTGCATCATCCGGAATACTGGGACTTGGGCTTCCTGAGGCACGCGCCGTTGCGCGAGGCATATCAGCAGATCGTCGACTCGATCGCCGAGTCGATGGATTTTTTCGAATCCATGAGCGGACAGCGAGTGCATGCAGCCACGCGCGTGGATTTTTATACCAGTCACGAAGGATTGCATCTCTACTCGGAGCAGGCGCAAACGCGCTACATCGAGCGCCAGAAGCGCTGGTACAACCTCTCGACGCATATGCCGTGGATCGGGATGCGCACCGCCAATATCGACGGTGCCCACGTCGAATATTTTCGGGGAATTGCCAACCCGATTGGCGTGAAGGTGGGCGCGGCCATGAGCGCGGAATGGCTGCAAGAGCTGATCCAGGTGCTCAATCCGCAAAATCAGCCCGGCCGTCTGACCTTCGTGCATCGCTTCGGCATCAAGGACATTGAGCGGCGGCTGCCCGAAATGATCCGCGCGGTGCGCGCCACCGGTTCGCAGGTGCTCTGGGTCTGCGATCCCATGCACGGCAATACCGAGACCACGGCGGGCGGCATCAAGACGCGGCGCTTCGACAACATCTTGGGCGAAGTCGAGTCCGCATTTCGCATCCACAATGAGGAAGGCTCGATGCTGGGCGGCGTGCATATCGAGCTGACCGGAGAGGACGTTACTGAGTGTGTCGGCGGCGCCCGAGGCTTGACCGAAGGCGATTTGGCGCGCGCTTACAGGTCGCAGGTTGATCCGCGGCTGAATGCCGAACAAGCATTGGAGCTTGCGATGCTCATCGCGCGCCGCGCGGGCGTGGGTCATCGGGCGGCCAAAATGTCGCGCGCGGCGCCCTGAGGCCGGCGCCGTGACCATTGCGGAATTCTTCAAGGCGCCCATGGAAGGGAAGGCCTCGCTGTCCCGGGTCTTCTGGCTGTACGGCGTCTTCGGTTCCTTTTTGTACGGCTGTCTGGAATTGTTTCTGAATCCAGAGAATCAATTCGTCATGCGGGTCTATACGATCGGCGGCTTGATCTACACCGTGTACGTGATCGTGGGTACTTATCGATGCGCAGACAATTGCAAGACTCCATGGGTGGCGCGAGCCGCTCGAGTGAGCGCCATCATCTCGCTGTTGCTGCTGCCGGTGCTGACGTATCTGGAACTTACAGGGTCGTTGACGGTCGCGGATTTGCTGGGAGGACAGCTGCCTGAGTGAGAACGCCGCGGGACTCGAAGTGGACCATGCCTTCATCGGCTGCACGACCGGAGCTCCGGAGGCCGACGCGCTGCTGCGGATGGGTTTTGTCGAAGGATCTGCGAACGTCCATCCGGGTCAGGGCACGGCCAATCGCCGATTTTTCTTTGAAAACTTCATGCTGGAGCTGCTATGGGTGGCGGACCCTGCCGAAGCGCGCAACCAACGAACCGGGCCCACTCGCCTCTGGGAGCGATGCCAGGCCCAAGACGGTCGAGTCAGCCCGTTTGGGATCGTTTTTCGGCCGACCGCCACGCCGCCGGCGCAGCCGCCTTTCGTCACGTGGTCCTACACGCCGCTCTACTTGTCTGCGGGTCTGGCCATGCAAATCGCCGACGGCACGACGCTGAACGAACCGGGACTGTTCTATTTGCCGTTTCTAAGAAGCGGCGCGGCGCGCAGGACCGAACCCATGGCGCACGCGCTGCCGATCCGCCGCATTCGCGGCGTGTCGGTGGGAATACAGGGGCGAAATGCGTTGTCGGCTGCTTCGAAGTGCGCCCAAGAACGGGGTCTTGTGAATTATTTCGAAGCGGCCGCGCCGCTGCTCGAGATTCTGTTCGAAGGTCCCCTCGCAATGCGATGCGATCTGCGGCCCGGCTTGCCGCTGGTGTTTCGCGGCGTTTAGGAACTGAAGGGAGAAGGTATGCACTACTTCTTGTTCTACGAATTCGTGCCGGACTACCTCGAGCGGCGTGCCGAATTTCGGGCTCGCCATCTGAAACTGGCTTGGGAGGCACAAGCCCGCGGCGAACTCATTCTTGGCGGCGCGTATGCCGATCCGGTCGACGGCGCTGCGCTGCTGTTTCAATGCGGCTCACCGGAAATTCCCGAGCGATTTGTCGCGGCGGACCCTTACGTGCAGTCGGGCTTGGTCACGAAATGGCGCATCCGCGAATGGAGCACGGTCGTCGGGCGCGACGCGGAAACGCCGGTACGCTGAGGCGGCGCGGCAACGCTGTCCGCGGTTGCCGTTGGCGGCGCGCCTAGGTCCGCAGATAGCTCGCGCCGTTGACGTCGATCACGCATCCCGTCATGGCCGCCGGCGCATCGAGGGCACAGTAAACGGCGGCATTCGCGATTTCGTCGCTGCGATTGACGCGGCCCAGCGGATGCTGCGCCAGAATTGCCGGTCCTTCAGGGCCCTCGAGATGGCTGGTGGCCATTTCCGTATCCACCCACCCCGGCGCCACACAGTAGAGATACACCTCCTCGGGCGCGAGGGCTCTGGCCAAGGACTGCGACAGCGCGTTGAGGCCGGCCTTGCTGGCCGCATAGGCGGGTGCATCCGGTTCGCCGCGAAATGCGCCGCGGGAGGAAATGTTGACGATGCGCCCGCGCCCGAATTCCGGCGTTTGCGCTGGCCGCCGCGCCGCCATGCTTTGCGCCGCGAGCAGCGATAGATTCGCCGGCGCCAACAAGTTGGTCGCGACCGTCAGCTGCCATGCTGACTGCCACGCGTCGTATGCGGTTTTAAGGGCCGGATGGAAAATATACAGGCCGGCATTGTTGACGAGAATATCGATGTCGCCGAGAGAATCGCTGACTCGGCCCCAGAGCAGGCTCGCCTCCTTGGGATCGGACAGGTCCGCATCAAAGCTCGCATGTCCGTTGCCCGGCAGACTTTCGAGGCTCGCCGCGGCGGCCTGATGATTATTGCGGTAATGAACCGCCACGCGCACGCCACGCTGGGCAAGCTGCAGAGCGATTACTGCGGCCGATTCCGCGCGATGCGCCGGTCACCAGCGCAACCTTGTTGGCATCACCTGGCGACATCTTGCACCATGGCGCTCTTGATCGCCGCAATTTGAGCTTTGTCGGTGATGCGCGTTGCATACACGGCCTTGAGAAAAGATTCGTCCCAGGCCGTCAGCCCGGAAGGCGCCTTCGTCGTCGGGGCGAACAGATTCAGGATGGAGGGAACATTGCCCACGTTCGCCTGCGGGTGCATTTGCACCAGCCCGGCCATGGCGACATACGAGGCCACTTGTCCGAAAGTGACGTCCTTCATGCGCCGCGCGTCGATGATCGCCATGACGGATGACAGTGCCCGGTAGCTGTTAATCTCGATGCGTGTGGCCCTCGCGCTGTAGTCGGTGCGGCCGTCTGCGTTGTTGCCGAGCGGGGTTCCATCGAGTTCATAGAATTCGGTGTTGTACCAGATGCGCACGGGATTCGGCGCCTCAAACTCGCGGATCGTCTTTCCGCCCTGATCCGCCTCATCGCCGAACATGCGCACGTCGCGCTTGCTCCACGCCTTGATCACACCCTCGGGGTCCGAGGTCACGATGATGTAGAAGTTGCCCTTGCAATGCTCCGGTGCCAGCGGCGCGCCCGCGGCGGCTGCGATTTTCGAAACACGCGACAATATGTACTCGCCGTCCTTCGGCGGCATGCCCGCGACCAGCGGACAGAGCGGGATTTGCAGCTGCCAGCGCGCCAGAGACTCGCTGCCCGGCTTGAGAGCGACGGCATTGACGAAAGACGCCACGTCGCGCTCGATCGGTTGTCCGATCCGATCGTCCCACAACCGTGGTCGCGTCGAGCGCGGCTTTAGGCGTGTCGGACGGCGGCGGCGTTTCTGCGGCGCCGACGCCGAAAAGACAGAATGCCAACACCACACCGACGCCCAATCGCGGCTGCGTTTTGTCGGCCAATTTTGTACATTCAGCCATGGCTCCCCCCAGCGGTTGGACCAACATTCGAATTCTTTAGTCGCGCCGCACGGGCGCAGGGTTGCGATGGGCGTGCTGCGAGGATGGTCGATGCACTCGCTCCGGCCGCCTGCGTGCGAGACCGACGATTGCGTAGGAGTTTTCGCCGGTGTCCGCGGAATACTGGTCGTAATACTGGTCGGCCTCGGGCTGCGCGCTCTGATCCGAATAGGCCGGCGAGTAGCGCGGCGGGGGTTCATACGCGGCCGCGTAATGAGTCGTTGGGATGGCGCTCATGGTGTTGACGGGACCCACGTCAAGAAGAGTCGACTTCTCGCCGCAGGGGTTGCTGGAAAAAGTTCTCACGCCCTGGGTGGTGCATTGCCAAATCTGACCCGCCGGTTTTTGCGGCTCAACCGCGGTTTGCTTGAATTGGGCTGTCGCCGGCCCCGGCGCGGAGCCAGGTTCCGCGGCGCTTGCAGGCGCCGGTGCGATCACGGGTGCCGGCAGCGTTGTCGGGGCAACAGGCTGCGCCGCGACCACCCGCGCGGGCGAATTCGGCGCGTCCCGGTGAGTCGAAACCGCCGCAAAGGCAACCGCAATGGCCGCGGCTGACAGGCCGCCAAAAACCCAAGGCAACAAATCGCGCTCCTTGTTCATCATGTGATTATCCTCCGCGGCGCGTGCAGTGGAGTGAAACTGCGCAAAGTTGTACCAAACCTCCGAGGGTTGGATTCGAGCACGATAGAATCGTAATTCTGGATTTGTCTCGTATGACATTGTTTATATTGAATATAAAGAATATTGATACTGGCCTCGCGACCCCGATGAACATAAGAGGGCAGCTCTCTTTCGCGGCCCCGGCCGCGTGCTAAATTGTTGCAATGACGACGCTCGATAATTCGATTTCGGGACCCGTTTTGCCGGCGCCGGTGCCGAGTCGGCGTCGTTTGTCATTCTTGGAATTTGCCCGCGCGCTGCGCAGCAGCGCGATCGATTCGTTCGCGCAAGAGGCTTATGAGCTCGACATTGTCGAGCGCCGGGTATTTGGACGCCGCTTGTTCGTGATCAATGATCTCGCTGCGATCAAGCAGGTCCTGATCGATAACGCGGCCAATTATCGGAAGACCGAAATTACCCGCCGCATTCTCGAGCCAGGTCTCGGCAAAGGATTGATCACCTCGGAAGGGGAGACCTGGCGAGAACACCGCCGGACCATGTCGCCGGCCTTCGACCACCGAAGCATAGCCGCCTACACGCCGGTGATGACGCGAGCGGCTGAGGAATTGCTGGCGGAATGGAGCAGGGTTCCCGAGGGTTCCGCGATCGAGGTTCAAGCGGCGATGATGCAGGTGACGCTCAACATCATCTCGCGCACGATGTTTTCGAGCGACTCCGATGAGATCGTCGCCATCATGGGGCGCAGCGCTGGCCGCTATCAGGCCGAGATGCGCCCGAATATAATGGATATGCTGGGTTGGCCGAGGTGGCTCGCGAGTGTGCCCAGACGCGGGGTCGCGCAGCGCACGCTGGGCGAGTTCGATCAGGTAATCGATCGGCTGATCGAAGAGCGCACGCGGAATCCTGGAAAATATCCGAAAGACTTGTTGGCGAGACTGATCGCGGCGCGCCATGAGCAAACCGGCGGCGGTATGAGCGCGCAAGAAGTGCGCGACCAGGTGATCACGATCTTCTTGGCCGGTCATGAAACCACCGCCATGGCGATGACCTGGACCTGGTTTCTCTTGTCCCAGCACCCTGAAGAGGAATCGAAATTGCACGCCGAGCTGGCTGCAGTCCTCGGCGGCCGCGCTCCGACGCATGAGGATCTCTGCAAACTCAGCTACACCCGGATGGTGGTGGAGGAATCGATGCGGATTTATCCGCCGGTGCACACGATCGGGCGCGAGGCGCTCGCCGATGACACGTTGGTGGGCCGGCGCATTCCCAAGGGCTCGACGATTCTGATCGCCCCCTGGGTCCTGCACCGACATGTAAAACTTTGGCAGAACCCCGGACGCTTCGATCCCGGGCGTTTCTCCGCCGAGCGATCCGCGGCACGCCCGCGTTTCTCATACCTACCATTTGGCGGCGGCAAGCGCATTTGCATCGGCGCCGCTTTCGCGCTGGCGGAAGCTAGCGTTCTGCTCGCGACCCTAGGGCAGCGCTATTGCCTGCGAGTGGCGCCGGGCCACCAAGTCGAACCCCAAGGGCTGATCACCCTACGCGCACGCCATGGCATGAAAATGCTGCTGACGCCCCGGAATGCCCGACAACCGGCCTGAGCCGGTACCCCATAGCCGGATTTCAATGCCGCGGAAGCGCTGCGCTTGCACGGTGACAAGACAATAGTTTAATCTATTCAATAGATTAAGAAAGTTATCTCGATTTAACTTTTATGACAGTCGGCAGTTTTTAAAAAGCCGGCTTGCCCCGCTGGCCGCAGGTGCTATTCTGGCTCAAGAACCTTCCCTGCAGCCTAAGCCTTTGGGCGCCAAAGCCGCTTAAGCCCGTTAGGCCCACGCAAAATATTGGCGGCCGCAAGGAATCTTTTCCCCAATGCGGGGGTCTGAGTTGGTTCTCAAGCCTTCTGGCCAGGTTCAGTTGCGCTCGGGTTAGTCCAAAGTCCAAGCGCGATCGATGGCGGGCTACGTGGTGATCTGCGTAGCCCGTTTTTTATTGTGCTCAGCGTGTGATACACCTTTCCCCGCATGAACTCGATTTTTGACGTAGATTGCAGGCGCTGCCCGCGGCTTGCCGCGTTTCTGGACGCCGTCCAAGCCGAGGAACCCAACTACTATTGCCGTCCGGTGCCGCCATTCGGCGACCCGAACGCGCGGCTCATTCTCGTGGGCCTGGCGCCTGGTATGCACGGCGCCAACCGCACCGGACGGCCTTTTACGGGCGACCATGCCGGCATTTTGCTGTACCGCACGTTGTACAAGTTTGGGCTGGCGACCGCACCTCAATCGATCGCCGCCGATGATGGCCTGCAACTGATCGATGCGCGCATCACCAACTCGGTGAAGTGCCTGCCGCCGGCGAACAAACCGCTCCCCGCCGAGGTGAAGCAGTGCAACGCCTATCTGCAGGCAGAACTTGGGCAAAGCCCGAACGCGCGCGTGATCCTGGCATTGGGGGCCATCGCGCATGCGGCGGTGCTGCGCGCTCATGGCCTGCCGCCGGTCAAGCATCGCTTTGCGCATGGAGCGCAGCATGAGTTAGGCGGCGGCCGGCTGCTGCTTGATTCGTACCACTGCAGCCGCTACAACACCCAGACCCGCCGTCTCACCACGGAAATGTTCGAGGCAATTGTCAAATCGGCTCGGGACCTGGCGCTTCTCGGGCGGAAAGAGTCATGAGCGCGGCGCCCGAAAAATTCGATGCCAAGGTGTTCGTCGACAGCCTTCCCGGCCGCCCGGGTGTTTACCGGATGCTCGATGCCGATGGGCAGATTCTCTACGTCGGCAAGGCGCGCAGCCTCAAGAGCCGCGTCGCATCGTATTTTCAGCCCAGCAACGTGCAGCCCAAAGTCCAGGCTTTGATCGCCAAGACCGCCAATATGGAAGTGACGATCACCAACTCCGACACCGAAGCTCTGCTGCTCGAATATAACCTGATCAAAAAGCATCGGCCGCGCTTCAACGTAGTATTGCGCGACGATAAGAGCTTCCCCTACCTGCATCTGGAAACCAATCACGATTTTCCGCGTTTGAATTTCTACCGCGGATCGCGCAAGGAGCCGGGGAAATATTTCGGACCCTATCCTTCGGCCGGCGCGGTGCGCGATACGCTGCAGCAATTGCAGAAGCTGTTTCGCATCCGCAATTGCGACGACACTTATTTCGCCAACCGTTCGCGGCCGTGCCTGCAGTACCAGATTCAACGCTGCACGGCGCCTTGCGTGGGCTTGGTCTCGAAGGAGCATTACGCGCGCGACGTGAGCGCGGCCATCAAGGTGCTGGAAGGCCGCAACGACGAGGTCGGCGAGGAGCTGGGAAGGCGCATGGACGCGGCCGCCGAACGCCTGGATTTCGAGGAAGCGGCGCAGTTGCGCGATCAACTGGCGAAGCTCAAGGTCATCCAGGCGCAGCAAATCGTGACCGCGGGCGCCGATCATGATGCGGACGTCATCGCGATTGCCGCGGCCAATGGCGAGTATTGCGTGGCCGTGATGTTCGTGCGGGCCGGCCGCAGCCTGGGCAGCACCACGTTTTTCCCAAAAGCGCCGTTTGCCGAACTGCCGGAAGTGCTGGCGGCATTCGTCATGCAATACTATTTGGAGCGCGACACGCCCGCGGAGATCATCGTGGAACAGGACTTCGACGAGATGCAACTGCTCGAGAGCACGTTGTCGCAGCGTTTGGCGCACAAAGTGCGCATCTGCAGCTCCGTTCGCGGCATCCGCGCCCGCTGGCTGGAGATGATGCATACCAACGCGGAGCAGGCGCTGAACATGCGCCGGCTGGCGCGTGCCGGGATCGAATCAGGTCTGGAGGATTTGCGCGAGGCGTTCGATCTGGAGGAATCTCCCAACCGTCTGGAATGCTTCGACATCAGCCACACGGGGGGCACCGACACGGTGGCCTCCTGCGTCGTGTTTGGCACCGAGGGGCCCCTGAAGAGCGAGTACCGGCGCTTCAACATCAGCGGCATCCAGCCGGGGGATGATTATGCGGCGATGTATCAGGCGCTGACGCGCCGCTACAAGCGGGTGCGCGATGGAGAGATCGTCAGGCCCGATGTGCTGCTCATCGATGGCGGCAAGGGACAATTGGCCGAAGCGGCCAAGGTGCTCGAGGAACTCGGCGTCGGCGGAATAGCCCTGATCGGAGTCGCCAAAGGCGTCGACCGTAGGGCAGGGCAGGAGCAACTATTCTTGCCGGGCGAGGAGACCCCCACGATACTGCCGCCGGACTCGCGCGCCTTGCATCTCATTCAGCGCGTGCGCGACGAAGCTCACCGCTTTGCAATCGCCGGACATCGTAAGAAGCGCGCCAAACGGCATAGCCAATCGATTCTGGAAACCATTCCCGGCCTGGGACCGGTGAAGCGGCGCGAGTTGCTGAAGCAATTCGGCGGACTTCAAGGGATACTGCGAGCCGGCATCGATGATTTCACTCAAATTCGCGGCCTTGGGCGAGAACTCGCCCAGGTGATTTATGAACACCTCCATCCCGGGCGATAAGCCCAGATCGCATTTCAATCTGCCCAACACGCTGACGTGGCTGCGCATACTGATGATTCCGGGCGTGGTCGTCTTGTACTACCTGCCGTTTTGGTGGGCGCATCCGGCAGCCGGCGTCGGCTTCGCGCTCGCCGGAATCACCGATACTCTGGACGGGTATTTCGCACGCAAGCTCGGATTGACCTCGCGGTTGGGTGCGTTTTTGGATCCGGTCGCCGACAAGCTGATCGTCGCCGCGGCGCTGGTTCTCATCGTGAGCGGCGATTCGCGCTGGTTTGTCGAGATCATGGCCATCGTGATCATTGGCCGCGAAATCGCGGTCTCGGCGCTGCGCGAATGGATGGCCGAAATCGGCGCGCGCGGCCGCATCAAAGTGTCGCAGTTGGCAAAGTACAAAACCATCATGCAGATCACCGGGTTGTCGATGATGCTGTTTCATCATCGGTTGTTTGGCATCGCGATTTACAAACTCGGGGTGGTGTTGACCGCCATTGCAGCGGTATTGACCCTATGGTCGATGATTCTTTATTTGCGCCTGGCGTGGCCGGAACTGCGGGACAGTTCGAGACTGTAATTGCGGATCCGCTGCGGGATTCAAAAATTGCCGTCCCTTTCAAGGCCTTAGCCTCAATCTGCGTTTAGTTTTCCTTGACTCTCGGCGCTACGGCCCTACAATTGCGCCTCTGTTTAGTGCGGGAATAGCTCAGTTGGTAGAGCGCAACCTTGCCAAGGTTGAGGTCGCGAGTTCGAGCCTCGTTTCCCGCTCCAAAACCCTTCGCGTGTTTAGAACGAGGCCGTCAGCGTCACTTGCGCGCTGCGCCCCGGCAGCGTGAACAACAAGGGGACGCCGTTGGCGCCAAAGGCAGTGGAAGTGCTGCTCGAGTAGCCGGCGAGATCGTAAATCGATCTACGGTTCATCAGGTTCTGCAGCGTGACCTCCAGTTTGGTGTTCTTCAGCGCTCTGCCCCAGGGTCCAAACGTATAATCGATCGCGGCATCGGCTGAACCATAGCCTCCCAATGGATAGTAGTTTCCCGCGTCGCCGTAGCGGCGGCCCACGTACTTCTCGATGATGGAGCCTTGCAGCGGGCCTTGGTTGTAAAGCACGCCGAACGCCGCCGTCTTGTCCGGCGTCAATGGCACCCACGTCTGATCGGCGGCCAGGCGCGCGCTGTTGTAAGAGGCGTTGGCGTAGACGCTGAATCCGGCTCCGACGATGTAGGTTGCTTCGGCCTCGGCACCTTTGTATTTCACCGCACCGAGATTGTAGAACTGCTTGAAATTGTTGATCGTGTGCGAGGCAATCTCATTGCTGAAATTGATCGTGTAGACATCGGCGGAGACGGTCAGCGCCGGGCCGACCCAGGTCGTGCCCGCCTGAATATTTGTGGTGCCCTCGGGATTCACGGTGTTCTTGCTGGGATCGACGACATACAAAATATTGAGGTTGGGCGCCAGGAATCCCTTGGCGTATTGCGCGTAAGCCGACCAGTTGTCGGCCAGCCGGTAGTGCACGTCCACCGACGGCAGATCGCGCGTCCAGGTCTTAGAGTAGTCGAGCGGCAACTCGGTGCCCTGATTGACGGGCGAATCGATTACGCGCTCGAAGTTCACATATTTCACGCCGCCGGTGACGTCGAGGTTCGGGACGACGCGCCAAAGATACTGAAGGTACGCTTGCCGCGAGAACAACTGGTTGTGCTGCAGCCGATCGGTGTACGGCGACTCGGGCGCAGGTCCCGGAGGCATGTCGTAGTTGAAGGCCACGTTGTTGCTGAAGTCGACCTCGACCAGTTCCCGCAAATTGCTTTGGTGATCAAACCACCCGCCGGCCTGCACTTCGCCCGGGCCTAAATCGTGCGACACACGGAAGATATCGCCCACTGAGCGGTAATTGTTGGTCAATTGCTGACCGGGCACATTGTTGGGATTGGGTGTGCCGTTTGGGTTCACCGTGCCATTGGGGATGTCGCCGATGTCCACCCCGCCGTTGGGTAGCGATCCGCCCACGTCCAATCCGTTGAAGCCATCATGGTAGTACGCATAGGTATAGAGCTTGTTATCGAAGCTCCAGCCGGCCACTTTGGAATTGATGCCGATGTACTCGTAGTCAGTGGTAATTCGGTCGAGGTTGTAGCCGAAATAGCCCTGGCTGGCCGGATCGGTGTTGTAGCCGTAGTTGAGGCCGTACTGGCTGAGTTGATTGGGCGTTTGACCCACCGGCGGGTTCTGACGCACCTTGTTCAGATTCGAGACCAACGTGATGTCGGTGGACTCGTTCACCGGCTGCACGATCTTGAGGAAGGCATTGGTGCGATCCAAGTTGGCGTTGGTAAGGTAGCCGTCGGATGAAAGGTCCTTGAGGCTGATGAAGCCGCGGGTCCCGCCCCAATCGCTGATCTCGCCGGTGTCGTAGCGCACGCCGTATAGCCGGGTATTGAAACTTCCAAAACTGAGCAGGGTGGTCAAGCCTCGAGCCTTCCTCGGATCGGCCGACTGCACGTACAGCGTGCCGCCGAAGGTCGCGTCGCCCACGGTCCCGGCGTTCCCCGGGCCACGATCGACGACTATGTTGCCGATGTCCTGCGACATGAAATAGCTGGTCGAGTGATGGGTGAAATCGTTCGAGTCGCCCCAGGGAATGCCGTCGAAGGTGACGTTGAACTGGCCGTCCTGAAAACCGCGTATGGATGTCCCTAGGTTTTCCATCAATCCCGGGCCGTTTGCATCCACCGTCCAGACGCTGGGCGTGAATTTGATGATGTCTGTGTAGTTCGCAGCGGGTGCATCGTTGTTCTGAATGAAATCCGCGCCAACGATCGATTGTGGCTGTGTCGCAACAAGGGACCCCTGCGAAGGTGCCGATTGGGGTCCCTTCAGCGCCGTTGCCACCACTGTCACCACCACGGGGTCGAGGCTGTGGGCGCGTGTCGGATCCTGCTCATCCGCACCAGCCACGTCGGCGCTGGCCTGGGTCATGGCACCGAACAACAGAAAGCAACTGAGGGTCGCCAGCGCCATGCGCGGCCGGGGAAGGCTCTGACTTGACATTATTCACCTTGTGTTGACAGTCGTTGGATTTCCACAACGGAAATCCACGATCCATGCTGCCCACGCAAGGTTGCAGTTTTATTGCATAGAGATATCAGATATATGAATGAGGAAACGTTCGTGCGGCGAACCCAGGGTCTCGCCATCGCGGCGGATTGAGTGACGCGGCATATGATGTAAACTGGCGATTGAACCCCGGCGCACCCGGGGTTTGCTGTTTTGGGCTAAGTGGCAGAGTGGTCATGCAGCGGCCTGCAAAGCCGTGTACGCCGGTTCGATTCCGACCTTAGCCTCCACAACGTATCAATGCGCGGGAGGGAACGGGTAGAATCGCCGCCGTGTCCGAGGAGGCCTCAAATTTGGCGACGCTGCGAACGGCGAGCTCGGTCGGCGCCGTTGACTTGCGGCGCGTCGGCGCTCATCCGGATCAATGGTATCCATTGGCGTGGTCGGATGAGCTCAAACCGGGTAAAACTTTGGGCAGGCACTTTGCCGGCGAGCCTATCGTTCTATACCGCGGCAGCAGCGGCAGGGTGTTCGCTCTGGAGGATCGCTGCGCCCATCGCCAGGTTCCTTTGCATCTCGGCGTGGTCAGCGGCGACGACCTGAAGTGCCACTATCACGGCTGGGTTTACAGCTGCACCGGGAAATGCGCCAACGTGCCGTACTTGGGCCCGGAGCGGCTACCCGCGGGCGTGAAGGGTTATCCGGCGCGGGAAATCAACGGTCTGATTTTCGTTTTCCCGGGCGATCCGGCACTGGCCGAGAGCCGCATTCCCGCGAATCTGGGTTCCTCGCAGCGCCGGGACTACAAGACGCGGCGCTTGAACCGCGAGGTTGGCTGTCACTACACTTTCATGCACGAAAACCTATTCGACATGAATCATCAATTCATGCACCGCAAGCAAATGGGATCGATTCGAGCGCGCTGTCTGGGACGCGATCATGGCGAAAATTGGGCGCAAGTCGAATACAGTTTCAGCCGAACCGAGGGCAGGTCGTCCGTTGGCGAGCAGGTCATCGTCGATTTGATGCGCAAGCGCGGCGAGGCCAAGCAGGATTTTTGCGATCATATGCGGATCCGCACCGACTATCCCACGCAAAGCCTGAAAGTCTGGGTGGGCCGCGACATCAAGCAATCCGACGATCCGGTACTCGATGTATGGCTGGGGTACACGCCGCTCGATGCCGCACAGCGCACCAATCGCACTTTCGGCTATCTCTCGGTAAAAAAGCCGAGTTTCCCGGGAATCATTCACGTCGTGTGGCCGTTCGTGACCTGGTTTACCGAGAATATTTTCCGCGAGGACAAGGATATCGTCGAACACGAGCAACGGGCCTACGATGCGCAGGGCGCGGATTGGAACAATGAGGTTTTCCCGCCCATCCGAGATTTGCGCGGCGTCTTGGCACGTTGCGGCCTGCCGATGAAATAGTCCTTTGGCTGGAACACAGCCGGCGCGATGCATTCATGCCGATAACAGAACTCCCGCCCGATCCGCTCCAATGGGCGAGACGCCCGTGGGACGCTCGTTTGGCGCGCCGTTTTGTTGCGCCCCTCGCAAATACTTGGGTAACACCCAACCATCTGACCACGCTGCGCCTCGGGGTCGGGCTGGCGGCTGCCGCTGCCTTTGCACCGGGAAGCTATGCGTGGTCGAACATCGCCGCGCTGTTGCTGGTTTTGTCGAATTTCCTGGATCATACCGACGGCGAGTTGGCCCGCATCAGCGGAAAAACCAGCCGTATGGGACATCTTTATGACTTGGCGAGCGATGCCTTGGTGACGGTTCTGCTTTTTGTCGCGGTCGGCGTCGGCGTGGCCGCGAATCCGGGGATTCAACTGCTCGTACCGCCCGCGATTTTGGGCTTGCTGGCCGGGAGCGCGATCGCGCTGATTTTTTATCTGCGCATGCGCATCGAGGCGTTGTCGGGCAAGGCGGCCACGCAACAGGCTTCGCTCGGCGGCTTCGAGACTGAAGACCTGCTGTACCTGCTCCCCTTGGCGGCGCTCAGCAATGCGTTGCTTTCCATGCTGGTCGCGGCTTCGATCTGCGCGCCGCTGTATGCCGTGTGGGTCGCGATCGACTATCAACGGGTGCTGCCCAGAGATGGCCGCGAAGCGACCGGGATTGCCGAGTAAGCGTGGCGGCGAGCGCATCCGGAGCGGAGCCGGTCTTAGCTTCACGATTGGAATCTCTCGACATGCAGGGGCTGCGCGGCGAATACGCGCGCCAGGGTTCGTTTGTCTATGTCGAGAATTTCCTGCCCGCGGAGATTACGGCTCGATTGATCGAGAGTGTTGCTGCAGTACGCAACGCGGTGAACCGCAATTACCTGCCCGCCCATAAGCAGGGTGGCAGCGTCAGCCGGCATACCATCGACGCGCAAGCACCAGTCATTGCCGAGCTCTACCGTTCCGCTGCACTCAGGCGTTGGCTGGATGATTTGACAGGAGAGCGACTACAGCTTTCGCCGCCGAAGATCCACATGCTTATGCGCTGTATTTTTATACGCGTGCCGGCGATCACATCGGCTGGCATTACGACACTTCTTATTACGCAGGCAGGCGCTACACCCTATTGTTGGGCCTGATCGACCACTCGACCTGCCGCCTGGATTATGAATTGCATACCCGGGAGAAGGGCGCATCGGTGGTTTGCGGATCGATCCAAATTCCGCCGGGGGGTTTGGTGCTTTTCGATGGGGACGCATTGCGACATCGCATCAGCGCCGCGCACGAGGGTGAAAGCCGCGTGTCCCTGACCTTCGAATACGTGACCGACCCGCGCATGCATCCGTGGTGGCGTCTCATCTCCAATATGAAAGATGCATTTGGCTACTTCGGCTTTCGCCAGGTGTTCCATCGCTTTCGCGGCCGCGGCCGATGACGCGGACGGCAAGTTGGCTGTTGAGCCTCGGCGTGCTGTTATTCGTGGGCTTGTTGCTGTCGCAGAACTTGCCCGCGATACTCGCAACATTGAAACACGCCGGCTGGGGATTGCTGTTGGTGGCGCTGTTTCATCTGTTGCCGCTGATCATCGATGCGGCGGCCATTCGGGTTCTGATCGAGCGCAGCCCGAGCGGCAGTCCGCTGCGCGATTGCTTGCTGGCGCGATGGATCGGTGAATCCGCCAACAGCTTGATGCCGGCAGGTCAACTCGGCGGCCCGGTTCTGATGGCGCGGCGCCTGGCGCGGCGCGGGTTGACCGGCGCGGAAGCTGTCGCGGCGATTACCGTCAGCACCACGATGCAGAGCTTCGCGCAAATCGCGTTTGCCTTGTTGGGCATTGTGGCTCTTGGCGAGACGATGGTTCCTTCAGCGGCCGCATTTGCAGGCGCCGCGCTGATTGCCAGCGCTTTTCTGGCGGTTCAAGTGGGCGGTTTTTATTTGCTCCAGCGCCGCGGACTTTTTAGTAGACTGATGCAGGCGCTCAAGCGATTTTCCCGCAAGCGCGACTGGTCGCAATGGGTCGCGCAAGCGCAGGCCATCGATCTGGCGGTTAAGTGCACCTACCGGCGTAATGGACCCGTAACCGCAAGCTTTGCATTGAGCCTGGTCGGTTGGCTTGCAGGTACCGGCGAGGTCTTTCTGATCGCCAGGTTCCTGGGCGCGCCGGTGAGCTGGCGCGACGCATTCGTGCTCGAGAGCTTGGGCCAGGCCATTCGCGGTGCGGGGTTCGCCATTCCAGGCGCGTTGGGCGTGCAGGAGGGCGGATATCTTTTGCTCGCGCCCTTGGCCGGACTCGCGCCGAATGCGGCATTGGCATTATCGCTGGCAAAGCGGGCGCGCGAATTGTTGCTTGGCTTGCCGGGATTGCTGTACTTGCGGTTCGCCTCTCACGACACGGCGGCGGCTGCCGGAGCAGCCCCGCTTTGACCTGAATTGACGGAAGGATTTCGATGCGCGCGATCATTTTGGCGGCGGGGCGAGGTATTCGCTTGCAACTTCCCGTAGACAACCAGCTGCCGAAGTGCTTGCTGCGTTTCGACGGCATGACGCTGCTCGAGCGGCATCTGCGCATGCTGAAGAACGCGGGGATCGTCGAAGTGGTGCTGGCGCTGGGCTTTCGCCATGAACGGGTCGAGGCCGAACTGGACCGCCTGGCGTGGACGCCGCGCCCGGAGATCGTGCTCAACAAGGATTTCGACCTTGGCAGCGTGCTCACGTTGCACACCGCCGCTGATGCGCTGACGCGCGGGGGCGATGTGCTCGTGATGGATGCTGATGTGCTGTACGATGAGCGCATTCTGCGGGCCTTGGTGGCCGGCAGCGGCCCGATAAATCGCTTGCTGATCGATCGCGATTTCGAACCGGGCGATGAACCGGTCAAAATTTGCGTGCAACGCGGGGTGCCCGTCGAACTGCGCAAACAGTTGGCGGCCGATGTGAAATTCGACACGATCGGTGAATCGGTCGGTTTCTTCCGTTTTGACCAGCGCCGCGCGCAACGGCTCGCCGCGCTGGTGGCGGACTACGTCCGAGGCGGACGTGCCCACATGCCGCACGAGGAAGCGGTGCGCGATTTTCTCAGGGAGAGCGGCCAATCCGCTGCAAGTGGCCGATGTGACGGGATTTCCATGGATCGAAATCGATTTCCCCGTCGATGTGGTGCGCGCAAGCGAACAGGTCTTGCCGCGACTTCAGGTTTTGTCGGAAGGAAGTACATGAATGCTTCGTTACCGGGGCCTTTCGCGCCGGCCCGTCCCGCCCGGCGCGCGATCGCCTTGGATGGCGAGGGTGCCGCTTGATGCGCCTCCAGTGAAGGTCGCGGCAATTTTCCTTGCCGCCGCAGCGATTACGGCGGCCGCACCCTGCTGGTCCGAGATCCCGCCGGGAGGTGGCGCTTCCGACGCGCCCGCCGGTCCCCTGCCGTCGCCCCCGCCGCCGAGCCCCGAAAGACCGACCTGGACGAAATGGTTCAATCCAGAGACGGCGCCGTTCATTCCCGTGCCGGAAATCGCGCAGGACCCGAACAGCGGCTTGACCCTCGGTCTGATTCCCACCTGGGTCAGCACCGATGAGAATCACAATGTCAGCCGGATCGTCGCCCCCGACGTCATCTACAATCCCAACTTCGGCCTCGGTGTTCACGGCCGTATTTTTTCCTATTCTTCGAGCGACGAGCAATGGTCGGTCGTCGCGGGCATCCAGGAAAGAGTCGAGCGCGGGTTCGACGCAGAATACCAGGTCGGCCGATTGCGGGAGGGTCTGTGGTCGCTGAATTACAGCCTGGTTTACGACCGCGACGGCACCACGCGCTTCTATGGCATCGGCAACCAGACCCGCGAAAGGAATCAAACGAATTACACCGACCAGCAAGAGTTCGGGCAGGTGCAGGCCGGCCTGAATTTCAATCACACCTGGCAGCTGCTCTATACAGTGCGTCTGCAATCGGTCGACGTGTTGCCCGGTACGCTGAGCGATGTACCTTCGATCAACAAGCGATATCCTCAAGCGCTGGGCACCACCAAGGAATTTCTCAACCGCCTTTCGTTGGTGTACGACACACGCGATGACTCGACCGTGCCCACCCGCGGCATGCAGTGGGTGCTGTACGCCGGCGCCTCGGCGAAGGCGGGTTTGGTGAATGATTCCTCTTACAGCGAAGCGGGCATCGACGGGCGCGGATTCTGGCCGATTGCACCCGATACGGTGCTCGCCGCGCATATGTCGCTGCGCTATTTGCCGACGGTCAACGACATACCCTTTTGGGCGCTAAGCAATGTCGGCGGCGGCGACAGCGTGATCGGCGGAGAACAGCCGCTGCGTGGTTTTGGAGCGGGACGATTTTACGATCGCGACGCTTTCTCCACGACGGTCGAACTGCGCCACAAGGTGCTGTCGTTTGACGCGGTCACGACGCTTCTCGACATCGAGATCGCGCCGTTCGCGGACTTCGGCCGCGTGTTTTCGAGCTCAGAGACCAATCCGCTCGCCCATGTACACGACGTGTTCGGGATCGGCTTCCGGGGAATAGCGCGTCCCTTCGTCGTGGGCTATGTCGACATCGGCTATGGCAGCGAAGGCGCCGCCGTGTTCACCGGACTGAATTACCCCTTTTGACGCTCGTCGGGCGGCGGCACCGCCGCGCTCTGCGCGAGCTTGTGCGGCTGCTGTTCCACGATTTCATACCAAATCGCGTTCAGCACGGCGAACGACAGAGCCAGCCCGGTTCCAAGAATCCAGCTGAAATACCACATCAATAACCCCCATCCTCATCATGCATGTTGTCCAGCGTTATTCGTCCGCGCAGAACCCTGAATACCCAGCCCGTATACGCCAGAATGATGGGCAGGAAGACGATCACGGCGATCAACATGAGCAACAGCGTCTTGGCGCTGCTGGAGGCATCCCAAACCGTCAGGCTCTGATTGGGGAAAGTTGAAGAGGGCAGAGGAACGGAAACAGCGCGAATCCGCCGGTCAGGATCGTGCCGCCTTGAACCAGAATGCTCGCCATGAAGGCTGCGCCCGCATGGCTGCGCGCGCAGCGAAAAAGTACGCGCCCACGAGCGCCCGCCGCAGCGCAAACCGGTGCGGCCCACAGCAGCGGCCAAATGCGATAATTGTTCAGCCAAGCACCCGCAACGATGGCGACGGTTTTGCGGGTCGGATCAGAAGGTCCGGCGTGATCCATCACGCTGCTCACCTCGTATCCGCCCAGTACCGAGCACACCCAGATAGCCCGCGCCGAGAAACGCCAGCAAAAAAACCAGCGAGGCCGCGCGGCCGACCCGGCGTGCGCGAGCCGCCATCGGTTCCCCCACTCTTGAAGGCGGCATAAGCATTGCCGTGCAAGATCAACATGGAGAGACTCATGATTCCGCCGAGCAAGGCGAACGGATGCAGCAGACTGAAAAAGCTGCCCGTGACGACCGGACGCTGCAAGCCGTCAAAATGAAAGGGCACGCCAAGAAACAGATTGGCAAAGGCCACGCCGAGCAGCAGCGCGGGCAGGGCGCCGCCCAGCGTCAGCGCAATATCCCATGCCGTTGCGCCAGCGCGCGTCGCGCCAATTTTCCGCGATAAGTGAAACCCACGGGGCGCAGAATCAACGCGACCAGCACGAGAAACATCGCCAGATACAATCCCGAGAAGGAGGTTGCATATAACAGCGGCCACGCTGCAAATGCCGCCCCGCCGCCGAGCACGAACCAAACTTGATTGCCCTCCCAAACCGGCTCCACCGACGACAGCAGCGCGCGCCGCTCGGCATCGGTTCGCCCGAGATAGGTAAAACTTGCGCCGAGTCCCAGATCGAAACCGTCGGTGATTGCAAATCCCATGAGCAACACGCCGAGTATCAACCACCAGATCACCCGCAGGCTTTCGTAGCTCATGGAGGCGAGTTCATGGCGAGTAACCCAGTCCGTCGGGCCCGCGCCGAATGGTGCGCACCAGAAGAAAGGCGTCTACCGCCGCCAAAGCGCGAATAGAAGATCACGAAACCGGCCAGCGACAGCCAGACATTGCCCACCGAGGTGCGCGATACACCGAGAAATGTGGGAAGCACGCCATCGACCGCCCAAGGCTGTCTGCCGTACTCGGCGACTATCCATCCCAGTTCGACTGCAATCCACGGCAGAGGAAGGCTGAAGAAGGCAAGCTTGAGGAACTTGGGGTGGCGCTCGAAGCGGTGGCGCGTCGCGAGATAAAACGCGGCCGCGAACAGCGCGATAAAATACAGACCAAGTCCCACCATGAGCCGAAAACACCAGAACAGCACCGGAACGTTGGGCACGGTCGACCAGGCGGCGGCATCGATTTGCGCTGGGGTCGCCGCCGCAGGATTGTCGGTGAAGCGCAGCAGCAATAAGCCGTAGCCTAGGTCGGCTTGATGGGTTTCAAATCGCCGCAACACCTGCGGATCGCGCGGCGCAGGCCCACGCAACACCTGCAGCGCGGAGTAAGCCTCAATCCCCCCCAGAATGTGCGAGCGCGCCCGGGCCACCAGCTCATCGATGCCCAACACCGGCTGATCGATCGACCGGGTCGCGATGAGACCGAGCAACCACGGTATTTTCACTTCGGCGTAGGTCTTGCGGGCCGCGACGTCAGGAAGCCCGAACACGGTGAAGCTGGCCGGCGGCGTGTCGGTTTGCCACTCCGCTTCGATGGCGGCGATCTTCATCTTTTGATTTTCGCCGTCCAGATAGCCGGATTCATCGCCGAGCACGACCACCGAGATCGAGCAGGCCAATCCAAAGCTCGCCGCCACCGCCATGGAGCGCTTGGCGATGGCGACGTTTCGGCCTCGCAGCAGGTACCAGGCGCTGATCGACAGGACAAAAACCGAACCTATTACATAGCCCGCGGCAACGGTGTGCACGAACTTCGCCTGCGCGACGGGATTGAACAGCACCTCGCTGAACGAGGACAATTCCATCCGCATGGTCTGGTAGTTGAAGTGCGCGCCTACCGGGTGTTGCATCCAGCCGTTGGCGATCAAAATCCACAGCGCCGAAAGACTCGAGCCCAGAGCCACCAGTGCCGTCACGATCAGGTGTCCGATCTGGGACAGCTTGTCCCAGCCAAAGAAGAACAGGCCCACGAAAGTGGATTCCAGAAAGAACGCGACCAGACCCTCCAAGGCGAGCGGCGCGCCAAAAATGTCCCCGACGTAGTGGGCGTAGTAAGCCCAGTTGGTGCCGAATTGAAATTCCATGGTGATGCCGGTCGCAACGCCCATGGCAAAATTGATGCCGAAAAGCACGCCCCAGAACTTGGTCATGCGCTTCCAAATATCCCGGCCCGTCATCACGTAGACCGACTCCATGATCACGAGCAGCATCGAGAGCCCAAGCGTCAATGGGACGAACAAAAAGTGATAGAGCGCGGTGAGCGCGAATTGCAGCCGCGAGAGCGCGACGACGTCAAGATCGATCATGAGCCGTGCCCGCGGAAAAAGAGCCACCAAAGCAGCATCAATCCCAACAGCTTGGCCACCAGGGCCCAGGCGATTTTAGCCTTGAGGTCGCGCCGCCAATCATCGATCATTCGCTAGGATAGCTCATCGGCGATGATCGGAGGCATCGGGTGAAGGAATGACCTGGGTGGTGCATAATTGGTGCCATGAGCGAAAATCGCACCTCGCGCCTGCGTCCTGCGGGACCCATTCTCGTCACCCGGGTGCGCAATCCGCCGCAAATACGCACCGCGAGCGTGACCGTGCTATTCGCCGACCTTCGCGGCTACACCGGCATGGTGGAGCGCCTGCCGGCCGCGCAAGTTGTCCCGCTGCTCGATGAATTCGTGCGCGTTCTCGGCGGCGCCGCCACGAAATTCGGCGGCGAGGTCTATCACGTGGCCGGGGACGGCATCATGGCCGGTTTCGGCGTGAACGCCGAGAGCGATAGCGGCGCATCGCAGGCGCTCTCCGCCGGGCATGCGATGTTGGAAGGTTTTGCCGCGGTCGCCGATCGCTGGCGCAGCGAACTTTCGATCGAGGCAGGAATCGGTATTGGACTGCACCTGGGCGAGGTTGCCTTTGGAGTGCTGGGGCCGCCGAAGCGCAAAGTCACGACATTGGTGGGCGATACGGTCAATGTCGCGGCGAGGCTGTGCAGCAGAGCCCGCGCGGGCGAATTGTTGTTCTCTTGCACGGTCGCGGCGGCGTTGAACGTCTCGCCCGGGGCCCAAGGCAACTTTGCGTCCACCTCATTCCTGCAGTTGCCGCAATTCGAACTGCGGGGCCGCCGCGGTCCCATCGATATCTGGTGTGTGCCGGCGCTCGCGCGGCTGGCACTGTAGCGGCTGGTGCCCCGAGCCGGGGTCGAACCGGCATGACCTTTCGGTCAACGGATTTTCATACCTGCTACGGCTTTCGCCGCCGCGCCGCAGCGCGTTTGGGGTCTGGAGTGCGCCACGACCATGAGAGTCCCATCAGAACTGCCTTTAGGTCCCCGCCGTCCACTCTCTACACCTGCCGGGCGCTCGAGCGCGTCCGGATTGGCTCGGCGTTGCCGCGGGGCTCTCCCCGGGGGTTCGCCGACTTTGACGGGATTCAAGCAGAGCGTTTCCGCGGCTGCCGCTCAATTTTTATAAGTCCGTTGCGTCTACCAATTTCGCCATCGGGGCAAGCTGGGCAGTGTACCCGGGAACGCGTGCCGACGGCGAGAACTCAAACGGCGGCTCCAGGACCCCGATAGGTCCCAAGAGCCGCCAACTTCCACCTAGCGAGTCGACTTCTACTTATCGAGCTTGGTTATCTTCGAGCCTTCCAACGACACATCGCCTAGCAGGCCTTTCTCGCCGAACACGAAGCCGAGGATGGGCCGTTGCAGCGTCTTGCTGTCATATTGGCCGCCCGCGCCCATCGACAGTACGGCAACGTTGGTATCCGCACCGATCGTCCAGCCCTGGCTGTTCATGAATTTATCCAGCGCGTCCTGCGTCATGAACAAAATGACTTCCTTGCGCTTGGCCAACCCCAGGGTGAGGCCCACGGAGGCCGAGGAGACGCTGTAATACGCAACATTCTTGCCGTCGACGCGCAGCGCTCCCTCGCCGAATTCGCCGCCGATGCCGACTCCGCCCTTCGTGATGCGGGGGAATACCAGAACGCCCTTGGCGCGTGCGACCAAGTCTTTGTGCTGGGGATTGAGTTCATAAAACTGATGCATCGCGACGTGTACGCCCTTATCGATTTCGGCCCGGGTTGCGCCGAATGACACGGCGCTCATGAGTAAAGCTGCGAGCGCTAAACTCGATGCCGCGAATATTTTTCGTTTCATAAAACTTTCCTGATAGTTGACTGATTAACGCAAGTTAGTCTACTCAAACCAATGCCGCGCGAAACGCTGCGGGGTCGCGTATTGAAGTAGGCGATTGCTTACGACGCGCGCGTTTTACGCCGACAAATCCATCGTTTTGCGCGTGCGCGCAGTATAAAACGAGGCGTTCTGCCGTCCACGCACGGCTTCATTGGAAAATCGACGACGTTTGCTGCGCTCGCAGGCGGCGCGACGCGGCGCAGCGGCGGCGCGGATAAACTGCAGGCCGTGGAGCCTTCGAGTAAAATATCGTCGTAAGTGAATAGAGGAACTCTCGTTGCGTTGCTGCCGGTCGGCTGGCTGAACCGGTTCGCGCTGTCGCCGACCGACCTGCTGCGCGATCGGACCTACCGCCGGCTCTGGACCTCGATCCTGATTTCTTCATTCGGCGGCCAGGTGACTTTGCTCGCCATTCCGCTGACGGCGGCTGTGTTGATGCATGCGGCGCCCACGCAGATGGGCCTGTTGACCGCCATGGAAATCTTCCCCTTCGCGCTGTTCTCGCTGCCGACCGGCGTGGTGCTCGATCGGGTCAGAAAGCTGCCGGTATATATTGTCGGGGAGCTGTCCATCGCGCTTGGGGTCGCCACCGTCCCCATCGCGTGGTGGTTGGGCTGGCTTTCCATGCCGTGGCTGTACGTCGTCGCATTCGTCATCGGTGCGGTGAATACGACGGCCGGCAGCGCGGCTCAGATCGTACTGACGCAAATCGTTCCGCGGCCGCGCTTGGTGGAGGCGCACGCCAAGAACGCGCTCGCGTCGGCCACGGCAGAGGTGACCGGACCGGCCGCTGCAGGAGCTTTGATCAAGTTGACGGGTGCCCCGATCGCCTTGTTGGCGGATGCCTGCCTGCTGTTGACCTCGGCATCGATCCTGCGCGGAGTGCCCGTCAAAGAAACGCCCAGCAAAGTTAATCCGCCGTTTTGGTCGGCCATGCGCGAGGGGCTGGATTTCGTGCGCGGCCACCGGCTGCTGGTAACGATGGCTTCCTGCGTGGGTATTTGGCAAATGTGCAGCCAGTGCGCCACCGTCGTGCAAATTTTGTTTGCGATTCACAAGCTCGGGCTCTCGGAGCGCGGCGTGGGACTCAGCTATGTTGCCTTAGGCATGGGCACGGTGTTTGCGAGCGCCAATGGGCATCGAGTGGTTAGGCGGCTCGGGCCGGGACCAACATTCGTGGTGGGATTCGCCATTTCGGGCAGCGGTTGGCTCGCGCTGGCCGTCGCACCGGCCAACACTCTGGGCATCTTGGCTTACGCCGGCATGCTGTTGATGTACGGCGTGGGCGCAATATTTATTTTCATCAATTTCCTCTCCCTGCGTCAGTCGGTCACGCCCGCCCCGATGCTCGGTCGCATGACGAGCACGATGCGCTGGCTGATTCTGCTGCCTGCCGGACCCGGCGCGCTCCTCGGCGGCTGGTTGGGCGAACATGTCGGGCTGCGCGCCGCGTTAGGATTTTCGGGAGTCACCGCGCTGCTATTGGCATGCGTCGCGTGGCGATTGCCGGTGATCCGCAGCGTGAAAACATTACCAACTCTTAAGGCTGAGGCGGTCACTCCGTATTCTTCCGATTCTCAAGGACTTGACGATTGAAGCTGCCGGCGCGAATGCGGTAACGTCCTACATACGCTTCCCGCTGGTCAACGGAACATGTCCCCGCGCCGTTTAGGCAACAAGTTCGGTCGTTCCGCGGCCGGACGACGTTAAAGAAGGAGTAGTGAATGAAAGCTTCTCGTAAGGCGTTACTTTTGGGTTTATGCATGGCTGCCGGTGCGATCACCGTTCCGGTGATTGCTTCCGCTGGAGTCGTGGTGGATATCGACGTGGCGCCGCCGCCGGTTCGCATCGAAACGGTACCACCGCCGCGCGTGGGTTTCGTTTGGGCACCAGGCTATTGGGAATGGCGCGGCCATGAACACGTCTGGGTTGCAGGCCGTTGGATTGGCGAACGCAGAGGGTATCACTGGGTACCGGATCGCTGGGACCACCGCGGCGAGCGTTGGCACCATGAGCGAGGCCATTGGGAGCGTTGATTTTCCAATTGCAGGACTGAGGGTATTGCGGCGCGGGCTCTCGAGAGACGCGCCGCAATTTTTTATGACCAAAGCAGCTCCGCTGAGCGCCAAGAAGGCATTGCGAGTCGGCCTCATCTCAGACACGCACGGCGTGCTGCGACCCGAGGCGCGCGCGTTTGCGGCTGGGTGCGACTACATCATTCACGGCGGTGACATCGGCTCAGCAGCGATTCTCGATGAGCTGTCCGCTTTGGCGCCGCTGATCGCGGTCAGAGGCAACAATGATCGGCAAGCTTGGGCCGCTCATTTGCCGCCCACCGAGATGGTTCGAGTCGGCGGCGTGTTCATTTACGTCATTCACGACCTTTCACAACTCGATATCGAACCCCATGCCGCGGGCGCTCATGTGGTTGTTTCCGGCCATTCGCACAAACCCCGCATCGAACATCGAGAAGGCATTTTGTATGTCAACCCGGGGAGCTGCGGTCCCAGGCGGTTCAACCTGCCCATTTCGGTCGGCGAGATTCACATCGAGGACACCAAAGTCCGCGCGCGCACGGTGCAATTGATTGAAGGTCAGTAGCCCGGCTCCGTCGCGCCTTTACCCGGTGTGACGAAGCGGTAAACCAGCGCACCTATTGCGCCGCCCAGCAACGGCGCCAACCAAAACAGCCAAAGCTGCGATAGCGCCCAGCCCTGCACAAAGACCGCAGGTCCGGTGCTGCGCGCGGGATTCACCGAGGTATTGGTCACAGGGATGCTGATCAAGTGAATCAATGTGAGAGTGAAGCCAATCGCCAGCGGCGCGAAGCCCACCGGTGCTTTCTTGTCCGTGGCTCCCATGATGACGAACAAGAATATCGCCGTCATGACGATCTCGCACACCAGGCCGGCAGCCAGGCTGTAGTGACCCGGCGAATGATCGCCATAGCCATTGGCGGCCAGACCGACTGCGAGCGGGTCGAGCCGTTGCCGCCGGCAATGAACAACAAAAGCTGGCTGCCACAACGGCGCCCAAGACCTGGACAACCCAGTAAGGCAGCAATTCTTTGGCCGGATGGCGTCCGCCGAGAACAAGCCGAAAGTGACGGCCGGATTGAGATGACAGCCCGAAACATCCCCAATCGCGTAGGCCATGGCCACGATGGTCAGGCCAAAGGCGAAAGCGACACCCAAAAGCCCAATGCCGACGTGTGGAAAGGCGGCGGCCAGCACGGCGCTGCCGCAGCCGCCGAGGACCAGCCAGAAAGTCCCAATGAATTCTGCCGCGAGCTTCCTGGTCAAGGGCATAGCCGACTCCTGTCTATATTCATGTTCGTTCGAAGGCCGCCGCCAAAAAAGCGATGCGACGGGAAAATAGCAGAAATCGCAGCCGTCCGTGAGAGGCGGCTTTAACCGAAGTGCAGCAATTTCAGCCGTCGCTCGAAGTTCGGCTACGGGCGAAACGCAAGAATCTGCGGCCGCGTCTGCTCAAAAAGCGGTTCCAATCGTCAAAAGGGAGTGAATAGGTGGCTTCAACCCCTTGATTTCGCTAAGCTCCGGCCAGCATGAATATGTCCAACGCCCTCTGCGTAGAAAAGGTCCATGTCTGGCGCGGCGATCGGCATGTGCTGAAGGGCGTGAGCCTAATAATGCCCCAGGAGCTGCTGCACATTTCGGGTCCGAACGGCACCGGCAAGACCACCCTATTGCGGGTGGTCAGCGGCCTATTGCGCCCGGAGCAGGGACGGTAACCTGGCTGGGGCGGTCGATTGCGGCCATTCGCTCGGACTACCAGGCCACCCTGGCCTACTCCTCCCACGAGCCCGCCCTCAAGGGCGATCTGACGGCGCTCGAAAACCTACGCTTTGCAGTGGGTTTGAAGCGCCGCGTGACGGTCGATGAATTGCGCGCCGCCCTGGATCGCACCGGGGTCGCGCGTATGCCGATTTGCCCGCGCGGGTATTGTCTGCCGGGCAGCGTCGACGGGTCGCAATGGCTCGGGTATTGGCAATGAGCGCCACGCTCTGGTTGCTGGATGAGCCTTATTCCAATCTGGATGCGTCGGGATCGGAACTGATGTCCGGGCTGCTGCAGGCGCACGTCGTAAGGGGCGGTGTGGCGATGGTGGTGGCGCATCACGAACTTGAAGCGTTCGACTGCAATGTGCGCCGCATGGAGCTCAATTGATGACGGTTGGCGCCTCGGAGGCTTTTGGCTGATCGTGCAGCCGTGAATTGCGTTCTCAGTTTCCGCCGACCCGAGCAACTACTGCAGCCCTTGGTGTTCTTTCTCATCGTTACTACACTATTTCCGCTGGGACTGAGCCTGCAGCTGTCGCTGCTGCGAGACATATCCCCAGGTGTGCTTTGGATGGCTGCGCTGCTATCGTCGCTGCTGTCGCTGGATGTGCTGTTCAAGAGCGACGCCGATGACGGCACATTGGAGCAACTTGCCTCAGCGGGCACGGCCTTACCCTCATTGTGGTGGCGAAAACCTTCGCCCATTGGCTGGTCACGGGGCTGGCGTTGGTGGTCGTTTCACCGATTGTGGCGAACTGCGCTGGGCATTCCCGACGCGCATTTGCGACAATGATGCTGAGTTTGGCCCTGGGGACATTGACCTTGAGTTGGTCGGGGCCATCGGGGCGGGCTTAACGATCGGGCTGCGCCGCGGCAACGTGCTGTTCTCGCTGATCGTTCTGCCGCTGGCGACGCCCTTGTTGATTTTCGGCGCCGGCGCCACCGAGCGGGCGATTTCGGGCACGAGTGCCGCAGGCGCCATGTATTTGTCTGGCGGCGCTATGCGTGTTCACCTGTACTTTGGCGCCGCTTTGCAGCGGCCGCCGCGCTGCGCATCACTTTGGAATAATGGTTGACGAATTCATGTGGACCTGGTTTTACAAGCTCGCTTCTCCGCCCTATGTGTACGGGATGGCGGCCGCATTCGTGCCGTGGCTGCTCGGCGCCGCGGCGCTGGCTCTTTGCTACGGCCTCATCTCCGGACTCGCTATTGCTCCTCCCGATTACCAGCAGGGCGAGGCGTTTCGAATGATTTATGTGCATGTGCCGAGCGCGCTCTTGTCGTTGACGATATACACCGTCATGGCGGCGGCCAGTGCGGTTGCGCTCATCTGGCGCATAAAAGTGGGGCATGCCGTGGCGGCGGCTTCAGCGCCGATCGGCGCTTCATTCACGCTGCTGGCCTTGGTAACCGGCTCGCTATGGGGCGACCGATGTGGGGCACGTATTGGGCCTGGGATCCGCGGCTGACCTCCGAACTCATATTGTTGTTTTTCTACGTGGGAGTGATGTCGCTTGCGTCCGGCATTCGAGGATCCGGCACGCGGCGATCGCGCGGCGGCGCTACTGGCCGTCGTCGGGGTGGTGAATGTCCCCATCGTGCACTTTTCGGTCGTATGGTGGAACTCACTGCATCAGGGGCCACCTTGTTACACTGGGGTCCCCCATGCCGGGCAGCATGCTGTGGCCACTGCTGGCGATGTGGTTCGGATTCATTTGTTCTACGGGGCGGTGCTGTGCATTCGGGTGCAAGGCGAGCTCCTCATTCGCGAGCGGCAGGCGGCGTGGGTGCGGGAGGCGATCAAATCATGAGCGTAGCGGCTTTTGGTCCATGGGCGGTTATGCGCGCTATGTGTGGCCCTGCATGGGCTTTGCGTGCGCGGTCTTAGCGTGGAACCTATGGTCGGCGCGGCGCTACCTTGCGGCTCCAAGGTCCGCGCAGCGCGAGCTATCGCCATGGCGGCGAGCGAGGCGCCATGACGCCGCGCCGCAAACGTCTGTTCGTGGTGCTCGGCATTTTGGGCGGCGTGGCCGCGTCGGTGTCGCTGGCGGTGATGGCATCGCGCGAGAACATCATGTTCTATTACGATCCCACCCAAGTGGTGGAGGGCAAGGCTCCGCTCGCCAAGCGCTTCCGTATCGGCGGCATGGTGGTGAAAGGCAGCGTCCAGCGCAAGCCGGGAGATCTTGAGGTGCGCTTCGTGCTCACGGACTTCGCCCACCAGGTTCCCGTTGAATACACCGGCGTATTGCCCGATCTATTCCGCGAAGGCCAGGGCATCATAGCGCACGGAACGATGGACTCGGGCGGCGCCTTTGTCGCGGACGAAGTGCTCGCGAAACATGATGAGAAGTACATGCCTCCGGAAGTCGCGGCGTCGCTCAAAAATAAGCCCGGTGCGGGCGCCGCCGCCCGCGGTCCGGGCAGTTAGGGAGCAAATTCCATGGCAGCCGAATTAGGAATATTTGCGCTCATCCTCGCCTTCCTGCTGAGCCTGTCGCAGGCATTTTTCGGCTTGGTAGGTGCCTGGAGGGGCAAGACTGCCTGGATGGCGGTGTCGCGGCCGGCCGTTACAGGGCAGTTCGTCTTCGTCGCCATGGCATTCGCCTGCCTGGTGTATTGCTTCGTGAACGACGATTTTTCGGTGCTGTATGTAGCGCCATAATTGTTCTGAGCTATCGCATATCCTTGGTCGGCAGCCTTTCGGTATTGGACCAATGCCGAGCTAAAATTCTTGTTTTTGTCATAAGCACGGCCGAGCTGAAAAATCAGTCGACTGCTGTTCGGGTATAAAATCACAGCGTTTTCGCATGCGGGAATCGCGAGAGCAGAGTTTTATTTTCTCGTAAGTCAACACCTTTGGTTTCACGCTGGGGGTCGAAATCACTTGCGGCATAGATGTCGCAATCTGTAACGGGAGCCTTTTGCGGCGATGGTGAAGGCTGCGAGCCAACGCGATTGAGCGATGGTAGCGCAACCGAAGCGCTTCCCAGTGGGTAGCGCACTGCTGCTCCATTTGTAGGCGCTATTTTCGGTGCCGGCGTGGTAGGATGTCGGGTAAAAGCGCTCACTTCCGGCTTCTCCGCGTGTCATCCCGAGCGTCACGGCATCCCCCTCCCCGTCATCCCGAGCGAGTCTGCGAGTCGAGGGACCCCGGATCTTCTCGCGCCGGGATGGTCGCGGCGCCCGATCGTAAAAGACCGGGTTCCTTCGGCTCGGCTCGCGACGCTCGCCGGCTCAGGATGACTGAAGAGCGCGCCGCAGTTCGGGCTTCTCTGCGTCGCCATCCTAGAGCAGGCCGCCGAAGGCATCGCTCCTCGTCCATGTCATCCCGAGCGAGTCTGCGAGTCGAGGGACCCCGGATTTTTCACACCGGGATGGTCGCGTCGTTCAATCGTAAAAGACCGGGTTCCTCGGCACGGCTCGCGATGCTCGCCGGCTCAGGATGACTGAAAAGGGGCTGAAGGAACAGGGAATTCTATTCGGCGAACCTAATACTCACAATGCGAGCGAATAGTCAGTTCGTCGATATGCCGCCT
>CAWETY010000012.1:0-236532 GCA_963812125.1 uncultured Gammaproteobacteria bacterium
GGTAACCGTCCGGTTTGGGCCGCATGGTCGGCGGAGCGCGGTGCACCCATGATGAGCTAAGTGGGCACATCGTAGGTGTCCACGTAGGGGTGAGGTGGGCATCTTCGCTGAAGGTATCGTCACGACTGATACGTTGGGCCGGCGGACTGGGCCGCGGATGCGGCACACGATCGAAGAGAAGCTGCGTATCGTTGAGGAGACGCGTGCGCGGGGTGCCTCGGTGGCGGCGGTCGCGCGCCGTCATCACGTCAACCCCAACCAGGTCTTCGCTTGGAGGCGCCAGCATCGTTCTGGATTACTGAACCCGCAACCGGCGAAGGGCGATGCGAAGATGCTGCCGGTCAAGGTGAGCACGCCGACCGTGTTACCGAGCGAGCGAGCAGCGCCTGCAGCGCCGAGCCAGAGCCCTGCCGAGCCCAAGCAAGTCTCGCGACTCATCGAGATCAGGCTCAGCAACGGTCACAGCATTGTGGTGCATGGGCGTGTGGATACGGAAGCGCTCTCGCGTGTCATCGATCTTCTGGTGCAGCGATGATTGCACTGCCGGCGGGCGTGAAGGTGTGGCTCGCCGCCGGCGCGACCGACATGCGCAACGGCTTCGATGGACTCGCGGCTCTCGTGCAGACGCAACTCGCGGAGGATCCTTTCTCCGGGCAGCTTTTTGTGTTTCGTGGCAAAGCGGGTGATCGGGTGAAGATTTTGTGGTGGAGCGGGGATGGATTGTGTTTATTCGCCAAGCGTCTGGAGCGCGGGCGCTTCGTGTGGCCGCAGGCGACGCATGGGACGGTGAGCTTGAGCGCCGCGCAGCTCTCGATGTTGCTCGAAGGGATCGACTGGAGACGCGTCGAGCGCACGCACGAGCCGCACCTCGCGGCGTAAAAGTGCTTTATTTATAGGCTTTTTCTCTCGCATCAGAGTCTCGATCTTGATATAATGACACCATGCCTAAAGCGGCAGATCTGCCGAACGATGTCGAAGCCCTCAAGGGCATCATTCTCGAGCGCAGCAGCAAGCTCGAAGTCGCCGAAGCCCTCCTGATTTCCCAAAAACTCGAGCTCGAGAAGCTGCGCTTCGAGATCGCATACTTGAAGCGCATGAAGTACGGCCGCTCCTCCGAGCAGATCGATCGGGAGCTCGTGCAGATGCAGCTCTCATCGAGGATCTGGAGGCAAGCCTTGCCGAGAAGCCGCTCGAGGTGCGACCCACGCCGAAGGAGGCGCCCGAGAAGCCGGCTCGTCGGCCATTGCCCGCCGCGCTTCCCCGCGAAGAGGTTCTGCACGAGAACCCCTGCGCGTGCCCGGATTGTGGAGGCAAGCTGCGCCCCTTGGGCGAGGATGTCTCCGAGATGCTCGAGTACGTGCCGAGCCACTTCAAAGTAATCCGGCACGTGCGCCCGAAGCTCTCGTGCGCAAGCTGCCAGAGGATCGTGCAGCCTGTGGCGCCGAGCCGTCCGATTGAGCGTGGCCTCGCAGGCCCAGGGCTGCTCGCACACGTCCTGGTCTCCAAGTACTGCGATCATCTTCCACTTTACCGCCAGAGCCAGATCTATGCCCGCGAGGGGATCGAGCTGGATCGCTCGACCCTCGCCGATTGGGTCGGCGGGGCGAGTGCATTGCTGGAGCCTTTGGTGAAGGCGATCGGACGCTACGCGCTCGGCGCTTACAAGATCCACGGCGATGACACGCCGGTGCCGGTACTGTGCCCCGGCCGCGGCACCACCAAGCAGGGGCGACTCTGGACGTATGTGCGCGAAGATCGGCCGGCGGGAAGTGTCGATCCTGCGGCGGTGTTCTTCCGCTACAGCCCGGATCGCAAAGGTGAGCGGCCTCGAGCGCATTTGGCCAACTTCACTGGTGTGCTGCAGGCGGATGCCTATGCTGGCTTCGATAAACTCTACGGCGAGAAGATCAAAGAGGCAGCCTGCTGGGCGCACGTACGGCGCAAGTTCTACGACATCCACGTAGCGCTTTCATCGCCGATCGCGCTTGAAGCCCTTGAGCGGATCGGGCGACTGTACAAAATCGAGGAGGAGATCCGCGGTCGCTCACCGCATGAGCGCCACACCGTGCGCCAGGCACGGGCGGGACCGGAGCTCAAATCCTTGCACGAGTGGCTGCACAAGACAGCGACCGCGCTGTCGAAGAAGAGCGAACTCGCCAAGGCGATCCGCTATGCGCTCTTAAACTGGGTCGCGCTCACTCGCTATTGCGAGGACGGACGACTCGAGATCGATAACAACGCAGCAGAGCGGGCGTTGCGCGCCGTCGCCTTGGGGCGCAAGAACTGGCTGTTTGCTGGGTCCGACGACGGCGGGGAGCGCGCCGCGGCAATCTACACGCTACTCGGTACCGCAAAACTCAACGATATCAACCCCGAAAGCTACCTGCGCTACGTTCTCGAGCGCATCGCCGATCATCCCATCAATCAAATCGAAGATCTCTTGCCCTGGAACCTGCTCGCGAAGATGCCCGAGCTACGCATCGCAGCCTGATCAGCCCGTCAATGCGGCCTTCGGCGGACGGTTACCCACAAAGCATCACTGAATCACGCAAAAGCCCAGCAACCACCTGGCTCTTCTGGACTGAGCCAACCACCTAGCTCAATTGGACTTTGGATGGCCAATAGACACGGGCAACCACCTGGCTGTCCCGCAAAAGTCCCGCAGCCCGTGCTCCTGCAAGGAGTGAACGCCGTAGGTTCAAATCATGGGCACGCTCCGGCGTAGGCCATGTGGCCCCAGCGGACCGCCTCACGCCGCTGCGTAAGAGGGCCTAAACGCCAGTATCAGCATTTTGATTATTGAGTCGTCCTAACCATTATGCCGACGTGATCTCGCATCATGCGCACCGGGTCTGCGACCCATTGGCCGTCGAACACGATTTCAACAATCCAATCGACCACCTTGGCATTGGTAGCCACTACCTTTATGAGAAGTCGATACTTTCCCGGCGCGATGATGTTCCCTCGATGGTTCGGCGTGTTAATCAGGTCGATCGTCATTGTGGCGACATCGTTACCGACACCAAGTGCCGGGTTATCTTCAGCGAGCGCCTTCTTAGTTCGGTTTGCAGGGTCAACGATGTGGGCACAGTCGCAGTGCTTCCCCATGGCCGGCGCTATCGCAGGGTAATACAGAAATGGCGTGTTGGACCATTTGAGATTCATCGGTGGGAAGGCCTCGACGATTTCCCACACACCGTCGGCCCGCTCTCGCCGCAATTCCTGCACGTAGACCTCGACATTTTTCGCTACGGTGTTACCGGCGTTTTCGACCCATAACCTCAGGAACAGCGCATCGGTAATGTGCTCGCCAGTTTGCATGTCGGTAATTGGTACGGCTACAGCGTCGGGGGAAAGCGTCTTAGCGGACCCCCGAAATTTTGGACGATAGAAAAGACCACGCACCCATTCCTGAAAAACAGCAACGATTGCTACCAGGATTGTGCCTATGGCTTCGAGCCATTCAGCGGGATTACCAGTCGGGTCGCTCATTTGACCGGCGATATTACAGCCTTTTATTTCCCGTGTGCTCTTGGATCGCATTTAGACGCCAGAGCCAATACTACCAGGGCTCCCAAATACACTAGGGGACTCCTAGGACTCGCTGATGCAGTAACCACCCTCAATCTCGGGAATATGCCACGCGACGATTTTGGAGCGCTCGGCACTTTGTTCAATCCAAAACAAATCTTCCTAGCACTTGTTGCCTAAGGGGTCGCCAAGGCACGACTGACGTGTCTTATGTACGCCAGATCGCTTTTGGCAAACCAAACGCTTGGTATAGGACATCCATCATGAATTCGAGCGCCTCATCACCTGAGCTGCTTTGAGCATCACGTATCGTGACCTCAGGGATTTCCAAGGATGGTTGGGCAAACGTCGCGTTTTCCGACCCCAGTGCGAATTCGCTGCGGGTCAGATTCACCAACGTCAACATTGCGGCGTACGGCGGCGGAAACCCGAGCGCTTCAAGCGCCCGTACATACTCAGGCAATTGCTTACTAACCGCATTTCGAATCCTTGCCAGTGGAATTGGTGTGCCCGGTTGCGAGACACGATTGTAGTGCTCTAGCGCGACGACCATTTTTCCTTCGATTCGACCGTCACGAAAAAACTGGACCGAGTGCTGACTGTCTTGGAATTTGAACACACCATCCAAGTTGTATTGCTTATTAGCAGGATGAGATTGACCAAGTGAATTGGCGTCATCTGCGACGTCGTACAGTTTTGAGGCATCTACCATCTTCAATCGCATCATCGAAGGCGTTGAAATCACGTGCAGTAAGACCGTAACGGGCCAAGTCGAATAGTCGCCGGTGACAAGTACATTCTTAACTCGAATATTTCGGAATTCACGAATTGCTTGTTCGGCGAAGGTTCCGCGGAGGAAAGCCTCGCGCACCTGAAAGATGTCCATCTCGATGTTTCCCGTCGACCCTCGTGAATAGAATATCCCGCTCTTCGTCACCCTATGCGGCGCGGCCGCACTGATACCAACGCGGATTACGAACACGCCCGCGCCGTCGGCACGCGGAATATTCCGAATCCTGAATCCGTAAACTGGCGACTCGATTCGTGATCGGATGCCGTCCTCTGCGTTTCGGATTTGGCGATCTACGCTGCCGCACTCGACCCCGAGTACTTTGGATGCGACTCGATCCACTTCCGCAACACCAATAATAATGTCGCCGCCATCTGTATTAGCAAATGCACAAACGTCTTTGGCCAGGCCATCCCAGGGGTCGTCGCCCCAATCACGCTTAAAATCAATGTAGCGACCTTCCTCGCGTCGAGAGGCTACAAGATCTTGGATGTGAGATTCGTCGATGACGCCAAATTCAACCGGAATCATGACGACCTAGTCCGGCATCAAACGGTTTTCATCTAGCCAGCCAACGCCCTCCGCCGTAATGCGGTAGATTCGCTCACCGGTTCCGTAATAACTCACAGAAATTAGGTTTTCGTCATCGAGTTTCTGGGCGTGCAGCTTGAATATGGTGGCGCTCAGCCCAGCCATGCGAATTAACTCTGTCATTTCGACTTCTTCTGTCCCCCGATTTTCTGCCGCAGCAAGGCTTTGCAAAATCATGACCTGAGCACCTGGTCGTTTGGTCGGCATTGATTCCAGGGCTTCGTTGACGACTTGCAATACTTCACTCTTGCTTGAGGCAGCTCGCATTTCCTTCAGTAAATCGGCAAAGTGCAATCTCTTCGAGTGCGGAATTCCCAAGTGCCGCCCCACGCCTTCAATCAAACGCGTTGCTGCATTATCTTGATCCAGTCCGACCGCCTGAAAATCACTAAACGGGCGCGGCAATGTGCTTGGTGAAAGGCCCGAGTGGCATAGAGGAATAATTGGGATTCCCCTTATCCATGCAGCCCCAAGCTCTATATTTACCCAAGGGCGCGCCAGCGAAGTGGTGCTGAGCAGCGAAATCATGACTGCAGTTCCATCAAGTTCGTGTTTGACCACGTCAAGCCACTTCTGACCTGCGGCGATAGCCTTATCGTCACTTGATAGGAATGGCTGCACCGGATGCCCGGCGAAGGCCTCGCCCACCCACTCTGAAATAACCGCTCCGAGGCTCGCTTCTTCATGGATGTGGGAAATGAAAATCCGTTTATGCATTGAGGGTTGCGATGTCCATCCTTGGAAAAATTGTGTGTAGATCTTACTCCAACGATCCCCTTCGAACCACCGGTTACTGGCGGCCGTCCGCACCCATCCGCAAGGCTGCGGTGGCCAGCCTAGGAATCTGCCTCATGCCAGCTTGGCGAGGTGGGCTAGCTCTTGGACGGCGACCCGCAAACCATCGCGGACTCGATCGATGTCTTCCTTGTGCGCGTTGAATCGGCGATTGTGCGCGGACAGATCGCCCAGATTCTTGAAGTCCCGCAACCCCTTCAGCCCGTTCCGGCCAATGTTGAAGGTCTTGTCATTCTCAAAGAACGTGGCAAGCCCATTCAGCATCAGGAAATGCCCGTCTGCCCCCTTGATCTCGTCCGCTCGATGGCACTGTTCGTAGACTTCGATGACAAGAGTTTCCAAAAGCCTGCGGCACATGACGGCACAGCAGTCATACAGTTGAGCGTCGTAGCTGGCGTTCAGCTGCAAAAGCACCTTATCAAGATATCCGCGTCCCGTCACGATGCCTAGTGGGATAACGCTGCCGGTATCCCTCGGCGCTGCGGGAATTCCGCTAAGCGTCTCCAGGGCTTTTGCGCGTATCTCGTGAAACGTGAACCGATTGTGGCCACTATCTTGCCATTTCCTCATCGTTCGTTGCCACAGCGCGCGAAAGCCATCATCAGTGTAGCGCGTGACGGACCCAGACCGAGAAGCAGTGTTGACTACATAGACGCTGCGGCCGGAACGCATTCGACATTCTTCCAAGACGGCGCTTATGGCGGGGGTGATCTTGACAACAACCTTTTTGTCCGTGATGGAGTCACGAAAAAGAATTTCCTCGTCCTTCTCGTGTACCTGCGACCATTTCAAGGTGACCAGGTCTGCTTGGCCCCGGCCGGTCAGCAAACATAGTTTCATGACATGTTGGATGCTTGAGGCGGCAATCGAAAGCACTCCCTCAAAGTCCTCATCAGAAAAATGTCTGACCTGACCCTTGCCTTCGTGAAGACGCGGAACAGAGGGACAAACGTTGTGGTCTAGCCAATGCCACTGCTTCACAGCTGTCGATAAGACCGTCGAAAATACAGTGAGCATCTTGTTGCGATGGGCCTTCCCCGTCGCAACACTCATAAACTCCTGGAAGTCAGCCGCGACCAAGCTACTGGCTATCTTTGGCCCAAATTCGGCTCGGAGGTTTCTAATGGCTTCCAGATACCCTCGCTGAGTGCGGTGGCCGAGCTTCGGAAGGACTTCCTTTTCATAACGATCAAATATCTCATTGACCGTTCGCAATTGATTTCCTGTTGCCATGTAGTCGATTCTAACCGAATCCGACCATAAGACCCCTTGAAAGCGCGACCGTCTGAAGATGGCGCGGCGTTGGTGTGCTAGTCGGATAAGCATCCTATAATCCGGCGTCCTCGCCCAACCGCGATCTATGCAGGGAGCAACCAAAATGGCCAAACGAGTTTTCATTAGTTTTGACGTTGATCATGATTCGGGCGTTAAAGCGATGCTGGCGGGACAAGCCAAGCTGCCCGACAGTCCCTTCGACTTTAAAGATGCTTCGATCAAAGATCACTTGCCTGGTGATTGGAAAACCAAAGTTCGGAACCGGATGGACAACATCGACATCGTGGTAATCCTCTGCGGCCAATACACCCACACGGCCACGGGCGTCGCCCACGAACTCGATATTGAATTCTTACTTCCTCAGCATCAATACCGCGCTGCTCGCATTTGATGGCTACCTCGCGTCAAAAGACCCGACCGCCAACTTGTGGCTCATCGGCTGCGCCGGGATCGTCCTATCGGTGTTGTGGTTTCAGATCATCACTTCGTATCGCGACTTGAACTCGGCAAAGTTCAAGGTCTTGGGCGAGATCGAAAAGCGATTGCCACTCAACCTGTACGCTGCCGAATGGCGTCTGATGGGCCAAGGGAGGGATCCAAAGAAATACCGGCCGCTGTCGCACATCGAACGCGTCGTGCCGTGGGTGTTCGTGGCACTACACTTGTTCGTGATCGGTCGCTCAGTCCTAGCCTGGGCGAACAGCTAGTGCCGTGACACCGCCGGGGATCCTATTCATGACAATCAGAGCGGTACTGCACGTCGTTATCACGCTAGCCGCTGCTTCTGCATTTGCGGCTCCGCCAAACAATGCACCAGACAATCAGGCCATTGAGCATTGGGTTGCCACTGTCTTCGCTAGCTCCGTCAGCATCCAAATCGCGCAACGCGCGAAGAGGATTTCTATCGCGCAAATTCGATTTCACGGATTTGGGGTTCGCGACCGTGCTCCAACAGTTTCGTGGCGATATATTCCTTCTCGGTTAACGGCTCCCGGCATCTGCTCCACATATCGCTTAACCTGCGCGGCGATTTCGGGGTGCCCTTGGCGAGCAAGTTCAGTCGCTTACAGCCTGCCATCCACGATGGACTTGTTGGCGCGTGCGGATCAGTTTCGCTTTACCTGGCTCGACTTGAAGTTTGCCTTGCACTATTTCCTGTGCAACAGCGTTGACCCGTTTTTGCCAATGTGTCGACTCGACTCGTGATCTCGCGCGATATATGCCGTCCGGCTTCTGAGGGGTATATTTCGCCTCGGACGAAGCGCGGCGTTGCGTTTGCGGCTACTCCCAACGCCCGAAGGTGGCGTGCGAACCCCTCTCGCCATTGCCGGAGCGTCGCTTTGCGAAGGTACAACCGCTGGCCGTTATCGCTTCTGGCCTTGAGAACCAGGTGGACATGCGGATGGGGCTCGTCGGTATGCAGAGCCATCACATAGCGATGCTTAAGTGCGAACTCCTCCCGGGCGAAATTCCGCACCGCCGCCTGGACCTTCTCGGGCGGCGTGCCGGCCGGCATGGAGAATATGAGTTTGTAGACCAGTCTTGGCGGTTGCTTTGGCTTGTTGGGGGTCAGATCGATCTTGCCGCGTTGCTGAATCAGATCAAGATTCCAATCCTCGAGGAGGGTTTTCGCGGCCTCTTGGCCTTGCAAGATTTCTCCGTCATCGGTTTCAAGCGCCACCTCACCCTGCCGACCGATATAGCCAACTTGCCCGCTTACCCCGGCTGGGCTACTTGAGCCTTTGTTGACTACCTTGACCATGACTTCGGGGGTGCGCCCCACGGTGCGGGTAATGAGCTTGATTTGGCTGATCGACAGCGGGCGCTCACGCTCCGCAAGAGCCCGTCCGTAGCTGACCGGGTCGAAAATCGGTTCGAGTTCGTCGTCCGTCACTTTTTAATCCTCATACCCTTGCTGCCAACTCTTGGCATTCGCCTGAAGCAATCCCTTGATATGAACGCGCAGTGCGTTGCCGATCGTAAGCATGGCTCGAAACTGGTTCGACCCCGGATCGCTTACCCGCTCCCCCCGGTTGGCGGCCCGGGTGATCTGATTAATATTTCGGGCGAGCTTGCTGAGTTCCGTCACGATTTTTTCCAGCATCAGCCACTCAGCCTTCGGTAGCGGCGCAAGAGATCTCAGGTGGGAGCGGGTCAGGACCGACACGTAGGTTGCCGCCGTCATCCCCCGCGCCGCCGCACGTTCACGCAGTAGCAGCTGGTCGTCGGGGCGGATTCTGACCGTCAAGCGCGAGTCCCGAGAGGCCCGGTCTGCACCCCCTGGTGTCCCCAGTTCTGCGGCGCTGGCGCTCTGGAGCATCAGCTCGACCAAGCGCTTCAGGAGTGCCGAATCAGACAATCCTTGGTGACGCGCGACCGCTGCGAAACGATCTTTTGTCTCTCGCGTCACCCAAGTTGTGAGATGTGTTCCATCGCTCATGTGAGCAACAGTTGTAGCAAATAGCAGCCGTTAGGCAATCCTGCGTTTTAAGGTTTTTTCAGCGAAACTCAAGCAAGCCTCGACGACGATGTCAGTGTTCCTAGATGTGCGAACTGGTGCCGAGATCCGCGGACCGGTGCGAAGATCTGCGAACTGAGTTCACGATCTCGGAACACGCGGTGACGGATTGGGATGAGTAACTGGAGGCTAAAAATCGAACGCGGCTAGAGCAGCTCGCGAAGGCGACCTCGAATCTCGGGCTCGATCTCATTGGCGTCAGGGGTGCGAGGCTTCGTCCAATCGATCCGCATACGGCTGGCCGGTTTCCAAGCCTCGCGCCAACAGCTCCCTGGCAATGCATGTGCCGGCACCATGCGGCCACCCTTCGAAAAGCCACGCCAGGAATTGGAGGCTGCCGTATCGGGTGTCATAGGCGCGGTCGGCCAGACTCGGAGCGAGGTCGGACTTCTCGTGCTGGGTCCGGATGCTTTCCTGATCGTCGTAATCCAAGACTCTTCAATACACGCCGAGCAGGAGATCGATTAGAGCAACCGTCTCCGACCAGCTCAACGTCCCAATGCCTGGAAGCGTTGTGGCGCCGTGCCGCTTCCCCTTGAGCAGCGTCCCCTGCAACCGGGTCACCGAAGGATGTGCCAGCCAGCACACCGCGTCCCGAACGTTCTCGCCGCACGAGGTGCAGTTTCCCGGCGCAAACGGAGTCGAGCTTGAGAGTCGGGCAACACGGACCTGTCCTCGGCACCAGACGCAACGGGTAACCAATATCGTCGTGTGCCGCGGACATACCGCCACCCAACCGACCAACTACCACAACCGCAGGAACGGCTCGGAATCCTCCGCCAGACAGTCGGCGCACACGGCGTGCCGGCGAACCCGGTATTCCGGCGCAATAGAGACGAAACGAGGCCCGGCGAAGCGGTGACTATCCTCATCCTCCCGGTAAACGGGCACCCATTTGGCGAGTGTCATGCGTCGAAGTATCTCGATCCCGACTCCGGTCCTGTCGCTGATCCGTTTGAGGTGCCAGGGATTCGGGCGGCTCCACCAGTGGGAATGCCCTGCGCGGTCGTCGATGCCGAAGGCTTCATTGGCCAGAACATGCATGAACAGCTTCAGACGCCTTGCGAGCCGCCGAAGAGCACGCGGCACTCAGCGTGCCAATTGTTTGGGAAGCAGCCGGTCGTACTCTTTTTTAACAACCAAATAGCACTCGCAACTGCGTTTTTCCACTCCTGTTCGGTCGAGTACGGTAATGTGGCCGCGCGCGTAGCTGATCAATCCTGCACGCTGAAGTTTCATCGCCCCTTCGGTCACCCCTTCGCGGCGCACCCCGAGCATGTTGGCAATCAGTTCCTGAGTCATTACAAGTTGATTGCCCTGCAGACGGTCCAAGCTCAAGAGGAGCCAGCGGCATAGTTGTTGATCGAGGGTGTGGTGCCGGTTGCACACGGCGGTTTGAGCCATCTGCGTGATCAGCGCTTGGGTGTAGCGCAAGAGTAAATGCAGAACCGGCCCGGCTCGATCGAATTCCTCCTTCATCGTGTTCGCTTTGAGTCGAAAGCCGTGGCCGGCACTTTGCACAATGGCCCGACTCGGAGTGGACTCGCCGCCCATGAATAAGGAAACGCCGACAATGCCCTCATTGCCGACCACAGCAATCTCAGCCGAGGCGCCATTTTCCATCACGTACAGCAAGGAAACGATGGAGGTCGTCGGAAAGTACACATGGCTTAACGTGCCGCCCGACTCGTACAGGACCGACCCTAAAGGCATATCGACGGATTCGAGAAGCGGCAACCAGCGCGCCGCCTCGGCCGGCGGTAAGGCAGCAATTAGCCGATTTTGGTTGGATTGGGCGAAGGCCTCCATGACGTGCGTAACCTGGCGATTCGAAGACTTGGATTCATAACCAGGCAGCGACCGCTCAGTCCCCTGGATCTAACCGCCTATTATCCCGACACTTGCTTCATCCGCTCTGTACGCTGCCGAACATAGCGCATTTCGTAAGAATTTCAAAATTATGTTGGTCACCGTACAGACCCCGCCCATCTAGAGCTCTACCTTCGCGCACAAAGCACAAAGAGTTGGCTTCCACGGAGTGGAATTTGCGCTCATCCCTTTAGATAAGGTCACAGTCCTGATTTCTGCGGTTTGAGGTGAATGACATGGAAGCTTCCGAAGACAGCGCGCGCGCCGTCGCGGCCATCGCGCGCATTGATGCCGTGCCGACGCTGCTCAAGGTTTTGTGCGAGATGACCGGCATGCGGGTCGCCGTCATCGCGCGGATCACAGATAACACCTGGACGGCATGCGCCGTTAAAGATGAGGTTCACTTCGGCTTGAAGCCGGGGTTGGAGCTTCCGCACAACGCGACGCCGTGTTTTGATTCACGGCCATCGCGCGCACCCACCGTGATCGAGCACGCGAGTGCCGACCCGCGATACCGCCACAGTGCGCCGAAACGTCATCAGATTGAGAGCTACGTCTCGGTGCCCATTATTCGCGCCAACGGCGGCTATTTCGGAAACTTGAGTACGCTCGACCCGAGCCCCGCGAAGGTGAAGGAGCCGCGCATCCTATCGATGTTCACCGAATTTGCGGCACTCATCGCCTCGCAACTCGACCGTCAAGAGGGGCAAGAGCAGGAGCACCGGGCGCTCCTCGATGAACGCGCGGCGGGGGAACTGCGAGAGCAATTCATTGCGATTTTAGGACATGACTTACGCAATCCTCTGCACGCAATATCCGCCAGCGGCGCCCTGCTGGAACGAAGGCTTACGGATCCCAAATTGCTGGTCTTTGTCTCGCGGATTAAAGACAACGTTCGACGGATGTCCTCGTTGATTGACGATGTGCTCGACTTCGCCCGCGGGCGCTTGGGCGGCGGGATCGGGCTCGAACTCACGGACGTTGATAATATCAATATCGGTCTGGCAACGGTCGTTCAGGAGCTTAAAGATGCCCAGCCGGAGTGCGAAATCATTTCGGAAATTAGCGTTGACCGGGCAGTACGCTGCGATTTGGGGAGATTGCAGCAAGTGGCATCGAATCTGTTGGCGAACGCCCTGACGCACGGACTACCTCAAAGCCCGGTCAAAATCAGCGCGAGAGCCGATCAAAACAATCTTGTGTTAGAGGTGTGGAATGCCGGTGAACCGATTCCCGCGGAAAGTTTAGGTAAGATCTTCGAGCCGTTTTGGCGTCACTCCGTGTCTGCCAGCCGGAATGGCTTGGGGCTGGGTCTGCATATTTGTTCGCAAATCGTTCGGGCACATGAGGGCCGAATCTCGGTTACATCGACCCGAGAGAGCGGTACGAGATTTACAGCGCTCTTACCGTTGGGCACTTTTATAGAAACGAACCGCTCCTTCCCAGAGGCAATCTACAGTGCAGAGCCACGCCAGCTATCAATGAGCCACGCCTCAGTATCTGCGATCTAATCGAAGCGCCGCGGTATTTTCCTGCTCCGTAAAATGCTTGGCGTCGAGGCGGCAGGCACCGTCCGTCTGCAGTCTGTCATCGGCGTCCGTTCAAGGCGCATTTGTAGTCTTGATGCTGTGCAGACCGGACGCTCACTTGAAGTAGGCCGGGGCGATCCAGCCCGATTTGATTAAGAGGGGGGGAGCCGTCATGTCCGCGACTTTAGTTACGCCCGCAAGCAACGCGATCATCAATCCGGCCGACGAGAGTCCGCTTTCTGCCTGGTGGCTCCGAGCCATCGCAATTGTCATGGTGATCGGCTTCGCTGTGCTGATTGCGGTCACGGCACTCGCCTATCGCAACGCGCCTCCGATTCCGCGCATCGTTGCCGACCCGCAAGGCAAGCCGCTGTTCACCGACGCCGATGTCGGCGACGGCCAGGCGGTGTTCCTGAAATACGGATTGATGGATAACGGCAGCATCTGGGGTCACGGCGCCTACCTCGGCCCGGATTATTCGGCAGCAGCCTTGCACTCGATGGGACAGGATACCGCGGCCGCGCTGGCGCAGACGCAATTTGACAAGCCGCTCGGGGAACTTGACCCGATGCAGCGCGCAGGGCTGCAAGCCGAAGTTGCGCTGGTGCTGAAAACCAATCGATACGATCCCGTCAGCGGGATATTGACGCTGACTTCAGCGGAAGCGAAGGCCTGGAGACAGCAGATAGGCTACTGGACCGACTACTTCAAGCAACCCGTCAGCAACGGCGGGTTGAAACCGAACTTGATAAGCGACCCAGACGAACTGCGTGCATTCACCGCGTTCGTGACTTGGGCGGCATGGGCCTCCGTGGCAAATCGGCCCGGCGAGAATCATTCTTACACCAACAATTTTCCATACGATCCAAGCGTAGGCAATACACCGATCCCCGGCGCGATTCTGTGGAGCGCATTGAGCTTGCTGGTGTTGCTGGCCGGTATCGCCGCGGTCCTCCTGGCATTTGGAAAGTTCGACTATCTGGGCTGGATCAGTCGCGGCCATGTGATGCGTCCCTACGCGCAGCCCGGCGAAGCCAGTCCCGGCCAACGTGCGCTGGTCAAGTTCTATGTCCTCGTCGCTCTGGTGTTCCTGTTCCAAACCCTGGTGGGCGGCGCCACCGCGCACTATCGTGCCGACCCGAGCAGTTTCTACGGCTTCCAACTCGAGAATATCTTCCCGAGCAATTTGATGCGTACCTGGCATCTGCAGAGCGCCATCATGTGGATCGCCACCTCCTACGTGGCCGCGGCGCTGTTTCTGGGTCGCACCCTGCGCCGCGACGAGCCGCACGGTCTTGCGATGTGGACGCACCTGCTGTTCGTCGCGTTCGTCGCGGTAATCGTTGGCAGTCTGCTCGGCGAATGGGCTGGCATCTCGCAACTGCTTGGCCGCTGGTGGTTCTGGATCGGCAATCAGGGTTGGGAATATCTGGAATTGGGCCGCATCTGGCAATACCTGCTCGCGATAGGCCTGTTGGTCTGGTTTGCGCTGCTTTGGTGGGTGGCGCGGCCTGCCAAGGTGGAAAACGTCGAAGCGCGGCCGATCGTATGGATGTTTTTCGTCGCCGCTCTGTCCATCCCTTTGTTCTATCTTCCGGCGCTGTTCTTCGGTGCGAAAACCAATTACACGGTGGTCGATACCTGGCGCTTCTGGATCATCCATCTATGGGTCGAGGGCTTCTTCGAGTTCTTCGCAACGACGATAGTGGCGCTCGCCCTCTACCAGCTTGGTCTAACCCGCCGCAACACGGCATTGCGGGTGATCTATCTGGATGCGATTCTGTACTTCCTCGGCGGACTGATCGGTACCGGGCATCATTGGTACTTCACGGGTCAAACCGGCTTCAACATGGCCATGTCGGCGCTGTTTTCCGTGCTGGAAGTGGTGCCCTTGACTCTGCTGACGCTCGACGCTTGGGATTTCGTGCGCACGACGCGCAGCGAGGGCGAAGTGGCGGGCAAGTCGATTACGATCCCGCACAAATGGACGTTTTACTTTTTGATGGCGGTTGGCTTCTGGAACTTCGTCGGCGCCGGCATGTTCGGATTCCTGATCAATCTTCCGATCGTCAGTTATTACGAAGTGGGCACGCAATTGACACCTAACCACGGTCACGCCGCCATGATGGGCGTCTTCGGCATGCTGGCGATTGCATTGATGGTATTCGTGTTGCGTCAGACCAGCGCCGATGCGCGCTGGTCGGGGATCGAAAAATACGTCAAGACCGCCTTTTTCGGGACCAACATCGGTTTGGCGATGATGGTGGTCTTCAGCCTGTTTCCCAGCGGCGTCCTGCAAGTCTGGGACGTCGTTCAGCACGGTTACTGGCATGCTCGCAGTCTCGATTATATTGGCAGTGGACGCTCGCACCTGATTGAATGGCTGCGCCTGCCGGGCGATTTGGTCTTCATCATCTTTGGCGCGATTCCACTTGTGATTGCATCAATCAAGGGTTATTTCGGCGTGCGTAGGCACACCGCGCCTGTCGCAAGACTTTAAGCTAAAGCACACCTGAAAGGCTGCGTTGGGGCAGCAACATCTCTCGTCACCCAGTACGCGATCTCGGAACATTTTGATGCCAGTTCACGATCTGGGAACATTGTTGATGGGTGCAAATCATTGGAAACTGTGACTGCTGCTCTACCGGCAATTCACGAATATTGGAACACCGACAGACGACGACAACAGCGTCCCCACTAAGCAAGTTCACGTCGCAAGGGCCCTCGCTGCCCTCGCCCGGAAGTGAATTTCGCTCACAGACCGTTGCAATACGCGCAACGCCGAGCCCTGAGGTTTCTGCTTTACCGATGTACCACTTCGAACTAGTCTGTGAACATAAGAAAGTCGGTTGTGGCGCTATTCCGGGATGCACAGGCCGCGAGCCCTAGCAGAAGAGACCACCCTCCGGAACGTCTCGCCGTCTTATTCCTCTAGCACAGATGCGGGCGCGCGTGATGCTCGGGTTCGGGCGAGAGGCTGCAGAATAGCGCATCAGCAGGAGAGTCGTTGATGTCGATGAAACAATTGGTTTTGATGGCTCTGTTGTGTGGGTCAGCGTTTTCCGCATTTTCTCAGGAGAATCGCATCGAACGCGTCTCAGTGGATTTCACGGATGCTCAAAAGAGCATCTTGCACGCAGAGCTTTCAATTCCGGTGCGGCCCGGCGCCCTCACGCTTGTATATCCGAAGTGGATCCCTGGCGATCACGCTCCGGCAGGACCCATTGGGAATCTCGCCGGTTTGCGTATAACGGCCAATGGAAAACCGCTGGAGTGGTTCCGAGATAAGGTGGATCTGTACGCCTTCCATGTTCAAGTCCCGCAACAGACCTCAACCCTGGTGGTAAAACTGGATTTCCTGGCGGTTGCCTCCACCGCCGGCGCGACCGCCAATGCCAGCGTCGCAACCACTGAGAAACTGGCCGATTTGCGTTGGCACCTCGTGATCCTCTACCCTGAGAATGCGAATATCCGACAGCTGATCTGCGAACCGAGCATCAAGCTTCCGCAGGGATGGCACTACGGCACGGCCTTGAAGACCGCCTCAGAAGAGGGCTCGACCGTCCGTTTCGCTCCAATCTCGCTGGAACGGCTCATTGACTCCCCGGTCATCGCCGGAGAGTACTTCCGCCGGTTCGCAATCGCTCCTGAAGTCACGCCATCTCATTTCATGGATATTGTCGCGGATGCTCCCGAAGATTTGAAAACGACACCTCAACAGGAAGCGGCCCTGTCAAATCTCGTGTATGAGTCCTCCGTTCTTTTTGGGTCACATCATTTCGAGCACTACGATTTTCTTGTCACGCTGAGCAACAAGATGATGCCGCGCGGCACCGCGATCGGGGGGCAGGAGCATCATGAATCCAGCGACGATATTGGTTCGGAGAATGTGTTCCGCGATCCGGCGGGCGCGGAGGATGTAGGCAGCACGCTTGCGCACGAATATGCCCATTCTTGGAACGGCAAATATCGTCGACCGATCGGTGAGGTCAACGCCAACTATCAAGTTCCAATGCAAAATGATCTGCTCTGGGTCTACGAAGGGCTCACCACCTATCTCGGGCAGGTACTTGCCGCGCGAAGCGGCGCATGGAGCTCCGAACAGTTTCGCGAAGCCATTGCAAACGAAGCGGCGAGCATGGAATACCGCACCGGACGCTTGTGGAAGAACCTTGAAGATACCGGCGTGAGCCTTCCCACCTTGATGAATGCATCGCATGGTTGGTCCAGCTGGCGGCGTGGGCCGGACTATTACCCTGAGGGTAGTCTTGTATGGCTGGATGTCGATGTGACAATTCGCACATTGACTCACGGCCGCAAATCACTCGATGATTTCTGCCGTTTATTCTTTGGACCCAGCGGCGATCGCGCACCTGAAGTACTGCCCTATTCGTTCGGGGATTTGGTCAAAGCATTGAATTCCATTGCCGCCAACGACTGGTCTGCCTTCTTTGAGGCCCGTTTGCGATCGAAATCTGAGCATGCGCCTCTCGGCGGGATTATCCAGGGAGGTTGGAGCCTGGTATATGTCGATGCGCCCAATCAGTTTGAGATGTTGAGCGAAAAGGATGGCGGGATACTCGATGCCCTCTATTCTATAGGACTGGACGTCAAGCAGGACGGGAGCCTGGCGGATGTGCGCTGGGGTTCCCCTGCCGATGCTGCCGGCATGGGTCCGGATATGAAAATCGTCGATGTCGGGGGGCGCCAATTCAGTCTTGCGGGGTTGAAGGCAGCGATTCAGGCTGCAAAGGACTCGTCTGCGCCGATCGTGTTGAGCATCACCCATACCGGATATTCGCGGCGTATTGAGATTCAATGGCATGGTGGGGAGCGCTACCCGGCTCTCGAGAGGCAAGCAGGCTCTTCCGACCTGCTGACCGATATCACCAAACCGTTGGCCACTTCGACACGTCGATGACATCGTATCGTTAAGCACCTCGCGTGCCCGTTCTTCGCTACTCCCGGCCTTCGTTGCGCGCTGTCCTCGCGCTGGGTGTCTTTATCCTGCTGGCGTACTTGGAGGCGAAGGCGGAGCGTCTCATCCTGCCCACCGTGGCGCACTTCCTGCAGAACAGCGCGCATCTGAACTTCCAGCCGATTTTCGGCCCGCTGCCGGCGGTCTCGGTAAACCGGCTCACGATCATCGTCGTATTTCGCTCGATTTATGTGCTTCTCATTACCTGGATCGCACTAAAAATCGACCGCCGCTCCTGGGGCGCCGTCGGCTATTCCCGGGTCGATGCTCTGCGCCACTATGGTGGCGGATTGCTTGCAGGCTTCCTCGCCATCTCGACCCTCATGGCAGCGATGTGGTTGTCCCACGTTCTGATCTTCGACGGCCTGCGCCTCCATGGCGCCGAAATCCTGACCTACAGCCTGCGCTGGCTCGTCGGCCTTCTGCTGGTCGGCATAGCAGAGGAGTGCCTTGATCGGGGCTATGCTCTAATAGCCATTGCCCGTATCTTCGGCGCCTTGCCCGCCGTCTTGATAACCTCCTGCGTATTCGCGGCCGCTCATGCTGGCAACCCCGGAGAGAATTTCCTCGGGCTCGTTCAAGTCTTTCTATTCGGCGCGCTATTGGCGCTTAGCGTCTTTCGGACCGGCTCCCTGTGGTGGGCGGTGGCCTTCCACGGCATGTGGGACTGGGCGCAGGAATCCTTCTATGGCACTCTTGGCAGCGGCTACTGGTTCGACGGTCATCTCTTTCAGTTCCGTCCGCGAGGCAGCGATCTGCTGAGCGGCGCCACCGTCGGTCCCGAAGGGAGTGTGTACTGTCTCGTCATCCTCGGCGCGCTGCTCGCCTACGAATTGCTCTGGCGCTACCGACACCCGCAGGGCGGCGCCCTGGAACTATCAAACGAGTGATTGGTACGTAGCACTCGCTCCCGCGCTGCGCTCGCTCGATCAAACCGATCCAGAGACACTTTCGTTCATTACAAACACTCCACGGTACCGCGCAGCAAGACGATGTCGTCATGTCGCGTTGCTATATCGCGGCGGTCCGCGGCGGTCCGTAGATCGCGCAATAATTCGAGTGATCTCAGCAGCACCGGAAGCGGTGGACCACTTGCCGTAATTCCCGCCATATGTTCTTCGTTGAGATCGGCAGCGGGCGCCTCGATGAACCGCTTGACCAAGCCATCGTGGTGTTGCGCAGCCGACCTGCCGAACAGGTCGCAGATCTCGAGGTAGGCGCGTGCATTCTTCTGAAACCAGTCCGTTGCGGCATGCTCCTCGCGCAGTGCCAGCAGCTCATCCAACAGGCTTTGCCGCGTCATGCAGTCGCGAAGCCGCGCCTGATCCGATGGCAGCATGAAGAGCATTTTGTCCACCAGCAATTGCGAATAATACGGGTCGTTGGCCCGGCACAGTCCCAGTAATAAGTCGATCTCATTGATTCCTGAAAAATCACCGGCGTTGGCGCCGCGGTACTCCTGGCGTCCCACGCGGTAGGGCTTGTAATACGGCCGCACCGAGTAGAAAAACCGCGCGACATCGAGGCCTTTCATCAGCCGCTCGTTGGATCGGATAACTTCCCGCAACGCCGACTTGGCGGAATCAAACATCACATCGGCTACGGGGCTTGACACGCCGAGGTGCACCACGTTTGTCAGCGCATCCGCCGCTTGCTGCAGCGATAGGATCCCGCGGGTGTTCTCGTCAATGAACAGAAACTCGTCGCGCAGCGAGGTGAAGCTCTTGCGCACACCCGCGATGGCGCGGTTGCGGGTGGCGAGGTGTGCGGTGGAGAATCGCGGCGCCATGCCAAGTGAAGCACCCACGTGCAGGGCCAGCGAAGAGGCTTCGCGGAACGGCGAGCGCTCCTCGCGCGAGGGATTGGTGAGTTCGTGCCGCCGCAGTGCGCCAAGATACATGCCGACGTTGCCGAGAACTCCGAACGCAATGTCGAAGCCATCCCCGGTATTCCCCTCCGCCAGCAATTCGACTACATAGCCATGGCCTTCATCGCGCAGTGCCGCCTTGATGGGGTCGCCGACGCCCACGACGCCGGCACGATCGCTCGCGTCGAAGTAGAGATTCTCCAGTTCGGTATTCATCTGCACGAACGAGGTCCGAATCCAGTTCTCGAACTCGGCTGCTCTATCGGTCATGGGAGTGGCTCGCAAGATTTCGCGCGCACGCTGCTAGCGAGCGATGGCTACCGCGACCGCTGCAACGGCGCGATCGATGTCCTCGAGGCTGTTGAACAGGTGCGGGGAGAATCGAATCCCCCCGAGGCGCGGCAAGACCACGACATCTTGAGCATCCAGCGCCGCGGTTAACGCCGCCCCATCGTGTCCGGCGAACCGGGCCGTTATGATGCCGGCGCGTCGGCGCTCATCGGTAGGGGTCAATATCCGCGCACCGAGTTTCAGCAGGCCCTCGATAAGATGCGTGCCCAACATCTGTACGTGGTCCTCGATTCGATCGATTCCCACTTCCAGCAGGTAATCGATGGACGGGCCCAGCATGAAGCGCGGCACATGCGCCGAGCTGCCATATTCCATGCGACTCGCGTTCATGGGTAGATCGAACGAACAGGCATCGTAGGCTTCTGGACGCAATTGCTCCGCGGCGGTGGCATTGTTGTGACCGACAAGAATGGGTCGTATCTGATCTATGATTTCGGGCTTGATGTAGCAGATTGCGGCGCCCGAAAAGCCGCAAAGCCACTTGAAAGATCCTGCGGCAATGAGGTCTGCGCCGGAGGCAGATGCATCCAGAGGAATGACTCCAGCGCTGTGAGTTGCATCAATGGTAAGAAATGCGTCATGTGCGTGTGCGAGATCTGCCAGCGCGCGAAGGTCAAAGCGCAGGCCGGTCGTCCAGAGCACGTGACTCACGGAAATCACACTCGTTTCATGGTCCACCAATGCGGCAATATCCTCGAAAGTGAGGTCGCCGGGCGCATTCGCGGCCCGCACGAAGCGCACCTCCGCCCCCGTCTCCTCTGCTACCCGCAGCCACGGAAAGGTGGCCGAGGGATGATCTATGTCGATAGCGACCACATTTTGCTGACGGCTCGGGCGTACCCACCAAGCAAATTGATTCATGACCTCAGAAACACTATTCACAATCGCGATCGAACTCGAATCGGCGTTGAGCAATCGAGCTGCGGCCAAACGGGGCGTGAGCCGCACCTCTGCCGCGTTCTGAAAGTAGGTGCGAGTCCCTTCGGTTGCGAGGCGCTGCGCGAAATCGAGCGCACGGAGTTGAACCGGCATCGGCACGATACCAAGGCCGGCAGAATTCAAATAAGCCAGTCGCTGAGTAATCGGAAAATCAGCCGCTGGGCACAGGCCGGATTTCGACCGGTCTTTCATTGTTCGCCTGCTCCTTTGAAGACTCCAGCAGCGTGTATCACTAAATTCAACTCCGTGCGCTCGACCGCCGCGACAGACAGACGATAGCATGTGCAGATCTATCGGCCCGGTTAGCTCTGCCTGGTCTGCTCATACAGATTGGCGGTCAATCGACCGCGAATGTCAGCTTTGACCAAAGCGTTTACACGTACCATAAAAAAACACCGACTGCAGTGTTGCGCGTTGTGCAACACGGGTAATATGCGTGGCGTGGTACCACGCGCAGGAGATTTCACGAATGTTTATGCGGTCGTTACAGGTCTTCCATGAGACGGTCCGCCTGCAGTCGATTCGCAAGGCGAGCCATAGTTTAGGTATTGCGCCCTCATCGGCGAGCCGCCAGATCGCGGTACTGGAACATCAGATTGGCACCACGCTTCTCGATCGAACTGCAGCAGGCGTCGTCGTCACCCATGCCGGGGCGCTGGTCGAAGAGTTCGCTCGCACGACGCTGCTCGACTACGACGGGCTCAAGACGGACTTAGACGATTACAAGGGCGGACGCCGGGCGTTGATCAGAATTGCTGCAGTTGAGAGCTCAATGATAGCCGGTCCTGCCACGGCAATCGCTCGGTTCCGAGAGCGGTTCGACCAAGTGAGTTTTACCGTGAGTATGTTGCCTGCCCCGGAGGTGGTAAAGGCGGTCAAGCAGGGCGAGGCTGACATAGGGATCACTTTCGCGCCCGAACCTGACCCTGAATTGGAGACCGTGGCGCGCTTGGACGAGCCCCTCTATCTCGTAACACGCCGCGATCAGTCGACGCGGCAGCAAAAAGCCGTTTCTCTCGAGGAGGTTTCCGGTTTCCCGTTGGGACTGCCGCCCGCAGACTTCGGGATCCGGCGCCTGCTCGACGCGGCCTGCCGCTCGGCGGGCGTGAGGCTTTTTCCGGTACTATCCAGTAACTCATTTGAAGCACTACGGCAGTTCGTTATCGAAGGCGGCGGAGCCGCTATTCTTCCGGGCCGGGCGCTACAGGGACGACAGCATGAAAACCTGCTGCAAGCGACGTTGCTTCAGGACAAGCGGCTCAAACACACCACACTGGATGTCGTCATGCTGCATCGGCGTCGACCGTCTCGAATCCTCAAAATGTTCCGCGACAAATTGATCAGCTCGCTTACACAGTGAACTTGCTCTTTTTTCACCCGCCATTTGCAAACTGGCCCTGGGGAATAGGCCCCAGGTCTGTTTAGACGGCAGCTCGCCTTGTCCTCAGGGCGCATCCCTAGCGCCTGATCGATAGCAGTCGAATCATAAAGCCCCTCCGTTTTATAACGGCCAGCGTAGTTCACGTGCGTGCTTTGTCGGCGCGTTGCAGATACTGCAACGCAGGCGTGCGAGCTTAGTGCAGCCCCGGAACTTGTGATGTGCCAGCATTGCGAAAATTGTTCGGTGACCTTACGAAGTGTCTGGGACGGGGCGTCAAATCCAATGAGTCGGATCGGTTTGATCGGCTACGGCGCAATCGGCCGTTCAATAGCGCGCGCCCTGTCAAATGGGGGAGCGGCAGAGCTCTCCTTGGTCGCTGTATGTACACGAGAGGAACAGCGCGCAACCGCGCGCGATGATGTCTCCGATAACACGCTGGTAACGACATCCGTCGAGGAGCTTCTTGATGCTTCCCCCGATTTGGTTGTTGAAGCTGCCGGACATAACGTGGTTGTAGAATACGGCTGCGAGGTGCTGCGCGGCGGTCGCGATCTCTACGTGCTGTCATCTGGAATCCTTGCCAACGAGGAAGTGGCGTCCCGGCTCCGATCCGCTGCGCTCATGGGTGACAGTCAAGTCGTCATCCCGGCAGGTGCACTCGCAGGATTTGATGGCCTCTTGTCTCTCAAACAGGCGGGGCTGAGATCTGTCACCTACACTTCGACCAAACCACCCGCAGCCTGGCGAGGAACAGAGGCCGAGAAATACTGCGATCTCGATGAGATCACGGATGCGCGCGAGTTTTTGGCCGGATCCGCAAGAGAAATCGCCCTTAAATTCCCAAAAAACGCCAATCTGGCAGCTTCCGTGGCCTTTGCCAGCTTAGGTTTCGACAGGACGCGCGTACACCTCATTGCAGACCCCTCCGCCCGCAATAACGTCGGTCGGATCACGGCGATTTCTGACCGTGCTCGGCTCGATGTCACGATGGAAAGCGGCGGATTCGGAGAGAACCCCAAATCATCAGAGATCACCGCAGACAGCGTGCTCGCTGCGCTGCGGAACCGCAGCAAATCGATCCGATTCCTATGATTTGTGTCGAGCGATCCCCTCGCTCATTGCCGTCTGCCGTCGCGTTTGTGAGGATCTCGGCCTGCGAATCAAAGGAATTGCGACCTGAAGTCTCAAGATCGGCCCGTTGCAATATATGCAACACCGAGGGCGATTGTTTCCTCTTTGCCTCAGTCAAGTTGCGAACTAGTCTCTCTTCGAGGAAAGAAATGGATGCGTCGATATCGACGGATGATCTGGGGCGGGATTCGGTTAGTCAAATATACAACATATGCGGGGAACCCTCATGAGAACGCAAAAGCGAACGCTGCGATTTAAAGCAAGTGCGATTGTGGGTGCTTCTGTCATCCTCATGTCTGCAGGCACCGGCGCGGTGCTCGCAGAAAACACGGCCAGTGATACCACCGCCTCAAACCAGCTCACCGAGATTATCGTCACGGCGGAAAAGCGATCCGAAAACCTTCAAAACGTACCTGAGAGCATCTCCGTGCTCTCCGAAACCGCGCTTAGCGCGCAACAGCTGACGCGTGTCGAGGACATGGCTGCTCTCGTGCCTGGAATGTCTTACCAAAACTTCGGTGCCGGACAGAACATTATTACGCTGCGCGGGGTCACTTCCGGGCCGACACAGCTCAGCACTTCAGTCGGAGTCTACGTAGACGACATTCCATTTGGATCGAGCAGTGCCGACAATAACGGCGGCTCGCAAACCGGGGACTTTGACACCTTTGACATGACGCGGGTGGAAGTGCTGCAGGGTCCGCAAGGGACCTTGTACGGGGCGAACGCGATCGGCGGGCTAATCAAGTACGTGACCAATCCACCCGATCCGAAAGCGTTTGACGCAATCATCAACGTAGGCGGTGTGGAAGCCAAGGACGGGGGTTCCGGATACAGCGTCAAGGGAATGGTGAACATTCCGATCTCTTCAGATGCCGCATTCAGGCTGGATGCATTTCAGCGACGCGATCCCGGTTTCATAGACGACAACGGTCCGTATCCGCGCTCCAACGTCAATGCCAATACTTTCGAGGGCGGACGAGCGTCGATTTTGTGGACGCCCACAGAGCGCTTGTCGATTCGTCTGACGGAATTTTCGCAGTCCATCGATTCGGACGGTCAATCTGTCGTTGACTTGGGTCCGACCAACCAGCAAACGCCCATTACCGTAGCGCCCCTTTATGGCGATAAGGATCAGCAGCGTTTGGTGTCCGAGCCATTTAAATCCCACTATAACCTTGGTGCAGCATCCATCGCCTACGATATGGACTGGGCGACGCTCAGTTCTACCACGAGCTACAGCGTGTTCAACTATGAAACGCACAACGACTTTACGAATTACTTTCCATTTGGTTCGTTTTACGGCTTGGCGGACAATCAGTTTGCCGCGGATGGCCTCGAAAATTCGCGACTGGAAAGAACAACCGAGGAATTGCGTTTAACGTCGAAGTCGGGCAGCGCGTTGGACTGGCAGATTGGTGGCTACTACGATCTGGAAACCGCGTATTTCGACTTCAATGTGGTTCCTTACACCTTAGTCGGCGAGCGTGCGGCGCTATCTCCGGACGCCTTTGCAACGAAGAATCCGTCGACCTATCGAGATCTTGCCGTGTTCGGCGACGTGGATTATCACTTCACGTCCAAATTCGATCTGCAGCTCGGTGCGCGAGAGAGCTACAATCACCAAAGCTTCTCCGCGACCAATACGAGTGTGGACGCCCCAGGGGTTTTCAATACATCGGTCGGAACCTCGGCGGACGATGCATTTACGTTTTTGGTTTCCCCACGCTGGAACGTTGGCGACAACACCATGGTCTATGCGCGTATCGCCAAGGGCTATCGGGCAGGTGGCCCGAACGCTCTGCCAGCGGGCGCCCCGGCGGACGTCCCTGAGAATTTCAAGCCCGACTCATTGGTCAGTTATGAAGTGGGAACGAAGAAGGAATGGCCGGAACTGGCGCACCTTACGGTCAACGCAGCCGTCTACCACATTATCTGGACCAACATTCAAATGGAGACGACCGTTGATGGTCTCGGCGCGGCCGTAAACGCTTCGAAGGCGACGATCAACGGAGCGCAGTTCACCGCACGCGTGGAACCGCTTCAGGGCCTGAGTGTTGCCTTGGATGTGGGTTATCAGGACGCTAAACTCGCGGCGGATGCGCCCATTATCGGCGGTGTTACCGGCGATCGATTGCCGACTGTGCCACTGTTCAACGGCGCGTTCACGGTGGATTATCGTTGGGCAATTACCACCACGTTAAATGCATCCGCCGGCGCCACTTACCGCTACACCGGCAATGAGGTGTCCGATTTCGCGTTGAACGGCGACCAATACCTCAACCCCAGCATTCACATGCTCGATTTGCGGGCAGGTGTTGAGTTCGGACGCTCCTCACTTAACCTGGTTGCAAAGAACATTACCAATGAGGTGGGTTACAGCACCATCGCCCCGGGCCCTGTCGCGATTTACGGATATCGCATGCCGCCACAAACCATTGGTATCTATTTTCAGCAAGGGTTCTAGCGATCTGCCGAGATTCGGGTGATCAAGGTAGCGATGAGCTGACTGCTCGTTCGTCGCGCTAAAAGCTTCGTATCGGGGGCACTTGAATCCGGCGGCAACTGCCATAGATTCGTCCGCCCCAAAGCGCGGTAACTCGCGTTAGGGGCTGATTGGCGATAGTGTTGGATCGAACTCCCGACGCAGCCCCCAAGAGGTTACCGATAAGTGAACGACGGCGAGCAGCTTAAACAAAGCATGCGGCTGCCGGACGTCATCGCGCTGGGTGTCAGCGCGGCCGTGGGCGTATCGATCTTTGCGATCACCGCCCCCGCTACAGCAGTGGCAGGCCCTGCCATGCTCATTTCGCTTGGTTTGGCCGCGATCCCCATGATCGTGTTTGTGGTCGTCTACGCGTTCATGGGATCCGCTGTACCGCGTTCCGGGTCCTCCTACGATTGGCCAGCCCGATTTGTTCATCCGTATCTCGGCTTTATCGTGACATGGTTGCGGATAGTCGGCAACGCGGTGTCGTTGCAGCTCATGGCGGTTGTGTTCGTCAGCTATCTCTCTAAGATCGTTGCCGTTCCGGCGGTGCCCACGATGTTGGCGCTTCTATTTACCTTCTACGTGGTAAATCTCCTCGGTGTTGGATTGGCGGGCAAAGCGGCCAGTGCATTGGTGCTTCTGAAAATTGTGGTGCTGGGCGCTTTTGTATTGGCCGGTTTTTCACACGTGCATTTGTCAAACTTCACGCCCATGCTGCCCCACGGGACGCGGAGCATTCTCGCGGCGTTGCCCTTGCTGGTTGGGCTGTACACGGGCATTGAGAGCGCGGCCGAGGCGGGCGAGGAGATTCGCAACAGCAAAGCGGTGATTGCAAGAGCGCTTGCTATCGCGACCCTCATTGGCATGCTGCTGTACTTCGGTACCTCTTTCGTGACTATCGGTGTACTCGGGGCGCCGAATGTAGCGTCAAGCACGGCGCCGCTTTACGAGGCCGCCAAAGCCTTTCTCGGAGCCTGGGCATCGCCTCTACTAATAATTACGGCGTTAGCGTCCATTGCTGCGGCGATCAACGCAACCTTCCTGATTTTCGCCCGTTTCCTGTTTGCCATGGGTCGTGACGGCGTGCTCTCACCGGCCCTTGCCCGTATTCATCCCCGCTGGGGTACTCCGCACATTGCGACGACTATCGCTTTCATGCTCGGTGTTCTCGCTCTGCTGCTGCCCGACAATCTAGCGTTCCTCTTTATCGCGGCCAATATCCCAACGATGCTGAAGTATTTTAGTAATTGCTTATCCGCATGGCGCTTGGTTGTCCGCCATCCCGCGTTACGAGAAGGGGCGAGCTTTCGAATGAGTCGTCGCGCCGTTAAGCTCTGGTCGTCAGCCGGAATGATATGCGCAATTATCATTATCGTTGCGGGGCTGGAAGCGGATTGGCGGCCCTACGCGATTCTCGGCGCATGGGGAGGCTTGGGCACGCTGTACTGGTACATGCACGCTCGTCACGCAAGCCGAAGCATGCGCGAACGAAGTCGAAGCCGCAATATTGAGAAGTGTTGAAACACCGGAATCGCGCGATCTCATAAATTGAAATTCGGCGCAAGAACGGCTCCCTGGGGTCAACCGCGCTGACTTTGGCGTGAACTTCGGCCAGCACTGCGGCTACAAATACAGCATGCTACCGCGCATCCAAGTCGAAGACGTCAAGGCGAACCAAATCGTCCTCGATCGGGATCCAATGGCGCCGGGCGGTAGATGACCGAGCTCGCACAAGGGGACGAGTCTAGGCAGGTCGTTGCTCCGCCGGCATTAGCTCGCGCGACGAATTGGAATGACTTTAGCGCCTTCCTGCAAACCATCGAGATAGTCCGCCCACGCCTGCATCATTTTTCGACGTTCCGGCAGCCGCTGCGCTTTGTTGTACGCGGCACGAACCGCGTTCCGCTCAGCATGTGCAAGTTGCAACTCGATTAAATCGGGATGCCAACCCTGCTCGTTCAAAGTTGTGGATGCCATGCTGCGAAAACCGTGACCGGTCATTTCTTCATTGCTGTATCCCATACGGCGCAATGCCAAGTTGATCGTGTTTTCGCTCATGCAGCGACTTTTCGAGGTCAACGCCGGAAACAAATACATTCCGTTTCCAGTTAACGTGTGCAGCTCGCGCAGAATCGTCACGACCTGCTTAGACAGTGGAACGATATGCTGCTCGCGCATTTTCATTTTCTTAGCTGGGATGCGCCATTGCGGATCGTCGCCATCGAGATCAAATTCGGACCACTCGGCATGCCGCAGCTCGCCCGGTCGAACAAATACGAGCGGCGCAATTCGCAGTGCGCACCAAGTCACAGCTTGCCCTTTGTAGCCCTCAATTGATCGCAGCAACTCGCCGATTTTGTCGGGCTCGGTGATTGCGGCGTGATTAGTAGTCACCACTGGTGCCAAGGCGCCGCGCAGGTTCAAGGTTACATCATGCTGGGCTCGCTCTGTTACGACAGCGTACCGGCAAACTTGACTAATTCTCTGCCGGGCGCGGTGCGCGGTTTCGTGAAGTCCGCGTCCCTCAATGCGCTTAAGTACCTTCAGGACGTCGGCCGCTGAGATTTTATCGATAGGGCGTGTCCCAAGATGTGGAAAGACCAGGGTCTCCAAAGTCCATTCGGCCTTGGAGTAAGTTGCCTGCGCCAGCCTCTCTTTCTGCATAGGCAACCATTCGCGCGCGACCGCTTCAAAGGTATTGGCGCGAGCAGCTTTCTCAGCTTGCCGAGCACCGCTTGGGTCCAAGCCCGCCGCCAATTGCTTGCGCGCCTTGTCGCGCTTCTCACGCGCGAGCTTCGCGCTCGTGTCGGGATAGGTGCCGAATCCCAGCATCTTTTCTCGCCCATCGTGACGATATCGAAACCGCCACAACTTGCTGCCGTTGGGTTTCACCAGCAGCGTAAGCCCTTCGCCATCGGCCAGTTTGTATGGCCGCTCGCTCGGCTTAGCGGCTTGAATTGCTTTGTCGGTAAGCATGTGGGTACCGCATGTGGAATTTTGCCCGGTACCCACAGATATACCCATGTTGTGGGTACGCTGTCAACAAATTTAACCCGAAATCTCCGGACGATTTGTGGACAATTTTAGCTTGTTTTTCAGCGCTTTACGGAAGTCTACGGACATTCTTGGAAGGAGGACTGGTGCCGCAAAGAGGATTCGAACCCCTGACCCACGCATTACGAATGCGTTGCTCTACCAACTGAGCTATTGCGGCGTTTTCGAAGCGGGCGGCATTCTAACCCGGGACATCACCCGACGTAAGACTGGTATTCAGCTTTGCGACATCGCGCAGCGCTTTCGGCAGGGCGAAAATCACGTGTTCCTTGCGGCCGTCCAATTCGGCGGCCACTTCCCCGCCCCACTGGCGCAGCCGGGCAATCACGCCCTGCACCAAAACCTCGGGCGCCGACGCTCCGGCCGTCACACCGACGGTCTTGATGCCCTCGAACCACTCGCGGCGCAGATCCTCAGGTCCGTCGACCAGGTAGCCGGGCTTGCGGTTCTTGTCCGCCATTTCGCGCAGTCGATTGGAATTGGAGCTGGACTTCGAGCCGACCACCACCAGCACCTCGCAGCGGCCGATCAGGTCCTTCACCGCGTCCTGCCGGTTTTGCGTGGCATAACAAATGTCCTCCTTCACCGGCGCCTTGAGGCCGGGGAAGCGGGCCCGCAGTGCCGCAACGATGGAAGCCGTGTCGTCCACCGACAGCGTCGTCTGCGTGACGAAGGCCACGTGCTGCGGATTTCGAACCTTCAGGGCGGCGACGTCGTCGACGGTTTGCACCAGATAAATCGAGCCGCCGAGCGATGCGTCGAACTGGCCGATCGTCCCCTCCACTTCGGGATGACCTGCATGGCCGATCAGGAACACTTCGCGCGCTTCGCGCGCATAACGCGTGATTTCCATGTGTACTTTCGTCACCAAGGGACAGGTCGCATCGAACACATTGAGCGAGCGGCGTTTGGCTTCCTGCTGTACCACGCGCGGCACGCCGTGCGCGCTGAAAATCACCGTCGCGTTGTCGGGAACTTCATTCAATTCCTCTACGAACACCGCGCCGATGGTGCGCAAGCGGTCGACGACATATTTGTTGTGCACCACCTCATGGCGCACATAAATGGGCTTGCCGAACAGGGTGACCGCCCGCTCGACGATATCGATGGCGCGGTCCACGCCGGCACAAAATCCGCGAGGATTAGCGAGTAGGATTTGCATCAGTTTTTTGCCGTCCTTCGAACAAGGCATCCAATAGAAGACACGCGGCGCCCACCGTGATGGCCGAATCGGCCACGTTGAACGCCGGAAAAAACGCCTCATTCCAGTGAAAGTGTATGAAATCGACGACGTACCCCAGGCGGATGCGATCGATGAGGTTGCCGAGCGCCCCGCCAAGCACCAGCGCAAGGCCGCAGGCCAGCAAGCCATGCGCACCGCTCTTCAATCGCAGCAACCAGACGATGATGCCGATGCTGACGACGACTGCCAGTCCGATGAACAGCCAGCGCTGCCAGCCGGATGCAGAAGCCAGAAAACTGAACGCCGCCCCGACGTTATGCATGCGGGTGATATCGAGGACCGGCAGCACGCTGATGTGCTCGAATTCGCCGAAGCGCTGCGCGATATAGCTCTTGCTGATCTGATCCGCGAGAACGATGCAGAACGACAAAAACAGCCACCGCGCCGCCCGGCTGCGTTGCGCCTGGGTGATCATGCGAAACGCCGCTCCTCGCCCGGCCCCTCGACGTTGATCACGCAGCGCGCACAAATCTGCGGATGATTCGGATCGCTGCCGACATCGGCGCGCAACTGGTAGCAGCGCACGCATTTTGGGCAGGTGCTGGGTTTGACTTCGATCCAAACCTCTTCTTGAGTGGCTTTTACCGCCGTCGCCGGCACCGCGCTCAAATTCGCGACTTTGGCATCTCCCGTGATCAATAGGAATCGCAGCTCATCGTGCATCGGCGCGAATTGGCTGCTCAGCGAATCGGGCACGAATACCGTCACATCGGCTTCCATCGACGAGCCCAAAGAGCCCAGGGTCCGCAAGCGCTCGAGCTCGCGCGCGACATCGGCCTTGAGCGCGATGAGCGCCGGCCAGTTGAGCGCCGATTTGCGTTCGGCTCCGGCGGGCAATTGATGCCAGGTATTGAAGAACACCGATTCATTGGGGATTCCCGGCAAATAACGCCACGCTTCTTCCGCCGTGAAGCTCAATATGGGCGCGAGCCATCGCACCATTGCCTGCGCCAAATGATTCAAAGCCGTCTGCGCCGAGCGCCGCGGAGCGCTTGCCGCGCCGGTGGTGTAGAGCCGGTCCTTGATGATATCGAGGTAGAAACCGCCGAGCTCCACCACGCAGAAATTGTGAATTTCCTGGTAGATCTTGTGAAACTCGTAATTACGGTATGCCGTGACGACATCGTTTTGCAAATGAAAGGTCTTCGCGATCACCCATTGATCGATGGCCACCAGGTCATCGAAGGGTACCGCGTGCGCTTTCGGATCGAATCCGTGCAGATTGCCCAAGAGAAAGCGCAGCGTGTTGCGCATGCGCCGATAGGAATCGCCGATCCGCTTGAAGATCTCCTCCGAGACGCTCATCTCGTTGGCGTAGTCGGTCGCAGCGACCCACAGCCGAATCACGTCCGCGCCCAAGGTGCTGGTCAGTTTCTGCGGCGCGAGAATATTGCCGAGCGACTTGGACATCTTGCGGCCGTTTTCATCCACGGTGAAACCATGCGTGAGCACGCCGCGGTACGGCGCGCGGCCGTGCATGGCGACCGAGGTCAGCAACGATGAGTGGAACCACCCACGGTGCTGGTCCGACCCCTCCAGATACAAATCGCTCGGCGAGGTGATTTCCGGGCGAATGACGGAGAGACAGTGATGCACCACGCCGGAATCGAACCACACGTCCATGACGTCGGTGGCCTTGTCGTATTGGTTCAAGTCGACGCCCAACTGAGCGGCCGCGTCCAGGTCGAACCACGCGTCGATGCCGTCGCGTTCCACCAGCTTGGCCACTTCAGCGATCAACTCATGGGTGCGCGGATGCAGCTCCCCGGACACCTTGTCGACGAATAAAGGGATCGGAACCCCCCAGGTCCTCTGCCGAGACACGCACCAATCGGGGCGCGCGGCGATCATGCTGGTGATGCGCTGTTCTCCCCACGCCGGCATCCAGTCGACGTGCGAAATCGCCTCGAGGGCCGCCTTGCGCAGTCCCGCTTGTTCCATGCTGATGAACCATTGCGGGGTCGCGCGGAAAATCACCGGCGTCTTGTGACGCCAGCAATGCGGGTAGGAGTGATGGTACGGCTCATCCTTCAGTAGACGCGCATTGTCGATGAGCACCTTGATGATGTGGGCGTTCGCATCGAACACCTGTTCCCCTTCGAAAATCGGCGTCCCGGGCAGAAATCGACCATCGCCGCCGACGGGATTGTCGATTTCCAACTGGTAGCGCCGGCCGACGATGTAATCCTCGAGACCATGTCCCGGCGAGGTATGTACGGCGCCCGTGCCGGTATCGAGCGTCACGTGATCGCCCAAAATGATCGGCACCTGGCGTTCGTAAAAAGGATGCTGCAGCGTCAGATACTCGAGCGCCTCTCCCTTGGCCTGCGCAATGGCGACCCAGGTGGTCACCCCCAGAGCCTGCATGACCGCCGAGACCAACTCTTCGGCCAGCAATAGCCGCTCGCGCACGCCGCCCAGTTCAAATTCCACCAGCGAGTAGGTGAACTGCGGATGCACGGCCACCGCCCGATTGGCCGGCAGGGTCCATGGCGTGGTGGTCCAAATGGCAATCGAGGTCGGCTCATCGGACAACGCCTGCTGCTGTTCGGAGCTGATCCCCAAGCGGCGCGCCAGGTCCGCGCGATCGAGAACTTCGAATCGAACATAGACGCTGGGCGAGGTCTTATCCTCGTACTCCACTTCGGCCTCGGCCAGTGCCGAGCGGCAGTTGAGGCACCAGTGCACCGGCTTGAAACCCTTGTACAAATGCCCGTTTTTGATGATCAATGAGAAGGCCCGCAGCTGCTCGGCTTCGAAGCGCGGCGCCATGGTCAGGTATGGATGATCCCAGTCGCCGAGCACGCCCAAGCGCTTGAATTCGGAACGCTGCAAGTCGACCTGCTTGAGCGCATATTCGCGGCAGGCCGCACGAAACGCTTTGGCGTTGATTTTCTGTCCGACGCGGCCATGGGTCTTTTCGACCTGCATTTCAATCGGCAAACCGTGGCAGTCCCAGCCGGGCACGTACGGGGCATCGTAGCCGTCCAAGGTGCGCGACTTGACGATGATGTCCTTGAGAATTTTGTTGAGCGAATGTCCCAAATGCAGCGCGCCGTTCGCATAGGGCGGCCCGTCGGTGAGAATGAATGTCGGGCGGCCTTTTGCGACCTTGCGAATCTTGCCGTACACATCGTCGCGCTCCCACGCCGCGAGCATTTCAGGCTCGCGCCTGGCAAGGTCGGCCTTCATGGGAAAGCCGGTTACCGGCAAATTGATCGTACTTTTGTAATCAGTCACAGCTCACCTTCGACAGCAGGTCGCGCGCCTGCGCGGCATCGACCTTCATTTGCACAATCAGCGCTTCCAACGAATCGAATTTGACCTCATCGCGCAGCTTGGCGACGAACTCCACTTCGATCTCTCGCCCATACAGGTCCTCGGCGAAATCAAAAACATGGACTTCCAGCAGCATGTTGCTGCCATCGACGGTAGGCCGCGTTCCCAAGCTCGCCACCGCGGTCAGCCCCTCCGGCGCAATGCCAAAAACGCGCACCGCCATGACACCCTCCAGCGGCGGCCTGCGCCGCATGAGCCGCAGGTTCGCCGTCGGAAAACCCAACGTGCGTCCCAACTCGTTGCCGTGCACGACTCGGCCGAGCATTCGGTAAGGACGCCCGAGCAGGCGCTGCGCACCTGCGAAATTGCTTTGGGCCAAGCGCTCGCGCACCGCGGTACTGCTGACGCGCACGCCATCGAAGACGAACGGTGCAATCTGTTCGACTCCGAAGCCGCGCGCCTCGCCGGCTGCGCGCAGGCTGTCGATGGTGCCGCCGGCATTGCATCCGTAGCGAAAATCATCTCCCACCACGATATGCCGGGTACCCAAGCCCTCGACAATCTGTTCGACGAAGCTCGCGGGCGTCATCGCGCGCATGGCCTCATCGAACCGCAAGGTCACCAGACGATCGACGCCCAATGCCGCCAGCGCAAGATACTTCTCTCGCCAACGGGTGAGGCGCGGCGGCGCGCCCTCGGGGTCGATGAACTCCTTGGAACTCGGCTCAAAGACCAAGACGGTCGATGTCGAACGTAATTCCGCGGCGCGCTGCTTCAGCACGCCGATCATCTTTTGGTGCCCTAAATGCACACCATCGTAATTGCCTACGGTAAGCACGCAGCCCTCTGGGCGCTGCGACAGATTATGCAGACCGCGAACTAGTTCCATGGCGAAACCCCGGATTATACTCAGGTTTCCTGCTTTTCAGTGGCCCCACTATAGCAAGCCTCCCCAGAGCGTCCGGACCGCGAATTGACAACGGTCAGGCCAATCGGCAAGCTACGCGGCTCTTTTAAAGGAGTGTCTCGCTTGGCGAATACGAAATCTGCTGAAAAGGCTGCCCGACAGTCGACCGTGCATCGCGCCCGGAATGACGCGCTGACCTCGCAGCTGCGCAGCGCCATCCGCAAGGCAACCCTGGCGCTCAAAGCCGGCAAGCACGCGGAGGCGGCAACCGCGCTCGACGAAGCAACGCCCGTGATCGACAGCATGGTCAACAAGGGCATTATTCATCGCAACAAGGCAGCGAGGCATAAGAGCCGCCTCACCAAGCAGGTTCGCGCGCTCGCAAAATAGGCCGTTAGCGGCAGCTAAGTGAAATCAAGCCGGCAATGCCGGCTTTTTTATTGAACGGCGTGGTGAGGTGTTGCGGCCGAGCTTGCAGGCGCGCGCGGGTGCTCCTCCAAATAGCGCATCACCGCTTGTTTGAGTTCTTCCGTGCCCTCGCCGGTGGCTCCGGAGATCAAAAGGACCGGCCCCTTCCAGCGCAGGCGCCGCACGATATCCTTGGCGCGCCGCTGCGCTTCCTTCGGCTCCAATAGGTCAATCTTATTGATCAGCAGCCAGCGCTCTTTCTTGGCCAAATCTGCGGCAAACTTCTTCAATTCCGCGACGATGGTGCGGGCATCCTTGACCGGATCGGCAGCCGGGTCCGGCGGCGCGATGTCGATCAGGTGCAGCAACACGCGCGTTCGCTGCAAATGTTTGAGGAAACGGATTCCCAAGCCGGCGCCGTCCGCGGCGCCCTCGATCAACCCCGGGATATCCGCCATGACGAAGCTGCGCCCGAGTCCCACGGACACGACGCCCAAGTTCGGATGCAAGCGTGGTGAACGGGTAATCGGCGACCTTGGGCCGCGCCGCCGAAACGGCGCGGATCAAAGTGGATTTGCCGGCGTTGGGCAATCCCAGCAAGCCGACATCGGCGATCAACTTCAGTTCGAGCTGAAGCTCGCGCTTCTCGCCCGGCAGCCCGAGACCGGACTTGCGTGGGGTGCGATTGGTGCTGGATTTGAAGCGCGTGTTGCCCCAGCCGCCCTTGCCGCCCTTGGCAACCAACAGCGTTTGACCTTCGACGGTCAGATCTCCCAGGGTCTCGCCGGTGTCGGTGTCGGTGACCACGGTGCCGATCGGAATCGACACGTAGGTGTCATCGCCGCCGTGTCCGGTACAGTCATTGCCGCTGCCGCTCTCGCCGTTCTGACCCTTGTAGGTGCGAGAAATACGAAAGTCCGCCAGCGTGTTCATGCCCTCGACCGCTTTCAAGTAGACGCTGCCGCCCAAGCCGCCATCGCCGCCGTCCGGGCCGCCGAAGGGCACGAACTTTTCGCGCCGGAAACTCACGCAGCCGCGGCCGCCGTTGCCGGCCTGCACCTTGAGTTTGGCTTCATCGACAAATTTCATGATGGGTTCACAAAAAACTAAGGGGGCGCGGTTGCCCTGCCCCCTTTGATTCTAAGGTGCGCGTACCGCGCCCGCGAATGCGTTACTTTCGAATGACGTTGACGTAGGTGTGCTGCTCAATGCCCTTGACGCGAAACTCCACCGTGCCGTGAGCCTTGGCGAACAAGGTGTGATCGGTACCGATGCCGACGTTGACGCCGGGACGATATTGGGTGCCGCGCTGACGGATCAAGATGTTGCCCGCGAGCACATCCTCACCGCCGAACTTCTTGACGCCCAAGCGCTTGGAATGCGAATCGCGGCCGTTGCGAGTACTGCCGCCAGCTTTTTTGTGTGCCATATAAGTAGTCTCCGACTCTTAAGCGACGATCGAAGTGATCTTCACATCGGTATAGGGCTGCCGATGAGTCTTCTCGCGCTTGTAATGCTTGCGGCGGCGAAACTTCACGATTCGCACCTTGTCGCCCTTGCCATGACCTTCCACCGTCGCGGTCACTTTGGCCGTGCCCACATAGGGGGCCCCGATGGTGACCGAGGAGCCGGCGCCGACCAGCAGCACCTGGTTGAATTCGACGCTCGCACCCTGGTCCGCATCGAGCTTCTCGACACGTACCACGGCACCTTCTTGGACGCGGTATTGTTTACCGCCCGTGGCGATCACGGCATACATGGTTGCAACTCCGAGGGCGGCCGATGAGGCCGCAAAAGAGCCGCGGATTCTATCGGGTGGGGGCTGGCGGGTCAAACCCGCTTGATTGTGGCTCAAAAAAGCCGAAATGCCACCCGCCCGGTCTGCACGGCCATTTCCATAATGCCGGGCCCTCGGCCGGCGCCGGCACCAACCCGTGGCGTGATTCCGCGGGTTCCGCGCCACTCTGACCGATCTTAGGTACCATGGCGCATTCTCCGAGCGCGGCATGACACTAGAACAGATTCGTGGATTGGTAACCGCTGATTTCGAGGCCGTCGATCGGGTCGTCAAACAGCGTTTGCACAGCAAAGTGGCTTTGGTTGACCAGGTCGCCACCTACATCATTTATGCCGGCGGCAAGCGGCTGCGCCCGCTGCTGGTGCTGCTCGCGGCGCGCGCATGCGGGCATTCGGGCGAGCGCCACATCGATGCGGCCGCCATCATCGAATTCATCCATACCGCCACGTTGCTGCACGACGATGTGGTGGACGAATCGTCGCTGCGCCGCGGCCGCGATACCGCGAACGAGGTATTCGGCAATGCCACCAGCGTGTTGGTGGGCGATTTTCTCTACTCCCGCGCCTTCCAGATGATGGTGACCCTGGACCGCATGCGGATCATGCAAATTCTGGCGGACGCCACCAATGCCATCGCCGAGGGCGAAGTGCTGCAGCTCATGAACGCCCGCGACCCCAATACCACCGAAGCGCGCTACATCGATGTCATCCGGCGCAAGACCGCGCGGCTGTTCGAGGCCGGCGCCCAAATTGCCGCGGTTTTGAGCGATGCAGCCGCCGGCGATGGAGGAGTCTTTGGCGCTGTACGGCCGTCACATTGGGACCGCTTTCCAGCTGGTCGACGATGCGCTCGATTATCAGGCCGACGAAGCCAGTCTTGGGAAACACTTCGGCGATGACCTGGCGGAGGGCAAACCCACCCTACCGCTGATCTACGCAATGCAGCACGGCAGCGAAACCCAGAAAACCATGATCCGGCACGCCATCGAGAACGGCGGATTGGTCCATTTGGAGGAAATCACGCGTGCCGTTGCAAGCCTCGGGGGCCTTGCGTACACTGCGCGCCTCGCTCAATGCGAGGCAGATCAGGCGCTTGCGGCCCTGGCTCCCCTTCCCGAGAGTGCATTCAAAGAAGGTCTGAGCGAACTGGCGAAGTTCGCGGTGGCGCGTAAGAACTGATTCGGCGGCCGATTTCGGGGTGTAGCTCAGCCTGGTAGAGCACTACGTTCGGGACGTAGGAGTCGCAGGTTCAAATCCTGTCACCCCGACCACTGATTTCATTAGAGTTTTTTCACGACCACCGGCTCGCGGTTCCAGATCTGAAAGGCTCGCGGTTCCAAAAACGGTTCCAGTTTCGGCACCGAAAAACGGCTCAACGATTCGGCTGTTAACCGGTGGGTCCTGCTTCATAGGCAGCGCTTACGGTCTCGACCGCCGGCCAATTAAACTGAAGCAGGTGTGATGAGTGGCTGACGGTTGGGGTCAGCCCGCTTTGTTGGGCCTGTGGGTCGTGCAATTCGTCATGTTGCCCGACGTTGAGCAGTTAGTGGTCGGGCGATTTGCGCCGAAGCTGACGTACCCTAGCACCACGGCCCTTGCTCCAGTTCGCCGGCAAGGAGTTGGCGACTTAAAGAATCCGCTGAGCGCCTTGGCGGGTGGTCATCCCGGTTGGTCGTTCAGATCCAAGCAGCCCTCAACGGCAACAGATCACTTCCACAGCTCCACCTTGAGGCCGGGCACGTTTGAGAAATGTTTGACATTATTTGTGACCACGGTCATCCCCTGGGAAACCGCGTGCGCAGCGATGAGAAGGTCCATGTTCCCGATCGGCTTCCCTGAAAGCTCCAGCCCTGTGCGGATCCGTGCATAGTGCGGCGTGACTTCGTCGGTCCAATCCAAAATCGCCAGTCGATCCAAGTAGGCCTCGACCAATTCCGCGAGTTGAGGCCGACCCGCCTTCTCCGCGCCAAAACGCAACTCCGCGGCGGTGATCACCGACACATTGAGCGTCTCGGAATGTTCCTCGAACTTCTCGACCAGCGTCGCAGGTCGCCGCTTGATGATGTAGCTGGAGATGTCGGTATCCAGCATGAAACCCGTCATAACTGGTCGCGAGACTGCGGAGATGAATCGTCGCGGTTTTCCAGAAAGTCATCGGGTACGTCCACGTTGATTGCGAAGAACGATGCCCAATTCGGTTTGATCGGGGAAAGGAGCAGCCCGTCCCCTTGCTTTCGAATACGGACTTCCTTGACCTCTGCCGGGAACCGCAACTCTTGCGGAAGTCGCACGGCCTGGTTCGTCCCATTGCGAAATATGGACGCTCGCTTGACGACGGTATTGGATGTCAATTTCGCCGCCGCCTTCGACCTCGCGGCTTTGTTCTTTCCAGTTGGCGCGCGCTTCATCGTATAGTCCCCGATCAATTTATCATTAGCATATGCCTTGCATATGCATTGGTCAAGTTACGCGAGATTTGAACCGGCTCCGGCGACCTTCGGGACGCGTAGGGGTTGCAGGTTCAAATCCTGTCACCCCGACCACTGATTTCTAGTATTTTTCTCTCCTACCATGCGCTTGGTGTAAGTTTAAAAAGCACTTTGGTGTAGATCTTGGTGCTAGTTTCGTGCGGCTTGAATCCTCCATCGTTTTTCTGCTTCATGACGCTCCTCTCTTGCCCGGGCCGCCTCACAGAGTGATATCTGGTCAAGAGTTTGACCTCGACCGCTGCCGCGCGGATATCGACAAAGGGACATTCCTAGCGCCCCCGCTGAGACCTGCTTTTCCGTGCCAACTCGAGTCCGCTCTTTGTCTGTGGAGCCCAAAGAAGCTTGCCTTTCCATTTGCAGAATCACCGCGGAGAAGTCTTGCTGTTTTCGTTGCTCCGATTGCATCGCATTAACCTCATAGGCCGCTCGTGTGGCGGGCATGTACGCGGCCACCGCAGCCGCGAGGTTGAGAATCAGACCGAAATCCTTGTTCCTAAGCCGTAGCGGAAATTGCGGGCTATTCAGCCCAATTTTTAATGTTGAGATCTTGGACGCGACGAATTCATCGGTGTTATTGGTCACAAGCGTGAGCTCAAGAGCGCGGGCGTGCGCCGCGATGAAGAGATCGTTCGCACCTATCATCGCTCCACGCACTTTGAGTGCAGCACGGATCTGTGCGTAGTGAAGGGCTGCTTCGTTCGGAAAGTCCAATACTTCTACGTGGCGCAGATACTCATCGAGGGCCGCATGATCCTGTTGCCGTCGGGGAGATAGTTCGACCCCGAAAAGCAGCTCCGACTTGGTGATGACGGAGATGCAGACAGCCTCGATTGGCACCTTCTGTAGTCTTCTTAGAACAGCGTCATCGGAACGCTTCATGATGTAGGACGATATGTCCGTATCCAACATGTACGCTGCCATCAGAGTTCACGCTCCTGAACCGGCAGATCCTCGACGCCTTCCATGAATTCCCTCGAGGCGACAGGTCCCGAGGAGAGATAGGCAGACCAGTCCGTCGGACGAGCTGAAAGAATCACGTCATTGCCTTGCCGACGAATAAACACCTCAGAGGTGTTGAACTGAAATTCCTTCGGAAGGCGAACTGCTTGGCTCCGGTTATTCATGAAAATCTTGGCCTTCCGTTGCATGGGTCACCTCCACAAAATTGGCATATACATTAGTATATGCCATCATTATTTCGATTACCAAGCCTTCAACACAGCATCGTCCAAAACTCTGTGTTCATACATGTTCATACCATTTCGTACGTACGGCTCAGAAATCAACTAACTAGCTGTTTTCACTGTAGTTTTAACGCTCTACGTTCGGGACTTAGGAGTTGCAGGTTCAAATCCTGCTACCCCGACCATTTTCGTCGGTCCTCGCGTTTTTCGCTGGATCCCGCGGTCAAGACCCTCTGGGTGGGGACTTCGCAGTATTCCGTCTATGCCGTCCACGGATCGATGACATCAACGCCGCAATCGTCAAAGTCCTTCACGTTGCGCGTGGCGAGGCTTGCTCCTCGCGAACGAGCCATCGCGACAATCATGGCATCGAACTGGCTCATAGGCTTACCTGCCGCTCGTCGCGAGGCAGCGATTTCTGCATACATGTCCGCAGCATCGCTGTCGAAACCCAGCACTTGATCGGGCGAAATCGTCATCAAAAATCTTCTTTGCGGCATCCCACAGTCCCCGCCGAGGCTTTCCATCGGAGAGCAGTCGAATGCCGTACAGAATCTCGCCCCGAGTGGCGGTAGTAGTAAATAAGGACGCGCGCGGCGATTCGCCAGCCAATCCAGGACGGACGGTTCAGGCACTGGTCGTAGCACCTCAGAGATCACGTTGGTATCAAGAACGATCATGTATCCAAATTCACCGGCTCACGCATGGCCTCGCGAGGCGCAATTTCCAACTCCACGCCACCAATGACTCAATACGAGCGCGAATGGAATCCACGAGAGATCCTTTCCTCGAGCGGCCGGTTGACAGCGCCGTTCGCAGAATGTCGCGTGCTTCCTCTTCCATCGAGTGGCCATGGTGGGCTGCCTGCACGCGAAGTCGCGTCTTGAAGCGCTCATCGATGTCCCGGATTGTTATACTCGCCATAGTCTTCTCCATTAATCAATGATTGCATATTAGTCATTGATTGCATGAGATTCAACGCTTACCCGCGCGACGGAGGCGCGCGTTTTGACGCTACTGCCCGTTGATCGAGACTTTGATCCGCCCGACTTTCAAAACCTGAGTCCGACCTCCAGGCCCGCCATGCGTGGGGTACCAAGAATCACGGTGTCCAAACCAACCGTGGCGCCGAGGCCCACACCGCCGATCTCATATTGTTTATTCAGCATGTTTCTGACAAAGGCTGCCGCGTGGAATCTCGACCCGGCGATATTGTCCCACTCGACTCGGGCGTTCAGGAGGGTATATCCGCCGATCTTGGTGTTGGGATCGAGTGGTCCGATCCCGTTGGCAGGGACGTTCACGCTTGCGACGAAGTTCGAATAGTAGAAGTAACTCTGCGAGTAGAGATCCTGGCGTACCACCAGTTGACCCAAGGAGTTCGGCAGTTGATGAGCCACCCGCAAATACAGCGAACCCGCATTTTTCGCGGCATCGGCGTAGGGACCCAAGATGACCGATCGGTTGTCGATGCCGCCCGTGATCGCGTCCACCTCTGCGAAATGCGTGCCGCCATCCGTATAACGCGCATCGGTGTACGCATAACTGAGGCCGGCCTGCAGCCAGGATGTGACATCGATGAGCGCATCCAGCTCAATGCCGTCGACTTGCGCTTTGTTGGCATTGACCGTGAAGGAAGATAGATCGGTAGAGACAACCCGCTGCGCATCCCGCACTCTTTCCTCATATACGTCTGCGTTGATCCTCATTGGGAACCCGCCCAGTCGCCCGGCGTACTTGATCCCGAATTCGAGGTCGCGGGCGATCTCGGGTTTATAGGAGTCGATATTGGTTGCGCCCGTGCTCGTCTGAACGGCGCTGGCGCCATTGAAGCCACCCACTCGAAAGCCTGCGCGTTGGGTGACATAGAGCAAGATCTGCGGCGTGAGCTGATAGTCGAGTCCCACCGTCCAGCTCGGTTCGCGCTCGCTCAAGTTCGGCGGCACCGGCACGCCCGCCAACTGGTGCGCATCTTCAGGTACGCTGCCATCATCGACGTAGCGGAGGTTGATGTCTTCCCAGGTTTCACGGTAACCCGCGGTCGCCTTGAGATTGTCGATGAGTCGGTAGGTAGCCTGTGCGAACAGCGCACGCGACTCCTCGTCGTTTTCAAAGTTGTAGCGCAAACCGCCGGGTACCTCGCATCCCTCGGGATTCTCCGCGGTCACGGGAAACGCGATGGAGCCACAGCCGATGTTCAGCGGGGCATTTTGCCCTTCATTGTCGCGATCGTAATAACCGCCCACCAGGTAGTTGAGCCGTTTGGCGAACGCGGTGCCGACGAACTGCAGTTCCTCGGAATACTGCTCGGTCGAGTAGAGAAGGCCCTCCCGTGATGCGCCGCTCGTTCCACTGGTCAGCAGTGCAAAGGGGCTGCCATCGCCGTCATTCTGGTCGCGTGAGACCACTTGGTTGTAGCCGACGATGTTCTTGATCGAGAGCTCATCATTCACCGTAATGGTGGTTTTATTCACGGCTTCCTTAAGTTGTGCGTCGTGTCCACCGTCGGCGTCGTTCCAAACGTTCCAAAAAGGTTGGCTGGCCTCCATGCCGACGAAGTTCAGGAGTCCGTTGTACGAGGCGAGCTTTGCCGGGTAGGTCCCGCCGGTTGGAAGCCCCGGCGGATAGAGCTCCACGGCGGCGCAACTAGGGCTCGGCGGACAGTTGGTGTAGACACTCGCGGTCTTGGAGGCGCCCTGGTTTCCGAACTGCCTGCCGTATTGAACAGTGGTCGTGTTCTGCAGCGCATCCAGCGGGGTCAGCAACAACGTGCCGCGAAAATTACGGTTGTCGATCGAGCCCTCATCGACATTAAGATAGAGGTTGTGCTCATAGCCGTCGCGATGCTCATCTTCCGCGGCCAGACGCACTGAAGCCCACTCGGCGAGGGGGATTGTGATGGCGCCTTCCGCTTTCTGTTCATTGAAATTCCCGGCGGTGTAGTTGAAGTAACCTTCCAATTCCTTGCCGGGTTGCGTGCTCGTGTACAGAACAGCACCGCCCGTCGCGTTGCGACCAAATAGCGTGCCCTGAGGCCCCTTCAGCACCTGTACCGACTGCAGATCGAAAAACGTGGTTGCGGTTGTCCCTCCGGTTTGAAATTCATCGAAATACGCGAGCACCGTGGGAGAGGTATAGGAGAAGGCATCGACCGCTTGCCCACGGATCGAAAAGCTAAGCTGATTCGTCGATGTGGACGCCACGGTCAGCAAGCCAGGAACCGCCGCCTGCAGTTCCTGCTCACTCGTGATGTGCTGCTCGGTCAGCGCCGATGTCGACAAAGCGTCGACAGCCAGGGGAACCCTTTCCAAGGCTTCATTCTGCCGTCGAGCGCTCACGACGATTTCTTGAAGGACACCAGACGGGTCATCCACCGGGGAGTTTTCTATTGCGACGCACAAATTTCCTGCGGTCCCCAACCCGAACCCGGCCGCCACCGCGAGGCGTTTCACTGACAGAAATCGCATATCACCGCCGTCTTCGGTTCATCAGGCGGTATTAGGCTGGAGTTGCCGTTAACTCATCCATTGCACCAAAGTATCGATTGATAACGATGTCCCGTTGGTGCTGGTGTAGCGACCGGCAACTTACATTTCCCTTGCGCTTTAGCCGCAGTTATTATCTTAAGCGTAAGAGTGTCGTGCGGGTCGCTGAGCTCTCCGGGACGTCGTTGGTTTGTACGATGGCGGATCTCGCCATCGACGCCTCCTCAGCTGAGACCTATGACGGGAGGTCAGGTCGTGCGTTTGATCGGCATTTATCTTTCTCCCTTCGTTCGCAGAGTGGCAGTCAGCTTGAGCATCTTGAGACTGCCATTTGAATCCGACGACGTTTTTGTCTTCGGGGAACGCGATGTCGTCCGAAGCTACAATCCGCTTGTTCGCATCCCCATTTTAGCGCTCGACGACGGTGAAAACCTTGTCGAGAGTGCCGCGATCCTCGATGAGATCGACCAGATGGTCAGCCCCGAGCAACGTTTGACACCCAGCGACGGCCCGCTACGACGGCGCGTCGTACAAACCACTGCAATGGCGCTGGCGTGCGCGGAAAAAGCTCAGTGGGCATTTTATGAGGATCGCGTGAGGCCAGCCGAAAAGGTCCACACTCCTTGGATCGAGCATAACGATGATCAAGTGCTCGGCGGCTTCGAGCACCTCAATCGGGTGGCTGCGACGATGAGTGATGACGGTTGGATTGCAGGAACGCCGAACATAAGCCAGGCCGATGTGACAACTGCGATTGCCTATACTTTTGCGAATCTTTCGCGGCCCCATCTGCAGTTGGCAACGCGATTTTCTCAACTATCGCGCTTTGCGGAGCGTTGCGAAAACTTGCCCGCATTCCTGAGTGCTCCACTTCCCACAGCTCCCCGATTGACTGGCGTGCTGTCCCAACCATTCGTTCGCTGACCGACCTTTGGGCGCCGGTAAGGTCGTCCCGCCGACTGATGGTACCATCCTATTTGGGCCGTTTTGTCTGCGGCCCACGGCGCATATCCTGCTTGAAGGTAATACACCCGTCCGCATTGGCGCTCGCGCGCTCGACCTCTTGATCGTTTTGATTGAGCGCGCGGGCGAGCTCGTCACTAAAGAGGAATTGTTCGATCGAGTATGGCCGGGCCTTGTTGTCGAAGAGGGCAATCTCAAAACACAAGTCGCCTTGCTGCGAAAGGCCCTTCGCGATGGCCAAGCTAATGCCCGCTACCTGATGACGGTCGCCGGACGCGGCTATCGTTTCGTTGCGCCCGTCTCGTCTGGGGAGCCAAAACCCATTGAGTTACGAGCTCCGCCTGCCGATTCCACGTCTGATCTACCTGCCCGCCTAACGCGGTTAATTGGCCGCGAAAACGCTGTCAACGACATCGCCGGGAGATTAAGCAGACATCGTTTTGTCACGATCGTCGGGCCTGGCGGGATGGGCAAGACGTCGGTCGCCTTGGCGGTTGCGGAACGAGCCACAGCGTCTTATGACGACGGAGTCTACTTCGTGGACTGCGCACCGCTGTTGGGCACGTCATTAGTCGCGCGCAAGCTCGCTTCGACACTCGCACTCGAGATTGCCGAAGACGACCCGAGGCGAGGATTGGTCGCATTCCTGCGCAGCAAGCGCATGCTGATCGTGCTGGATTGTTGCGAGCGAGTCGCTGAGGCCACCGCGCTCATGGTTGAAGACCTGCTCAGAGGCGCTGCTGGGGTGGGCATCTTGGCGACAAGCCGCGAGCCTCTCCGAGCGGAGGGTGAAATTGTGTATCGCCTCCCCCTCTCGAAGTCCCTCCGGCCTCAATCGGCCTAAGCGCCCGCGACGCACTCACTTTCCCCGCCGTTGAGCTCTTCGTGGAACGCGTTACCTCAAACGTCGGCCGCTTCGAACTGAGCGACAGCGAGGCACCGGTGGTTGCCGAGATCTGTCGCAGACTTGATGGGGTCGCACTAGCGATCGAGTTGGCGGCTGGGCGCGTAGAAATGTTCGGACTGCTGGGCGTGGCCGCGCGCTTGGAAGACAGAGTCCGCCTTCTGACCCGTGGACGCAGGACTGCGCTGCCCCGGCATCAAACCCTCGCCGCCACACTCGACTGGAGTTACGACGCCCTTTCGGAACTTGAACAAACGACGCTGCGTCGACTGTCGGTGTTCGCGGGGGGCTTCACGCTCGACGGAGCTCGCGCCCTCGCGACTGATGATCCAGTCTTCTCGTCCGATATTGTGGAGATTGTCGCGAGCTTGGTCTCGAAGTCGCTGTTAAACGCGGATGTCACAACAGCCGTTGGCCATTATCGTCTACTCGATACGACAAAGGCTTATGCTCTGAAAAAACTCACGGAAAGCGGCGAATTTCATCAGACCGCTCGGCGACATGCCGTGTACATCCAACGTTTGCTCGAGACGGCGAGAGTCAACGCGGCAACGTCATCGTCGACGGCCGTGGCCGCGGCCGAAAGGCTGTCTGCCGAATCAAAAGTCATCGACGAAGCGCGAGCGGTGATCAACTGGGGATTTTCGAACGGCGGCGATCTCGAATCTGGTATCGCGGTCACCGTCGCAAGTATTCCTATATGGACGCATCTTTCCCTAAATTGGGAATGCTGTCGGTTTGTGGAACTAGCCTTACTTGCAGGTAAGACGCTTTTTGGACCCGATGATCGTCGCGAAATGCAGCTATTAGCCGCAATGGGTGCGGCCCTGGTCTGGACGAAGGGTCCCGGACCCGAGGCAGATGCGGCCTTTGAGGACGCGTTAAAAATCGCCAAGTCGCTCGACGACGCAGACTTCCAGATTCAAATCCTCTGGGGTCTGTGGTCCAGCCATTTTAATAGCGGTCGAATTCGAATGTCTCTCAATACGGCAAGAGAATTCCGCCAGATAGCGGCAAATTCCGGAGATTCGACCGCGGCGCTGGTGGGCGAGCGCACGATTGGAATGTCGCTATTTTATCTCGGCGACCACATCAATTCGCGTAATCATGCCGAATTGATGCTTCGTCGTTATTCCAGGCCAAGGGATCGGTCGGACATCATCCGCTTCCAGTTCGATCCCCGCATTGTGTCGCGCACATTGCTTTCCAAGCTTCTTTGGGCGCAGGGATTTCCTGATCAGGCGATGCGTGAGGCTGCTGGCCTAGTCGAAGAGGCGACAGTTGTTAGTCACGGGATGTCGCTTGCCCTCGCTCTGGCTCAAGGTGCCTGCCATGTGACCCTCCTGTCGGGTGATTTGACGGCGGCCGCGCGTTACATCGATCTGCTGCTCAAATACACGCTGGAGCATGCACTGGACCTTTGGCATGCATGGGGCATGTGCTTCGGTGCCACGTTGCTTATTGCGCGCGGCGACACCGATGAGGGGCTGAAGAAACTTCAGAAAATCCTGGCCGAACTGCCCAACGGCGCGTTTTTTGCGCACTATGCCCCGATGCAGGCAGCCTTGGCGGAAGCCCTCGGCGTGGTCGGCGAGATATCGAGGGGGCATGCCATCATCGATCACGCGCTAATGCGATCTGAACGTAATGATGAACGATGGTATATGGCAGAACTCCTGCGAACCAAGGGCGAACTTCTCGGCCTCGAGGACACCCCCGGGGCGATGCGAGATGCAAAGGAATGCTTTCTGCGCTCGCTTACCTGCGCCCGGCAGCAAAACGCCCTCTCGTGGGAACTGCGGACGTCGATCAGCCTTGCTCGGCTCTACCAGGCGCAAGGACAACTCATGGAGGCTCGGGATGCCCTCGCGGTCCGTGGCCGATTCAAGGAGGGCTTTCAGACAGCCGACCTCAAGACGGCGACGGCGCTAATCAAGGCGCTTGCTTGAGTTGAAAGCTGCCTGGAACGGCGAAAAGCACGTTGCGGCTATCGGGCTCGATTGTGCCACCCGCATTGACAAAAATTGACAACGATTGACTGGGTGCTCTCTACAGGATCCGGCAGCATGAGCTTGCGCACCGACGCGCAGCCAAAGGGAAGAGATGAACAGCCGCCATGAGCAGGAACGCAGAGTACCTGCCGAATCTCGAACCCGCGACGCGGCAGTTCCTCGAGGAGCTCGCGGTCCGCGGCGCGCTTCCACTCTCAGGTCGATCGGCCGCCAGCGTCCGGGCCGCGCTCGCCCATCTGCAATCAGGGCCCATCGGAAAGCCGAGTGCGACCACAGAAGACACGATATTCCCGGTTGGCCCGAGAGGCGGGATCCCCGTACGCATTGTCCGCCCCAAGAACGCGATGGGGATCCTCCCAGTGGTGATGTTTTTCCACGGCGGCGGTTGGGCGGCCGGGGACGTCGATACGCACGATCGTCTTATTCGCGAAATTGCTGTTGGAGTGCATGCAACGCTGGTCTTCGTGGGATTTGGTCGCGCACCGGAGGTCCAGTTTCCAATCGCGCTCGAAGAAGCCCATGCCGCAACGGAATATGTGGTGGACCACGCGGCTGGTCTGAACCTAGATGGCACGCGTCTCGCCGTGGTCGGTGATGGAGCCGGCGGCAATTTGGCCGCGGCTTTGGCCATCATCTCTCAGCAACGTCGCGGACCCAAAATCGCCTTCCAGGTTTTATTTTACCCGCCGACCGCTGCCAACTTCGAGGCGGGTTCATACCAAGAATGGCAGGACGGCCCCTGGCTGACCAAGCAAGACATGGAGTGGTTCTGGGACGTGTATCTTCCGCGCAGAAGCGACCGGGCGGATGCCATGGCGGCGCCGCTCCGTGCCACGATCGACCAGTTGAGAGGCTTGCCTGATGCGCTGGTGATAACGGCCGAATTAGATGTGCTGCGTGACGAGGGCGAATCCTATGCGCGCAAACTGCAGGAGGCAGGTGTCCGAACCACTTGCACCCGTTACATTGGAACCATACACGATTTTGTCATGCTGAACGCGTTGGCCGACACACCAGCCACGCTCAGCGCGGTCAGGCAGGCCGTCGCCGCGCTCAGAACCGCACTGGCTTGACGATATAGATCAGCAGAGCCGAGGATCGCACTGCGCTATCCGTTATGACATACCTGACACCGATCATGCATGTTGTCGACGACGACAACTCAGAAAGCGAATCTCTCAGCGAGCCGATTTGCGCATATCGAGGTCCCCAAATCTCCCATGCTCGGTCGTGACGGATTTGAATGCCAGGCGTGAGCGCTTGTCCGGCCGGACGTCCCCTGGGAGGCCGGTTTCCTGCTCTGTGACGTATTCATGACTATGAGAGTGTTCTCAACGGCAGAAGATGCCGCGTACCTATTAGACCCGCTTCGCGAGGAGACGGACTTCACTCTCTACCGCGGCGCAGTGCGCGGCAACGCAACGCCGATTTTGGTGGTCGCGGCTGAACAGCCGTCGCCACAAACTCTTGCGCGGCTCGAACACGAATTCTCGCTGGCGCGAGAACTGGATACGGCATGGGCCGCTCAGCCGCTGAGCCTGACGCATCGTGAAGGGCGCACGCTCCTGATTCTCAAGGACCCAGGGGGTGAACCATTAGACCAGTTGATCGAGCGGCACAAGGGAGACCCGGTCGATCTGAGCCGCGTCCTGCCTATCGCCATCGGTTTGGCATCGTCGCTCGGCCAAGTCCATCGACATGGTCTCATCCATAGGGACGTGAAGCCCGCAAACGCGCTCGTCGATCACTCAGGACGGGTCTGGCTCACCGGCTTTGGCATCGCCTCCCGACTGCCTCGCGAGCGCCAGGCGCCCGCGCCGCCGGAAGTCGTTGCCGGCACGCTTGCCTATATGTCCCCGGAACAGACCGGACGCATGAATCGATCCATCGATACCCGCAGCGACCTATACTCTTTGGGCGTCACCTTGTATCAGATGTTGACGGGCGTGCTGCCGTTTGCCGCCGCCGATGCCTTGGAATGGATCCACTGTCATATCGCGCGCCAGCCGGTAGCGCCCGCGGATCGCTGCGTGCTCCCGGAGGCGTTATCTGCCATCACCCTAAAGCTGCTCGCGAAGAATGCGGAGGAGCGCTATCAGACCGCCGCCGGCTTGGAGGCGGATCTGCGGCGGTGCCTTTCGGCATGGCACTCGCAGGGTCGCATCGATTTATTGCGTCTGGCTGCGGACGACTTGTCGGACCGATTACTGATCCCGGAGAGGCTGTACGGGAGGGAGCGCGAGGTTAACGCGCTGCTGACGGCATTCGATCGCGTGGTTGCGGGCGGAAGACCGGAGTTGATTCTGGTCTCTGGATACTCTGGCATCGGCAAATCCGCGGTCGTCAATGAGCTTCACAAATCCCTGGTTTCGGCTCGCGGCTTATTCGCGTCAGGCAAGTTCGACCTGTACAAACGCGACATTCCTTACGCCACTGTAGCCCAGGCCTTCCACAGCCTTATCCGACCTCTGCTCAGCAGGCCTGAAGCCGAGCTCGGCAGATGGCGGGACGATCTTTGCCGGGCGTTGGGCCCGAACGGACCGCTGATTGTGGATCTCGTGCCGGAATTGAAATCCATTATAGGAGAGCAAGCACCTGTTATCGCTTTACCGCCTCATGAGGGGAAAGCCCGCGTGCAGCTTGCTTTTCGGCAGTTTATCGGCGTTTTCGCGCGCCCTGAACGTCCGCTGGCCCTGTTTCTCGACGACTTGCAATGGCTCGACGCGGCCACACTCGACTTTCTGGAGGATTTGCTGGTTCAGCAGGACGTGGCACATCTGCTGGTGGTCGGCGCCTACCGAGACAACGAAGTCGACCTCACGCATCCGCTGATGCGGAGGCTGTCGGCGATCCGACAAGCCGGGGGAACAGTCCGGGAAATCCGTCTGAAGCCGCTGGGCTCCGATGATCTGGCACGCTTGATTACAGATACTCTGCATTGCGATCCGCAGCGTGCAATGTCTCTAGCACAACTGATACGCGGGAAGACTGCCGGCAATCCGTTTTTCGCGGTTCAATTTATCCATGTCCTGGTTGAAGAGGCGCTGATTACCTTTGACCAACCGGATGCCCGATGGCGTTGGGATCTCGATGCCATACGCGAGAAGGGCTACACCGACAATGTAGCGGATCTCATGGTTGCCAAGCTGAACCGACTTCCAGCGGGGACTCAACAGGCCTTGCAGCAGTTAGCCTGCATCGGAAATAGCGCCGACGCCGCGACACTGTCCACGGTGCTCGAAAAGTCCGAAGCGGAGACCGAACTGGCGTTATGGGAAGCGCTGCACCAGGAGCTGATTGTCCGCTCGGATCACTCCTATCGGTTTGTGCACGATCGCATCCAGGAGGCGGCCTATTCCCTCATTGCCGAGGAAGTGCGCGCCGAGGCTCATCTGCGGATAGGCAGATTGCTCCACGCGCATATCCCCGCCGAAAAACGCGAGGAAGCGATATTCGAAATCGTCAGTCAATTGAACCGCGGAGCCGCGCTCATCAGCTCAGAAGACGAGCGCTTCCAGTTGGCGCAGCTCAACCTCGTCGCCGGCAAACGTGCCAAGGTTTCTGCCGCCTACGCCTCGGCCCTTCACTATGCCATCGCGGGCCGGACACTCTTGACGGATGAGTGCTGGGAGCGCCGGCATGACCTGATTTTCCAGCTGGAATTGCATCGGGCCGAATGCGAGTTTCTGACCGGAGAGCTGATCAGTGCAGCCGAACGGGCGGACGGTCTGCGATCGCGTGCCGCGGATACCGTCGAACGGGCGATGGCGACGTGTCTGGGCATCGATGACTGCATGATGCTCGGCCAAAACGATCGCGCAATCGCGATCGCCCTCGACTACTTGCGCCGCATCGGTATCGACTGCCCGGTACATCCGACCGACGAACAGGCGCGAACCGAATACGAGCGGTGCCTGTCGCGGCTCGATAGCCGCCAGATCGAGGAGATGATTGACCTACCTCTGATGAGCGACCCCGCATCGATCGCGACGCTTGACGTTCTGACGCGCGTACCGGTTCCGGCTTTGTTCACTGATAGCAATCTGCATGCCGCGGTCATTTGCTTGGCGGTTGGTCTCAGCATCGAGCGCGGTAACGACGACGCCTCGTGCTTCCACTATGTTTGGCTTGGCTGCATTGCTTGGCATAAGTTCGGCGACTACGACAATGCACGTCGATTCGCCCAGCTAGGCTATGAACTGGTCGAAAAAAGAGGGTTGCGGCTCTTCGGGGCTGCGACCTACATCGCCTTTGGAAGCAGCATCGCGCCATGGATGAAACCTCTGTCGGCCTGTCGCGATCTGACGCGTCGAGCCCTCGAGATCGCGATGAAAACCGGCGATCTCAGAGTCGAAGTTCAGAGCCGTGTATGCCTGAACAACCTGCTTTTGCCGGCAGGCGATCCGCTCGATGAAGTACACCGCGAGACCGAGAGTAGTCTCAACCTGGCGCAGAGAGCGAAGTTCGGCTACTTCATTGCACTGAGCGAAATGCAGCTCGCGCTCGTGCGAACACTCAGAGGTTCCACCAAGGCATTTGGGTCATTCGAGCATGCGCAGTTCGATCCGATCAGATTCGAACGCGATCTGGTCAACTATCCGCCGCAGATGTACTTCTGCTACTGGAATCGGAGACTCCAAGCGCTCTACATAGCCGGCGATTTTGCATCGGCCGTCGACGCCTCGTTGAGGGCCCGGCCGCTGCTTTGGGCTCTTCCGACTTCTGAGGCGGCAGAATTTGAGTTTTACAGCGCGCTGGCGCACGCAGCAGCGTGGGCTTCGGTGACGGAGGATCAACGATCGGAGTATCTCTCCGCTCTCGCTGCTCACTGCAAGCTGCTGCAAATATGGGCGGAACACTGCCCCGAGAACTTCCGGGACCGCGCCGAGCTGGTTGGGGCAGAACTCGCGCGCATTGAGGGCCGGGATATGGAAGCCGGGTGCCTGTACGAACAGGCGATCGGGTCGGCGTACAAGCACGGCTTCGTTCAGAACGCGGGGCTGGCCCACGAACTGGCCGCGCGGTACTACCTGGCGCATCGTCTTGAAACCGCCGGCTACGCCCATCTTCGCAGCGCGCGCAATTGCTTCGAACGTTGGGGAGCGCATGGAAAAGTAAAGCAGCTCGACGAACACTATCCGCGCCTGCAGGATGAGCGAACATCTGCCGCTTCGTCGACGCTTGGCGCGTTCGCCGGACGGTTCGACGTCGAGGCCGTAGCCAAAGCTTCGCAGGCACTATCGACCGAGATTGTGCTTCCCACGCTGATCGAGAAGCTGGTGCGAATCGTCGTCGAGAATGCCGGCGCCGAACGCGGTTTGTTGATCTTGATTCGAGATCTCGAGCCTCGAATCGAGGCCGAAGCAATCACGGGTCACAACCGAGTCGAAGTGATGATCCGCAACGCCGCGGTAATGCCATCCGACCTCCTGCATTCCATGCTCGATCGTGTGCTCCGGACACAAGAGGCCGTGCTCCTCGATGATGCGTCGGCCGACAAAGAATATTCAAGAGAAGAATATGTGCGGCAGAAGCACTCCAGATCCATCCTCTGCCTTCCCATCGTCAAGCAGGCGAAGCTCGTCGGCGCTCTCTATTTGGAGAACGGACTGACTCCCTCCGCCTTCACGCCGGATCGCGTCGCGGTGCTGCAGTTGCTGGCATCGCAAGCCGCCATTTCACTCGAGAACGCGGCTCTTTATTCCGACCTGCATAAGGCGCATGAGAGGCTGCAACAGAGCGAGAATTTCCTGGCTCAAGCGCAGAAAATCAGTCAAACCGGCAGTTTCGGCTGGAACGTTGCGAAAGGGGAGATCTACTGGTCGGATGAAACCTACAGCATCTTTGAACTAGATCGAGCGTGCAGGCCCACATTCGAATCTGTTTTTCAGATCGTGTATCTCGACGATCGTCCTTTCGTTCAGCAGACCCTCGAGGAGGCAACCAGGGAGCGAACGGGTTTCGATGTTGAATACCGTTTGTCGATGCCCGATGGCAGAGTCAAGCACGTCCACGCCAGCGGCCGAGCAGTGAGTACCGGAGACCTTGAAATAGTAGGCGCCATTCGTGACATCACTGAACGCAGCCGCGCCGAAGAGGCTTTGCGGCAAGCGCAGGGCGATTTAGCTCGCATCAATCGGGTGACAACCATAGGGGAGCTAGCCGCATCCCTGGCTCACGAACTCGGTCAGCCGATCAGTGGCGCCATTACCAACGCCAGCACCTGCCTGCGAAAGCTCGAGAATGCCCATTCCGTTCCGGATGAACTGCGCACGGTTGTCACTAGATTTGCAAGAGATGTGCGACGTGCCGCCGACATTATCGGCAGGATCCGCGCTCTAGTCGCGAAAGGCGACCCGAACAGGGAACTCATCGATGTAAACGAGATCAATCAGGAAACCGTGGCGCTGCTGCGCGATGAGGCGGTGCGATACAACATATCGGTCCGCACGGAACTGGCGGTAGATCTTCCTCGAATTGTTGGCGATCGCGTGCAATTGCAGCAGGTCGCGATGAATCTCATCGTCAACGCCATTGAAGCGATGAAGGGCGTTGAGGGGACACGCGAGGTCATCATCAAGTCGCAGCGAGCCGAAGAGGATCAAATTCTCCTTTCGGTCAGCGATACCGGAGTTGGGTTTCCACCGCGACTGGCAGAGCAGATATTCGAACCGTTCTTTACGACCAAATCCAATGGCACCGGCATGGGGCTTCGCATCTGTCGGTCGATCGTTGAAGCTCACGGTGGGCGCATGTGGGCCCTCGGCACCCCTGGGCAGGGCGCGACTTTTTACTTGTGCTTGCCAGTTGCGCGGCGCGTTCCGCAGACATTGATCGACAGTCAAGGTACTCCACCCGTCATACCGCACCCAGGAAATCAGTTGATACCGAATTCGGGAAATCGGGTGATCCTGCGGGCTCCAGCGGCAGTTCGGCCGATCAGCTTAGGCAAACCGCGCATTCGCTCTATAACGCGTCGATTGGACGGCTGAATCCGCAAAAGCGCTTTGGCCGGCGTACTATTGAGGGTGAATGCCCATGTCGCGCCATGAGGTTTCCGCAAGGTCGACGTCGTAGTAGTTTGCAGCTTTCTCAATGTTCGCGAATGCCAAAGCACGCTCGGCGTCGGAAACGCCGATGACTTGATTGAACCTCGCGATTGCATTGCGCACATGTTGTGCGTCAGTGAGTGGTTCTTTTCGTTGTTTCGGAAATGCGTAGACACTGTCGGGTAAGTCTCGCCGCGCCGTCAGCCTTCCATGTTTTTCGTGAGGTTCCCAGGTCGCTTCCGGCATATGTGTATCATCCTTCTCGAGCCTCGGGGCTCTTGTCTTCTTAGCTGAAACCATCGACATCGATCACCGCTTGGGCAAAGGCCTGAGGAGCCTCCTGCGGCAGGTTGTGGCCGACGCCGCCGCCGATGAGGCGGTACTCATACTTGTTCGAGAACTTATCGCGGTACGCCGAGTCGGGCGAGTGAATCGCGCCGTTGGCGTCGCCTTCCATGGTGATAGTGGGCACGGCGACGGGCCTAAGGGCGGCCAGCCGCGTTTCCAGATCGTCATATTTTCGCTCGCCGTCAGCCAGGCCGATTCGCCAGCGGTAGTTATGGATCGTGATGGCGACGTGGTCCGGGTTGTTCAGCGACGCCGCTGAGCGTGCGAACGTGGCGTCATCGAAATTCCATTTCGGCGAAGAGGTCTGCCAGATCAGCTTCGCAAAGTCGTGCAGGTATTTCCGATAGCCGGCCTGTCCTATTTCGGTGGCGAAATAGTACTGATACCAAAAAGCGAGCGTCGGCGCGGGCGGGTACGGAACTTGGTTGGCCGCGGGGCTGCCGATGAGATAGCCGCCGACGGACACAATCGCTTTGCAGCGTTCCGGCCAGAGCACCGCGATGATGGCCGCCGTGCGCGCGCCCCAGTCAAAGCCGGCGAAGATGGCTTTCTGGATCTTGAGCGCATCCATCAGAGCGATCATGTCGAGGGCGACGGCCGACTGCTGGGCATTGCGCATGGTTGCACTGGAGCGAAAGCGCGTGCTGCCGTAGCCGCGCAGGTACGGGACGATCACGCGATATCCCTTGGCCGCAAGCAGTGGCGCAACGTCGACATAGCTGTGGATGTCGTACGGCCAACCGTGCAGCAGGACGACGACTGAGCCATTGACAGGCCCATCTTCGGCGTAGCCGACATTCAAAAGGCCGGCGTCGATCTGCTTGAGGGCATTGAAGGATGTGTTCGCGCCACGCTTGATTGCCGGCGCTTCTGACGCGCTTTTACTGGTTTGGGCGGCGGTCGCAATCATCCCGAATTGCGCCGCCGCGATCGTCATCGCGGCTTGCCCGAAGAGGCGACGCCGTGGCTGATCGATTGTCCCGGCCTGCAGTTCACGGGCCAGCACATCCTTGGTCATAGCTCTCTCCAACAAAGCGTCAACGTTACAAGACCATTTGCATCAAACCTGACTTATACCCCCGGGAAACCGAACATCAACCACGACTGATTGGCCACCCAATCCGGGTATAGCGCCGTCATCTGATCGAACAGCTCCTGATCGGACGCCGCGGTTTTCTGCACCCGATCGAAGTCCTCAAGATAGCGCTTGGTTTCTTGGATTGCCAAGGGGGAGTCGGGCGCGCCAGACTTCTTGTGACCGGCTACAACAATCGTCGGATTCAGCGCCGCCAACCGCTCCAGGTCGGCGATCCAATGCTTTCGGCTCTCGGCGGTCGTATCGCCGACATACATGCGACATTTGTTGTATACGACGTCCCCAGCGACGATCAGACCGATCGATGGGACGTAGAGAGAGGTCGAATCGGGACTATCGGTGCGGCCCTGCTCGATGATGCGCAATTCGTGACCCTCGAGAGTGAACGTGTCGTGTTCATAGGGCTCGGGCGCAACCAACCTGGCAGGAACCTGCCCGGGAAATAATTGGCGGGCTAACCGCTCCACCGGGGGAGTGAAAGATGCCTGCATGGCCTTCACCGCCTTGGGGGTGGCGATCGCCCGAGCACCCGGGAAACGGTCGAGCAAAATGCTCAGACCGTAGAAATGGTCGAAGTGGGCGTGCGTTATATAAATGGTCTCCAGGTTGCGGTTGTGCAAAGCAATCCAATCAGCGAGAGCCTCGGCCTCTGCCACCGTCGTCATCGCGTCTACCAGCACCGCATCGTACTCCCCGAATATCAGAGTCGACGTGATCGGGTCAAAGCCGAACGCTTCGCCGAAGGGCTTTGGCCGCTCACCAACCATGGCCTTTCCCGGAGCGGTAAAAACGTTCACACTCAGACTGCTGGAGCCGACAGGCGTAGTCGCGCGCGTGATCTCTTTCAATTGATTTGCGCCGTCCATTTACAACCACCTTTCTAGCTTCGAGCGTTAGTGGAAGGCTGCCGGAAGTGCGACCACGAATCTATTGGACGAACGTATCGTTGACCTCGTGCCTGCGGCGACAAGCATCAGTCCGTACTAAAAAAAGAGTGTGGTTCCTAGCCCAAGAGGAATGCCGAGATCGCAGCGTCAAGGCTCCACGGTCCTGGCCCCGCCAGCATCACGACGGACAGCCCGATGCAATAAAGCGCCTCTGGGACGTAGAGCAGGTCGCCAAGCCAATCGGCGCGATCAATTGGCCGCCATGAACGTATGCGCTTGACCGCGTCGAATGCAAGGGCCCCGATACAAATCACAAAAAGTCCCAACGCCGCGAGCACAGACAACAAGCCGACGATGAGCGCCCATCCTCCGCCGAACTCCGCGCTAGGCAGCAACCATCGCATGAGGGGTACAGCGTGTACATGGTCGTCTTGCAGCGTTCGGGTGAGCGTCGCGTGCCTGGAAGCGTTGAATAGCTTGTGATAGCCGCTGATCGCGAAGAACAGCCCGAGCGCAATCCGATTGAGAGTCAGCGCAGCATTGGGAGCGTGAGCACCTCGCAATAAGACGAGCAAGTGCATGGTCAGAGCGCTCAGGACTTAGGACATATTCGGTAGATCGACAAGTCCCCGCCCCCAAGCAATGCATCTTCGTGATAGATGTTGCGCTCTGTCGCGAAATCGCCGGCGTCGGATGCTGTCCAGTGTTGAATCAGTGCCCCGCGTGTTTGTTGATCGCTCATGCAACTCCCCCAATTTCTGGCTTCCCGCCGCGGAATCAGACCACGGGGACGCTCGCACATCTACTACACGAAAGTGTTGGTCGTTGCTGGCATCCAAATGCAGCGCCGGGCTAACGGGCTCGCGCGCGCGACCAACACCATGGTGCAATCGACCCGACCAAACACGTGTGCTGTCATCGTTTGTGTCGGTTCATAAAAACCTTGGGATGATATCTCAGCTCATCCGGTGTGGTCCGAAGCGGAAATAACTGGGTTTGATAGCCTTATGCTGCGAGCTGCCTTGCAAGTAGATGACAGGATGCGGCGACGCTTCGCGAAGGCTCGTTCCATGAGCTGCGGCCTCGTCGCGCAGTTTGGCAATGGACGGGCTCGGCTTTCCTCCCTTATCCCGGGTTCCGCGCGGCCAAGCTATCGCAACTTCTTCTATCCACACCAACGTTGGCAATTCACCGGGGTTCGCCTCGCAAAGGATCTCTGATGTCTTCTCAGACCGCGCTTGTTTTCAAATCCGTCGCCTTTTCCAGCGAGAATCTATTCCGTTCGGAGGTCTTTGCCGGCCTCAGCGCCCGGCCGCGGACCCTCTCGCCCCGCTGGTTCTACGATCGCCGCGGCTCTGAACTCTTCGAGGCCATCACTGCGCTGCCCGAGTACTATGTCACGCGGGCCGAATACAACATCCTCTTACGCCATGCAGCCGAAATTGCCCGAATCACCGGGGTTTGTCGAGCGCTGATCGAGCTGGGCTCAGGCTCCTCTGTCAAGACTCCGTTGCTCCTGAACGCACTATCGCCATCGGCCTATGTGCCGATCGATATCTCCGGCGAGTTTCTGCATCAGTCGGCGGCAGCCTTGGGGAAGCGATTCCCAGAATTATCGATCTACCCTCTCATTGCCGACTTCTTGGAGCCCTTCGCCTTGCCCGCGCCGGTCAGGAATCTGCGGAGGGTCGGTTACTTCGCAGGATCCACCATCGGAAACATGATCGTGCCGGTGGCCGTCGAGTTCCTACGGACCACCGCGCGCACTTTGGGCGAAGACGCGTTCCTGTTGATTGGGATCGATCGGATCAAGGACAAGAAGCGATTAGTTGCTGCCTACGATGACGCCCAGGGCATCACGGCCCGATTCAATCTCAACCTAATTCACCGCATAAATCGCGAACTACAGGGGACGATACCGGCGGGGGCATTTCGCCATGTGGCTCTCTGGAACGACTATGAGGCGCGCATCGAAATGCACCTCGAGGCCGTCCGCGACGTCGAGTTCACAGTGGCAGGCGAGTCTTTCTCAATCGCGGCGGGAGAGAGCATTCATACCGAGAATAGCCTTAAATATGGGCCCCGGGACGCCCGCACGCTGCTTCGCGCGGGCGGCTGGACTCCGCTCGCAGAGTGGACCGACCCGGAAGGCCTGTTCGCGCTGGTACTTGCCTCAAACTCCTCTTCTTCCGCACCGGCGATATAACCTTCGCAGACTCCCCCTGTCGGTTCTGCTGACCGCCTATCGGCACCCCTCAATCGTAGAACGCAGGGAGTAGCCTAAGCTTGTCCGATTCGCTTTTGTCATGATTGATGAAAAGTCTCGCTTTATACACTGCCATCAACTGCCTGACCCTTGCCATTGACGCGATTGACTGCGCCTTGCTGGTATTCAGAGACGGTACGATGTTCTTCTCGAAATTACCCTCTAGATGAACAACATCGCCGGACAGGATGATAAAGCCGGAATTCCTCAGATGAACCAGCAGCGACTGGTGGCCCGGGGTGTGCCCCGGCGTGGAAACCAACGTGACGCTGCCATCGCCGAATACATCGGCATCACCGTCGATGAGCTTTAGCTTCTTCGGCTTTCCTAAGAGCTTTCGCGCCAGGGCCATCAATTGATTTACATTGTCGTTTGGCCCGTTGGGTGAATGGATCCAGCGGTACTCCGCCCGCTGCATCACAATGGTGGAGTTGGGAAACAACCCCACATTGCCTATATGGTCTCCATGAGTGTGCGATATTGCGACACGACCTATGTCGTCAGGCTTCAGTCCGATTTCAGCGAGTTGAGCAGTCACCGATTTGTCGAGGTGATAGACGATCAATTTAGGCAAAGTGGACCAACCTCGGGGATCGTTGAGCGTCGCTTCCGGAACGCCAGTATCCCAAAGCAGCCACTCGCTGCCATGCTTGATCAGCCAACAAGTAGATGAGAATTCGATTTCGCGTCCAACGTTTTCGCCCGGCGTCCATACCGACTCGTCGTTTGCCAGCGAGTGACCACAATCCAACCGATAGAGCTTTTCGGCAACACCGGCGTTGACCGGATCTGGTAGTTTGGAACCTGCGTGCGCATCGCTCGCGCCTGCCAACATGGGCATCAGGCCGAGCACGCCGAATAGTACTGCTATTTTTGCCTCTCTCATATGATAACTCCTGTTCTGCGAAAACCGACCTTCATCGCAACGACCGAGTCTGGCCGGAGTACCGGCCTGATTGTGGTGAGAGTTGCCGGGTAGCGGGCCGGCATCAGCAGCATCTCGGCAATTCCCGTCACCTATAGATTGGGCTCGCAGCAATGTCCCGATGCCATTGCACCAAGGTATCGCCAAGGTGTCGCACGCTGCCGGATTGCTGGCCGCAGACATGACCAGCGCCGATACCATGGTCTAGCAACAGATTCAGCTCGTAGACGTCCTCGTGGAGCGAATGCGCGGCTTCAATGGCGCAGGCAGGGTATTCGCCGGCGATTTCCTCCAGCGGACGCAGTTGTCTCAGTTGTCTCGCGGTCGTGCATCGGTCACGCTTCTGCCGGCGGAATTACTCGATGCACGCGAGTCCGTGCTGGACAGGCCCATGGACTCGAGACTTCGCAGTGGGTCAGGTGGCGCTTACCAACAATGAGCAGCGGGACCTCGTCAGGGAAGAGTTGATGCATAGAAAAAGGCTGCTGTGGGCTCAGACAACCTGTGACTGACAGCGCCGCCTGCGACGCCGCCGGTGGCGATAGGCCATTCCCCCGCCCGCGGGAAAACCGGCCTGTTACGCCAAAGAATCCACAAAATCGCGCATAAGATCGGCGATTTCATCGGCAGCGGTATCTAGCGCAAAATGACCGCCGTCGAGGATGTGAATTTGCGCGCCAGCGACATCGCGCCCGTAGGCAGCGGGCTCAGACAAATCGAATGAGAGATCATGCTCGCCCCACACCACCAGAAGGCGTGGCTGGGTTTTGCGCATCCACGCCTGCCACTCCGGATACGCTTCAACGTTAGTGCGGTAGTCGTAGAAAAGATTGCTTTGAATGTCTCCCTGTTCCGGCTGACTGAGAAACGCAAATTCGTCTGTCCAAAGATCCGGGTCATACCTCTCTATCTTGGGATCACTTCCCAAATGGCGCGTTCGCGTCGCCGCCAGTGACAGCAGATTTGCACGCAGCGTCTTCTCGTTCGCGGTCCGATCTGCCCAGAACGCGCGCCTTGTTTTCCAATTCTCCCCCAGGCCTTCGTTGTGCGCGACGGCATTCTGGACAATCAGCGCGACGACTCGCTCCGGATGCGCCAAGGCCATGCGAAATCCAACCGGCGCCCCGTAGTCCTGCATATAAAGCACGTATCGAGAGAGCCCGATTGCCGTGGCAAAACCAATCATGAGCTCCGCGATATGATCGAATGTATACGCGAATCTTTTCGGATCCGGCCAATCGCTGTGCCCAAAACCCGGGTAGTCCGGCGCGACGAGGTGGTAGCGGTCGGAGAGCCGGTCAAAAAGCGTCACGAACATCCGCGAAGAGGACGGTAAGCCATGCAAGAGCAAAATCGTCGGCGCTTCCCTCGCGCCCGCTTCTCTATAAAAAACGGAGACGCCGTCAATTTTCACCGATCGAAAACGGGTGGACTGCATAAATCCCTTCATCGCCCGGCCCAGTGTAAGGTCTTTCCGCTCTCGCGAGGTCCCATCGTTCGGCTAAGCGGCTTTTTGCGCCGAAAGCAAATTGATGAGAGCTTGCGCAGTACCCGTTGACGACGCCGGGTTCTGCCCCGTTATCAGCAGCCCATCGATCACGTGAAATGGCTGCCAGTTGGCAACCTTCTCGAAGATCGCCCCCAGGCGCATCAATTCATCCTCGACCAGGAATGGCACCACGCGGGTCAGCTTCATTTCTTCCTCTTCGCCATTGGTAAAGCCGGTAACATGCTTTCCCTTGACGAGCGGCGCGCCTTTGTACGTTACGTGCCGAAGCACGCCGGGCGAATGACACACCAACGCAATCGGCTTGCCGGAATTGTAGAACGACTCGAGTAGCGCGATGGAATCCGCGCTTTCGGCAAGGTCCCACATGGGGCCGTGTCCGCCGACATAGAATATCGAGTCGAAATCTTGCGACTTCATGTCTGCGAGTTTGGCGGTCTGGGAAAGCGCCTTCTGCGCAGCGGCGTCCTTTTTGAAGCGCGCCATTGCGGCAGTCTGATTTTCCGGCAGATCGCTCTTCGGATCGACGGGCGGTTGACCGCCTTTGGGTGAGGCAAGGGTCAATTGCACACCGGCATCCCGAAAAACAAAGTACGGAGCGGCGAACTCTTCGAGCCAAAACCCAGTCGTGCGGCCGGTGTTGCCCAGTTGATCGTGTGAAGTCAGCACCATCAAAATCTTCATGTTCCTATCTCCTGTTTCATACGCCACATTTTCATTGCCTGTCATGCCACCACGCGCCCCGGCTCACGACAATTGAACGAAGGTATTGGCGCTCACTTCGAATCGCCCCGAATTCAAAGATCGGGTAATCAGACCTCAACGGGGCCGCTCCGGTCGCGGATACCAGTGTCGCCGCTCCAAGCCGGTTCGTTCTACCCAAGTGTCTGCTCATTTGCGCACAAGGCGCCTGAGTAGCGCGGCGGCCAACAGCGCTGACTGAGGCACCAGACCTACCGTCAGCCAGCCGTTGAGAGCTGTCATCACGACAAGGAGCGCGGTCGGCCAATTGCGAATTCCGCCACCGCTCAGGGCATCGTTGCACCTTAGACAGATCGACGAAGCGCTTGAGCGAATATGCGCAACTAGCGCATTGGTAACCGACGTTGATGGTATGGCAATCATGGGCTCTCCGATGGCGATAAATGCAACGGGGTTTATCAGACCAAAGAAGGGACGATCGAGCGATTGCACGATGGTATAGAGAACACTTTCGTATCACTTCCGCGGCGACAGGAGCGAGTCGAAGACTGTCGCCGGCCGATTGCACGGGCATCGCCGATACCATGGTCCAATCGATCGCACGCGGCTGGGGTGCGTGGATTTGGCCAAATAGCAGCGCGGAGGCCTCGCTCGTCCTTGCGGGCCTGCTTAAATTTCGCTGAATTGTCGGCTGCACCAGCCGCTGCCCTGCACTGGAAATGCCCGCGCGGGAAATGTCGGGGGATACAGTCGCGCCGATTGCATGGCCAAGCGCGGGATCTGCCGGTACGCAAACGCGGAGAATTTTCGTTCTACTTCGGGGCTGGAATCCTTTTCGAGTGTTTGGATCAACTCTTGCGCAAGATGGGGCCAGTACTTGTTGATGCGTGAGGCGAAGGCTTGTGCGTATCCCAACAGGATGCCTGAGGCAACCATGGCACCTTCACTTATCAGCTGTTTCGCCAAACGTTTTTCCGGCCGGTTGATCCGCGCCTGAATCGTCGCTCCCTTCTGAGGGTGACGCTGCCCGACGACGAGATAGTCTTCCTCGCCTCCGGGATGAGCATCAAGCATGCCGAGCGTGGCGACACTCTCCGGCAACGCCGGCAGCTGCCCAAAAGCTTTCTCGATAGCCTCGGTCAATACGGATTCGCGCGCAACCCAAAAGTCACTGGGCAGGATGGCGACAGGACAGGAAGGATCTTTGGCTGCGATCGACAATACCGCCGCCGCCGTCGATAGGGAGGTTGGCGTTCCGCGCTCCGAGATGAAGCGATTGGTGGCCCGCGTGAACCAAAATGGACCTTCCCAGGTCCGCCGATCGCGTTCTTGGGCGGACACGATCACGTTGGCGGGAGAGCTCAGCCTTTTCGCGCGCCGCGCCGCCAAGCGCAAAAATCCCATGGTTACCGCCGCCGCGGAACCCGAGGCGCGCTGAAACAAGGACACGCCCGCTCGCTCTGAGTGTTTGTCGTTCGCGACTACGATGCAGCAGCGCTTCGATGCGACGAATTTTTGCGCTCTCACAGATCGTTCCTCTCTCAAAATGCAAAAGCAGCGTCCGTGCAGCCACGGCACAGGCGCAGGGATAACATCAGTCAGGCTGTCCCAGGTAGTAGCCCAGACGAGTCTCCACGTTCCCCGGTTTGTGGAACCCTCGTGTCATCAACTCCTTGATTCTTTCTTGCGTCGCCGGGCGCACTACCGAGGCAATACAGGCATCCCAACCCGCCGCGACTTCGACGTCCAGCGGTAAGCTGGCGGCGTTCACCAAGCGTTTCGTGTTGGAGATGGCCCATTTGTCGAATGCACTGATGCGTGTCGCAAGAGCCTCGATAAACGCATCCAGTTCGGAATCTGGCAGCGATCTATTTACGTATCCATAGGCCGCGGCCAGATCTCCGCCGATGTCGTCCGACCCGAGCAGTACCTCCAAAGCTCGGCCCCTGCCTATCAGCCGCGGCAGGCGTGCCATGGGTCCACCGCCGGCGACCATGCCAACGCCAACTTCCCACTGCGACAGCAGACCTCTTTCGCGACTGATGAAAGCCATATCACAAGCCAAAGTGATTTCGCTGCCGTTGCCTGTTGCCCGTCCCTGGATTTTGGCGATGAACACGACCGGGGCGCGCGTAATCCGCACAAGAATGTCCGGCCATGCTTCCAGCCCCGTGGGACCTTGCGGCAAGCTGGTCAGTTCTTCGAGTTTGACCGTGAAATCGCTGTGGTTCAGAAAGAAGCCGTCGACTGCGCTGTCGAAGACCACGACCTTGAGCTTCTCGTCCGCTTCGATCGCCGTCATGATTTCGCGAAGCTCGACAACGAATTCAGGGCCCATCAGATTGAGCGGCGGGTTATCGAATGTAACCCTCCAGTAGGCCGGCGAGACTTTACTCAGAAATATCTGCTTTGAGTTTGTTGCAGGTGTCGTTTTCATCGTCGCGTTCATCGGATACTCCTATGGCGTTCACTCGGGCAGCCACAACTTTCACTTCCCTGCGACGATCCCGCCATTGCACGTTGGTATCGATTTCACACAGGAACGCTGACAGCCCTGCACTCGCGAACGCGTAAACCAATACCATTGTTCAATCGAGCAGTGCCGAAACTTGTGGTCTGATGAAACTCACGACGCGCAACGAAGGAACTTCACATGACACGACCAGCCTTGTCCTTGGACCTCGCCGACGCACGGCAAATCATCGCGGCGGGCGAACGCAAAGCGATTGAATTGGGAATCCCGTACAACCTCGCTGTCGCCGACGCGGGTGGGGGCCTCGTGGCGCATGTACGTATGGATGGCGCATGGCTGGGCAGTATCGATATTGCAATCAACAAGGCGTGGACCGCGCGAGCATTTGACATGCCGACCGATGACCTCTCGCATTTGGCACAAAGCGGACAGCAGGGCTTCGGGCTCAATACCACCAACGACTCGAGGGTCGTTATCTTCGGCGGGGGAATTCCCATCAAACGAGGTGGCGTGGTAATCGGGGCTGTAGGAGCGAGCGGCGGCAGTGTTCAGCAGGACATTGAGGTCGCAGAGGCAGCCGCCGCCGGGTGGGCAGGATGAGCGGGGCGCGCGCGGTCTTAGCCGTGCCCTAAGACGATATAACGCGCCGGTTTTGAGGTTGGTGATTGCCGGACGGGTTGGCCCAATGCAAGGCCATAAGGAATGTGCTCGATGATTCGCCGGGCGACTGATACTTTAGTCTTATAGATCGGCCCGTTTGTCGGGCGCGAGAATCGCCAATGTGTCCTTCCATGAATAGCGCGACAATCCTCGTAGCGGTGGTCGACGACGATGAGTCTATAAGGGAATCGCTGCCGGGCCTCCTCGACGAATTGGGGTTCGCCACGAAGACGTTTTCGACCGCGGAGGAATTCCTCCAATCAGGTGTCGCAGACAACATGAAGTGCCTGATTCTCGATATCGCGATGCCAGGGATGTCGGGTCCGCAGTTGCATCGCGAACTGCTGAAGCGCGGCTATTCAATCCCCACTGTTTTTATGTCTGCCCACCCTGAATTTGCATCTCAGCCGGACATGCGCGAAGGACCCGTCGAGTGCCTTTTGAAGCCGTTCAGCGAGACGGCGTTGCTTGAGGCGTTGGAAAGAGCGTTAAATTTGAAGTAAGCCCTCTTGCCCAGGGAGACGCCTCATGCACTTAATAGATACGACCGATCGCCTTACGAGGTTGCCTGCGATGTCTACGACCAGGCCTACAGTCGTCGTTGTCGACGACGATATCTCTGTTCGCGAATCCCTGGAACTTTTGATTAAGAACGAGGGGTGGCACCCTGCACTGTTCGAATCGGCACAAGAGTTTCTGGCGCAATTGCCGAGCGTGGTCCCAAGCTGTTTGATACTAGACGTCAATCTGCCGGATCTCAGCGGTCTTGATATCCAGCAGCGCATAAGTGATGAAAAATCCTCGACACCGATCATTTTCATCACCGGCTACGGCGATATTCCGACATCGGTCCGGGCAATGAAAGCAGGTGCAGCGGAATTTCTGACCAAACCGTTCGACGATGCGATACTGATCGTAGCGATTCGTGACGCTGTGATTCGCAGCCAAGCCAATTTGAAGCAAGAAGGAGTTCAGCGCCAACTACAAGAGCGGTTCGCTTCGCTGAGTAAACGCGAGCGCGAGGTGATGAATCTCGTCGTGAAGGGGCTCATGAACAAGCAGGTCGCTTTCGAACTGGCTATCAGCGAGATCACTGTCAAGGCACATCGAGGTAGGGTCATGGCGAAAATGCACGCCACCACCTTCGTCGACCTAGTAAATATGGCGGGACGGCTTGGGATTAGCACCGCCCGAGAAGCCTAGCCTAGCCGACGCCTGACACCCGCGAATACGGAGAATCGGCCATCCATGCGCGCCACCCGGTGGTGGCAGCTCAGGGCGAATAGTGACTGAACACCAAGTCCCGTGCTTTGAAAGGCTGATGGCAAGGAAAGCAGGTCTTGAGCGTCGCGTCCTCGGCAGGCTTGCCGTCCTTGAATTGGGCAAATCCCCAACCGCCGGTCGCCGCGTATTTCATCGAATCCTTGACCATGAACTGAACGTTAATCGGCGCGCCGGCGACGAAGGATTGGACGCGCCCAAAGACTCTGTTGTTTTCCTCAGACGACACATAATTCCACGCCAGCCGGGCGATTATTGCCCCGTCCGGAAACGGCAGCTTTCCTTGCCGATAGGCGTTGATCGCTATGTCGTTCCCTAAAACGGCGCGTAGATCGTTGTTGCTGCCCTCCTCGTGCGCCACGGTGATCACTCTCCAGTCCCGGTATCCGGCGGGAACTTTGATACCGAATAACGACGTCGCCTCTCGACTGGATCCTTCAGACGCATGCGCGACATAGACGATCACGCTGCTCAGAACTACAGCAACGGCGAACAAATAATTGATGCCCTTCATCACAGCCTCCTTACGAAACCCACGCGATACCAAACACGGCCGATACCGCCCGACTCGGCTCTGAAACCCTGCGCCACTCGTCAGGCCGTATCCATTAACCTTTGGTATTGGCGTAGCTTGCCGGGGTGTCGTGGCGCGGGAACGATACCTTGGTGCAATATACCTGCGGCATGAGAGCTGGTTCGATAGGCGGGGCGGCGAGTGAGGCTAGAGCAGTAACCTAGAATGTCTGGTGGATAACGCGCCATACCGGTCGGGCAAGCCAGTTTTGCCGCCGGTCGTCTTTGCTGATTTTCAGGTGGCCAATTTGAAAAACGTCGATCGATTGACAAATGGCGTCCGAAAGTGAGCGGACATCTTCATAACAAATTCGCAAAGCTTCATCAGAGTTTGCTCCACGGCAAGCTGCCGAGAAGTTTGCATTGGAGCGATGCCGTCGATCTCATCGGACATTTGGGTCAGGTTCAGGCAAATGGAGGCGATGAATTCACATTCGTAGTGGGTACGCGACGTGAGGTCTTCAAGCGACCGCACACGCCCGAAATCGGCGTCGAGGAGGTCTCGCGACTTAGGAAATTCCTCAAGCTGGCAGGATCTGAATTATCCCCGGAGAAACTCATTGCGCCGCATCGGGTGATCGTCGTTATCGATCACCATCGGGCACACATTTTTCGCGATCTTGGCTCGAGCCCTTCGCAGGACACAGTGACCATCACGCCCTACGACCCGTACCGTTACCATCACCATTTGGTTCATCGCAAGGAGGCTCACTACGAGGGCGATCGCGTACCCGAAGAAACGTCCTTCTATGAAGAGGTGGCCGCTGCCTTGGTATCCGCGAACGAAATCATCCTCGTTGGACATGGAAGCGGCAAAAGCAGTGCAGTAGCCGTCCTGGAGGAGCACCTAAATAAGCACCACATTGACCTGTCGCGACGGGTAAAGGTCACGGAGATCGTTGATCTTTCGGCACTCACCGAGCCCGAGATTGAGGCAATTGCGAAACGGCACATGATCCCGGTGGCGTCGTTCTGAAATAAGGCGATTCTTTAGCGGCCGACCCGGCTAATAATAGCGTGGGATTGGTCCATCCTGCGGTGTCGTGTTGCTTCCCAAGTCAAAGAACACTTCATCCACATAGCACCAGCCCCAGCCTTCGGGAGGATCATAACCCTCGATGATCGGGTGATGTGTTCCACGATAATGCCGGGTTGCATGACGACCTGGCGATTGATCGCAGCAACCGACGTGTCCGCAAGTCCGGCAGATTCTGAGATGAACCCATTTAGTACCGGCTTTCAAGCATTCTTCGCAGCCGCGCGCACTTGGAGTAACCTTTCTGACAGTGCCCAGATGCGCGCAGCTTTTACTCATGATTGGCGAGAAGTATCGGAGGTCGCCGCAGTTACATGGGGAAACAACATGACAAATTACCGCTTCTGGTATGAGTGAAAAATGTAGTCCTTGTCCTTCACTATCGTATGGCACGCGAAACCGCAATTGACGGTACCAGTCGGATCTGGCTCGAATGTAGCCGATGCGGGCTGATAGTCAAACACCGCGTAGGCCCACCCCTTGGTATCCGGGAACCGCTTGCTATCCTTTTCGATCAGGAAGACATCTTGCAAGGTGTCCGGCACGTTCACTGAAAATGGTGACTCAGCCATCTTTTTCGGTTTCCACTCGATCTTCGCGATCTTGGAGCCGTCCGGGAACGGCTTGCCGTTGCCGGGGACGCCGGCTCGATAGGCGTTGATCATGGTAGGGTTTGCCACCTCCACCTTGAGGAGCTCCGGCGTCTGACTGACGGACACCACTTGCCAGCTTTCATAGCCCCTGAATTCCGAGAAAGCCAGCCCGTTCGGCAGCCCCAGGCTGTACTTGTCCTGCGCGGACTGGGCGATCCCGCCCACGGCCGCCAGTACTACCAAAATGGTGGCAATCATCAGCTTGTTCTTGGCATTCATCGTTGGCACCTTGTTTGTTAGGTTAGGCGTGATGTATTGCGCCATTTAGCCGTAAGTGAAACCCGTTTTGCTTTGCCCAACCTCGATAATATAGCCATCAGGATCGCGGATATAGCAGCGCGTCTCGCCGTACTTGGGGATCGGCTCAGTGATGAACTGCGCTCCCCGACTTTTCCATAACTGATAGCACGCTTGAATATCGGCAACACGGAAATTCATAAAGCTATTGATGTGATCCGGATCTGGGACGCTGAGTGTCACCGTCGGCTTATCCGGGGTTGGGCCGCCACCAACGTTTAGAATCATCCAGATATTCGCCAACTGCAGGTATCCTGGCGCGTTGCCGTCACCCAGGCTCAGAATCCGAGCGCCGAACACCGTCTCGTAATATCGGGCCGATCGCTCGATGTCGGCGACGGTCAGAAAGTGTGCGACGCTAAACCCATCGCGCGGTGGCATCTGATAAGTCTTTTGCTCGACTTGCACCTGGTTCAAGGCTGACTCCTATTTGATTATTCTCGACCCGCTAACCTATTCAGCCGGAAATCCAGCACCCCTGATCATAAACTGCAAAGCCGATGTAGCGGCCCATCACTTCGACGTTTGGGCCGCCTTTTCGATAAGCGCGGCGATCTCCTTCGGGTGCAGAAGAAATATAACGTGGCTTCCCGGGAGCTCGAGGCTCTCGGACTTGGCTCTGCTCGCCATGAATCGTTCGAGGGCCGGATTAATTTGGCGATCGTCCGATGGAATCACCGCGAAGCTCGGCTTTTTCGACCATGCCGCGACCGTCACCTTTGCTCCAAAGGAGTCGGCGGCGATAGGCACCTGAGAGATCTCCATGAAGTGCGCCGTGGCCTTCGGTACACCGGCGGCGAAATCTCTGGCAAATGCCGCGCGATCCACGTAGACGAATCCACCACCGGAAGGAACGACGCTCCGTCCGCCTGCAGGCGGATTCTTGGCCTGCAGCGCCCCTGCAGTCTCGCCCACATCCGGTTCAAATGCAGCCACGTACACCAAACTGCGGACGGATGGCCGGTCACCCACCTCGGTGATGATCATCCCGCCCCAGCTGTGAGCCACCAGTACACACGGACCTGCGCGGTCCAGGACGTTTCGCGTGGCCGCAAGATCGGCATCCCATGACGTCAACGGTTCTTGAACAACGTACACGGTGTAACCGTCATGTTCCAGAATCGTGGCAACCGGCCTCCATCCCGAACCATCGGCAAACGCGCCGTGCACCAGGACGATGTTCTTAACGCCTGCTTCAGCCGGCGACGTCAGAGCCATGCTAACCACCGCAAGCACGATCGATAGGGTTTTCATCTTCGGCCTCGCCGACTCGGAAATTGTTGCTTGATTCGGCCACAACAATTGCGCTCGTCCTATTGCACGATGGTATTGGTGACTCGGCTCGCGGCTTCTCCAAACCGCTCATCCGCCTTTTCCGATACAAATGTGCGTCCGATACCAAAGTCCAATCGTCTCGCGCCATCAATTCTGATGTCCTGCTGCTGTCCAATTAGGCGTCGGCTCGCGCTCGCGGAGCCGGCCGATGATCTTTGAATCGTCGACGGATTATTTAGGTCCCGTCGAAATTTGCACGATCGGCCAAAGGAGAACCGAATGGCTCAGCCAAGCACCAACGTCAAACAACAGTCCTCTGGCACCTGCGGAACCAGAGTTGAGATGAAGCTTGAGGTGCATGTGATTCCCGTGTCCGACGTTGAGTTATCCAAGCGGTTCTACGAGCGCTTGGGTTGGAGGTTCGATGCGGATCTCGTCCCGGCGACAGACATTCGCATCGTCCAGTACACACCCCCGGGCTCGGGGTGCTCGGTCACCTTTGGCAAGGGAATCACCAGCGCCTCGCCAGGTTCGGGCGAGGGGACACTCATCGTCTCCGACATTGAAGCGGCCCATGACGAACTCGTCGGCCGCGGCGTCGACGCAAGTGAGGTGTGGCACGGGCCGCCGTTTCCGCCGGAAGCGCGGCTCAGCGGTCCCGACCCCAAGCGCGCGAGCTACGGATCCTTCTGCTCCTTCAATGATCCCGATGGCAATACGTGGATAGTCCAGGAAGTCACGACGCGGCTCCCAGGCCGGATCTGACGGCAGTTTCGCGGCCGCGATGGTTGGTCCCGGCGGTCGAGTACGGGAGTGATCAGCGCATTTCAGACCGCGCCGGGGCCGCCGTTGAGAGTGGGGGCCCTTTCAGTGCGTGCGAGTACCACCAAACTTCGAATGGTTCATTATCCTGTGCGGTCATGGCGATCTGAAAACTGGCGAGCAGGGTAGCGTTATGATAAACGACGTGAACGATGAACTCATTCTGGCGGCCCGCCTTCTTCTCGCAACTCTATTTGTGATTTTCGGCTGGAGAAAGCTCAGGGATTATTCGGGCACGGTCCGTCAAATAGTGCAGCTTGGCGGTCCACTGCCAAGGCTGGCTGCTGGCGTCGCGATCTTCATGGAGCTTCCGGTGGCGTTCGCGGTCGCTGTTGGTGCGTTCGCGCGTCCTTCGGCTTTACTTTTGGTTTTGTACACGTTGGGAACCGCGCTAATCGGACATCGCTACTGGAAAATGACAGGTGCGGACCAAGTCGACGGTATGGATGGCTTCTACAAGAATCTCAGCATCGCGGGAGGCTTTTTGCTGTTGTACACAACCGGTGCGGGAAAATATTCGATCGACGCGTTGCGAAATATCGCCTCCCCGTAAGTAACGCTCGGTGTAATCGCTTCGATCTCGAAGCCGGTTAAGACACTCCCAACCAAAGAGAAAGGGCGCGTCCGACCCGAATCATGAGGGTATTGCCCAGGTGCCCTACCCGCTTTCCGATCTTTTCGTGTCGCTTCATCTTCGCCCGATACGCCCGCACTCTCTCGTGGGCTGCGCAAAGCTCTCTTGCCATAGGTCGCCACCCAATGTCCCACCGGTTCTACGGACAGCAGCGGAGCTTTGTACGTGGCCTATGGTTGCGCGGTTGAAAAGGTTGGACCGTGAGGTGGGGCGGCCCCTCCGACGACTCAATCGAGGTCGACTGCTGAGCGTTTGAGGTCCGCGAGCGAGCAGAAGCTCAGGGCACCTTCATGTGTCGCGCGCAGCACCGCGCGCGGCGCATGCCCCGCTTGCAGCGCTTCCTGCCATCGAGGCGCGCACAGGCACCAGCGATCACCGGGCTTCAGTCCCGGAAAGCCGAACTCAGGGATCGGCGTCGACAGATCATTCCCGCGCGACTTCGAATACTCGAGAAATTCGGCAGTCATGACGGCGCACACAGTGTGGCTGCCGATGTCGTCGCGGCTGGTGTCGCAGCAGCCGTCGCGAAAAAAACCGGTCATCGGGCTCAAAGAGCAGACTTCGAGTCGATCGCCCAGCACGTTCTTGGGCTCGCTGCGCCGGCCGCCGCCGCCCTTGCCGGCGTCCTCTCTCAACATCGCGATTCTTCGCATCATCGGTACCTCACGGGCCGACACCCGCGGTGCGCTTGCCGGTTCAGTTCTTCTTCGAGGGAAAGCCGGCTCATAATGACATTTATTTCACCGGCCTACCTCCTCCGATCTTCTACTTCTTTGGTGATCGCGTCCGCGGCGTTGCCGGCCACGACCCAGCTCGCCGATCCGGCAACGACGGCCTCGTCCTCGAACCAGAGAAAGCCAAAGTCATCGATGCACTCCGGGAAATCTGGTTTGATGATGACGTATCCAGGAATCACGGCGCCCGGGATGTAGGCGTTGTCGGCGCGATTGTTGCTGTATGTCTTGGTTTTCGAGACGGTTCCGACGCCTGCGACATAGGAAGTGCTGGAGACTGGGTGCGTGCCGAGAATGTAGTTGACGGCGCGAAGCGTATATTCCGGACCCACAAGCTCCGGAAACGCTTTATGGAGAAAGTACATGCGGATGGCCATGTCGACCACGGCGCTTGAGCCACCCCAAGTGCCCAAACTCGGAGGCACGCCAAAGGGGGTGCCGTCCAACTGCTTATTCAAATCCGCCAGGTAGATTTTTACAGCTTCCCGCATCTCGTCCTTTGCGCGAGCGGCCAGATAGGGCAGCGCTCGGACGGCCATCCATCCACGTTTGCCCATCTGCTGCGGCGTAATCATTTGTGGGAACAATTCCTGCAGACGGGAGCTATAGGGCTCTGCGCCATGCGTGGCGATCGTCAGTTCCAGCGCCGCAGCCCAGTCCTGTCCAATATCGGGGTTGCCGCGGCCAAGACCTACGCCGGTGCGGGAAGGCATCGGCCTGGCCGATCTACCCGAATTCTTGGTGCTGCTTTGAGCGCCCGTCACGACTCCCTGTGATGCAGCGAGCACGCCGCTGCCGGTCCCATTCTCTGGAGCCGCTTGGTCCCATCCGCGGCTGAGCGGTTGCGGCGTTGGATGGAGCTTCTCGCTGTTCCAAGCGTTGATCGCGGTCTCGAGACAATCTTTCGCCAATCCGTCATCCCAGCCCTTCAGCACGTCGGACGCTGCAGCCAGGGCCGCGATCGCGTTCCATTGCAGGACGGCGTTTGTCGTGGTGAAAATCCAGCGGTCGTCCGGCCGCCCGGAATAGTCGCCCTTAACTTCGTTGGGTCCCAGGTTGGGATCGTAGATACGGCCGTCGGTCTTCGATGCTCCATCGCCGAGGTGCGTATATTGACGCAGGTCCGGTTCGTGCGTGCCGCGAATCGAGTGACCGATATTGTGAAACTGCGCCAAGATGAGTAGCGCGCCGTGCTTGACTTGTTCAACCGTGTCCGGCACGCCATCGGGTCGGTGCATTTCAACCGAGCGCGCGGTTTCATCTACGGTCAGTTCATCGTATTTGAGATCGAATTCGCGATACGCCAGAGCGAGATTCTGAATCACGCTCAGTTGCGCAGGTTCCTCCAAGTCGAAATCGCCGGCGTCGTACCAGCCGCCCACGTTCATCCCCGGAATATGATCGCCGCCCTTGAATTTGCCATCGATCGCCGCAGCCTGATTCCAGTTGTCGAATTGCTCCCCCACCACGGGCGCCATGCGGCCGTCATCCAGGTGGGAGGCGCCGTGCCACACGCGGTAGGCTTCGCGCACTGATACATGATCCATCTGTTCGGCCAGGTGATGGTCCAAGCTATCCTGCCAAACGTTGGCGTAAACATCCTTGGAGATCGGGAAAGGTGCGGTGCGCTGCTCCGCGTACTCGATGACATACAGGCCAGGCCGATTGACCGGAGTGAAATCAAATTTCGAGTAAACGTAGCGCATCCACGGCGTCGAAGGCGTAATCGGGCCCTCGAACACCTGCTGGTAAGCTCCGCTTTCCGTCAGGCGCATCACTTTGGCCGTCCGCGGGCCGATGTACTTCGGATCGAGTTCGAGCACCGCCACCTTGGAGAAGCCCGGCGCGTAGCCGACTTGGCTGTGCGCAATCATCGGTGGGCGTGTCCATCCGGGAATCAGGTCAGGTTTGATATGCCACACGATCGCACCGGTAGTTTTTCCCGAAGGAATCAGCGAACGCAATACGAACCAACCATTTTGTGCGCGGTTGCGTCCATCGAACAGCATAAGAGCCGCCGTGTCCGAGACAACGGTCACCCGCGCCAGCGAATCGTCAACCCCCAAGGTGATGCTTCTGCCCTCGGCAAATGGCAGCGGCTGGGTGTAACCCTTGGCTTTATCCCAATCCTCCAGGTAGTAGGCTTTCTTTGGCTCATCGGGCAGCGGCGGCATCGTGATCATTGGATCGTTCGGCGTCCGCGGGAAAATGCCGGCCTTGGATCCGTCCACGATGTACGCCTTGCCCATGTAGATCGAGGGCAGAAATTCCAAGTTGAATCCGGCCCGCCCGACGAGCGTCGGCGCGAGCGGCTTGTCGAGATTGATGCTGACCCTTACACCCCCGGGTTCTGCGCTTACCTCCAACGTATAGCTGACATCGAAGCTCGGGAAAGCGAGACTCGCCGTGAGCCGGCTGTTGGCCTTGTCTGCCTGGCGCCCTTTCAAGGTTGCCACCAGGTCCCATTGTTCTGGCGTTGGCATCAAGCGCACGTCGCCATTGGTGGCGATGCGTTGGCCGTGGAGAATCATTTCCATGGCCGTGTTCTTCTGATCCACGAAAACCGGGTGATACGTGCTGTCGTAGAGAAAGACGCTGAATCCCGGGGTATCGAGATAGTTCTTCTCGGTCACCTGCATCGAAACATTGACGGCGAGCGCGCTTGAACTCACCGTCAGAGCCAGGAGAAGAGAGGCGGAGAATTTGCTGCGAATTCGGCGTAAAGGGGACATTTCTAATTGGCTCCTGGCGCGCTTCGCGTCGCACGCCATCAGCCGTCAGCTGCCGCGAAACAGATCAGGACATCGGAAAAAGGCCGCCGGACGGTAGCGCTACCATAGCTTCGCCGGCCGAGAACTTCAACCGGCCGATGCGGCCTATCCCATTGCAATATTGCGGCTGGGGCCTGCTTTTGGGAGACGATTCCTGGCCTAACCTCCGAGGCTGGACGGTGCGCTACCGCAAAGTCAGCACCACGAGCGACTTTGCCGGTAATGCCACCGATAGCCTGGAGCCGTTCAGCTGCGCTTGGCCGAATACTTTGGGTTCTACGGCGTGAGGGGCCTCGAACGTATTGCGCGCATCCATCGCCGCGGCACTCAAGATGCTGGCGCTGAGCGTGCCCGCGGTGAACCCCGCCAAGTTGCCATCGACCTGCAGCGTGCGCTGCGGATCCAGGTTGATCAGCGCAACCACGATCGCCCCATTGGCCGCGCGTGCCGCCGACACGCTGAGCGAGGGTACGCTCAGTGCGCCCAGACGGTAGTTGGGTGCCTGCAGTTCGGTGGGTAAAAGCATGGCACCTTGGAATGCCCGGTAGAGTGAAAACACGTGGTAAGTGGGGGTCAGTACCATCCGCGGACCGTCGGTCAAGATCATGGCCTGCAGGACATTCACCATCTGAGCGATGTTCGCCAAACGCACGCGATCCGCATGCTGGTGAAAGATATTGAGGTTGACCGCGGCGACCAGCGCATCGCGCAGCGTGTTTTGCTGGTAGAGGAAGCCGGGTTCGCGCCCGGGCTCGGGGTCATACCAGGTGCCCCATTCGTCCACCGCCAAGCCAATTTTGTTGTTTGGATCGTGCCGTTCGAGCGCCGCCGCATTGTGGCTGATGAAATCGCCCATGACCAAGGTGTGCGCCAGCGTCGAGATCCACTCATCTTCCCCGAATCCGATGGCGGCGCCTTTATGCTGCCAATTCTCGCCGGGTATGGTGTAGTAATGGAACGACACGTCATTGATGCCTTCGGCCGCCTTGGCTGCTATCGTATCGCTCCAGGTGGTATCGCTGTCGTGGCCGCCGCTTGCGACGATTTGCGGCCGCGCGCCGCGCGGCGTCTTGAGAAAGCTGCCGTATTGGCGCAGCAGATCGACGTAGTAGTCGACCGACATGTTGCCGCCGCAGCCCCAGGCCTCGTTGCCGATGCCGAAATACGCCACCTTCCAGGGCTTGGGATGGCCGTTGCGCGCTCGTTCGGCGGTAATCGCCGTCTTCTGGTCGGATGTCAGGTACTGCAGCCACTCCGCCATCTCGCGCGGTGAACCGGTGCCCACATTGCCGCTGATGTAGGCGTCCGCGCCGATGAGCTCCACAAAATCCATGAACTCGTGCGTGCCGAACTGATTGGTCTCCGGTACCCCGCCCCAATTCGTGTTGACTGTCACAGGCCTTTTGCCGCGGGGCCCAATCCCATCGCGCCAGTGATATTCATCCGCGAAACAACCGCCCGGCCAGCGAACCACGGGGACCTTCAGTTCACGAAGCGCTCCGATGACATCTTTTCGAAAACCACGCTCATTGGGAATCGCCGAGTGCTCGCCCACCCACACGCCCCCGTAAATTCCATGGCCCAGGTGTTCGGCGAACTGGCCGTAGATATGACGATCGATGAGCACACCCGGTTGATCGGCATGGATCGTCAGCGTCGCGCGCGCACCCGGTTCCGCCGCTGCGCTCGGCATGCCTATGCTCGCCGCGATCAGGAGCGCGGCCTGTGTCGCTCGAAAGCCGAAGTGCATCCCAATTCTCCCGCCCATTCGTTGCGGCAAACGTAACTTGAATAACTCGGACAATAAGACGGCAGCGAGCACGAGGCAAGTTTTTCGACCTATCTGCCGCTGCGCTTGGCCGGTTGATGACGAACCTTCTTGGCGCGTGTTGCGTCTGGGGCGCAAAAGCTTGCATACAGCACTTCCATGATCTGCAGGGCTGGGCCGCGCGCGAGCGTGTAGTAAATCGTTTGCGCCTGTCGCGTCGTGGAAACCAGCCCGGCATCGCGTAGAACGCCCAAATGCTGCGAGAGCGCCGACTGGCTGAGCGGCACGCGATCGTTGATGTCGCCCACGGACAACGAGCCCCCCAACAGCGCGCACAGGATCAAGAGGCGCTGATCGTTCGCGAGCGCTTTCAAAAAGGCAGCCGCCTCGCTCGCATGGTCGCGCATTTCCTCCATTGCCGGCATCAGCCGGCCCGCCTTATTTGCGGCTGCTCCATCTGTCATAAGGGGAATTCCTCTCTTCAACGCTACATATCCGTATTTGCTAATTTAGCATTATCTGATATTCTGCGCCAGCTTTTCTTGGCCGTCTTTCATTCCATAGGAGTGCCGTCATGAGTATCGAGCGTTTGGTCATTGCATTTGCAGGCAGCGTGGTGCTGGCGAGCCTGCTGCTGGCACATTTCGTGAGCCTGAATTGGCTCTGGCTCGCGGCTTTCGTCGGCGCCAACCTGCTGCAAGCCTCGTTCACCGGGTTCTGCCCACTGGCGATCGTATTGAAGAGGCTCGGCATCCAGCCGGGCCATGCATTCTCCTGAAGTTCGCTGCGTGCCGGCGCCACTCATGAATCGCATCATTCGCCTCATCAGTCCTTTGGTTGTGTGCTTGGGCGCAGCGGGTTGCGGCAAGAACGTCACCTCTGCGGCGGCACCGGCTGCATCTCCCCCTGCCGAGCCAAATCGTCGCGAGCGACCCATACTCCCCTCGAGAGGAATCGTGGACGGGACGATCGAGGCCGTCAACCAAGCCACGGTGTCGGCGCAGACGAGCGGTCGAGTGGTGGAGATTCTCTACGACGTCAATGACGTGGTTCCGGCAGGTGCGGTCATCGTGCGACTCAAGGGGACCGAGCAACGTGCCGGCCTCCAGGCGGCGGCAGGCAGCGGTCGCGGAGGCGCGTGCGCGCAACGAGGAGGCGGCCACCAGCTATCAGCGCATCGCCGATTTGTTTCAGCGCCGGGTGGTCTCCAAGGCCCAGCTCGATCAAGCCACGGCGAATCGCGATGCGGCCGCCGGTCGCCTCGCCGCCGCAGAAGCCGGATTGACTGCGGCGCGCGAGGGAGTGGGTTATACCGAGATTCGCGCGCCATATGGCGGCGTCGTCACGAAGCGGCTCGTGGAGGTGGGCGAAACCGTGGGCCCCGGCACGCCCCTGATGACCGGCCTGTCGCTGCGCGATCTGCGCGTCAATACGTCGATTCCGCAAAGCATCGTCATGCAGGTCCGCAAGCTCAAGCAAGCCGCCATCTACGTCGGAGACCAACGGATCGAGGCGACCAAGATCACGATCTTCCCCGAGGCCGCGACGCCCTCCAGCACCTTTCGGGCGCGCCTGGATCTGCCCCCCGGCGCTGTGGATCTCGCGCCCGGCATGTACGTCAAAGTGGGCCTGGTGATCGGCCAAGCCGACCGGCTCCTGGTGCCCGCGGCGGCCGTGATCGAGCGCAGCGAAGTGACGGGTGTTTACGTCCTCGACGCAAACGGCGCCGCATCGCTGCGTTACGTGCGCCCTGGGCACCGCTTCGGAGACAAGGTCGAGATCCTATCCGGTTTGTCGGCCGGCGAACGGATCGCCCTCGATCCGATCGCAGCGAGCGCGCGTCTTGCACCGGCGCAGGCCGCCAAGTGAATCAACCGCTGGGCTTCAGCGGCCGGCTCGCGCGGTTCTTCCTCGAGAATCAGCTCACGCCGCTGCTGGCATTGACGGCGCTTTTGATGGGGATCTTCGCCGTGCTCGTGACGCCGCGCGAGGAAGAGCCGCAGATCGACGTGACGTTCGCGAATATTCTGATTCCCTTCCCTGGCGCAAGCTCGGAGCAGGTCGAGAATCTCGTGTCCACGCCGATGGAAAAGGTGCTGGGCGAGATTTCCGGCGTCAAACACATCTATTCCGTCTCGCGTCCCGGCTGTCGGTCCTCACGGTCCAATACGAAGTCGGCATTCACCGCAACGACGCCATCGTGCGCCTCTACAACGCCGTTTATTCGAACCAGGACTGGCGGCCGGCCGGCGTCGGGATTGGACAGCCGCTGATCAAGCCCAAGGGCATCGATGACGTGCCCATCGTCACCTTGACCATGTGGAGCCGCAATCCGGCGCTCGGCGCGCATGAGCTCGGACAGATCGCGCGTGCCGACGGAAAGCGAGATCAAACGCGTGCCCGGCACGCGCAACGTCTACTTCGGTCGGCGACAATGAACCCCTGATCCGCGTCGAGTTGGATCCCGGCGCGGCTGACCTCGGCCGGCCTCACGGCCGCTGACCTCGCCGGCGCCCTGCAAGCGGCCAATCTCGTCCGACAATCGGACGGAGTGTTGAACGGAAATCTGCTTTCCCCGGTTCAGGCAGGACAGTTCCTCGCCAGCCGCGACGACGTGGGCGGTTTGATCGTCTCGGCGCGCGACGGCAAGCCGATTTACCTGGACGACGTCGCGACGGTCACCGACGCACCGGGTCCGCCGGCTCATTATGCATGGTTCGGCACCGGTCCCGCGGATGCCAAGCGCGGCATCGCGCCGGTCGCTCAAGCGCCCGCCGTGACGATCGCCGATCGCCAAGAAGCCCGGCACCAATGCGATCGACGTCGCCACCGCCGTCATCGATCGGGTCGATCAACTGAAGGGAATCACGATCCCGGCCGGCGTCGAGGTCACGGTGACCCGCAACTACGGGGTCACCGCCAACGACAAGGCGACCAAACTGATCGAAAAGCTCTTGTTCGCGACCACCTCCGTCGTACTGCTCGTGTTGCTCGCGGTGGGCAAGCGCGAAGCGGTGGTCGTCGGCGCGGCCGTGATCGTCACCCTGGCGGCGACCCTGTTCGCCTCCTGGGCCTGGGGATTCACGATCAATCGAGTGTCGTTGTTCGCGCTGATCTTCTCGATCGGCATCCTGGTCGACGATGCCATCGTCATCGTCGAGAACGTGCACCGGCATCTGGCGATCGACCAGGGCACCCTCGCCGAGATCATTCCCGATGGCCGTCGATGAGGTGGGCGGCCCCACCATTTTGGCGACGTTCACGGTGATCGCCGCGTTGCTGCCGATGGCGTTCGTCTCGGGGCTCATGGGTCCCTACATGGGCCCGATCCCGATCAACGCGAGCATGGGGATGCTGATCTCGCTCGCCATGGCGCTCGATATTCACGCCCTGGATGTGCCGCAAGCTGTTTGCCAGCGAGAAGCACGATGCCGCGGCCGAAGCGCACACGGAGGGCAGGCTGCATCGCTTCTTCGTCCGCCTCATGACCCCGTTCCTGGCCGGACGCCGATGCCCGCAAGCGGCGCCACCGACTCTATCTCGGCACCGCGGCGGCCATCGTCGTCGCGGTGCTGCTCGCGGTCTTTCAACTCGTCGTCCTGAAGATGCTGCCCTTCGACAACAAGTCGGAGTTCCAGGTGGTCGTCAACATGCCGGAGGGCACACCGGTCGAGGGCACGGCCCGAGTGCTTGCCGGACTGGCCGGCATCGTGCGCCAGGTTCCGGAAGTCACCGATTATCAGGCCTATGCGGGCACGGCGGCGCCGATCAATTTCAACGGCCTGGTGCGCCAGTACTACCTGCGCGGCGACGCCAACCAGGGCGACCTGCAGGTGAACCTGGTCGACAAGAGCGACCGCAGCCGCAAGAGCCACGAGATCGCGCGGGCGATTCGGCCCGCGCTCGCCGCGGAGGGAAAGCGGCTCGGCGCCGCGTCGGTGCAGGTCGTCGAGGTGCCACCCGGGCCCCCCGGTCCAGGCGCCGCTCGTCGCGGAAATTTACGGCCCGACCTACGCCGGCCAGGAGAAGATCGGACGCGCACTGCGATCGATGTTCGACGCGACCAAGGACATCGTCGACACCGACGACACCTTGAGCGCGCCCGCGCCCGCGCTTCATCGTCGCGCTGGACCGCGCCAAAGCGGCGCTGCTCGGCGTCTCGCAGGCAGCAGGTCGCGGATGCGCTCGGCGACCGCACTCGGCGGTCAGGACGCCACGTTCATCCATGCGGGGCGCGAACGCGATCCGATCGCCGTGCGGCTCGAATTGGGCGTCGCCGGACAAGCGCGGCCTCGATCAAGCGCTCGCCCTCCCCGTTGCGATCGACGAGCGGGGCGCTGGTGCCGCTCTCCGAAGTCGTCACCGTCTCGCAGGCGCCCTGGGACTCGACCATCTATCACAAGGATCTGTTGCCGGTGGTGTTCGTCACCGGCGACATGGCGGGCCGCCTCGACAGTCCCTTGTACGGCATGTTCAGCCTGGTCTCCCAAATCGACCAAGGCGCCGCCGGCGGGCCAGGCGCTCACCCAGCGATTCGTCAGCCCTCCCGACGCCTTGGGCGATTTCAGCATCAAGTGGGACGGCGAATGGACCATCACCTACGAGACCTTCCGCGACATGGGCCTCGCCTACGCCGTGGGCCTGGTGTTCATCTATCTGCTGGTCGTCGCGCAGTTCCGCTCCTACGCGGTGCCGCTGATCATCATGGCGCCGATCCCGCTGACCATCATCGGCGTCATGCCGGGACATGCCCTGCTCGGCGCCAATTTCACCGCGACCTCCATGATCGGCATGATCGCCCTCGCCGGCATCATCGTGCGCAATTCGATCTTGCTGGTCGATTTCATCAACCAGGAGATTGCCGCCGGGCAGCCGCTCGCCGAGGCCGTGATCCGCGCCGCGAGCATCCGCGCGCGTCCCGATCGTCCTCACCGGGCTCGCGGCCATGATCGGCGCGTTGTTCATTCTCGACGATCCCATTTTCAACGGTCTCGCCATCTCGCTGATCTTCGGGATCCTGGTGTCGACCGCGCTCACGCTGCTGCTGATACCGCTGCTCTACTTTGGCTATCTACGGCGCTCCCGCGAGGGCGTCCATTAACTGGGGGATTCCATGGCACATGTCATCGTCATCGGCGCCGGCTTGGGCGGGGTACCCGCCGCCTTCGACTCTGCGCAAGCACTTGGGCAAGGACCACCGGGTCACGCTGATCGGCGCACGGCCTCATTTCGAATTCACGCCCTCGAATCCTTGGATCGCCGTGGGCTGGCGAACCTCGAAGGAAACCCAGGTGCAGATGCACACGCCGCTCGACAACAAGGGCGTCGAATGGCACGTCAACACGGTCACCAAGATCGATGCCGAGAACTCCAAGCTCACGCTCGACGACGGCAAGGAGCTCGCCTACGACTATCTGGTCATCGCGACCGGACCGCGGCTCGCCTTCGAGGAGGTGCCGGGCTTGGGCCGGAGGGCTTCACGCAGTCGGTGTGCAGCCAGGACCATTCGGAACAGGCGTGGAGCGAAATACCAGGAGTTTCTGAAGAATCCGGGCCCCATCATCATCGGCGCCGCTCCCGGCGCGAGCTGTTTCGGCCCCGCCTACGAAACCGCCATGGTCATCGATGCGGACCTGCGCAAGCGCAAGCTGCGCGACCGTGTCCCGATGACCTACGTGACGAGCGAGCCGTATATCGGCCACATGGGGCTCGGGGGGCGTCGGCGACAGCAAGGGCCTGATGGAGTCGGAGCTTCGCGAGCGGCACATCAAGTGGATCACCAACGCCAAGATGACCTCGGTGACGCGCAAGCGAAATGACCGTCCAGGAGCTCGACGAGGATGGCGCCCTCAAAAAGGAGCACAAGCTGCCGTTCGCCTACAGCGCCGTGATCCCCGCCTTCAAGGGCGTCGATGCGGTCGCCGCCGTGCCGGGACTGTGCAATCCGCGCGGCTTCGTGCTCATCGACAAGCATCAGCGCAATCCGAAGTACAGGAACATCTATCTCCGTCGGCGTTTGCGTCGCGATACCGCCGGTCGAGGTCACCCCGGTGCCGACCGGCGCGCCGAAGACCGGCTACATGATCGAATCGATGGTCTCGGCGACCGCGGCCAACATCGCCGCCGAGATCGCCGGACAACCGGCCGATCACGAGGCGACCTGGAATGCGATCTGCCTGGCGGATTTCGGCGACACCGGCGCCGCCTTCGTCGCGCTGCCGCAGATTCCGCCGCGCAACGTCACCTGGTCCAGGAAGGGCAGATGGGTTCATCTGGCGAAAATCGCCTTCGAGAAATATTTCATGCGCAAGGTGCGCACCGGCTCGCTGACGCCGGTCTACGAGACCTACGTGCTCAAGGCGATCGGCATCGTTTCGCTTGAAGAAGCGCGCGTGAGGCGAGTTGGAGATCTTCAAATGAGTCGGCCGAATAATCGCCAACAAGTCTCTCGCGTGCTTCTGGCGGCGCTGCTGGTCGTCGGCCGTCGCTCGGCACGCCCTCGGCCGCGAGCGCGGAGTCTCTACAGGACGCGTGGTCCATGGCTCTGCAATCGGACGGCGCGAGTGGCCGCCGCGCGCAGCGATCGGGAGGCCGCCGAGGCGGACAGGAGCCGCGGCGATGCGGCAGCGTTGGCCGGCGCTCGACCTCAACGGCTCCTATACGCAATTCGACGCATGCGCCGACGCTCGATATCGCGACGCCCGCCGGACAATTGCAGGCGCCCATCTGGCGCAACAACGGCTATGGCATGGCCGGCGCGAACGTATCGGTGCCGCTTTGGACGTCCGGCAAGATCGAGCGGCGCAATCGGCGCGGCCACGGCCGGCGCGCGCGGCGCCGGCGCCATGGAGGTGCGCAGCACCGCGGATTTGAAACTTGCGGTCGCGGAATCCTATATCGCGGTCTTCCGTGCCCGCCGCGCACTCGAAGTCGCCGACTCCAACGTCGCCAGCCTGAAAGCGCATGCCGATGACGTACAGGTGATGTACGACAAACAGGCCGTCGCTCAATCGGACGTCCTAGCGGCTCAGGTAGCGCTCGCCAACGCCACGCAGCAGCGGCTGCGGGCCGCCAATGCGCTGCGCTTGGCCGGTGCCGCCTATAACCGCTGGGTGGGCCAGCCGCTCGATCGCACGCCGGAACTCGAGGAGCCCAAGACGAATGCTGCATCAGCTTCCTCCGATTCGCTTGACTCGCTGATCGCCCAGGCGTTGCGAGCACCGGCCGGAACTGGCGGCGATCAAAGCGCAGCAGGAAGGACTCGAGCAGGCGGCGCGGTCGGAGCGGGCGCAAGGCTTGCCCCAAATCGTTCTGCATGCCGGCTACAACCACGTCGACAATGAAATCCTCGACCGCCAGAACTTTGCCTCCGTGGGAATCGGCTTCCAATGGCGCTTGTTCGACAGCGGTCAACTGCAAGCGCGGACCCGCGCATTGCAAAGTCGCGCCCACGCCGCGGAGCAACGCCTGGCCGACCTTCGGTCGACCGTGCGGCTCGATGTCGAAACCGCATTCTACAATCATGAAGACGCCGCGGCCCGCATCCACGCGGCGTCCGCCGCCGTCGCGCAATCGCAGGAGAACGTGCGGATCGCCAGGGAACTGTATGGCAGCGGCCTCGGCACCAACAATCAAGTGCTCGATGCGGAGACGCTGCGGATCATCGCGCTCACCAACCGCGACGATGCCGCGTTCGATGTTCTCGTCGCGGAATACCGATTGCAGCGCGCAGTGGGCTCCCTCTAGCTCGGACTTCCGGTCGCGCATCCAAGGCGGGCTCATTTGTTTATGGCTTCATCGCCATCCGCCTATACAATGTCCCGCAGCGAAACGATGGCGAAGTGATCGAGTCCTTTGCAACGAGAGGTTTTATGAAGCGATTCCTGTTGGCGGTCTTTCTTGCCGTTTATTCGCTGGCCACGCTGAAGCACGCGGCCGCGCAAGCGCCCTCGCCCGCGCAAACAAAGCCTGCCCCGCAAAGACTCGACGATGATTACAGCAAGCTCATCAAGGAGTATTTGCAGGACCCACGCATCACCACCGAATTGGTGGATCACATGCCCGCGTCCGATTCCGTCCCGTCGCCATTGAAGTTCTTCGGACGAATCCCCGGCACGCCCGGCGAACTGACTTACTCGAAGGACATCAATCGCTACTACGAAGCGCTCGCACAAGCGTCGCCGCGCGCCAAGTTTTGGAAGATTGGGAAGTCCGAAGAGGGCCGCGACCAGGTCCTGCTTGCCATCGCCGATGAAAATACCATTAAAGATCTCGATCGCTACAAGGCCATGCTTGCCCAGCTCGGCGACCCCAGAAAAATCACGGAGGAACAGGCGCAGGCGCTGATTCACACGGCGAAGCCGATTTACTGGATCACCAGCGGCATCCATTCGCCCGAGACCGGCGGCCCCGAAATGCTGTTGGAGCTGGCTTATCGCCTCATGATCGAGGAGACGCCCTTCATTCAGGCGATCCGCAATAACGTGATCGTGTTGATTACGCCGGTGGTCGAAACCGACGGCCGCGAGAAGCAGGTCGATTCGTACTATTACGGCAAGAAAACCGGCAAGCAGCGGCCGCCCCTGATGTATTGGGGGAAATACGTCGCGCACGACAACAATCGGGACGGCATGGGCCAGCTTCTGAAGCTGACGCAGAACATCACCCGCGAAGTGCTCGACTGGCATCCAACGGTGCTGCACGATTTGCACGAAGCGCAGTCGTACTTGTACGTCTCCACCGGCACAGGCCCGTACAACAACTCCCTGGACCCCATCGCCGTCAACGAATGGTGGCTGCTCGCTGAAACCGAAGTCATGGAGATGGCGAAGCGCGGCGTTCCCGGCGTGTTCACCTATGGTTTTTACGACGGCTGGGTTCCCAACTATCTCTTCTGGATCGCGATCACCCACAACAGTTTCGGGCGCTTTTATGAAGTCCAGGGCTACGGTCCCGACCTCGTTCCCGACCTGCGTCTTCCCCCCACCACCATCAGCAGGGAATGGTATCGGGCGAATCCGCCGCTCGCCAGCATCAAGTGGGGCCCGCGCAATAACACCAACATTCAAGAATCGGCGCTGCTGTTCGCGCTTCACAAGGTCGCCGCGGACCGCAATCTTTATCTGGAAGATTACTGGATGAAGAATAAGCGGGCGATCGACAAGGGTCGCAGCGAAGCGCCCTACGCATGGGTCATCCCCGCCGGCCAGCGCCGCCGCGCCGATGCGGCCGATATGATCAACGCGCTGCGCGCCCAGGGCCTCGAAGTGCAGCTCGCCGGTTCCGCGTTCAAAGCCGGCAACACCGAGGTTGCCGCGGGCGACTACATCATTCGCGCCGACCAGCCCTATCGTACTCTCGCCGACATGTATTTCAGCGTGCAGAATTATCCGGTCGCCAATCCACGCCCCTATGATGACACCGGCTGGACGATGCAGTACCTGCGCAACATCACGCTCAACCCCGTGAAGGACCGCTCCATCCTGGACCAGCCGATGAGTCTGATCAGCTCGGACCTGCGCGTCCCTGGTCGAATCGCAGGGAACGGCGACGTTTTGATAATCGACCATACCACCGACAACGCGCTGGTGTCGTTCCGTTTCAAAAATGCCCGCACCAAGATGCTGGCGGCCGAAGAGGACTTTGAGCTCCACGGTCACAAGTTTCGCGCCGGCGCGTTCATTATTCCAAACGCCAAGATGAACGCGCTGCGCGCATCGATTCAAGAGTTCGGCCTCTCTGCCTGGGCGGCGGCCTCCATTCCAGCCGTTAAAACCCACGAGATGGAGATTCCGCGCATCGGCTACGTGCATTCCTGGCAGAACACGCAAGACGAAGGCTGGGTGCGGGCGGCGCTCGATCACTACGGGGTTCCGTACAAATATTTCGCCGATCAGAAGCTTCGCGACGGCAATCTGCGCGCCAAGTACGACGTGATCATCTATCCCGACGTTGCCGGAACTTCGCAATCAATATTCCGCGGCATACCGAAAGTCGGACCGGATCCCATTCCCTACAAAAAATCCGCTCTGACGCCCAATCTCGGCGCGCTCGACGCGAGCGACGACATCCGCGGCGGCATGGAAGCCGAGGGCCTCGCCGAACTCGCCAGGTTCGTGGCAGCCGGAGGCACGTTGATCACCGAAGGTTCGACTTCCGCTTTTGTCGCCGATTATGGCCTCGTGGGAGGCGTCAGCGTCGAGCATCCCGCCCAACTGTTTGCCCGCGGATCGATCCTGCGCGGTCAATTTACCGATCTCAAGAGTCCGATCGCCTACGGTTACGATCAAAAGGATATACCGGTGTACTTCAATCAAGCGCCGGTCTTTGCACTTGCCGAGGCACGCTCGGGCGGAGGTGGCGGATCCGGATCTGGCCTTGGACAGAACGTCACTCCGAATGCGGTGCCCATCCACATTTCCCCGTACGATCAACCGGCGGAGCCTGCTGCGCCTCCGTTCGACGAAACCGCCTACATGCGCCAGATGCGGCACTTATACGGCGGCATTCAACCCGATCTTCCTCCGCGCGTCGTCATGCAATTCCCGAAAGATCCGAATGACATGCTGCTTTCCGGCACCCTGGCGGGCGGCCAGGCGATCTCCGAGCGGCCTCTCGTGCTCGATGCAAACGTCGGCAAAGGCCACGTGGTGATGTTCGCGCTGCGGCCGTTCTGGCGCTGGCAGACGCAAGGAACCTATTTCCTCGGCTTCAACGTCATCCTAAATTGGAATCATCTCGACGCTGGGAAGCCTGCAGCAAAAGCCGCTGATCAGGTGCACACACCGCAGGCTTCCGCGCCTTAGAAATCGGGTCTGCGCACTCTTCGAGGGCCTCACTGGGCGCGATTGCACGCTCACGGTGCGCGGACGGCTTGCGCAGCCGCCGGTTCATGGCAATTTGTGCGGAGATTGGCTGATTTCACCGCCATCCCAGTTGTGGCATGTCGTTTGCAAGATTAGAGAAAATCGGGACGCCACCGGCGCACGTCTTGCTTTCACCTTGGAGGATCGATGGACTACTGCAACCCAGCCACTGTGGTCGCCGCGTTGATCGAGGCCGGCAAACGCAAAGCTGCCCTGTCCATATCGGACGTCTTGATTCGCGGCGCGCTCGCGGGGGCAATCCTGGCCATTGCTACGGAACTCGCAATTACGGCTGCCGTTCAAACGGGTCTTCCCTTGGTCGGCGCGCTGATCTTCCCGGTGGGCTTCGTCATGATTGTGCTCCTCAATCTCGAGCTGGTAACCGGCAGTTTCGCCGTCATGCCGATGGCGCAGATGGACGGCGCTGTCGGTTTCTCCGACACCCTGCGCAACTGGGGTTGGTCATTGCTCGGTAATCTGGCGGGCAGTCTTATTTTTGCCCTCATGGCGTGGGCTACATTGACGATGTTCGGCAATACGGCGGCCGGCGCGGTGGGCGATCGCATAGCAGCCATCGCCGATGCGAAGACGCTAGCTTATGCGGCTCACGGCGGCGCCGGTTGGGCGGCTGCCTTCACCAAGGCGATGTTGTGCAATTGGATGGTTTGCATGGGTGTCGTCATGGGCGCGGTCGCGCAGTCCACGGTCTCCAAGGTCGTCGCGGCCTGGATACCCATCTGCATATTCTTCGGCCTAGGGTACGAGCATGCAGTCGTCAACATGTTCGTGATTCCCGCAGGCATCATGTTGGGCGCCAAGACGACGGCCGAATCCTGGTGGGTGTGGAATCAAATCCCGGTAACCCTCGGGAATCTGTGCGGAGGCATGCTGTTCACGGGACTTGCCCTGTATTCGACCTATCGAGTGCCAACACGAGTAAGTCGGCTTCGGCCGTCATAGAGGCGGCGGCGACCCTCACCTCTTGAGGGATCGCGATGAACGCGGCTGAAGACGATGCAGCGATGTCATTTACGAAGGAACAGAAAGAATACCTGCAGGGATTTACCGCCGGTCTCGCTGCAGCAAGCGCGGTACCGAGAGAGACGCCCGACCCCACCCTCGTCATAAGCGCACCGGCAGACCCTCCATGGTTTGGTTGGCCGGTTGACGAAATCACGCGCGAAGAGCAATTCAAGCGCGAGGCCAATCCGCTCGATATCTGGGACAAGCTCGTCGAGCACGCCCAGCAAAACAAGCCGCCCCAGGTCGGCGATATATTTCGCTTCAAATTTCACGGCCTGTTTTATGTTGCCCCCGCGCAAGATTCGCTGATGGTCAGGGTGCGGATCCCGGCAAATGCGATGAGCAGTTGGCAAATGCGCACGCTTGGCAGGCATCGCGTCGGAACTTGGCGGCGGCTACGGCGACTTGACGACGCGTGGCAACATTCAGATTCGCGAGATTGCTCCCCGGCACATGGTGGAAGTTCTGATGCGGCTCGCCGGAATCCGGGACTGACTTCGCGCGGCAGCCGGCGCCGACAATGTTCGCAATATTACTTCCTCGCCCTTCGTCCGGCATCGATGCAACGGAGATTAATCGACACGCGCCCCATGGCTCGGGCGCTGCAGTTTTATCTATTGAACAACCGCGATCTCTTTGGGCTGCCGCGCAAATTCAATGTCAGCTTCGACGGCGCCGGCCGTCATCAGCGTTGCCTGCGAGACCAATGACATCGGATTTATTGCGACGCGCGTGCGCCCCGCCAAGCGGGCTTGCTCCCGGGGTGTATTTTCGCGTGCTGTTGGGCGGCGTCACCGGTCATTTACGCTTTGCGGAGGATTGCGGCCTGCTGCTCGCGCCGGAAGAATGCGTCCCGCTCGCCGGCGCCATGCTGCGGGTGTTTGCCGCACACGGAGACCGAACCGATCGCAAGAAGGGCACGTCTGATGTTATTTGCTGGATCGGCTCGGGCACGGAAAAGTTTTTGGAACTTGGTGCAAGCAAAGGTCAGTTTTGAGTTGCGCTTTCTGGCCGCGGAACAATGTTCGGCGCGGCCCCCGGTCGAAAAGCATGGTCACGTCGGGATATATCCACAGGCGCAACCGGGATTCTCCTCGATCGGCATCGCGATGCCCGGTCGGGCCGCATGAGTGCCGGCGCAGATGAGGGCGCTGGCTGAGACTGGCCGACATTTGCGGCGACGGGGAACTGCGCCTCGACGGTGTGGCAGAACATGATTTTGCCCAATGTGCGCGTCGAGCGCGGTGCCACGAGGCTGCTGCGCATGATCTCCGCCATGGGATATACAGGCAAGCGCAACGGCGATCAGCGGCTGTCTGGTTGCCTGCACCGGCAACGCTGGTTGCCGGTTTTCCGCAAGCAACACCAAGCAGCATGCGCTGCAGCTAGCGAGAGCACCTGGAGCGGCGCTTCGAGTTAGACGGCCCGATCAACATCCATTTGACCGGGTGCCCCAATTCCTGTGCGCAGCATCGAGTTGCCGACATCGGTTTGCTGGGATGCTGCAGTGCAAGCAGGCTACCGGGGCGGTCGAGGGATATCACGTATTCATTGCCGGCGGCGTCGAACAGGAGCGTGGACTCGGGACGAGAATTCGCTAAAAATGTCCCCGTTCCATCGAGCTGCCGGCCCTGCTGCAAGGACTGCTTCGGGTGTATCAGAACGGCCGCCATCCGCGCGAGAGCTTCGTCGATTTTGCGCGCAGGCACGATATCGAGGTTTTGCGGAATCTTGCCGGAGCCGCGGCCGGGTGAGCGCAATGCCAGCGCCAGAGCCGCCAGCCGGTGATCCAGCTGCTCCCCAAGGACGCACCGTTCAATCCGGAGCAACAAGCATGGCTCAACGGCTTTTTTGCTGGGCTACTGCAGGGGCTCGAGTGAACGCGCCGCGCGCAAACTTCGTGCATAGCGCCGCGGCTCGCCGTCAAAATTGCTATTTGCCTCGCAAACCGGAACCGCCGAAGGACTGGCCAAGAAACTCGCCAAGGAAGCACGCAGCAAGCGGCTACGATGCGGACTTTCTCGAACTCGGTTCCTTATCGCTCGAGGCTTCTGGCAAAGCTCGAGCACGTATCGATCATCGCCAGCACGCACGGGGATGGCGATGCGCCCGACTGCGCCGCCCGATTTGCGCTGCAGCTGCAGGCGGCGCAAGGAACTCCTCTCGACCGGGCTCAGGTACGCGGTGTTGGCGCTCGGAGACCGCAGCTTACAGCAAGTTCTGCTCGTTCGGCCAGCATATCGATGAGCGCTTCGCGGCTCTCGGCGCCATCCGCCTCACCGCCCGAATCGAGGCTGACGGCGATGTCGAAGGGCCGTTCAAATCGTTTCGCGACACGCTTTGGCGAACACTGCCGGCGGCAAAGCCCCGCAAGTTTGGCAGCGAACCGGTCCTCAGTGCGGTCGAGACGAGCGATGAGGGAGCGCCTGAGCCGAACGAGCCGCAGCTGGTCGCCGCAAGCGGCCGTTTGCTGCCCGCTTGCTGGGGCAGCACTCACTCTGCGGCGCCGGCATCGGACAAGGAGACGCGCCATATCGTTCTCTCACTGAAAGATGCAGATCTGCACTACGAACCTGGCGACGCGCTGGGCGTCTGGCCGCGGCAGGCGCCGACAGCTGGTCGATGCGGTGCTGGCACTGAGCGGCTGTTGCGGCGGATGCAGCCGGTCACGATCGACGGCGAGCAGATGGTATTGCGCGAGCGCTCATCTCGGAAGCGTGAATTGACGACCTTGGCCGCAACGACCGTCATCAACTACGCCGCCCTCGCCTCCGACAACAGCCTGCAATTTCTCGTCGCAGCGCGACAGAAGCGCCGCGCTCAAACAACTTTCTCTACGGCAAGGACTATTGTCGATCTGCTGCAGGAATTTCCCGGCACGATCCGCGATGCGCAATCGCTCGTGGACTTGCTGCCTCCGCTCAAACCGCGCCTTTATTCGATTTCCTCCAGCTTGGCGGCATTTCCGCGAGGAAGTGCATTTAACGGTCGCAGTGGTTCGCTACGAATGCGGCGGCCGACGCCGCGGCGGCCTGGCCTCCACCTGGATTGCCGATCGGGTGGCTCTCGGCGACGCCGCCGGCATTTACGTGCATCAAAATCCTCGCTTTCGTTTGCCATCCGATCCGGGCATACCGATCATCATGATCGGTCCTGGGACAGGTATCGCGCCGTTTCGCGCCTTCCTTCATCACCGCAGGAAGCACGGCTTCACGGGACGCACGTGGCTATTCTTTGGTGAGCGCCGCGCGGCCTCCGACTTCTTGTATCGATCCGAATTCGAATCCTTCGTCGCCGGCCATGAATTAAGCCGGATCGACACCGCATTTTCACGCGACCAAGAGCAAAAGATCTACGTTCAGCATCGCATGCTCGAAGCCGGAAAGGAGATTTTTTCGTGGCTGCAGGACGGCGCAATGATCTATGTCTGCGGAGATGCGACGTATATGGCAAAGGACGTCGACGCAGCATTGCAGGCGATCATCGCCAAGCATGGCCGCCGTTCCGCCGCGCAAGCGCAGCTCGAGTTGCACGCGCTCGCAGCGGACGGGCGCTACCTTCGCGACGTCTACTAGCGTCCCATCCGAGAACGATATAAAAAGGCGGCGGGATTCGCCGTCGATCCGCGCCGTTATTTCTTGCGGATTACCTCCAGCAATTTCGCCCACTGCTTGCCCACCGGTGCACATCTCTCCCGCGTGTAGAACGATTCGTTTTCTGCAATTTCCTTCTTCATCTTATTCCAGCCGTCCTGCACATACACCGACTGGTCCGTGCTCTGGTTCGTCGTCCATGTTTTCTCCAAGAAAGACTTGGCGATCTCCTCGGCGCTTTGGTCGCCTTTGGGTAGAAAGCCTTTCTTCACGCACAAATCGTACTGTGAAGCCGTCCCGCCGAAAAAAATCCCGAACTGCCTTGCCTGTGCCTGCGCCGGCGTATTCGTGGTCGGCTCCGGCGCATCGGCAAGCGCCAATTCACCGGCCGGCACCATGAGCGCAAGCACCGCGAGCAGCTTTTTCAGTCCTCGCCCCGTGCAATTCTCGGTCGCCATTCTCATGCCCTGCTTTCTCCTGTCGTCATGCCGCTCAAAGCCGCATCCTACGCCGACTGAGCGGCATTAGCCCTACCCGGCGCTCACTGCGGATGGAAAGCTGGATTGCGCACCGAAATAGCACTCGATGGACTCCACCCTGTCATCTCGAAGCCGTAAGTACTCGACGTTGCGGAAACTCTTGCCGTTCTTGGTACGGCAAACGTACAGCACGAACGCCTCGTTGCCGCGCCCAAATACGCGCTGCAAGTCGAACCGCTCGATGAAATCGATTTGTGACTCCCAGCATTTCTTTTTGAAAGCGCTCTTACTGATGTGATCATCGCCGGCCGCGCTCGTAAAGGTAAAGTTGTCCGCCAACAGCATGTCGACCGGATGCCAATCTTTTTTCTCCCATGCCGCATACCATTTGCGGATGGTTTTTTCGTTGTTTGCAGTCAGCTCCGTTTCTGGGCGCGCTGCGGCCTGCAGCGGAATCATCGCCGCGGCAGCCCAAGCGCAGGGACCTGCCTTGAGTACCGCCCGGCGCGACACGGTGGATTTTCTCATGAGGGATTTCTCCTTGGATTATTCGTCTTTGAGCGGCGGAACAAAAGCTCGATGTAGCGGCTCAGGTGGTCGATGCTGGTTTCCACCACGGCGGCGTTTCCTTGCGCTTTCGCCAGTATGAACGCGCCCTGCAGCACGGCTTGCATGTACTGCGCAAGGCTCGCCGCGGTCCATGCAGCGCGGATGCGGTAACGCTTCATTGCATCGGCAATATCGGATTCCAGCTTGGCGGCATGAGCGCCGAAGCTTGCGTCGCACGCGCGTCGAATGTCGGGGCTGGTCCCGTATGCCTCCTGAACCAGGGTTCCGGCGAAACATGTGAACTCCGCAAGGCCGCCGTGCAGTATTGCCTTGCGAAAATCCAGGTAGCCGAGAATGCGCTCGAGCGGATCGTCGAATCGTTGGTAGGGGGCGGAAGCAAAAAACGCGCCGGTTGTCTCGGTCCAGTGATTTAGCGCAGCGACCGCAAGAGTGTCTTTGCTGGGAAAATGATGAAAGAACGCGCCCTTCGTCACCCCGGCGCCGGCGCAAAGCTCCTCGACGGACGTTGCCGCGTAGCCCTTCCGGCGGATGATCGACAATGCCGCATCGAGAAGTTTGCTGCGCGCGACGCCCCGCGATGATGGCTGGATGGGTTGCGAAGTCACGCCCGCACCGTACCAACCAGTTGGTATGTCGTCAAGGCAAATAGCGCCGGCGCAAGCGGCCGGCTGTGCCCCAAGCGCTGGGCAAAAGGTCAAATCTCTTCAAGACAGCCCTGCGTAAAGCCCTCAATGTTCCGCCATGCCGGGCACAGATCCGCCAAGCGAGCCGCGCTTCAAGCTGAAGCTCATCCCCATTCTGGCGACCGCCGCACTGGGCTATGCGGTGCCCTATATCGCTGCCTTTTGCGCGTTCTATTGCAGCAAGCTTTTCCACACACCGTCTCCTTCCGGGCCGACGCTGCCATGGCTTTATATGCAGCATGGTTTCCAGTTGCTGCTCGCGCTGATTGTCATTGCCGTCCTTAAGTACAGGCTGGTGCCCGCGGATTACGGACTCCACTGGCCGCGCGGCAAAACCTACATAGGGCCCGCGCTCCTCTGGGGCGGCTTCTTCGGCGTGCTGATGACGGTGGTGGACTACGCACCGCAGCTCATTGCGCACACCAAGCCTGATCCCGGTTTTCCGCTGACGTCCGGCAACATCTGGGGTTGGATTTTTTTCGAAGGCGTCTATGTAGGGCCCACCGAAGAGATTCCATTCCGCGCGCTGCTGGTCACCTTTCTTGCAGCGACCATGCCTGGCAAATTGCATATCGGCCGTTTCAATATGAATTGGGCCGGCATCATCGTGGCGCTGATCTTTGCGCTGTTGCATGCCAACAACTTCGACTCGCGCCATTGGATGGAAGCGGTGGGTCAGCAGTTCTACGCCTTTGCGCTCGGTGTTCTATATGCCTACTGGCTGGAAAAATCGAAGAGCGTCGTTGCCTCGATCGTTGGGCACAATGTCAGCGATGTTGTGGAATATCTGATTCTCTTTGCCTGGCTCGGAGTGCTTTAACTCAAGCGGCGCTCGCCCCGCGCGTATTACGATTCGGCGCAAGATGCAATGAGCCAAAGGCATCACGCCTTCCCAACGCACCATCGTGCCATACCTTCCTTCATCGGCCGGTCCTATGCTGCGCCCAAGTCACTCGCAATGGAGCGTGACATTCGCCACCGGCGCGACATTTCGTGCCGGCGCAAGGCCATTGTTCAACCATGAAGACGGAGGTCGCATGTTTTATCCGCAAAACAGCTTGCATTCGCAGGGAAATATTGGTTTTCCGCAGAGCTTCGGCAATCCGCAGGGCTTCGGTTATCCACAGGGCTCGGGCTATTCGCAGCTGACGCCCAGCATTGCACAAAGTCTGCCGCAATCGTCGAACTGGCAATACCCGGCTCAACTGCAGGCACAACAACAGCACGCGGCTCTCCAGCAGCAAGCGCTGCTGCACCTTCTGGCGCCCCAACTGGCGCAATCCATCTCGCAGCAACATCCGCAAGGCACCCATGCGTTCGCCGGTTCGGCAAACGGGGCCTTTCAGTCCGCGAATGGCTGGCAACAACCGCAAGGCATCGCGGAGCAGATCAACCCAGCGCTGCTGCCGCAAACACAGCAACAATTGCTGCAGCGGCTTGCGCAATATCATTTCTGGGTAGCGCAGCAGCTGGTGCAATTGGCGGCGCAACAACCGCTGCAAGGTGCGGGCAGTCCCTATGCTGGCCCCTTCATGCCGGGCCAGTTTATGCAGGCTGGCGGCCAATTCATGCCCGGCCAGCAATTCATGCCCGGCCAGTTAGGGGCGAACTTCGTTCCCGGCATCACGATGCATTGATCATCGGCAATGCATTGATTTAGATGCATTGATTCATGGGCGATGGGCGACTACACAACCGAGGCAGCGTGTCATGGCTGAGCACAAGGACAATTCGAGTCAAACGGCGAAAGCAGCGCAATCCAAGCGACCGAATCAGACCGGCGGCGCTCTCGATGCGCTGGGCGCGTCGGATCGGGTGATCGCGGACGACGCGCCGGATTCAGCAACCGGCAGCAGCGCCGGCGACAAGACCTCTGCCACGGTTGTGCGGCGCAAGCAGCGATACGTGATCGGGTTCAGATCGCTGCCGGGAATCACGACCCCGCCCGCCGATCCCTTTTTGGAAAGGCTCGCGCAGATGGATAACGTTGAGATCATTCGCCGGCTGCCGGCAACGGCGGCAAATGCCACGGCTCCGATGGCGAATACCGCGCCGCTCACCAATTCCTCGGAGACCGTGGTCGTTCGCATGGACGAGCAGCGTGGCGAATCCCTCCGCCAGAACGCGCCGCCGCACGTCATTGTCGAACGAGATTCGCCGCTGGGCTACTCGGATATGCTGGTGCCCGAGCCTTTGAGTTGGCAACACGCCGTTCAGGCGATGCCCTTTCCCAGGCCGCGCCGCGAAATTCGATTCCGCATTCTCGGCGAGGGCGAGCGGCCGCTCGCCAACGCGGTAATCAGTATGTATGGGCCTGGCTTTCCGGCGCAAGCGGTTACCGACTCCTCAGGTCAGGCTAGTTTGCAGACCACCGCTATGGACGGCGGCGACATTCACGCAGTCTACGTGCGTCCGGCGGCGGATCATTGGGAACGCTACATTAGAAATCCGTCGCTGGAATCCGCGCAAGTCAACGTCATTCGCTTGAGTCCCCTGGCACGGACCTCGCGAAACTTCCCGGGCGAACGCCCCTATGGCTGGGGCCAGCGCATCATGAAATTCGATCGCGTTCCCTCCGAATTGAAGGGGGTCGGTACCAAGATTGGTCTGATCGATTCGGGATGCGACAACTCGCACCCCCTGCTGCGTCACATTGTGCGAGGCATGGATCTGACTCGAGACAAGAACGCACAGAGTTGGAACTGCGACGAATTGGGACAAGGCACGCACTGTGCGGGCATCGTTGCCGCCTCGGCGGCGGCTGCGGCGGTCTCTGGGCGCGCATCAGCGGAAATCGTCGGCTGCGTGCCGAACTCCGAACTGCACATATTCAAAGTGGTTCCCGGCGGACACCTGAGCGATCTTATCGACGCTTTGAGCGAGTGCATTGCACGGCGCCTGGACGTTGTGCAAATCGGCGTCAGCGTCGAGCAATACTCGGAAATCGTAGCGCAGAAAATTGCGGAAGCGCGCATGAATGGAATTACCTGCGTTACCGGTGCGGGCAATTCCGGCGGCGCCGTGCAATTTCCCGGCAATGTACCCGGCGTGTTGACGGTATCCGCGGTGGGAAAACTCGGTGAATATCCACAGGATACTCGGCACGCGCAACGGGCGCTGCCGCAGCTGATCGGATTTTCGGGCATCTACGCCACGAATTTCAGTGCTTGGGGACCGCAAGTTGGAGTTTGCGCGCCCGGCGTTGCCGTCGTGTCGAGCGTGCCTGGCGGCGGCTTCGCCGCTTGGGACGGCACTGCGATGGCCGCTTCCCACATCGTGGGCTTTTCGGCGTTGCTGCTGGCTCACCACCCGATGTTACAGAGCATCAACTATGGAACGCGCGCCGAACAGCGGATCTCGACCCTGTACGACCTGCTTCGCGTTGCCGCAATACCCTATGCACAGGTCGACCCAAACCGGGTTGGCGCCGGCCTTCCCGATCTTCAGCAGGTGCCCGGTTTCCTGCCGACGCAGCAACTACCGTTCTACGGCACGCTGGGGATGGGCACGGGTGCCGGCCTCAGCGCATTGCAGCCGCCATTTGCCCCGGGCGATGCTTATTTAGGCGGCCCGATGGTTATGAACACGCTGCTGCAGCTGCGTGCGGCGGGGCTGTGGGTGTGAGCATCGCGCCGCCTTAGCCGGGGCTAAGACGCTCGCCGATCATAGTTCGCAGTTTTGCGACGGCTTGGCCGCGGCGGCGAACTCGCAGTTTGTGCAAAATGTTTCTGATGTGATTCTTGGCCGTACACGGCTGTACTCCCAAGCGCCAGGCAATTTCCTTCGTCGGGCAGCCCCGGTTGATCAAATCCGCGACCTGAAGTTCGCGCGAGGTCAAAGGATTGACAACCACCGTCGTTGCCGGGTCGCGGACGCCGATGCAGTGGTAGAGCGACGCGGCTACCTTCGGCGAGCAAGCCAGCTCGCCTCGCACGACGTTCTCAATTGCGATGATCATGTCGCCCAGCGCGGCATCCATCGGCACGTAACCATCCATGCCTGCAGCCGCGCAGGCGAGCACTTCGCTGGCGGTTTCGCGGATTCCCACGGCCACAATGCGCATCGTGGGGCGGATTTTTCGAAGCGTTGCGACGATTTCCGGATCGGCGGGCGAGCGCAAATCGATCAGGGCGACCTCAGTCGCGGGCGCCGGCGGCGCATCCTGCGTTTCTTGCACGCTGAGGGCGCCCAGCACCTCAATCGAGGGGCACTCGCGCAGCAACGCTGCCAACCCTTCGCGATGCAGCCGCACGTTGCTTACGATGAATACCCCAATGTGCAACGGTTCTCCTGCGGCGAGTTCGTGTCTCTTAACGACCGATGCTTCGCGCCAAAGGTTCCCCCGCCGATGCGGCGCCCGAGTGCCGCGCACATGAATTTTTTGTGGCGCTGGCTCGTCAATGCAATGCGAGCGTGTCGCGCCGCCACGCGACGTCCTGCCATCTGCCAAAATCCCGCAGCAGCTCCGGACTGCTGGCCTGACGCACCAATGCCAGGTCATCGAGCCGCAGTTCCTCGAAGCTGCGGCGGAACCGTCCGCGGTCCTTGAACTCCCTGGCGATCAGCAGGCGCCTGGTGCTGGGCGCGTACCCTGCAAAGTCGACGTAGCCTTCCTCGGGATTGTCGAGTCCTGGCGGCAGCACATCGACTGTCCAGCTTCCGGCCCTTTCATGAAACACCCAAAGCTCGCGCCAGCTCTCGAGCGGCTGCACAGCGATCACGATTGCCGGGGCTTGCGCAACGGCCTGAATCGAGCCCATCCGCACGATCCCGTAGGTGCAGCGGCGCAGCATGCCGGCGGCGCGCGGTTGACGCGCATCCTCGAGGACGATACACGTTTGGCCCGGGCTGCCCGGCAGCGCCATCAAAGTGAAACTTCCCGGCTGTGCGGCGGCCATGGCGCCGGCCCAGCGGATGGCACTGACCCGCAGCACGGCGTCCACATACTCCGGCCGCCGATCATCGCCCAGGTCAAGCGGGTTCACGGCGAGAAGCTCCGCGAGCGCGCGCTGTGCAGCTGCGCCGGCGGCATCGCCGCGGCGGTCCTGCTCATAGGCAATTGCGGCCCACACGCCGGCGCGCCGCGCATACAAGCGGTTTCTCGTCAGCGCGTTCAACTCGCCGCCCTTGACCAGATCGAGCAGTCGGGCGCGTTCGGCGTCGAGGGAGGCGCGCGCCAAGGGACCCAGGTCCGGATCGATGCAATCGGGCCGCGTCAGGCCGAGGACCGCACGCGCACGAGCCTCCGGGGGGGCCGCCGGGAACGTCATAACCCGGCGAAACAATTCGCCGTCGTAGCAGATGCGCATGCGGTTGTTGCGCTCGAAACTTCGCATGCGAACGCCGAACTGTTCCACGACTTCCAGGTGCGGCGCGAAATCGGCGGCGTGGTCCGCGCTGCCGGAAGCCTGATCTGAGAGCCGCTCGGCCATTTGCGCGATGGCATCGAAGGGCTCGGCGGTAATGGTGCGCGGTGCTGCGGACTTCAGATACGCCGCACCGTAGCTAATGCCGAGCGCCTCGGATCCGGGGCTGTCGCGCAGGAAGCGCAACACGGCGAGCAGCTCAGAGGCCCCAGCCTCGGAAAGCTCGACTTGCCGGGCGGCTTCCTCCCGCAAGTATCCGCCCCGCTCGCGATGAAAATCGTAGACCTTCAGATATCCGGCGTGTTCGCCTCGGACCTCGAGCACATCTCCTTGCCACAGCCGGGTAAGTTCGGCGGCGCCCGCGCGCGGTGCTGCACGCAGTGCCGCGCGATCCTGGATCACGATGGCCAGCGACGCGGCAAGGGCGAGCATCACCGGGAGGCCCCCGCGTCGGGATTCGGCGAGCTCTGATCGCCGATGAGACTTGAACCAATGAACTTGCCGGCCGCGGGGAGCGGCGCGATGATGACCTGGACTTTATCGGATAACTTGTCCGCCAGCGTCTTCTGAATGAGCAGCGGATACCGCGCCACCAGAGCGCCTTCGCGTTCCATTTGTCCGGCATTGGCCTTGCCGACCAGATCCAGTCGATAGGCCTCCGCATCGGCGAGCTTTTGCCGCGAGTCGGCTTCACCCCTGGCCTCGATGCGGCGTGCCTCGGCGGCGCCCTCGGCCGTGCGTATGCGCGCGACTTTATCGGCTTCAGCCTCGAGCTGCCGCTGCTCGATCTGCTTCTGCTTGAAGGGCAGGATGTGTTTCATCGTTTCTTCCTGGGCACGCGCGGCGATCACCTGTTCTTGGCCGGCCGCTTCGGCGGCCGTTTGCCGGCGCACCTTGTCCGCTTCGGCCTCGAGTTGCTGCTGTTTGACTTGCGCCTCTTTGAGCTGCAAGGTGTAGCGGATCTTTTCCGTCTCCAGCTCCTCGGACAGCAGCTTCTCCATTCCGGCCCGATAGTCGGGGGGCAGATCGACTTTGCCCATTTCGACCTCACGCAGAACCAATCCCATCGCAACGAATTTGGGCCTGAGCGCCGCGAGCAGCTCGTCGCGAATCTCCGTACGCCGTTGCGAGAAGATTTCCCGCACCGAGTAGCGTGCAAAAGTCGGGTAGACGACTCCCTGAACGGCGGGCGCGACCAGATCCGCGCCGATGTCGTCCGGAAACTCCTTTGACATCTGGGCGAGGCGGGAGCGGTCCACGGTCCAACGCACCGCCAAATCGACGCCGATCGACAATCCCTCGATCGACTGAAAGGGGGCGGAACCCGTCGCGCTCGCGCTATCTTCCGGTCGATACACCTGATCGCGTATCGAGTAGCGCCGCACCTGGTGGATTCCGGGCAGTACCAGCACTGTGCCGCTGCTGTAGACGCTCACCGATCCGTCGAGTACGTCGCTGCGCGCCAAAACTTCGCCGCGGCGCACGGTCTGGAAAGGCGGATGGGTGCAAAGGCCGTAGACGATCAGACCGCAGACGGCCGCGGCCGCCGCCCGCCAACGAAAACGCCACAGATTCAGGGTGACGAGCCGCAGGGCCGTCGCGATGAGCGCGCCGAGGCGGCGCAGCGGTTCAATGAGCCCACGTCGCACGAACTCGAAGAAAGCATCCAAGCGGCCAGACATCTTTGCCACCCTCCCAGCGAAGCCGAAGCGGCTCGACCGGAGCAGTTTCGCAATACTTTGTGGCATGGCCGTGGGGCAACCGTGGCGCAGTGTGGCAGCGCGCGGACCTCGGTATCGACCTTCAATGTACGCTGGCGCACAGACTCAAAATGACTTGGCGCGCAGATTCGCCGGATGCGCCCAGGCGCTTGAATCCATGGACAACACATCACCTATCGATCTCCTTGACCGCTCTGTCGCTGCGGACGCGTCGAAGGAAAACGTCGCGAGATTTCAGGCAGCATCGGCGTGGAGGGCTCGCTGGCAAGTCTTCAACTCGTTCCTTCCCTACGCGCTGCTGTGGATTGTCATGGACCGCGCGCTGGTCATTTCCTATTGGCTGATGCTGCCGATTGCGGTTCTTGCCGCCGGCTTTCTGGTCCGCATTTTCATTATCTTTCACGACTGCGGCCACGGATCGTTCTTTAACGCCAAACGTGCCAATAGCGCGACCGGTGCGGTGGCCGGCGTGTTGCTGCTGACGCCGTATCGACACTGGCGCTGGCAACACGCTTTGCACCATGGAACGGCCGGCGACCTGGATCGACGCGGCTCGGGCGATATTTGGACGCTTACGGTCGAGGAATATCTTCACAGCGCGCGCTGGCGGCGCTTTGCTTATCGGTTCGCGCGCAGCCCCCTTGTTCTTTTTGCAATCGCGCCGCTGTACATCTTCGTCGTCCACCATCGTTTTGCGGCGTCCGCGGCACCGGCCCGAGAGCGCCGCTCGGTGCATCGCACGAATCTGGCCTTGCTTGCAATCACGCTCGTGATGAGCGCGGTCATCGGCTTCAAGGCGTTCGTGCAGATTCAGCTTACGGTATCCGCCGTCGCCGGTGCGTTCGGCCTGTGGTTATTTTATGTGCAGCATCAATTCGAGGGCGCCTTCTGGGCGCGCTCCGAGGAGTGGAACCACACCGCAGCCGCGCTGCGGGGCAGTTCATTCTATAAGCTGCCGCGCATCCTGCAATGGTTTACCGGCAATATTGGCTTTCATCACATTCATCATTTGAGCCCCCGCATTCCGAACTACTATCTTCAGCAGTGTCATGAAGCGGATCCATTCTTCAAGACGATCAAGCCCGTCACACTGCTGGCCAGCCTGAAATTCCTGACTTTTCGCCTATGGGACGAGCAACGCAGGGTATTCGTCGGCTTTCGGTAATTTGCGTTGCGCCCCCGGCCCCGGCAGCAATCGCTGGCGCTGCAAATCCCGCTCGACCCCGCCCCAGGATTGGGAGAAACTGCACGTAACCGAGCAGGGTCGGCCATACAGCTCAGGAGCGTATCGGTGCCACTCAAAAAATCGGGGGATGCGCTGGCGCCGCGTCGCGCGAGTTCGGGTGCGCTGCGCCTCATCTTTCCGCCGGCTCTCAATTGGGTTTTGTTGGCCTATGCCGTTTTTGCGATCTCGGTCGGCTGGGCCTACGTCGCTTCGCGCATTCACGGCGACTATGTGCAAACCCTGGAAGCGGAGCGCAATCGCCTGCGCGGCGTCGGCGCGACTTTGCAATCCGCCGCGCTCGCGATGCTCAACGATGGCGTCGGCGAGGCCATGGCAGCGGCAAATGAGCTTCGCTCCGCGGGAGGACTCGTTCGCGCCAGCAGCGCCGAGCTTTCCTCCACGCTGCAAAGGCAACTGACCGGCGGCGGTTACGTTCGTTTCCTATTCCTTGCCGGCAATGGACGTTTCGCTCTCGCCAGCCGCGAGCGCGCCTCAGACAGCCGCACGCCTCCCGCTTGGTTGACCACGGCAAGCGCCGGCTCGAGCAATTCCTGGGTGGGCAAGCCCATGGACGATCCGGAGCGGCCCGGCACACTGGTCATTCCGGTCGCACGGCGAGTCGGCCCGGTGAAGCTCAACGGCCTGGGCCGGCGGCCTGTTCAGTTTCGACGGCTTCGACCAGTTGTATGCTCAGTTTCGCGATCAGATCCTGACCATGGGTATCATCGCGGCTGACGGCACCATTCTCGTGCGCGTTCCGAAGGTTGGGGGGAGGGATGTGGCCGCAGGTGAAAGCATCGCCTCGAATGAGACCTTTCAACGCGCGATTGCCGCGGGCGACGCCGGAATCAGCGAGGGCTACGGATCGGTGGCCAAGGAAGACGTGATCTATGCCTACGAACTGATGAACGGCTATCCGATCTATATCATCGCCGGCCAGGGCCGCAATGCCGCGCTGGCCCCATGGCGCGAGCGGCGCCAGATGAGCATCGGGGCGACCGCCGCTTTCACTGTCCTGATGCTGGTGATGTCCGCCATCTTGAATCACTATATTTATACGTTGCGCCGCCGCGAACATCATTATCGGACTCTGTTCAACAATGCGCAGTTCAGCGTGTTTCTTTTGGAAGGCGCGCGCTTCGTCGATGCCAACCGCACTGCGGTACGGATGTTTGGACTGCCGAGCGCGCGGTCCGCGGCGGGGCTGACTCCGTGGGAATTGTCGCCGGAATATCAACCCGACGGCCAACGCTCGGAGGAGCTCGCCCGCACGCGCATCGAGACCGCGCTGCGCGAGGGCGGAACGACCTTTGAATGGCTGCACAAGCGCGCGGACACCGGCGAGACTTTTCCCGCCGAAGTCGACCTGTCGAGCCTGAGTACCGGCGGAACCGTGCTTGCGCTGGCGGTAGTGCACGATGTCACCGTTCGCAAGCGCGCCGAGCAAGATCTGCACGTGCTATCGGCCGAGCTGATGCGGTTGCAGGATGAAGAACGGCGAAGAATTGGCCGTGACCTGCACGACTCGACCGGGCAGACTCTCGCCGCACTGGAACTGGGCTTGTCGCAGTTGCAGCAGGACACGCCGCTATCAGCTGTCCGCCGGCGCGAATTGCTCGAACATTGCGCCCGCCTGGCAACTCAATGCTCCACCGAGATCAGAACCGCCTCCTATTTGCTGCACCCGCCGTTGCTGGATGAACTGGGGCTGCTGAGCGCGCTGCGCTGGCTCGCCGACGGATTTCACCAACGCAGCGGCATCGAAATGCGGCTCGATCTTCCCGTTTCGATGCATCGTCTGCCCCCCGACGATGAGCTGTGCCTGTTTCGGATCGCTCAAGAAGCGCTGACCAACGTTCACCGCCACGCCGCAAGTCGCTGGGCCGCGATTCGCCTCAAGATACAATCCAACAGCGTCATGCTGGAAATCGAAGATGCCGGACGAGGATTTGATGCGCAGACCCCGGCCTTGGGAGTCGGGCTTGCCGGAATGCGCGAACGCATCCGCCATATCGGCGGCATATTTTCCGTCGAGACGACCGGCACGGGTACGCGGGTGCGCTCCACCATAGCGGTTCAGCCGCAGCCATGAGCCCCGCGCGCATCTTGATCGCGGATGATCACGAGCTCTTTCGACGCGGGGTCGCCGCGGAACTCACCCAGGTGCCGGGTTGGGTCGTGGCCGCCGAGGCGACCAACGGACGCGACGCTGTGACTCTGGCGGCAGCGCTCAAGCCGGACATCGTGGTACTCGACTTGACGATGCCTGAGCTGAATGGTTTGGATGCCGCGCGCCAAATTGTTTTGGCCGATCCGGCGGCGCGCGTTCTGATTTTGACGGCCCATGAATCCGAGCAACTGGTACGCGAGGTGCTGAGCGCCGGCGCGCAAGGGTACGTGCTGAAATCGGATGCCGGCAGAACCCTCATTGCGGCCCTGCAAGCTCTGCTCGAAGGCGGGTCTTTTTTCACGTCAAATGTCGCGCGCATGGTCTTGGACGGCTACTTGCGCAGCGAATCGGGTGAAACCGCGGCGGCGCAAGCGCTGTCGGCCCGTGAACGTGAAATTGTTCAATTGCTGGCTGAAGGCAACAGCAACAAGGACATCGCCAGAGCGCTCAACATCAGCGTCAAGACGGCCGAGACGCATCGCAGCAATGTCATGCGCAAAATGGGATTTGCCTCGCTCGCGGAGCTCGTGCGCTACGCGATTCGCAATAACATCATCGAACCTTGATCGGCGTTATGTAGAGCGGTCCTGCAACCGCACACGCGCTACAGGATTTTTCCCCTCCGACTACAGAATCCTCTCGATGTGCGGCGCGACGCCGCGCCCCTATGGTGGCGGCCTCAATTGGCACCCGTGCCAACGCAGGGAGCAAACATTGTTGGAACTCGCAACCGAACCCTGGCCACTGGCAGTGGCCGCGTGCATGAGTCTGCTGCTCGCCGGCACGACCTTGGCGCTCGTCGAGCATTCCTGCGCGACACGCTCGCGCGCGGCGGCCTGCATTGCGATGCTCAGCTCCCTGGCGCTGGGGTTCGGTCTTTGGACCGTGAGCGTCGTGCAGGTGTTGTCGGTCCAGATACCCGGGCAATCGATCCTGGGCGCCTCGTGGCCGGCGCTGACCTTTGCCGTTGCGGCGAGCGCCTGCGGCTGCGCGCTGCTGTTCGTAGCCCGCCGAGAGCCTGACACCGCCGCAATTGCCGGCAGCGCATTCGCCTTGGCGGTCGGGATCGAGGCAACGCATTGGGCGGCCTCCGATGGACTACCGGGTGAACTGGCGCTTCGCGAAAGCCTGGCATGGATTCTCGGCTCGTTCCTGTTCGCCTTCAGCGCATTTTTCGCGGCACTCTGGTCTTGGCACAAGTTGCGGCGCAATCGATCCTGGAAAGCGCGGGGCATCCGGGCCCTCACTGTGCTCGTCGCAGCAGCCAGCATTGTCGCCGCGAATGCCCATGTGCTCGCGCAATCGCGCTGGCTGCCCGCTGCCTGCTGTGAGAACTTGGTTTCCGGCAGAGGCCTGTTGATCGTCACCGTCGCCGCGCTCGGCTGCGCAGTGCTCACGGTCGCCTACGTCATCGCCATTTCCAGCGCCGCGATCCGGGAACGGACCGAACGAAATGCCCGCGAGCTGGAGGAAGTGCATTCACGCCTGCAGTATCTCGCCGCTCACGACTCGCTCACGGGCCTGCCGAACCGGCAACGCTTCAAGGACCGCCTCGCAAAGTCGATCGCCGATACCGGGCGCCACGGCCGCGCCATTGCCGTTGCGGTGTTCGACCTGGATCATTTCAGCACGATCAATCATTCCCTGGGCCACGGCATCGGGGATTGGCTTCTCACGGAAGTCGCACGCCGCGTCACCGGTGTAATTTCGAATTCGACCACCATGGCGCGCCTGGACGGAGACGAGTTCGCCATCCTGATCGATAACGCCGCGGCTCGATTGGAAGCACAAACCGTCGCCACCGCAATTCTTGCCGCCTTCACGGAGCCGCTGCGAATCAACGGCATGGAGGTCAGCCTGCGATCGACGATTGGCGTCAGCGTCTGGCCGGACGACGGTCGCCGCTGCGACGACTTGTTGGACCACGCGGAAGTAGCGATGGCCATCGCCAAGGAGCGCGGCGGCGGCCATGCGTTGTTCTTTCAACCGGCTATGAGCCACTCGCTGCATGAAAGGTTGTCCCTCGAGAATGATTTGCGGCGCGCCCTGGCCGCGGAAGAATTCGAGCTTTATTATCAGCCGGAGATTTCCGCACAAACAGGCAGAATTGCTGCAGCCGAGGCGTTGCTGCGCTGGCGGCATCCGACCAAAGGCCTGCTTGCACCGAGTTCCTTCATTCCTCTCGCCGAAGAAACCGGCTTGATGATCCCGCTCGGTGAATGGGTGTTGCGCCAAGCATGCCGTCAAGTTCGGGTGTGGCAGCTCGAACTTGGCTGCAGCTTCCCGGTGGCGGTGAATCTGTCGGCCACGCAATTTCGCCATCAAAACATCCTGCAGATGATTCATTCGGCGCTGAGCGACGCCGGTCTGGACGCGCGCGCGCTGGAAATCGAGCTCACGGAAAGCGCGCTCATGACCAATCCGGAGGAGTCGGCCGGCGTTTTGAAACAGCTGCGCAAGATGGGCGTCAGCGTGGCAATCGACGACTTCGGCACCGGTTATTCGAGCTTGAGCTACCTGCGGCGCTTTCCGATCGACAAACTGAAGATAGACCGCAGTTTCATCAGAGACCTGACAATCAGCCGTACGGATGAGTCGATCGTGCGCGCCATTGTCTCTCTCGCGCGCAGCGTCGGCCTCAAGGTCGTCGCTGAAGGAATTGAATCCGCCGAGCAGCTGGAATTCGTGACGCGCTTGGAGTGCGATCAATGGCAGGGTTATCACTGTTGCGCGCCTCAGCCGGCAGAACGCTTCGAAGCGATGCTGGAGGATAGAAACGGAACCCGCACCGGCATCGTTGCCGCGCTCGCGGCATTGGTATCGCGGAGTGTCGATTCATGAGCCAAAATCAATTGCGCGCGGCCGAGATGCGCAGCGTTCGGCGCGTCCTCATTGTCGACGAGCACCCGGTGGTGCGGCACGGACTGCGGCATCTATTGGAGAACGCCGACGATCTCAGCATCTGCGGCGAAGTCGAGACCGCGGGAGACGCGCGCCGGGCCATCGACCGCTTGCGCCCGGATGTGCTGATTTGCGACATCAGCCTAAGAGAAGGCGACGGCATTGAATTGGTGCGCAATTTACGGGCGCACTATCCGCAGTTGCCGATTCTGGTGCTCTCCGCGCTCGACGAGACCATTTATTCCGCGCGCATGCTGGCCATCGGTGTGAGCGGCTACATCATGAAGCAGGCGTCGACGGAACAGCTTCTGGCTTCGCTGCGGCGGGTGCTGGACGGGAACATCTACGTTTCCGAGGCAATGAGCAACGCACTGCTATCCGGATTCGCCGGCGGTGCCGGGCATTTCGCGGTTGACCCGCTCGAGCGGCTCAGCAGCCGCGAATTGCAGATCTTGGACCTGATCGGCAGGGGTATTAGTACTCGAGAGGCCGCGCAACTGCTGCACTTGAGCATCAAGACGGTCGAGTCGCACCGTCAGCGGATCAAGCGCAAACTGCACCTCGCAACCGGCATTCAACTCTTAAGGTACGCGGTTTTAAGCCATACTCAGCGTCTGGCGCAATCGCCCGCCAGCAACGGCCAATTGCCCCCGGGCGGCGCTAGTGCATAGCGCTGCGCTCTAAGGTATTGTTTGCGTGGCAGCGGCAAGGGGAAACAATGCTTAAGCTATCGCGGCGGGACTTTCTCGTCATGGGAACTCTGCTCGGCGCCCGGGCCATGGGCGCCGGTACCGCTCGCGCGCAGCCTTTTTTTCGGCGCACCGGTTTGCCCATAGGATTGCAGCTTTATACCGTCGGCGAGGATCTGCAGCGCGATTTTGCAGGCACCTTGGCGGAGGTTGCGCGGATCGGCTATCGAACCGTCGAACTGGCCGGCTTGGCCGATCATACGGCTGACGATTGGCGGCAGGCGCTCGATCGGGTACAGCTGAAATGTCCCTCAATCCACGTTCCGCCGCGCTCCAAGACCGGGCTAAACCTCGATGAGCTCGCAACTCTCGCGCAAGCCGCGCATGCCTTGGGGATCGGCACGGTCGTTTGTCCGATGTTCAACATTCCCGAACGCTTCTCGCTGACTCCTCTGGCGGGCGAAAGCGGCGCGCAAATGGCCGCGCGCCTCGGTGCCTCGATGACGGCGGACGACTGGAAACGCACTGCCGATTATCTCAATGCGAAAGCCGCCGCGCTCAAGCCGTACGGCCTGCGCTTCGCGTACCACAATCACAACGTTGAGCTCGCGCCGGTCGGCAACGGCACGGGACTGGGCCAATTGATCCAAGGCACCGATCCCGCCCTCGTCACCTTCGAGATGGACGCCGGCTGGGTGGTCGCGGCCGGCGCCGATCCGCTGGCTCTGTTGGCGGCTCATCCGCACCGATTTTCGGCGATGCATGTCAAGGACGTCAAAGCCAGCACCCGCCCGAATTTCGCCTTCCAGCAAGATCCGTGCGAAGTGGGACAAGGCATCATCGATTGGAAGACATTGCTCGCAAGAGCCTATCAGGCGAAGGTGCGGCAATTCTATGTCGAGCAAGAACCACCGTTCAGCAGACCCCGGCTCGAAGCCGTTCGCATGAGCTTCAATTATCTCAACGCGCTGGTGGCGTAGTTGCCATGCCGCAGCGAAAATCCGCCGCCGCGAAAATCCGCATAGGCGTCGGCGGCTGGACTTATGAACCCTGGCGCGGCACGTTCTATCCTGAGGACCTGCCGCAGAAGCGCGAACTCGAGCACGCCAGCCGTCATCTTACCTCGATAGAGATCAACGGCACGTACTACGGATCGCAGAAGCCTGCGACCTATGCCAAGTGGCGCGATGAAACGCCTGATGATTTCGTGTTTTCGCTGAAGGCGCCGCGCTTCGCCATGAACCGCGCGGTGCTTGCTGAAGCGGGCGGCACCATCGCGCGATTCTTCAACAGCGGCGTCGCGGAGTTGAAGCACAAATTGGGCCCGATCAATTGGCAGTTCTTGCCCGGCAAGGAGTTTGAGGCGGCCGACTTCGAAGCCTTCTTGAAACTTTTGCCGCGCGAGATCGCGGGGCAGCCGCTGCGCCACGCCGTTGAAGTCCGGCACGAGAGCTTTCGCGCGCCCGCCTTCATCGCACTCGCGCGCAAACATGGCACTGCGGTGGTCATTGCCGGCGATTCGAGCTACCCGCAAATCGCCGATCTGACGGCGCCCTTCGTCTACGCGCGCATCATGGGCACCAAAGCCAACCATCCTGCCGGTTATTCCGATGCGTCGCTGGAGCGCTGGGCGTCGCGCGCCCGCGCCTGGGCCGCAGGGGCAATGCCCGATGATCTCCAGTACGTCGAACCGCGCACCGGCGATGGTGAACCTCGAGACGTCTTTCTCTATGTCATCAGCGGCCACAAGGTACATAACCCGGCGGCGGCCATGTCGCTGCTGAAGCGCATCGCCTGAAGATCGCGTCGAATCCTACTTGTGCAGCGGAATGTCGATGTAGCTGTCGCCATGCCAGCGAAGCTTGATCGGAACTTTGCCATTGGCGATGGATTCTTCGCTGACATCGCCGCCGGTGCCGTAATTGATCTCGCGATCCGGCCGTTTGCTGATGCTGAGCACCAGGACGATGCGGCTGCCGGCCTGAAGCTGCCGCCCGGATATCCGTTCGCTTTTGAACGCGAGTTTCTGGCGCTCGCCCGCCTTGAGAAGATGCCGGTGCGCGCGATCCTGCGCATAGCTCGCCCGCACTTCGTAGGTTGGCCCGAAAAGCCGCACGTAATCGCCGTTTGGCAGAAGTTCGTACAACGTGATATTGAGATCGAAATCCATCTTATTGACTTCAAGGTCGAGGCGCCCGGAAAACAAACCGCTGAAGGTGCTCGGCTTGGATAAGGGGTCGCTCACGAATATCGTGCCATGACGCGGAGCAAGGCTCCTGCTGATGAGATCCGTCGGCGGCGTCCAAGCCGCATCCTGACGGTCGCCAAAGCTCATGCTCTGCGGCACGAACGCGTCTGTGGACCTCTTGTGCAAGCTCAGGCGATGATTCGGACCCGATGCGGCCGCGTCCAGATAGTACCTCAGCGATCCGTCGGCCATCGCCTCCAGCGTCGGCGCGTGCCGCCATTCGTTCGCGCCCATCACTTCATAGTTGACGGTATTGGACAACAAAGCCGGCAACGCGGCATCTTTGAAAACGTGATCGAACCACTGGTAGCGCAGCTCGCGAAAGTCGACGAGTGCGGCCGAATCGACCTGATAACCGCGCAGACTTGCCGCGCCCCCGGCCCGCATCATGCTCTCGTCATAGGGTCCGATCAGCAGCGTATGGTTGGCGTGCGCATCATACCGATGGTGTTGCGTAAAGAAGTACAAATCCCCGGGCTCGCTTGCAGCGTAGTACCCCGTCATGGTGAGCACTGGAATGCCGAGATGGGTAAATTGCTCCCGGTCGGGCAGGAAGTTTTGCCAGTACGCGTCGTAACTCGGGTGATTCAGCCAGCGAATGAAGAGCGGATTGTGCTTTCCATAGAGCCGGCCCAGGTCGCGATAGCGCCTGCCGCTGCGATACCATTTCTCGTTCAGCGCCCGCCACTCGGGCGCATCGGCGGGATCCGGCTCTTCCACTCGATCGGCTTCGTTCATTTGCAATGACCAGCCGTACGCATAGTTTTGAAAGATGCCCCCTTCCATGGGAAAATTGACGCCGGGTGCCACCGAAACCGATGTCGCGATGGCCTTGAGGGCCATGGGCAGTCGCTTCGCGGCCGCCCATGTTGCATAGCCGCTGTACGCATCGCCGTACATCCCCACCCGGCCGTCGCTCCAGGTCTGTTTGGCAATCCAATTGATCACTTCACGCGCCTCGGCGCCGACGCTTTCAAAGGGATCGGATCCGGCGGCGGCCTTCCCCTTTGCCGCCGCGATCGCAACGATGCCCGCGTAGCCGCGGGCGGCGCACTCCATTGCATAGTTCGGCGCACCGCGCGCGGTGAACTCGAGCAGCGCCGGCAGCGGCTTGTTCGCGCTCGCGGGTCGAATCACCGTGACCGACACCGTGGCGCCCCCAGAAGCCGTGATGAGGATGCCGCTGTCGGTTGTGTAGCGGCGATGATCATCCTCGGCATTCAACAATACGACCAGCGCGCCAAAAGTTCGATAGGCATCGAACGCCACGTATTTCCAGATCAGCGCGATGGCTGCGGATTCGTCAATGCTGTCGTTGGCTCGGCACTCATCCAACGCCTGCTGCAGCGCGTCGCTGTAGACCCGTGGCGACGTACCGAACCAGCCTGTGGCGGCAAAGGCGTCGCGATCATCCAGGCGTCGCATGGTTTCGCGGTAAGAATTTGTGAACGCATCCGCGAAGGTCACTTTGTTTTGATTCTCCATCGCCTTGGCGTGCGCGTAGATATCGAATACCAGCGCACGGCTTACGGGATGACCAAAATCGGACTTTCGCCGCCGGTCGCGCAGCGACTGCCGGGAAATGTCCGCGGCCGCATAGTCGCCGACCGCCATTTGCAGCGCGGACAGATTCGCCAGGTAGCGTTCGGGGTCCTGGTCTTGATAGACGGGAATGAGCCGAGACGCCAGGTCACGCAGGGCGGCGGCCGCAACGGCTGGCGATGCCGGTGCCCGAAAAGAGAAATCCTGCGCGCCCCATGACGGCGCAGCCGCCAGCAATAGAAATGCCGCCCAGGCTAGGGGCACATGGATCTGCCGGACACGGAAAGCCGCGCGATGGCTCATGGGGTCTTGCCGCGCTCGACCCGCGATGCCGCACGCTCGACATCCTCGATAGGCTCGGCCGCCAAGTGTCCGGGCGCTTTGATCAGGTGCAGATTCGCCGAGAACAGGTCGTGCGCTTCTCCGGGGCCGCCGATATGAATGATGCCCGTGGCCTTGAGTTCCTTGGTAAAGATGTCGATGACCAGTTCGAGGACATCATCGTCCAAGAGCCCGAAAGTTCCATCGATCAGCACCCAAGGCGGCGTCTGAATCAACATTCGCGCGAATACCAGGCACAGCTGTTCATCCTGGCTGAGTTCGCGATCCCAACGCCGGGTCTCGTCCAGCAACGGTGCCAGCCGTTCGAGGCCCAATCGATACAACGCCCGGGTAAAGGCGTTGGCGCTGAAGTTCTCGGCCTTCAAAGGATAGGCCAGAACTTCCCGCAGGCTGCCTCGCGGCAAATACGGGGTGCCGCGCGGCAGATAGGAAATCTGTTCGCCGCGCGGGCGGATGATGCGGCCGGAACCCCATGGCCACAGGCCCGCCATGACGCGGAAAAGCTGTGTTTTGCCGGTACCGGGCGCGCCCAGCACCAATACGCGCGCGCCGGCCTCGATGACGACCTTGGGCTCTTTGAGCATGTCGGAATGGGCAGAGGACAAACTGTGGAGGTTTTCAATCCTGAATCTGCCGGGATCGCCCTCCTCATACACGATGCGGCTTTCAAAGCCGCGCGGCTCATCCGTGCTGATCACCGCTTGACGGAAATTCGCGACTCGCAGCAAGGTAGCGCGCCAATCGGCGATGACGCTGAAATTGTCGATGAACCAGCGCAATGATGATTCGGCTTGGGTGAATGCGCCCGCGGCCATCATCATGCCGCCGAATGAGACTTTTCCCGTGAAATACAGCGGTGCGGCGACCAGGATCGGCGCGACGATGGTGATCCAGCCGAACCCGGCCGTCACCCATTCGAGATTGGTATGACCCCACACGATACGGCGCGTCGCGCGCAGCGCGTCGCTCAAACGCCTTTCGATACGGCGTCTTTCGTCTTGCTCGCCCGCGGCGAGCGCTATGGCATCGACATGCTCATTCACGCGCACCAGCGAAAACCGCAGATCCGCTTCTCGCGCATAGCGGTCCGCGTTGCGATTGATGAGTCCGCGGCCAACCCAATAACTTAGCAATGAGCCGGCACTGGCGTAAACGATTGCGGCCCACAGCATGAAGCCGGGAATCGTGTAATCCCGATCTTCGAAATGAATGCTGAAATTGCTCGATAGACCCCAGAGAATCCCGGCAAAGGTTCCGAACAGAATGGAGGCTTGAAACAAGCCTATCCCCAGGCTGGCCGACAACTCGCACAACTTTCGCGCATCTTCATGCAAGCGCTGATCGGGGTTGACACCCATGGCGCCGGTATTCGCCAGCCAAAATGCCCGGCGCGGCAACATCCAATCCCGCAGCAGACTTCCCACCAAGCCCTCGCGCAACCTGACCTGCAGCATCTCCCCCTGCCATCTTTGCAGTACGTTGAGCGCCAGGATGCAGCCGGCAATGACGAAAAAGACGCCCAGTTGAAAGAGAAAGTCTCGGAGGTCGCGGCGCGACAAGGCGTCGTAGAACGGCCTGTTCCAGCTGTTGAGACGAATTTGGCCGTAGGCCGTGGCCACAATGACGATGACGAGCGCGACCATCAAGATCACGATCTTTCTGCCGACGGGCGAGCTTGAAATCGCCCGAATCATCAGGGAGAGCTGCCGCAGGAAGCCCAATTGGACGGTCTTGGCTTCGGCTGCGTTGCGCGTAGTTTTTGTTGCAGGATCCGTCACGTGCTCAGCGCCTCTTCCGGTCGGACTTTACACGGTTATACGAGATATCGTCGCATGCGCTGAATGTAATTCCCACCCGTGGCGCGCGTCGCGGAATGGCGTCACTGTTGCAGCGCTCTGCGCAGCAGGGCCACGCCGCGGCGAATTTCCGCCAGATCGACCGTGCCGTAGCCGAATACCAGCCCCGCTTGGGTTTGCGGTCCGAGATAGTATCGGCTCAAGGTGTGAATCTTGACCTGCTGCTGCAGCAGCTCGCGGGCTATCGCTTCAAGATCCATGCCGCCGTCAGCCAATGCGGCGATGTGCATGCCGTAGAACGACGGAATGGGACGCAGCCACTCCTTCAATTTGTCGTGCGCCAGCTCCAGCAGCAATTGACGGCGCTGCTTGTAGAGCTCGCGCATTTTACGCACATGCCGCGTCAAATGGCCCTCGGCAATGAATCCCGCGACGGCGGTCTGCATCGGCGTCGGGCAATGCCAATCCAGGCAATTCTTTGCGGCGGTGAGCGTGCTCATCGCCCAAGCCGGCGCGACGATGAACCCCAGCCGAGCGCCGACAGCATGCACTTGGAAAAGGTGCCGACATAGAAAACGACATCCGCGGCTTGCGTGGTGCGCAGCGCCGGCAAGGGACTGCCTGCATAACGAAATTCACCGTCGTAATCGTCCTCGATGATGATTGCGCCGCGCTGCGCGCGCAAATTCGATCAGCGCCTGCCGCCTGCGCAGGGACATGGTCACCCCGAGTGGAAATTGATGCGATGGCGTAACGCAAATTATTCCGACCCCGGACGGAAGCTGCTCGATGATCAGACCTTCCGCATCGATTCCCACCGGAACGAGTTTGGCGCCGGCGGCGGCAAATGCCACCCGCATCGGCGGGTAACCGGGATCCTCGAGCGCCACCGTGGTTTCGTGCGGAGTGACCAGCGCCCTGGCGAGAAGATCGAATGCCTGCTGGGCTCCGGAGGTGACGAGAATGTCATCTGCCTGGCAAGCGACGGCACGCGTGATTGCGATGTGTTTGGTGATCGCCTTGCGAAGATGGTAGTTGCCTTGATTTCCTTGCGGACTCTTGTAGCTGGCGGGCTTGCGTTCCAGTCCGCGCAATTGCTTCGCGCTGACGCGGCGAAACACGTCCAGCGGAAAGAGCCTGGAATCGACCATGGCCGGCCTAAAGTCCACCGGCACGCCCTTGCGCGGCGGCGGCGATTCGCGCGAGTCCTGCCAAAAGGCCATCGCCGCGGCGACATCGGCGCGCAGCCAAAACTCATTCAGGCGCAGCGCATCCGCGGCGTGCGCAATTCGGCGCGCCGATGCGCGTACCGGGACTTCCGCGACATAGGTGCCCGCGCCGCGGCGCGTCACGGCGTGACCCTCGGTCACCAGCCTTTCATACACTTCGGCGGCGGTGTTGCGCGAAACGCCGAAGAAAGCGGCGGACTTGCGCGTGGCGGGCAATTTGGCGCCGGCCGCGAGACGTCCCTCCAGAATGGCGGCCCGCAACGCTTCATGCAAGGTTCGAGACGCCTCGCGCGAACCGCGAGGCTTGAGGTCGAGCTCGAGCTCGAATAGAGGGTCGAGCGGCCGCCTGCGCCGCGAACTCGGGTGGCCCAATTATTTTTTCCCCAAGTGGCCCTTCAGCGGGGCCATGCACTCGTTGCAAGATGTCATCGACGACAGCTTAGCGCCGCCGCGCGCGCGACGGCCGATTTTATTTCGAATTTTTCTGGAGACCATGATGAAGCGCCTGCAAAGAATCGCCATCGGCTTTCTCGCCCTTTCCGCCGCGGTATGGGCCCACCCGCTGGGCGCCCTGGGCGGCCCCGTACGGCCGCCCACGGACCTCCGCGACGGACAGCATGATTTTGACTTCAATTTTGGTACTTGGAAGACTCATATCAAACGCGTGCTCGATCCGCTGTCCGGCTCGTCAAAATCGATCGAACTGAACGGCACCGTGACGGTGAGAAAGGTCTGGGGCGGCCGCGCGCAAGTGGAGGAGATCGAAGCCGACGGCCCCGATGGACACTGGGAAGGGTTGACCCTGTTCCTCTACAACCCCGAGGCGCATCAATGGAGCCAATCATTCGCCAACCGCCAAAGCGGCGTCCTCAATACTCCGACCATCGGCGCTTTCAAGGACGGCCGCGGCGAACTTTTCGCATCCGATACGTTCAAGGGCCGCTCCATCCTGGTCCGCGGTGTCTGGTCGGACATCAAGCCGGATTCGCATCGCTACGAGGAATCGTACTCGGATGACGGCGGCAGGAGCTGGGCCCCGGCATTCATTGCGACCTTGACGCGAGATTGACCCACCGGCGCCCTCCCTACGCTGCCTTGTAGGACGAACCCGACGCCCGGTTGGGCTGCTTCGGCCTTGCGCCTCGAAGAAGCATTGGCGCATATGTTTGTGGGAGATTTTCCAACAACAAGGGATAGCCCATGTCGCGAGTACTTATTGCTGACGATCATGCGGTGGTGAGGGCGGGATACAAGCAATTCCTTGGAGGCTGAAGCCGGCATCACGGCGATCGGCGAGACCGCAAGCGGCAACGAAACATTGGATCAGTTGCGCCAGCATGAGTGGGATTTGCTGCTCATGGACATCCACATGCCCGACCGCAGCGGCTTGGATATCCTCAAGCATGTGACGAGCGGATATCCCAAGGTGCGCGTGCTGATCATGAGCGGATTGCCGGAGGCGCAATACGCCAGAAACGTGCTGCGCGCCGGCGCCAGCGGCTATTTGTCGAAAGGCGGCTCGCCGGAGGAGCTGCTCAAAGCGGTGCGCACGGTACTGGTCGGACGCCGATATGTGAGTGCGTCGCTTGCCGAATCAATGGCGGCTGACCTCGAATCGCCGCACGATCAAAACCAACCGCTGCACGAGAGACTGTCGGTCCGAGAGTTCCAAATATTCGGAAAACTCGCGGCGGGAGACGGGGTTGGAGAGATCGCCGAGGAACTGAGCCTGAGCGTAAAAACGGTGAGCACCTACCGCTCACGGATTTTGGAAAAGATGAATTTCAGCAGCAATGCGGACATGACTGCATACGCATTGCGCAACGGACTCATCCTGTAAACCCGATATGGAGAAACGCCATGCCGGACAAGATGACTGACTCGTCGCGGGCTGCGCCAAAGAAGAATCTGCGGGAAGATGGCATCACGAATCCCAAGGACGGCCGCGGACCGCTTCGAAAATCTGACGACTCATCGACAAAACTGCCGAAGCACCCCGGCGACCCCCAGAGCCGGCCTCATAGGTCATCTGGAGGCGGGAAGCTTCGAGCCGCACGTAAGATCAGCTGCCTCGCAGCCTCCGAGGTGTTAGCGCGGCACGATCGGCGCGAGATTCGAGTCCGAAATCCAACCTGCGCGGCCGACGCGCGTTTCGACCAGCGCGAAGCCATCGTGCTCGGCCTTAATTTTCACCTTCTTCACCTTCCGGCAGAGAAAAAAGCGGATCTCCCATGGGGACTGGGGAAACACGCACCGGCGTCGCGGCTGCGATGACAATGCCCTGGTGCAATCGAGGCCAGAGCATCAGCGCATTGCCGAGCGTCAGACCGAGCCATCGCGAGGCCCAGCAACGCGGCTGCGCCGCGCGCCAGCCGGTGCCGCGACGTCAGTTGTGCGGCGATCAGGCTCGCGCCCACGAGGGTCAGCCCCAAGACGCCGATCCACGCTGACCAATAGGGACTGGCGAGGCTCGCGATACGCTCGAAAGCGTCCGGTGTCTCCGCCGGCAAATGGGCGGATGCGCGGACGAAGCGCAGATTGGCCTCGTACGTCGGGATCGCCGGGTGAGAGCAGCTTCGCGCGTTCGTAATTTAGAATCGCCATGCCCGGCTTGCCGATGCGCGCATAGGAATTGCCGAGATTGTAAAGGCCGGCTGCAGAATAGCCGACGGGCTCCGATTGCGAATGAGCCGCGGCCGCGCCGAGCAGCAGGCAGAAAATCAACGCGACCGCGTGCACTGGTTCATGCGGGTTTCTCGCTCGCCAAGTGGCGGCGGACGATTTGCAGCCAACGCGCGAAATCGGTGGCGTTGGGTTTACGGCCGGAGTACTTCGCTTCGTCCGCGAGCGCGAATAATTCGTGGATCTCATTTTCCGCGCCAACCCGCTCTTCCACGGCTCGGGTGGTGACGTCCTCCGGCGCAAGCCGCCAGCGTGCCGAGAGCACCGACTGTAGTGCGGTTCGCGCCGAGTCGAAAAAAAGCACTGCGTCTCCGGCGCGGGCCGCCCCCTGCATTTGCGCCAGCACGCGTTTGGCCGCCCTGGAGGCGACTCGATCCGCTGCAGACTCCCGCTCCCCCGCCCTTGACGGCGTCTCGCGCTCAGCCACCCGGCTGCGAAGGCCAGGACCACGATCGAGGGAACCGGGAGAAACTTGGCTTGCAAATACAGCGGAATCAGAGAGGGCGTTGCGCTGGTTTCGAGGCGATCCGGGCGCAGACCAGCGCCGTATTTGTTGTCGTGCAATGCCGCCGTTGAGGCCGCCGCGGGCGGAGCCGTGCGGCTGTCGGCGAGGGACGGCGAAATCGACACGCTCAAAGGAGCGCTTCGCGCCGTTTCGTAGCGCCGCTTGTTGGGATCAAAGTAGCTGAAGGTCAATCCGGGAAGCTCTTGGACGCCCGGCTTGGAAGCAATGATCGGCTGTTCAAAGGTTTTCATTCCGCTGAAGCCCAAGGGATCGCTGCTATTGAACGAGGATTTCGGCGGATAGGTCTTCCATTGATCGACGTGGTCGAACATGGCACTGTCGACGCGATCGAAATTTCCAGATCCGGTGACGCGCATCCGCAGCGTCAACGGATCGCCGACGTCCGCCTTGATCGGCGATACGTCGCTCGCGATGCTGAAGGTGCCAATGGCGCCGTGAAAATCAGCGGGCCGCCCTTGCGCCGGCAATTCATGCACCGTCAACTCTTGCGCCGGACTGGTGACATTGATGTCCTTGGGAATGGTCGCGCCAAACAGATTTTGCCAGAAGGGATCGCCGAAACGATCGTCCAGCGCCGACTCCCGCCTGGGCCGTGTTCTGATCTTGACCGTGAGTGGAACTTCGGCCGCGAGAGAAAAGATGCCCGGCTTGACCACCGCGAGGGTGCTGCGCCAGGTGAGGAGCACAAATTGTTCTCCGTTGATGAGCTTTTCCGTGCGCTCTGGCTGATGCGAGAGATTGTTGAGTGCAAAGTTGTCGTCGGTGAGTTTGGGCAAGCCGTTGATCGAGGCGACGAAGCCGGAGCGCATGCCCACTTCCATTTCAACCGGGACACTCTCGCCGACAAAAACCTCGCGCTTCGGGATGCTCAATCGAACGTAGGCGGAACCGTCCTCGGTCAAGCGCACACCCTTCGGTAATGACCCCCCGGACAGGATGGGCGGCGGAATCGGCGCGCCGGGTGCTGAGGGGCGTGGAGTGCTCGTGCCGCTCGCGGCGTTGACCTGCAAGACCAGCGGCTGGGCCTTGGGAGTTACCGCCGGAATGGTGAAAATGCCGGCCAATTGCGGCGTGACACGCATGACGATCGAGCTGGACGGGAGCATGGTGCCGTTGATGATTTGCATTTCGCGCGTGCGGGCTATGATTTCAAATTTCAATCCCGAAACGACCGGCATGGTGACCGGGTTCGTGCCATCTCCCAAGTTCGTGATGGTGAATTGCGCGGATTCGCCCAACTGGATTTGCGCCGGCTGCAAAGTCGCATAGACCAGAGGGTCGTCGGCGAAGGCCGCCGCCATGAATCCGCCGAACAGGACCAAGGCTGCCAGCCGAATGACGCAAATGGAATTCCGGCTCACCATCACCAGTTCTTGAAAGGCTTGTCTGGCGGCTGCACGGCGCCGCGTTGGGCCCAGGGAATCGGCATGGCTTGATGCTCGTCGCCCTTGACCGAGTCCAGCAGTTCGCGCGCTTCCTCTTGGCTCATTTGGCCGGGAACACGTTGATTGTCCGCGGCCGATTGAGCCTTCGAATCGCCGGCCTTTGGCGGCGCTGCACCCTGACCTTGGTTGGGTTCTTGTCCCGGCGGCTGACCCTCGCCTTTAGCCGGCGCTGGGTTCGAGTTCGGTTGCGGGCCGTTCGCGGGGTTTTGGCCCTGATTCTGCGGGTTGCGCTGATTTTGAGCGTCGTTCGGGTCTCTGCTTCGGTCTTGCTTCGGGTCCTGATTCTTATCTTGATTCTGACTCTTATCCTGATTCTGACTCTTGTCCTGATTTTGGCTTTTATCCTGGTTCTGGTTCTTGTCCGGGTTCTTGTCCTGGTTCTTGCTCTTGTTCTGCTGGTTGCCTTGATTCTGCTGATTCTGTTGCTGCTTCAGTGCATCGATCTTGCGCTTCACCAGGTCGCGATTGTATTTGCTGTCCGCATCGTCCGCCCGCAACTGCAACGCTGTGTCGTAGGCTTTGACCGCCTCGTTCCATTGTCGCAGGGTCTGTTGAGGAGAGGTCTGTTCGGTTTTCTGCCCGGACCGGTATAGCGTGTTGCCCAGGTTATAGTAGGCGTCCTCTTGAACCGCCAGACGCTTCGGATCACCGGAGGGCGCGTGGGTGATCGATTGCTGGAACGATTGTGCGGCTTGCGGGAATTGGCCTGCGCGATACGCGGCTGTTCCGGCATTGTATTCCACGACCGGACTTTTCGACGTTGATATCGGGTCGGCGTGCACGCTGCGCACACACAGCACCAGCAACAAGCCTAATGGCGCGGCCGCAATTGCTTTGAGCGGCGCCCTGCCGCGCCGCCGCGAGCCGATGAGAAGACTGCCCAGCAGCATCGCCAGGGAGGCGGCGAGCGGCCATTGATAGCGCTCGATGTAAATCTTCTTCTGCCTCGAAGCCAGATCGTGCTTCGCGATGGAGCCGAGAACATTCTGGAAAATCAACTCCAACCCTTCTGCTTGGATACCGAGCGGCACATAAAATCCGCCCGTCGCGCCCGCGATGGCCTTCAGTCCCTGCTCGTCCAGCCGCGACTTGACGAACCCACCCGTCTCGTCCTTGACAAAACCGCCGCCCTGCTCCGGCGGGATCGGGATCAAATCGCCCGTCGCCGTTCCGACGCCCACGGTGAAGATCTTAATGCCATCGGACTTGGCCGCCGTCTGTGCCGCCTGGAACGCGCCGCCCTCGAGATCTTCGCCGTCAGTCACCAATATCAGGATTTTATCGCTGCCCGGACGCCGGCGCAGAACCGCCTGCGCGGCCTGGATGGCGGCCGCTATATTGGTGCCGCCGCGCGGAATGGTGCCGGTATCGATGGCGCTCAAGGACTCATGGAACGCTCCGTAGTCGAGCGTCACCGGACACGCCAGAAACGCAGTGCCCGCAAATGCCACGATCCCGACGGCATCGCCGTCCAATTTTTTTGCGAAATCGTCGATCGCAAGTTTCGCGCGCGTCAGCCGGTTGGGTTTTACGTCGGGAGTCAGCATGCTGCGCGAGGTATCGATCGCGAAAACGATGTCGTTGCCGCGGCGGCTGACCTGCTCCCAGTGAAATCCCACTTCCGGGCCCGCAAGCGCGGCGAACAGGGCAAGCAGCGCGCCGAGCAGCAAGCCCCGCTGCAGGCGGCGCCGCCCGGGCGAGATCGACCGGGTCAGTTGGCGGCGCAGATGCGGCGAGACGAACTTGGCCAGCGCCGCGTGCTGGCGCGCATCGTGGCGGCGCCATAGCCAGACCAGCACCAAGGCGCACACAAATCCCACCGGCAGCCACGCGGCAGCGGCAAAACTCACGGCAGTCTCCGCAGCCGCGTTTGCTGCAGCAGCAGACTGAGCCCGAGGATGCAAAGAGCGGGTATCAGCGCCCAGGGATACAGCTCCTCGGTATGCTCGAATTTCTGCACCGATTGCGCGGTCTTCTCGAAGCGATTGATTTCTTCGTAAATCTTTTGCAAGGAACCGGTGTCGGTGGCGCGGTAAAATTTGCCGCCGGTCTCGTCCGCAACCGCCTGCAGGGCCTTCTCATCCACGTCGACTCTGGCCATGATGATGCGCGTGTTTCCCGCCGCATCGTGCACCGGGATCGGCGCATCGCCGCGCACTCCGACACCGACCGTGTACACCTTTACCCCCATGGCGCGGGCCGCCTCCGCGGCAGCCAATGGAGAAATCTTGCCGGTATTGTTCACGCCGTCGGTGAGCAAAATGACCACCTTGGACTTCGCCTGCGTCAGGCGCAGCCGGTTGACGCTGGCGGCGATGGCCGAGCCGATCGCGGTGCCGTCGTCGACGCCGCCCACGGCGACCCGCTCCAAATTCTGCTGCAGCCAGTCATGATCGAGCGTAATCGGACTGACAAGATATGGGGCTCCGGCAAACGCAATGATCCCGATGCGATCGTCGGGCCGTTCGTCGATGAATTTCGAGACCACCGACTTGACCACTTCGATGCGGTTTACGCGTTCATCGTTCATGCGGAAATCCAGAGCCTGCATCGAACCGGAGACATCCAGGGCCAGCACGATGTCGATACCGTTGGCCGTGACTTGCGTGCGGCCATGCGCGCGCTGCGGGCGCGCGAGCCCGACGATCATCAAGGCCGCAGCGAGAATCGGCAGCATCCATGTCAACACGCCGGTGCGGCTGCGGCCGCGCCGGGCCACAGCGCGCGCCAAACTGACGTCCGAATACTCGATGGCGGCGACCGGCCCGCGCCGGCCGCGCCACAGCAGCACGAGCGGCAGCAGCGCCATTAGCCAGAACCATTCAGGCTGCAGGAAGCGGGTCATGCGCAGATACGGTTGCCAAAACGAACGCGCGCGCACTCTCGCGCAGCGACTCCATGTTCCGTTGAGTCAGCGACTGGGAGGCGAATTTCACGAAGTCGCATTGATGCAAAAATTCTCCGAGCAATCCTCGATGCTCGGCGAGCGCGGCGTCGGACGAGCCGAGCAGATCGCGCAGAAACTCTTCGGTGGTGCGGCGTGTTGCGGTAACTTTGAATCTTTGCTCGATGTACAGCCGGACAATATCGGATGCCGCAATGGAGAACTCCCGCGCGCGCGCGGGTTGCATGAGCGCGCCGATCTCATCCAGGCGCTGCAGCGCCGCCTCGTGCGGCAACAGGATCCGCGGGGCACGATTGCGCCGCCTCCGCCATATGCCGTAGGACCCCAAAGCGACGAGCAGCACGCCCGCGGCCAGCGCCGGCAGCACCCAGGCGGGAAGCACGTATATCGGCCCGCGGATGTCGCGGATGTCCTCCGCAACAGGCGCGGCAGCGGCGATCGCGCCGGCAGTCGTGTCCAGCAGCATGGCAAGCGCCGCCCCACGTGTGCCGAGGCCGCCCTTCATGCGCGCCTGCGCTCTCGGGTTTTGAAGAATCGCTGCAGCGCGGGCATGTAGGGCGTATCCGTCTGCAGTTGCAAGGTGTCGATGCCCTCGGATCGAAAGTCGCTGACCAGCCTCCGGCCTCTTTCCAGGGACAGCTCTTTGAAGCGTTTGCGTATCGTTGCGCTCGCGGTATCCAATTCGATCACTTCGCCGCTCTCCGCATCCTCGAGGGCGACGATCCCGACATCCGGCAGCTCCTTCTCGCGCGGATCCTCAATGTGCACGGCAACCAGATCGTGGCGGCGGTTCGTGCGCCGCATGGCGCGGCGCAATTCGAGCCGTGCGGCGGCCGAGTCCCTTGGCGCTTCGAAATCCGAAATCAGGAATACAACCGCGCGGCGGTGCAGCAAGCGGTTCGCAACGTCGAGTGCCTTGACCGTGTCGGTCCCGATACGCTCGGGCGTGTGATACAGAATATCCCTCACGACCCGCAATACGTGGCGGCGGCCTTTCTTAGGCGGCAAATACCTTTCAACTTGGTCCGTATACAACAGCAAACCGACCTTGTCGCTGTTGCGGATCGCGGAAAACGCCAGGACACTCGCAAGCTCAGCCGCAAGGTCGCGTTTGCTCATGGGACCGGAACCGAAATTACCCGACGCGCTGATGTCGACCAAGAGGAAGATGGTGAGTTCGCGCTCCTCGGTGAATTTCTTGACGAATGGGCGGCCGGCGCGCGCCGTGACATTCCAGTCGATGGTTCGAACCTCATCGCCGGGGCTGTATTCGCGCACCTCGTCGAAATCCATGCCGCGGCCCTTGAACACTGAGTGGTAGGAGCCGGCCAGGCTGTCATTGACCATGCGGCGCGTGCGAATCTCGAGCCGGCGCATGCCGCTCATGATGGCCGTGTTGGATTTGCCGGTGTCCCGCGCCACTACGGTACCGGCAGAGTATTGAGGATTCGATCGATGACATTCTCCGAGGAGATATTTTCGGCCTCAGCTTCATAGGTGACGGACACACGATGACGCAGTACATCGAGGGCGATCGACTTCACATCCTGCGGAATGACGAAGTGGCGGCCGTTCAAGAACGCCATGGCCCGCGCGCCAAGGGTCAGTGCGATGGTTGCGCGCGGCGAGGCGCCGTTTTGGATGTAGCCGTTCAGATTGAAGGACGCCGCGATGGGCGGACGCGTCGCCAAAACCAAGTCGACGATGTAGTCGCGGATCTTGTCGTCGACATACAGGGTATTGACGACGTGACGAGCTTCGACGATTTGCTCAGCGCTCACCACGGGGCGGGCGACGAGCATGGCTTCAGTCGTGGCCATGGCGTCCAGAATGGCGCGCTCGTCGGCGCGGTTCGGATAGGTGACCAGCACCTTCATCATGAACCGGTCGATTTGCGCCTCGGGCAGCGGATAGGTTCCCTCCTGCTCCAAAGGATTCTGCGTGGCTAGCACCAAGAAAGGATTGGGCAGCGAATAGGTCTCATCGCCGATCGTCACTTGCCGTTCCTGCATCGCTTCGAGCAGCGCGCTTTGCACTTTCGCCGGCGCCCGATTGATTTCATCGGCCAGAATGAGGTTGCTGAAAATCGGTCCGTGTTTGGTGCGAAAGGCCCCGTCTTGCGGGTTGTAGATCATCGTCCCGACGATGTCGGCCGGAAGCATGTCGGGCGTGAACTGCAGCCGCTTGAAATGCAGCGCGATGCAGCTCGCCAGCGTCTTCAGCGCAAGGGTTTTCGCCAGACCCGGGACGCCTTCGAGCAGGACGTGCCCGTTGGTCAGCAACGCAATCAGCAGCCGGTCCAACAGATGCCGCTGCCCAACGATGACCCGCGCCATCTCCTGCTGCAGGGGGCGGATCCAGGCCGAGCTTTGCGCGACCGCCTCGCGCGCGGCACGCATCGCAGGATCCATTGCCAACGGTAGCGGAATGGGTTCGCGATTCGCGGCGGCGGGCTGATACCGCGTGTTCGGTTCGAGCTGCGGCGGGCCGGCTTTCTGACTCATTAGACGCAATCCTTCATGAAAATCCTTTGCATATGACAAACGCTGGTAACTCGAGCGGCAAGTGCGGCGGCGGAATCGACCGTGGCGCCCGACTCGCGGCTGAGGCTTTGAACTTGGAGAGGGCTTCGGGTTCCCTGATATCCGCGGGCAAGACGCAAATCTAGAATTCTCCGTACCCCCGCGCCATCGCCGCGGCGAAAATCGGCAAAAATACAAAAAGCGCCAACTCCCAATGCAGATAGCGTCTGGCGGACCGGATGTCCGGTTCGCTCGGTGCCAGCGGCGCTTTTCGCCAGCGCATGAAAGCCAGGGTCGGCGGCACCGACAACAGTCCGATGGCCGCAAACGTGGCCAGCTTGGCCCAAAAGAAGGCGTTGTGCGAATAATAGGCCCAGCCCTTGGCGGCGAAAATCGCCCGGCTGAAACCCACCGCGAGAACCGCCATGGCCAATATGCCGTACCACAGATCGAGCGCAGCTATGCGCGCGACCGTCGCGCCGCTCATGCCGGGCCGTACCGCCCAAAATTCAGCGCAGATGATGCCGAGTACGGCGAAGATCAACAGATGATGGCCGATGGCGAGCAACAGATCGAGCATGGCTGTGTTCTCGGATGTTTATTGACATCCATCTTAGCATCTCCATGCCATTGAATTTTATGAATTTTATGATAAGTCGGCGTACCCACGGCGTGAGCCGGCCGAAGTTGCTTCCCGATCCAAAAGATTCGAACGTCGGGCGCTTGAATGTAACGATCGTTACATTATAGGATCAGCCGCGATGACATCGCGCAAAGCCGTGCTGCTGGATGGCCTAATCGCCCACTTGGTGAAACGTGGTGTCGCCGACGTGTCGTTGCGGCCCATGGCTGCCGCAGTGGGAACCAGCGCGCGTTTGTTGGTTTTTCACTTCGGGTCGAAGGAGCGGCTGCTTCTCGAGGTTCTGGACGAGATGCAGGCGCGCCTGCAGCGCTCCCTGGATGAATTAGCTCGCCCAGCCGGGCCGGCACGCTGCGCGCCTCTGCGGCTGTTCTGGGATTGGGCGTTGAAGGACGCCAACTTCGCGCAACTTGGTCTGCTGTATCAATTGCACATCCTCGCCGCGCAAGACCATAAGAGCTACGGTAGATACTTGAAGCGAAATTCTCTCAACTGGCTCGAGTCGGTGCAGGCGCTGTTGAAGCCTTCGCAGCGCTCCCCGGCGCTGGCGACGTTGATTGTCGCCGTATTCGACGGCCTGTTCATCGAGGTGATGAGCAGCGGTGACCGGCGGCGCGCCTCGGCGGCCATCGACGAATTCATCGCCATGGCAAGAAAGTACAGCGACGCGCGGCGGTTCGTCCGTAAGCGTGCGTGAGCCAGGGGCCTGCGATGAATTTGCGTTCGCGGATCTTCTTCCTTGCCCTTTTGTTGCCCATCCTCGCGGCCTCCGCCGATCTGGCGCCGGGCTCGATGGAAGTGAGGTGGGATGCGGGCGCGGAGAGCTGCCCCGCACGCCCGCCCGACCCGATTCAGGTCCATCGCTACAACGATCGAACGCTGGTGTTGCGCGAAAAGTTGTGCGCCACGTGGGAAGCACCTTTCATGTATTTGTTGATCGGCGGCAAACAGGCGCTGCTGATCGACACCGGCGATATCGCCGATCCGATCTCGATGCCGTTGAAAACTTTGGTCATGAGTCTGTTGCCCGGGGAATCCACGCCCAATCTACCGCTGCTGGTGGTGCACAGTCACGGGCATCTGGATCACCGCGCCGGCGATGCGCAATTCGAGGGGGTGAGCGGCGTTCAAGTAGTGCGCTCGGATCTCGAACACGTACGCAAGTACTTCGGTTTTGCCGATTGGCCGAACGGCCGCGCGCAGATCGACCTAGGCGGCCGCATCATCGATGTTTTGCCTGCACCCGGTCACCATCCTTCGCAATTGGTCTACTACGACCGCAATACCGGCCTGGTGTTCTCGGGAGATTTTCTGCTCCCGGGACGCCTCTTGGTGGACGACTGGAGCGCTTACCAAGCGAGCGCGCGGCGCGTGGCCGAGTTTCTTCGGGATCGGCCCGTAAGCTTCGTACTGGGTGGGCACATCGAAAAGAACCGTTCAGGGCAATTGTTGCCCTGGCAATCAACATACCACCCGGATGAAGGTGCGTTGCAATTGACCAAGGCCGACCTGCAGGCTTTACCCCTCGCGCTCGGCAGGTTCAACGGTTTTTATACCGAAACCGGATCGTTTGTCATCGAGAACGGACTGCGGATACTCATCGCGGCCGCCGTTGCGGCGGTGCTCATTTTGGCGCTGCTGGTCGCTTCCCTCTATCGATTCGTTCGCCGCAGACGCGGCCCGCGCTCCAATTCTGGATAGCGGCGGAAAATACCATCTTCATTGAACGGGATACGCCGCGGCGACCCAAGATAGGCGGCTATTCGCGGGCGCTCCCGTATGCGCGCATGCAGCGCGAAAAGATGCCGGTGCCGGCGCGCAGCGGCGGCCATGGTGCGCGGAAAGGCGTAGGACAATCCGGCCACAATTTGAAACAGGGATAGATCCGCGTAACACAGCCTCGCGCCCAGCAGATAACCTTGCCCGTTTTTCCGCGATGCGAGAATTTTCTCAAAATACCCCAGATATTTCGCCAGGCGATTTTTCAGGAAATCCGCCGTTTTACGCCGCGCCTCCTTTTTCTGGTCCTCATAGTAGAGCGATACGGCCACCGGATGATGAGTGTCATGAATTTCGGCGACCAAATCGGCGATCGTCAATTGCAGTTCGTGAACCCACAATCGCCCGCTTTGCGAAGCGGGTGCAAGCGCATGCCGGGATCCAAGGAATTGCAGGATGTTGGCGGTTTGACCGATGAGCAGCCTACCGGCACGCAAAAACGGCGGCGCAAAGGGCGGCCGCTGCACTGAGCGCCCCTGTAAAAAGTACAGAAGCGACGCCACGCCGGCGCCTTGCCCCGGCTCTCGGGTCACATCGCGATAAGCTGCGGCTGCTTCCTCCAAGGCCAAACGCACGAATTCGCCGCGGCCTTGGATGGTCGGCCAGTAATAGAGTTCATACATGGTGTTTCTCCTACAGGAAAGTGCAACGCGTCATCGCATCATGGTTCTCACTGCCCGTTCAATGAGTACAATGTCTTATGAATCCGACAGTACGGCCAGCCGGTATCCCGCCGTCCGACATGGCGGAGGAGAGCACCATTAAGTCGTGGTTGGACGCGCTCGCGGGCGGCAGCTGCGATGCATCGGCCTTTCTGCGCGCAATGCGCGCTCGATTCAGCACCGACCCGGACGGAACTTTCGAAGTTCTGTCGCAGTTGGATCAATATTACCGCCGTGGCCGAATCGAGGCCGAGACCTTCAAGAAGCTCAAGAACGCGCTGGCCGAAATGGTCCTTGGCATCGGCACGAACCCGGCCGCCGAAGCGCCGGCGGTGCGCGAAATTCCGCTGGCAAGCGAAATTATCGCGCCCGTCCGCGCCGAACGAACCGATGCCCACCCGCGCCGTGAGAACACGCAACCGTCGGAGCCGCCGGGCGAACTCAGAGCCGGCAGCGTGCTGCGGCGGCGCTATCGAATTGAAGCCGTCGTCGGTCAGGGCAGCATGGGTACCGTGTTCCAAGTGCTCGATGAATTCCGCCTGGAAACACCGGGCACTCAGCGATTGGCGGTCAAAGTCTTGCATACCGCGGTGGCCAAAAAGGCCGAGCTGCTGGCTGAACTGCGCCGGGAATTTCAATCCCTGCAATTGCTGTCGCATCCGAACATTATCCGTGTATTTGATTTTGACCGCGATGGCCCGTGGGTATTCTTCACGATGGAATTGCTGACCGGCGCGCCGCTCAGCCGCGTGTTGCAGGTGAGAAAACTCCGGCCGCTGGAGCGCCCGCAGGCATTGGCGCTCATCCGCGACGTTGGCGCGGCCTTGAGCTATGCGCATTCGCGCGGCGCCGTGCATGGCGACCTGAATCTGCAAAATATCTTCATCACGGGATCGGGCGAAGTGCGCGTGATGAGTTTCGGCGCTTCTCGCAAGGCGCGTCAGGCATCTCAAGCGCCCGACCCTGAAATGACGCTGCCGTTCTCGGCGTCCAATTGCGCAAGTTGCCAGGTGCTCGAGGGCGAGCGCGCGGACCCTCGAGACGATGTGTTTTCGCTCGCCTGCATTGCGTACCTGTTATTGTCGGGCTCCCATCCGTTCCCGAAGCGCAGCGCGGTCGAAGCCCGCGAGGCTAAATTGAGACTGCGCCGGCCTGCCAATCTCAGCCATCGGCAGTGGCAAGCCCTGCGAAGCGCTCTTCGTTGGGAGCGCGAGAACCGTCCAGCCGACGTGCAGCGATGGCTTGCAGATCTGGAACTGCGCGGCGCCGCATCGAAGCTGGCACCGCTCAACGATCTACTCGAGCCCCCTGCCGCCAAGGAATCCAGGTCCTGGCTCGCGGCGGCCGTCGCGGCCGGAATTGCGGCACTGCTATTTTCGACCTATTGGCTGGTCAGCCATCGGAACATGCTGCCAAGCCTCGATTCGACTGCCTCGATCCGCGCCCCGGCAAATCCTGCGCCCCCCGCCAATGCGCCAAGTGCCGCCGCGCCTAATGCCATCGCACCGCCTTCCGCGGCGCCATCTGCGGCTGCGCCAAATGCCGCCGCGCCTAATGCGGCGCTGAGGCCGGCCGCCGCGCCGCCCGTCAGTGCAGCCGCCGCGACAGCGCCGGCCTCCAAAGAACAGGCGCGGCGGATCTCCTCCGCCGCACCCCCCTCCGCTCCGCACCAGGCCGCGGCTACGGGTCCTGCTGCCGCGGCGCCGCCACGCGCTGCGCCGCCTGCGGTCGCGCCGGCCGCCAAAGTCACCGCAGGCTCATCGAAGATAGAGTTGGCGGCGGACACGCTCGATGTTCCCGCCGGCCAACCATCGGCCCAGGTCACGGTGCACCGGAGAGGCAATTTGCGCGGCGAAACCAGCTTTACGTGGTGGACCGAGTCGGGCACGGCAAAGCCGGGCGCCGATTTCTCGGCCGTGGCGCCGCAACTCGCGTACCTCGCGGACGGCAAGTCCACCGCAACCTTGAGCATTCCCCTGAGCATCGCGCCGCACACCCAATCGAAGAGCTTCTACGTGGTCATCGATCAGTCGGAAGGCGGTGCGCCGCTCGGCGCCCGGACACTCACGATGGTGACGCTGCTGCCGAGCGGCTGATTGCCGCATCGGCTAGGCGGCGTAGATTGCGGCAAATGTTTTGCGCAAGGTGTTCTTTTGAACTTTGCCCATGGCGTTGCGCGGCAACTCCTCGACCAGCAGGATCCGTTTCGGCACCTTGTAGCGGGCCAAGCGGGTCTTGAGCGATTCGATGATCGCTTCTTCCGAGAGCAGCGCGCCGGGCTCAGCCACCACAACCGCCGTGACTCCTTCGCCAAAATCCGGGTGTGGCACGCCGAATACGGCGCTTTCCAGAATTCCCTCGACCGCATCCAACTCCGTTTCCACTTCTTTGGGATAGACGTTGTAGCCGCCGCTGATCACCAGGTCTTTGGCCCGCCCGACGATATGCACGTAGCCGTTGCTATCGATGCGCCCCACATCGCCGGTCTTGAACCACCCATCCGCGCAGAAATCTGCGCGAGTTTTCTCCGCGTCGCGCCAGTAGCCCGCGAACACATTGGGGCCTTTGACCTCGAGGGTGCCGACAACATCCGGCGCGGCTTCGAGCGCGCCGCTGTCGGCGTTGCGCACGCGCACTGAAACTCCTTGCAACGGGGGGCCGACCGACCCCGGCAGCCTCACACCATCATAGGGATTTGAGGTGTTCATCATGGTTTCCGACATGCCATAGCGCTCGAGAATCACATGTCCCGTGCGCTGCAGAAATTCTCGGTGCGTCTCGGCCGGTAATGGCGCCGAACCCGAAACAAACAGGCGCATGCTCGACGTGGCATGTCGATTCAGGCTCTCTTGCTGCAACAGGCGCGTGTAGTGCGTCGGCACCCCCATGTAAACCGAGGCCCGGGGGAAATGCTCGAGCACCTGGGCAGCATCGAATTTCGACATCAGCAGCAAACTCGATTTCGAGGCGAGGACCGTGTTGATCGCCACGAACAGGCCGTGAATATGAAATAGCGGCAGGGTGTGCAGCAACACGTCCGTTTCGCGGAAGCGCCATGCCTTAACCAACACTGCTGCATTCGAACCGAGGTTTGCGCGTGTCAGCATCGCGCCCTTGGGACGGCCGGTGGTCCCGGATGTGTAGATGATGGCGGCGATCGCGCCGCTGTCGAATTCGCGCGGCGCCGTGAAAGCGGCGGCGGACTCGCCGGCGAGCGGCGGCAAGGAACCGCCGCCGTCCGCCCCCAGCGTTTCGACGCAATCGACATCCGCCTGCCGGGCCAGCGGCTCGATCAACATTTTGTCCTGCGGCCGGACGATGGCGATCCGCGGCTGCGAATCGCGCAGGTAATACTCGACTTCGTTGGGGGTGTTCGCGACATTGATGGGGACGAACACCGCACCCAGACGCAAGCACGCGACGTAGAGAAAGACGGCCTCGGCGGATTTGTCGACTTGAACCGCCACCCGGTCGCCGCACCGCACGCCGCGCCGTATGAGGGCTGCGGCGATGCGTCCGGACTGCTCGCGCAACGCCGTGTAGCTGAAATTTCGCCCATCCGGCGTCCGCAAGAATACCCGATCCGAGCCGGCGGCAGCCGCGGCGATCCAATCGCTCGGATCTTTAGCCAAGGTCATTTGTGAATGATGCCACAGCCGCTATTGACCGGTCGTCAGCCGCGCCCAGATTGGCGCCACGATCGTTTCCGCCAGCCCAATATCATTGGCCGTTGCCAGGCCCTCATCGACCGTAATGACGTTCTGCGTCTGCAACAAGGACAGGGTACCGAGCAGTTCGCCGGCGCACAGCGCCATGGTCAGTGCCTCGTCCGGCGCCCTTTCAATGGCGGCAGCCAGACGCGGCGAGGTCTCCCAATGCTGCGCGATACGCAGTGAAACTTGCGCGCCCAGCGCCGCTATCAACGTGACAAACAGCATCGGACTCGGCGTCAGCCGCGGGCGCTGCGAGTACACATCGAGGGCGGCGCCATAAACGACCAAAGGCCCCAGGGCGCTGAGCAGAATCAGCAGCTGCGCCTCGAAACGGTCCTGCGGCGACGCCTTGAGCGCATACAGTTCCGCAGCGCGTGCGGCGCGCTCGGTTCGTTCCCACAACATGCGCGGAAACCGCGGAAAATTGCTGCGCGTGGCGCGAAATACCGGCTGCAGCATGGCCGTCGCCACCAGGCCTCGCAGCGCATCCACGCCGAGAACCACGATCGCGCGTTGGATGGTTTCGACGGGCGCCGGAGCGGTCCGGTAAATGGGCGAGTTCGCGAGCCGCAGCACATCGGAGGTCAGCACCGGATCGTGTGCGACGATGCGCGCGAGCTTGTCGGGGGCGCTGCGCGGATCATCCACGGCGCGCAGCAATTGCGGCATCAAGGTCGGGCGGCGCGGAAAATACTTCGGGTCAAGCGTATCGGCCTGCAGCGCGGCGCAAACCGCGTCTTTGACCCGGACATGCGCGGGTTCCAGCGGCGGCGACTCGGCCGCAGCCGCGAACGCCAGCTTCCACAGGCGCTCGGTTACCAGGTTGTTGGCAAGTTCCGCCCGCGCGGCGTCCGGTACCGGCGCAGGCGAACCGCCGCGGGACTTCAGAGCTGCGGCAATCCCGCGCGATGGCAGCAGGGTCTGCGATTTGCGGGCCCTGCGCACACGCGCGTAGATCAGCCACGCCGCAACGGCGCAGATCAGGCCCGCAATCACCATCCCAACGACAAGCATGGCGGATACCTCGAGGCCTAGGAAATCAATAATGCGGCGGCCGCTCCTGTTCCAGCGTGCGCGCATCCTCCGCTCCCGCGCTCGCCATTCTTTCCCTGATGGCTTTCAGCTGCGTCTCGAGCGACTGAATGTCCTGGTGCTGCCGGAACACTGCATCGCTGAGTTCCACGATGGCGCGCTCGAGATAGGCGATCTTCGTCTGGACCCGCTCCAGCGGGTCATCCTGGGCCGCGGTCAATGTCTCGCGCCATAGAACAAATAGTCGGCCGTGTAGGCCGCCCGCAGCTGTTGTCCCGCCTGTTCGCGGCGGCATCCCCTCGCGGGCACGCTGCCGCCCGCCGTATTCAAACGCTGGATGAATTGCACCTGCGTAAAGAGGCCATTGCCGGCGGTGGCCCGCGCGCGCAGCAGCAGCCAGGGTATCGCATTCGGCTTTGGACTCGGGCTGTTGCCGATCGCTTCGGCGACCACGCGGCTGCCATCGCTGGCTTCCCAGGTCGGGCCCGCGTAATGCTTACCGGCGATTCGGCCCCCCTTGGTCAGCAGATTGGCCTCAGGTCCTTTGAACACCCACTCAAATTGCGCCGGATCGGTCTTGCTGGGCTGGCATTCGTAGATCTGCACGCCGGCACCGCGCAACTGCTTGATGAGCGCCTGGTCCGCCGGCACCCGCAGCGGTCCGGGTACCGACGGCGCTCCCGCGCAGCCTGCAAGCGCCGCAAACAGCGCCAACTGCAAACCGAAGGATGATGGAGTTCTCATAGCGCACATTATGTCAGGAGACACGACTGACGAGCGACACCAAGTGCGCTATTGTGCGCCGATCATGCAACGAAAAGGCCAGCGGCGGGTGCTCGCCGTCGATGTCGGCGGCAATCATGTAAAGATCCGAGTTTCGGGCCGCCGCGAAACCCGCCAATTTGAATCCGGACCGACCATGACGCCGCGTCAGATGGTCGCGCGCGTGCGCGAGCTGAGCGACGATTGGAAATACGATGTCGTTTCCATCGGCTACCCCGGGGTGGTGCTCCACGGCAAGATCGTCACCGAGCCTTACAATCTCGGCCGCGGTTGGCTCGGTTTCGATTTTCGCAAGGCGTTCGGGCGCCCCACGCAGCTGATGAATGATGCGGCGATGCAGGCGATCGGCAGCTACGAGGGCGGACGCATGCTCTTCTTGGGCCTGGGCACAGGCCTCGGCTCAGCGCTGGTTGTCGATGGCGTCGTGGCGCCGATGGAACTGGCGCACCTGCCTTACAAGCGCGGGCGTAGCTACGAAGACTACGTCGGCGATCGCGGTCGCCGCCGACTCGGTGCCAAGAAGTGGCGCCGCACGGTCGCCGCGGTGGTCGAGCAACTGAGCAAAGCGCTCGAAGCCGACTATGTCGTGCTCGGCGGCGGCAATGCCCGCAAACTGAAAAAGCTCCCGAAAAACGCGCGCCTCGGGAACAACGAATTCGCCTTTTTGGGCGGATATCGAGTCTGGCGCACGCCGGCACCCCGCCTCGCCGACTAGCCGCCTGGCCAGCTAGCCGCAATCGAGCGGCTATTTAGCCCGGCGCAATTCGAAACCCAATATCGGGAAGTGCACCACGACCCGGCCGGCGCGCGGATCGTCGCGCGCGATCGAAAAGCGGGTTTTGGTGAGGCCATACAGGCTCCCCTGTATCGGGTCGGTCCCCGTGTCGGTTGCTGCCGCGACCACGCGCTCGCCGATGCCGAGACCGAGGCCGTGTGAATCAAGATATTCCGACGATTTTTCGGGGATCGCTGCGTGCGCGATGGCAATCGCGGCGCCGCTGTCGAGTTTTTCGTGCGTGCCATGGCCGAATGCGGCCATTCGTGCGCGCCAACTTTGCAGCGCCGGAAAGTTTTCCAGAATTTTTGCCACCGGACCGCCACGCACGACAAACCAAAGACAATGATAAATCGAAAAGTCGGCGATGCTGGGTGCCGTTCCGAAGAAGAAGGCCTGTTTGCCGAGCGTCGCTTCCAGCCGCTCCAAGTAGAGCGCAAACGCCGCGTTCGCATCCGCGGGACGCATGCGCGGCAGATTGGCGCGGAACACTGCCCGGTCGTCGCCGAACGCCTTGATGGCTTCGGGCGTCATGCCCTCGAACATGTGCGCGAGACCCGCCGGCTGCATGGCAAAGGGAATCGCGGTCCAAAACAAGGTTGAATCCGCCCATTGGGCCAGGATTCGCGATGCGCCCGCGACGCCCTCGGGGTACAAAACCGGGCTCGGCGCCCGCTCCTCGAGCACATCGGCGATCAGCGCCGTATCGCAAAAAACGTCCGCGCCGATTTGCAGCACCGGCGTCTTACGGTAGCCGCCGGTGAGCGCAGTCAGGTCGGGTTTCGGCATGATGTTGGGGATGTGAACCGAAGACCAATGCAGCCCCTTGAATCCCAGGATCAAGCGCACTTTCTCCGCGAAAGGCGACATCGGATAATGGTGCAGGATGATCGGTTGCATACGCTACAGCCGGACCAATTGTTTGCCGAAATTCTGCCCCTTCAGCATGCCGATGAACGCTGCGGGCGCCGCCGCCAGCCCCTCGGCGATGCTCTCCCGATATTTCAATTTGCCGGATGCCACGAGTCCGCCCAAGGCGGTCAAGCCTTCCGGCCAAAGATTCATGTGATCGGAGATGATGAATCCTTGCATCTTGAAGCGCGCCACCAGGAACATGCCCGGATTCAAGATCGCGCTCTTGGGTACAGATCCAGGCGTCATGTTGTAGTCGGCGATCAGTCCGCAAATCGCCACCCGCGCAAATGGATTGAGCAGCATCATCACCGCGTTCAACACATCGCCGCCGACGTTTTCGAAGTGCGCGTCCACGCCCTTGGGCGCCGCAGCCGAAATCAATCCTGCCAATGCCTTGGCGTCGGCGGCGGTCTTATAGTCGACGCACGCATCGAATCCGAGTTCTTGCCTCACGTAGCGGCACTTGTCCGGACCGCCCGCAATTCCAACCACTCGCACGCCGGCTATACGCGCCAATTGCCCCACCACGCTGCCGACGGCGCCGGATGCCGCGCTGACGACGACCGTCTCGCCCGGCTTTGGCTCCATGATCTTGTTGTAACCGTACCAGGCCGTCATCCCCGGCATTCCCACCACGCCCAAATAGGCCGACAGAGGGATATGGCGGGTATCGACTTTGCCCAAACCGTCGGATTTGCTCACTCCATATTCGGCCCATCCCAGCATGCCGCGCACCGTGTCGCCGACCGCGAATTGGCTGCTGCGCGACTCCACCACTTCGCCTACCGTAGCCCCGCCCATGGTCTCGTTGAGCATTTGCGGCATCGCGTAGGATTTAGCCTCGTTCATTCGCCCGCGCATATACGGGTCGAGCGACAGAAATCGATTTCGCACGCGCACTTCGCCTTCATCGAGCGCGGGCATGGGAGCCTCTTCGAGGCGAAAATTTTCCGGGCTGGGCCAGCCCTGCGGCCGCGACGCCAGCACGATGCGGCGATAAGAATTAGCCATCGGCAACAGCTCCTGATTTTAGGTATTTGAACGTTCCCATGGCTTTGGCGATCAATCGCTCGTCGGCATCCTTGGCTTCGCCCTCGCAAAACGCCATCGTCATGGAGCGATGATACGCAAATCCCGACACCAGCAAACGCGTACCGGCTTTCGCCGGCTGCAAAAAGCTGGTCTTCATCTCGACGGTCACGCCGCCGCCCGCATCGGCGCTGAGCGATCTGCCCGCCACCGCCATCGCCACATCGAGCAGCGACATGATCACGCCGCCGTGCGCCACCGACCAACTATTGAGATGCCAGGGCTCGAGAGTAAGCGCCACCATCGAACGGCCGCCGGCGGCGCTGATGAACTCGACACCGAGTTCTTTGATGAAGGGGACATTGAGCCGAAATGCAGCGGGTTGAGTCACAAGAAACCGTACCTTGCGCCGCCGGTGCATGTCAATCGAACGATGAACCGGGAGCCGCACGTTGCTGGCACAATGAGTCCGATGTTGAGCCTCAACGCCGCAAGTGTTGTGCGATTTGCCGCCATGCTGGCCGCCACCTTTCTGCTGGGTGGCGCGGCGGTCTGGTCCGCGCTGGCGCTCTGGTATCAGGCCCCGGGGCGTCGGCTCAAGAGCATCGCCGTAGCTTTGTGGAGCGCCTTCGCGCTGGGCGTACTGGTTGCGCTCTGGCGAGGCCATGCGGGTGCGGCCTGCTCGAGTTTTGCTTTCGCATTCGCGATTTTGCTCATCTGGTGGCGGCGCATCACCCCCACCAACGAGCGCCTCTGGGCGGACGATGTCGCGCAAATCACCCATGGCAGCGTCGAGGGCAACCGGGTGACGCTGTACAATGTGCGCAATTTCGAGTGGCGCGGCAGCACCGATTACACGCAGCGCTGGGAAACCCGCCGCTACGATCTCGACAAGCTCACGTCGGTCGACATGATCATGTCGTACTGGGACGGCTGGGCAATCGCGCACATGTTGATATCTTTCGGCTTCGAAGACGGCCAGCATGTAGCCTTTTCGGTGGAAGTACGCCGCCGCAAAAATGCCACCTATTCTGAACTCGGTGGCTTCTTCAAGCGGGACGGCCTCAGCATCATCGCCGCCGACGAGCGCGATGTCATACGCGTGCGCACCAATATTCGCGGCGAAGACGACTATCTGTACCGCATCCGCATGCCCTTGGCGGCGATGCGCTCCTTGTTTCTCGGCTACATCGGGCAGGCGGACCGGCTTCTCGACACGCCGCGCTTTTACAATACGCTTACGGTCAACTGCACCATGCTGGTGTATCACATGATGAAGCGCATAGTGGGGTATCTGCCATGGAGCTATCGCCTGCTGTTCACGGGATATCTGCCCGCTTATGTCTACGGCGTGGGGGGATTGGACCGGCGCTTTACGCTGCAGGAACTGCGCGCTCTGGGCCGGATCACCGATCGCGCCCGTCAGTCGGATCGCAGCGAGTCATTCTCAGCCGACATCCGCAAAGGCATACCCGTCCTGGATCCCGCGGACTTGCCTGCAGGCCCCTAATGCAGCGGCGTGAATCCGTAATGGCGAAAGGTCAAATCCCCGGCGGGACCTTGAATATAGGCTAGGAACTTGGCCGCACGGGCATCGGCGCCTGTTACCAGCGCAGCCGGATAAATGATCGGCATATGCGTGTCGGCCGGAAACACGTCGATCACGCGCACATTTTTATCGATCATGGCATCGGTTGCATAGACGATGCCGAGCGCAGCCTCGCCGCGATCGACGAACGCCAGCGCGGCGCGCACGCTGTCGGCGCGGACCAGCCGCGGCGCGACCTGTTCCCAGACGTCCAAATGGGCCAGTGCCTCATGTGCATAGCGCCCCGCCGGCACGGAATCCGGATCGCCGGTTGCCAGGCGGCCTCTTCCCAGCGCTGCGGCGAGCGCAAAATGCGGCGCAATCTTCAGCTTGATTTTGCCGTCGAGCGGCGCGATCAAAACCAGTTGATTTCCCAGCAGGTCGCGTCGCGTGGCCGGTTGAATCAAGTTTCTGGCCTGCAGGTAATCCATCCACTCGAGATCCGCCGAGAAGAACACGTCGGCACTCGCGCCGTTTTCGATTTGGCGGGCCAGCGCCGAACTGCCTGCAAACGAGAACCGCACCGCGGTCGAGGTGTCCTTGGTGAATGCATCGCCCAGATCCTGCAGGGCGTTGCTGAGAGAAGCGGCGGCGAACACGGTAATCGCTTTTTGCGAGTCGGCGGCGCGGGTCTGCAGCCCCGGCAGGCAGGCGCTCAACAGCAGCGAGGCGAGCAAGGCCGATTTCATGATTGCATCGAGGCTGCCGCAATCCTAGTTGTATGCCAGCACCGGCGATCCGCTATACAACTCCGGAAACGTGCGCCGAAAATTCGCGATTTTCGGCAGATCGTAGATCGCAATGTACGGTTGCGTCGGGTTATGGATCAAATAATCCTGGTGATGGGATTCCGCCGGATAGAAGCCGATGAGCCGTTCCACGCGGGTGACGATCGGCCGCGCAAATGCATGCGACTGATCGAGTTGAGCGATATATGCTTCGGCAATCCGCTTCTGATCGTCATTGGCATAAAACATGGCCGAGCGGTATTGAGTGCCGACATCCGGCCCTTGCCGATTCAATTGCGTCGGATCGTGCACCACGGAAAAGGCGATTTGCAGTATCTGGCCGTAGGAAATCGCCGCGGGATCAAAAGTGATCTGGACCGATTCCGCATGTCCGGTGTTTCCCGAACTGACGATCTCGTAGTGCGCCGTGGACCGCTCGCCGCCGGCGTAGCCCGCAATCACCTTCTTAACGCCGCGTACATGCTCGAACACGCCTTGCACGCCCCAAAAGCAACCGGCCGCCAACACGGCGGTTTGCGCAGGCCCGGCGGCCTTGGGGTTGTCGAGGGCCGGAGGCGCGATGATGACGGGCGCTTCCGCGCCGAACAGCGGCGAATGCCAAAGCATCGCGCCGGCCGCCATGACAGCCACCAGCGCGGCAAGCCGCAGCGATATCGATGAGCTCCGATAAGCCATGTCGTCCTCCTAGGCGCGAGCTGCGAAGTGCAGCGCCACTGAATTCATGCAATAGCGCAGCCCGGTGGGTCTTGGGCCGTCGTCGAACACGTGACCCAGGTGCGCGTCGCAGCGCCGGCACGAAATTGCTTCGCGCGACATGCCGAGGCTGTTGTCGGTGCTCTTGACGACATTCAGCGTCGAAATCGGCTGCCAAAAACTCGGCCAGCCGGTGCCGGAGTCGAATTTGGTTCTGGAATCATAGAGCGCGGTATCGCAGCAGATGCAGTGATAAATGCCGTCCGCGTGATTCCTGTCGTATTCGCCCGTGAATGCCATTTCCGTGGCGGCCTGCCGCGCGACTCGATAGCTGAGCGGCGAGAGCTGCGTCTGCCACTCCGCGTCGGTCTTCACGATTTTTGCCACCCGCACTATCCCCAGGCTCTTGCCGGCCGGCGAGAAATTCTCGATCGAAACCTCGTTGTTCAGCATGGGACCGGACAGGGTCGCCGCTGCGACTCGGCCCAGCCAACGGCAATCCCGACAAGGCGCCCAACCCGGCGATGAAGTGACGACGACTTACGATTGACGCATGACTTGCCCCTCACCCGAATGTAAAAGAATACGCTTGCACGCCCGGATCCAAGAACTCAATGGAAAACACGTGCTCGCCCACCTCGCCGGCCTGCCTGATCAATTGATACAAGCGCTGGCGATCGATGATTCCGGCGCCGCTTGAATCCGTATCGGCGCCGTGACTGGCTGCCGGCGCGGCGCCATCCAGGGTTACCCGGAAGCGCACCGGCTTGCCGCCGTTGCCGGGCCCCAGCACCAAGTGCAGATCGCGCGCATAGAAGCGAAATTCAATTTTACCGCCGCGCGCGCCGAGCACCGCTTTTTCCGGGTCCACATTCCATGACCCGCTAAGCGCCCATTGATTCAATTTCAATGCCGGCCGGCGCCGAGTACAGGTGCGCTTGATCCTGCGCGAAACCGCCCGGAGAGGCGAAATTTTCGGCTCGGCGGTAGCCGACATAGGTCTCCGGCGACTGATCATGCGCCTCGTCGGGCGGCGCCTCGACGCCCGCGGGTTTCACGGCGCCCATTCCCGGCGGCGGCAGTCCGCTCTGTCCCGCCTCGCTCAGCAAGCGTGCGGATGATCTGTTCGGATTCTTCGTAGTTGCCTTCGCCGAAGTGATGCGCGCGAATCCTGCCGCTGGCATCGATGAAGTAATGCGCAGGCCAGTACTGATTGTTGAATGCCTGCCAAATGGCATAGTCGTTATCGAGCGCCACCGGATAGGTGATTTTCAAGTCCGCCACGGCGCGCCGCACATTGCCGGCATCCTTTTCAAACGCAAACTCCGGCGCGTGCACGCCGATCACGACCAAGCCGTGATCCTTGTATTTCTGCGTACCACGATTCCACGTAGGGCAGCGCGCGCAGACAGTTGATGCACGAATAGGTCCAAAAATCCACCACCACCACTTTGCCGCGCAAGCTCTCGGGCGTGAGCGGCGGCGAGTTCAGCCACAAGGTGGCGCCCGCGAACGAGGGGATTTCTCCTTCCACAGGCAGATTGCCGGCGCTCTTTGCGGCCGACATCATCATCGCGTGTCCGTCGGCTTTGGCGTCGCTCATCGCCATGTTGGCGTTGCTCATCGCCATGTTCGAGTTGCTCATGGCCATCATGCTGCCGCCCGGCGCGCCGGCTTTTTGCGGATCGATTTTATCGATGAGCGACTGTTCGAGGCTGTTCGTGCCGTTGAGCGACAAACGCGTGAGCACGGTTGAATCCCAGCCGAACACGATTGCCACGACGGCGAGCAGCACCGCGACGCCGAGACCCCGCCTGATCCACTCGCCGGTGCCGAGCGATTTCTTCAAGAACGCAAACACCCGTCCGCCGGCCAGCAATGCCACCGCCAGAGAGGTGGCCGCGCCTGCGGCATAGGCAAACAGCAGCAGCGTCGTGCGGGCGTTGGGTCCCGAGATCGCCGCGCCGGTGAGAATGAGTCCGAGAATGGGGCCGGCGCAGGGCGCCCAGAGCAGGCCCGTGGCAATTCCGAGCAGCAGGGAATTCACAAGCGTAACCCGGCCCGCGGCTTGCGGGTTGGATTGCGCCAGCCGATTCCCCAGGGCGACGAACGGCCGTGCAAGCCAATCCGCCAAACGCGTCGACAGCAGGGTTGCCGCAAAGACGGTCAGCAAAACCAGCGCGAAGACGCGCCCATATTGATTGACTCTGACGGCCCAAGAACCTCCCACCGCGGCCAGAGTGGCGATCGCCGCAAAAGTCACCGCCATGCCGGCCAGCATGGGCAGACCATTGGTGAGGAATTTTTGCTCCGAGCGTGCGAACACGAAAGGCAGCACCGGCAGGATGCAGGGACTCAAGATGGTCAGCACGCCGCCGAGAAAAACCAAGATAACGATGGTCATGGTGTCGATCTTACTCCTGTCGAATAAGACCGGCGATTGCGCCATTTCATTGCAATATCGGCTCAAGTTCCGCAGAAAGTTTGCAGCACACGCTCTTGCGGTTGGGGCGGATTCGCGTACGCGGCGAACGCCGCACGAGCCGCGTAGGGCTCCGCGAGCACCTGCGAAAGCTGCTCGAAAGGCGCGAAATCATCGCACTCGACTGCCGCGGCAATCACTTGCTCGATGCGATGGTTGCGCGGAATGTAGGCAGGATTGGCCCGCCGCATCGATTCGGCGCGTTCATTGGGGTGCGCCGATTCGCGGCTCATCCGTGCCCGCCAACGCTGCATCCACTCGGCATCGCCGATCGCCTCAGCGGCGTTCTTGTGCGCGGCGTCGCACAGGGCGCGAAAAGTCACGGTGAAGTCGGCTTGATTGCGCTGCATGCTCTGCAGCAAATCCTCGGCGAGCTGCCGATCGCCCTGCTCGGCAGCCGACAAGCCCAACTTGCGGCGCATTCCTTCCAGCCAGCGATCCTTGAACAGCGTCTCAAAGGTTGCGATCGCTTCAGTGGCGGCGCCAATAGCCCGCTGCGAATCGTCATCCATGAGAGGCAACAATGTTTCCGCAAAGCGGGCCAAGTTCCACAGCGCGGCGTTCGGCTGATTGGCGAAAGCATAGCGGCCGCGCGCATCGATGGAGCTGAATACGGTTGCCGGGTCGAATGTATCCATGAAAGCGCAGGGACCGAAATCGATGGTCTCGCCCGACACCGCCATGTTGTCCGTATTCATGACCCCATGGATGAAGCCGACGTTCATCCAGCGGGCGATGAGCGTAAGCCTGGCTCGACACCACTTCGCGGAGCAACGCCAGGTACGGGCTGTGATCGTCGGCGCAGCGCGGGTAGTGCCGGCCAATCACATAGTCGGCAAGGATTTTCGTGCCGGCGACGTCGCCGCGCGCCGCGAAGTATTCGAACGTGCCGACGCGCACGTGGCTCGCGGCGACCCGCGTCACGACCGCGCCCGGCAGCAGCGTTTCGCGCCGCACGGTCTCGCCGGTGATTACCGCGGCGAGCGAGCGTGTGGTCGGAATTCCCAACGCATGCATCGCTTCACTCACCAGATACTCGCGCAGCACCGGCCCCAAGGCGGCACGCCCGTCGCCGTTGCGCGAGTAAGGCGTGCGCCCGCAGCCTTTCAACTGAACGTCGCGCAGCACGCCTGCCCGGTCGCGCGTCTCGCCGATCAAGATGGCCCGGCCATCGCCCAGTTGCGCGACGAAGTGGCCGAACTGATGCCCGGCGTACGCCATGGCGATCGGCACACTCCCCGGGGGCAGTGCGTTGCCGGAAAAAAGCGCCGCCAGGGCCGCCGGGTCGAGACTGGGCGCTTCGAGATCCAGTTCCGCCGCCAGCGCAGGATTCCACTTGATGAGCCGGGGGGCCGCGACCGGCGTGGGCTGGACGCGCGCGAAGAACCGTTCGGGCAGACGCGCATAACCGCTGCTATTCACGCGCCGACCGTTGCTGCCGCGGCTTTGCTTCGCGGCAGCTTCCCGCGCGTGGCGAGCCATGATCCTGACAAGATGAGCGCAAACGCGGCGAACCCGCCGAAGCCGAGGCGTTCGTCGAGCACCAGCACGCCGAGCAATGTCGCCACGACCGGATTGATGTAGGTGATTACCGAAGCGCGCGAGGCACCGGCATCGCGAACCAGATAAAACATCAACAACATGGCAATGGCGGTGCAGACGATTCCGAGCACCGCGATCGATGCGACGGCCCTCACCGAAGGCAGTCCGGACGGAAATTCCAGCGCGGCGGGGATCGCCAGGATGATGCTGGCTACGGCCAAGCTTGCCGCAAGCGGGCCGATGGAATCGAGGTCTTGCAGGTGGCGTTGGATGATCAGCGGCCCGACGGCATAACAGATGGTGGATACCAGCATGCAGCCGACGCCCGCCCAACCCAGGGCTCCCGAGATCGGGCCGCTGCCGAGCAGCGCCGCAACGCCGATGAAGCCGATTGCAAGACCGGCGATGCGCCACGCTCCCAGCGCTTCGCGGATGCCGAAAAACCGCTGAATCAGCGCGATCGCACAGCGGCACCATGGCGATCAAAATCCCGGTGACGGAAGAACTGATCCAGCGCTCGCCGAGCGAGATCAGCGAGAACGGAATCGCAAACTCGACCAACCCAAAGGCGACAATGGCTGTCTTATGTTCAGCCAAAGAGCGCAGCGCGCCGCGATGCCGGGCAATGGGCAGCAATATCAACGCGGCCAGCAGCACGCGGCAGAATGCCAGGGTAAATGGCGAGACCTCCTGCACCGCGACCTTAATGAAGAAATAAGGCAGCCCCCAAATGATTCCGAGCGCCGCAAAGGCTGTCCATCCTCGCCAGGTCAACTTAAAGCCCCTCAAACCGTTGATAACCATGAATGCTACAGGATTGTCCCTGTCGGTTTTTGGCCTACATGAATTTCGGCGGACTCAACCCGGATTTCCCGTGCAGCGCGCGCAGATTTGCGCTTTTGCAGCGGCGAAAATGCCAGGCGAACGGTAGACACCGGCCGAGATGAAGCGGCCGAGGAGCGGGTGCGATGCCTTTTTTTCGTGATGAGCAGTCGTCCATTCATTATCTCGAGCGAGGACGCGGTGAGCCTTTATTGCTGATTCATGGTTTGGGCTGCAACGGCGCGGCCTGGGCCTTTCAAGTGGCGGCTCTCGAACACCGGTTTCGGCTCATCATTCCCGATCTTCCCGGCAGCGGGCACAGCGCGCCGCCGCGCAATGAATACACCATCGCTGGATTCGCGCAGGCGATGTGGAGGCTGATGGATCATCTCGAGATCCATCAAACCAACATCGTCGGCTTCTCATTGGGCGGCGCGGTGGCGCTCGAGATGGCCGCGCTGCGGCCGAGCAGCGTGCCGAAACTCGGTCTGATCAACAGCCTGGCGACCTATCAGCCCCACAACCTGCGCAAGTGGCTCGAGACCTATGTGTCCGCAACATTGGTGCGGATGCTCGGCATGCCGCGCGCAGCGTGTCTGATGGCGGCGCGGCTCTTTCCCGAACCCTGGCAGCGCGCCATGCGCGAACATGCGGCCGGCGTGCTCGCGTCGGTTCCCGCGAATTCCTATCTGGGAACCGGATTCGCACTGGCGCGCTGGGCGATCCTCGACCGATTGGACCGCTTGACCTGCCGCATCTTGCTGATCGCCGCCGAAAACGACTTCACACCCCTGGCTGAGAAGCGCGAACTCGCGAAAAAACTCAATGCCGAGCTGGTGGTTGTGCGCGGCTCGCGTCACGGCACGCCCTTCGATTCGGTCGAGGCGACCAATGCCAGCCTGCTGGCGATGCTGACCGGCCAGCCTCTGCCTCCCCCGACCCGTTGGGTGCGCGATACGCCGACGCGGGCACAGGCTCTCTCGCTGGCGGGCAGCATCGCCGAAGAGCATGCCCTGAGTCCCCTGCTCCTCGATTGAGGCTCACTGCCATGGCAGGCGGTTCAAATCGAGGTTGCCGCCGCTCAAAATGATCCCGATATTCGCGCCCGCTGCCGCGAGACGCCCCTCGACGACGGCCGCATAGCCGACCGCGCCCGAGGGCTCGACCAGCAGCTTCATCACTTCCCAGATTTGGCGCATCGCCTGCACGATCGACTCCTCGCGCACCGTCACAATGTCGTCGACCAAACGCATGATTTCTGCGAACGGCCGCTGTCCCAATGAAGTCTTCAGTCCGTCGGCAATGGTGTGCGGCTCGAGCATGGGAATGATGTGACCCGCCTTGAAGGAGCGCGCGGCATCGTCCGCGCCGGCGGGTTCCACGCCGATCACGCGCACGGCCGGCTTGATGTCTTTTGCCGCCACGGCGATGCCGCTCAGCTGCCCTCCGCCGCCGACCGGACAGAGAATCACGTCGAGGCTCGGCACATCCTCGAGCAGCTCGATGGCGGTGGTTCCCTGTCCGGCCATGACGCGCAAGTCATCGTAGGGATGAATGAAGATCGCGCCGGTGCGCTCCATGACTTCCCGGGCGGTCGATTCACGCGCCGCCAAGGTGGGTTCGCACAGGACCACATCGCCGCCGTAGCGGCGCACGGCAGACTGCTTCGCCTGCGGCGAATTGCTCGGCATCACGATATAAGCGGGGATACCGCGCAGCCGCGCCGCGCGCGCCAGGGCCGCCGCATGATTGCCCGAGGAGTGCGTAACCACGCCTTTGGCCGCCTCGGCGTCGGTCAATAAAAATACCGCGTTGGTGGCCCCGCGCGCCTTGAAAGCGCCGACCTTTTGAAGATTCTCGCACTTGAAGAACAAGCGGTTTCCCGCCATGCCGTCGAGCACTTCGCTGGTCATGACGGGGGTGCGGTGAATTTTGTCGCGAATGCGCGCATGCGCTTCGCGGATCGACTGCATGGTCAGGGAGGTCTTGATTTCCGGGCTACTTGTATTCATAAACTCTGTGCTAAAAGTACGACATGAGATCCCGTCTGACCTGGTTCGTCATTGCCGCCATGATTACCGGGCCGCTTTTCGGGCTGCTGCTGCATCAAGTGCTGGGTACCGGTGCCGCGGCCGAGAGCGCCGCGGCCGTATTTGCCCTGATCACCACCAGCTTCTTGCGCCTCATCAAGATGATCATAGCGCCATTGGTGTTCTCGACGCTCGTCGTCGGGGTCGCCCGCATGGAGGGCGCCGCGGCAATCGCCCGAATCGGCGCCAAAGCGCTCGGCTGGTTCGTGATTGCGACGCTCGTCTCGATGATGATCGGTCTCGCGGTGGTACAACTGTTCAAGCCCGGTCTTGGACTCGCGGCGACCGCGGCCGCGGGACAAGCGGCCGGGGCGGCGCCCCTGCAATTCAAGGATTTCCTCGACCATATCATTCCGAGTTCCGTGGTGCAGGCCATGGCCAACAACGAAATATTGCAAATCGTGGTGTTCTCGTTGTTCTTCGGCGCGGCGGCGTCGAGCCTGGGCACCAAGGTCAAGCGGCTCGTCGACCTCATCGACGAGGTCGGGGCCGTCATCTTGCGGGTGACCCGCTACGTCATGGCGCTGGCTCCGATCGCGATCTTCGCCGCGCTTGCCGCCACTGTAATGAGCCAGGGCTTGAGCGTTTTGTTGGTGTATGCAAAGTACATCGGCAGCTTCTATCTGGCGCTGATCCTGCTGTGGATTTTCTTCGGCTGCGCCGTGTACTCGAGCATCGGGCGCCGCAGCGCGGCGCTCCTTCGGGAGATCCGCGCGCCGTTGCTGCTGGCTTTTTCGACCTCCAGTTCCGAAGCGGCGTATCCGCAAACCTTGGAGCGCCTGGAAGCCTTCGGCGTCAGTACGCGCATCGCCTCCTTTGTGCTGCCCTTGGGCTATTCGTTCAACCTGTGCGGCTCCGCGATGTATTGTTCTTTCGGGGTGCTGTTCATCGCCCAGATCTTTCGCATCGATTTGAGCGTGCACCAACAAATCATGATCCTGCTCATCCTCATGGTCACCAGTAAAGGCATTGCCGGCGTGCCGCGCGCGGGACTGATGGTGATTGCGGCATCCTTGAGCTATTTTGGGCTGCCGGAACAGGGTTTGGTGTTCGTCATCGCGGTGGATCACGTTCTCGATATGGGGCGCACCGCGACCAATGTGCTCGGCAATGCCGTCGCGTGTACGCTGGTGGCGAATTGGGAAGGCGAACTCAAGGAAGATTGGCAGGGGCCGCTCGAAGAGAGCGCCGCGTGAGCCTTGGGTTCCTAGCCGCGGCCGGCGCTGAACACAGCGAGCATGTCCTCTTCTTCTTCCTTGGCAGGCTCCGCCTCATCGCGCAGCAGCTTCAAGATCTCATCCGCCGGCATCGGCCGCGCGAATAGAAACCCCTGCCCGACCGAGCATCCCAGCCTCCTCAAGATCTCCACCTGCTGGTAGGCCTCGATGCCCTCGGCGATCACCTCGATGTGCAGGTGCCGGGCGATGGCGATGATCGCGCTGACGATGGCCAGATCGCTGGAATCGGTGACCAGATCGCGGACGAAACTGCGGTCGATCTTGAGCGCGTCGACGCGCCAATTCTTGAGATAACTCAAGCTCGAATAGCCCGTCCCGAAGTCGTCGATCGCAATCTTGATTCCCAGATCGCGCAGCCGCGCCATGCTGTCTTGACGATTTTCGCCGGCCGGCGAGTGAGAATCGAATACCGCGCGCTCGGTCATTTCCAGCTGCAGCATTTCCGGCCGCAGGTTGTGCGACTTCAGCAGGGTCGAAATCGTCGACTGCAGCTCGCCGCGCTGCAGCTGCGCCGGCGCAACGTTGAGCGAAACCGGCACCAGCGGGATGCCGGCCTTGCGCCAGGCACTCATGGTTTGCAGGGTTCGATGCAGCACGAAATTCCCCATCGGCACGATGAGTCCGGTTTCTTCGGCAACCGGGATGAATTGATCGGCGGGTATCATGCCGTGAACCGGATGCGACCAGCGCATCAACGCCTCCAGGCCGACGATCTTGCGCGTGATCAGGTTGACGAACGGCTGATAGTGCACGTCCAGCTGCTTGAGGCGCAGCGCCTCGCGCAGCGAGGCCTCGACTGCCACGCGATGCTTGAGCTTGCGGTTCATCGCATGACTGAACATTTGCACATTGTTGCGGCCGCGATCCTTCGCCTGGTACATCGCGGTGTCCGAATGCTTGAGCAGTTCGACCATGTTGGCGCCGTCGCGCGGATACAAACTGACCCCGACGCTGCCGGTGGTTTGCAGCGAATGCCGATCGATGACGATCGGGCGATTCAGGGTCTCGATGATCCGCCCCGCCCCCAGGGTGACTTCGTCGTAGTTCTTGACGCTGCGGAACACGACCACGAATTCGTCGCCTCCCATGCGGATGACCACGTCGGAATCCCGCACGCAGGCGCGCAGCCGGCTCGCGACTTCCTGCAACAGCTTGTCGCCGGTCTCGTGGCCGCGGGTATCGTTGATGTGCTTGAAGCGGTCCAAATCCAGGAACACCACGCCCAGCATGGTGTTCGCGGCCTTCGCCTCCTCGATCGCCTGCGGCAGGAACGCCGTGAGGTAGTGACGGTTCGGCAGTCCGGTCAACTGATCGTGATGCGCCATCTTGTCGAGCCGTTGCTGGTTCTCGATGAGCTGCTGTTCGGCCTTCCTGCGCAATGAGACGTCGTGCGTCACGTAAGCCAGGACGTCGCGGCCATCCACATCGAGCGCATTGCAGCGCACCTCGGTGTCGAATAGTGCGCCGCTCTTGCAGCGCTGCTGGATGTTGAGCGCCATTTGCGAATCTGCCTCGATCAGCCGCGACAGGACGCTGTCAGGCGTCGCATCGCGGTCGGCGAAGATGTCGGTCAGGGTCAAGGACTGCGCTTCCTCGTTGGTATAGCCCAGGCGGCTTAAAAACGCGGGATTGGTGTACAGCACGCGATGGGTGTGCGAGTCGACGATGACGATGCCGTCGTTGGCCTGGTCGATGAGCGCCTTGTAGCGCGCATCGACCGAACGCTGGTGCCGAAAGTAGCGTCTGATCGCGATGAGGATGACGCCGACGATGGCCGCCAGCATCAATATCCCGGTAAGCATGTAGCCGGTCTCGCGGCCGGCGGGCAGCGGCGCGCTGAGGGCCGTCCCGAAGGCATTTGCCGCGCGCGACAAGCGCAGCACGCGCACCGCGCGGCCGCCGGCGTCGCGCAAGACCGCGATACCCGAGGCGCCTTCGCTCGACATTTGGGTCGATACGCCGGATGCGGCGGCCGCTTCGGCCGGGATTGAATGGGTGGGTTGCACGCTCAACGTGCCGCCCACCGAGTTTGCAATCTGTGCGATCAATCCCGGCGACAGCGCACGGCTCGCGACCACCCAGCCCAGGATGGCGGGCGATGAATGCCCGATGACCGGCCGCGCTGCCAGCCATCGATCATCGGCAAAGCTTGCGAGTTGCGAGTTGCGAGATGCCGTTTCGGGGGAAGCGGCAAGCGACTCGGCCAACTGTATCAGTGCCGGCTCGGGCGGCTGTTCGCTCAACTGGCCGCCGCTGACCGTGACGCTGAAACGAACCGCGCGGCCCGCATTGAGGACCAGCAGCGCGTCCAGGTCGCGGCGCGACATGTCGGCCAGCTCCAGGCGGTCGGCGGAGGGGTCGGTGGTTTCCTGAACCAAGCGGATGACGGCGTCCGACTCGGCCAGCTCGCGGGTTCGTTCCACGAGATGCGCGGATTGCGCCGTCAATTCGCGCGCCACCTGAGCGAGCTGCAAGCTCAAGTTCTCGCGCTCCAAGGCCGCGGCGCGGTTGCGCCAGCTTCTTTGACTCAAGGCCGCCAACCCCAACAGCAGCAGCAAGATGCCAACCGCGGCCAGCCAAAGTGATCGCCGCTGCCACAGCGCCTGCATCCAGGGTGCCTTAGGCATGCTAAGTCGGCGCCCCGAGATATTCGCGTCGCACAAATCGCCGGTTATTCGACATAATCATGCACAGATTTAGTTACTTGCCCGCAGTATCTGCGATACCGCCTCAAGTAACCGGTATGGGGTCCACAATACGCTGTAGGACTTGGGGTTCCTGGGGCATTTCCGGGGGATCTAAGCCTTGCGAAGCGCCCGGTTCACGGCATCGCGGCTCTGCGGCGATTCTGTGGAACAATGAGCGCGATGCAAGTACGCCTCGATACCAGTCTTGAACTCCTATTGGAGCGCGCGCCCGGCGCGCATGCGGCGCGCGTTCTCGCAACCGTCGTTGCAACGGCCGGTTCCACCTATCGAAAGCCGGGCGCGCGCATGCTGCTCATGGCGGACGGCAGCTTTATCGGGTTGTTGAGCGGCGGCTGCCTCGAGTCGGACCTGCAGATCCATGCGCGCCAAGTGCTGGAAAGCGGCTCGGCCCGTGCGTTCGAATACGATACGCGCGGTCCGGACGACACTTTGTTCGGGGTGGGAGCAGGCTGCGAGGGCAGCATGCGGGTACTGCTTGAACCCGCAGGTCCGATGAGCCTGGCCGAGGCGGCCCTGGCAGACGCCGGCCGCGCCACTCGTTCGGGCAAATCGACTTTCTTGGTCGTGGTGCATGATTCGGCCAAGATGCGGCTGGGCACTTATCGCAGCGAGCAAGAGCTGCCCGCGGAAGAGAGATCGCGCGCATTCGTGCAGCGGCTCGCCCCGCCGCCGCACATTCTGATCTGCGGCGCGGCGCCCGACGCTGAAGCCGTGGTCAGCACGGCGCGCGCTTTGGGCTGGCGTGTGTCAGTGGTGGATCATCGTCCCGCTTACGTGACTGCGGCCCGGTTCGCGGGTGCGGAACTGCACATCGCCAATCCAAAGAACTTGCGCTCCGAAATCGATCTGACGCATTGCCATGCGGCCGTGGTGATGAGCCATCACCTGCCCTCGGATGAGGCGTACCTGCGCGAGCTCGCCGAGGCAGGCGTTCCCGCGTATGTTGGATTGCTCGGTCCGAAGGCCCGCCGCAACCGCCTCGCGCAGGAATTGGGACCGCTCAATGAAAGCTTGAGCGGCCGCATTCGCGGACCGGTGGGACTGGACATCGGCGCATCCACGCCCGAAGGCATTGCGCTCGCCATCATTGGCCAGATTCACGCCTGGCTGGCTGGGCGCAGCTACAGCGAGGCGGTCTTGACATAGAGCGTCGGAAATCGCGGGGAATCTATCGTGGCCGGCGCTCAAGTTTTGCGCGCGATTGCCGAACTTAAAGGGCCTATGTCAAATGTGACCGCCCCGACGTATCGCTCCGGCGCAGTTTCGGTTCCCGCGAGCGATGCTGCCTCTACGCTCGAAGAGCGCGCCGGCGCTCTGGCGTTTCTGCAGAAACTGGCGACCGAGGTGTCCAAGGGCACCGTGGATCTGCCTTGTTTTCCGGATGTCGTCATCCGGATCAGTCACGCGCTGGCGGACCCGGAAACGACCTCGGAAAAAGTCGTTACCATTGTGGGCGCCGAGCCGCGCCTCGCGGCGCGTGTGCTGCAAACCGCCAACTCTGCGGCGTTCAACAGTTCCGGCAAAACCCTGACCGATTTGCGCTCCGCCATCACCCGGCTGGGACAGCAAATGGTCCAGAGCACCGCCATGTCCTATGCTCTGCAGCACATGAAGAACGAAGCATCCTTGCGTACCATTGCCCAGCCGCTCACCGAACTTTGGAACAAGAGCATCGCGGTGGCCTCGATCTGCAAGCTGGTCGCGGCGCGCACCAAAGTGGACGCCGACGAGGCATTCTTGACGGGGCTGCTGCATGGCATCGGCAAGCTCTACATCATGGCGCGCGCGGTCGGCGCGGACAATGGACTGGGCGGCGGACAAGCATGGATGGAACTCATCGGCGGCTGGCAGGCCTCGATCGGCGCAGCGGTGCTGCAGAGTTGGGGCTTCGCGGAGGAAATGTGCGAAGCGGTGGGCGATCAGAACGACATCGATCGCCGCTGGAAGCATGAGGCGAGGCTCGTCGATGTGCTCATCGCCAGCCTGGTGCTGGCCGACGCCCGCAACACTCCTGAGCCAAAAACTTTTGCAACCGAAGGCATCAATGCGTTCTTGAGCATCGGCGTGACGCCGGCGGACTGCGGCGGCATTCTCGCGCGCGCCGACGAAGAAATTCGCCTGATACACGAGGCTCTGGCGTAGAATAATTCAATGCGCAGATTCGCTGGATTGTTGCTTGCCGTGCTGTGTGCCGGTGCCTCGCTTGAGCGCGCGCAGGCCGCGGCGCCGCCGGCAGCGCAGGATTGGCGCGCGAGTGTGCGCGAGCTGGCCTCGAGCCACTTCAAGAATCCGGCATGGGGTTACTCTCACTGTCTGCGCGACTACGCCCTGGCCAAGGAATTGGCCGCCGCGGATCACGTCGCGCTCGATGATGATGTGCTTTACGCCGCGGCATACTTGCACGACATGGCCGCCTTTGCGCCCTGGGAGGACGTCAAGGCCGATCACTCGGATGTGGGCGCGCGCCTCGTCGACAGCGTACTGAAAGGCAGCGGTTTTCCCATGGAAAAAATCGATGCGGTGCGCGGCGCGATCCGCACTCACATGTATTATCGCGACCCGGCCGGGGCCGAAGCGCTGTATCTGCACGACGCTGACGCGCTCGATTGGCTCGGCGCGATCGGCGTGGCGCGCATCATGGCGCTGGTCGATCCGCGCGGCGGCAATCCGGATGCCCCCAAAGCGGTGGCGATGCTGACGGACAATCTGAACAAAGTGCCTTCCCGCGTGCTCTCGCCCGCCGGCCGCGCGCGCGTTCCGCAACGCAAGGCCGAGCTGGAGAAGTTTCTCGCGGATTTGAAACGCGAGACGGAAGAACTGCGCACGCTATAGCCGCCCTGTTATCGCAAGGCACTCCGGGACTAGCGCGGCGCAAGGTGGATCGGATCGATCCAATAAACTTCCTCGAAGCGCTCGGCGGCGTCGATGTTCAAATTGACGACCACCGATTCATTGTCGCTGCGCACCAGCACGCATTCGAGCGGGGCATCGCTCAGGGCGTTGATTTCCTGGTGCGGCACATAGGGCGGCACGAAGATGAAATCCCCTGCCTCGGCCTGGGCGGCAAATTCAAGTCGATCGCCCCACCGCATGCGCGCCGCGCCACGCACCACATAAATGACGCTCTCGAGAGCGCCGTGATGATGGGCGCCGGTTTTGGCGTTCGGCTGGATGATCACGGTTCCCGCCCATAGCTTTTGCGAGCCGACGCGGGCGAAGTTCACCGCGGCAGCCCTCAGCATCCCCGGGGTCTGCGGCGTATTGCCGTCGAGCCGGTCGCCCTTGATGACCCGCACTCCCTCGTTGCGCCAATTACTATCTGACTTCACCTATCCACTCCGAGAGGATATAAGTAGCCTGCGGCCCGAGCTTTCAACGCCTAGAGAATAACCGAATCCATGCATTCGAGCAGCCGAACTTCGCCGCGCACCTGGCTCGCCGGCCTGCCCTTGTGGACCCTGCTCGCGCCCGTCATCGCGGCGGCGGTCCTGGGGGCCGCTGCGTTCGAAGTCGGCCCCGGCGCATTTTTCGTGGCGATCATCGCCATGGCGCTGGCCGGGAGCGTGTTCGCCGCCGTACATCACGCCGAAACGGTCGCGCACCGCGTGGGCGAACCCTATGGCACGCTGGTGCTGGCCCTGGCGGTCACGCTGATCGAAGTGGCGTTGATCGTCTCCTTGATGATCGCGGGCGGCGCCGAAGCGGCTGCGCTGGCGCGCGACACGGTGTTCGCGGCCGTGATGATCATTCTCAACGGCATCATCGGTTTGTGTCTGTTGGTCGGCGGCCTGCGGCATCGCCAACAAACCTTCAGCCTGGACGGCGTCAGCGCCGCATTGGTCGCGTTGGCCGCCATCGTCATCCTCGCGCTCGTGTTTCCGAACTACACGCTCACGACCCCAGGGCCGTATTACTCGCCCAGTCAGCTCATGCTCATCGCTGTGGTGTCATTGGCCATTTACGGCGCGTTCGTGTTCGCGCAGACCATCGGCCATCGGGGGATTTTCCTCCCCGACGAGCCGGCGGCCGAGTCGGCGCACGCTGCGCCGCCGCCGGGCAATGCCGTCACCGCCGTCAGCGCGTTCCTGTTGATGGCGTGCCTGGCGGCCGTGGTGTTGCTCGCCAAAAAACTTGCGCCCAGCCTCGAAGCCGCTGTGCTGCACGCGGGCGCGCCGAACGCCGTGGTCGGTGTGATCATTGCCGCCATTGTCCTGTTGCCGGAGGGCTTGGCCGCTTTGCGCGCCGCTCGGGCCAACCGCTTGCAAACCAGCCTGAATCTTGCGCTCGGCTCGGCTCTCGCCAGCATTGGATTGACCATCCCCGCGGTCAGCGTGCTCTCGCTGTATATGCACACTGAATTGGTGCTGGGTATCGACACCAAGTCGACCGTGCTGCTGATGCTGTCGCTCTTCATCACCGCCATCGCCCTGCGCACCGGCAGAACCATCGTCCTGCACGGCATCGTATTGCTCGTCATATTTGTGGTTTACCTGTTCACCACGGTCGTTCCGTGATCGGCAATTTTCTGCCCTCGGCGCCGGCGTGTACAATCGCACATGGGCGTGCCGCCATCGCTGCATGCCGCCTTCACCGAATTGAAACGAGATCCGAGAAACCATGAAAGCCCTGATCGCCGCTTATGCACGCTCGCCGCAAACCTTCGCCCGCAAGGGCCCGCTGGCGGCAATGAGGCCCGACACCCTGGCCGCGCAGGTCGTCAGCGGACTGCTCGAGCGTACGCAGCTCGATCCGGCGCTCATCGAGGATGTGATCTGCGGTTGCGCGTATCCCGAAGGTCCGCAAGGATCGAATATCGCGCGCATCGTCGCGCTCCTGGCCGGATTGCCGTTGGAAGTCGGCGGCATGACGGTAAATCGGTTTTGCGGTTCGTCCATGTCGGTGATTCAAATTGCCGCGGCGCAGATCGAGGCCGGCATGGGCGAGGCGTATCTTTGCGTGGGCGTTGAATCCATGAGCATGGTTCCGCAAGGCGGCTTTAACCGTTCTCCGAATCCGGAATTGCTGAACCGCTTGCCGGATGCGTACATCAGCATGGGGCAAACCGCGGAGAATGTGGCGCGGCGCTACAATATTTCGCGTCACGACCAGGAAGTGATGGCGGTCGAATCGCACCGCAAGGCGGCGCAGGCTCGCGAACAAGGCAGGCTGCGCGAGGAGATCGTACCCATCCGGCTCGAATCCGGCGAACTGGTGGCGGAGGATGGCTGCATTCGTCCCGCCACTTCGCTGCAGGCGCTGGCCGCGCTAAAGCCCGCGTTTTCCGAAAACGGCGTGGTGACCGCCGGCACGTCCTCGCCTTTGACGGACGGCGCATCGGTAGTGCTCGTGAGCAGCGAGGAATTTGCCGGTCGCCATGGCTTGCGTGCGCTGGCGCGCATTCGTTCGGCGGCCACCGTGGGCTGCGATCCCGCGGTGATGGGTATCGGGCCCATTCCGGCCACTCGCAAAGCCATGGCGCGCGCCGCCCTCGAGGTCGAGGCGCTCGACGTAGTCGAAATCAACGAGGCATTCGCCTCGCAGGCGCTCGCCTGCATTCGGGAACTCAAGCTCGATCCCGAGAAGATCAATCTCGATGGCGGCGGCCTGGCGCTCGGGCACCCTTTGGGGGCAACCGGCGCCCGCATCACCGGCAAGGCAGCCTCCCTGCTCGCGCGCACCAAAGGACGCTACGCCCTTGCCACTCAGTGCATCGGCGGCGGCCAGGGAATTGCCACGGTGTTGGAATCGCTTTAAAACGCTGCGTCGAGTGAAATGCTCACCGGACAATGATCGCTGCCCATCACGGAAGCGTGGATTTGCGCGCCCTTCACGGCAGCGCGAAGCGCCGCCGAGACCATGAGGTAATCGATCCTCCACCCGACGTTTCGCGCCCGCGAATTGGCGAAATGGCTCCACCATGAATAGTGGCCGTTGCCCGGCGTGAACATGCGGAACGTATCGACGAAGCCGGCGTCGATGAAAGCCTGAAATCCCGCGCGCTCCTCATCGGTGAAGCCCTTCTTGCCGCGATTCGGCTTGGGATTGGCAAGATCCAGCTCGGTGTGCGCGACATTCAGATCGCCGCAAAATATGACGGGCTTGGTCTTTTCCAACTGTTTGCAATACGCCAAGAAGGCGGGATCCCAGTGCTTGTAGCGCAGCGCGAGACGGCTCAAATCGTCTTTCGCATTCGGCGTGTATACCGTGACCACGAAGAACCTGGCGAACTCCGCGGTGATGACCCGGCCCTCCTCCGCGCTGTCGCGCTTGAGCTCGTCGGCGAAGCTGAAGCGCTTGGCGAAGTCGTTCGGAAAACCATTGATGATCTTCAGCGGTTCCTGCTTGGAGAATATCGCGGTTCCGGAGTAGCCCTTCTTGACGGCCGAGTTCCAATATTCCCGGTAATCGGGCAACTCGATTTCGATCTGGCCGCGTTCGGCCTTGGTCTCCTGCAGGCACAGAATATCGGGCTCATGCGCCTCGAGAAACGCGAGAAACAGGCCTTTCTTGTGCACGGCGCGAATGCCGTTCACGTTCCACGAATAGATCTTCATTTTTGTTCCGTTGCACGCCACCCGGCGCCCAAAGCCTTATACACCGCGATCAGCGAGGTCGCCGCATCTGTGCGGCTTTGCGAGAGCAGCAACTCCGCGCTCAGCGCGGTGCGCTCAGCGTCGAGCACCTCCAAGAAATCGATGAGGCCGCCCTCGAAGCGTTTGCGGGCGAGATCCGCCGCCTTATCGCTCGCCGCCGCGGCGATTTGCAGGGCCTCGCGCCGCGATTGCGAACGGCCGTAGCTTATCAACGCCCCTTCGGTGTCCTCGAGCGCGCCGAGCACCGCGCCTTCGTAGGCGGCGAGTGCCTGGTCGGTTTGGGCCTTGGCGGTGCTGATTCTTGCCCGAACCCGCCCGAGATCGAAAGCCGCCCACGAAATACTCGGACCCACGGAAAATGACCGCGCCTGGCTTTCGCCGAACTCGCCGAAGGTCGGCGCGAAGTAACCGATATCGCCCACCAGAGTCACCTTGGGGAACAGATCGCCGACTGCCACCCCGATGCGCGCCGTGGCGGCGGCGAGACGCCGCTCCGCGACGCGCACATCCGGCCGCCGGCGCAGCAATTGCTCCGGCGTGCCGATGGCGTTCAACGGCGGCAGCGCCGGCATCGGCGCGAGCGACTTGAGGCTTGCGCTGAGCGCCGTCGGTTGGCGTCCGGTGAGCACGCTCAGCCGATAACAGGTCGTGGCAATCGATGCCTCCAGACTGGGAATGGAAGCCAGGGTCGTCTGCCACTGCGCTTCGGCGCGCGAGGTGTCGAGTTCATTGCCCCGGCCCGCCTCCAGGCGATTCCGCGTCAGCTTCAAAGTATTGAACTGATTGTCCGCATTGCGCTGCGTGAGCACCAACTGGTCCTGCAATCCCCGCAGGATGAAATAGTCGCGCGCCACTTCGGCGATCACGCTGACGCGCGCATCCTGCAGCGTGGCCGCCGCCGCGCCCACATCGCCGCGCGCCGCCTCGACATTGCGCCTCACGCGGCCAAACAGATCGAGTTCCCAGAGTCCGTCGAAGCCAGCCTGCGCCGCGTCGAATTCCCGGTCATGCATATCCACACCGGGCAATTGCTCCTGCGAATCCAGATTGTGCGTGTAGCTCGCGGCAAGGTTCACCGTGGGATATTGATCGAAACCCGCCAATCTTCTCGCAGCGCGCGCGGCGCGCAGATTCGCTTCGGCTGCACTCAGTTCCTTGTTGTGAGCCAGCGCATCATCGATCAAGCCGGTCATCATCGGATCATTGAACCCGGTCCAGTAGTGCTCGACCGCCTCGGCCTCGCGTGAACCCCGGTTCGCCGGCATTGGCGAAGTGCGCGTCTACGGGCGTCTCAGGTCGCTGATAATTCGGCCCCACGGCGCAACCGCCCAAGAAAACCGCCGCGGCGAGCGCCGCCCAGTTACGCACCGGGGGACTCCTTGCCGGCCGGCAGCGGCGGCTCCCTGGCTGGAGACGGCGGGCTGAGCGGCGACGGCGAATAATCCAGGTGCTGTTTGCGGCGCGCCAGCCATGTTTCTATGGTGACGAAGAACACCGGCGTCAAGAACAGGCCGAAAGAGGTGACGCCCAACATGCCGGCGAACACCGCGATGCCGATGGCTTGGCGCATCTCGCTGCCGGCGCCGCTGGCGATGACCAGCGGAATCACGCCCATGATGAAGGCGAAGGAGGTCATCAGAATCGGCCGCAGCCGCAGACGGCATGCTTCAATCGCCGCCTCGACCGGCGCCAATCCGTGCTCGACGCGCTCGCGCGCAAACTCGACGATCAGAATGGCATTCTTGCAGGCAAGGCCCACCAAGACGATGAATCCGATCTGCGTCAGGACATTGTTGTCGGAGCCCTTGAGCCAAACTCCGGCCATCGCGGACAGCAAACACATCGGCACGATCAGAATCACCGCGAGCGGCAGGGCCCAGCTTTCGTACTGCGCCGACAGAATGAGGAAAACCAGCAGGACGCAAATCGGAAATACCAACAGTGCGGTGTTGCCGGCGGATTTCTGCTGGAACGTCAGATCGGTCCATTCATAGCCGAAGCCGTTGGGCAAGGTCTCGGCCAGCACGCGCTCCATGGCCGCTGCGGCCTGGCTCGAAGACACGCCCGGTGCGCCCTGCCCATTGATATCGGCGGCCAAATACACGTTGTAGTGCGACACGCGATCGGGTCCGGCTTCGAATCGGATGTCCGCCACGGCGCCCATCGGCACCATGTCGCCGCGTCGAGTTGCGCATCTTCAAATTGGCGATGTCTTCCGGCTGGTTGCGGAACTGCGGTTCGGCCTGCGCATACACGCTGTAGGTGCGGCCAAAGCGATTGAAGTCGTTGACGTACACCGAACCCAAGTAAGCCTGCAGTGTGTCGAAGACTTCGGAAAGCGGCACGCCCTGGCGCTTGGCCTTGACGCGATCCACGTCCGCGAACAGCTGCGGCACGCTGTTCTGAAACGTCGTGTAGGTGGCGTAGGGATTGAGCTCGCGCTGTTGACGCGCTTTGTTCAAGCACCTCGCCGGTGACCCGCGCGAGTTCATCGTAGCCGTGCGCGGCGCGGTCTTGAATGAACAGCTTGAAACCGCCTGTGGTTCCGAGACCCTGAACCGGCGGCGGCGGCACCGCGAAGATGACGGCATCCTGAATCGCCGAGAATTTTTTATTCAGCGCCTGGGCAATCGCGCCCGCCGACAAATTCTTGGTCTTGCGCTCATCGAACGAGGTCAGCGGGAAGAACAGCACCGCGGCATTGCTCAAATTCACGAAGCCCTGCACCGACAAGCCGGAGAATCCGATGACGTGATCGACGCCGGGCGTCGCCTTGGCCAGCGCCGAGATTTGCCGCACCACCTTTTCCGTGCGGTCCAGCGATGCGGCATCGGGCAATTGCACGATGCCGATCAGGTACTGCTTGTCCTGTGCGGGAATGAATCCGCCGGGCACCAGCTGAAACATGCCCCAGGTCCCGGCGAGGAGACAGGCGAACACGCCGAGCACCACCGCACGAATCGCCGTCAGCCGGCGCACGCCGCGGCCATAGCGCGCCGATGCCCGCTCGAAGCCGCGATTGAACAGGCGGAAGAATCCGCCCATCACCGTGTTGATGCCGCGCTGAAACAAGTCCGGCTGCGCGTTCCTGGGCTTGAGCAGCAGCGCCGCCAGCGCGGGCGACAAGGTCAGCGAGTTGAAAGTCGAGATCAGGGTGCTCGCCGCAATCGTGATGCCGAACTGCCGGTAAAACTGGCCGGTGAGCCCGGAAACGAAAGCCACGGGCACGAACACCGCGCACAGCACCAGAGCGATCGAGATGATGGGACGGGTGACCTCGCCCATGGCGGCATGCGCGGCCGCGTGCGGGTTCAAGCCCTGCTCAATCTTTCGCTCGATATTTTCGACCACCACGATGGCATCATCGACCACGATGCCGGTGGCCAGCACCAAGCCGAACAGCGTGAGGGAATTGATCGTAAAGCCGGCCAGCAACAGCGCCGCCAGCGTGCCCACGATCGCCACCGGCACCGCCACCAAGGGGATGACGCTGGCGCGCCAGGTTTGCAGGAACACGACCACGACCAAGACCACCAGCATCACAGCCTCGAACAGGGTGTGCACCACCGATTCGATGGAACTGCGCACGAAGACCGTGGGGTCGTAATCGATCTCGTAACTGACGCCCTCCGGGAAGCTCTTGGCGAGTTCCTTCATCTTGGCGCGCACCGCGTCGGAGAGCTGCAGTGCGTTCGCGCCCGGCAGTTGGAACACGGGAATCGCGACCGCGGGACCGCCGTCCAGCATGCTGCGCAGCGCGTAGTTGTCCGGACCCAGCTCGATGCGTGCGACGTCGTGCAAATAAGTGGTCTCGCCATTGGCGCCGCTCTTGACCACGATGTCGCCGAACTCCTGCTCGGTCTGCAGGCGGCCCTGGGCATTGACGATGTACTGGAACTGGGTTCCGGGCAGCGACGGCTGGCCGCCGATTTGTCCCGCGGCGACCTGCACGTTCTGTTCGCGCACCGCCGCCAGCACCTCATCGACATCCATGCTGCGTGCGGCGATCTTGCCCGGATCCAGCCACAAGCGCATGGCGTAGTCGCCGGATCCAAAGACGCGCACGTCGCCCATGCCCGGGATGCGCGCCAGCACGTCTTTGATCTGAATCACCGCATAGTTGCGCAAATACAGTGAATCGTAGCGCCCGTCCGCCGATTTCAGGAACACCACCATGGTCAGGTCGGGCGAGCGCTTTTGCGTGACCAGGCCGAGCTGCCTGACGACATCGGGCAAGCGCGTCTCCGCCTGCGCCACGCGGTTCTGGGTTTGCACCTGCGCGATGTCCAAATCCGTGCCGAGCCTGAAGGTTACGGTGATGGAGAAAGTACCGTCGGGAGTCGCCGTGGAATTGGTGTAGATCGCGTTTTCCACGCCGTTGATCTGCTGCTCGAGCGGCGTGATCACCGTCTCGGCGATGGTCTTGGGCGAGGCTCCGGGGTATTGCCCGCTGACCACCACGGTTGGCGGCACGATTTCCGGATATTCGCTGATCGGCAGGTTCGGCATGGCGAGCAGACCGGCCACCGTGATCAAGATGGCGAGCACCGTCGCAAATATCGGCCGCTCGATGAAGAACGAAGAAATATTCATGAGCTTAAGCGGCGGGCGCGCCGTCGGCGCCCATCGTCACGCGCTGCGGCGTCACCGTGACGCCGGGATGCACGCGTTGCGCGCCATTGACGACGATCACATCGCCGCGCTTGAGACCCTCCCGCACCACGCGCAGGCCATCCACGATGCGTCCCAATTTGACCTTGCGGTATTCGATCTGGTTATTCTGGCCGAGCAGCAGCACGTATTTCTGACTCTGATCGGTGTTGACGGCGCGATCATCGATCAAGATCGCCGAGTACTCGCCGCTGCCGAGCAGTTGCACGCGCGCAAACATGCCGGGCGTGAACTGCCCGTCTTTGTTCGGCAGTACCGCACGCGCGCGGATGGTGCCGGTCTGCGGATTCAGCTGATTGTCGATGAAATCCACGGTACCGGCGTGCGGAAATCCTTCCTCGTTGGCGAGGCCGACTTGAACCGGGTTGCCGGAGTCGCGCGAGCTCGGGCGCTCGCCGTTGCGCGCCATTTGCGTATAGCGCAGGTAGCTTTGTTCGTCGGCATCGAAGTACAGATAAATCGGATCCATGGAGACCACGGAGGTGAGCAGCGTGGCGTTGTGCCGCCATTGCTGCCGCCGGTGACCAGGTTGCCGCGGGTCACTTCGGCGCGGCTGACGCGCCCATCGATGGGACTGGTGACTCTGGTGAAATTCAAGTTGAGCGAGGCGGTTTCGAGAGCAGCCTTCGATCCGGCGACATTGGCTTCCGCTTGCGCCACCGTGCTCTTGCGCTGATCCAGTTCTTCTTGCGACACGGCGCCGCTGTCCTTCAAGCGCTGCACGCGCGTCAATTCGATGCGGCTCAAATCCAACGCCGTGTTGTTGCGCTTAAGGTCGGCGGCCGCGCGGTCGTAATCGGCTTGGTAGGGCCGCGGGTCGATGACGAATAGCAGCGCGCCGCGTTTGACCAGGCCGCCCTCGGTAAACGCGACCTTGTCGATGTACCCCGAGACCCGCGGACGTATCTCGACGGTTTCTACCGCCTGCAGTCTGCCGGTGAATTCGTCCCAGTCCTTCACCCGCTTTTCCAGAACCTGCGCGACGCTGACCTGCGGCGCCGGAGGCGCCGGCGGTCGCGGACTTTGCGCAGCCGGCGAGGAGCAGGACAGCACGAGCCCGCTAACCCAAATAATCTTTAAGTTATTGATTTTTAACATTTTAGACTCCCAAGGCACCCCAAAGCAGGCGATTTCCGCAGCCACTGGCGCGCCTCATTCCGCTCGCCGCGGTGTTCGGTTAGACATAATCAAGTCTAGCAAATCCCTGTTACAGAATGCCCGCCGACGATACGATATTGACAATCATTCGCATTCGCGTTCACAATACGTCCCATGATAGTTTGTGTATGCAAAGCCGTGTCAGAGCGGCAAATCCGCACCGCCGTCAAGGGTGGAGCGAGCTCGCTGCGCGACCTGACCCGTGAGTTGGGGGTCGGTACCTGCTGCGGCAAGTGCCTGCCTGAGGCCAAATCGGCATTAGCTGCTTCACTAAAAGCATGTGATGCCGGCCGGCTGCGGATTGTTCTCCCCGGCCGCCACCGAATTCGCGGTCTAGCGGACAGTTGCTGCAATTCGATTTGCCGCCTTGAGTCTGGCGTTCGGGCTTACAATCCGAATCCAAACTCATGCGCAATCGATAAGGGGACCATCGTGCAAGGCGACGCTAAAGTATTGGAATTCCTCAATCAAGCGCTGAAGAACGAACTCACCTCGATCAATCAATATTTCCTGCACGCGCGCATGCTCGACAACTGGGGCATGAAGCGGCTCGGCAAGCTCGAGTACGATGAATCCGTCGATGAAATGAAGCATGCCGACCGCTTGGTCAAGCGCATCCTTTTTCTGGATGGACTGCCGAACCTGCAGGACTTGGGCAAACTGTTCATCGGCGAGGACGTGCAGGAAATCCTGCAGTGCGATCTGCGCCGAGAAATGGAGGCGCACCCCATGTACACGCGCGGCCATCGCGCACTGCGAAACCGTCAAGGACTTCGTCACCCGCGATTTGCTGGTGCATATTCAGAAAAGCGAAGAAGAGCACATCGACTTCATCGAAGAGCAGCTCGGATTGATCGAAAAAATGGGATTGCCGAACTACGTGCAGAGCGCAGCCGGCGAATTGGCGGAAGGCAGTCAGGATAGCCGTCCGAGAACCGAAGAGCGACGACGTGATAAAAAAAATATTCATCGGCCTCATCGTCTTGCTGGTCATACTCGCCGTCATCGGCCTGATTTTGCCGCGCCACGTGCGTGGTGAAACGATCCGTCACGATCAATCGGCCCGCGAGTTTGATTTACGCCACGGTCAATTCCTTCCTGCTGTTTCCGCAATGGTCCCCATGGCAGGATCTGGATCCGAACATGATCCAGACCGCGCAAGGTCCGCGCGACGGCGTGGGCGCGAAACTGATCTGGTCGGGCAATGACAAGGTCGGCTCCGGAACGCAGTTGATCACCGACTCCGGCCCCGATCGATCGGTGGCGAGCGATCTGGACTTCGGCGAATGGGCGTGGCGAAATCCCTGGTGACGCTGACGCGCCGACGGCACCCGCGACGCGCGTCACCTGGACGCTCGACATCGACATGGGCGCGAATCCCATCGGCCACTACGTTGGCCTGACGATGGATCGGCATGATCGGCAAGGATTTTGCCGCGCGGCCTAGCCAATCTCAAGAACCTGCTCGAGAGCATGCCGAACATGGATATCGCGGGATTCAGTGCCGAGCAGGTGCATGCTCCCCGCAACCCCATTGCTGGTGGCCGAACCGAGACGGCGCCGCCGAATGCGAATAGCAAACGCCTACATGGACGGCTTCGCGAAAATTGCGAAATTCATGGCCAAGAACAAGCTTCATCAGAGCCGGCGCGCCGCTTGGAATCGATGGCGAGATGACGCCCGCCAGCTACTCGTTCGACGCCGGCATCCCCGTGGATCGCGGCGATGTCGCAAGCGGCGGACGGCGTGCGTGTCGATTCAAAGCTACGCCGGCAAGGCGTTGAAGGCGACGCATATCGGCGCCTACGACGGCTTGTCGAAAACTCACGATCGAAGCTGCTGGCCTATATCGCGGCGCACGGCTACAAGCAAAATGGCGCCGACATTCTCGTCGTTCGTCGATGACCCCGGCAACATGCCGGTCGAGAAATTGCGCACCGAGATTTACGCGCCGATCGAGTGAACGGTCGAGGCGCTCGGCCGAGCGGCTAGGTACGTGTGCCGCTGAAGGTCGCGCTGCCCAGCAGATGGCGGGCGGTGCCGCTGATGCGATCCCCGTCGACTGTCGCGGTGAATTTGAAACTCAAGCGCATGGGCTTGCTGATGTTTGCTTGCCAACTCAAGCGGTTGCCCTCGATCTTGCCGTCGCTGATGGCGACGTGGTGATCGGCATCGGACAGCGATCCGGTCAGGGTCTGTGCCGCTCGACAAGCAATTCGAGCACGCCCGATTTCTCGCCCATCGGCGTTTTGATCGTGATTTTCCACTTGCCTTGCACCATGCAATATCTCGCCTGACCTCATGCGCAGGCGTGTGGATGCCGCGGGCAGGCGCCGCTGCGCGGACAAATGACGCTCGCCTTGCGCGCCGAGCGCATCCGCGATCCACGAAATATTCAGCACCTGCGAGGCGGCGCGAATGGCCCCGGATGCCGCCGGCCGGAATCGCACCATCGCCGCCGCCGCGCCGGCAGGAATCGGCGACGGCAGCGACGATTTCCTCGCCGTCAAAACCCTGCGCGTCCAGCGCCGGCAGCAGATCCACGCCGACGGAGAAGACGTGCAGTTCGTCCGAGCGCATCGCGGGTCAGCAACGAATGGCAGCAATACAGGCGCGCGCGCTTGCCGTCCTGCATGACTGAAATCTGCGATTTCGGCGTCTGCATCGACGGCGCATCCGGCGTCTGCAGCAGCCGAAATACCGCCCAGCGCGGGCATGGGTCGGATACCAAGCTCATGTTGCCCCAGGGAAGCGGAATGCCATTGCCGCGGTAAACGGCTCTCAGGTAGCCGGGCGGATACGCATCGAAAAAATGCCAGTGCCGATATGGCGACACGGCCGTCATGCGCCGCATCACCAACGCCTGCGTCACGCCGATCTTGTGGCAGGCGTCGACGCTGTGCGACTCGCGAATCAAGAATCGCCGAAACGGAATGCGCGGACACAGCAGCGCGCCCGCGAAAAAGCTGCACTCGAAATCCCGCCAGGCGTACAGCACGTCCTGCGCGCCCATGCCGCCGGCGGAACCCGGCGATTCGCCGTCGCCCATTTGCGCCGCGCTGTGCGGGGATATCATGCCGTCGCCGTTGTGAAGAATCTTGTGGCCGACGAAGAACGCCAGCTCGTACTTCAGGCGCTCCTCCTGGCGGCGCAAGCGCTTGTTGATGAGCACGGTTGCCGGCGCCTCGAAGCGGGAGCGCACCAGCGCGCCGCTGGGCTTGCGCGCGTCGCCATCGAACCATTTGATTTGCAAACCATGACGCTCGCAGATGCGCCATGAGCGCGCTCAAGGTCAAGGGCAGCTGCCGATTGCCGCACTCCTCGGCCGCGCGCTCGATATCGGGAAAATTGTTGTGCCGGGTCTCCTGCCAGACGCGAATCAGCAACTGCGCGAATTGCCGGCCCGTGGTGCCGGTTTGCGACAGCAGCTCGGGCAATGCGTTCTGCAGCAGCTCGTGCGAGAACAAGAACGCCGGCTCCAGCGGCATGGCCTCCAGGCCGCCGCGCTGGCGCGGCGTGGCAACGGCCTCGACGGCCGTGTTCTCATCCAAGAACCAGCGCGAATCCTTGCTGAAGATTCCGGCCAGCATCTCCAGCATTTCGGCCGAGGGCATGCGCTTGCCGGTTTCCACCATGCTCAGGTAGGACACCGACGGGGCGCCGCCCGCATCGATTTGCACGCAACGCGCCGACAGTTCATCCAGGGTCAAGCCGTTGCGTTTGCGCAGCGAGCGCAACTTCGCGCCGAGAAAGTGTCCTTGTCGGATCAGGCCCGCCATCGCTCGCTTGTGAAATTCACACTGTCAAATTTCTAATGTATAAATCCGCTCTTTGAACACTTTAAGCTGGCGGCATCCCACAAGCAAGACTCGAGGAGAATCGACTTGAACGCATCTGAGAACAGCCGCTGGCAAGGCATCGAACGTCCCTACAACGCCGCCGACGTGGCCCGCCTGCGCGGTTCGGTCACAATCGAGTACTCATTGGCGCGGCTCGGAGCCGAGAAGTTCTGGCGGCTATTGCATAGCGAACCGGTGGTGGCAGGCTTGGGATGCATGACCGGCAACCAGGCCATTCAGACCGTGCAGGCGGGCCTGAAGGCCATTTACTGCTCCGGGTGGCAGGTGGCGGGCGACGCCAATACCGCCGGCGAGGTGTATCCCGATCAAAGCCTTTATCCGGTGGACTCGGTGCCGAAAATGGTTGAACGCATCAACAACGCATTGCTGCGCACCGACCAAATTCATCACCTGGAGGGCAGGTCCGACATAGATTGGCTGGCCCCCATCATCGCCGATGCCGAGGCGGGTTTCGGCGGCAACCTCAATGCGTTCGAATTGACCAAAGCGCTCATCCGCGCGGGCGCAGCCGCGGTGCATTTCGAGGATCAACTGTCGTCCGCGAAAAAGTGCGGACATCTCGGCGGCAAGGTGCTGGTTTCGACGGCCGAAGCGATCAACAAGCTGGTGGCCGCGCGCCTCGCGGCGGACGTCATGGGCGTGCCCACGGTGATCATCGCGCGCACGGATGCGGATGCGGCGGATCTGCTGCTGACCGATCATGATCCCCGCGACAAGGCGTTCGTCACCGGACAGCGCTCGAGCGAGGGGTTCTTTTATGTACGCGCCGGCATCGAGCAGGCGATTGCGCGCGGCCTGGCATACGCTCCGTACTGCGATCTGATCTGGTGCGAGACCTCGAAGCCCGACATGAACGAGGCGAAGCGCTTCGCCGCCGCGATTCACGCCAAATTTCCGGGCAAGCTTCTGGCCTATAACTGTTCGCCGTCGTTCAACTGGGCCGCCAAACTGAACGCCGCGGCGATGAAGAAATGGCGCGAGGAACTGGCGGCGCTCGGCTACCGCTTTCAATTCATTACGCTTGCCGGCTGGCATGCGCTGAACCTGTCGATGTTCGAATTGGCCGCGGCATACAGCGCGGACGGCATGTTGGGCTACTCCCACCTGCAGCAGCGCGAGTTCAGTCAGGAAGCGGCAGGCTATCGCGCCACCAAGCATCAGGCATTCGTCGGCACCGGGTATTTCGATGCGGTGCAGACCGCGATCAGCGCCTTGAGCTCGACTGTCGCAATGGCGGGCAGCACCGAGACGGAGCAATTCAACGTGAATGCGCCCTGGCAACGCGTGGTGGCATAGCGCGTGGCGGCATAGCACGTGGCGGCGGAGGCCAGCATCGAGTTGCGCACGGATCTCGCCGCCAATCTGGCGGCGCAGATCGCCGAGCATTTTCGTCTTTATAACGAGGAGTTCGGCCGCATCACGCGGCGCGCGGCCGCACATTTTCTGGCCGAGGATTGGCAGGCGGCAAAAATCGATTCGGTCGCGCGAATCGAGTTGTATGAGATCCGTGTCGCGCGCTGCGTCGCCGCCGTTGCCAGCCGGCTGCAGCAGCGGCGCACGGAAGTGCCGCTGTGGGTCGACATCAAGCTTGCATTCGAGACCCTGGTCGCGCGCCGCGCCGACAGCGACTTCTATCACACCTTTTTCAATTCCGTCACGCGCGATCTGTTCGGCACGGTCGGCGTCAACCAGGAGGTTGAATTTTGCGCGACCACCGCCGGCCGCGCGTCCGGCGCGGTGCCGATCCGCGTCTACCGGGTGGGCGGCTCTTTGCCGGTGGCGGTGCGCGAAATTCTCGTCGACCTGCCGTTCAGCGCCGCGATCGGCAACACCGAGGCCGCCGTGCACCGCATCAGCGCGGAGATCGGCCGCTATTTTGCGACCGGCCGGCTGAGCGGCGCGCCCGAATCCATCGAGTTGATCGAGCCGGTGTTCTATCGCGGCATGCAGGCGCTCGCGGTCGGCCGTGTGATCGGCGACGGCGCCATCACGCCGCTGGTGCTGGCATTCACCATACTGCAAGGAACGGTGCAAATCGACGCGGTGCTGCTGTCGCGCGCCGAAGTCGGATCGCTGTTCGGCTATGCACGCAGTTATTTCCATGTGGATCTGCCGGTGGTCAGCGCCGCGATCACGCTGCTGCGTTCCTTCATGCCGCGCAAATCCGTCGATGAGCTCTACACCGTGCTCGGCCGCGCCAAGCAAGGCAAGACCGAGCGCTACTTCGCGCTGCAGCGGCACCTGGAGAAATCGATCGACAGTTTCGTCCATGCGCCCGGCGAGCGCGGCCTGGTGATGATCGTCTTTACCCTGCCTTCGCACGATTTGGTGTTCAAAGTCATCCGCGACAAATTCGGCGCGCCGAAAACCACCACCCGCGCCGACGTGATCGACCGCTATGAGTTCGTGTTCCGGCACGACCGCGCCGGCCGCCTGGTCGACGCGCAGGAATTCAAGCGTCTGCGGCTGCCGCGCGCCCGCTTCATGCCCGATCTGGCGCTGGAGCTGTTGCGCGAAGCAAGCGAAAGCTGCCGGGTCGAAGGCGAGGATCTGATCGTCGAACATTGCTATATCGAGCGGCGCTTGCGGCCGCTCAATCTGTTTCTGCGCGAAGCCGAACCTGCCGCCGCCGAATCCGCGATCATCGATTACGGCAACGCGCTGCGCGACCTGGCGGCGAGCAACGTGTTTCCCGGCGATCTGTTGCTGAAGAATTTCGGCGTCACCAGCCATGGCCGCGTCATTTTTTACGATTACGACGAAATCGGCTTGGTGTCCGATTGTGTGTTTCGCGACCTGCCGCGCGCGCGCACCGAAGAGGAGGAAGCGAGCGCGGAGCCCTGGTTTCATTGCGGTCCGCGCGATGTGTTTCCCGAACAATGGCTGCCGTTTCTTTCCATACCGGCCGCCTTGAGCGAAGTTTTCATGCGCGAACACGGCTGTCTCTTGACGGCATCCTGGTGGCGCGCGCAGGCATCGCTGGCGCCCGAGGCCGCAGCCGCCCTAAGCGCTCAATCGTCGAATGCGGCGTAGACCAAATCGCGGAACAAGGTTCGAAAATAGTCGCGCTGCCCCGGCCCTTGAATCATCATGATGGCGAACAACTGTTCGGCTGGGTCGACCCAGAAGGTCGTGCCGGCGAGGCCGCCCCAAAAATATTGGCCCACCGAACCTGGCACATGAGAGATTCCGGGCTGCAACCGAATCGCGAACCCCAGGCCGAAACCATAGCCCGGCAGCAACAGATCGGGCGCTCCGGTGATGGGCCCCAGATGATCGGCCGTCATGAGCTCGATGGTCTTGCGGCTCAAGTAGCGCACGCCGTCGAGCCGGCCCAAATTCAGCATCATCTGCAGGAAGCGCGCGTAGTCGGCTGCGGTGGACACCAAACCGCCGCCGCCCGACTCGAATTTCGGCGCGCTCTTCACATTGACCAGCTGCACGCCCGCACCGCTGTCCGGGTCCTTGGCAAAGGCTTCCGCCAGACGCGGCTGCAGCGGCGCCGGCACATGGAACGCGGTATCGACCATTCCGAGCGGAGCGAACCAACGCTGCTGCAAGAACTCCCCGAGAGAGGTCCCCGACAAGACCTCCACGAGCCGGCCGACCACGTCGGTCGAGCGGCTGTACTCCCACTTCGTGCCGGGCTGGTGCAGCAGCGGCAGTTTGCTGAGCGCGGTCACCTGATCGGCGTTGCTTTGATCGCGGCTATAGATTCGCGCCGCAGTGTACATTTTATGGACCGGGCCGTTGCCGCGGAATTCATACGTCAGGCCTGAGGTATGACGCAGCAGATCTTGAATGGTGATCGCTCGTTCGGGGTCTACCCGCCTCAGTTCCGCGCCCTGCGCGTCCGCGACCTTGACATTGCCGAGTTCGGGGAGAAATTTTGCGATCGGATCGCTCAGCAGGAATCGCCCTTCCTCCCATAGCATCATGGCCGCGGCCGAGACGATGGGCTTGGTCATCGAATAGATGCGGAAAATGCTGTCCCGAGCCATGGGTGAGTTGCTCGCCGGATCGCGCTGGCCGAAACTCTCGAAGTAGCCCAATTGGCCGCGGCGCGCGATGAGCGCCACCGCTCCGGGGACCCGCCCGCGCTGAATCTCGTCGTGCATCACCCTGGTCAGACGCGCAAGGCCCGCGGTTGACAAGCCGATATCTTCGGGCGTGGCGCGCGGCAGTGGAAATGCACTCATGAAATATTCCTGTTTGGTGCGTAGCTTGTGAGGATCTTCATTATAATTGAGCGGCCCGAGAGTTACTTTGCGGCGCGCCCATGAAGCTGTACAACGAGCACAATCCCGCCCCCAATCCGCGCCGCGTGCGGATTTTTCTGGCCGAAAAGGGCATCACCGTGCCTTTGGTGCACGTGCCGATGCGCCAGGGCGCGCACAAGAGCGCGCAGTTCATGGCGAAGAATTCCCTGGGGCAGGTGCCGGTGCTGGAACTCGACGATGGCTCGACCTTGTCGGAGAGCATTGCCATTTGCCGCTACTTGGAGGAGCTAAATCCCGCGCCAGCGCTGTTCGGCAACGACGCCTGGCAACGCGCCCGGGTGGAGATGTGGATGCGCCGCGTCGAGTTCGCCTTGATGAGCCGCATCGGCGCGGTTTGGATCAACACGCACCGGTATACCGCGCACCTCGGCACTCAGTACCAGGACTATGGCGAGGCCTGCCGCGCGAAGTCGATAAAGGCGCTGCACTGGCTCAACGATGAATTGCAAGGCCGCGACTTTTTGGCGACCGATCATTTCTCGATGGCGGATATCGTCGCGCTGACCACTGTTGACTTCGCAACCTTCATCGGCATCGAGACGCCGGCCGAGCTCGCGCATTTGCGTGCATGGCACGCCCGGGTATCGGCCCGGCCGAGTGCGGCCGCTTAAGCTCGCGCATCGGCGGCCGCAAAGCTGGATATCTTGGCGCGCACGGATGTCTCAATCGACGGTGCCGGATTGCTGTGCGCTCTCGAGCAGCTCGCGCGGATCAATCGTCAGCCGGATGGCAGCTGCCGCCGCATCGCGCTGACCGATGCGGATCGCGCGGGCCGCGATCTTTTGAGCGCATGGATGCGCGAGTTGGACTTGGAGGTTCGCGTGGATCGAATCGGAAATATCCTGGGTATTCATCGCGGCCGCAGCGAGGCGCGGCCGATCATGATCGGCTCGCATATCGATACCGTCGCGACCGGGGGCCGGCTCGACGGTGCGTATGGCGTAATTGCAGGATTGGAAGTCATTCGCGCCCTCAAGCGCCATGGCATCGTGCCGCGCTGCCCTCTGGTCGTCGCATCGTTCACGAACGAAGAAGGCGCCCGCTTCCAACCCGACATGATGGGATCGCTGGTTTATGCCGGCGGACTCGACCTGCAGGACGCCTTGCGCAGCGAGGATCGCGATGGCACGCGGCTCGGCGACGAACTCAAGCGCATCGGATATGCGGGAGATTTTCCTTGCGGGGCGCTGCTGCCGCAGGCCTACCTCGAGCTGCATATCGAGCAAGGGCCGATACTGGATGGCGAAGGCATCCCATTGGGCGCGGTGGAAAATCTTCAGGGCATTTCGTGGCAGCAAATCACGATCCACGGCGAAGCGAACCACGCCGGAACGACGCCGATGTCCGCGCGCAAGGACGCCGCTCGGACGGCGGCGAAGCTCATCAGTTTCGCGGCTGAACTCGCCCTGCGCATGGGCGATCGGCAGCTCGCAACGGTGGGCAGCGTTCATTTGGATCCCGGCCTCATCAACGTTGTTGCGCGCAAGGCTGAACTTACCGTTGATTTGCGCAATCCGGTGGAAGCGCAATTGAAGGAAGCGGAGTTGCAGTTTGCCGGCTTCCTGGAGGCGCTCGCGGCCGCGGACTCGGTTCGGATCGAGAGCAGGCGCTTGGCCCGATTTGAGCCGGTGACCTTCGACCCGGAGATCGTCAGGACGATTGAATCGAGCGCCGGGTCGCTGGGCAAGCCCATCCGGCGCATGACTTCGGGAGCTGGCCACGACGCGCAGATGATGGCGCGGATCTGTCCTGCGGCGATGATCTTCGTTCCCAGCGTGGGCGGCGTCAGCCACAACCCGGCCGAACATACCGAGCCCGAACACTTGACCCTGGGCGCCAACGTGCTGCTCAGAACCGTTCTCGCACTTTCGGAAAGAGACTCGACCCACTGAGGGACGGGCGCCCGGGCAGCCGCCGATCATCGGCGAAACGCCGGGCACGGAACGGCGCGCGTTGCTGCCGGTGTCGACCATGATCTCTGCGCGCCGTACGTGTATATTTCCGCCATGAAAAAGCACCTGCTCGCCACCCTCGGCTTAAGCACTCTCGCCTTCATCTTAGGCGCCTTCCAAAGTCCGGCCGCCGGTCCCTCCCACCCCGAACGACCCCTTTCTTTGGCTCGAGCAGGCGCATGGCGAGCGTGCCATGCAGTGGGTGCAAGCCGAGAACGCGAAGACCGACGCTGTGTTCACGCGCGACCCGCGATTCAACTCGTTGTTCCACGATGCCAAGGTCATACTCGAGGCGAAGGACAGGATCCCTGAACCCGAGGTGATAGCCGGGAAAATTTTCAACTTCTGGCAGGACGCGGACCACACGCATGGGATTTGGCGCCAGACCAGCCAAACGGATTATCAGAACGCGGCGCCGCATTGGCGCACGGTGATCGACCTGGATGCGCTGTCGAAATCCGAGCAGGCCAACTGGTTCTGGAAGGGAGCCATTTGCCGCGAGCCGGATGAAAAGCGCTGCATCATCAGCCTGTCGGACGGCGGCGAGGATGCGGTGACTTTGCGCGAGTTCGACCTGTCGAAGCCGGCATTCGTCGATGGCGGTTTCTCCCTGCCGCACAGCAAGCAGGAGGTCGCGTGGCTGGATGCCGACACGCTGCTGCTGGCGCGCGAGTGGCAGAGCGGCGAAACGACCCGCTCGGGATATGCCTTTGTCGTGAAACGCCTCGAGCGCGGCCAGCCGCTCGATGCTGCCGTGGAGGTCTTTCGCGGATCGGCTGACGATGTCGGCGTATCGCCGCTTTCGCTGAGCGACGGCACGGGCCACAACGCCGCCTTCATTCAGCGCGCCGTTACAATATTCGAGTTCGAGTATTACCTGTTGGGGCCGAAGGGTCCTGCGAAACTCGGCCTGCCGATGAAGTCCGATCTGCTCGCCCTGCTCGACGGCCGCCTGATCGTGAACCTGCGTGAGGATTGGAAGCGCGCCGGCCACGCGACGCTGCCTCGAGGATCCTTGGTGTCTTTCGAACTTGCAGCTCTATCCGCCGACCCGCGGCACTTGCGACCGGCGCTGGTCTATGCGCCCGGGGCGCGCGAGGCCTTCATCGAAGCACGCGCAACCCGCGGGCACTTGCTGGTCCACAGCCTCGACAATGTCAACGGCCGCGCCTATTCCTATACACCCGAGCCCAACAACCGTTGGTCGCGGCGCGCGCTCGCCCTGCCGGACAACATCTCGGTCAATGTGATCGACACCGATGTGCACAGCGAGCAGGCCTTCATTGAAGTAACGGGATTTCTGTCGCCTCCCAGGCTGATGCGCGCCGATCTCGAGTCAGGCGCGCTCGCCGCCGCCAAGTCGCTGCCGCCCAAGTTCGATGCGTCGCGCGACGTCGTCGAGCAATTCGCCGCCGTTTCGAAAGACGGCACGAAAATTCCATACTTCATCGTGCATCCCGCCGCGATGCGGATGGACGGCAGCACGCCGACCATTTTGCACGCCTATGGCGGCTTCTTGGACGCGCAAACCCCGAGCTACTCGGCGGAGCTCGGCAAGCTGTGGCTGGAACGCGGCGGCGCCTTCGTGCTCGCCAATATTCGCGGCGGCGGCGAATTCGGTCCCGCCTGGCACGAGGCCGGACTGAAGACGCATCGTCAACGCATTTACGACGACTTCGCCGCCGTCGGCGAGGATCTCATTGCCAAAGGCTTCACGAATTCCGCGCATTTGGGAATCATGGGCGGCTCCAACGGCGGACTGCTCATGGGAGTGGAATTCACCCAGCATCCGCAACTTTGGCGCGCCGTCGACATACAGGTTCCCCTGCTGGACATGCTGCGCTACGAGCAGATCGCCGCCGGCAGCTCTTGGGTGGCCGAGTACGGCAGCGTTTCCGTGCCGGCAGAACGGGCGTTTCTCGCCTCGATCTCTCCTTACAACAATTTGCAGCCGGGCGTGAAATATCCGCAGCCGCTCATTTGGTCGACGACGAAAGATGACCGGGTCGGTCCGCAGCATGCGAGAAAGTTCGCAGCCAAGCTCGCCGCGATGGACGTGCCTTATCTCTATTTTGAGATCATCGAGGGAGGCCATGGCGCGGGCGCGACGCCGGACGAGCGGGCGAAAATGCATGCCCGCGAGTACACCTACTTCTCGGACAAGCTAGGCCTGTGAGCGGCAGTGCGCCCCGAAATCGGCGAGCACCATGCTGACGCATTCGGTCAGCCGCGTCGCATAGTCGATATGCAGGAATTCGTTGGGCCCATGCGCATTGGAAAGCGGTCCCAGCACGCCGGTCACGAAAAATTGCGTTTGCGGAAAGCGTTCGCCTAGCATTCTCAAGAAGGGAATCGTCCCGCCGCCGCCCAAACTCACCGCGTCGCGCCGGAAAACCTGCTGCGAGGCGCGCTGCATCGAGGCTGCGAACCAGGGCGCGAAAGCAGGCGCGTTCCATCCGCCGGACGATGACTCCGGCTCGAAGCTGACTTGCGCCCCATAGGGCGGATCGCGCTGCAACGCCTCCGCGACCGCGCGGCCGGCACGCGCCGGATCCACGCTGGGTGGCAAGCGCAAGGAAATCTTCAGAGAAATCTCCGGCAGCAGCACGTTGCCCGCGGCGTTCAGAGGCGGCAACCCAGCCGCGCCGGTCACGGCCAGCGATGGACGCCAGGTGTTGTTTATCAGCAGCTCGACCGCATCGGCCGACACCGGCTTCACACCGGGCGCAAAGGGAATTTTCTCGAGAATTTGCGACCCCAAAACCTGCGCCGCCGCGGCGATTTGCGCGCGGCGGTCCGGCGGAATCTGCGCGTGCAATTCATCGAGCGTGAGCTCGCCGGTGGCCGGATTCTCGATGCGGGCAAGCAGCTGCTGGAGCAGCCGAAAAGGAGCGGGCGCGATGCCGGACGCCAGGCCGGAATGCGCACCCTCCGTCAGAACGCGCACCTTGAGCGTCCCGACCAGGTTGCCGCGCAATGAGGTGGTCGTCCACAGCTGCTCGAAGTTGCCGCATTCTGCGTCCAGACAAACAACCAGGGAAGGCTCGCCGATTCTGGCGCCCAGCGCGTCGAGATGCGCGGGCAGGTGGATGCTGCCGCTCTCCTCGGTGGCCTCGATCATCAGCACACAGCGGGGCAGCGGGACGGCTTGCGCCTTGAGCGCGGCGATCGCGGTCAAAGAGCTGAATACGGCGTATCCATCATCGGCGCCGCCCCGTCCATAGAGTTTGCCCTCGCGAATCACCGGCTCCCACGGCCCCAAGCCGGGCAGCCAGCCGGTGAATTCCGGCTGCTTGTCCATATGCCCGTACAGCAGCACGCTTTCGGGCAACTCGCCCGGTATGTCGACCAACAACAGCGGCGTCAAGCCCGCGAGCCGGCGCACTTCGACCGTCATGCGCGGCACGGGCTGGGCACGGCACCACTGCGCCATCAATTCCATGGCCTGGTCCATATAGCCATGGCGCTCCCATTCCGGATCGAACGCCGGAGATTTGTTGGGGATGCGCACGTAGGCTTGCAGCCGTTCGATGATGGATGTCTGCCAAACGTTTTCGATGAACTGCCGCAGAGCCGATGAATTCATTCGACCTCAACCCCCGATGTAAATAAATGTGCTTCGCGGCGGCATCGCGCTCGCCGGCGACCCCTGGCTCGCTTGCGATGCCTGACCCGAATCCGATCGCATCGACAAAATCCATTCGCCGTCCGGCATCGGCACGTCTTGAACCCGATCGCGCCAATTCAATGCGACGAGTACGCCATTATGAACGAACGTGAGCCACTCGGCGGCTTCGTTGAAATCAACCTGGGTTCGCGCTGCATCCGCTGCACTTTCACGCGGCATTTCAGGCCGGTCCTTCCTGAGCCGGATGAGCCGGCGGTACCACGCGAACAGTTCGGCGTGCGGCGGCTGGATCAGTTCGGGCCAATTGAGTTTCGAGCGCTCGAATGTCGTTGCATCCTGGGGGTTCGGGACGGCGCCCTGCCAACGGAACGCGCTGAATTCCTTGCTGCGCCCCTCCGCCACCAACCTTCCCAACTCCGGGTCTTCATGGTCCGTGAAATACAAAAACGGCGTCGACGCTCCCCATTCCTCGCCTTGGAACAGCAGCGGCACGAACGGCGAAAGCAGCGTGAGCGCGGCAATTGCCTTGAGCGCCGCCGGATCGAGCATGCAGCTCAGGCGTTCTCCTTGCGCCCGGTTGCCGATCTGATCGTGATTCTGCGCGCTGACGATCAGTTGCTGCGGTTCGACGCCGGCGGGCGGCCTGCCATGCCTGCGTCCGCGATGCACCGAATGCTGCCCCTGATATACGTAGCCGTCGCGCAATGCCGCCGCCACATCGCGCAAGCCGTGAAAGTCCGCATAGTAGCCGTCGGACTCGCCGGTGAAATAGCGATGCAGCGCATGGTGGAAGTCATCGCACCAATGAGCGTCCAATCCGTATCCGCCGCGCGCGGCGGAGCGCACCAGGCGCGGATCGTTCAGGTCGCTTTCGGCGATCAGCAGCAGCGGCCGCCGCAATTCGCGGGCCAAGGTTCTCACCTCCGCGGCCATTTCCTCGAGAAGGTGCAGCGCCCCGAAGCTGAAAATGGCGTGGACGGCATCCAACCGCAAACCGTCGAATTCATAGTCCTTCAGCCACATGAGGGCATTGTCGAGCACGAAGCGTCGCACCTCGTCGCTGTGCGCGCCGTCGTAGTTGACCGCGGCCCCCCAGCCGGTCTTGAAGCGATCGGTGAAATACGGCGCAAAGGACCCCAGATAATTGCCGTCCGGCCCCAGATGGTTGTAAACCACGTCCAGCAGCACGGCTAGGCCGGCGCCGTGGCAGGCGCGCACAAAAGCTGCGAGTTCCGCCGGCGTTCCGTACGCAGGAAAGGGCGCGAACAAATCGACGCCGTCATAACCCCAGCCGCGCCGGCCCGGGAAAGTCGCCAGCGGCATGAGCTCCAAATGCGTCACGCCGAGATCGCACAAATGCGGCAGCTTCATTTGCGCCGCCGCGTAGGTGCCCTCGGGAGTGAAGGTCCCGACATGCAGTTCGTAGATGATGGCTTGGCTGAGCGGCGGCGCGCGAAAGCCTGCTCGGCCGGGCAACCGCGGACCGGGAACGCGGAGCTCGAGGACTTGCGAAGCGCCATGCACGCCCGCGGGTTGCCAGCGCGAGCGCGGATCCGGCAGACCGGGCGCACCGTCCAGGGAATACTGGTAGTCCTGCCCCGCATGGGCCGCAACATCGGCCTGCCAGTAGCCTTGCGCCGCAGGCGCCAGCGGAATCCGCCTGCCATCGAGCAGCAAATCCACCGAGCCGGCGCGCGGCGCCCAGACAGAAAAGATCACGCGGCCTCTCGGATCAACAATGCCACGGGAAAAAATGCGAACAACGCGGCCGGAGTCACCTCGCGCTGCACGCACTCGCCGGTGAAGCAATTGCGCCAGACGCCGCCCGGCAACGGCAAGCGTGTATCGCCCCAATCGCCCGCCAATGTCATGGTAAAGCGCGGCACCACGGCGATGAGGTTCTCGCCGCGGCGAAAGGCGAGCAGTCTCCCGAGGTGAGTGCCTTGCGCGACCAACGGCTGATACTTGGCGGCCGCAGAAAAATCGCCGCTGCGCTCCCGTCGCGCGCGCAGCACACGGGAGGTCATCCACAGCTTCGGCAGTCCGGATTCCCAATCGGCCAGCACCTCGGCGGCGCGCAGCTGCTGCGAATCCCGCAGCAGCCGGCCGCGCATCGCAAAGTCGACGGGCCTGCGATTGTCCGGATCCACCAGGCTCAAGTCCCACAATTCGCTGCCTTGATAGAAATCCGGCACGCCCGGTGCAACCAGCTTGATGAGCGTTTGCGCCAGGCTGTTGATGCGCCCGGGCAGTATCAGCGGCTCGACGAAGCGTTCGAGGCTGGCGATGAAGTCGGGCGATTCGTAAACGCCGCCCACGAAACCTCGAATTTTTTCTTCGAAGCTGATATTCGGCTCATGCCAGGAGGTGCTGATTTTGGCCTCGCGGCAGGCCTTGAGCATGTAGCTCCAGGCGCGCTCGTGAGCGATTGGCCACGCGCCGATCAACGTCTGATACAGAAGATATTCCGCATGCCTGTCGGGGAGGCGATTCTGCCAGGCGCCGGCATTGAGCTGCGACCACTGATGCAGCACTTCCGACCAGCGCTCCGGGATCTCGGAGAGGATGGAAATGCGCGTGCGCACATCCTCGCTGCGCTTGTTGTCATGCGTCGAGGTGGCGAGCATGTTGTGCGGCCATCGATCGCTCAGGTGGTGGCAGAATTCGTGGAACTTGTCGGCCGAGATGCCGATCAACGATGCCTGCGAGCCCACCTCATTGCACGACACGAGCCGGTCGTAGCAATAGAACATCGTATCTTCGACGCCCTTCGCCATGACCGCGGGCGTCAATTGCTGCCACTTCGCAATGAAATCCGCTTCGGCCGGGTCGAGATCCGTTTTGCTGAACAGCGCCGCAAGGAAATCGAATGCGGCCGCATCGATTTCCGGTGAACCGATGCGGGCGCTCTGCAGCGCCTCGAGCAGGATGCGTTTATCTTCCTCGTCCGGCGCCTTGGCGCCGCGGTAGGTTCGATACACGGGAAGCGCGGTGACCAGCTTCTCCAGCGCCTCTCGCAATTGGCGCGGACTCAAGTCCCGGGTTTGCCACGCGGAGCGCGCGATTTGCAGTGCCGCCGCCGCGAGCAGCTCATGAGACGCGGCAAAGGTCGTCTCGAGGATGGCGCGCTTCTTTTCGCGCACCAATTTGCCGAAGTTCACCGAATGGCCGGTGAAGTCGGCATAGGTCGCAGTCAAAACGTCCGCGCGTTGATCATCCATCCACAGGCGGTTGACCTTGGCCAGGAACTCGTATCCTACGGTACCGTCGATCGGCCAATCCGCCTTCAGGCGCTCATCGTTCTCCAGAATCTTTTCGATGTAGATCCGGCCTTCCGGCAGCATGCGCCGCAGCCGTTCAAAGTACTGCAGCGGTTCGCGCAAGCCGTCCGGATGATCGACCCGCACGCCGTCGATCTCGCCCTTGGCGATCATCTCCTCGATGCGCGCGTGGGTCGCGGCGGCCACCTCGGGCCGTTCCGCGCGGATGCCGATCAGCGAGTCGATGTCGAAAAATCGCCGATAATTGGTCAGCTCACCGGAGAGCTTCCAGCCGTGCAGCACGTAATACTGCTTGCGCAAAACCGCATCGAGGCGCGCCTTATCCTCCTGCGCGCGGGCCACCGCCTCTTGCAGGCGGCCCGATCCGGCGGCCGCGCACAACACCTCGCGCGCACGCCGCGCATTGCGATGATAGGCGCATCTCTCCTCCTCCCCGGGCGGCGCGGCGCCGCGCAGCAGGTCGAGTTCGTCGAAGCAACGCTCGGAGCTTTCCGCCAGCAGCTCGCCCAAGGACGCCGCCGCGAGCGGCCAGGTGTTCTCGTAGTGCTTGACGCGCGGCTCGTTGCCGATGACTTCGATCGAAAGCTCTCCGGCTTCCAATGCCGCACCATACGGCTTGGCGAGCGAGCACAAGTGCACGCAGAAGGGCTGCTCGCGCGGAATTCTGATGTCGAAAAAATCGGCAAATGCACTGAATGGCCCGTGCTTCAGCACGTCGTCCCACCAAGGGTTGAAGTGCGAGGCGGACATGTGGTTCGGCACGATATCGAGCAGAATTCGCAGCTTCAATGCGCGCGCCGACCGCACGAAATCCGACCATGCGGCCTCGCCGCCGAGATCGTCGCTGATCTTGCCCGGATCGACGACATCGTAGCCGTGTTGGCTGCCGGGCACCGCCTGCAGGCACGGCGACAGGTACACATGACTGATTCCCAACTCGGCGAGATAGCCCAAGACCCGCTGCGCCGCGGGCAGCGGGAAACCGGCATGGAGCTGCAGGCGGTAGGTCGCTATCCAGCTAGCGCTCATGGCTGAGCAGCACCATGGAGCGCTCTGCGAGATTGACCAGCCGGTTGCGCTTCACCGATTCCTTGCCGATTTCCAGGGCCGGCCGCGCGGTGTCGAACGCGATCTTCCATCCGGCGTGATAGAGCTCATGCGAGATACGGAAGGCGACCGGCTCGTGATGAGCATTGAGCAGCAGCAGGAAATCGGTGTCCTCGGCGCACTGTCCGTGCGCGTCTCTGATTTCCGATGCCGCGCCGTTCATGAACATGCCGAGGGTGCGCATCCAACCGCCGTCTTCCCAGTCCTTGCTCTCCATGCGCTTGCCGTCGGCACGGAACCAGACGATGTTCTTGTCCGGATGCTTGGCATCGGGGTCGTGGTCGTAGAACATGCCGCGGTGAAAATTGGGATGCAGCTTGCGGTACCTGATCACGCGCTGCGCGAAATCCAGGAACGCCTGCTTGGGAGCGTCCAAATCCCAGTGATACCAGGATAACTCGTTGTCTTGGCAGTAGCCGTTGTTGTTGCCGTTCTGGGTGCGCGAGAGCTCGTCGCCGCCGCTGATCATCGGGGAGCCCTGCGCGAACAGCAGCGAACACCAGAAATTGCGCATCTGCCTCTGGCGCAGCTCGATGATGCCTGCGTCATCGGTGGGGCCCTCGGCACCGCAATTCCAGGAACTGTTGTCATCCGCGCCGTCGCGATTTTCCTCGCCGTTGGCTTCGTTGTGCTTTTGCTCGTAGCTCACCATGTCGGCGAGCGTGAAGCCATCGTGCGCCGTTACGAAATTGACGCTCGCCGAAGGCGGCCGGCGCGTGGTCTCGTACAGATCCGCGCTGCCCGCGAGGCGCGTCGCGATTTCCGAGTGCAGCCCCATGTCGCCCTTCCAGTATTTGCGCACCGTGTCCCGGTACTTGCCGTTCCACTCCATCCACCCCAGCGGAAAATTGCCCACCTGATAGCCGCCCTCGCCCAAATCCCACGGCTCGGCAATCAGCTTCACCGGCGCCAGCGTCGGATCCTGGTAGATCGTGTCGAAAAATGCGCCCAATTGATCCACGTCCTTCAGCTCGCGCGCCAGCGCCGAGGCGAGATCGAACCTGAAGCCATCGACGTGCATTTCCGTGACCCAGTAGCGCAGGCTGTCCATCATCAATTGCAGCGCATTCGGGTGCAGCATGTTCAGCGTGTTGCCGCAACCGGTGTAGTCCATGTAATGCCGCGGATCGCCCGGCACGGTGCGGTAATACGCCAGGTTGTCGATTCCGCGGAACGAAAGCGTCGGGCCGGCCTGGTTGCCTTCCGCGGTATGGTTGTAAACCACGTCCAGAATCACCTGGATGCCCGCGTTGTGCAGCAGCTTGACCATGCCCTTGAACTCGCGCACGGCTTCATCGGGCGCTTGCGGCGTCGAGGCGTAGCTCATCTCCGGTGCAAAGAACCCGAGGGTGTTGTAGCCCCAGTAATTGCGCAGCCCCTTGTCGAGGAGATGCCGGTCTTGCACGAAGTAATGCACCGGCATCAATTCGAGCGCGGTCACCCCCATTCTTTGCAGATGCGCGATAATGGGTTCGGAGGCCATGCCGGCGTAAGTGCCGCGTAGGTGCGGCGGCACGTCCGGATGCAGCCGCGTCATGCCGCGCACATGAGCCTCGTAAATCAGCGTTTCGTGCGCCGGATAGGAGGGCCGCTGCTCGCCGCTCCAATCGAAGGCCGGATCGATGACCGCGCCCAAGGGTGCGAACGGCCCGCTATCGCGATCATCGAAGGACAAATCCGCACTCTCGTCTCCCAACTGATAGCCGAACAACTCATCGGCCCATCGCAACGGGCGCCCGATCGCCTTGGCGTAAGGATCGAGGAGCAATTTGTTGGGATTGAAGCGCAGGCCGCTCTCAGGCAGGTACGGTCCATAGACGCGATAGCCGTACAGCTGTCCGGGTCCGATGTCCGGCACATAGACATGCCATGCCCCGTTGGTGCGTTCGCGGATGCGAATGCGCCTTTCCGCCTGGCCGGGAGCGTCGAACAGGCACAATTCCACCGACTCGGACGATTCCGAAAACAGTGAGAAGTTGACTCCTCGCCCGTCCCAGTTGGCGCCTCGGGGGAAAGGCAATCCCGCGGTCTGCTTCGACCGTTCAATGTTGCTTGAAATTTCAAATCCCTCGACGCGCGGCTCTAGACGCTAGGCATTATTGATCTTGCGGGGGCCGCCGGCGTAGGCCTCGCTCCGTAGGACTTGTCGGTTCGCGGCTATACGCCCTGTAGGAGAACGGCGGGCGTACCCGATCTCCTAATGCGGCCAGGTCCAGTTCCTGATTTCCGGCATGTCCTCGCCATGCTTGTCGATGTATTGCTTGTGCTCGACCAGCTTGTCGCGCAGCCGCTGACGAAGATGATCCGCGCGCGCACCGATTTGCGGCAGCCGATCGATGGTGTCCATGGTCAAATGAAACCGGTCCATGTCGTTGAGAACCGTCATGTCGAATGGCGTGGTAATCGTGCCCTCTTCCTTGTAACCGCGCACGTGCAGCTCGGCGTGATTGCGGCGGCGGTACGTCAGGCGATGGATGAGCCAGGGGTAGCCATGGAAGGCGAAAATCACCGGCTTATCGCGGGTGAAAAGCGCGTCGAAATCGTTGTCGCTCAGGCCGTGCGGGTGTTCCGACTGGGGCTGCAGCTTCATGAGGTCGACGACGTTCACCACGCGCACCTTTAAACTGGGCAGCTCGCGCCGCAGGATCGAAACCGCGGCGAGAATCTCCAGGGTCGGTACGTCTCCCGCGCACGCCATGACGACGTCCGGTTCCCCGCCTTGATCGTTGCTGGCCCATCGCCAGATGCCGATTCCCTCGCTGCAATGCTCGATTGCGGCATCCATCGGCAGCCACTGCGGCGCAGGATGCTTGCCGGCGACGACGACGTTGACGTAGTGGCGGCTGCGCAAGCAATGATCCATCACCGACAGCAGACAATTGGCGTCGGGGGGCAGATATACGCGCACGATTTCGGCCTTCTTATTGACAACGTGGTCCAAGAAGCCGGGATCCTGATGCGTAAATCCGTTGTGATCCTGACGCCAGACGTGCGAACTCAAAAGATAGTTCAGCGATGCGATTTTGCGGCGCCACGCGAGGCCCGCGGTAACCTTGAGCCATTTGGCGTGTTGATTGAACATCGAATCGACGATGTGAATGAAGGCTTCATAGCAATTGAACAGCCCGTGCCTGCCGGTCAGCAGGTAGCCCTCGAGCCAGCCCTCGCATTGATGCTCGCTCAACATCTCCATGACCTGGCCGCTGCGCGCCAGGAAGTCGTCGTCAGCTATCGTCTGCGCCCACCATTGCCGCTCGGTGACCTCGAACACCGCCTCCAATCCGTTCGAGAGGGTTTCGTCGGGTCCGAAAATTCGGAAATTGCGCGGCGCGGCATTGAGCTTGGCCACGTCGCGCAAAAACTTGCCCAGCACGTGAGTATCGCCGATGCCGAGAATGCCCGGTCCGGGAACATCCACCGCGTAGTCCGCAAAGTCGGGCATTCGCAGGTCGCGCAGCAGCAGTCCGCCGTTGGCATTGGGATTGGCACCCATGCGCCGATCGCCTCGGGGCGCGAGGGCCGCGAGCTCCGGAATCAAGCGCCCGTCCGCGTCAAACAGCTCCGCCGGCCGGTAACTGCGCAGCCACTCTTCCAGCTGCGCGAGGTGCCGCGGATTCTTGGCGGGATCCGTGATCGGCACTTGATGCGATCTGAAGCTGCCCTCGATTCGCTTTCCGTCGACGAACTTTGGACCCGTCCAGCCCTTCGGCGAGACCAGCACGATCATCGGCCAGCGCGGCCGCTGTACGTCGTCGGGCGCTTTACGCGCCTGCGCCTGAATTTTGCGGATCATCTCCACCACTGTGTCCAATGCATCGGCCATCGCCTCGTGCATGGGCATCGGTTCATCGCCCTCGACGAAGAACGGGCTCCAACCGTAACCTTGCAACAACTGCACCAGTTCCTCGCGGGATATGCGCGCGAGCACGCTGGGATTGGCGATCTTGTAGCCGTTGAGATGCAGAATCGGCAGAACCGCGCCATCGGTCGCCGGATTCAGAAATTTATTGGAATGCCACGAAGTCGCCAGCGGTCCGGTTTCCGCTTCGCCGTCGCCGACCACGCACGCGACCGTAAGCGCGGGATTATCGAACACGGCGCCAAAGGCATGGCTGAGCGAATATCCGAGCTCGCCGCCTTCGTGAATCGATCCCGGACACTCCGCCGACGCATGGCTCGGAATCCCGCCCGGGAAGGAGAACTGCGTGAATAAACGCTTCAAGCCCGCTTCGTCTCGGCTGATATTCGCGTAGACCTCGCTGTAGGTGCCCTCGAGGTAGGTTCCGCTCACCACCGCGGGGCCGCCGTGTCCGGGCCCTGCCATATAAATCATGTCCAAATCGTATTTCTTGATGACGCGATTCAAGTGCGTGTAGATGAAGTTCTGGCCCGGCGTGGTGCCCCAATGTCCCAGCAGCATGTGCTTGATGTGCGCAACCGCCAGCGGTTCCTTCATCAAGGGGTTGTCGCAAAGATAGATCTGGCCGACGGACAAATAATTCGCCGCCCGCCAATACGCATCCATTTTACGCGCCAAATCCGCATCGAGTACCGGCGTCCGGCGGTCGTTCTGCATGGTTCAATTCTCCGCTGATAACCCCAAGCACTGCGCGGTCAGGCTTGCGATCACGGATTCCTCGTCGGTGCGGATGATGCGCACGGCGACGCGCCCCGTGGAAATTCGCGCGGCATGCCGCTCGTTCAGTGCGTCGTCAAGCTCGATGCCAAGACACTGCAGTCCGCCGCAAATCCGCCGCCGCAGCGCCGCCGAGTTCTCGCCGATGCCGCCGGCGAACACCAGTGTGTCGAGGCCTCCCAAAGCCGCCGTGTAGGCGCCGATCCATTTTTTTGCCTGATAGCAGAATATTGCGAGCGCCTCGCGCGCCCGGCTGTCCGTGGTTTCTCGTTCCAGCAAATCGCGCACATCCGCGCTGGTATCCGAAATGCCGAGGAGCCCGGACTCCCGGTTGACCATGGATTGCCATTGCGCCGCGCTCATCGATTCGGTGAGCATCAGGTAGCTTGCCAACCCCGGATCCAGATCGCCCGAGCGCGTTCCCATCACCAGACCGGCGGCCGGCGTGAATCCCATGCTGGTGTCGACGCAGCTTCCATCGAGCACGGCCGCGAGGCTGGCGCCGCTGCCTAGATGCGCCAGTATCACGCGCCCTTGCGAGGCGGCACGGTCGCCCAGGCGCCCAAGTTCCTGCATGAGAAAAGTATAGGACAGCCCATGAAAGCCGTAGCGCTGCACGCCCTTGGCCGTATAGCGGCGAGGAATCGGCAAGCGCGTCGCTGCATCGGGCATGCTGCGATGAAACGCGGTATCGAAGCATGCCACTTGCGGCACGTCCGGATAGTGGCGCCGCATCGCTTCGATGAGCTCGATTTCGCGCGGCAAGTGCTCGGGGTCGAACGACGCGATGCGCCGCAGCTCCGCCAGCAGCGTGGATGACACCGGCTCGGGCCGGCTGTGCAGCATGCCATGCACCACTCGATGCCCGACGGCATCAGGAGCCGCGCGGCGGGACTTCATCGTCAGCTCGTGCGCCACGCGGTCGGCAATCGCGGCGCCGGCTTCCGCCCCGATACGCTCCATTTTTCCATCCAGCAAGCGAGCCGCCGGCGTACCGCTGGTGAACAGCGCGAAGCGAACGCTCGAGGAGCCGGCATTGAGGGCGAGAATTTGGGGCATTGTAGGATAACCACCGACTTGCCAAGCGCAGGCAGCCGCTGCGACGGCACACAATAAGAGAACATGCTTTCGGTGAGATTACAATCTCACCAACTATCAGGGTGCGGCTGCCGCCGCCTGCACGAGCTTTTCCAAACCCGCGATGTTGGCGATCAGCGCCGCGGGAAAACCGTGCCGCTGCTGCAGATATTCCGGCGTGTTGAAACAAACCCAGCAGGCGTTTGCCGGGTCCTGCCAGGCGAGTACCTTGAGCGGCAAATCGAGCGCTGTTGCGGGCGCGGCCACCATGAGCGGCGTACCGGCGGCAGGGCTGCCGAGAATCAACAGCTGTGTTGGCCGCATGCTGAGACCCGCGGCGGCCGCATCCTTGGCGAAATTGATGCGCGCGAACAGCGTCAAGCCGCGCTTTTTTGCCAGGCTCTCGAGACGATCCATGATCTCATCGACGCTGCCCGACGCCGCCAGTATCGTCATGCCCTTGTTCGATTCGCCATCGCTCATTTGCAGCTCCTTCATCACATTGCTACCGTGCCGCATTCGCAGTTGCCTGTCCAGCCGCGCGGAGTTTTCTTGGAAGCGTTTTTTGTTTCGATTACCACCATCGCGGTTGCGGAAATCGGCGACCGCACGCAGCTGTTGTCGCTGCTGCTGGCGGCGCGCTTTCGCCGCCCCTGGCCGATCATCGCGGGAATATTTTGCGCGACATTGGCGAATCATGCGCTAGCCGGAGCCCTGGGGGTATGGGTCGGCAGCCTGCTCAAGCCGCACACCCTCGAAGCGGTGGTCGGGATCAGCATGATTGCGATGGCCATTTGGACCTTGAAGCCCGACCAGCTGGATGAAAAGCGCGCTGCGGGGGGCGCCATGGGCGCTTTTCTGGCCACGCTGAGCAGTTTTTTCGTTGCTGAGATCGGCGACAAAACGCAAATCGCAACCTTGGCGCTGGCGGCCGCGTATCCGAGTCTCCTGGCAGTGGTCGCCGGAACCACGGCGGGCATGATGATGGCCAATGTCCCGGTGGTGTTCCTGGGAAAAGCTTTCGCCGATCGATTGCCGCTCAAGACCATTCACTACGGCGCCGCAATCTTGTTCGCAATCTTGGGAGGTCTGTTTCTCCTGCGGGCGCTGCGGCTTTCCTAGCCGAAAGCGCCGCGCTGCGCCAGCATCGCAGACGCGCCCGCCTGGCCTAACCGTGCGCCGATAAGCGCCGATTGCTGTAGGATTGCACGCTCGGTTTCAAAAAAAATGTCCGGTTCCAGGCTGCCGGGCGGATCGACCAGAAAGTCGGAGTAGAGATGATCATTGCTGACCACCCCCTCCACAGATCCGGACGAGCGGCATTACCGCATCCGGCTCCCACCTCGGGTGATGACGCCCAAGCGCTGGGACGGATAGGGATGGCAGATCCGGGCGGGCGGAAGCCAGAGGGTCAGCAAGGGCCACATGCGACGCCAGGGCAAGTGATTGCCCTGACTGCGCCGCCGCAGAACTCGCCACCATACGCGACCGACCGCATAGCGGAAGGCACAGATTGCGGGGCCATTTCGCGGGACGCCGTAGTAACGCACGTGACCGAGAACAACCGCACGCAGATACTTGCCAACCTCGGGGATGGGGTCGTGCATGCGCGCTTTAAGTTCGGTCTTCACCGCCTTAAGCTTCGCCTGCCACCGTTTGCGCATCGTCTGGCGCAGCACCGTGAAGCCACCCTTGCGTGTCTTCCCGCAACTGTGCGTGAAGCCAAGGAAGTTAAAGCTACCCGGCGCGCCCCGATCACCGCGATCCTCTCGATTGCGCCGCGCACGGCGCCCGAACTCGATCAGCCGCGTCTTCTCGGGGTGCAGTTCCAAGCCGAAGCGCGTGAAGCGTTCACGCAACTCCGCGAGGAACCGCTCGGCCTCGACTTGATGCTCGAACCCAACGACAAAATCATCAGCGAAACGTACCACGATGACATCACCGCGAGCTTGCTTCTGTCTCCATCGTTGAACCCACAGGTCGAACACATAGTGCAAGTAAATATTGGCCAGCAGCGGGCTAATGCTTCCGCCCTGAACCGTACCGACCTCACTCTGTATTCGCTTGCCATCCTCCAGCACACCGGCAGAGAGCCATTTCTGGATCAGCCGCACGATGCGTTTATCTGCCACACGGTGCTCGATGAACTGCACGAGCCACGCATGCTTCAACGTGTCGAAGAAGCTGCGCAGATCCGCATCGAGCACCCAGTTCACCTTCTTCGTCTCGATCCCGACCGTCAACGCATCCAACGCTTGATGTGGGCTGCGCTTGGGCCGGAAGCCGTACGAGAAGCCGAGGAAGTCCTCCTCGTAGATCGCATTCAATACCTCGACGACGGCGCGCTGGACGATTTTGTCCTCCAGCACGGGCACCCCCAAGGGGCGCTGCCCGCCGCCTTTCGGTATGAACACTCTACGCACCGGTCTTGCTCGGTACGCGCCCCGCTTGAGCCGCAGCGACAGGTCCTGAAGGTTGCCCTCCAGATCCTCTCGATAGTGCTCCCACGTCTCGCCATCCACGCCCGCGGCAGCGTCTCGCTTGATCGCAAGATACGCCGTGCGCAGTCGCTCGATGTCGTACACATGGTGCAGAAGCGCGGTGAACCGCTGTTTCCTATCCTCCTTTGCTACTTGTCGTACCCGCTCGAGCGCGCTGTGCACACCGTCCCGGCCCTGAGTCCGGAGTGTGTTGCCTTCGAGCAGGTTCCCCTTGGTCCGACCCCTTCCCTCCATCGCCTCCGCAGCCGCTCTTTCGGCTTTGTTCGGCGACTTCACAGGTACTACTGGTCGGTCCGACTTCCCATCAGCGTTCATCGTCGGCTCCGGTCTTTCGACTGCCCGACACGCTCTACAGATCTTGCGATCGCAGAGGCCGATGGGATCTCCCGGTTCCCGAGCAAAGTGCGTCCGTACATGCGTGGGGTCTTTGACCGCGCAGGGTCCCAAGACGTCTTGCCATGGCGACGTCCCGAGTGTTGCCTTCCGTCCTTCTCCACGGCGTCGGCACCCCGAAGTAACCCACCTCGTGGCGGGGCATTAATTTCGCGGCTCAATACCCAGCCTGCACGTTCCCCTGTCAACGCTTCACCCTCGCCCTTACGGACGCCGATGCATGACTCGGGGCCAATGTGGTTGGCTAGACCTTCAATGTATAAAACTTTCATTTACAACACTTTGCCGGTTTAACCGGCGCACGGAGAATGCCATGGGAATTGCGTCAGAATTCAAAGAATTTGCGATGAAGGGAAACGTGGTCGACTTGGCGGTCGGTGTGATCATCGGCGCGGCATTCGGCAAGATCGTCTCCTCGCTGGTCGGCGACATCATCATGCCGGCGCTCGGAAAGGTCATCGGCGGGGTTAACTTCTCGGACTTGGCCGTGAGTCTCGGCGCCGATCCCGCCGGCAAAGCGGTGCTGATCAAGTACGGCTCCTTCATTCAGACGGCTTTTGATTTCACGATCATCGCCATTGTCTTGTTCATGTGCATCAAGGGCATCAACAAGCTCAAGAAACCTGCACCGGCGGTTGCTCCGCCGCCCCCGCCGCCGCCCAAGTCCGAAGTGCTCCTCGAGGAGATTCGCGATTTGCTGGCAAGGCGCGCCTAAAAAGGCGTTGCGGTTTTGCGGTCGGATTGTGCGCGGACAACAAGCGCGTCGGACAGCGGCGTTCGCTCGATTTTTTCAGCCAACTTTCAAGGGAACATCATGTCTATCAACCGTACGATCGCATTTTTCCTGGCGCTCGCTCCCGCGCTGAGTGTTTGGGCCGACGACGCCCCGCCGCCGCCGCAGGACGTTTGGATCGGCAAGGGCCAGTTCGGCTTCTTGAGTTCTCACGGCAACAGCGACGCCGAGTCCATCAACGGCAACGTCGACTTGCTGCGCTACGACGGCGCCTGGAAAAACGAAATCTATGCCGGCGGTTTATACGGCAAGAACTCGGGCATCGTCTCGGCGGAGCGCTGGGAGACGCGCGGTCAAACCAATTACACCGTCTCAGGAGACCTGTTCGCCTTCGGCGGCTTGCGCTATGAGCACGACTTGTTCGACGGATTTCAATATCAGGCCAGCTTGACCGGCGGCATGGGCTACAAGATCGTCAACGACGAAGACACCAAGTTCACTGCGCAGGTTGGCGTGGGTTACCGGCGCCTGCGGCCTGAGACAATCGACAAGGACGCTACCGGGCTGGTGATTTCGCGCACGCCGCTGGACGCAACTGGCGAGGCGATCGCGACGGCCGGCCTGGATTTTTCGCATGCCTTCACCAAGACCACGGTGTTTACCAACAAATTTCTGACGGAAGCGGGCTCCAGCGACGTCCTGCTGCACGACGAGCTTGCGCTCACCGTCAAGATGTCGGATAAGCTGGCCCTGAGCGTTGGTTACGCGATTACCGACAATACCAAACCACCGCCCCCGCTCAAGAAGATCGACACGGTGGCGACGGTGAACCTGGTATTCGGTTTCTAAAGCAACGCAACGACATCAAGGAGGGTTTATGGGCATGTTCGACGGCATATTGGGCGGGGTGGTCGGGGCGGAGATGGCCACGGTCGTCAATGGACTCATTCAAAAGCACGGCGGCGTGCAAGGCATCGTCGCCCAATTGGAGCAACAGGGTTTGGGCGGCACGGTTCGCTCGTGGGTCGCAACCGGCGCGAATCAACCCATTACAGCCGACCAGATCCATCAAGCCTTCGGCTCCGACACGGTGAAGGAGCTGGCCGCCAAAGTCGGCTTATCGCCGGACGTGCTGGCCGCAAAGCTGTCGCAAGCGCTGCCGCAAGCGATCGACAAACTGACGCCCGCCGGCGCGGTCCCCAAGACATGAAAAACGAGACCACCATGAACAAAGCCCTGAGCATTTTAGCCATCGCCTTCTTTGCCGGCGCGCTCCACGCCGCCGACTCGGATCGAACCTTCATCACCCCTCCCGGCGCGGATCCCAAGGTGGCGGCGCCGTACAGCAGCGGGGTGTTGGTCAAGGGAACCTTCTATGTGAGCGGGCATCTCGGATTGGACCCTGCGACCGGCAAGGTGCCGGCGGATGCCGAGGCCGAAGCTCGCCTGGTCCTGGATTCCGTAAAACAGACCTTGGAGCGCGCCGGACTGACGATGGCGGATCTGGTATCGGTCACGATTTACTGTACCGATCTTGACCTGTACGAAAAATTCAACGCCATCTATCGCTCTTATTTCCAGGACCACTATCCGTCGCGCGCGTTTGTCGGCGTTGCAAAATTGGTGCGCGGCGCGCGTTTCGAAATCGCGGCGGTTGCCGTCAAACCGGCTAAGTTTCGATGAGTTTTCGCAAACGCTCGATCTGCTCGCCGAGAACGTGGTCGGTGCCTTTCGCCGCGCCTTCAAATCCGTCCTTCGCATAGCCGCCGACGGCGTAGCTGACGGAGATGTCGGTGCCGTTGGCGCCGGCCTTGAGGGTCCAGGTCATCGAACCCTCGACGCCAAGGCCTTGGAAGGGACCGAGCGCGCCGCGCAGGCGCAGCGCCTTGCCGGGCGCGAGGTACACCACGTGAAGATGTTCGACCGAGCCGCCGTCCGGCAGATTCTCGCACCAACAGCCGCCCGCGCGCGCATCCAAAACCAGGTTGGCGGCATTGCCCGAGAAGGTGTGCTCGGAACTCCACCAGCGCGCCGGCTGCAGCAGCGCGGCAAATGCCTTATCCGCGGACGCCGTCACATGCACGGATTCGCGCACCTCGAAGCCATTCGCGCCGAGGCTTTGCACCTCGGCCGCCGCCGGTTTCGCCAGCGCCAGCGCCAATAGAGCGCTTACGCGCAGCAGCGATTGTTTCCCCGAACGCATATTCATGTTCATCCTCCGCTTTATCAGCCGGCCGCACATTTTTTGAAAGATTCGAGAATCGCGGTCCATCCGCCCGGCGCATCCACCATGCCGCGAATCTGCTCCGCCTTCGCGCCCATGCGCTGCAGATTGCGGTGCTCCAATTCGACCCGGGTGGTGCCTTCGCCTTCGGCAATGAATCGAACTTCGACTTCGGTAATGAGCTCCGGGTCGAATTGCCAATCCCCGCTCAGTTGCCAGGCAAGAACCAGCCTCTGCGGCGGCTGCCACTCGATGACATAGCCGGTCTGCCCGGTCGAGCCGTCTTCGCCAACGGCGTACCAGCGGCCGCCCACGCGCGGTTCAACGACATATTGTTTGAGCGGCGACTTGAGGATCGAGTGCGTTGCCGGCCACCAGCGCGACATTTCGTTGGTGAACAAGGCAAAGGCGCGCTGTTGACTTGCCGCTACGGTCACTTGCTTGCGCACCGGCGCGATGGTAATCATTTGCCCGATCCCTCCTTCTCTATTTCTGCCTTGAACGCCTTGAGGGCGTCTCCCCAAAATTGATCCAGCCACATGCGTATCGACGCCAGGCCGTGCGGATCTATGTAGTACACGCGGCGGGTGCCCTCGGCACGATCCGCGACGAGTCCGGCTTTCTTGAGAACGCCGAGGTGCTGCGAGACCGCCGGACGGCTGACCGGCATGTGCGCCGCAATCATTCCAACCGGCTTCGCTCCATGGCGCAACTGCTCGAATACCTTGCGCCGGGTCGGATCGGCCAGGGCGAGGAACGCTGCTTGGTAAGTCATGACTAACGGTAAGCCGGCGCTTACCGAATGTCAAGTCAGGTGCTGCGAGGCCGTTCGGTCAGCATTTTGTAGATCTTGAGTACCCGCGGCACGTAGGCCATCGTTTCGCTAAACGGGGGTATTTGTCCGCCGTTGCGCTCGACCGCATCTTCCCCTGCGTTATAAGCGGCCAGCGCCAAGCGCACATCGTGGCCGAAGCGGTCGATCAGAAACTTCAAATAGCGCGCACCGGCATGCACATTCTGACGGGCATCGAAGGGATTCGAGACGCCGAAGCGGCTGGCGGTCGCCGGCATCAACTGCATCAGGCCGACCGCGCCGCGTTTGGAGACGGCACGCGAATTGAATCCCGATTCCACCACGATCACGGCGCGCAGCAGGTTGGGTTCCAGCGCGGACGACACCGCGGCGTGCTCGATGATCGAGTCGTACTGCGTGGCTTTCGCCAGCAACGCAAAGTCGTAGCGGTCGCCGCTCGCAGTCCTATCCTGCGGAGAAAGAACCAGCAACCGGTAGCGGTTGTTGTCCGGCACGTCGGTGTAGTGCCGCTGGCCTTGAGCGTCCAAGTAGGTATATATCCTGGGCGCGGCCGTGGCGCTGGATGCGGTCAGCACGAATGCAATGAGAAAGGCGAGACGCGGCATGAATGGCGATCCTTCGCACAAAGCCTATCGCGGCAGGTGTTCGAACGATGGGACCTGCATCAAGGAACCGCCGCCAGGCCTGCAAATCGGCCTGCCGGGGCCTCGGGAAGCCTTTCAGTCGACATCGGTTTCGAGGGGTTCCACGAGGCGTTCGCCATTGTTGTGCGGCGAGTTGATTCGCTCGCTCACCGCATAGGCCGACAACCGCTCATCGGCGTACGCCGCAAGCGCGCCGCCTGCGGAATCCACAGTCCCAAGTAACCATAATTCACGCATGGCGCGCGTCAGCATGGCGGGCATTCGCCGTCCGGACTTGCGGATTCCCGACACCAGCGCGTTAGCCGGGACGGTAACGATGCTGCAGCACTCTGTGACGGTGTTCGCATCCACGCCCGCAGCTGCCCACAATCCAGCGAAGCCGAACACATCTTGATCGTCCGGGTGAATATAGTATGGCCGTTCACTTGCGTCCGGATTGACATGCCATTCAAAAAATCCCAGTGCCGGAATAATGCAGCGGCGGCCGCGTTTCCACGACTCGCTGAACTCGGCGCTGCCCGCCAGCGTCTCGACCGCGGTATTGAAGCTGCCGCTCGCGGCAGCGCCCCAGCGCATCATGGCGCCGGTTTTTCGCCCGCCATCGGCGCGAACCACCGGAATGATTTGCGCGGGCCTGGTGTTGAAGTTCGCCGCAAATTTCCAGCCGGTGGATCCGAGTTCGAAGTCGCGCTCGATTGTCGCGCCGTCCGGACTGACATAGCACCTGCACATTTTCAAAGTTTACGCCGGGGAAAGATTCGTGTCCGAAACGGCTGATTGGAAGCAAAAATACCGCGACTCCTTGCTCGAAATGGAGGCAGAGGAGCTTCGCTGGAAGCAGGTCGAACAGGTTCTGCGGCGCCTGGTCGGCCGCCTGTGCGCCGCCGGCATGGGCGTGAATCTCAAGCTCGACGACGAATTGACCGCGCTCGCGGCCGCCAACCGGCGCAATGCCGACGCCCACGAGCTGGCGCGGCTGGCCGACTCGCTCACGACCGCCGTGGTGGCCGTGGATGCCGCCGCTCCGGTCCCGACGATCATCTTGCCGCCCACGGATGCGCAAACGCGGCTCGCGATAAAATCGCTGCTCGAGCGCCTCGCGGCGCTCGATCCGCAGGATCCCGCGGCGCCAGCCTTGATCGGAGAATTGGCGGCCGCAAAAAATGACAGCGCGTTGGCCCGTGTCCTGACGCGCGCTGCCGACTTGGTGCATGGCCATGGCGAGCAGCTGCAGCGCGAACGCCTGCAGACCGCGCAAATTCTCGCGGAGGTCACCAAGCGCCTCGAGGAAATGGCCGGTTACTTGTCCGATTCGAATCACTCCAATCGCAGCCATTTTGAGGACACCCAAACATATAACGACGCGGTCATGTCGCAAATGCGGGAACTGACCGACGAGGCGGCGAACGCGACGGAATTGGGGGTGCTGCAAAGCGTGGTGAAAGCGCGCCTCGAGCGCGTCGCGCAGCATGTCAGTAATTTTCGCGCCCGCGAAGAATTTCGGCTGCTGGAAGTCAACGGCCGCGCCGAGCGGATGCGCGTGCGCATCGCCGAATTGGAGCGCGAGACGGGCGACCTGCACTCGAGGCTGGACAGCGAAAAACAAGGCGCTCGCATCGATCCCTTGACGGGAATCGCCAATCGCAAAGGGTTCGAAGAACGCTTCGCGCACGAAATCGCACAGAAGCCGCGCCCTCCTCTGCCGGTGGCCATGCTGCTGTGGGATCTGGACAACTTCAAGATGATCAATGACAGCTATGGCCACCGCGCCGGGGATCGTGTGCTGCAAAGCGTCGCGGCGTGCTTCATGGCGGCGGTACGCGGCAATGACTTCGTCGCGCGCATCGGCGGCGAAGAATTCGTCATGTTGTTGTGCGGGGCGAAAAGCGAACAAGCCATGCTCATCGCCAATCAAGTGCGCTCCGCAGTCGAGGCCTTGCGCTTTCATTTCCGGGGCACGCCGGTGCGCGTCACGGTGTCGTGCGGGTTGACTGAATTGAAGGAAAACGACCTGGCAGAGGCAGCTTTCGACCGGGCAGATGGAGCCTTGTACCGGGCGAAACACGGCGGCAAAAACCTGTGCGTGGCCGCGTAGACGCGCGAACCTCTCTAGTTAACAGATATTTAACGCATTATCTCGGCCGCCGGCACTGATTTTTGGCGCAGCGTCGATAGAATCAGATCGCAGTAGGGATGTTTTTTACCTTTCCTTTTCACCGCTGGCGCAGCGGCTAGAGGATCACGGTGCCCGCTGAATAGTGCATTGCAGCATACGGTGTTCCTGACGAATATATGAGCAGCGTGCCCAAAACAGTGCTCGGCGAGTCCGGACTGAGCGACTCGGTGCTCGACGACTCGGCGCTCGCTGAGGCCGCGATCGGGCTACCGAGCGGCGCGCCAAGCGCGCTCGCGAGGCCGCGGATTTCGCAGCGTGTTCGCGCGTGGCTGCTGACCGCCCTGCTGTTTCTGGTGCCGCTCGTGGCCTACTGGCCCGCGACCTTTCATCAATATGGTCTGCGCGACGATTATTCCAACCTGCGCGAAGCGCATGAGGAAGTTGGCAAGGTCTTGCAATTCTGCGCCTCGGCCGCGCGCCCGATCTACGGCTGGCTTTTGCAGGCGACTTACGGCACAGACCAGTTCGGTGCAGAATCTGCAGTGGCTGCGCTTGGTCGCGGCGCTGCTTCTCGGCGCCATATCCCTGGTGAGCTTCCGCGGCTTGCGCGCGCTCGGCTGGTCGATCGGCACCAGCCTGTGTTTTGCGGTGCTGCTCGGTTTGGTGCCGTCCGCACAAATCATTGCCGGATGGGCGATCGGCTGGCCGTATGCGGCGACCGCACTGCTCGCGATCGGCGCATTTTTCACCGTGGAAGGGCGCATTGCTCCTGGATCTGCGCGCCGGCGTCGGGCGTGCGGTGGGACAATGGTCGCGTGGCATCGGGCCTGATGGTGGTGAGCGCGCTGATTTATCAGCCGAGCGCTCTGTTCTATCGTGGTGCCGCTGGCCGGCGCCCTGATCGCGCAGCGCCGGCGCACGCTTGGCGCAAACGGCGCGCTGGGCTGGGCGTCGCATCTCGGATTCGTGGCAGGCACGCTGGGACTGGCGTATTGCACGATGTCACTGCTGTACGCCGAGCACGTGTTCGTCAAGTCCGAGCGAATCGCCTTCGAGACGCATTGGGGCGAGAAAATCGCCTGGTTCCTGCAGGAGCCGCTGCCGAACGCCCTGAGCCTGTTCGTGCTGAATGATGAACAATCATCGCGATCATGCACTGTATCATCGCCTGCGCGCGCCTTGGTCGGCGCGATCCTGGCTCGCGGGCGCCTATTTGCAGTGGCGCCGCCACGGCAGGCAGCGCGGCATCATTTGGATGTGCGGGATTGCTCGGACTGCCCGTGTTTGCCTTTGCGGTGAGCATGCTCGCCTCGGAGCGCTACGCAACCTATCGCACGATTCTCGCGATGACCGGCGTGTTGCTGTGTTTCCTGGTCGCATCGGTCAGCGCGCTCACCGAAGCGCTGGAGCGCCAATGCGCGGCGCTTGACCGCCCTGGTCGCGCTCGCATGGCGTTTTTTACCGCGCAACATCATGTCTATGCGTTGATCGCGGTGCCCCAGGGCAATGAATGGCAGCTGATCGTCGCAGGCGCCAAGCACGTGCGTTTGGATGGCGCGCGGCCGCGCATCTTCGCGATCGCTTCCGCACCCGCGGATATTTCCACCGCCACGATTTACCACGATGAATTCGGTTCGCTGTCGTCAAACTCCGAGTGGGTGCCGCGCGAAATGTTCAAGCGCGCCATGCATGACCTGCATCCCGGGCATATGCCAATCTGGACTCGCGCTATGACTTTGCCACCGGGCCCGTGCTGCCGGCGGGACAGCACTTCGACGTGATCATCGACCTGCATCGTCTGCGCCAGTTCTACGTAGACAACTGATCCGCAGCCAGGTCCAGGAGCGCCCGGCAAACCGGCCGCGCGCCGTGTTAGGTTGGCTGCATGATCACCGGACCTCTGCTGTGGTTTTTCGCGGCGCTTGGCGCCTTCATGGTGGGCGTCTCCAAGGCCGGCATTACCGGCCTGAGCATTCTCTCGATTGCCCTGTTCAACCACGTCTTTCCCAGCAGCAAACAGGCGAGCGGCTTGGTGCTGCCGCTGCTGATATTCGGCGATTTCGTCGCCGTGTTCGCCTATCGCAAGCACACCCAGTGGCGCTACCTTTGGCGATTGTTTCCGTGGACCGCGGCCGGCGTCGTGCTGGGGTATTTCACGCTCGGCCGCATCTCCGACCATACCGCGCGGATTTTGATCGGCTGGATCATCGTCTCGCTGGCGATCTTGAGCTTCTGGCGCAAGTATGTATCGGCGCCCGCCGCAGGAGAACGCGGCTGAGTTTCACTGGTCGGTGGGGGCGGCCATCGGCATGACTGCCGGCTTCATCACGCTCATCGCCAACGCTGCCGGGCCGCTCATGGCCATCTATCTCGTGGCGATGCGGCTGCCCAAAATGGAATACGTCGGCACCGCTGCCGTATTCTTCATGCTGCTCAATCTATTCAAAGTACCTTTCATGGTGGATCTCGGGCTGATCACCACGCAAAGCTTCGGCTTCAATCTGATGCTGGCGCCGGCCGTGCTGCTGGGAGCGCTGGCGGGCCGTTGGCTGCTGAAGCACGTCAATCAGAGCCTGTTCGAGCAATTGGTGTTGCTATTGAGCGCGATTGGGGGAATTCTCTTGATCTTATAAGGCGATCGAGGGGGAAACACATGTATCAAGGCGGTCTGTTCGGTCTGGTGATATTGATCGCGGATGTCTGGGCGATCGTGAACATATTTCAAAGCAGCGCGGACACCGGCAACAAGGTGCTGTGGATCGTCATCGTGTTCGTACTGCCGGTGCTTGGGTTTATTCTCTGGTACATCTGGGGTCCGAAAAGCGGCAGGACGTAGCCTGCGGACGTTATGCGCGGCGGCGATGCGGCGTGAGCAACATCGCAGCTTCGTAGCAGCTATCGCGCAACGCGGCGTCGCCGGCCGCCAGCATGCGATCGAGCACCCCCGGAGCGCTGGCGGCCGGAATTTCCGCCAGGTTGCCCAGCTGCAGCACGGCCGCTTCGAGCGCCGATTGCAGCGCGTTCGCAGCGCCGGATTTTGCGCTCGATGCGAATACCTCAGGGTCCAGCAATTGCAGATCGTTGATGAGCGCGGCCAGCTGCCGCTTGGAGCGCTCATTGCCTCGAGGCTGCGCGGACTGACCGCGCGCTTGAGCACCGCGATATCTTGCCGGGCACTGCTCAGCACGCGATCGAGACGATCGAGCCACTCTATCCAAAACAGAGGATTCTGCATGCGACTTCCCGATTTTGCCGACTTAAGGCGAGTGTCGGCGAGGCGTTATTATTTCCAGCAAAGACTACCCGCGGTTCGCATGGGCTAGCTACCATTAGATTCGCCGCACTGCGGTCTCACCGAATTTGCCTGTTTGCATATACAGGATACTATGCGTCCAAGAGATCATGACCGCCATACGTTGGGAACGGCTAATTGGTTGCGCGCCTCGGTGCTTGGCGCGAATGACGGTATCGTTTCGACCTCCAGCCTGTTGCTCGGCCTCGCCGCTGCCGACGCCTCGCACGCCACGCTGTTGCTGAGCGGCACCGCGGCGCTGGTCGCGGGCGCCATGTCCATGGCGGCCGGAGAATATGTGTCCGTGCATTCGCAGGCCGACACCGAAGCCGCTGCGTTGGCGCAGGAGGGCGCCGAACTGCGCGAGGACTATGCCGGCGAGCATCGCGAATTGACCGACATTTACATACGCCGCGGCACTCGATGCCGCCTTGGCGCGTCAAGTGGCCGACCAACTCATGGCGCACGATGCCTTGGGCTCGCATGCGCGCGACGAATTGGGAATCTCACCCTTGTCGAAAGCGCGGCCCTTGCAGGCTGCCATGGCCTCAGCCGGCAGCTTTTCGCGTCGGTGCCGCCCTGCCGCTGACCGTCGTCGCGATCGCGCCTGCGCATTACCTGATCGCGGCCATCGCCGCTGAGCTGTCTGGCGTGTCTGCTCTTCCTCGGCGGCTGGTCGGCCAAGGTCGGCGGCGCGAGCATGTGGGTCGGCGCGTTGCGCGTGACGTTCTGGAGCGCTCTGGCGATGGCGGTGACCGCAGCCGTCGGTGCGGTCGCGGGACGCTTGTGAGCGCGGCGCTGCTCTCGCGTCGAGCAAATGGCCGAGGCGGACCGGTTGGCGATCGCGGCCGGCACAGCCGGGCGGCCTGCTGATGCAGAATGCCGGGCGAGGCGGTCGCTCGCGAGATTCAGCGCCGCTTCTACCCCCCGGGCAGTCAGCGTCGCTATGCGGTCCGGGCAATAATGGCGGCGACGGATTCGTGGCCGCCGCGGCGCTGGCGCAATGCCGGATGGCCCGTCCGCGTAGCCCTGCTCGGCGATGTCGAAGCACTGCGCAATGACGCTCAATATCATGCCCGACGTTGGCGCGGCGCCATCGAACCGCTGACTCCGGCGCTCATCGATGGCGCCGAATTGCTGATCGATGCCCTGTTTGGATCGGGCCTGAATCGCGCCTTGGATCCGCAGGTCAGCGATTTCTTGGGGTATGCAACCCGCCGCGCGCTGCCCATCGTTGCCGTGGACATTCCGAGCGGCATCCTCGGGGACAGCGGCGAAAACATCGGCGCGGCAGCGGCTGTCTGCACGGTCACATTCATGCGCAAAAAGCCGGGACATTTGCTGCTGCCGGGGCGCGACGCGTGCGGCGAGGTCGTGGTTGCAGACATCGGCATGCCGCAACAGGTGCTGGACTCGTTGGCCGTCGATACCTGGGAGAACGTGCCGGCCCTGTGGCAGGCAAAGCTGCCGCAGCGGCATTCGAATATCAACAAGTACAGCCGTGGGCACGCTCTGCTGTACGGCGGCTATCCGATGACCGGCGCGGCGCGCATGGCCGCACGCGCCGCGGCGCGCATCGGCGCCGGATTGACCACGATTGCGGTGCCGGAACACGCCTTTGCGATCTATGCGGCGGCGCTCACGAGCATCATGGCGCGGCCGCTCGCGGAACACGAAGACTTCGGCCGGCTGCTTGCCGATCCGCGATTCACGGCATTCTCCATTGGACCCGGCGCGGGCGTCAGCGACGCGACGCGCCTGCGGACCTTGGCCATGCTCACGACCGGCAAGCCGGTCGTAATCGACGCCGATGCCATCAGCGTTTTCGCCTCGCGCCCGCAAGAACTGTTCCAGGCGATCCGGGGAACTTGCGTCATCACCCCGCATGAAGGCGAATTCAAACGCATCTTTGACGTATCGGGCGACAAGGTGGCGCGCGCCCGTCAAGCAGCGCGCCGCAGCGGCGCGGTTGTCGTTTTGAAAGGCGCCGACACCGTCATCGCCGCACCCGATGGCCGCGCAATCATCAACAGCAATGCACCGTCAACGTTGGCCACGGCCGGATCGGGGGACGTTCTCGGCGGCTTCATCCTGGGCCTGCTGGCGCAAAACATGGATGCCCTGCCGGCGGCCGCCGCGGCGGTCTGGCTGCATGGTGCCGCGGCAGCCGGTTTTGGAGCCGGTCTCATGGCGGAAGATCTGCCCGATCTGTTGCCGGCGGTTTTGCGCCGATTCTCGCAAGACGCATGAAGATCTGGCTGCCGACGGTCAGCCTGCATTCCCTCGTCATCGTCGTCAGCATACTTGTCTATATCTTGACGACCCGCGCGGAGCGCGTGCGCCGGCCGCCTTCGATCGCGATCGCCTGGGTACTGGGAATGATCGCGCTGCCCTACCTCGCTTTGCCGATGTATTTGCTGTTCGGGCGGCGCAAGCTTCCGCGCAAACCCGGGCGCCATGCCGACGCTCCCGTCGAGGGTCACTGGGCGAAGGGTCTGATAGAAAGCTTCGGACTACCGGCCGCCTCGCAGGCGCTGATCGCCATGCATCAGGATGGCACGGAGTCGGCAGCGGCGCTTTTCGCTACGATGTCGGGCGCCGTGTCGAGGCTCGACGTCTGCACCTATATTCTCGGCGATGATGCCTTCGGCCGCGAGGCCATGCAGCACATGGTGGCGCGAGCGCGCAGCGGCGTGGAAGTGAGGCTGCTTCTCGACGGCGTCGGCGCCCTGCAATTACCCAAACGGTGCTTTCGCGCCCTGCAGCTCGGTGGTGTGCGCACCGCGATATTCAGTCCCTTGTTTGCGCGTAAAACTCAAGGTCCGCGCAATTTGCGCAACCACCGCAAAATGGTGATCGCGGACGGCGCTCGTCTGTGGGCCGGCGGACGCAACCTGGCCGCCGAATATTTCTCCGGCGTCGCCGGCGCAGCGCCATGGCTGGACTTGAGCTTCGATCTGCACGGCGCGGTGGCGGCCGCCGCCGCCGCGCAATTCGAATGTGACTGGGTCGCCGCCGGCGGCAAGGCCGCGTCGGGCGGCATCGAAACCGCCGCCGTCGAGAGCGGCGCCGCCAGCGCTCGCAGCGAGGCGCAGTTTTTGCCCAGCGGGCCGGATCAGAGCGAAGATACCGTGCATTCCTTGTTGATCGACGCGTGCTTTCATGCCCGCGAACGCATGATCGCCGCGACTCCTTATTTCGTGCCCGACACCGCCTTGGAAACGGCCATGCGCCTCGCGGCACGGCGCGGCGTAAAGGTCGACTTGTGCATCCCTGCGAGCTCCAATCACCCGCTGGCGGACTTTGCGCGCAATCGCTCGCTGCGCTCCTTGAGCCAGGCAGGCGTCAATGTGCATTTGCTGCCTTACATGAGCCATGCGAAAGCCGTGGTGTTCGATCACGCACTCGGGATCGCGGGTTCCGTGAACCTTGACTCGCGCAGTTTGTTGCTCAACTACGAATGCGCCGTGGTTTTCTATGGAGCGGCGGAAATAAAGTGGCTGGCAGGCTGGATCGAAGCCTCGATTCCAAAAACGGCGAGGTTCGACGGCCGTCCGCCCGGCCTGCTGCGCGATCTTTGCGAAGGACTGCTGCTCACCGTCGCGTATCAGTTGTAGCGTAGGATTGATCCGACACGATTTATGATTAACGGCGTTTTGCGCGTACTATTCTGCGACCTCTCCAGCGTCAGGTGATCGGTGGAATTCAAGGATTATTACAAAGTGATGGGCGTTGCCCGGGACGCGACCGACGCGCAGATCAAGCAGGCCTACCGCAAACTTGCCCGCAAGTATCACCCGGATGTCAGCAAGGAGAAAGACGCGGAAGCGCGTTTCAAGGAAGTTGGCGAGGCCTATGAAGTGCTCAAGAGCCCGGAAAAGCGCGCCGCCTATGATCAGCTGGGCAAAGACTACCGTCCCGGACAGGACTTCAGGCCGCCGCCAAATTGGGATTCGGGCTTTGAATTCAGCGGTGCGGGTCCGGGCGATGCGTCCTATAGCGATTTCTTCGATGCGCTGTTCGGCGCGCAGGCGCGGGCGGGCCGCGGCCGCGCCCAGGGAGCTCATCCTGGACGCGGCGAGGATCACCACGCCAAGGTGCTGCTCGATTTACAAGCTTCTCTGAACGGCGGGTCGCGTTCCTTCACCCTGCGGATGCCGGAAATCGACAGTGAAGGACGCTTGATATCGAAGGAGCGCACGCTCAACGTGCAAGTGCCCAAGGGGATTCTTGCGGGCCAGCAAATACGTCTCGCAGGTCAGGGCGCGAGCGCGCACGGCGGCGGCAAAGCGGGAGATCTTTATATCGAGGTCGAGTTCCAACCCGACCCGCTGTACCGGGTCGATGGGCGTGATTTATACCTGGAATTGCCGGTGGCACCTTGGGAAGCGGCTCTCGGCGCGACGGTGAAGACGCCGACGCCCGGCGGCAACGTCGATTTGAAAATTCCCGCCGGTTCTCAAGCCGGCACCAAATTGCGCTTGAAGGGGCGGGGAATTCCAGCGGCGCAGCCGGGCGATTTTTTCGTGGTACTGCAGATCGCCCTGCCCCCCGCCGCGAGCGACAAAACCAGGGCCGCTTATGCCGCTCTGGCCGCCGCCGGAGCCTTCAACCCTCGCGCCAGCCTCGGAGTCTAATATGTCCCCAGCAGACGACCGCCCGCTACCCGGAAGCATTTTCGACGAATCAGCGATCTTGAGCATCGAGGACTTGAGCCGGATGTGCGCCGTCGATGAGCGGCACATCCTGGAATTCGTCGAGGAAGGTGTTTTGAGCGTCGTCAATGTCAGCAGCGAGTGGCGCTTTACCGGCGATGCGCTGCGCCGCGCCCGGCTCGCGCTGCGCCTGGAACGCGACCTGGAATTGAATCTTGCCGGCGTTGCGCTGGCGGTGGAATTGATCGAAGAACTCGCCCGCCTGCGCCGCGAGCTCGGCGCGAGAAACCAATGAGCATCGACGACCGCAAAATCGAATCCGATGCCTTCGTGTTCTTCGGCGCGACCGGCGATCTCGCCTACAAGCAGATTTTTCCCGCGCTTTATGCCATGGTGCAGCGTGACGGCTTTCACATCCCCATCATCGGCATGGCGCGCGCCGGATGGAACTTGGACAAGCTCATAGAACGCGCGCGCGACAGCGTCAAGCAGAGCGGCGGCCGCGACGACGAGACTTTCGCAAAGCTGGCCGCGCTGCTGCGCTATGTCGACGGCGACTATGCGGATCCGCAAACTTTTTCCAGGCTGAAGAAGGCGCTGGGTTCGGCCAAAAGCCCGATTCACTATCTGGCAATTCCGCCGAGCATGTTTGCCAGCGTGGTTCAGGGGCTGCAGCAGTCCGGATGCGCCGAAAACGCGCGCGTCATCGTCGAGAAGCCGTTCGGCCGGGATCTTGCCAGCGCCCAGGCCCTCAACCGGACCTTGCATGATGTGTTCGATGAAGCCTCGATCTTTCGCATCGATCACTATCTGGGCAAGGAAGCGGTGCAAAACATCCTCTACTTCCGTTTCGCCAACACATTTCTCGAGCCGATATGGAATCGCGAATACATCCGCGACATCCAAATCACGATGGCGGAAAATTTCGGAGTGCAGGGCCGCGGTTCTTTTTACGAGGAGGTCGGCGCGATCCGCGACGTGGTGCAAAACCACCTGCTGCAGGTGGTGACATTGCTGGCGATGGACGCGCCCGTCGGCCGCGATTCGAAAACCATGCAGGCGGAGAAACTGCGCATTTTCCGCGCAATGCGGCCTCTCGATCCGAAACAGGTCGTGCGTGGACAATTTCGCGGCTATCGCACCGAGAAGGGCGTCGCCAAGGATTCCCAGGTCGAGACCTTCGCCGCGTTGCAATTGCACATCGATACCTGGCGCTGGGCCGGCGTGCCGTTCTACATCCGCGCCGGCAAGAATCTGCCGATCACCGCGACCGAAGTCACGGTGACTCTCAAGCGGCCGCCGCTGGCAATTTTCGATCGCAGCGAAAACATGCCGTCGAACTACTTCCGCCTGCGTCTGAGCCCCGAGGTGGTGATAGGCCTGGGCGCATTGGTGAAGCTCAACGGCGAGGAAATGCGCGGCCAGCCGGTCGAACTGATTGCGCGCCACAATATCGAGGCGGGGAAATCTCCCTACGAGAGACTGTTGGGAGATGCCGTGCACGGCGAGACCGCCCTGTTCACGCAGGACGACTGCGTGGAAGCCGCGTGGCGGGTGGTCGATCCGGTATTGAAAGGCGGCCTGCCGCTGAGCGACTACGATCCGGGCACGTGGGGCCCGCAGGCCGCCCGCACAGTTGTCGATGACGGTGACATATGGCATGACCCTCAAATCGAGAAGTCCCCGCCATGCTGAACGACGCTGCGACGATTTTTCTGCTGGACGTGGACAACACCTTATTGGACAACGACCGCTTCGCCGCGGACCTCGGCGACCGGCTGGAGAGTTGCTTCGGCGCGGTGCAGCGCGCCCGTTACTGGGACATTTTTGCGCAACGGCGCAGCACGCTCGGACTGGCCGACTACCTCGGGAGTCTGCAAGAATTTCGCACCGGGCTGGATGACGACCCGCAGTTGCTCGACTTGTCGCAGTATCTGCTCGAATATCCCTTCGCGAGCCGGCTGTTTCCGCGCGCACTCGAGGCGATTGCGCACCTGCGCGGCCTCGGTGCGCCGGTCGTGTTGTCGGACGGGGACATCGTGTTTCAACCGCGCAAGATCCAGCGTTCGGGCATTTGGGATGCCGTCGAGGGCCGCGTCATGATCTATGTGCACAAGGAAAAAGTCCTCGACCACGTGCGGCTGCGCTATCCGGCCAAGCACTATGTTATGGTCGACGACAAGCCGAATCTGTTGGCGGCGGTGAAAACCATGCTGGGCGGGCAAGTGACGACGGTATTCGTGCGTCAAGGGCACTACGCGCTGGCCGCGGAGTCAAAATCGGTGGTGCCTGCGCCGGATCTGGCGATCGAACGCATCGAAGATCTTCTCAATCACGACCTGACCGAATTCAAGGTGCGACCATGAGTATGACGAAGAATTTGCACGATCTGGGGCAAAGCCTGTGGCTCGACAATATCACCCGGGAAATTCTCGACGACGGGACCCTGCGCCGCTATATCGAGCAACTCTCGGTCACCGGCCTGACGTCCAATCCCACGATTTTCGACGAGGCCATCGGCAAGACCGCGGCATACGACCAGGGCATCCGCCAGAAGGCCGCCGCCGGCATGTCCGGCGAGGACTTATTCGTCGAATTGGCGCTCGAGGACCTGCGCCGCGCCGCCGATCTTTTCAGGCCCGAATTCGAGCGTACCAAGGGCATCGACGGCTGGGTATCGATGGAGGTCTCGCCGCTGCTGGCGAACGACACCCAAGCTACCATCGATGCGGCGCTGCGAATTCACCGCCAGGCGAATCGGCCCAACCTCTACGTGAAGATTCCGGGCACGCCGGCCGGCGTCCCGGCCATCGAAGCGGCCGTCTTCGCCGGCGTGCCGGTCAACGTGACCCTGCTGTTCTCGCGCGAACAATATCTGAAGGTGGCTGACGCCTACATGCGGGCCATGGAGCGGCGCATCGCCGCCGGTCTTGATCCGAAAATCAACTCGGTCGCGTCCGTGTTCGTCAGCCGCTGGGACCGCGCTGTCGCCGACAAGGTTCCGCAGGAATTGAGCAATCGTCTGGGCATAGCGATCATGCAGCGCACCTATCGTGCGCACTGCGAATTGATCGCCGGCAAGCGCTGGAAGGATCTGCAAGCCAAGGGTGCGCGCATACAGCGCATGCTGTGGGCGAGCACCGGTACCAAGGATCCCAAGTCCCCGCCCGGGCTGTATGTCGAGGCGCTGGCCGCGCCGGACACCATCGATACCATGCCGGAAAAAACTTTGCTGGCGTTCGCACAAAGCGGCAAGCTCAACGGCGTCATGCGTACCGACGGCGGCGACGCGGAAGAGGTGCTGGGACGCTTTGCTGGTGCGGGCATCGACGTCGATGCGCTCGCCTCCCGGCTCCAGATCGAGGGCGCCGCCTCGTTCGTCAAGTCGTGGACCGAACTCTTGCAGCGCATCAAGGACAAGAGCGCCGCGCTGGCGACCACTTGAGTTCGCGGCTGAACCCACTCGCCGGCAAGCCGGCGCCCGCGGCCTCGCTGGTCAATGTACCGCGCTTGATCACCGCGTATTACAGCGAACGGCCGGATCCCGCGGTCGCATCGCAACGGGTGGCGTTCGGCACCTCGGGGCATCGCGGAAGCTCTTTCGACGTCAGCTTCAACGAGGCTCATGTGCTTAGCATCAGCCAAGCCATCTGCGAATACCGCAAACGGCAAGGCATCGAGGGACCCTTGTTCATGGGCTTCGATACGCACGCGCTGTCGGCGCCGGCGTTCGTCAGCGCCCTCGAGGTGCTGGCCGCCAACGGCGTTGAAGTGATGATTGCGGCGCAGGATGAGTACACGCCGACGCCGGCCATCTCGCATGCAATTCTCACCTACAACCGCGCGCGCAGCAGCGGCCTCGCGGACGGCATCGTCATCACGCCGTCGCACAACCCGCCGGACAACGGCGGCTTCAAGTACAACCCGACGAACGGGGGGCCCGCGGATTCCGACATCACCCAGTGGATCGAGAATCGGGCGAACGAATTGTTGCGGCCGGACGTGCCCGGCATCAAACGAATGGCGTACGGCGCGGCACGGCGCGCGCCAACCACCCACCTGCACGACTACCTGACCCGCTACGTCGCCGATCTTGGCGACATCCTGGATATGAAGGTGATCCGCGATTCCAAGATACGCATGGGCGTCGATCCCTTGGGCGGAGCCGGCGTGCATTACTGGCCGCGCATTGCCGAGCTATACGGCCTGGATCTCACGGTGGTGAACGACGCGGTCGATCCGACGTTTCGATTCATGACGCTCGACTGGGATGGAAAAATCCGCATGGATCCATCCTCCTCCTATGCCATGCAGCGGCTGATCGAACTCAAGGATCGCTACGACATCGCCTTTGCGTGCGACACCGACCATGACCGGCATGGAATCGTCACGCCGAGCAGCGGTTTGATGCCGCCCAATCACTATCTGTCCACGGCGATCGATTATTTATTCAGTCACCGCGGCGGCTGGCGCCGCGATGCCGCCGTCGGCAAGACGGTGGTGAGCAGCGCGATGATCGATCGGGTCGCCGCCCGCCTGAAACGCGCGCTGTACGAGGTTCCGGTCGGCTTCAAATGGTTCGTTGCGGGGCTGGTGGAGGGCAAACTGGCCTTTGGCGGCGAGGAAAGCGCCGGCGCCTCGTTCAGCCGCATGGACGGCAGCGTGTGGACCACCGACAAGGATGGCATCGCGCCGGCGCTCTTGTCGGCGGAGATTGCCGCGCGTACCGGGCGGGATCCCGGCGAGCACTACCAGGCGCTCACGCTGGAACTCGGCACCTCGTTTGCCGATCGCATCGACGCGCCGGCGACGGCCGCGCAGAAATCCAAGCTCGGCAAGCTCGATCGGCAACAGGTCAAGATCACGGAACTCGCCGGTGAACCGATCGAACAGGTGTTGACGCGCGCCCCCGCCAATGGCGCGCCGATCGGCGGCGTAAAAGTGGTGGCGCGCAGCGGCTGGTTCGCGGCGCGGCCCTCCGGAACCGAGGACATCTACAAGATCTATGCCGAGAGCTTTCAAGACGCTGGGCACTTGCGCCGTTTGATCCGCGAAGCGCAGAACATCGTCGACGCGGCGCTGGCCGGAGCGTAGCGCGGCGCTCGCTTGGCAGTTTCCGACGACATCGCGCTGACGGCTACCGCCAAGCGCCTGCTGCCCTGGCTGGTCGCTGTCGGATTCTTCATGGAATCGCTGGATACGACGATTCTCAACACCGCCGTGCCCGCCATCGCCCAGGCGCTCGATGTGCCGGTGTTGAGCATGAAGGCGGTCCTCGCCAGCTATACCTTGGCCTTGGCGGTCTTCATACCGATCAGCGGCTGGATGGCCAATCGCTTCGGCACGCGCATAGTCTTTGCATCGGCCATCGGCATCTTCACGCTCGGCTCCTTCTTTTGCGGCATTTCGCGCAACATCCACCTGCTGGTGGCCTGCCGCATTCTGCAAGGCTGCGGCGGCGCCATGATGATTCCGGTGGGGCGCATCACCATGGTGCGCGCGTTTGCAAAGTCCGAGCTCATCGATGCCATGAGCTTTGTCGCCATTCCGGGGCTGGTGGGTCCCATGCTCGGGCCGGTGCTCGGCGGCGCGATCATCGGTTATTTTCATTGGAGCATGATTTTCTACGTCAATATTCCGATCGGCATCTGCGGCTTGATGCTGGTCTATAGGCACTTGCCCAACTACCGCGAGAAGCGCAATTACGCCCTCGATATCATCGGACTGATCCTGTTCGGTTCGGGAATTGCGTTGCTTTCCTATGTGCTCGAGGTGTTCGGCGAAACGACCCTGAGCGGTCGCGAGATGCTGGGATTGCTGGGCATCTCGGGCGCCCTGCTCGCCGCATATGGCCTGCATACCAAGCGCATGACTCACCCGCTGCTGCGCTTGAAACTGCTCGCAATCCGTACGTTTCGCATCGCGGTGAGCGGAAATCTATTCACGCGCCTGGGTATCGGCGGAATTCCGTTCTTGTTGCCGCTGCTCTATCAGGTCGGGCTCGGCTTTTCACCCATTCAATCCGGGCTGCTGATCATGCCGCAGGCCTTTGCCGCAATGAGCCTGAAATTGACCATGCCGTTGATCCTGAAGCGCTTCGGCTATCGCAGAGTGCTCATCAGCAATACCATCCTGCTCGGCGTCATGATCATGCTGTTTGCGACCATCAACCTGGGCACGCCGGTATGGCTCATCGTCGGCATGGCCTTCACCTACGGCTTCCTGACGTCGCTGCAATATACGAGCATGAACACCCTGGCGTACGCGGACATCGGCGAACACGAAGCGAGCGGCGCCAGCAGCATCGCCAGCACCGTGCAGCAATTGGCGGTCAGTTTTGGCGTCGCCACGGCGTCGCTCGCCGCGGCTTTATTCATTCCCGATCGGCTGCGCGCAACGCCGCCGCAGCTGCTGCACGGCATTCATCTGGCACTGCTGGGACTCGCCATGCTCACGATCGTGTCCACGTTGGTGTTTGCGCGGCTGCGCGCGGAAGACGGCGCCGCGGTCAGCCGGCATAAATCCGCGCTGCCGTCGGTCTAGGCCGCGCCGATTTCGCGCTTGCGCCGCGCCTCATAGGCGCGCAGGTGCGCGAAGGCGGTCGAGAGCAGCGGCGCCGGCGGGGCTTTCGAGCCTCGCCGCAGCAAATCGCCGACGATGTGGTCCGCCTCTATCCGGCCGCCCTGCTCGATGTCGCGCAACATCGATGCGGTGAAAGCGGAACCCGGCGCGGTGAGAACCGCCAGCGCGCCTTTAGCGGCACTCTCGCGCGGCGCGAAACCGTTCGCGGCGGCGATCGCGCCGCATTCCTGCAGCAGGCGCACCGGTATATCGTGCGCATCGGCTGCCATGATGTCGCCGATCGTCGCGCGCATCAGGCTGGTGGTCGCAGCGGCGGCGGCGATGAACACCCACTTCTCCCACATCTCGCGGAGTATGTCCTCGCTCAACAGCGCATCGAACCCCGGCACGCGCAAAACCTCGGCGATAGCGTCGATCGGCGCGCCTGCATCGCGTGCCCCGAACGCGAGAGCATTGAAGGCGCCCAGCTGATGAATGCGTCCGTCCGCATCGAGCGTCGATGAAATACGCGCCAGTCCGCCCAATACGCGCCGCGCGCCGAAGCGCGCGTCAAGCACATCGAGGTGGCGCAGGCCGTTGAGCAGCGGAAGAACAAGCGAGTCCGGCCCCACCGCATTGACGAAGTCCTCGATTGAACTCTCCAAGTCGTAGGACTTGCTGCTGACGATGATCAGCCCGTAGTGATTCTTCAGGTGCGCGGCGTTCACCAAAGCGGGAGCCCGCAGATTGACGTTGCCCAACGGGCTCAGCACCGTCAAACCGTCGCGGCGCAGCTGCTCCGCGCGGCGCTCGCGCACCAGAAAAGTCACGTCGCGGCCCGCCGCGCCAAGCGCGCGCCAAAATAGCCGCCGATGGCGCCCGCGCCGACGACGCAGAATTCTCACTCTTTTTTGATATCGTGGCCGCCGAACTGATTGCGCATCGCCGCCAAAAGCTTGTCGGTGAATGAATCGTTGTCGCGCGAGCGCAGCCGTTCGAGCAGCGAGAGCGTGATGACTGGCGCCGACACGCCCAATTCGATGGCGTCGGCAACGGTCCAGCGGCCTTCGCCGGAGTCGGCCACATAAGGAGCGATCCCAGCCAGCGTCGGATTCTTATCCAGAGCGATCGCCGTGAGATCGAGCAGCCAGGATCGCACCACGCTGCCGTAGCGCCAAATCTCGGCGACTTGATGCAGGTCGAGCTTGAACTCCTCTTTGTGCTGCAGGATCGAGAAGCCCTCGGCGTAGGCCTGCATCATTCCGTATTCGATGCCGTTGTGGACCATCTTCGTATAGTGGCCCGAGCCCACCGGTCCGACCCGGCCCCAGCCGCGATCCTTCGCCGGCGCCAGCGTCTCGAAAATCGGACGCAGACGTTCCACCACGGCTTCATCGCCGCCGATCATCAGGCTATAGCCTTCCGCCAAGCCCCATACGCCCCCGCTGGTGCCGCAATCGACATACTGAATCTTGCGGTGCGGCCACCGCCGCCGCACGGCGCTGGGTATCGCGGTAGTTCGAATTGCCGCCATCGATGATGGTGTCGCCCGCGGCCAGCATCGGCACGAGGCTCGTAATGGTGCCGTCGGTAATCTCGCCGGCGGGCACCATGAGCCAAACCGCGCGCGGCGTCTTGAGTTTGGCGACCATCTGCTCGAGCGAGGCCGCGGTTTGCGCGCCGTTCTTTTCCAGCAGTGCGCGGGCCGCCGCCGCCGGATCGTAGCCCACGACTTGGTGGCCGCCACGCATCAACCGCTGCGCCATATTCGCGCCCATGCGGCCGAGACCGATCATTGCAATTTCCATACTCTTCAACCGTGTTCGCGCGAACGCATCGGGCCCGAGTATATCGCGGATTAGGGGCGCCTGAGGATGGTCATCACCGCCGGACTCCCCACGGCCTCGAACCGGCCGGTGAAGCTCAGACCGCCGCTCAGCGCGATTCAGGTGAAACGAGGTGATCGAATCGCCGCGCTGATTGCAGGAGTAGAGAAACGCTCCGCTCGGGTCGATGCTCAAGCTGCGGGGCGAGTCGGCGTGCACCCAGGTCTCCGCAAGCGAGCGCAACTGGCCGTCCGCGGCTACGCCAAAAATCGAGATCGCATTGTGCAGGCGATTCGCCACGTACAGAAATCGGCCATCCGCGGTCAGGATGATTTCCGACGCAAGATTGCTGCCGGCAAACTTCGGCGGCAAGCTCGGCACCACTTGCTTCAACTTCATGCCGCCGCGCGCCGCGTCGTAGTCGTAAACCGCCACCTTCGCGTCATGCTCATAGAGGTTGTAGAACACGCGGCCGTTGGGATGAAACACGAAATGGCGCGGAGCAGAACCGGGAGGCGCCGGCACTACCGGCACGTCGGCGGGCAGCAATTTTCCCGCGGCCGCGTCCAGGCGCCAGATCAGGGTGAGATCGAGTCCGGCGTCATTGGCGATGACAAATTGCCCGCCGGGATCGGCCGCCACCATGTGCAGATGAGGCCCATCGTGGTCGCTGAGCGCGAATTGCCCCGGTGGATCGTTCGCGCCGCGCCCATGATGCCTTGGGCCTACGCTCGGCCGCACATCCGTTGCATCGAGCAGCGCCCCGTCGGGTCCCACCGGAAATACGGCGGCGCTGCCGCCGCCATAGTTCGCGGCAAACACCCACTTGCCGGACGGATGCACGCTGACATGGGCCGGCGCCGTACCGCCCGAACTCACCGCGCCGATGCGCCTGATTTGCAAACTGCCGTCGTCGATCGCGTACGAGACGATGGCGCCGCTTCGCGCGCCCTGGTAGTTGTCGATCTCGCTGACGGCATAGAGCCGGGTTTGCGCCGGATTCACGGCCAGCCAGGACGGATTGCGAATGTCATCGATGACCTGCAACTGGGTCATCGCCGCCGTCGCCGGGTCGAGCCGAAACAGATAAATGCCGCCGCCATTTGGCGTGTACGAGCCGACGTAGGCGTAGTGATAGCTGCGCGTCGCCGCATCCGGCGGTGCGGCCGCAAGCATCGAGCGGGGCCATGCGGCCGGCACGAGCAGCGGTGCTGCCCGAAGCAAATCGCGCCGGGTAACTCTAGGCCTCAAAAATCCTCATCCCATTGCGCAACGTTTTTCGCGTTCAGTCGTTGAGGAAAATCGTCAGGTTCGTCGCGGAAAAAGCCGCGGTCGACGCCGTATATTGCCCGCTTGCCGTCATCCCCGTCGCCAGGGTGCTGCCGTTGAGTTCGGATTGCAGCTGCGTGGCAAAGACCGGATAGGTCTCGAAATTCTCCACCGTCGACGAAGAAGCGTGTCCGATGGAAAATACCGCTGTCGAACTGCTGGCCGGTGTGATCGAGGGGTTGGAGGCGAGTCCCACCAGGTCGATGACTTGCGATCCGATTTGGATCTGGTGACGAAGTCCGAAGTTGCTGGTGGCGGGGTCGAGCACGATGGACGAGCCGTCAAAGGAGCTGAAGGGCGCGGCCGTGCCGCCGTTCCAATCGACCACCAGCTGCGCCTCGATCGTCGTCGGATCGAGCAGCGTGGATGCGGTGAAATTCGGGGCGGGGGTTGCGAATGCATTGGCGAAGCCGGTCACCGTGACCGGCGCGCCAACGCTTGAATTTGAGAGGTCTGGCGGCGACGTGCTGCCAAACTCAACGCCGTACGCCCGCGGGTCGGCGCCGCTGCCGATGAAGTCGAAGGCGCTGATGGCGCGGCCGCCGAGTGCGGTCAGATCGAGGCTCAGCGTGTTGCTGCCCTGAACGGTCACGAGACCTGAGGCCGGGGTCAAGTCGAGACGCACTCGGCCGGCGCTGGCATCCAGCAAGACTTGCCCCGTGCTGGTATTGCTGGCTACGCCGAAAGCGTCGATGACCGATCCCACCGAAATTTGCTGCGCGCCGATCGCGCCTTGGACGCCCTGGCCGAAATAGGTGATCAAAGTGCTGGAACCCACGTTCACGATGGTCGTACCCGGCACCAGGCTCTCGGTACCGCCATTTTGTACCAGGGTCGCCTCTTCGAGTCCCAAGGTGTTGCCGCTGCGGGCCGCCACCGTTCCTGAAACGCGCGCCAATCCCACGCCTTGAGCATTACCGTCCACCAAGACTTGCGACGCGGCGAATGTCACGGTGGATGTGGCCGAGCCGGTTGTTGCGGCGACGGGCGGTGTGACGGGCGTCGTCGCGGTGGGGGTCGTTGCCGGGATGCTGGCCGAGTTCGATTCCGTGAGCGTGCCAAACACCGTCGTTACCGTGTTCGCCGCCAGTGAGGCGAGCTGCGTCTGGCCTGCGGCGCCGGTCGAGACAAAGCCATTGATCTCATAGGTGGTCGAATCGCTCGCTTCGATCGAAAGGCTCCCCAGTGCGGCCATGGTGCCGTCAAACGGCATCACACCCGTCGCCAGAAAAGAACTGCCGGCCCGCAGCAGCGGGCCATTGAGACGCACCTGCTTGGAATCGATGGGTTGCATGCTCGCTGAAATCAGGGGCGTGATCGTTACCGTGTCATTGCTCAAGTCGATGAGGTTCGAAGCGGCCAGATTGAAGCTCAACGACAGGCGGTTGGCCGACTTCGCGGCGCTGCGCAGCGGATCGGCAGGATCCACCGTCACGATCACCCGCACCAGGGCGAGTGCTTTGCCGCCTGCATCCACCGGCGTGAGCGCCACGCCGTCCAGACTGCCGTCATCGTAGACGATCTGCGCAGTGCTGTAATCGAGCGTGATTTCCGCGCCGGCATAGGTGCCCTTCGGCACCGTAGGCGCGCCGATGATCTCGCTCAGATCGGTGACTTTTGTAAAATCTACGGTGGTTTCCCGCGGTAGGAGCATGAGGCTCGGCTTGCCGCTGGAGGTCCGCAGCTGGATCGACGCCACGCCGATCCGATAGGTCACGAAGCGATCCGATGAGGGCGTCGCGGTCAGCGTGACGACCGTGCTGCCGCTGCACGCCGCGGCCGCCAGCAGCGCCAACATCAGCGGCACCGCAAGCAGCTTGGAAATGAAGTCCCGCATCGAGACTATTGTTGTGCGATTCAGGCGGTGTGAAAAGCACAAACGAGGAAAAGATCTGTGAAGTCGCTGTAATGCGCGCCAGCGTGCGTCGCTGAGATGCGACACCTTCGTGGCTGCGCGCGGCGCGAAAAAATCGCGGCATTCTTCGAGCGCCGCCCTCCGCCGCGCTCACTCCACGGGTTTCGCGGGCAAGGGCTCGGCGGGTACTTCCTGCGCTGCCGAGCGCCGCAACTGTTTCGCATCCTGTCGAGCTTTTCGGGCGGCTTCCTTTTGCTTTTTCGCATGACGGTAGTTCGGCTTGGCCAAATTAATCTCCTAAATATTATATAAATCAATTAGTTACAAGCAGTCTCGCAACCCAACCGCTTCTGCGTGCAATTGTCAGGATCGCTACTATACTTCGGCGTGGTCGAACAAAAACAAAAGTCCTGGCTTGCCTCGGCAAATGCAGGCCTCGCCATTCTCGCTTTCATCAATTTATTCAGCTACCTCGACCGCTACATCGTCTCCGGCGTGCTCGAGAGCCTCAAACACTCCGACCTGGGACTGTCCGACACCAATCTAGGCTCGTTGATGACCGGCTTCCTGCTGGTCTATACGGTGCTCGCGCCGGTGTTCGGCGCGCTCGGCGACCGGCGCTCGCGTCCGCGTCTGATCGCGCTCGGCGTGGCGTGTTGGAGCTTCGCGACCGCGCTGTCCGGATTTGCGGTCAATTTTCTCACGCTGTTTGCGGCACGCGCAGCGGTGGGCGTTGGCGAAGCCGCATACGTGACCATCGCACCGAGTTTGTTGTCGGATTATTTTCCGGTGCGCCAACGCGGCCGGGTCATGGCGATCTTCTTTTGCGCCATACCGGTCGGCTCGGCTTTGGGCTATGTCGTCGGCGGACTCGTGGACAAGCATTACGGCTGGCGCGCAGCATTTTTCGTTGCGGGCGTTCCTGGCTTGCTGCTGGCCGCCTCGTGCCTGCTGCTGCGCGATCCGCCGCGCGGCATCCAGGATAAAGCCGCCGGGGTTGCTGCACCCGCGGCGGCCAAACCGCCGTCGAGCATCAGCAAGGATGCGTTGCTGACCTACGCGAGGCTGCTTCGCAACAAGCCTTATGCGCTGACCGTGTTGGGATATGCGGCCTACACTTTCGCAATCGGCGGCCTTGCCTACTGGATGCCGGCATTTCTCGAGCGCGCGCGCGGCATTCCGCGCAGCGAAGCCACCGTCAATTTCGGCACCATTGTCGTCGTCACTGGATTCGTCGGAACGTTCGTCGGCGGCTGGATGGGCGATTACTTTGCCAAGAATTCGCGGCAGGCGTATTTGTGGCTGTCGGCCGCCGCCACGCTCGTCGCGGCGCCCTTTGTCTGGTTGGCCCTCACCACGACCTCGACCGGCTTGTACACGGCATACATGGTGACGGCGCAGCTCTGCTTGTTCCTATCGACCGGCCCGATCAACGCGGCCATCATCAACCTCGTCATCGCCAGCGAGCGCGCAACGGCAATCGCCCTCAGCGTGTTCGCGATTCATGTGCTCGGAGACGCGGTCTCGCCATTGATCGTCGGCGCGCTCTCGGACACCTTCTCGCTCGGCGAGGCAATCAAAATTCTGCCGGTGGCCGTATTGGTCGGCGGATTCGTATGGGTCTGGGCCGCGCGCGCTCAGGCCGCATCGGCACCCGCGGTCCCGGGCTAGGAGCCTGTTTGAGTGCCCGCGGTGAGCCGGGCGCGGTCGATCTCGGCAAGCCGCGCGTTGAGATCGCTGCGCGCCGCCATCTCTTCGATCGATGCAGTGACCTTGCGCTGCCAGTTCGGATACTCGCTGGAGGTTCCAGGCACGTTGACTGGGTCGGTCATTGCCAACAGGTCCTCGATTTGCAGCGCGACCAGCGCGGCCGAGGAGCGCGCCAAATAAAGATGCAGCGCGTGGCCCAGCTGCTCGGTGTAGGGTTCCAGCGGCTTGGCGGGATGCTCGGGATCGATGCCCTGTTCTCGCAAAGCCGCCAGCAGCATTTCGCGGTCGTGATCGCGCTCGCGGACGATTTCGTTCTCGATCGCCTCGGTGGGGAACAAATTCAAACGGCGCCGCAGCTCAATGTCGCGCGCCTCCCAGTAGCTGCGCAGCGTCGGTAAATCATGCGTCGTGGCCGCAGCCAGCGCCCGCCGCTCGAATTCGCCCGGTCTGCGGAATCTGCCGGAGACCTTCTCGAAGAGCAGCACCTTGTAATGATAAAGGCCGAACTCGGGCATCGCGCGGCGCATCTCGTCCGGCACCACCCCCAGATCCTCGCCCACCACCAGGCAGGAAGCGCGTGCGCTCTCGAGACTCAGCGCAGTCAGCAGTTGCTGCAGCGGATAGTGAACATAGGCGCCGGCGGTTGCCGGAAAATCTGCCGGAACCCACCACAAACGGTACAGGGACATCACATGGTCCAGCCGCAAAGCGCCGTAGTAGCGCATGTTGTCGCGGATCAATTGGACGAACCCCCTCAAAGCCCGCGTCTGCAGAACCAGCGGATCCGGCGGAGGAATTCCCCACCCCTGGCCCTTCAGCGCCAACGGATCCGGCGGCGCGCCGATTTCAGCGCCGAGACAATAACCGGCTTGATCGACCCAGGTCTCGGAGCCCGACGGATTGGCGCCCACCGCGTAATCGCCATACAGTCCGATCGGCATGCCGAGCTCGCGCGTCAATGCTTGCGCGCGCAACAACTGCTCATGCGCCAGCCACTGTAAGTACGCATAAAACTCGACCTCCGCGGGATGTTCGAGCGCAAAGCGCGTTGCGGCGCCGCCGTTCACGTCGCGATACTCCTGCGGCCAGCTCATCCAGCCCGACGCGCCAGCGCGAGTTGCGCAAAAATGGCGGTCGAGCGCATCGAAGCGGGCGTGCATTTGCAGCGGCAGCCCGCGCTGCGCCACGAACTCCAGAAATTCACGGCCGCGATCGCTGCGCGTTGCCAGATGCTTGGCGCGAAAATCTTGGTGCAGCAGCGCGAGGATTTCGAATTTCAAATCCGCCACGCCGCGGTAGTCGACCAGCGGCTGCGCGCGCACGGCGTGCAAACGCTGCGCGAATTCGGGTTCCGCGATGCGTGCGCGCGCGGCGAGGCACTGCCCGAACTCGGGCACCGTCTCGACCGCGATGTACAAAACATTGAGGAAATGGCGGCTCGATGCACTGTAGGGGCTGGATCGCGCCGGATCCGCGGGCGCCAGCGCATGCAGCGGATTCACGCCGACGAAACCCGCGCCGCGCGACGCCATCCAGCGAATCAGCATTTCCAAGTCGCCAAAATCACCGATGCCCCAATTGCTGTGCGAGCGCAGTGTGTACAGCTGCACCGCGATCCCCCACAACCGCCGCCCGGCGGCCAGCGCCGGCGGTTCGAAGCACTTCGGCGGCGAAACGATCAGCAGACAATTCTGCGCCGCACCGCCGGCGATTTTGGCCTCGAACTCGTGGTAGCCGGGAGGAAGGTCCACCCCCAGCTCGAAGCGTCGGCGCGTGATCCATGATCCTTGAACCTCGCCGCGCCAGACTTCGGCGCAATCTGCGGTCGAGACGGCGCCCTCCAAGCGCGAGCCGTCCTCGGCGAGCACCCGCCACACGATCGCCGCGCCGAAGTCGCGGGCGGCGACATTGATGTCAAAGCCGATTCTCGCGCCGTGCGCCGTAGCCACGGCCGGCAGGAATCTGCGCCAGCGAGCCGCCTCGATTTGCGCGGCCTCGGCGGCGAGTGCGTTGTCATCGTCGATGGCGCAGCCCATGGCGCTCAAAATGGCAGCCTTGGTCTGCAGGCTGAAGTATTGCAGCTCGCCGCGATAGTTGTGGTACGCGTCGCCGATGCCGCGCAGCTGCGCCATTTTTTCGATCAATGCCTGGTCCAAGGGATCAGCACTCCAGCAGCGCGACGCTGCGGGCTTTGAGCGCGTAACTTTGTATCTTGCCGAGGCTGTTCGCCGCCACGCTCTCCGATGCGGTGTCGAACAGGCAAATCCACGGGCCGTCGCCGAGCGCGGCGGGCAGCGCAAACGACAGCTCGGAATCGGCCGCATTCACCAATAGCAGGAGGCGGTCCGCCGCGCCCGGGCGCTCCCCGAACCAAATACCCAGGGTGCGCTGATTCGCATCTTGCCACTCATTTTGTGTCATCTCGGCGCCGTCGACGTTTAACCACGTCACGTCCTTGACTCCGGTGCGCGTTACGGCGCCCTTCAAGAATGTCTCGCGGCGGAATTCCGGGTGCAGCCGGCGCAGCTGCGCGAGCAAGCGCACGAATTCCAACAAGTCGTGATTCGCGTTGCGCAACCGCCAGTCGACCCACGAAATTTCATTGTCCTGACAGTAGGCATTGTTGTTGCCGTCCTGGGTGCGCCCGAACTCGTCGCCGGCCTGCAGCATGGGCACCCCCTGCGACAGCAACAGGGTCGCGAGGAAATTGCGCATTTGTCGCTTGCGCAGCGTGACGATGCCCGGATCGGCGCTGGGACCCTCGGCGCCGCAATTCCAACTCAGATCGTTGCCGAAGCCCTCGTCGTTATTCTCGAGGTTGGCCTCATTGTGGCGCCGGTTGTAGGACACCAAATCATTCAACGTCATGCCATCATGCGCGGTTATCAGATTCACGCCGGCAGTGGGCTTGCGGCCGTCATGGCGGAACACGTCGCTCGAGCCGGCGAATCTTTCCGCAAATTCGCCGAGCTTGGCGCTATCGCCGCGCCAGAATGCGCGCATCGTGTCGCGGTAGCGGTCATTCCATTCAGACCAGCCGGCGGGGAAATGCCCCAGCTGGTAGCCGCCCAGTCCTAAGTCCCAAGGCTCCGCAATCAGCTTGACATAGGCGAGCGCCGGCTCGGCACGCAGCGCCTTGAAAAAATCGGCGTGCGGGTTGAAGCCGTTGGCATCGCGCGCCAGCACGGTCGCCAGATCGAAGCGAAAGCCGTCGACGTGCATTTCCTCGACCCAGTATTTGAGGCAATCGATGATGAGCGCCCGCACGCGCGGATGCTCGCAATTGACGGTATTGCCGGTCCCGGTCAGATTCTCGTAGAAGCGCGGATCCGCCGGGTTCAAGCGGTAGTACACCGAATTATCGATACCGCGCAGCGACAGGAGCGGCCCGCTCTCGTTGCCCTCGGCGGTATGGTTGAACACCACGTCGAGAATGACTTCAATCCCGCTGGCGTGCAGCGCCCTGACCATGGTTTTGAATTCGAGCACCGCGTCATCGACGGCATATTCATTTGCCGGAGCAAACCAGGCGAGCGGATTGTAGCCCCAGTAGTTGCTGAGTTTTCGATCGAGCAAGAACTGCTCGCTCACGAATGCCTGGCAGGGCAGCAATTCCACGGCGGTGACGCCGAGAGACTTCAAATGCTCGATCACCGGCGCCACCGAAAGACCCAGATAGGTACCGCGCCATTTCTCGGGTACCGCCGGATGCAGCCGCGTAAATCCCTTCACGTGCAGCTCATAGATGACCGTGTCACGCCACGGTATCGTCGGCGGCCTGTCGCCCTCCCAGTGGAACGCGGGATCGATGACGCGCCCGCGCAGCGGTCGGCGCGCCGAGAGTGCGCGCGCATACGGGTCGATCAAGGGCACCGTGGCATCGAAGCGCTGGCCGCTTTGCGGGTCGTCGGGGCCATGGACGCAAAACGCATACTGCAGGCCGGGATTGCCGCGGCGCGGGGAAATCAGGCCGTGCCAGGCATCCGCGGTGCGGCCGGGCAAATCATGACGCGCGATTTCGGCGCCGCTGGCGGCGTCGTATAGACACACTTCGACCCGGGTCGCATTGCTGGAAAGGAGCGCGAAATTCACGCCGCGCTTGCTCCAGGTGGCGCCGAGCGGCCGCGGTGACCCAACATCGATGCCCTTCACGTCATGGCCCCGCAAAAAACATCGCGCCAAGCGGCGGCAGATTCAACCGCAAAGACTGCGGATGCCGATGCCCCAATTCGCCGGCCGTGGACGCCTCCACTTGGGCCTGATGGTTGTAGCCTGAACCGCCAAAGTCCACGGCGTCCGAGTCATACAGCTTGCGGTAGGGTCCCGGCTGCCCAACCGCCACCTCATATCCCGCGCGCGGCACCGGGGTCGCGTTGAAAACGCAAATGACCGATGCGCCCTGCTGCGCGCCGCCGGCACGGCGCGCAAACGCCCAAACACTCTCCTCCGCGTTGTGCAGATCGAGCCACTGGAAGCCCTCGGGCTCGCAGTCGCTGCGGTGGAATTGTTGCGTCGTCAGATACAGACGATTGAGCTGGCGCGCGCAGTCGCGCAATTGCCGATGGGCGGCAGCTTCCAGCTGCTGCCACTCGAGCTGCCCGTGATCGCGCCATTCCGGCCATTGTCCGAACTCCGCGCCCATGAACAGCAGCTTCTTGCCCGGATGCGCGCACATCAGGCTGAGCAGCAGGCGCACATTTGCGCGTTTCTGCCATTCGTCGCCGGGCATCTTGGCGATCAGCGAACCTTTGCCGTGCACCACCTCATCGTGGGAGATCGGCAGGATGAAATTTTCCGACCAGGCGTAGGTGAGCGAAAAGGTAATGAGCTGATGGTTGTAACGCCGGTGCACCGGATCAAGAGACATATACCGCAAGGTATCGTTCATCCACCCCATGTTCCATTTGAAATTGAAGCCGAGACCGCCGTGCTCCGGCGGCCGGGTCACCCCGGGAAATGATGTTGATTCCTCCGCGATGGTCAACAACCCTGGAAAGGCGGCATGAACGGCATTGTTCATTTGCCGCAGGAATTCCATGGCTTCCAGGTTCTCGCGCCCGCCGTGCCGGTTCGGCAGCCAGTCCCCGGCGTTGCGGCTGTAGTCCAGATACAGCATCGCCGCCACGGCGTCGACGCGCAATCCGTCGACGTGAAATTTATCGGCCCAAAATATCGCGTTGGCGACCAGGAAGTTGCGCACTTCGTGGCGGCCGTAATTGAACACTTTGGTGCCCCACTCGCGATGTTCACCGATGCGCGTATCGGCATGTTCGTACAGGGAGGTGCCGTCGAATTGCGCGAGGCCATGGTCATCGCGCGGAAAATGCGCCGGCACCCAATCGAGGATGACGCCGATGCCCGCCTGGTGACATCGGTCGACGAACCGCATGAAATCCTGGGGAGAACCGTAGCGCGAGGTCGCAGCGTAGTAACCCACCACCTGATAGCCCCAGGAAGCATCGAGCGGATGCTCGGCAATCCCCATGAGTTCAAGATGCGTGCAGCCCAAGTCTTTCGCGTAGGGAATCAGTTGATCGGCGGCCTCGAGCCAATTCGTGAAGGGCGGCACTCTCTGATCCCACGGGCGCCGCCACGACCCCAAGTGCACCTCGTAGGCATTGAAAGGCTCGCGCAAAGGATCGATCCCGGCCCGGCGCCGCAGCCACGCATCGTCATGCCAGTCAAAGCCGTTGAGATCCATGACGATGGAACAATTGTCCGGCCGCAGTTGCATCGCGACGCCGAAGGGATCGGCCTTCAAGAACAGCCGGGCATCGCGGGCGCGGATCTCGTACTTATAAGGCGTACCCGCGCCGATCGCGGGGACGAACAATTCCCACACGCCTGAGCTGCCGCGCGGCCGCATGACATGCGCATTCCCGTCCCACTGATTGAAGTGTCCGACCACGCTGACGCGCTCCGCATTGGGCGCCCAGACCGCAAAACGCGTGCCGCTTTGCGCGCCGCCTGAATGAGGATGCGCGCCGAGCTTGTCATAAATCCGCTGATGATTGCCCTCGCCGAACAAATGCAGATCGAAGTCGCTGATCCCCGGTTCGGTCAATTCGATGGCGCCTTCAAATCGCAGGCCTCACCGCCCAAATGCGCTCCGCATATTCGCGCACGCTTCGATCGCTCGAGAAATAACCCATGTTCAAGCAATTGATCACCGCCTTGTGGCTCCATTGATCTTCGAGAGCGTACATGGCGTCGACTTGATCCTGCATCTTCGCATAGGCCGCGTAGTCAGCCAGCACCAAGAAGGGCTCGCCGGGGCTCAACAACCGCTCGATCACCGGCCTGGCATCATCGGGACGCGCGGGCGAGAAATACCCCGATGCAATCAGATCCAGCGTGCCGCCGAGTTCCGGGTTTCCCTCGAGCACCCGGCTCGGCTCATAACCCGCCGCGCGCTGCGCGGCAACCTCGTCCGCGGTGAGACCGAAGATGAACATGTTCTCGGCGCCGACGTGATCGCGAATCTCGATGTTGGCGCCGTCCAGCGTCCCGATGGTGAGGGCGCCATTCAGCGCCAGCTTCATGTTCCCGGTACCCGAGGCTTCCATGCCGGCCGTGGATATCTGTTGCGACAAATCCGCGGCGGGCATGATTTTTTGCGCGAGTGAAACATCGTAGTCGGGCAAAAATACCACCTGCAGCTTGCCGCGTGCCACGGCATCCGCTTCAATCGTGCGCGCCACGTTATTGATGAGCTTGATGATGGCCTTGGCCATCGCATAGCCCGGCGCCGCCTTGCCGGCGAATATCACGGTTCGCGGCACGACCTGCGCGCGCGGGTTCTGGCGAATTCTTCGATAGCGGGTCACGACATGCAGGAGGTTCAGCAGTTGGCGCTTGTATTCGTGGATTCTCTTCACCTGGACGTCGAATAGCGAATCGACGCTGATCGTCACCCCGCTGCGGCGCTGCACTTCATCGGCCAATCTTTGCTTGTTGGTGCGTTTGATGCCCATAAACTGGCGGCGAAATTCCGGATCATCGGCCGCCCCGGCCAGGCGGCCGAGCTCCTCGAGGTCATTTTCCCAGGCGCGGCCCAAATGCTGCGTGAGCAATGCAGAAAGCCCTGGATTCGACTGCTTCAGCCAGCGCCGCACCGCGATACCGTTGGTCACATTGATGAACCGCTGCGGATACATCTGCGCGAAATCGCGGAACACGTGCTTGCGCATGATATCCGAGTGCAGCTGCGCGACGCCGTTGACTTTGTGGCTGCCGACGATGGCGAGGTGCGACATGCGCACGCGCCGGCCGCCGCCGTCATCGATGATGGAGAGCTGACGCAGACGCTCCGGGTCGTCAGGGTAGCTCGCCGCCACCGCTTTGAGAAAATCCCGGTTGACCAGGTAGATGATTTCCAAATGCCGCGGCAGCAAGCGCTCGAACATCGCCACCGGCCATGACTCGAGCGCCTCGGGCAGCAATGTGTGATTGGTGTAGGAAAAGACGCCTTGGGTGATCTGCCAGCTCTGCTCCCAGGAGAGGCCGTGCTCGTCGACGAGCAGGCGCATCAGCTCCGGGATTGCGACGGCCGGATGGGTGTCGTTCAACTGAATGGCAATCGAGTCGGGCAGCGACGCGAGCGAGCGTCCCTCGCTCAAATGAGTCACCAAGATATCCTGCAGGCTGGCACTCACGAAAAAGTATTGTTGCTTGAGCCTCAGTTCTTTGCCCTGCGGGGTCGAATCGTCGGGGTAGAGCACACGCGAGAGGTTTTTCGCCTCCAACTGATCTTGCACGGCGGCCTCATAGTCGCCGGCGTTGAACGTATCGAGCTTGAAGGGCGTGATCGCGCGCCCGGACCAAAGCCTGAGATGATTGACGGTGGGACCGCCGTTTCCCGGGATCAATTGATCGAATCCGATGGCATACAGATCATTGGTATCCACCCAACGATGCGCGTCGCTCACCTCGGCATCGGCCGGCGCGACGCTGCGGCCGCCGAAGCGCACCGTGTAGCCCGCGTTGCCACGCGGCGTCTCCCACACATTGCGCAGGCGCAGCCAGCTACTGGCGACTTCGCGCTGGCTGCCCTCGGCGTCGATGACCTGGGTGAAGATTCCGTAATCATAGCGGATGCCGTACCCCACCGCCGGGAAGTGCAGCGTCGCCAAAGAGTCCAGGAAACAGGCGGCCAGGCGGCCCAGGCCGCCGTTGCCCAAACCTGGATCCACTTCCTGGGCCGCGATGTCCTCGAGTTCATAACCCATGCCGCGCAGCACGCTGCGCGCTTCATGCACCAGATCTCCGTCCAGACTGGAGAGAGCGTTGATCAGGGAGCGGCCGGGCAGATATTCGACCGAGAAATAGCACACTCTTTTGACATGTGCGTTCGCGACGCGCCGTTGCGTCGCCAACCAGCGCAGCGTCAGTTCCTCGCGTACCGCCAGCGACAGCGCATCATAGATATCCCGCGGCGTCGCCGAGTCGGGATTCTTGCCAAGGGTGCGGGTGAGCCGGTCCAACAGCGCCGCATGCAGCGTGCCGGGTTGCAGGGCGGCGTTGCGGCGGGAGGCGAATTGGCTGTCAAATGTGTCCATGTTAGGGGTTATTATAAGGTTGTTATCGGGGACGCGGGGCAAACCTGGGAGCCTGTCTGAGTATTAATGCGGCACTCGAATTGAAAAATTCTTCACTGGCCGTCGGCGTCGATGTCGGCGGTTCGTCCATTAAATGCGCGCTCATCGATCTGGCCACGGGAGCATTCGCGAGCGAACGCTTCAGCACACCGACGCCCGCGCACGGCTCCACCGAGGCGCTGTTGAACGCACTTACCGCGGTGGTCGCGAACATTCCGGGCGAGCACGCCGCCGGCCTGGCATTTCCCAGCGTGATTCGCGGCGGCGTCGTGCGAACCGCGGCCAATCTCAACAAGGCCTGGATCGGCCAGCCGTTGGCGGCCCTGGCCGCGCAGCATTTGCAGCGGCAGGTGATTGCGATCAACGATGCGGACGCCGCGGGCCTGGCGGAATTGCACTACGGCGCGGCGCGCGGCGTGCCGGGCACCGTGCTGCTGCTGACGCTGGGCACCGGAATCGGCAGCGCTCTGTTCGTCGATGGGCGGCTGGTGCCGAACACCGAATTCGGCCATCTGCAGGTCGGCGGGCGCGAGGCTGAAAAGCGCGCGGCCGGGCGCGTCAAGGTTGAAGACGGACTGAGCTGGGATGCGTGGGCGGCCGAATTGAATTTGGTTCTCAATGAGTACCATGCGCTGCTGTGGCCCGATCTCATCGTTTTGTGCGGGGGCATCACCGAAGAGCCCGAAAAGTTCATGGATAAATTGCATTGCGAGGCGCGTCTATGCGTCGGAACTTTGCGTGCGGAAGCCGGCATCGTGGGCGCAGCGCTTGCCACGACGTTATCCGCGGCGCGGACCTGATCAAACCGATTCTCGCGGGATCGTTGGCGCTGACACTCGCCGCCTGCGCGACGACTTCACATGAAATCCCGCATCCGGATGCGGCGCCCCCGGCTGCCATCGCTGTCGAGCATGCGCCGACGCCGACTCAGCTCATGGTCGACAGCGCGACATCCATGATCGGACAACCCTATCGATTCGGCGGCGCCGCGCCGGGCGGATTCGATTGCAGCGGTTTGGTGGTTTACGCGGCGGCAAATGCCGGAATCCAAGTGCCGCGCACGGCGGCGGAACAGCTGCAATTCGGAGTACCCGTGGCGAGGACGCAAGTGCAGGCCGGCGATCTGGTATTCATGCACCTGTCCCGCAAGGAATTGCATGTCGCGATTGCGCTCGATCGCCAGCTGTTCGTACATGCGCCCTCGAGCGGCGGCCGGGTGCGCGTTGACTCGCTGCTGGCCGAGCCCTATGCCAAGGGCTTCATCGCGGCAAGGCGCGTAGTATCATTCGACTACCCCCACTAAGGACGCTTATGAAACTTTATTATTTTCCCGGTGCATGTTCGCTCTCGCCCCACATCGTGCTGCTCGAAGCCGGGCTGGCGCACACCATGGTCAAAATCGACCCCAAAACCAAGAAGACCGAAAGCGGCGCGGATTATCTGCAGGTCAATTCCAAAGGTGCCGTGCCCGCGCTGCAATTGGATGATGGCCGCGTGCTGACCGAGGGTCCGGCGGTGGTCCAATACCTCGCCGATCTTAAGCCCGAATCTGCTTTGGCGCCGCGCGCCGGAACCTTCGAGCGCTACCAGCTGATGGAAATCCTCAACTACATCACCTCGGAAATTCACAAGACATTTTCGCCGTTGTTCAATCCGGCGAGTTCTGCAGAAATGAAGGAATCCGCGGTGGCCAACCTGGGCAAGAGATTCGACTGGCTGTCCGGCTTTCTGGGCAAGAAGCCTTTTTTGCTCGGCAATACTTTCACGGTCGCCGATGCGTATCTCTTTACCGTGCTGAACTGGACCGGACACGTCAAGATCGATCTGAACAAGTGGCCAATTTTGGCCGACTACAAGTCGCGGGTCGCGGCGCGCCCCAAAGTCGTGGAAGCCATGAAGGCCGAGGGCCTGATCAAGTAAGCTTTCAAGTCGCGGCAGCCTCCAGCGTCTCGGTGGAGATGGCAGCAAATTGCAGCGCGGCGAGGCGCGCATACAGGGGACTATGCAGCAGCAGTTCGGCATGCGTGCCGACCGCGATCTTTCGGCCATGATCCAACACCACGATGCGGTCGGCCTTGAGCACGGTCGCCAGCCGGTGCGCGATGATGATGGTGGTGCGGCCCTGCATCAGCTTCTCCAGCGCCTGCTGCACCAGGCGTTCCGATTCCGCGTCCAATGAACTGGTCGCTTCGTCCAGCAGCAGGATCGGCGGATCCTTGAGAATGGCGCGTGCCAGCGCGATGCGCTGGCGCTGACCGCCCGACAGGCGCGTGCCGCGCTCGCCCAGAAACGTGTCATACCCTTGCGGCAATTTTCGCAAGAATTCATCCGCCGCCGCCGCGATCGCGGCCGCTTCGATTTCCGCATCGCTGGCCGCGGGACGCCCGTAACGGATGTTCTCGCGCGCGCTTGCGCCAAACAGCACCGTGTCCTGCGGCACCAAGCCGATCTGAGCGCGCAGGTCCTCCGGACGCAAATCCGCCAGGCGCTTGATCGTCGATCAGCACGCTGCCCGAATCCGGATCGTAGAAGCGCAGCAGCAGCTGGAACGTCGTGCTCTTCCCGGCCCCCGAAGGGCCCACGAACGCGATGGTCTCGCCCGCGCTCACCTCGAGGCTGAAATTATCGAGCGCAGGATGCTGCGGCCGCGATGGATAATGGAATGTGACGTTGTCGAAGCGAATGCGGCCCTGTACCCGCGCCGGCAGTTCGAGCGGCCGTGCCGGCGCGCTGATAATCGGCCGCGCCTGCAGCAACTCGCTCAAACGCTCCATGGCGCCGGCGGCGCGTTGAATTTCGCCCCACATTTCCGTGAGCGCCGCCGCCGAGGTGCCGACGAAAGCGGCGTACAGCAAGAACTGCGCGAGTTGTCCGCCGGTCATCGTGCCGGATATGACCTGGCGCGCACCGAGCCACAGCACGAAAGTGATGCCGCCGAAAACCAGCATGATGCCGATGGCGGTGAGCGCGGCGCGAACCTTCGTGCGCCGCACCGCCGTCGCGAAGCTGTCTTCCACCGCCTTTTCATAGCGTTCGCTTTGCAGTTCCTCCATCGTGAAGGCCTGCACCGTCTGGATGGCATTCAAGGTCTCGTCCGCAAGACTGCTGGTATCCGCGATGCGATCTTGCGATGCGCGCGACAAGCCGCGCACGCGCCGGCCGGTGAGGATCAACGGCACGATGACCACGGGAATCAACAGCATGATCACGCCCATGAGTCTGGCGCTGGTGAATCCCATCAGCACCAGTGCGCCGACGAGGCTCAAGGTGGACCGCAGCACGATGGACAAATTCACGCCGGCGATGGCTTGCACGAGCGTGGTGTCGGCGGTCAGGCGCGACAGCACCTCGCCGACCCGGGTGGTTTCGTAAAACATCGGATCCATGCGCACCACGCGCCGATAAATGGCGCTGCGCAAATCCGCGACGACCCGCTCCCCCACCCAGGTCACCATGTAGAAGCGCAGGGCGGCAAACACGCCGAAGATCACCGCCGCCGCCAGGAATCCCAGAAACCATTTGTTGATGGTTCCGAGGCTCTTTTCCGCGAATACATGGTCGATCAGCTGGCGCAACGCCACGGGCAACGCCAACTGCGCACCCGCGGCTATCAACAGCGCGAACAATCCGCCGATCATCATGGGCCGATAGGGCCGCAGAAACGGCAGCAACGCCCACAGGGGATTCAGCGATTTGGCCTTGGGACGGTCGGCGGGGCTCTCATGGCGGACATGATCCCATAACTTGCGGTGTACGGCGCCTTGAGGGCTGCACCATCCCGGGGCGCGCGCGACCGGGCCGGCTCCTGTCTTTCAACCGTCGGCCGATATGTTGCAATGTCACGCAATCATCGCGCGGCATGAGCGCTCGATATAAACTGGGGATGTGTTTCATATGGAAGTCCGAGTACTTTGCAAATTGCATTTGGGCCCATTCAAGCCGCGGCGGCTTGCCTTGGTTGGCGGCATGTTGTCCGCGCTGTCTGCCGCGGCCGGGTTGGCGGCAGGGTCCGCGGCCGATAATGCGGCGGCCGAGGATGCCAGCGGGCCATTGCAGGAGATCACCGTCACCGCGACACGCCGCGAGGAGAGCCTGAGCAAGGTGCCGATCAGCGTCACGGCGCTGACGCAGGACGCGATGGACCTTCGCGGCATCAAGGATTTCCAGGACATCGTGCGCTTCACGCCCGGCGTCAATATCGACAATTCGGGCACCAATAACATCTCCATCCGCGGCATCGCCTCGACCGGCGGCGCCGGCACCACCGGAATCTACATCGACGACACGCCGATCCAGATCCGCGGTACGGCATTCAATCCCGACGACGCCCTGCCGAAATCATTCGATATCGACCGGGTCGAAGTGCTGCGCGGCCCGCAGGGCACGTTGTTCGGCGCCGGCTCCGAGGGCGGCACCGTCCGCTACATCACGACCCAGCCCAGCCTCACCAAAACAGCTTTTACAGCCGCGAAGAGGTCTCCTACACGCAAGGCGGCTCGCTCAACTACGAAGGGCGGAATCGCGGCCGGCGGACCTCTGATCGACAACACGCTGGGCGCGCGCCTGACTGTTTGGTACCGCCGCGACGGCGGCTACATCGACCTCATCGATCCTGTGTCGCTCGCCACCGTGCAAAAGAATGCCAACTTACGATCAGACCGTGCTGTATCGGCTGGCGTTCGTCTAGGCGCCCGCGGAGAAGTGGACGATAACGCCCAGCATCTACTACCAAGACCGATACCGTAATCAAGTCGAGGACTACTGGCCGCTGTATTCGAATCCGGGCAACAACAACTTCGTCAGCGCGGATCCCGGATCAGCGCTCCGATCCGGACCGGTTCTATCTGGCGTCGATGAAGATCGAAGGCAATCTGGGCTTCGCCAAGCTGATCTCGAATACCTCGTACTTCCATCGCAAGGAACAGACCGGCTACGAGGGCACGCTGTACAACCTGGGATTTTATCAGGCCGGGGTGTTTCTGAACGGCGACGGATCCTCCGCCTCCACGCCCTATCCGCTGCTCGACAACCTCGGCGTGCATCTGCCCCCGGGCGCGACCGACTACCGTTCGCCGAACTCCATCGACAATGGCCAGCAGAACATCACGCAGGAAATTCGCCTGCAGTCCGCGGATGCGACCTCGCCGCTGTTCTGGACCGCGGGCGCTTTCTTCAGCAGCGACCGGCAGACGCTATCTCGAGCAGATTCACGATCCGCTGCTCAATGAATTGTCGCTGGCGGCGACCGGCGCGCCTTACACCGATTGGTTCGTGGATCCGAACGGCAATGCCCGTTACCTATGATCCGCGTTTTCCGAACGATTCTTATTTTCTGCAAACCCAGGCGACGGATCAGCAATACGCCCTGTTCGCCGAAGGGACTTACGCCTTCACCGATCAGTACAAGCTGACCTTGGGAGGCGCGCTATTCGAGAACCAAGTTCACCAATGATTCCTTGACCGGCGGTCCGCAATTGTTCCTGCCGCCGCAGACGGTGGATGTCTCGCAAACGGAGAATTCCTTCACGCCCAAGGCGAGCTTTTCCTACCAGTACGATGCGCGCAACTTATACTACGCGACCTACGCAAAAGGCTTCCGCCCGGGCGGCGCCAACAATCCCGTGCCGCAGGCGGCTTGCGCCGCGGATTTCGCATCTTTCGGCATCACCGAGTCGCCGCCGACATTTCGCTCCGACACCGTCAATAGCTTCGAAGTGGGGGCCAAGAACAATATCGACAACCGCGTAAAAATCGCCACAAGCATCTACTACATCCGCTGGAACAATATTCAGCAGAGCGTGCTGCCGCCGATCTGCCAAATCACTTTTATCGCCAATTTGGGTACCGCGGTGGCGAAAGGCGGGGATATTCAAGCCGATATCGCGCTGACGGACAATTTCACCGCGGAGATCGCCACCGGCTATACCAGCGCGCGCTATACGCAGGATTCGAGATTCTCGGAGGCCCAAGCTCAGCCCGTTGTTTCCAAGGGGGATGCCATCGTGGGCCAGAGCGGCGAGCCGCCGGGGCAGCCCGGCGCCCCGTTCACCTTCACCCTGGGGCTGGAATACAAATTCAACCTGTTCAATCTGCCCGCGTTCATGCGCGTGGACGATGAATACCAGAGCCGCAACAAGTGGGCGTCCGCGGCGCAAGACCCGGCGACGCTGCAATTTAACCCTGCGTTTTATCCGCTGTCCTCGACCAATCTTGCGTCGGCGCGCGCCGGAATGACTTTTGGCAACTGGCAGGCGGCGGCATTCGTCGACAACCTCACCGACACGCACACGGTCACCAATTACAATTTCACCATCTATCCGGGCGACGCCCCGCCGCTCGAGCGGCAGTACACATTCAGACCTCGCACCATTGGCGTGACGATCACCTATCGGAATTGAGCCGCTCGCGGCATCGGGCGGCAGGGAAGCGTCAATCCAACGAGGCCTGCCGCGCGTCCGCGCGCTGCGCGATGCCTAGCGATTTCGCGCGATGCGCAAGGTTCGCGCGAGGCAAGACGAAGCTTGCGCCAATCCGCCGCTGAACCACTGGGTGCCGGAGCGCAATGAATTGATCGCCGCCGGATAATTCACCGAGCACTGAACCGCCGAAACGAATTCGCGCCACTGACGCTGGTTGCTGAACCTTCGTTTGATGTCTTCGAACGCGCTCGCGGCCGCGGCCGGAAGATCCAATCCCAAGCGAACGACGCTGATTTCTTGTTGCGCATCGACCGCGCCGGTTTCGCTAATGAGCATCGCAAATACCCTTCAAGACGCATTCACCGATCAGGTCACATCATGCCGCGCCGCGCGGCAAACTTACAGTCGGCGCCAAACAGCGACAGACGTAGGACTTCCCCCACTAGTTGACTTGGTAGCCGCGCGCCTGCAAACACGCCGACATGGCGCGGTCGTAGTTGCTGCGATTCATCGCCGCGCCCCCCGGCGTGCCCCCGCCCGGCTGGGTCGGATCGAACCCGGTCTGGCCCTTGGCCCAGGTGTGGCACTCGAACTGGTCGGCCGCCTGCTGCTCTTTCGACTGCCCGTTCTTGGGATAGATGATCAGGTCTTGCTGCGCTGGCGCGGTGTCCGGCGGCGGTGAAGGGGCATCCGCGTTCTCGGGCGGGTCAACCACGGCATAGCCGTTCTGGTCCGGCTGCCAGGAGTAGTACACGTTGTCGGCGTAGTAGTAGGGCACGCCTCCGAACCACACCGTCGAATAATAAGGGGGTAGTACGGATATCACGAGGCCCGCCGGCGGGCGCACCACCACGAAGCCAGGACCGCCCGGCGCGTACCAGATTCCACCGCTGAAATAGAATCTGCTGCCGCCACGATAGTAAGGTCGGTACCCTTCCGGCAATGAGGGTCTCACGCTGCCGAACGCCGGGTAGTAGCGGCCGTGGTTGTAGCGCGAATCGAGCACCTGGCCGCGGCCATCCATGCCAGGACGGCCCTGCGCAGGCCGCCCCTGCCCATGTTCCCGCGACGCCTCCGGCCGGCCATGCTCCTCCGCGGCCGCCGCCGCCTGCAGCGCGCCCGCGCCGAGCAGCAGAATCGAAAGACTCAAGGCCGAAATTATTGCTGTCTGATTCATAATTCTTTCCGATTTTTTGCCTAGGTGACCGAATAGCCGCGCCCTTGCAGGCACGCGCCGATCGCGCGTCGATAGGCATCGGCGCGTGCGCGACCCTCGGCGGCTGTTTCGTTGATTTGCTGTTGCGTCATCCGCGTCTGCTGCTGCGCGTTTGCATCTGCCGCCGAACCCACAATGGCTCCCGTCGCGCCGCCCAGCACGGCACCCGCGCCCGCATTGCGCGGACCGCCGATAATTGAGCCAATGATGGCGCCGGCGATGGCTCCCCCGACGGTATTCGCGCCGGGCGGTGTCGAGGGCTGCACGATCACGCGTTCATAGGCGTTGGTGGTACGGCTGGGATCGACGCCGGTTTGCTGAACCGCCCAGGTATGACACTCGTAGCGATCGCGCTCGGTTTGTTCCGGGCTCTGGCCATGAGCCGGATAAACGAATATGCGCTGCGGCGGCGGTGCCGGTACCGCATAGGTGCGCGGCGGCGGCGTCACGCAGCCGCTCAACACTCCGAGCAGCACGAGCGACGCGAGCGGCCCCGGCAGATGCCCGCACCAAGGCGCGAATGATTGACGAATTTCATGCGTTGAAAATCCTCTAGTCCCTTTGGAATCAACGTAGAACATTGTTCTCAGTTGACAGGAAACAAGGGTCCAGAGTTCGTTTTTTAAGGCCCGCAAGCGCCCTTGGGCCGGGCTAGGGCCCAAAGTGCGCCGAGATTTGCCCAAGAAGCGTTATTTCTTGGGCTTGCGAAATTTTAATATGAACTGATCGGTCTTGCCACGAATCGAGGGGTCGAACACCAGCGTGGCGCGGCTATCGGCCGGATTCGCCAGGATGTCGCTGCCGCCCACGAACTCGAATCCGGCCGCCGTGACTTCCTGTTTCACGACGTCGGCATCGATCCGGTGCAGAGTCTTGGTATCCGCGAGCCCGGAACCCGCCGGCGCCGAATGATCCAGCACGACATACAGGCCGCCCGGCTTCAGCGATGCGAAAATGGTGCTGATTGAATCCCACCACATCGACCGGAAAATTGTGCAGGTCATGATAATTCTGCGCAGTGAATACCAGATCGACGGGGCACCGGCGTCAACAACTTGCTCAGCGGCTGGATCACCACGGTCACATTGGGATAATTCGGATCCGCGGCGATCGCTTTTACCTTGGCGGCAAGATCCGGCATGTCGGCCGGCGCATTGGCCGGACGCTCGGGCACCAAGGCATATACATGGCCCGACGGACCGACCGCTTTGCTGAATATGCGGGTGAAGTATCCGCCGCCCGGCAATAGTTCGGCGATTTGTTCGCCCGGCTTCACACCCAGAAATTCCAGCGTTTGCACCGGTTTGCGATTGGCATCGCGCAGCTTGTCGGCCTCGGGCCGGTTGCTGTCGGCGACCGCCGCCGCGATGTTGCTCGGATTGCCCGGCGTGCTCGATGCGTTGGGCGCCTCGGTTCGTGCATGCAGGCGGAAAGCGACAGCGACGCGGCGAGCGAGGCAGCCAGAATCAGTGGGTAGCGACTCATATGACACTCCGTTGAATTGTCGGCCAGCGAAAGTAGTTGTTATGGCGCGGAGTTTAGCATTTTCCGGCTGAGCGCGACCAGCGGCGGCGTATCATGCGCGGCTACCCGCTATAACCATGGTTCTCGCGCATGAGTTTGAGTGTTTTCGATATTTTCAAAATCGGCATCGGTCCCTCCAGTTCGCACACCATGGGCCCCATGAATGCCGCGCGCGATTTCGCCGAATTGCTGGCTCGCGCGATTTATTGAATCGCACCTCCCAGGTCTCGGCGCAACTCTATGGCTCGTTGGCGCTCACCGGACGCGGGCATTGCACCGACCGTGCGATCCTGTTGGGTTTCGAGGGCATGCGCCCGGATAGGCATCGATTCCGGGCGCGGCCGAGATTGCGCTGCAGCGGATTCGCAACGGCAAGCGAATGCGCTTGCTGGGCAGGCACGAGATCGATTTCGACGAGCCCCTGAATCTTTTGTTTCACACCGACCAGGTGCTGCCCGGCCATTCCAACGGCATGCGTTTCTCCGCGCACGATGGCGCGGAAAATCTGCTGGCGCGCGAGGAGTACTACAGCATCGGCGGCGGTTTCGTGGTTCGCGCTGGGGCGCAGATGAATGCCGGCGCGGTGCGCAGCCAGCAAGG
>CAWETY010000013.1:0-44232 GCA_963812125.1 uncultured Gammaproteobacteria bacterium
CCACAATTCCCACGCGAACAGACCAAACCGCCACGGATTCAAGAATCGACGTTCACAAATGAGCGCATTGATGCTGCGGATCGCAACACGCACTCGCATGGACATCTCTTGTGACCCGCGATTCAGCGTCTCCTCATAGCAAATGGCATCAGGCGCCAGCACCGTTCTCAGCGACTGTTCGCGCATCTTCATCGAGATCACGAAGTCGCTGATTAAGCCGGGATTGATAGCTCGATATGCGCTGCGCCGCACAGCGTAGAGACACCCGCTCACCCCGACGAGCGAACCGAGCGCACTTTCGGCAATCCGCAATTTAATTTCGTAGTCCCAATACGCTTCGCCGCCCTGTCCCGTAACGTTCGCCGTGCGGCTCTCGTACATCAAGCGTCCAGCAACACAGCCGACGTCGGCCTGATGGAAGCGCCGGATCAGTGCCCGCAACGCGTGCGCATCGAGACGCGTTGTTGCGTCTGTGAAGACTAGAATCTCTCCTTGCGCGATGGCGGCCGCCATGTTCTGGCAGTTCGTCTTGCCCCTTCGCCCTTCGACGCGCAGTAGGTGCACGCGTTCCGATCCGCAGCCGCTCACCAGCTGATCCGTGGCGTCACTCGATGCATCGGAAGCGACGATAATATCGAGGAGATCTCTTGGGTATTCCAGCGCGAGAAGATTCTCAAGTTTCGCCAAGATTCCCTTTTCTTCGTTATATGCGGTGACGATGATCGATACACTGAGCGGCAGATCCGCCTCGTGCGCGACTGCGCCAAATCGCGATGCCAGAAACCGCACCAGCAGCGGGAATAGCAGGTAGACATAAACCAAGGTTATACACGCCGTCCAGAATATGAATTCGATCATGGCAACGGGAATACTCGGTGATGTTGCGGCACTCATCAGGCCTGGCTCCCAATGGCCTTAAGAGTTCATTAACGCCGAGTTCATTCTTGGGGTCTCGGCGTCGGGACTGGCTTTGAGTGCCCGCAATCAAATAATAGCACGCTGATTCTGCGATCCGACGTGATCAGCGTAACGTTCTCGCGCCCTGGGCGCGACGCTATTCGCTTTGGCTTGCCTAGGAGTCTGGGCGGTAGAAAAATGCAGCGTCAGAATTTCCGTAAGAAGGGCTTAAAACCCGCATCCTACACAAATTCCGAACCGCTTCTTGTCTGCCGAAGCTCAGAATTCGCCCACGTTGAGGCTTCCAGTTGCTACCGCCCAGACTCCTAGCGAGCTTATCAGGCTCTCGCTAATCATTTCCCTCTTCTCTAACAATATTTGGGGCAGAGCACGACACATCAGGACCACAGCTCGGCGATGCCGTGATGAAAATAAGCGGCGTCGTTATCGAGCATTTGGACGTGCATGGTCTCCGGGAGAATTCCTCGGGGCTAGCTGAGCGCAGAAATATCGGCTGTTGATTGCGGCGGTGAAATCCACTTCTGACGAGCGCCTTGAGTCATGACGGCATCGCTCGACCAAGAGACCAACTCGGCGACATCAGGGTGTTGCCAAGCCTGCAGAGCCGCATACTGCATCAACGCCTGCCAGGCGGCGGGCTGATCCGGTGCCACCCAGCAATCTGCAATGCGTGCTTGGCCGGGAGCAAAGGCGAGCAGGAAATAGCCGCGCACGTCGTCTTGCGTTTCACGGCGTACAACTCCATGGGCACAATGGGACACTGGAGCAGGTAGCGGAACAAGCCTTGGGAGCGCTCGAAGACGCTCATTCCGCTCGATAGCGCGCGGCAGCACTTCGGCTAGGGTCTTCATCTCATCGACGGCGATGCGCCTGATGCTCCAGCCTCGCCGGGCGCCACGATAGGCGAGATTCAACACGCCACAGGCTGCGGCGCGCGAGTCGCGCGGAACAGCTTCACGAGAGCCGCGCTCGGAGGCGTCGACGAAACGCAGCGGATGGAGAACTCGGACATAGCCTTCAGCCGTCCCGCAGTGCCGAAAGCCGATGTGCGGCAGAATGCTGACAGCGTCTGCTCGCTGCCTCCCGACGGCGAGAAGTGCATCCGCAAGCCGTCCGAGCGTGCTTCATCAGCGAGACGCCGACGCCGGCGGCGTTGGGTCGCGCCGCCCAGTCGATCAGATGCAGAACAGTGAAGTGGCCTGAAGCCGTGGCGCAACGTCCGGGCACGACCGCCGCGTGCGCCAGAATCTGTGCGCCACGTGTGGCGACAAAAGAACGCGGACCGGCGCCAATCCTCGCGCTGCATCCAGTACTTCCAGTCGAGCGCCTGCCGGCTCCGCGTTCGGCTGCAGTCCGGCGTCCAGCCAGATAGCTCAACGATCCCTGCGCGCATCAGCAGGAACAGAAGGTCGGATAGTGGTTCGCATGAATTGCATGCCGACTCAACAGCGCGGGTGTCCAGATTAGTAGGCAGAGGCCCCGTTATGCTCAGACCCTACCGGACTCAACGGGTGGCGTTTCGTACAAACGCACAAAATCACCAAATGTGATCGGAAATTCGACCGCTTCGTCGGAATTAAACGGATCAAATCCCACTTCGTCTTCGAGCTTCGCGACGATGATTGCGAAGCTCAGCGAGTCGAGGCCGGACTCAAGTAACTTCAAGTCATCCGAGATTGGCACGAGTGTGCGCTGCTGCTCTGCCGCCACTTGCTTGAAAATCGCTGTGATCGTGGACCTTACAGACATTCCCATGTACTCCGTTCTTGGTTTTGCGCGCTTTATGGCGGATTAGTCCAAATATAGCAGGCTAGCACGCTCTCCGGACGACGTAACCCTCTGGTCCCAGCCCCGTAATTTAGTGACTCCCGGCCTCGAAATGCGGAGCATTTCGCTGATCGGCCTGGGCAGATCACATATAATTTCCGTTCGGTGAGAGCCATTGTCCGCCATCACTATAATCCAAAGGTAGCGCAAGAAGATGAGTAAAGTCGTCGCCATTGTCGGGTTGGGCTATGTGGGTCTGCCGCTCGCAGTGGAATTTGGCAGGAAATTTGACACCATCGGTTTTGACTTGTCGGCCGCCAAAATCGATAGCTACCGCCAATTCTGTGATCCCACGGGCGAGGTTTCGAGCGAGGATCTGCGAGCCGCCGACCGCTGACTGCCACCAGCGATCCTTCCGAATTGCGTCGCGCCGATTTCATCATCGTCGCGGTCCCGACGCCGGTGGACGTGGCGCACATTCCAGACTTTTCGCCCCTTGATTGGTGCTTCTACCACGGTTGCCCAGCACATGAAGAAAGGCGCAATCGTCATCTATGAGTCCACCGTATATCCAGGCGCCACCGAAGAGGTATGCGTCCCCATCTTGGAGCGCCATTCGGGGATGCGATGGAAGCAGGATTTTCACGTCGGCTATTCTCCGGAGCGAGTCAATCCCGGCGACAAGGAGCACACCGTTTCGCGGATCATCAAGGTGGTCTCCGGCGATGACGAGCGGACGCTGGACGAGGTTGCGGATCTTTACGCGTCCGTCATCACGGCCGGGGTACACAAGGCCAGTTCGATCAAGGTCGCGGAGGCTGCCAAGGTCATCGAGAACACTCAACGCGATCTCAACATCGCGCTGATGAATGAACTCGCGTTGATTTTCGGCCGCATGGATATCGATACTTTGGAGGTATTGCAGGCGGCCGGCACCAAGTGGAATTTCCTGCCATTCCGGCCCGGTCTGGTCGGCGGTCATTGCATCGGCGTTGACCCTTACTACCTGACCCACAAGGCAGAAGCGATTGGCTACCATCCGCAGGTCATTTTGGCGGGACGCCGAATCAACGACGGCATGGGCGCCTACGTCGCGCAACAGACGCTCAAGCAACTCATCAAAAACGGAAGCCCGGTGCCGGGCGCAAAGGTCATCGTCTTGGGACTCACGTTCAAGGAGAATTGTCCGGACTTGCGCAACTCCAAAGTCGCGGATGTGATTCGCGAGCTGAAGGAACTTGGTTGCAAGGTCAGCGTGCACGATCCGATCGCGGACTCTAGCGAGGCTGAGCACCACTACGGCTTGGCGCTGACACCTTGGGAAGAACTTGCCCGCCCAAGCCGATGCGGTTGTCGCAGCCGTTCCTCACCGAAGCTTTCTTGCCATGCCCTTGCCCGCGCTCTTGTCCCGGTTGAAAAAAAAAGGCGTATTTATCGACGTAAAATCCGCGTTTGACCGAACTGCCATCAGCGACGCGGGATTTCGGATGTGGAGGCTGTGACGCGCTATGAGCAGCTGCGCGCAGACCTTGCCGACGCCCCACGGAAGTGGCTGATTACTGGAGCCGCCGGCTTCATTGGCAGCAATCTTCTGCAGACTTGCTGGAACTCGACCAACACGTAGTCGGTTTCGACAATTTCGCCACCGGACACCGCAGGAATCTGCAGGAGGTTGAGCGCTGCGTTGCGCCTGCTCAATGGCGCCGCTTGCGCTTTATCGAAGGCGACATTCGCGATTCCGACGCATGCCGGCGAGCCTGCGATGGGGTTGATTTTGTCCTGCATCAGGCGGCACTCGGAAGCGTCCCGCGCTCGATTGAAGATCCGATCACCACGAATTCGGTCAATATCGGCGGCTTCCTCGAGATGTTAATGGCCGCGCGATCTGCGGGCGTGAAACGATTTGTTTATGCCGCCTCATCGTCCACGTATGGCGATCATCCGGGTCTCCCCAAAGTCGAGTCCTTGATCGGTAAGCCATTATCGCCCTATGCGATTACCAAGTTCGCGAACGAATTGTATGCCGATGTCTTTGCGACGCACCTACGGTTTCCCCTCGATTGGCCTGCGCTATTTCAATATCTTCGGTGCCCGCCAAGATCCCAACGGCCCTTATGCCGCGGTGATTCCAAAATGGATTGCCGCGATGCTTCACAATGAACGCGGTTCACATCAACGGCGACGGCGAGACCAGCAGGGACTTCTGTTACGTCGCCAATGCCGTGCAGGCCAACCTGCTGGCGGCGACCACGGCGATCCCGCTGCGGTGAATCAGGTCTACAACGTCGCCGTTGGACAGCGAACCTCGCTCAACGAACTATTCGAGCATCTGCGCGCCATGCTCGCTCCGCGCTTCTCGTATTTGGAAACGGCCAAGCCCGCTCTATCGCGATTTTCGGGCCGGCGACGTTCGCCATTCGCTCGCGGACATCAGCAAAGCCCATCGTTTGTTGGGATATGTGCCCACGCCATGCTGTCGGCGACGGATTAGCGGAAGCGATGGCGATGGTATTTAGCGTCATCTCAGCGGTGAACCGCAAGACTAACGCGAAGCGTGAGCCTGCCCGTAACGCGCGACATCATCTCTTGAAACCACATTCGACAGCACAACTGATGACAGTCCGAAGCAAGCTCGGATTGCCGCGCGCGCCGCTCTTCTCGCCGTTCTGTTCTTCGTTGAAAAGATCTTCCTAACCCAATTCGTCGACGTCGAGCGGGCGGACGCGGCGCTCGGTGCTGGCGGCGCGCTTCGTGTCGCGCAGCATTTCGGATTTCGATTCATCGTGGCATTCGTCTCGGCCATGACTGTATTTACGTTCGCCAATGAGGAGCGTTGGAAGTCGCTGATGAGGTTGACGCCTCCCAAAGGCGTACCTTCGGCTGATTTGGGTGGCCGCACATCTGGCACTCATCGCTTGTCTCGCGTGGCTGGGCTCGCTGCTTTTCCGACGAGGCTCCCTCATCGATCCCATTCGCGGCTGTTATTTGTCTTTGGCTGATCTGCGGCGCGGCCGCATTATTCTCTGCGCTTCGGCGCGACTAGCGCCTCTGAAGCTTTGGCTGAAAGCCGCGCGAACCCTGGGCAATATTTGGCTCTACGCAACCGCCGCCGCGCTGGCCGCCGCACTAGCGATACCCTTCAGCGAAGAATACTGGTGGTCGACGGCGGCGGCAACATTTCAAGCTCGTTAGAGTTCATATTGCTGCCGATCTTGCCGGGTTTGACTGTGGATCTCCGTCAACGCTGGTATTGGGAACGCAGCGCTTCGCCGTCGAGATTCTTCCCTTTTGCTCAGGTATCGAGGGCATGAGCTTGATCCTGGTCTTTCACCGTCGCGTGGCTCTGGTATTTTCGGAAGGAATACCGTTTCCCTCATGCGCTAGCTCTAATTCCCTTGGGCGTGGCACTCATGTTCGGACTGAATGCCGTGCGCATCGCGGTGCTGGTGCTCATCGGTAATGCCGGCTATCCCGAAATCGCCGAATACGGATTCCATTCGCAGGCGGGCTGGATCGCATTCAATGTCGTTGCCGTCGGAATCGCGTTCTGGACGCGGCGCAGCCGCTGGCTGAATCGAAGACGCCGCATCTCTCGAAGGGGATCAATCCGACAATCCCACGGCCGTCTTTTTGATGCCTTTGCTCGCAATTTTGGCGGCTGGCATGCTATCGCATGCGCTGTCGGGCAGGTTCGAGTGGTTTTATCCATTGCGCCTGTTCGCGTGCATGCGGTGATTTTCTTTATATCGACACCGTCTTGCGGCGCTCGATTGGCGCTGGAGCTGGCGCGGGCCATTGCTCGGCGCTCGGCGTTTTCATCGTTTGGATAGTCGCAGTGCATTTTCTGGTGCCAGAAACTCGGCATGCCGGATCCGCTTGCGGCCGCCTCGCCGTGCGCTGCGCTGGAGCTGGATTGTCTGTCGCGTCGCAGGCGCGGTGTTGACGGTTCCGCTGGCCGAGGAACTCGCTTACCGCGGGTTTCTCATGCGGCGTTTGCAATCCCGCGAATTTGACTCGCTGGCCTACAATCGCGTGGGCTGGATTGCGCTGGCGGCAAGCTCCGTGCTCTTCGGCGCCGCTCACGGCGCTTTATGGTTGCCCGGGAGCATTGCCGGCTTCGCCTATGGCTGGATCGTCAAGCGACACGGGCGCCTGGGTGAGGCGGTGGCCGCGCACATGACGACGAACCTGCTGGTCGCGGCTTTTGCATTGGGATCTGGCGACTGGGCAGGATTTTGAAACTATTTTGTCAGTCCGTGGAGCTTTACATTGATTCCGACAATTTAACATAACGCATTTCAAACTGTCTGCTGGCTCGCGATTTGACAGTTCTCTGTTGATGGCGGATGCCGCCCCTGTGTTACGATCCGCGAAGAAGGTCAAGATTCTCATTCGGAGGAAGTAAATGGTTAGGAAATTAGCTCTCGCGATTCTATTGACCACTGTCCGCGGGCATCGCGTCTGCTACTGTCTCAACCGGTGTCACCTGCACCACCCACTGGTTTTTAGGCATCATCCCCTACGAAGTCTGCACGAATAATCCCCCGACCAAACCTGTCGCTGCTCCTGAGATTGACGCGGCTTCGGCGATCGCGGGTCTGACGTTGATGATTGGCGGCTTGGCCGTATTGCGCGGTCGTCGCAGCAAGATCGCGGTCGCAAGGCCTAACTGTCAGAGGTTTCGCCGGGCGCAGATGCGCTCGGCGAATCTTACGTCGATTGCGCCGTTCTTGGCCGATAGCCGATCGTTAGAAACGCCCGATTTTCGCCGTAGCTGCCACTCCCTGCCGGAAACGATCCCACACCTGAAACGACATCCGTACCGGGGACGGCGCGAGACGAGTGATCGTAGCGCAATGCGATTTCCAAACCCCGCCCCGCATGAAACATCAGTGCTGCGCCGACTAAGCCCATCCGTTTCAGAAAAGTCGGGTATTGGCGTATTCGGTTCGGTAGAGCCGACCTAGTAGTTGGGCGGTCAGCACGCTGCTCAATTTCCGCTCGAGCTTGAACTCTGCGCTGCCGCGCGTCAGATCCAGCGAGCGGCTGGCCCTCATAGGAATCTTTTTCCCAGGTTCCGCTCACGCCGATCGTCGTGCGATTGCGCGCGTACTCCCAGCCCACCGAGCCATAGGTCTCAGTGTAGTTGCCCTGCGTGACCACGGCCGGTGCCGGTAACGATTCCGCCAATCGCGCCGCTCTGCAGATTGGCGAAGGCGGTGGTGCCGTCGGTTATATCGCGTCCCAGCGTAAGTGTCAGCGTGGACACCGATGAGAGCTTGCGCGATAGCTGCAGCTTCGCATTGGGTCCGGTGAAGGACTCCAATCCCTGATCGACTTTGGTCGCACCAAGATTCGCCGTCAAGTCGGTGCGTGCACCCTGCACCTCATAGTGTGCATAGATGCTGCTGCGGTCGAAATTCGTGTTGACCGTCGGTGTTGTCGAACGACATTCGCTCAAAACTTCCATTGATCGAAATGCTTGACTGAGCGGAGAGCGCCCGCCCCAAAGCTATGCTGCCAAGCACGGTATTACTATCGAAGGGATCCGTCTGGTAGGTGGTCTTTGCATAGCGGGCGCTCAAGTCCAAGAAAACCGTCGGTCCCAATCTGAAGGTAGCGTCGGGCCCAGTGGCCACATAGTTGATGTTTTGAAGATTGGTTGGAACCATCGGCCGTAAAAGGATCGATCTGCGCTTGGCCGAAACTATCCGTGAGCACCCAGATCACGCGATCAGGGATGAGCGCAACGTCTGCTCTGCCGTCAAATCGGCCGATCAATTGATTGCTATAGGCGCCCTGCAGGTAGTCGAGATCGCTGAAAGTGCCCTTTGCATCGACATCAAATCGTCGGGTCTGATCCTTAAGATCAAAGTCGAGATCCGCTATCGCGATGGTCTGACTGACTTTGTCGGTCTGAACGAGCGTTACGTTGTCCGATTCGCCGATGCCCACATCGGCGCCATAGGTAAGCGATTCCGCGCGAGTGCCTGGCGCGGGAGTCGCGCTGTCCGAGTCGCGCGGCTGCACTGACGTGCGACTGACCTGCCCGTGTGCGATCGTCACCAGCATCAGGGTCGAAGGGATTCCGATCGAAACGCTGCGAACGCAGCTTTTAAGGATCATCGGCAGGGGTCCCATACGCTCCGTATCCGTAGTACCCTTCCGTCAATCCAACCTTTACTTGATTCAGAATCAGACCCCCGGCTTGTTTTTCATCGATCATGTCGATGCGCCGCTTGCACGGCATGGCGCGGCGTTTCTCCGGCGCGCACGACCAGAACCACTTGGCCCGCGATTTTCACGAGCGCGCGGCCTTCATTGGTGATCAGCAGCGGCGGAGAATCCAGCAGCAAAATTCGCCGTGGATTGCGCGCGCATAGCATCGTGACGATCTGGCGCATGCGGTTGCTGCTGACCAACTCGGCGGTACCTTCCACTCGGGTGCCCGCGGGTAAAATCGAAAAGCCGCGCGAACTCGTGGGCACAACGAGCGCTTCGGGGTCCAAGCTCTCGTCCGTCAGTGCATCCAGCAGCCCTTTCCGCTGGCGCAAGGCCGAAAATGTCCGTGATGTGATGTTTCGCGACGTCTGAATCAACCAGCAATATGGAAATATCTCGTTCCAGCGCCATGCTAAATGCAAGATTGATGCTGGTGAACGTCTTCCCGTCACCCGGCACCGCGCTGGTCACAACAATGATGCGTGGCTCACCGCCCGCGTCATCACCCGAGAGCGCCTTCTCAATCAGCGGTCGCTTGATTCGCCGATACTGATCGGCCAACTGCCGATCTTTGCTCGCTTCGGGAAGATAGCCGCCGGCGCGCAATGCGTTGACGTCGATCGCCAATCGGTTCGCGGCTTTCGCCGGATCCTCTAAGTCGTTGATCACGTGGCGGCAGGACGGATTTGCGCAGAGCCGCCCGAGGACCGGCCTCTGTGACACCCGCTTGCTGGTTTCTGAGCCGCGCGATGGCTTGTTCGACTAGGCTCATATTTTCACCAAGGACTGGATCGCATGGAGGCTGAGTCTGGCGCCCGACCAGTTCAGCACGAGCGCGACTCCCAAAGCCACGACCAGGCACGCGCTAGCTGCAGAAATTCGCCACACATGGCGCCACAATTTGCTTTCTCTGCGCGGTCGGAAAAGCAACACTCACCACGCCAAGTACCGGGAAAGCGGTCAATTCGTTGACCGCGTGTACGGAACTCAAGATCGGCTTGAGGGTATGCAATCCGTAGGCGATGGCGCCGCCCGCAGCCGAGCGCCGCAAGCCATATCAGTCCGAGCAACAGAGCGTTCGCCTCGGCCACACCGGAACCAGCGGCGAGGTGGGCGGCAGAACGATTTCAAAACGCACCGAGCCTGCGTTGTCGGCGCGCTCGCCCAAACGCGCCTTCTGATAGCTCTCTAGCAATGCCGTGTACTGCGCTTTGTTTACATCGTAGTCGCGATTGAGCTGTTGATACTCCGCCTCGACTTGCGGCGCGCTGTTGAGGCGTTGACGAAGATCCGCCACGGTGCTCTGATGCTGGGCCAATTCGCGCCGCAGAGCAGCGATTTCGACGTCCACTTTGTTGAGTTCCAGCTGCATGCTTTGATAAACGGGATTATTCCCGGCGCCGCTCGAGGCGATCGCGCTGGCATCGCCGCGCTGCAAATTCGCCAACTCCGTCGCGCGCCGCTGTTTCAGTTCCGCCAGTGTTGCACGCGTCGCAATCACGTCGGGATGTTTGTCGGTGTATTTGAGCAGCAGCTCGTCCAGTCTGGCCTGGGTTTCCTGAATGCGGCTCAAGGTATCGCTGCCGCCGCCGCGCGCCGCGTCCGCCGCTCACCGCGGAACTGCCGGCGGCCGACACCACCGAGTCGCTGTGCAATTGTTTCGCGAGCTCATCGCGCCGGCTCATGGCTACCGATAAATCCGATTCGGCCTTCTTGGCGGCATCCACTTCTTTTTGCAGTTGCGCGAAGTAGCCGCCTTGATCGCTCGGCATCAAACCCACATTCTTCTTCTTGAATGCCGCCAGCTTGTCCTCGGCTGCGCTCAAGCGCTGCTCATAATCCTTGATCTGCGTCTCGAGAAATTGCTGCGCATGTTCTGAGCCTTCGCGCTTGCCGCCCAAAGTCTGCTCCACGAAGGTGTTCAGCAAGGACTCGACCACGCGCAGGCTGCGCGCTCGGTCGCCATCGGTATAGTGGAAGCTGTAAATCGTGCCCGCCGTACTGCGCTCGTCGCCTTGAGTGCCGGCGCTGAAAACGCCGAGGACGATGCGATCGCTCAAGGCGGTGAGGATCTTGGCGCGCGCCCGCTCGTCGGTCACCGTCGGCGGCAGAACGCCGGTCTCCTTGGCAATCCGCTCCAATTGCGGACCTTCCAGCAAGCGATTGGCGCACATAGTTGATTTGCGCATCGACATTCTGATCGATGGTCAATCCCTGCAGGGCCGGTTTTAGCGCCGTGCGCGTGTCGACAAATACCCGCGCATCGGCTTCGTACCGATCCGGCAGCGCAAATACCACTGCCCACCCAATCAATGCGACGATGAACGCTGTAATCAACGCAACCCAACGAAATCGCCACGCACCGCGCACTTCATCGAACACATGATCCAACGCTGGTGTCATGAAGTGCCCCGGGTCATCAAAATCGTGTTTCCGGCACTACCAGTACATCGCCAGGCTTCAGAGGCAGGTTCTGTTTCATGTCGCCGCTATTGACCAGTGCATCCAGTTTTACTTTGATTTCTATTTGTTTGCCATTCTCGGTTCGCACGATATGAGCGCGGTTGCCGGCGGCGAATTGACCCAACCCGCCCACCGCGAGGACGGCATCGAGCACCGTCATGCCATCGCGATAGGGCAGCGCCTGCGGAGTCTTCACCTGGCCGATGACCTTCACCTGGCTGAACACACTGGCCGCGACCATCACCACCACATTGACCTTGGGCGACTTGACGTATACCGCCAAGGATTTTTCGATGTCGCGCGCCAACTGCGACGGACTCTTCCCACCGCAACCATGTCCTCGACCAGCGGGGTGGAAATTTTGCCATCGGGCCGCACCGGAACGGTGGTCGGAAAGATCCTCGTTTTGAAAAACATACACTTTCAAGCGTATCGCCGGGACCGATGCGATAGTCGGCCGGAACCTCTGCGGCTGGGGCCGGAACGGGAGGCTGTGGCTCGGCGGCGACCGCCGGAAACTGCAGCAAGCCGGCCAGAATCCACGTTACCGTTCCAGGAACAAGGAAAATTTGCATTTTCAATGGGTTGGAATACAACAAGGGCGCTATCTTACCTCGGCGCATTGGCGGTTGCCGACCAAATATGAGCCGGATCCCAAAGCAAGCGGATGGATTCCAGTCTCATCGTTGCGGGAAACGTTTAGTTAAACAGCCGCAATTATCCGGCGTGTTCCGCGTCACACTTCGGACGGCATTAAGTCCGCAAACTGCGACAGATTGCCTGAATCAAACAGCCGTAATTTAATCGTTGCGTGCCGACGAACCGACCTTTAAGAGTCCTATTTTCGCTGACGGCCCTGGTGAGTCGCCGGGCTGTTGCTGACCGCGTGCGGCAACGGCGTTGGGGTATCTCCGGCTTCCGCCGCAACCGCCACGCCGGCATCCACGCCCGCTCCCGAATCGCCCGCGCCTGTGGCGCTCACCGGTACGCCGGCCAGCAGCGTCACCGTGGGGCAAAATTACGCATTTCAGCCCACCGTCTCGGCCGGTGCGGGAACGGTGACCTTTCAGATCCAAGGAAAGCCATCCTGGGCGGCTTTCAACACAACCACGGGCGCATTGACCGGGACGCCTGCCGCTGCCAACGTGGGCACCAACGGCGGCATCACCATCACCGCCACCAATGCGGGCGGTAGCTCATCGATCGGCCCATTCAGCATCGCCGTCAAAGCGGCACCGGCGAGTCCAGCAACCGGCTCCGCTTCCCTGTCCTGGAGCGTGCCCACTCAGAATACCGATGGAACCCCGCTGACCGATCTTGCCGGATACCACATTTATTACGGCACCAGCGCGGGTGCATGGACGTCGACCATCACGGTTTTGAGCGCGACGGAAACCTCGTATGTCGTCAGCGGTCTCGCGCCCGGCACCTACTATTTTGCGATCGTCGCGTTCAATACGGCCGGCGATGACAGCCCGCAATCGAACGTCGCCAGCAAGACGATTTAAGGCATCGGTCGAGGGCGCGCTAGCAACCGCCTTGCTCGAAGTCAATCGCAGCTCACATGACTGCAGGCCGTACCTGTAGTACCGTCTGCCCATGACGCGATGCAACCTCTCTGAATCCTTCGGTCGCTTGAACCGCCCGCTGCCGAACAGCTACTGGGTCATTCCCGGCCGCTTGCTCGCCGGGGAATATCCCATTGGCGGCGATTACAGCGAGGCACGCGCGCGGCTGGCGCGCTTCCGCGAGGCCGGCATCAATCACTTCATCGACCTGACCGAGAAAGGCGAGTTGCCGGCGTACCGGCACCTGCTCCCGGTCTATACCCGCTACCAGAACTCGCCGATCGCGGACAGCGGCGTGCCGGAAAGCGCGACCCAAGTTCAAACGCTGCTGTCGGACATTCGCGCCGCGGTCGAGGCGAAGCACTGCGTTTACGTGCATTGCCGCCAGGGCATCGGGCGCACCGGGCTCATCATGGGTTGTTATCTGGCGGATGCGGCGCGCGATGGCAACGCGGCCCTCGCGGAATTGAATCAATTGTGGCAGCAGAGCGAGCGCGCCAAGAGCTGGCCCAAAATCCCGCAAACGACGCAGCAGGCTGACTACATCCGCCGCTGGCCCAAGCTCGCGGCAGTGCGTCAGCCGGCGAAGTGACCCTGCGCCCAGGCGCGAAACCCCGTCGGGGGAGCCCATACAGTGTTACCTTGGTGGGTATTCTGTAGGAGACGCTCGTGAACCCATATAAACCCGGCCCCGGCATTGGCATCGGAAGACCTTCGGCATCCTCGCCCGAGGATCCCATGATGGACTTCCGTGCAAGGCTGGTGCATCAGCAGGCCGAGGCCGCGGAGCGGCGCCGCATGGACTTGGCCGAGCAGTCATCGCGCCTCAAGACCGCGGAGGAGCGCATCCGCATCTGGGAGCGCATTCACGAAGTCACTTTGCCGAAGGATCCGGCGCATCGCTTGGTGGATATCATCGCCGCGAATACCGGCCTGGCCGACTCGGATGTCCGCGAGGAACAGCAACGGCGCGCCAGCTTGCGCGCCGCGGTTTAAGCCTAGCCTTTATTCCAAGTAGCTCGCGCGGGTCTTGCGGCGCACTTCCTCGGCGGTCACGCCGGGCGCGAGCTCCACCAATCTGAACGGATCCTTGCGCGTTGCGCGCGTGAATACCGCCAAATCCGTGATCAGCGTGTCGACCACGTTGGCGCCGGTCAGGGGTAAATCGCAGCGGCTTTTGAATTTCGATTCGCCGTCCTTCGAGTTGTGTTCCATCACGACCACCACCCGCTTGACCCCGGCGACCAGGTCCATGGCGCCGCCCATGCCCTTGACCACCTTTCCGGGCACCATCCAGTTCGCCAGATCGCCGTTCTCCGCGACCTCCATGGCGCCGAGAATCGCCAGGTTGATATGGCCGCCGCGAATCATGGCGAAACTATCGGCGGAGGAGAAATACGAGCTCATCGGCAACGCCGTCACGGTCTGTTTGCCGGCATTCACCAAGTCCGGATCCTCTTCTCCCTCGAACGGGAAAGGTCCGATGCCGAGCATGCCGTTCTCCGACTGCAGCACCACCTTCATGCCCGGCGGAATGAAGTTCGCCACCAGGGTCGGGATGCCGATGCCGAGGTTCACATAAAAACCGTCCTTGAGCTCGCGCGCCGCGCGCGCCGCCAACTCGTCACGCGACCACGGCATGGGAATCCTCTCCTCGTTTGCGCACCGTGCGCTTCTCGATTTTCTTCTGGTACGGCGCGCCCACAATGATGCGGTTCACGAAAATACCCGGGGTGTGGATCTGGTCCGGATCGAGCGAGCCCACCTCGACCAATTCCTCCACTTCCGCCACCGTGATGCGTCCGGCGGTTGCCATGTTGGGGTTGAAATTGCGCGCCGTCTTGCGATAGACGAGATTGCCCTCCCCGTCGCCCTTCCAGGCTTTGACCAGCGAGACATCCGCCGTCAAGCCGGTCTCGAGCACGTAGGTCTCGCCGTCCACCACGCGCTGCTCCTTGCCTTCCGAAACCAAGGTGTTGGCTCCGGTCTTGGTGAAAAAGGCATAGATGCCGGCGCCGCCGGCCCGAATCCTTTCCGCGAGCGTTCCTTGCGGATTGAATTCGAGCTGCAATTCTCCGGCCAGATACTGGCGCTCGAATTCCTTGTTCTCCCCGACATAGGAGGAAATCATTTTGCTGATCTGCCGCGACTCGAGCAGCAGGCCAAGACCGGCGCCGTCGATGCCGGCGTTGTTGGACACCACCGTGAGATCCCGCACGCCCGAGTCGCGAAGTGCCGAGATCAGCTTTTCCGGGATTCCGCACACCCCAAAGCCGCCGCACATGAGCGTCATGCCGTCTCTGACCACGCCATTGAGTGCCGCGGCCGCGTCGGCATAGACCTTTTTCGATGTCACCCGGGATGCCACGCTCGAAACTCCTAGTAGCGGTATTGATCCACCTTGTAAGGACCGAACTTGCTCACGCCGATATAGCGCGCCTGCACGTCGGTCAACTCGGTCAACTGCGCCCCGAGCTTCGAGAGCTGCAAGCGCGCCACCTTTTCATCCAGGTGCTTCGGCAGCACGTACACGCCCACCGGATATTGCGCGGTGTTGGCGAACAATTCGATTTGCGCCAGCACCTGATTGGCGAACGATGAGCTCATGACGTACGAGGGGTGACCGGTGCCGCAGCCTAAGTTCACCAAGCGGCCTTCCGCCAACAGAATGATCCTTTTGCCGTCGGGGAAAATCACGTGATCGACCTGCGGCTTGATGTTCTCCCAGGTGTGTTGGCGCAGCGCCGCCACTTCGATTTCATTGTCGAAATGGCCGATATTGCAAACGATGGCCTGGTCCTTCATGCGCTTCATGTGATCGTGCGTGATGACATGAAAATTGCCGGTGGCGGAGACGAAGATGTCGGCCTTGTCGCAGGCGTAATCCATGGTGACCACCCGATAGCCTTCCATCGAGGCCTGCAGCGCGCAGATCGGATCGATCTCGGTGACCCACACCTGCGCCGAGAGCGCACGCAGCGCCTGCGCCGAGCCCTTGCCGACATCGCCATAGCCGCACACCACCGCCACTTTGCCGGCGATCATGACATCGGTGGCGCGTTTGATGGCATCGACCAAGGATTCGCGGCAGCCGTATAGATTGTCGAACTTTGACTTGGTGACCGAATCGTTGACGTTGAAGGCCGGGAAAGCCAGCTGCCCTTCCTTCGCCATCTGATACAGCCGCTTCACGCCGGTCGTGGTCTCTTCGGTCACGCCTTTGATTTTTCCGAGCCGGCGTCGAGTACCACTTCGGATCGGTTTTGAGCTTCGCCTTGATGGCCGCGAACAGATGCTGCTCCTCTTCGCTGCCCGGCTTGGCAATGAGCGATGCATCTTTCTCCGCCTTGGCGCCCAGATGCAGCAGCAGCGTGGCATCGCCGCCGTCGTCCAAGATCATGTTGGAATGGCCGCCGTCCGGCCACTCGAAGATTCGATGGGTGTAGTCCCAGTATTCGGCCAGCGACTCGCCCTTCACCGCGAACACCGGCGTGCCGCCCGCGGCGATCGCCGCCGCCGCATGATCTTGGGTCGAATAAATATTGCAGGACGCCCAGCGCACCTGCGCGCCCAAGCGCGTTCAAGGTTTCGATGAGCACCGCCGTTTGGATGGTCATGTGCAAGGAGCCGGTGATGCGCGCGCCGCGCAGCGGCTGCTGGGCGGCGAATTCGTTGCGGATCGCCATGAGCCCCGGCATTTCGGTTTCGGCAATCTTGATTTCCTTGCGGCCCCAATCCTTGAGCGCAAGATCCTTGACGATGAAATCGGGCTGAGCTTTGACTGCTGCATTCATTACGGTTCGACTCCTTAAAGCGGCTTAGGCAGCGCGCGTGGCTTTCGATTCGGCGGCGAGCGTTTCGGCCTTGTCGGTCCGCTCCCAGCTGAATTCTTCTTCCTTGCGGCCGAAATGGCCGTAGGAAGCGGTTTTTTGATAAATGGGCCGCGCCAGATCCAGCATTTCGCGCAGACCAAACGGGGTGAGATCGAAATGCGCCCGCACCAGCTGCGTCAGGCGCGCATCCGAGAGTTTTCCGGTGCCGAAGGTCTCGACCATGATGGAGGTCGGTTCGGCGACGCCGATGGCATAGGAGACCTGCACCTCGCAGCGGTCGGCCAAGCCCGCGGCCACGATGTTCTTGGCCACGTAGCGCGCGGCATAGGCCGCCGAGCGATCGACCTTGGAGGGATCCTTGCCGGAGAATGCGCCGCCGCCATGGCGCGCGAAGCCGCCGTAGGTGTCGACGATGATTTTACGCCCGGTGAGGCCGCAGTCGCCCACAGGTCCGCCGATCACGAATCGGCCGGTGGGATTGATGTGGTACTTGGTGCGCTTGTCGATCCACTTGGCCGGCAGCACCGGCTTCAAGATTTCCTCCATCACCGCTTCGCGCAATTGCTTGGTGCCGATGTCATCGGAATGCTGCGTCGAGAGCACCACCGCTTCGAGGCCGACCGGCTTGTCGTTCTCATAGCGCAAGGTCACCTGGCTCTTCGCATCCGGCCGCAGCCAGGGCAGCTTGCCGTTCTTGCGCACCTGCGCCTGGCGCTTCACCAGGCGATGCGCCAGGGTGATCGGCGCGGGCATCAGCACGTCGGTTTCATTGGTGGCATAGCCGAACATCAAGCCCTGATCCCCGGCGCCTTGCTTGCGTTCGTCCTTGCGGTCCACGCCCTGGGCGATGTCCGGCGACTGCTTGCCGATGATGTTGAGTACGCCGCAGCTCGCGCCGTCGAATCCCATGTCCGAGGTGTCGTAGCCGATGTCCAGCACGGTCTTGCGAACCAGCGCTTCGACATCCACCCAGGCACTGGTGGTCACCTCGCCCGCGACGATCACCACGCCGGTTTTCACCATCGTTTCGCAGGCCACGCGCCCGCGCGGATCGGCCGCCAGGATGGCATCGAGCACGGCGTCGGAGATTTGGTCCGCGACTTTGTCCGGATGGCCCTCGGAAACGGACTCCGAGGTGAATGAGAAGCTACTTCTACTCATGAATGTAATTCCTTGAAATTTATCCGAAATTATCCCGATACCGTTGATCAAACTCGGTCCGGGTAAAGCGGTGATTCTGCGGCCCGCGCGATTCGATCTTGATCGCGCCCATCAGGGAGGCCGTCCTGCCGATCGTTTCCCAATCCAGGCCGTGCAGCAACCCGTGAATTAGACCAGCCCGATAGGCATCCCCGCAACCGGTGGGATCGATTACTGCGTTGGGTTTCGCGCTGGGGATGCGATATGTCCGGCCGGCGGTGTAGATCACGGATCCTTCCGAGCCCAAGGTCACGATGAGCGCATCGACTTCGGCTGCGACCTGCGCGGCGCTGAGGCCGGTTTTTTGCTGCAGCATGCCCCACTCGTAGTCGTTCAAGGTCAGCCAGCGCGCCTGCCGGATGAAGGTCCTCAGCTCATCGCCGCCGAACATGGGCATGCCCTGGCCGGGATCGAAGATGAAGGGGATGGAAGCGGCGTGAAACTGCGCCGCATGCTCGATCATGGCCTGGCGGCCATCCGGCGCCACGATGCCGAGGGTAATCGCGCTGCCGGCGTCGGCGACCTTGTTGAGGTGAGCGAACTGCATGGCGCCGGGATGAAAGGCGGTGATCTGATTGTTATCGAAGTCGGTGGTGATGAAAGCCTGCGCCGTGAAGGTCGCATCGACGGTGCGGATGTGATCCACCGCGAGGCCCTGCGCCAGCATGCGTTCGCGGTACGGCGCGAAATCGTGACCGGCTGTGGCCATCGCGATTCCCTTGTCCCCCAGCAAGTTCAGGCCATAGGCGATATTCGCGGCGCAGCCGCCGAATTCCCGCCGCATCTCCGGCACCAGGAAGGACACGTTCAAGGTGTGCAGCTTGTCGGGCAGGAGGTGGTTCTGGAAGCGATCGGGGAACACCAAAATGGTGTCATAGGCCACGGAACCGCAAATCAATGCAGCCGGTTCCTTCGGAATTTTAAGCGTCATCCGACACCCTGGTTGGAGCAAACGGCTATTCTACTTGAGTGCGCCGAAGGGCGGGGTGGTCCTCACCCGTGGAGAGCTTCGATGAAAAGGTCACGATTTTGACGCTCGGCCGTCAGGTCTGCGGCAATTGGGAAGGCGCCGCCGGCTATGAGTGGCTGGTGACCAATGGCTTGGGCGGCTATGCCTGCGGCACGGTGGCGCTCGCCAACACCCGCCGCTACCACGGCTTTCTCATGGCGAGCCTGACGCCGCCGGTGCAGCGCACGCTGCTGGTGGCCAAGTTCGATCTCGGCGTCGAGTACTTAGGCTCGAAGACCGACCTGACCGCCAATGAATTCGCGGGCGGCACGATCAGTCCGCAAGGCTTCGTGCATCTGGAATCCTTCGCGCTGATCGAGGGCATTCCCACCTGGCGCTATGCGGTGGCCGATGCGCTTTTGGAACTGCAGATATTCATGGCGCAGGGCGCGAATACCAGCTATCTGCGGCTGGAATTGTTGAGGAGCAGCGCGCCGCTTAAGGTCGTGCTCAAACCCTATGTCGCGTATCGCGACTATCACAGCCAGTCGCACGGCGCCCAGCCGTTCGAATTGGAGTCGGCAGAGGACCAGTGCCAAATTCTGGCCTCGCGCTCGGCCCGGCCCTACCGCCTGCTGGCGACTCAGGGTCGGTTCACGCCCGCGCCCGAATGGTATTGGAATTTCTGGCATCGCGAGGAAGCGCTGCGCGGACTGGATGCTTCGGAGGATTTGTTTTTTCCCGGCAGCTTCAGCGCCGAACTCGCGCCGCGCATGCCGATGTACTTCATCGCCACCGCCGAGACGGCGGCGCCCGCGGCGGGCGGCGATGTGGTGAAAGCGATTCAGAACGATGCCAAGATCCTGGCGGCCCGGCTGCCGCGCAGCGCGCCGCCGTGGATACGCACCTTGGCGCGCGCGTCCGATCAGTTCATCGTGCGGCGGGGCGAGGCCGGCGCCGCGACCGCGAGCATCATTGCGGGCTACCCCTGGTTTGCCGATTGGGGCCGCGACACCATGATTTCGCTGCCGGGGCTCGCGACGGTCTTGGGCCGCTACGACATCGCCGCCAACATCCTGAAAACCTATGCCGCCTTCGTCGATCGCGGCATGCTGCCGAACCGTTTTCCCGACGGCGGCGAAGCGCCCGAGTACAACACCGCCGATGCCACGCTGTGGATGTTTCATGCGCTCGAGGACTACCTGCAAGCCAAGCCGCATCCGGAACTGCTGGGACAGCTGTTTCCGACCTTGATCGCGATCATTCATGCGCACGTGGACGGCACGCGCTACGGAATCAAAGTCGATGACAAAGACGGGCTGCTGCACGTCGGCGAGGCGGGCACGCAGCTCACCTGGATGGATGCGAAGAACGGCGAGCAGGTGTTCACGCCGCGCATCGGCAAGCCGGTCGAGATCAATGCATTGTGGCTGAACGCGCTCAACGTCATGGTGCGGGCCGCCGGCCGCGTGCACAATTCGATCGAGAAGCGTTTTTGTGAATCGCTGTTGGAGCGCGCCAGCGCAAGCTTCGCCCGATTCTGGAACGAGGAACGCCATTGCCTGTACGATGTCATCGACGTGGAGCGCGGCACCGCGCGCGATGACAAGGTGAGGCCGAACCAAATTCTTGCGATCTCGCTGCCCTACTGCGCCCTGCCGCCGGCGCAGATGCGCGCGGTGGTCGAGCGCTGCGGCCGGGACCTCTTGACCAGCTACGGGCTGCGCAGCTTGAGCGCGCAAGAACCCGGCTATCTCGGCGCCTACGCCGGAGATCCTAAGGCACGCGATGCGGCCTATCACATGGGCACGGTGTGGGCCTGGCTGCTCGGACCCTTCGCGCGCGCACACTTTCGCGTCTATGGAGATGCGCGTGCGGCGCAGTCCTTGCTCGAACCCATCGCGCAGCATGTGAACGCCGCCTGCTTGGGCTCGGTCAGCGAGATCTTCGATGGTGACGCACCTCACACTGCAAGGGGCTGCTTCGCGCAGGCCTGGAGCGTCGCTGAGATACTGCGCTCATGGATCTATCTCGAGCGCAAGATCTCGAAGACTTAAGGAATTCGGAATGAATATCGAGCGAGAGCGTCTGCTCGCCAACGTGCTTGGGCCCGAGGGCTGGAAACACTGGGGGCCCTATTTGAGCGAGCGCCAGTGGGGCACCGTGCGCGAGGACTACAGCCCCGGCGGCACCGCCTGGGAATACTTTCCGCACGATCATGCGCGCAGCCGCGCCTACCGCTGGGGCGAGGATGGCATCGGCGGGGTTTGCGATGCGGAGCAATTGGTGTGCCTGTCGCTCGCGCTGTGGAATGGCGCGGATCCGATTTTGAAGGAGCGCATGTTCGGCCTCACCAACGCCGAAGGCAATCATGGCGAGGATGTCAAGGAGCATTATTTCTACCTGGACGCGACTCCCACGCATTCCTACCTGAAGATGCTCTACAAATATCCGCACCGGGCATTTCCCTACGCGGATCTGGTTGCGGAGAATGCGCGGCGCGGCACCGACGTGCCGGAATACGAGTTGTTGGACACCGGCATATTTGCCGAGAATCGCTACTTCGACGTGTTCATCGAGTACGCGCAAGCCGAGCCCGGCGATATCCTCATGAAGGTCACGGTGTGGAACCGCGGCCCGAGCGCCATGCTGCATGTGATGCCGCAATTGGTGTTGCGCAACACCTGGAGCTGGGAGCCGGGCTCCGACAAGCCGCAAGTGCAAAGCCGCCGAAGCCGGCGCCATCGCAATCGAGCCGGCGGGGCTCGGCGTGAGCCGCTTGTACTTCGACGGCAGCGCCGAGGTGCTCTACACCGAAAACGAAACCAATGCGCGGCGCTTGTGGAACTGTCGGCAGCGGAAGGCTATTTCAAGGATGGCTTTCACGATCGCATCGTGCACGGCCTGACCGATCGGCGTGAATCCCGCGCATTTCGGCACCAAGGCCGGCGTCTGGTATCAGTGCATGATCGCCGCCGGCGGCAAGCGCGAGTTTCGCCTGCGGCTGTCGCGGCACACCCTGCACAGCCCTTCAAGGTTTTCGACGCCACGCTGGCGCAGCGGCAGCGCGAGGCCGATGCCTACTATGCGGACCTGCAGAAGGGCATGTCCTCCGCCGACGAACGCGTGGTCCAGCGTCAGGCGTTTGCCGGACTCATTTGGAACAAGCAGTTCTACTACCTGGATGTGCCGCGCTGGCTGCAAGGCGATCCTGGCCAGCCCAAGCCGCCGGACTCGCGCCTGCACGGCCGCGACATCGATTGGCGCAACCTGAACAACGCCGACATTCTTTCGATGCCCGACAACTGGGAGTATCCCTGGTACGCCTCCTGGGATCTGGCGTTTCATTGCATACCCTTCGCGCTTGATCGATGCGGCATTCGCCAAGCACCAATTGGTATTGCTCACGCGCGAATGGTACATGCACCCCAACGGCCAAATTCCCGCCTACGAGTGGGCCTTCAGCGACGTCAATCCGCCGGTGCACGCCTGGGCGACCTGGCGCGTGTATCAAATCGACCGCAAACAAAATGGCGGCAAGGGCGACCTGGAGTTTCTCGAGCGCGTGTTTCACAAGCTCATGCTGAATTTCACCTGGTGGGTCAACCGCAAGGACGCCCTGGGGCGGAATATTTTCCAGGGCGGATTCTTGGGCCTGGACAACATCGGGGTGTTCGACCGCAGCGCGCAGCTGCCCACCGGCGGCTACATCAATCAATCCGACGGCACCAGCTGGATGGCGATGTATGCGCTGAACCTGATGCGCATCGCGCTGGAACTCGTCGAAACACAATCATGTGTACGAAGACATCGCCAGCAAGTTCTTCGAGCACTTCTTGAGCATCGCCGAGGCGATGAGCTGCATGTTCAGCGACGATGTGGGGCTGTGGGACGATGAAGATCAATTCTTCTACGACGTGCTGTGCCTGCCCGACAATCAGCGCGTGCGCTTGCGCATCCGCTCCATGGTCGGCTTGATCCCGCTGTTTGCGGTGGAAACCCTCGAGCCGGAATTGCTGGAACAAATGCCGGGATTTCACGCGCGCGGCTGGAGTGGTTCTTGATGCACCGGCCGGATCTGGCGAGCCTGGTGTCGCATTGGCAGTCGCCCGGGCCGCGGCGAGCGCCGGCTGCTGTCGCTGCTGCGCGGCCATCGCATGAAGAAGCTGCTGAAGCGCATGCTGGATGAGACCGAGTTTCTTTCCGACTACGGCGTGCGGGCGCTGTCGAAGTGGCATCTCGAGCACCCCTTCGAGCTGCACGTGGGCCATGTGAATGAGTCGGTGCGCTACACGCCCGCCGAGTCGGAGTCGCGGCAGTTCGGCGGCAATTCCAATTGGCGCGGACCGATTTGGTTTCCCTTGAACTTCCTCATCATCGAATCGCTGCAGAAATTTCATCACTACTACGGCGATGACTTCAAGGTGGAATGCCCGACCGGATCGGGACAATTCATAACCCTCGAGGAAGTGGCCGCCGAACTGGCGCAGCCGTCTGTCGCGCATTTTCCTGAAGGACGGCCTGGGCGATCGACCGGTCCTGCGCCATCAGCCGCAGTTGCAGCTGGACCCCTACTACCGCGATTGCATTCCGTTCTACGAATACTTTCACGGCGACAACGGCCGCGGCGTCGGCGCCTCGCATCAATCGGGCTGGACTTCGCTCATCGCCAAGCTGCTCATGCCGCGGGCGCACGATTAGCCGATCGCGTTAGCCTTTCTTGGCAAGCGCCTCGCTCTGCGCCATGGCGCGCTGATACGCGGCCGCTGGCCGATGCCCCAAGGTAGGCGCCGAATGCCGGCCGCGGCGCTGTGCGCCAACCGCGCAGAGGCAGGACAAGTCAACAGTTCATGTTGGATTATCCACCATGAATTGTTAGCATATATTTGAGCGCTCGCGGGGCCCTCGTTCTGCATGGAGGCAACGAAAGCTATTGGCTGGACGATAGAATTGTCGCCGTACCGTGGTGGCGGGTGATGTGAGGGTCCCGACGCTCGTCTTACTGCCCGGCTTGGACGGCACCGGCAAGTTGTTCGCCGACTTCTTGAAGGCCCTGGATCTTGGTGTGGGTGCGCAAGTGGTGCCCTACCCGCCCGATGTCCCTTTGGGCTATGACGAGCTCGAGCCGCTGGTGCGCGCGGCATTGCCTGCGCGCGGCCCCTTCGTGCTCCTGGGCGAATCCTTTTCGGGGCCGCTGGCGATTCGCATCGCGGCGCGGCCGCCGCCGGGTCTCGCGGGCCTCATTCTGTGCGTCACCTTCGCCAGCAATCCCTACCCTCGCCTCGCCTGGGCACGTCCGCTCGCTGCGTTGCTGCCTCTGAAGGGCTTGCCGCGCTGGATCCGTGCGCCGCTCATGTGGGGTTCGGCCTCGCCGTCGAAAGCGCCGCCTCAAGCGGAGCGCGCGATGGCGGGCGTCGCGGCGAGAGTCATTCGACGCCGGATCGCTGAGCTCTTGGCGGTGGACGAAACGGCGGCATTGGCGAGGATCTCGGTGCCGACGTTGGTGCTGTGCGCGTCCCGCGACCGGGTGATATCCAAAGCCGCGAGCGCGAGGATCGTGAACGGTGTACCGCACGCGCGGCGGGTCGATGTCGACGGGCCGCATCTGCTGCTCAAGACCCGCCCCGGAGAATGCGCCGAGGCGGTGCTCGCGTTCATGCGCGAAGGGCAATCGGCCGGGCCGGCGATGGCCGGCCCGGCGACAGCGTAGACGTGTTTAGCTCTTGTGCTCCGCCTTCCACTTCTCGACCGCGGCCATGGTGTTCTCGACATGCTTGTCGGGATTGAGTGCCGTGTACTCATAGATGATCTTGCCGTCGGGCGCGATGACATAGGAGGTGCGATTCGCGTACTCGGGCTTTTGCGCCAGCACCGCATCGTATTCCTTGGTGATCTTCTGATCCGCATCGGCGGCCACCGCGAATTTGTTGCGGCATTCGCTCACGGAAAATTTGTTGAGCGTGTCGATGTTGTCGTGCGAAACGCCGATCACCGTCGCGCCCGAGCGCCTTGAACTTATCGGTGGCCTCGGCGAAGTTATGCGCCTCGACGGTGCAGCCCGGCGTGAATGCCGCCGGATAGAAGTACAGCACCACCGGACCTTTCTTCAGCGCATCGGCCAAGGAAAACGTAAATGGCTTGCCGGCGAGCGTCGCCTGCGGTGGTGAAGTCGGGAGCATGGGCGCCGGGCGCAAGCGCCGCGTACAACGGCGCGGCGAATACTGCGCCGCCCAGCGCAAGAATCATTAAACGCTTCATGATGAGACATTCCTTTGCAGGTGAAATTAGCCATGGGGGCAGGCAGTCTGCGCCATCCCCAATATGCCCGGCAAGCGGCGCGAGTTTTGTCTGCAGCGTGGACGCGCCAGCCGATTTCATTTCAGCACGCTTTTGATCTCGCTGCACCACGCGCGCCACATCCTCATCCGCCATGGCGGGAAACAGCGGCAGCGTGACAGTCTCGCGCCCGACTCGCGCGGCTACCGGCGTATCTGCATCGCGATAGCCCGCCTCGCGATAGAATTTGAGACTCGGAATACTGGGATAGTGCACGCCGATGCCGATGCCGCGGTCGGCCATCGCTTTCTGAAATCCCGGCCGGGTCATGCCGCGCGCGGCGAAATCGATCAGCACCTGAAACATGTGCCAACTGTGTCCGGCATCGCCGCGCGCCGGCAGCACCACCCGCCGTATCCTTGGAACTCATCGAAGTAGCGGCCCGCCAGCGCAAGGCGGCGCGCATTGAATCCGTCCAGACGCCGCAGTTGATCGATGCCGATCTGCGCCGCCACATCGGTGAGGTTGCTTTTCGCGCCTGGGAACATCACATCGACTTCACCCTCGGCGTTGCGTTTGATGCCGTGAAAGCGGTATTGCTCCAGAGCTCCGCCGCTTGTGAATCGCCGGTGCTGATCGCGCCGCCCTCGATGGTGGTCATGTTCTTGTTGGGGTGAAAACTGAACACCACCAGATCGCCGAAGCTGCCGATCGGCTTGTCCTTGTATTTCGAACCGATGGCATGGGCGGCATCTTCCACGACCCGCAAGCCATGTTCGGCGGCGAGGCCGTACAGGCCATCCATGTCCACGGGCAGACCCGCGAAGTGCACCGGCATGATGGCGCGGGTCTTGGGCGTGATCGCCGTCGGGACACGATCCAGATCGATGTTGCGTGTATAGAGATCGATATCCACGAACACCGGCTTTGCGCGCAGCCGCGCCACCACATTGGCGCTGGCCGCGAAACTCATGGCAGGGACGATGACTTCGTCGCCCGGCCCGATGCCGGCGACCTCCAGCGCCATTTCCAGACCCGCCGTGGCGGAGGTCATCACCCGCAAATGACGGTTGCCGCCGAGGTATGCCGCCAGACCGCTTCGAACGCGGCCACTTTGGGGCCGCTGGCGAGTTGCCCGGAGCGAAACACGTCCGCCACCGCGGCGATGCTCGCCTCATCGATGTTGGGACGCGTGAAGGGCAAGAACGGTTTCATAGCGAACTCCTCGACACCAGCACCACGCCGGCTGCAAATGAGCGCAATACCCAGCACCTTGGCCGGCGTCAGGGCCTCGCCGAGCCACGCCACCGATACGGCGGCCACCACGACATAGCCCAAGGACAGCATGGGATAGGCGGTGCTCACCGGGGCTTTGGACAGCGCCGCGACCCACACGCAGACGCTGGCCGCATAGCACAGCATGCCGGCCCAAAAGGGCATGCTCCGCAGCAGTATGCCGATGCTGCTGGTCAAGGTATCGGCATTAAAGACGCTGAAGTGCGCCAGCGGCCGGGTGGCGACTTTCAGCAGCAGCTGCGCCGCCGCGTTCAAGCCCACGCCGCTCAGAATCAACACCCAGGTGACCAAGCTCATGGCTTTGCCACCAAGACTTGACTCACCGTTTCACCGACGGTACGCATGGGCACATCGCGCTCCTTGAAATAATCGAAGGTTCTCTTATCCATCACCGCGTAGGCCTTGGACTGCGAACTCCAGCGGGTCAAAAACTCAGCGACGTCGATTTCCCGATCGGGGGACCTGCGCAATCCATAGTCTAGCTCGCCACGATACTCGACCAGCATGACGGTTCGCTGCAGATAAAAGGTCAGAGATTGGTCATAGGTGCGAACGCTGTAGAGCGGCGCCGAGCGATCCGCCGCCGGCAGCGCGGCAGCCAGGCCGATGCCCGAATAGATCGGCGCGAGCAGGGACGCGGTTCGGAGCAGCAGCAGCACCGTGAGACACCAGCCGACGCCGAGCACCGCGGCCGCGCGGGTCGCATCGCGGACCTTGCTCACCCACACGAACAGCCCCGACACCAGCAGCAGCACCGCGATCTCGCGCGCCGGCTTTGCCAGCAGCAACAAGTACGGCTGCTTGGGCGAAGCGGCAATCAGTTTGGGCAGCGCGAAGCTCGCCGCACCCAGGGTGAGCGCCGCAGCCGTGGTCAAGATGCTCGTCCACAGCAAATCGCGCTTCAAGGTGGGCAAGGGCTGCGCGCCGATCAGCAGTGCCAGGGCCGGCATGGCCGGCAAAATGTAGGGCATGAGTTTCGAGTCGGAGACCGAGAAAAACACGCAGGTAAACACCAGCCAGATCCACAGGAACAAGGTCGGACTGAATTGCCCGCGGGGGCTGCGCCAGCCGCTCAGCCAGCACGCGCAGCGCCGGCACCGTCCAGGGCACCGTGCCGGCCAAGAAAACCCAGCCAAAGAACCACCAGGGCTCCTGGCGATCCGCAATGGGCGTCAAGAAGCGCGCGAAATGCTCGCGGATGAAAAAAAACTGCAGAAAGTCATCGAGCCTGTGTGCCGCAAGCCAGTGCCAGGGCACGGTGACCGCCAGGAACAGCGGTATCCCCCACTTAAGGTGCAGCTTGCGCCAGGGCGAATAATCGCGCGTCCAGCAGGCTGTAGATGAGGAGCACCGCGGCCGGGATGGCCGCGGCCACCAGACCCTTGGTCAATACCGCGAGGCCCGCGGCAACCCAAGCCAGCCAGCATCCAGGCGCGCTCCGCCTTGGGCGGCGTGTGCTGCGCCAGCAGGAACCCCGCCAGGCTCGCCGTCATCCAAAACGTCAGGCTCATGTCCAAGGTCATGAGTTGTCCCAAGATCACGAACATGAGCGTGCCGGACAGCACCGCCGCGGCGCGCCAGGCCGCGCCTGGGCCCCAGAGCCTCGCCGCCAGGAATCCGATCAGGGCGATGGTCGCGAGCGCCGTGAGAGCGGTATACAGGCGCGCGGAGAACTCACTGACGCCGAGCAGCCGGTAGAGCTCGCCGCCGTGGCCCAAAACTGCAGCGGCGGCTTCTCGATGTAGTCGAGGCCATTCAAATGCGGAATGATCCAATCGCCGCCTTGAAGCATCTCGCGCGGAATTTCCGCGTAGCGTCCTTCGTCGGGATTAAACAGCGGCCGATTGCCCAAGGTCGACAGCCACACGAGACTCAAGAATCCGGCGAGCCCCCAGTACAACCAGCGTGCCTGCCTGCCCGGCTCGAGACTCAAACTCACGCCGGCTCACGCGCCGGGGGCTGCATCGCGAGCAGTCCCGGACCGACCCGGAACCTCGCCCATGATGACGGCCTGATCGGGCACCGGACTTAGCAGCGCCAGTTCGATGAATGTCGGCCATCCGAGAGATCATGGCGCCGGCGGCCTGCCAACGGGTGAGCAGCGACTCGAAGGCGGGCAGCAACGCATGCCCTCGAGCTCCGCGTGCAGCGTGAACACCTGCAATGCGGTCCGGCTGTAGCCGCGGCATTCTTTTCCGAAAGTCGAAATACCGCATCCGCGATACTGGATTCATCGATGCCGTCGCTGCCCCAGCAATTCATCGAAGGTCGGCAGGGTGGTCGGCAATTGCGGGCAGGAGCTGCGCCTTGCCGGCAGCATCGGCCAGAACGGCGTTTGCCCGCGGGTGTCGCTGGCGAAACTCAAGCCGTATTCGCGTTCGAGTTCCAGCGCATGGGCATTGATCTGCCAGCCTGCGGCGGCGTGCGATTTCGGATAGTACCCAAACACCCGCTCAAAGGCATTCATGCCGCGCTCGAACTCGATGCGTGTCCAGGCTGCGGAAGCGCTGGCGACATTGTCTTGCCAACGCACGTGATCATAGGTGTGCAGCCCCACCTCGAAGCCCTGTCGCGCACGCTGCGCATCGATGGCGCCGGCTTTGAGTCCGATGTCGGGCCCGGGAAGCAGTACGCCGTACAGCAGCGTTTTCATGCCGTAATGTTTGAGCACCGAGGTGCGGGCGACTTTTTTGGCAAAGCCTTTGCGAAACACGCGGCGCATGGCGCGTCCGGTGTTATCCGGCCCCACCGAAAAATAGAAGGTGGCATCGATGCCGAGCTTCTTGAACAGCGCCGTGAGCCGCGGCACGCCTTCGCGAGTGCCCCGCAGGGTGTCCACATCGACCTTCAGGCCGATGTGCGTGCTGATCAAGCATCGCGGGACAACAGTGCCGAAGCGGAGGGCAACGCGTGCGCGTAGGAATCGAAGATCGCCTTGAATGCCGCGCGCATGTCGGTCTTCGGCGTCCAATTGAGTTCCGCCGTGGTGTTCTTGATCGAGGGCAGGCGCGCCGGAATATCCGCATAGCCCTTGCCGTAATAGTTGAGCGCGGAGATGTCCTCGATCAGCTTGGTGTTGACGGGCGGTGGGCGCATATTCCGGCCGCGATAGGGCGATTTCCAGCATCATTTCCGCGAGCTTGCGAATGGAATACAGATTATGCGGATTGCCGATGTTGTAGATCTTGCCATCGGCGATGCCGTTCGGGTTATCGATGATGGTGGTCAGGCACTCGACCGCGTCATCGATGAAGGTAAAGGCGCGGGTTTGCGTGCCGCCATCGACCAGCTTGATCGGCTCGCCGCGCACGATATGCCCCAAGAATTGCGTGAGCACCCGCGAGCTGCCCTCCTTCGGATCGTCCATGCTGTCCAAGCCCGAGCCGATCCAATTGAAGGGGCGAAACAACGTGAATTGCAGGCCCTGCTGCCCATAGGCCCAGATGATGCGATCCAAGAGTTGTTTCACGCAGGAATAGATCCAGCGCTGCTTGTGGATGGGTCCTAACACCAGTTCGGAGGTCTCCGGATCGAACTCCTTGTCGCGGCTGGCGCCGTACACCTCGGAGGTGGAGGGAAACACGACGCGCTTTTTGTACTTGACGCAATGGCGAATGATGGGTAGGTTGGCCTCGAAATCCAACTCGAACACCCGCAGCGGCTCGCGCACATAGGTCGCGGGGGTCGCGATGGCCACCAGCGGCAGGATCACATCGCATTTGCGCACGTGATATTCCACCCATTCCAAGTTGATGGTGATATCGCCTTCCACGAAATGAAACCGCGGGTTGTCAGCAGCGTGCTGACGCGTTCGGACTGCAGGTCCATGCCGTAGATATGCCAATCGGTGTGGGCCAGGATGTACTTGCTCAAGTGATGGCCGATGAATCCATTGACGCCAAGGATGAGTACGTTTTTCAAGTGAACCTCTGATTGTTCTTCAGGCGAGTGCGATCGGTTGACTGCGACAGCGCGCGCGGCACGCTATTCTGCTGCACCATCTCGCCGTTTACGCTCAATTGCAAAATCTTAAGCCGCCGCCCGTCGATGCAGTCGGCATACCAATCGCCGTCCGCGGCGTACAAACAGGGACCTTGCGCCGGATGGGCCGCGGGATGCGTATCCAGCCGCGTCTCAAGCAGCTCAAGCCTACACCCGTTGACCTCGGTAAAGGCGCCCGGGAAAGGCGGCGCGACCGCACGCACCAGATCATGGATGACGCGCGCACTCGAGCGCCAATCGATGCGTCCGTCCTCCGGGGTGCGGCGGCCGAAGTAGGATCCTTGCTTCAGGTCCAGGGGACGGGATCCGCGGTGCCGGCGAGCAAGCGCGGCAGGCTGCGGCGCAGCACCGTCTGCGCGGCGTCCGCCACTTTGAGCGAGACCTCGAGCGCCGTATCGTTTTCCAGGATCGGCACCGCTTCTTGATCGACGAGCGCGCCGGCGTCGGGCTTCTCCACCATGTAGTGCAGGCTCGCGCCGGTCGCGGTTTCGCCGTGGATGATGGCCCAATGCACCGGGGCCCTGCCGCGGTATTTGGGCAGCAGCGATCCATGCATGTTCAGGGCGCCCAAGCGCGGCAGGACAGCCACGCCTTATCGAGCATGTAGCGGTAGTAGAAGGAAAAAACAAAATCCGGCTTAAGCGCCGCGCCCTGCGCGATCCACTCCGGGGTGTTGGGCGATTCCGGCGTCACGACGTTCAGCCCGTGATCTTGCGCCAGTTGCCGCACGCTGCCGAACCATTGTGTTTCCTTCGGATCATCGGCGTGACGTGAAGAGCAACGGTATGTCGACCCCCTGAGCCAGAAGTTCACGCACCCAGCGCACGCCGACCTCGCTGTAGGCGAATACCACCGCACTGGTCACGGCAAGGTAGCCTGGCCGCTGTAGGCAATCGCATGGCGCTCGCCACCTAAGAAACATCCTGGGCACGAGCCAGCGTCGCGCTGCGCGCGGGAATGAGCGCGTCCTCGCCCTCCTCCAGAACCGCTTCCACGATGTAGCGCGGCCGCTCGCGCACCTGCGCATAGATGCGGCCGACGTACTCGCCGAGCAGGCCGATGCCGAAAAGCGCCAGACCGATGAATAGAAACACCACGCTGAACAGGGTGAACAAGCCTTCGGCCTCGGAACCGATGAAGATGCGGCGCACGATGAGCACCACGAACAGCATGGCGGACATGAGCGCGACCAGCATGCCGATCATGGAAAACAGCTGCAGCGGCACCACCGAAAAGCCGGTGATCAGGTCGAAATTCAGGCGGATCAAGCTGTACAGCGAATATTTCGAGCGCCCGGCGAAGCGTTCCTCGTGGGCGATCGGCACCTCGATGGCGCGCATCGCGTACAGGGAGGCCAACGCCGGAATGAAGGTGTTGACTTCGCGGGTTTGATTGAGCGCGGTCACCACCGAGCGGGCGTAGCCGCGCATCATGCAGCCTTGGTCGGTGATGCGCACGGGCGTGATCCATTCGCGAATCTTGTTGATGGCCTTGGAGAAGCTGCGCCGCCAGAGCGAGTCCTGCCGCTGTTGGCGGATCGTGCCGACGTAGTCGAAGCCTTCATCGAGCTTGCCGACCAGCTTGCCGATTTCCTCCGGCGGATTCTGCAGATCCGCGTCCATGGTCACGACATACTCGCCGCGCGCATAGGCCAAGCCCGCCATGACCGCCGAATGCTGGCCGAAGTTGGCATGAAACAGCACCACGCGCGTTTCATGCGGGCGCGACTGGAATTGCTGGCGCAGCAGCGCGACCGATTTGTCCTTGCTGCCATCGTTGACGTACACGATCTCATAGGAGATCTGCAAGCGCATCGAGCGCCGGATAGAGGCGCGCGAACAAGGTCGGCAGCACCGCCTCCTCGTTGTAGACCGGAATCACGACGCTGAGTTTGGGCGTAGGCATATCAGTGATCGGCGGCGACCGCTCCCTGCGATTTCAACAAATTCAGCAATTCGGCGGTCTTCGCTTGCATCAGCTGCACCGATCCGCGCGCCTCGACGTTCAAGCGGATCAGGGGCTCGGTATTGGAGGTGCGCAGATTGAAGCGCCACTCCGGGAATTCAAAGGACACGCCCATCGGTGCGATCGACGATGCAAGGCCTGCGGCGCGTAGCGCTGCTCGAACAGGGCGATGGCGGCCTTGGCATCGGGAATGCGGTAGTTGAGTTCGCCGCTCACCGGGAATCGGCCAATGCGCTCGCCCACCAGGCTGGACAGGCTGCGTCCGCTCTCGGACAGGATTTGCGCCACCACCAGCCAGGGAATCATGCCGCTGTCGCAATAGGCGAAGCGGCGAAAATAATGATGCGCGCTCATCTCCCCGCCGTACACGCCGTCCACCTCGCGCATGCGCTGCTTGATGAAGGCATGGCCGGATTTGGACAGCACCGCGGCGCCGCCGCTCGATTCGACGATTTCGATGGTGTTCCAGGTCAGGCGCGGGTCGTGCACCACCTTGCCGCCGGGCTGGCCGCGCAGCAGTATCGAGGCCAGCAGCCCGACGATGTAGTAGCCCTCGATGAAGCCGCCCTGCTCATCGAACAAAAAACAGCGGTCGAAGTCCCCGTCCCAGGCGATGCCGAAATCGGCGCCGTGGGTGCGGATCGCCTGCGCGGTCGGTGGGCGGTTCTCCTCGAGCATGGGATTCGGGTATGCCATTCGGGAAATTGCCGTCAGGCAGATGGTGAATCTTGACGAACTCAAACGGCAGATGCGGCTCGAGCTTGTCGATGATGAGCCCCGCCCCGCCGTTGCCGGCATTCACCACGATCTTCAACGGCTTCGAGCTTCGATACATCGACATAGGACAGCAAATGCTTGATGTAGGCGTCCATGATATCGATGCGATGGCGCACGCCCGAGCGCTGCGGCTGCTCGAATTCGCCGCGCTCGGCAAAGGCGCGAATCTGCTGCCAGTCCATTGTCGGCGCTGATCGGCTTGGACTGCTCGCGCACGAATTTCATGCCGTTGTAATCGGGCGGATTGTGGCTGGCGGTGATCATGATGCCGCCGTCGTAGCCGCCGTCGAAGGTGGCAAAATACACGCCCTCGGTGCCGCAGACGCCGATGTCGTACACATCGACGCCGGCATCGGTCAAGCCGCGGCACACGGCATCCGTCAAGCTCGCGCTGCTCAAGCGGATGTCGCGGCCGACCACGATTCTCTTGGGTTTCAGGAACTGCGCATAGCCGCGCGCCACCCGGTAAGCCACATCGTCATTCAGTTCATTGGGGATGCGGCCGCGTAAATCGTAAGCCTTGAAACACGCTGATCGACGGTCACGTGTTGGTGCCTTTGCGGCCGTAGTTGTCCTCGAAGCGCACGATATCGTCTTCGCCCAGATAGGAACCGGACTGCACTTCGATGATGTGCAGCGGCACCTTGCCGGGATTCTCGATGCGATGCGTGGCGCCCACCGGGATGTAAGTCGATTCATTTTCCGACGAGCAGAAAGATTTCGTCATTGCGCGTGATGCGCGCCGTGCCTTGCACCACGATCCAGTGTTCCGCGCGATGGTGGTGCATTTGCAGCGACAGCACGCCGCCGGGTTTGACCGAGAGGCGCTTCACCTGGAAGCGATCGCCGCTGTCGATGCTGTCGTAGCTGCCCCACGGCCGGAACACCTCGCGATGCAGCGCCGACTCGGTGCGGCCGGATTTCTTGATCTTGGCCACCAAATCCTTCACGTCCTGCACGCGGTCCTTGGGCGCCACCAAAATCGCATCCTTGGTCTCGACGATGATGTGATCTTCCAAGCCGACCGCCGCGACCAAGCGGCTGGTCGAGTGCACGTAGCAGTCGTGCGTGTCGTGCGTCAGGACATCGCCCTGCAACACATTGCCCTCTTCGTCCGCCGGCAGCGCATCGAACAGCGAGGACCAGGATCCGACATCGCTCCAGCCGACATCGAGCGGCAGCACCAGGGCATCCTTGGTCTTCTCCATGACGGCGTAATCGATCGACTCGCTGCGGCATTTGATGAAGGCTTCCTTGTCGATGCGCACGAAATCCAAATCCGCCCGCGCGGCGCTGTAGGCTGCGGTGCAGGCTTCGAGGATATCGGGCGCAAAATTGCGCAATTCGGCGAGATAGCGGCTCGCCTTGAACACGAACATGCCGCTGTTCCAGTAGTAATCGCCGGTGGCGACGAATTGCACCGCGAGATCGAGCGGCGGTTTTTCGATGAATTGCGCCACCGGGTACGCCGGTCCCGCGCCTCCCCGCGGCGGATATAGCCATAGCCGGTTTCCGGCGCATGCGCCACGATGCCGAAGGTGATCAGCTTGTCCTTCTGCGCCAGGGAAACGGCAACATCGGCGGCTTGCGCGAATTTGCGCACATCGCGAATCACATGGTCCGCCGGCGCGACGATGAGCGTCGCCTCCGCATCGATATCGAGCGCCTTCGAGGCCGCGAGCGCCACGGCCGGCGCGGTGTTGCGACCTGCCGGCTCGAGCAGAATCGCTGAGGCCGGCACGCTCAAGGCGCGCAGCTGTTCGGCCACGGTGAAGCGATGCGCTTCGTTGCACACCACGATGGGCGGGATGGCCTCGGCAATGCTCGCCAGCCGTGCCGCGGTATCTTGCAGCATGGTCTGCTTGCTGGTGAGGGCGAGCAGCTGCTTGGGATACATCTCGCGCGACAGCGGCCAGAGCCGGGTGCCGGCGCCGCCCGAGAGGATCACTGGGATTACGGCGGTCAAGATTCACTCATTTTCAGGGGTTTCTCGCGTGCAAAGTTTTGCCTCGTCCGATCGCATAATAGTCAAAGCCCGCCTTCTGCATCTGTTCGGGATCATAGAGATTGCGCCCGTCGAAGATCGCCGGCGAACGCAGCGTGGCCTTGATATGGTCGAAATCCGGGCTCCTGAACTCGCGCCATTCCGTGACGATGGCCAGGGCATCGGCGCCCTGGAGCGCTTCGGGACGCGGTTTTGCAGAGCGTTAGGTCGGGGCGCTCGCCGTAAATCCTTTTGCACTCGGGCATCGCGATCGGATCGTAGGCGCGCACCTTGGCGCCGGCCGCCCAGAGCGATTCCATCAGCACCCGGCTGGCGGCCTCGCGCATGTCATCGGTATTCGGCTTGAAGGCCAAGCCCCAGAGCGCCACGGTCTTGCCGCGCAGCTCGCCGAAATGCGCCTTGATCTTGCCGAACAGGACCTGTTTCTGGCGGTTGTTGACGCTCTCGACCGCGGCGAGAATGCCGGCGTCGTAGCCCACGTCTTGCGCCGAGCGCTGCAGGGCCTGCACGTCTTTGGGGAAACACGAACCGCCGTATCCCACCCCAGGATAAATGAAGGCGTAGCCGATGCGCGGATCGGAACCCAAGCCGATGCGCACCGATTCGATGTCGGCGCCGAAGCGTTCGGCGAGGTTGGCCAGCTCGTTCATGAAGCTGATTTTGGTCGCCAGCATGGCGTTGGCGGCGTACTTGGTCAGCTCGGCGGACTTCACGTCCATGACGATCATGCGCTCGCGGTTGCGGGTAAAGGGCTCGTATAGCGTGTGCAGCAGTTCGGCCGCGCGGTCGCTGTCGGTGCCCACCACCACCCGATCCGGCTTCATGAAGTCGGCGATGGCCGCGCCCTCCTTCAAGAATTCGGGGTTCGAGGCCAGGTCGAAGTCCAGGCTCGAGCCGCGCTTGTCGAGCGAGTCGTCGCACCGCGCGCGCGCACCTTGTCCGCGGTGCCCACCGGAACGGTCGACTTGGTCACCACCACCTTGTAGTTGCTCATGAGCTCGCCGATGGTGCGGGCTACCGCCAGGACATAGCGCAGGTCCGCGGAGCCGTCCTCATCGGGCGGCGTGCCCACGGCGATCAGCTGGAACAGGCCGTGGTCGACCCCTTCCTGGGCGTTGGTGGTAAAGCGCAGCCGCCCCGCCTCGGCGCCGCGCTTGATGAGCGTATCCAAGCCCGGCTCGTGGATCGGCACCTCGCCGCGCTGAAGCATCGCGGTCTTGCGCTCATCGACATCGACGCAGAGGACATTGTTGCCGGCATCGGCCAAACAGGCGCCGGTGACGAGGCCCACGTAACCTGAGCCGAAGATCGTGATTCGCATGCGTAATATTCTGATTTAACTGGAAAAAGAGCCGCAAAGCCTAGCGGTTTTGCCGAATCAAGTAAAGGCTGAGGGACCTCAAGGCAATCCGGGATTGAAGTCAGTTCTTCCAGGGGTCTTGGAGCAGTTTGTGCTCCCACGCCAAGGCGCTCGACACGATGGCGGAAAGGTCGTCATAGCGCGGACGCCAGCCCAATTCGCTGCGCACCCGTTCGGCACGGGCCACCAGGTATGCCGGATCGCCAGAACGGCGCGGTTCCTCGCGAATGTTCAAGGGTTTTCCGGCCGACTTTCTCGACCATGCGCAGCACTTCGCGCACCGAGTAGCCGTGTCCATACCCCACGTTGAGAATGGTCGATTTGCCGCCGCTTCGCAGGTACTGCAAGCGCGTTCAAGTGCGCGCTCGCCAGATCCTCGACGTGCAGATAGTCGCGCACCCCCGTGCCGTCGGGCGTGGGGTAATCGCTGCCGAACACCGACACATGCGGACGCTTGCCCACCATGGCCTCGCAGGCGGCTTTGGTGAGCAAGGTCGCGCCGGGCGTCGATTGGCCGATCAATCCCCCCGGGTGCGAGCCCGCCCACATTGAAGTAGCGCAAGGCGACGTAGCGCAGCGGATTGACCGCCGCGACATCGCGCAGCATCCACTCGCTCATGAGCTTGGAGGTGCCGTAGGCGTTGATGGGAGCGGTCGGCGTCTCCTCGCTGGCATAGCCGTCCGGCGGCAGCCCATACACGGCGGCGGTCGAGGAGAACACGAAGTTCTTGGACCTGATTGTCGATGCAGGCCTGCAGCAGGCTGCGGGTGCAGCAGGTATTGTTGCCGTAGTACTTGAGCGGCAGCGCCACCGATTCGGGCACCACGGTGTGCGCCGCGAAGTGCATCACCGTATCGACCTGGTGCTCCGCCAGCAGCCGGGCCACCAGCGGGTAGTCGCCGACATCGCCGACCACCAGCTGCCCGGCGGTGACGGCCTGACGAAAACCTTTGGATAAGTTGTCGAGGACGACGACGCGCTCGCCCGCCTCGCCGAGCTGCCGCACCACATGACTGCCGATGTAACCGGCGCCGCCGGTGACCAAAATCGAGCCGTTTGCCAAAATCTCTCCCGACTGAAAGCTAGTTCGGCCTCGCCGAATCCGAAGGACTCGTGATTCTAGCAACTCGTCGGGGCTTTAAGCTGGTGACCTTGCGGTCGTCGGTGGACATGGTGCTCTGGCGCGCCCAGACCAGATCGTGCGGTTGGGGGGCGGGGGTGTATTCCGCGACGACATCGTTCAGCAGCTGCAAGCGTCCGCGGACAGTCGAATCGGCTCATGGCTGCCATGATTTCGTTCAAGAGCTCTTGCACGCGTTCCCAGGGCAAGGAATGTTCGATGGCCCGCAGGATCATGGGGTGTTCCGTGCCGGTCACGTTGTTGCCGATGAGCAGCTCCTCATAGAGCTTCTCCGCCGGCCTTAGGCCCGTGTAGGAAATCTCGATGTCGCCCTCGGGGTTTTTCTCATCCCGCACCGTCAAGCCGGCCAGATGGATCATGCGCCGGGCAAGATCGCCGATGCGCACCGGCTTGCCCATGTCGAGCACGAAGACATCGCCGCCCTCGGCCATCGAGCCGGCCTGGATCACGAGCTGAGCGGCCTCCGGGATGGTCATGAAATAGCGGATGACTTCGGGATGCGTAACCGTGACCGGGCCGCCGGCGTTGATCTGCTCATTGAACAAGGGCACCACCGACCCGGACGAGGCCAGCACGTTGCCGAAGCGCACCATGCAGAATCGCGTCTTGCTGCCGCGGCGCTGCAAACCCTGCAGCACGATTTCCGCGAAGCGCTTGGTGGCGCCCATCACATTGGTGGGATTGACCGCCTTGTCGGTGGAGATCAGCACGAAGGTTTCGACCTCCGCCTCATGGGCCGCTTCGGCCGCATACCAGGTCGCGATCACATTGTTGTTGACGCCCGCCACCACATTTTGCTCGACGATGGGCACATGCTTGTACGCGGCCGCGTGATAAACGGTCTGCACCCGATAGGCGGTGAAAATGTCGCGCAGGCGAAATCGATCGTGCGCATTGCCGATGAGGCCGACCAGCTCGACCGGCATCGCCTGCTTCTCGGTCAGCGCGCGCAACTCCCGTTCGATGTTGTAGAGCGCCAGTTCGGACATTTCGAACAGCACCAAGCGGCGCGGCTGCAACCCGATGATCTGCCGGCACAGCTCCGAACCGATGGATCCCCCGGCCCCGGTGACCATGACCACGCGGTCGCGGATGCAGGCATCGAACAAACCGTCTTTCGGCGGGACCGCGTCTCTGCCCAGCAAATCCGCGACATCGACTTCGCGCAAATCCGCCAGATTCGCCTTGCCGGTCACGAGGTGCTCGATGTCGGGCACCGATTGCACATGCACGCCCAAGGGCTCGAGCTGAGTCAAAATCTCGCGCCGACGGCGACGCGTCAGCGACGGCACGGCAAGCAAGATTCGATCGATGCCGTTCATCTTGATCAGCGCCGGCAAGTTGTCCGGCAGGTAAACTTTGATACCGTTGACAAACCGGCCGCGCAGGCCCTTGTTGTCGTCGATGAAAATGACGGGGTCAAACGCCCGCGTGGTCAACAAGAGATTGGACAAATGCGCGCCGGCTTCGCCCGCGCCATAGATCGCCACTCGGGCAACGGTCGGCATGAGATAACGCCGCAGCAGGTAATAGCGCACCACAAAACGCGATCCGGCGACATAGAGCAGCGCCACGCAGAAATACATGGCAACCACGCTCCAGGTGAGCACGGGGATTTGAAAAAACATCCCCGCAACGCCTAAGGCGAGCGCGCTGATCGCCACGGAAAGCGCGACGGCGAAAATGGCCTTGTGACCCAAGAATCGGATCACCGCCCGGTAAAGGCCGGCACGGACAAAGATGGGGATGCTAAGCGCAATCACCGCCAAGAAAGCGGGCCAGTCGGAGAGATTCGATTCGGGGTGCCCTGCTTTCAGACTGATGGCAGTCCAAAGGGCCAGCGGGATCATGACGCAATCGGTGCAAACGGAGATGAGGCGCTTCAAGCGGCGCGGCAATTCGACAGTCTTGCGCGCTAAGTCTCCGCCTCTCAGCATCACATTGGGATCCAAAACAAACCTCCCTGAATCAGCCCCAGCAGCCGTTTGATCGTTGAGGCGCGCTTTAGTGCCAACCCTTAACGACAACAAATCCCTCAGCGCTTGTAGTGTACCGAATCCGCAAGGGAATAGAACATATGCGCGCACATAATTACGAACACTTTAGCGAAGAACGCAGAGTGCGAATTGCGGTTGACGCGAGATGCGACTTAGAGCCGCGCGTCCAAGGTGTGCTTTTGGAACCAAGCATAGGTGTCCGCAATGCCTGCTTTGAGGGTTATGCGCGGACTCCAGCCGAGACTTTGCAGCCGAGAGACATCGAGGAGCTTGCGCGGCGTGCCGTCGGGCTTTGAACGATCAAATGTTAATGAACCACTGTAGCCAATCGCCGACATGATGATCTCTGCCAAGTCGCGGATGGTCAGATCTTCGCCCCAGCCGATGTTGACGATCGCTTCCTCGTTGTATTTCAGCAAGAGGTACACTACCGCGTCGGCCAGATCATCGACGTGAAGGAATTCACGGCGTGGGGTGCCCGTGCCCCATATTTCAACGCTGGGATCGTTCCTGCGCTTGGCTTCATGAAATTTGCGTATCAAGGCGGGAAGCACATGCGAGCTTTGCAGGTCAAAGTTGTCGCCGGGACCGTACAGGTTGGTCGGCATGAGAGAGATGGCGTTGAAGCCGTACTCGCGGCGGTAGGCCTGGCACATCTTGATGCCGGCAATCTTGGCAATCGCGTACCACTCGTTGGTGGGCTCGAGCGGCCCGGTGAGAAGGTAGTCCTCCTTGATCGGCTGGGGCGCCAATTTGGGGTAGATGCAGCTCGATCCCAGAAAGACGAATTTTTCGACCCCGGATCGATACGCGGCGTCGATCACGTTGTCCTGGATCAGGAGGTTGTCGCGTAAGAACCCGGCGGGATGAGAATTATTCGCATGTATGCCCCCCACACGAGCGGCCGCCATGATGACCGCCTGCGGCCTCGCCTCCTCGAAGAACCTACGGACCGCGCTCTGCTCGGTCAGATCGAGTTCTTGATGCGAACGGACGATGAGGTTCTTGAAACCTTGGCGCTCGAGAGACCTCAGCACGGCGGAGCCCACCAGGCCGCGGTGACCGGCTACGTAAATCGGAGAATCTTGGGTCAGTCTCACGGAGCCTACTCGTGGTGGCTGTAGACTTTAAAGCCCTCTTTGGCGACGAGAGCATCGCGCTTGGCCTCCTCGAGATCGGAGGCGACCATTTCCGCGACCAGTTCGTTGAAGCTCACCTCCGCCGACCAGCCGAGTTTTTGCCGCGCCTTCGAGGGATCGCCCAAGAGCGTTTCCACCTCGGTGGGACGAAAGTAGCGCGGGTCGACGTGGACAATGGTACGTCCCGCTGTTTGCGTCAATGCCCACCTCATCGACGCCTTTGCCCCGCCATTCGATTCTCATATTGAGCAATGATCCGGCGGCGACCACGAAATCGCGCACCGAATGCTGCTTTCCCGTCGCAATCACAAAATCCTCTGCGACGTCCTGCTGCAGCATCAGCCATTGAGCCTTGACATAGTCGCGCGCGTGACCCCAATCTCGCCGCGAATCGAGATTTCCAAGATGCAGGCTTTCCTGCAACCCAACATGAATTCGCGTCAACGCGCGGGTGATCTTGCGCGACACGAAAGTCTCGCCGCGCAAGGGCGATTCGTGGTTGAACAAGATGCCGTTGCATGCATACATGCCGTACGCTTCGCGATAGTTCACGGTGATCCAATATGCATAAACCTTCGCAGCGCCGTATGGCGAGCGCGGATAAAACGGCGTTGTCTCCTTTTGCGGTATCTCTTGCACTTTGCCAAACATCTCCGACGTCGATGCTTGATAGAATCGCGTCTTCTTCTCCAGTCCCAAGGATTCGAATCGCCTCCAAAACCGCAGAGTTCCCACCGCGTCCGAGTTCGCGGTGTATTCGGGCGTTTCAAAGGACACCGCCACATGACTTTGCGCGGCCAAATTGTAGATCTCGTCCGGCTGAACCTCTTGGATGATCCGGATGAGATTCGTCGAATCGGTCAGATCGCCGTAGTGCAATTTAGGCGCACATCTTTCTCATGCGGATCTTGGTACAAATGATCGATGCGGTCGGTATTGAACGAGGAGGCGCGGCGCTTAATGCCGTGGACCTAGTAGCCCTTTGCCAAGCAAGAATTCGGCAAGATAGGCGCCGTCCTGCCCGGTGATGCCCGTGATAAGCGCGGTCTTTGTCAAGTTTTCGCTCCCGAGTAAAGCCGATACATACGCGCTGGGGCGACCAGCCTCCAAGTTGGGTCAGTATACCAATGGACCGCTGACCAAGGTGGGTCTGTACTTTTTACCACGGCTCTTGAGCGAGCCGTTCACAGCGCGTACCTGCTCGGCAGCAAATTCACCGAGTGCGGTTATTTGCACCGTTGGGCTTGAAAGCTGTCGCGAGTTGGGCGAGCTTTGGTGCTGCTGCCACGTCTTATATTGGAGAAACAGGGAAGCTGATTTAATAAGGCAGCAACTGAACGCGAACGCCTTTTGCGTCCTCGAAACGCGTTTGTTCGACCGGCGAGGGTGAATTCGACCAAAATCCAAAGCATCGTGTCACGTGACCGGATGCTACGTGGTGTCCGTGAATACGAGATCAAGTCAGCCCTAAGTTTTCAAGGCCGTTTACCATCTCGCCGTGGTCCGATCTGAACTCGCAAGCCCGCCGCGTCAGCGGACTCCGATAATGCAATTGCAATCAACGGATAACTTGCCGACTTTATCAACAATACTTCACAATTGCGGTTTGTCGCTGCCGCCAGTCAGTATTGTCCGGTCTCACATGAATCCCTCTGGGTTCCTTCTGAAAAGCCCGACTTGCGGCGATTTTGTCAACCGCATGTACCAAGTCAGGTTACCATTACTCTTTACTCTCCTTCGGATGCGTTGTATGAGCCGTATTTACATTGCTGGTTGCGGTGGAATGCTTGGTGATGCAATTCACAAGGTATTCGGTTTCGATAACGCGTTGAAATGTTCAGATATCAATGTCAATGAACCCTGGTTAACATTTCTTGATTTCCGGGACTATTGGGCTGATCGCAAAGACGTGATCGCATTCAACCCCGATTACTTGTTTCACTTGGGTGCATACACGGATTTGGAATATTGCGAACGCCATCCGGCAGACACGTACGCAACCAACACCCTATCCGTAGAGATGCGGTTTTCATTGCAAACGAACTGAATATTCCGCTTCTGTACATCAGTACCGCTGGAATTTTTGACGCGGAAGGACATATACGATGACTGGGATCAACCCAAACCCCTCGGACACTATGCCCGATCCAAATATGCCGGAGAGGTGTTCGTGAGAGAAAATATCGAGCGTCATTTAAGTATGCCGCGCCGGATGGATGATGGGAGGTGGACCGCGCAAAGATAAGAAATTCATTCAGAAGATCATGCAGCAGATCAAGGACGGAAAGACGGAGTTGTTCGTCGTAAACGACAAGTTCGGAACCCCCACCTACACTTATGATTTCGCTCGTAACGTGAATCTACTTCTGCAAACGAAGTTTTGGGGAGTTTACAATATGGTGTGTGGCGGAGTAACAAGCCGGCTTGAGGTCGTGCGGGAACTCCGGCAATTCTGGGAATTCAGGAGACTGTGCGGGTCACAGAAGTGTCTTCGGATTCATTCAAGCGCGAATATTTCGCGGAACGGCCACCGTCGGAAAGACTGATAAATACAAAGCTGGAGCTGCGCGGTTTGAACGCGATGCGTCATTGGAAGGATGGGCTTCGCGAATATCTTGGCGACGCTTATCAAGGTTACCTGGACTCCTTAAATTCCACCGGCAGCGTCGACAAATACTCCCAGCACACCTGTCAGGCCCATCGCTTTTGTACCCGGCGTCTTCGAGCTTGCGCAGGTGGGTGATCAGGTTGCCCGGTGTCAGCCCGATCAGGTTCTGCAGCTTGGTGAAGGACAGGTTGTCACCGTCGCGCAGGGCCGCCAGCGTCACCGCGATGCGCAACCGGGCGGGGGCGGCGCGGATGCCCAGTCCAGGCCGTCCTCGCTCATGCCCCGAGCCTGGGGCTCGATGACCGCCATCAGCAGGTACGCCAGGCCCGCAGCCAGCGCGTTGACCCCCCAGACTCCCGCCGGGCCGCGAGCTGCCCGCCGCGGCCACCGCGAGCAGCCAGGCGCCCAGGCCTGCTACTGGCCAGTTCAGCTGCACGATGCTCGTGCTGAGGTAGAACAGCCCGACGATGTAGCACGGTGGACGCCTCGAAGACGCTGATCAGGGCCTGGCTGTACTGGCGCGGGCCCAGCGCGCCCCCGAGCGCGAACATCGCGGCGAGACCGAGCAGGACCCACAGGAACGAGGCGCGCCGCCGTATCGCGGACAGGCCGCCGACGCCGCTATCGGCCCGGGCCTCGTTCACTCCGGTCATCACCGACCCGACGCCGAGCAGCGTCACCACCGCGAACGTCGCCAGATCCGGCCCGTGGGGCGGCCGCTGCCCAGCAATACGTCGAAGGCAGC
>CAWETY010000014.1:0-35146 GCA_963812125.1 uncultured Gammaproteobacteria bacterium
GAGAAGGGCGTGAAATTGGTGCCGATGTCGTAATAGTCCTCTTGCTCGGCCCTTTTGAGGAATGCGACCACCCGATAGGTCAAGGGCGTGGCGATGAATTCCCAGCCGCTTTTCAGCCCGTATTGGGTGAACATGATCAGCATCAAATGAGACGAGGACATGCGGCCGATAGAACGCCAGAGACGTGAAGAGCACTGAGTCGACCAGCTCGCCGCACAGGGTCGAGCCGACGAGCCGCGTCCACAGCCAGCGGCCCTTGGTCCAGATTTTCATCTTGGCGAGCACGTAGCTGTTGACGAAGGTGCCGCAAAGAAATGCCAGTATCGAGGCGACGACGATGCGCGGCGTGTTGCCGAAAATCGCCTCCACCGCCGGCTGATCGGCGAGCGATCTCGCCGAGGGCGGCAGATGCACGACCATTGCCGCCATCAAGGATGCAAAGATCAACGCCCCGAATCCCGCCCATACCACGCGCCGATCGCGCCCGTAGCCGTAAACTTCCGTCAAGATATCGCCGAAAATGTACGAGATCGGGAAGAACAAAACACCGGCAAGAAAGGTCAGGCTGCCGCCGAACGGCAGCGGAATGGTGGTCTCCTTGGCAGGCCCGATCAGATTGGAACACAGCAATACGCAGACATAGGCGGCCATCACGAAGTCGTAGTACTTGAACTGCCGGTGATGCGATTGGGTGGTCATAGCGCGCCAGTGTAGCCCGCCGGCTGGCGGATTTGCCGACGATATGTAAACCCGGTTGCAGTGCGGCGCCCTACTGTCGTGTTTTGGCGAAGACATCACATCAAGGACGGGCCCGGTACGGTAGATATAGACGTATTCACCCTCAAGTAGCGGATCTATGGAGCAGGGCAAACCCTTGATGCAATCGGAGAGTCCGCTTGTCGATTTTGATGCCGTCTGTCAAAAAGTGCGCGCGGCAGTCGAACCCAATCGAACCCATGCCGTCTCGTTGCACGACGAGTCAGGCGATGTGCTGTGGCTGAGCGAAAGCTCTATGGGCCCCGACGAGCACAATGCGGTTCGCGAGGCCGCGGAAGCCTTCGCCAATCCCGCCGCCGCTCCGATCCTGTCGTTCGACCTCGGCGACTCGAAGTCGGCCGTGATGGTTCGAGCGGTCAACGCACGACGCGCCATCGTCGGATTGATCATGATCGTCATGGACACGCGCATCGTCGCGCAAGGCGCGCCCAAACTCATGACGCCTAAGCTGCAGCGCGCGTTGGTCCAGTTCGCCGCCATGCGACCGGATCGCGGGCCTGCGGCCCCCCTCGAGGCTGCGCCGATTCCTGCTCGCGCGGCTGACGCCGCACGCGCACCCGCACCCGCACCAGCGCCCGCGACAGCGCCGGCGCCGGCGCCGGCGCGCAGCGCTGCCGCAAAGGCCGCACGCACCGGCAATGCCGGCACCGCGGCTCCGCCTCTCTCGGTCGGCCCTAGAACCATTGCAGCTCAGCTCGAGCAGATCGTCTCGCGCGGAACCGTGCGTGCGCCGACGCTCGACGCTTCGACCGTCTCGCGTCCGGCGAGCTACGTCAGCCATGTGGGCGCCTCGCGCACCGCGGCTCTGGGCCCTGCGCCAAGCGCTCCGCACGCGGCGAGCCAGACGGCAGCCGCGAATTCCCCGCATGCCGCGGGCTCGGGTCCGGCGGCGAGCACCGCGCGTCCTGCCAGGCCCGCTGCAAGGCCCTCGCCGCCGCCCGCGCGCGCCGCCGTCGCTCCGATGGAAGACGCGCTGGAAAAGCAGCCGTCCAACAAGGGCGTGCCGCCGGAAATCGATCGCCTCAACGCCGCGATGCGCAAGAGTCCCATCGCGCTGCACGTGCAGCGCCTCGTGCCCTTGAGCAAGGGCAGTCAATTGAGGCGCTACGAAGTTCTGCTGCGCTCGGCATCCGAGGAGGCGCCCAATTCGGCGCCGCACGCGATGCTGAAGGCCGCTGTCGAAAACGGCCTGGGATCGATGATTGACCGCCGCGTCGTCACCGAACTCATCGGTTGGCTGATGCGCCATCCGGATGCGTGGCACGCAAACGAGGTCATGTTTTCCGTGAATCTGACCATCACGGCGCTACACGACGAGCACTTCATCAAATTCGTCGAGCTGTGTCTCGCGAAGTCCGCGCTGCCCAAGGGGATGATCGCATTCGAAATCGACGCTCCCACCGCGCTGACCTTGGCGGACAAAATCAGCGATGTCGCGACGGCGCTGCACCGTCTGGGGTGCCCGCTGGTGCTGGATGATTTCGCGCTGCGCACCGAGTGTTTTGAGCTGCTGCGCCTGCCGGGCGTGCGCTACGTGAAGCTTGCCTCCGATCTGACCTCCAAAATGCGCAGCGACAAGGTATCGCAGGCCGCGATTACCGCGGTCGTGCAGATGGCGCGGGTCCTGGGCATGCACACCGTCGCCAAGCGCACCGACACCGCCGCGGAGCAGGAATGGTTGACCGCATTGGGCGTCGATTTCCTGCAGTCGAACGCCATCTCGCCCGCAGTCTCCATCGACAGCCTGCACCAGCCGGAGCGAACCAAGATCTAGGTTCCCTCGGAACCCGCGGTGCTGGTCTGCGATCGACGGCACTTGCAAATCATTGGAAACAAAGCAAACTACACCAGTCTGCAACGAGACACCGGAACCGGGCTAAGTGTTTTTTGTTAGTCCCATGAGGTTCGGTTCCGGTTCCCCGTAAGATCCACGCCATGACATTCACCGCACTCATAGCCGTCTGCGCGCTCGTCGGTCTGCTGTTTTTCGTCGCTGCGATCCGCCGCCTGCGCAGGAGGCGAGTTCTGGGCGGAATGGCACATGGGGCCGCTGCGCTTATATTCTTCCTTGCGGCCCTCTGCGCGGTCCTCGTCGGCACGAATCTGCGCACCTATCAACGCCTGGCGTATGAGCAACCCGCCGGCGAGCTGCAACTGAGCAAGGATGGGGAGCGGCAATTCGACGCCGTTTTGACCTATCCCGACGGCGAACACGCGAGTTTTCTGTTGCGCGGCGATGAGTGGCAGGTCGATGCGCGGGTCCTCAAATGGCATGCCTTCGCCAATCTGCTCGGATTCGACGCGGCATACCGCTTGGAGCGCATCAGCGGCCGCTATACGCGCGTGGAGGATGAGCGCAGCCAGCCGCGCACCGTATATGACTTGCACGAGCCCAGCCGCATCGATCCATGGGAATTGGTGCACCGTTATCGTTCATGGGTGCCGTGGCTGGACGCGCTCTACGGAAGCGCCACCTACCTGCCCATGGCGGACGGCGCCCTCTATGAGATCAAGGTATCGCAAAGCGGGCTCATCGCGCGCCCCCTCAATCAGGCTGCCCGAGATGCGGTCGGCAACTGGCATTAAGTGCTCGGCATGAAACGCCTGACAGTCACCGGAAAAATTGCGGCCGCGGCGCTGGCCCTATTGTTGATTGCGGCCGGCATTGCCTGGTGGAAGACCGCTCCGCCGGCACTGCAAGCCAGACGACCCAACGCGGCTATAACGTCCACCGACCTCGTGGATCAGAGTACCTACACGACGGCAGTACGCCTGGCGCAGCTGGCGGTCGCACCCGAGGAGCAGTCATTCAGCCAATCGGCGGTACGAATCGCCGACCATGAACTCGATCTGGCCTTCACCGAGGCACTGCGCGACGTGGAAGCACACCCGCCGACGTTGAGTGCCGATGCCGCGGCGATTCAAGCGCGCATCGCGAAATCTCAAACCCTGTTGAGCGCCGACCAGCAGCGGGTAAACGAACTCACCGCCGCACTCGCTCAGGCCAAGCCCGACCAGAAAGACAGAATCCAGGACCAGCTGGAGCTTGCGCAGTCGCAATTGGAATTGGACAAGGACGAATTGGATGAATCCAACCAGAACTTGGTCGAGGCCGGCGGTAATCCGCGGCAGCAAATCGAGTCGATGCTGCAGGAACACAATTCACAAACCAAGGCGCATCCGAATCCGCCGGCCGCGAACGCAGAGACGAACGATCAACGCGGGTCTATCGGGCAATTTCGCGACTGGCGGCAGATCAGACAGAAGCAACTGGCACTGGAAGCGGCGGCATACGCCGCTGCGCAAAAGGCCCAGGCACTGAGCGCCAGACACTCGGCTCTTGCGAGCGGACTCGATGCCATCAAGGGAAGCATCCCCGAACTCGCCCTGCATACCAAGGCTGCAAAAGACGGCACCATGGCGCCGCCGCCCGCGCCGCTACTGCAGCACTCTCACGCGGATGCCGCATCGTTGGTTGGGCGAACCAAGGCAATTGCCGCGGATCAGGCAATATTGACCTTGGTCAATCGACGCATCGCGGATCAAAACCAACTCACGCGGGTATACAGCCAGTGGGCTTCCGTCGTTGCGCTGCAATCTCAAAGGCTGGCGCACGGCATGTTGCTGGACGCGCTGATCGTGATCGGCGTGTTGGTTCTATTGCTGCTGCTGGACGGCTGGCTGCAGCATCTGCTCGACCGTCCGAAATTGGATCGCCGGCAGGTCGAAACGCTGCGCAGCATTACACGCATGAGTTTGCGCGTCGTGGCGGTACTGATTATTTTGCTGGTCGTCGTCGGCATGCCCAGCCAGTTCGCCACCACGATCGGCATCGTCGGCGCGGGCCTGACGGTGGCGCTCAAGGATTTCATCGTGGCCTTTTTCGGCTGGCTGGTGCTCATGGGCCGCAATGGCATCCGTCTCGGCGACTGGGTGGAAATCAACGGCGTCAGCGGCGAGGTCACGGAGCTCGGCATGTTTCATACCGTGCTGCTGGAAACCGGCAATTGGAGCGACTCGGGACACCCGACCGGCAGACGCGTGACGTTCACCAACAGTTTTGCGATCGAAGGACACTACTTCAATTTTTCAACATCCGGGCAGTGGCTGTGGGATGAACTGCAAGTGGTTGTTCCGATCGGACGCGATCCTTATCCCATCGTCGATGCGATTACCAAACAGGTGGTGCAAGCCACCGCGGACAGCTCGCACCAGGCCGAACAAGAGTGGCAACGCGCCGTGCCGGCGCAACGCGGCAAGACGTTCTCGGGTACCCCGGGGGTCAATGTAAAGCCGGTGGTCGGGGGCGTGGAAATCTCGGTTCGCTATATCACACGCGCCAACGAGCGCTATCTGGTCCGCGCAAAACTCTATCAGCAAGCCGTGGATTTGCTGGGTGCGAAGCCCGCGTCGGCGGCGTAACTGTTATGTTTTGGGCTTAGGTCCGGTCTCATCGGAAAGAACTCAATCCAGGGAGATTAAGACATGCGGTTATTGATCGATTGGCTGATTGCATGGCCGGAACGCGTTGCCAAGCATTTGATGTGGCTTGCCCCGCTGTTTGCGCGCATCACGGTGGGTTGGGTGTTCTTGTTGAGCGGCTGGGGCAAGCTCAACAATTTACCGCAAGTGACCGAGAATTTTGTCGGCTGGGGAATACCTTTCCCGCACTTCTTTACGCCGTTGACCTCCGGCATCGAATTCTTTGGTGGATTGTTCCTACTGCTCGGATTGTTGACGCGCATATCGGCCGGAGCTCTGGGCGTGACCATGATCGTGGCGATCAAAGCGGCCAAATGGGGCGACGTCGATTCGCTCGAAACCTTGCTCGGATTCGACGAATTTGAGTATCTCGCACTGTTCCTATGGCTTGCGATCGCGGGCGCCGGCGCTGTCTCGTTGGACTATTTCTTGGAAAAAATGGCGCGGCGGCCGGCGCAGGCCTGAGGCACAACTACCGGCGAGGGGGGTCTTCGCTATAATGGGGGCCTGCTCCCGGGCCGGCTTAGCACAGTGGTAGTGCAACGGTTTTGTAAACCGTAGGTCAGGGGTTCGAATCGGATAGCCGGCACCAACTCCCGCGGCGTCGACCCCTGGCGGTCGATGCCACCTGCAGGTATCGGACAACCCACGCGGCATTAAGATTTCTGAATCTCGATAGTGACATGCGACAGCGCGGGGTAGCGGGCCAATTTCGCCCGGTAATAGTCCGCTCCGCGCCCGTCCTTCGGGCACACCGACACAATAGCTCCCAGATGGCCAGGTCCGAGGCGCCACAGATGCAGATCGGCCAGCCTACTGCCGTCGCTCTCGATCGTTGTTCGCAAATTCTGCGCCAATCGGCTGTCTGGAATCCTATCGAGAAGGATGGCGCCGGTGTCGCGAATCAATCCATAGGACCAACTCGCGATCACCGAGGCCCCGATGATGCCGGCTAACGGGTCCATCCACAGCCATCCGAATGCACGTGCAAGCAGCAACCCAATGATCACCAAGACCGACACTGCCGCGTCCGCCATCACATGCACAATCGCGGCACGCATATTGTTGTCACGCCCTGTGGCACCGTGTCCGTGGTCATGCTCCTCGAAGACGGTCGTGTAAGTATCGGCACCGACCTTGATCTGCGCAGTGAATGCATGCGGCTCCGGGATCACTGCCTCCGACTCCAGAAAATCACCGTGCGCGACCAGGCTAAAATCCTGTCGCGTGCCGTCTGGGCGCAGCGTCGTGATCAGCGTCGATTCGGCGGTAGGCGGGGACCCAAGAGCCGCACGCAGGCGAAAGCGCGGTGGCACACCCTCTTCGAACACTTCCAGGATGAGATCGCCCGAAGGGGTTGCGATCGAATGCGCCTGGTCGTGGCCCTGCTCACCAGCGTGGCCGTGACCGTGGTGATGGCCGTGGCCGCCGCCGCTTAGGAGCCATGCGCTTGTGATATTGACCGCCAGGCCGACGCAGGCAATCGGAATCGCCTCGGCGAAGTGGATCTGTATGGGTGCCAAAATGCGCGTCACGGATTCGTAGCCGATCAGGATCGCGATCATCGCGAGCACGATGGCGCTGGTGAAGCCGGCGAGATCGCCAAATTTGCCAGTACCGAAGGTGAAGTTCGCATTCGCGGCATGCCGGCGCGCGTATGTATAGGCAAGCGCCGCGAGGAGCAGCGCACCTGCGTGGGTACTCATATGGAGACCGTCCGCCACGAGCGCGATCGATCCAAATAGGAGGCCACCGGCAATCTCGATGCACATCATCGCGCTGCATAGCCAGATCACAATCCAGGTCTTGCGCTCGTTTTGCGCGTGGCCTGCGCCGAGAAAAACGTGTTCGTGAAACGCTGGTTCAGCAGTCGCCGGATCGATGGTCATGCAACACTCACTTCAAATAGGTTCGAACCACGTCGAGCAATTGCTCCGCAGCTTCCTTGTTGAGCGCACTCGGATGTTTGGCCGCATCGACCAGATGCGAGCGCACATGGTCTTCGACGACCTCGGCCATCAGGCCCGCCATGGCGCCTCGTGCGCCGGCAATGAGGTGCATGATCTGCTCGCACCCCGCCTCTTTTTCGAGGGCGCGTTCTATGCCGTCAACCTGTCCGCGCAGCCGCCGAACGCGCGCGAGCAGCTTTTTTTGATCGCGAATTGTGTGGCTCATGCCGCACTATAGCATACCCACCCACCCTATCTTGAAGGATGAACTTGCGTCTCAGGAAGGGGTTGGTAACTCGCCATGTCGGGCGCCCAAGATACGGCAGCCCGTCACTGATCCGGCGACTTAGGGTCATGCATATCTTTGAATAGATCGCCGTTGTACTGAATTTTGCCGCCAAACCGACAAAACGGTATGAAAACGATGAGGACACAGTAGTCGTTGAGCTTGATGATACCGTGCCGCAACATCTGGCCACGACTGTTGCGGTCCCACTGGAATCCCGGCATCGGCTCCATGTGGTTCTTTCTGACCCAATCGAGCTGCTCGGGCGTCAGACTCGAGAGGTCACGGTAGTTCTTTTCTTTCTCCGCTTGGTTAATGCTTGATTGCACGGCGAGCTCAGATTCGCGATCCCAGTCAATGCGTTGTTGTTGCTGCTGTTCGGTCGGCGAAAGCGTGATGGCGTTGTTATCGATCACGATGGGCGGCCGCGGTAGATCAGCGTTGACGCGTGGATGTGAAGCACCGGCGTCTATCTGAACAGCAATTTTGGGGGTGTCGATCGCCGCCGAGTGATTCGGCAATTGCAGCAGCAACAAATTGTGCGCGTGGCTTCCCGTCTCGCGAGACAGTCGTGGGTTCGATAGCAGCACCGCGGCGATCAGGCCAGCGTGCGCCAGGACGACGACAAGCCATGCCAGGTATCGCTTCGGCGCCTTATCTCGACGTGACACTGACGCGTCCGTTGTTGTGATTAAGTAGATCCTCGCATCAGGGCGCTATTTTTCGCATCACCTCGCCGATTTCAGCGTGGATGACGACATCCGCCCTGTCATCCACGTTGGTCGGCTCGCGGTTGACGATCGCGAGCGCGGCGCCGTTCGACTTCGCGACCAGCGGTAATGCCGCAGCGGGATAGACCAGCAGCGAGGAACCGAGGACGATAAACAGGTCGCACCGACGAGAAGCGGCTTCGGCAAGGCGCATCGCGTCGACGGGCATCGGCTGACCGAAGGAGATTGTCGCCGACTTGACGATGCCGCCGCAGGCTCGGCAGGAAGGAAGCGTGCCCTGGCCTAGAAAGGAATCGCTGAAGTCCGCCAGCTCGTGTCGCAGACCGCACATGAGGCACTTGGCATAGCCGGCATTGCCATGAAGCTCGATCACCTGATGCGCGGGCACGCCCGCGTCCTGATGCAGATTGTCCACATTCTGCGTGATGACATGGCCGACCTTGCCGCTGTCAACCAGGCGCGAGATGGCAAAATGACTTTCATTCGGCTTCGCCCCGACCCAGCCGGCCACCCCGGAAAAAGTCCGCCGCCAAGCCTCGCGCCGCGCGTCTTCGTTGTGCATGAATGCGTCGAAGTCGATCGGTTTCATCCGGCTCCAGACTCCGCCCGGACTCCGGAAATCCGGAATACCCGATTCAGTCGAAATGCCGGCGCCGGTGAAGACGACGGTGCGGGCTGACTCGGCAAGCAGGGCCGCCAGGCGGGACATCGCCGACATGGCGGCGTTATGCGGAGTGCCAGGAACGCAGTACATGCATATTCCTTTCTACAACTCTAAAATAGCCGACAGCCGGCGGAGATATTCTCGCACATCACCTGTGATGATCAGCATGGGTCGAATGTGTTTCGCGTGCGGACCGAGGAGATTTTGTACCATGGCAAAGCTCGTTTATGGATTGAATCAGTCATTGGATGGCTACGTCGACCATCTGGCATTTAGCCCAAGCCCGGCGCTCTTCCGTCACTTCATCGAGCACATGCGCGAACTGAAGGGCATCGTGTACGGTCGCCGCATGTACGAGGTAATGCGCTATTGGGATCAAGACCTGGCGGACTGGGGTGCGGAGGCACACGAGTTCGCGGCGGCGTGGCGCAGCCGGCCAAAGTGGGTGGTGTCGCGATCGCTGAAGTCGGTCGGACCCAACGCCACGCTGGTCGAAACTGACATCGAGGCGGTTATACGTGGGCTGAAAGCCCAGCTCGGTGGAGAGCTTGAAGTTGCCGGAGCGGAGTTGGCAGGAAGCCTGACCAACCTCGGTCTTATCGATGAGTATCGACTTTATCTCCACCCTGTCGTACTGGGTGGCGGCAAGCCGTACTTCGCGGGCCCCCGGCCCCCGCTGCACCTCGTGACCAGCGATCGAATTGACGAGGACGTGATCAAGTTGACTTACGTTCCCGCTTAGTCAGCCGGGGCTCTTGGCATTGATCAGTTTTCGCGGTCCACCGACAACCGTGACCATCACAGCCACCCCGAGCACGATCAAGCCGTTGATCCGCGGATCAAAAATGAGCCCTGAATCGGATACAACTGCCAGCAAACGTTCGATACCGCGTGGAAGAGCGCTGCGGCAAACACGCTTTTACCAGTGCTGTTGTAGAGCCAAACCATCACGACCCGCAGCGCCACCGTACCGAGGCACCACCAGGCAATCCACACCACGGAGCGATGGGCCTGCATGGGCCATAATGTGCCAAGCGGCCCACACCGAGCCCAGCAAGAGCCCGGCTGAAAGAGCGTGCCATCGCTTTTGCATGGGATCGATGGCGTATCCGCTCCACCCTATTTCTTCTCCCAAAGCCATGACAACGCACACCGCGAGCAAGCCCAAGGTGGCCGTGAGCGAAATTTGAGGCGGAGGAATCAAGACTCCAATCGCACGCTGCACTGCATACGAAATGGCGGCTACGGCCGGCAGCAAGAGAAAAATGGGCACATACCAGATTTTCGCCGGTATTCGGTCATAGTCGATGGACGCATCAGCAACGCCTTCACGCCCACCGAACCGCTTCCTTGGCGGACCAGGACGACCGCCGCCAAACCCGGACAAACGAATGCAAGTGAAGCCAGTGGAACGCCCGGCAGCAACTGAGCGCCCGTCGCCGCTCCGATCACCAAAAACGGAACGGTCAACACGAATAGCAGCAGAAAGAACTTCAGCAGCGGTCGCTGCGCTGTTGGATCGGAGGAAATCCCACGTATCGATTGAGGAGATCGCTCCATCCCACACCCTCGGCCGCAATCCATCGAGACGGCGCGCCGCTATTTGCCAAGTTTCAGTTCACCCAGCCGCCGCCGAGGGCACGATACAGCGCCACCAAGTCCGTGCTCACGGCAGTGACGCTGTCGGCGAGCGCGAGTTCGTTCTGCTGATGCGTGCGCTGAGCATCGAGAACATCGATGAAGTTGCTGAGGCCGCGCTCATAGCGCTGCCGCGAAAGCGTCAGCGCATCCAGACTCTGGGCGACCGTTGCAGCCAGCCAATCGCGTCTCTGCTGATCGGCAGCATAGCGGGCGAGCGAATTTTCCACGTCCTGCAAGGCGTTGAGAACTACGCGTTGATAGCTGAGCGCAGCTTCTTGCGCGCGCACGTCGTACAAATGCACCGCCGTCCAACGGCCGCGATCGAAAATCGGCAAATCGAATGTCGGGCCAATCGTGCCGAACCGACTGGCCCATTGCAGCAGATTGCCCGCTGTCTCTGACTGGAATCCCCCGTTGGCCGCCAGCGTCAGATGCGGAAACAAATTCGCGACGGCAACGCCAATTTGGGCCGTGGCGGCGTGCAAGTCGGCCTCCGCCTCGCGAATATCGGGGCGCCGGCGCGCCAGCTCTGCCGCAGGACCGATCGACACGCTTGGCGGCACCGTGGGGACCGCGGTCGCTCCATCCAATTCAGCGCGCAGTGCTTCAGGTTCGCGCCCCAGGAGCTTACTGAGCTGATTTATGTACTGCGTGATCTGCCCATCCAATGGCGGCAGCGAAGCTTGAGTCGCGTAAGCTTGCGCTGCCGCGTTGCTGACGTCGATGTCGGTCGTCAAACCCGCTGCGCGCCGTTGGCGCGTCAAGTCGAGGAGCTCATTGAGGGTGGCCAGGTTTTCTTTGGAGACGCGCAGCCGTAATTGCGCGCCGCGAAGTTCGAGATAATTCTGCGCAACGTCGGCAAGGACTGAAACCAGTACGCCGCGTTGATCCTCCACCGAGACCTGCACATTGGCATCCGCCGCTTCGACCGCGCGGCGAATGCGCCCGAACAGGTCGATCTCCCAGGATGCGCCGGCACTCAACTGAAATTGGTTGTAGGGATTCGGAATGCTGAGGCCCGCACCTCCGGGCAGATGCAGGTTGGCCGCGGAATTGAAGAGCGCGCCGGTTGGGGTGGTTTCGCTGATGCGCTGGCGCGCGAAAGAGGCATCGACCGCCACCGTCGGCCAATAAGCGGCGGCGGCGATCGCGCGTTGCGCACGCGCCTCATCGATCCGCAGCAATGCGGCGCGTAAGTCCATGTTCGCGGGGACGGCGCGCTGGATCAATGAGTTCAAAACCAGGTCGTTGAAACCCGTCCACCATTCGCGCAGGTCGTCCGACTGAACGGTTACTTGACTCGTACGCGGCGCGCGGGAATTCAGTGCGCCAGGCGGTTGCAGGGCGGCAGGACTCGCAGTGGTAGCCCGATCGGACCACCGCGCGGGAGTCTGCGGCGCCGGCCGAACGAAATCCGGTCCCATGGTGCAAGCCGCGAGGGATGCCGCGATCGCGAATGTACCGACCCAGTTCCACGCAAAGGTTTTTTTGCCGTTCATCACGTTCACTGCATCCGGTTGCTGAACATCCACGAAGCCGCGCTCAGGGTGAGCACGGCGATCAGAGCCAATGGCCACAGATCGGCAACGAGCAAACCCAACCCCGCGCCTTCCAGGTATACGCGGCGGGTGATGTCGATGGCGTAACTCAAGGGATTGATTGCCGTAAGATATCGAACCGCGGTGGGCATGCTGCTGATCGGGGTGGTGAGACCTGAGAGCAGCGAGAATGGCATGATCAGCAGCAAGGAATAAAGCATCGCCTGTTGCATGGTTGCGGCGACCGCCGAGAGCAAGAGGCCGATACCCACCGCCGCCAACAAAAACAGCAGCAGGCCCGAATAAAGCGCGAGGTATGAGCCTGCAAATGGAATGTGAAACCACAGCTGCGCGACCAGCAACACCCCGGTCGCCTGGATGGTGCCCACCAGCATGGACGGCAGCGCCTTACCGGCCATGATCTCGAATGGGCGGAACGGCGTCACCAGCAGTTGATCGAAGGTGCCCTGTTCACGCTCGCGCGCCACCGACATGGCGGTGAGCATCATGGTCTGGATCAGCGTCAGGGTGCCGATCATGCCGGGAATCATGAACCAGCGCGTCTCGAGATTCGGGTTATACCAGGCGCGGGCCACGACCCGCACCGGCGCGGGCGGCAAGCCGTGATCGCGAGCCCAACGGGTTGTGAATTGCTGCACGATGCTGCCGACATAGCCCATGGCGGTTCCGGCAGTGTTGGAGTTGCGGCCATCGGCAATGAGCTGAATGTTGGGCGACTGCCCGGACAGAAGATGCCGTTCGAATTGCGAATCGATCTGAATGACCAACAGCGTTCGGCGTGCATCGATCAACGAGCCGATATCCGCCGCTCGTTGCAAATCGGCGACGCGCTCAAATACGCCGGAACCGTCCAGCCCCGCGAGCAACTGGCGCGACGCCGCGCTGTGATCCTGGTCCAGGGCCGCGTAGGTCACGTGATTGAGGTCGTAAGTGGCGGCGTAGCCAAAAATCAGCGCCTGCACCACCGGCGGAATGAAAAGACTCAGGCGCGCACGCCGATCTTTCAGCACGGCAAGAAGCTCCTTGCGGGTCAATGCCGTAATTCGCAGCAGAGCGTCGAATATACCGCTCATTGCAGGGTCTTACGCATTGCGAAACGGCTGGCGAGCGCCAGAATCGCCACCATCGCAGTCAGCACCAGGCTGTATGGCACGATAACCGACCAGACATTGCCGGCGAGAAACAAGCTTTGCAGCAATGCGACATAGTAGCGCGCAGGGAGAATGTAGGTGATCGCCCGGACAACGGCCGGCATGCTGCGCAGATCGAACAAGAATCCCGACAGCATGAAGGCGGGCATGAACGTCGCCAGCAGAGCAAGCTGGCTGGCGACCAGTTGGTTCTTTACCCAGGTGGAAATCAACAGTCCGATGCCCAGGGCAATGAGCACGTACAGCGTGGAAGCTCCCAACAATAGCCACAGCGAGCCGCGCAGCGGCACGTGAAACAAGAACTTTGCCGACAGCACGCAGAGCGAGAATCCCAACAGGGCGAGCACGAAATACGGCAGCGTTTTGCCGAGCAGAATTTCTTCCACACGTACCGGCGTGACCAGCAGCGACTCCAGCGTGCCGCGCTCATATTCGCGCGCCATGACCATTGCCGTCAGCAGGGCGCCGATCAGAGTCATCACCAGCACCACGAGACCAGGCACCAAAAAATAGCTGCTGTCGTTGGCCTCGTTGAACCACAGGCGCGATTGCACATTGACGAGCGGCGCGCCACCCGCCTCTCCCCGAGCCGCGAGGTCCGCGGACCACGCGCCGACCACGCCCTGAACGTAGCCTTCGATGATGCGCGCTCGATTGGCATCGCCTCCGTGCACGATCAGCTGCAATTCGGCATCGCGGGTCGCGATGCGGCGCGAGAAATCGGCCGGAATGCGCAAGACGCCATCCACCCGATGCTCGAGCAGAAGCCGCTGCGCCAGGGCCATTTCGCGGGTGACGGTCGGATGAAAGTAAGGCGAGAGTTGGAATCCGGTTTCGAGATCGATGGCCTCGGGCGTGGGATACTCGATCACGATGGCAATCGGAACGTTCTTCACGTCCAGGGAGAGCCCATAGCCGAACAGTAATATCAGAATCAACGGCAGCACGACGCCGATCGCGATGCTCGACGGATCACGCGCAATCTGATGGATTTCTTTGAACACCAAGGCCCGGATGCGGCGTCGCCTCGATGTCCAGTCATGAACTCGACTTGGATGCGGCATTTTTCACAGGGCGTTCAGCTTCACGCCGCGGCGGGCGGCACGCCGGCCGCGGACGGCTGCCGATCGCGCGAGCGCTCGACGACCGCGATGAAGGCATCCTCCATGCTCGGCTGCGGCCGGGCGTCGGTTCGGGCGAGTGCCCTGACTTCGGCGGGCGAGCCCCGCGCCAGTATTCGTCCGGCATCCATGATCGCAATGTGGTCGCAGTATTCGGCTTCCTGCATGAAGTGCGTGGTGACGATTATCGTCACGCCCTGCTCGGCAAGCGCCGTGATGCGGCGCCAAAATACCCGGCGCGCCAGCGGATCCGCGCCGCTGGTCGGCTCATCGAGGAACAAAATCTCCGGTTCGTGCAACAGCGCGGCCGCCATCGCCAGGCGCTGCTTGAAGCCGCCTGGCAGTTGGGCGCTGGGAATACGCGCGTGTGCGCCAAGATCGAATTGCTCGATGGCCCAGTCCATGCGTGCCCGCTTGCGCTCGCCGCGCAAACCATAGGCGCTTGCGAAAAATTCAAGATTCTCGACGATGCTCAAGGGACCGTAAAGGGAGAATTTCTGCGCCACGTACCCGAGCCGCGCCCTGGCCGCGGCCGATGCCTGGCGAACGTCCGCACCCGCCACCACCAGCTCTCCCTCGCTCGGGGCCAGCAAACCGCACAACATGCGAAAGGTGGTGGTCTTGCCCGCGCCGTTGGGACCCAGAAGCCCGAAAATCTCGCCGCGGCGAACTTCAAATCCGATGTGATCGACAGCGGTAAACGTTCCAAAGTTTTTGACCAAATCCCGCACTCGCACGACCGATTGATCGCTGTTCTGCCGCAGCGGCTGCGCGATCGCAATGGCCTTCGAGTGTTCGCGCTGCGAGTTCGCGTGCAGCAGGATCATGAATCCATCTTCGAAGCTTGGCGGCGCCGCGCTGACATTCAAGTCACGCAACAGATCATCGGCCGACAACAGCTTCCCCGTTGCGGGATCCTCCGGGTCGGCGCCGCGCACCAAGCGCACCCGCCCGCCGTCCGGCACCGCGTCGATGATGTCCGGGCAATCGAGCAGCCGAGCCTGCAAACTGCGCGCTGACTGACCCGCAGCCGGGGTCGCGACAAAGCTGCGCCCCAGCGCTTGGTCGGCTATCTGCTGCGGGGCACTTTCCGAGAGAACCTGACCTCGATTCAGCATGATGACGCGCTGGCAGCGCTCCGCCTCGTCCAGATACGCGGTGCTCAGCAATACCGTCAGCCCCTCGTCGGCCACCAGGCGTTGAATGATGGCCCAAAGCTCGCGCCGCGACACCGGATCCACCCCCACCGTTGGTTCATCGAGCAGCAAGAGTTCCGGCGCGCGCACCAAGGTGCACGCAAGGCCCAGCTTCTGCTTCATCCCGCCGGACAAGCGACCCGCAAGGCGCCGCTGAAACGGGCCGAGCGCAGTCATTTCCATGAGCTTCGGATAGCGTTGCCGGCGCTGCGCCGCGCTCACCGCATGAAGGTCCGCGTACAAATCCAGGTTCTCGGCCACCGTCAGGTCTTCGTAAAGACCGAAGCGCTGCGGCATATAGCTGATGCGATCCTGCACCTGTTGCGGATGCGCGGCGACCTCGACCCCGAGTACCGCCAGGGAACCTGCGTCCGGCAGCAGCAAGCCGGTAGCCAATCGCATCAAAGTCGTTTTACCGGCTCCGTCCGGACCGACCAGCGCCGTGAGTTCGCCGGGCAGCGCCCGCATCGATACCGCATCGAGCGCGCGGATGGGCGGCTCGCCTTTGCGCAAAAACTGCTTGGTCAGCATCTTCGCTTCGACCGCCGGCGCCGGGGCGATCTCGACGTTCATTTGCCGCTGCCCTCGGCGCCCGGATCCGCCGCAGCCGGCGGTGCGTTGGCAGCCGTGTTTCGCAATGGCAAATGCACGGTGGCCGGCATCCCTAAGCGCAGCTCATCCTTCGGATCGGTTACGAACACTCGCACTTCGTAGACCAAGCTCGAACGCAATTCGCTGGTTTCAACCGACTTCGGCGTGAATTCAGCGACCGACGAGATAAAGCCGATCCGTCCCGGGAACTTGCGCTTGGGGAACGCATCGACGGTGACCGTGGCGCTCTTGCCTTCGTGGATCGAGCCCAAATCCGTTTCCGCTACGTACACCCGCACCCATTTCGGATCGGTTATTGCGAGAGTGAAGGCCGCCTTTTGCGGCGAGGCCATTTCACCGGGCTCGACAATGCGCGAGCGCACGACCGCATCGAGGGGCGCGAGTAAAACGGCGTCTTTGAATTGTTGTTGCACGAGAGCGAGCTGCGCTTGATCCGCCCGCAACTGAGCGTCCGCTTGCGCGATGTCTTCCTTGCGGGGGCCGATTCGTTCGAGCATCAGCGCCTTGCGATTGACCGCCAGCCGCGCCTCCGCCATGTCCAGCGCGGCCTTCGCCGCATCCATCTCCTGGCGGCTGACGCCGCGGCCGGAGGAACTCTCGGAAAGCGCGCGCACTCGAGCGAATTGCGCGCGCGCATTGTCGGCATCGGCCGCCGCCGCGGCAACGTTTGCTTGCGATTCTGCGATCTCTTCCGGCCGATTGCCGTGATGCAAGCGCGCCACGACTTCGGATTGCGCGGCGGCTTCGGCCTCCGCTTTGGCCAGCTGCGGTGCGAGGCGAGCGGTATCGAGTCGCGCCAGAACCTGACCCTGCGTCACCCGATCGCCCTCCTGAACCAACACTTGGGCAATGCGTTCGCTGCCATTGAAGGGCAGTTCGACCTGGCGAAGATCCACGTTGCCGTACAGCAGAAGCTCGGTTGCGCTTTGGGCGCGGCCGAGCCACCACCATAAGGCCGCGCCGATGGCGATGACGCAGACAGCGAGAACAACGAATCTGACGCTCTTTGGCATACGGCCCCACCCCGCTTGAGAGCCGCAGTTAATGGCAGTTGCCGATGCCAGTCAAGTTATTTCGAATTCCAATTTGAATTTGAATTACACTCGGTGCGCGATGAAACGATCCATCAAAGCGGCGCATGGCAAAAGCGCGCGCAGCCGTCCTGCGGCGCGCAGCCTGCGTACCCGCGCCCGCTTGATTGAAGCGGCTGGCCAAGTATTCGCGGAGTTGGGATTCGATGGCGCGACCGGCCAGTTGATCTGCCGGCGGGCGCAAGTTCACACGGCGGCGATCGTCTATCACTTCGACGGAATGGTCGGATTGTACCGAGCGGTGATGGACGAGGCGCGCCGGCGCCTCGTGACCACCGAGGCACTCGTCACCGCGGTACGGGCGCAATCCGAGCCGCGCCAGCAACTGGAGGCGTTTCTCACCATGATCGTGCGGGCGGTCACCAGCCCGGCTTCCCAGACTTGGGCTGGACGGCTGTTTGCCAGGGAATTCGTCACGCCATCGACGCTCATGTCCCGCACCAAGGATCGCGATCTGGCGCTGCGCGCCCGGCTGCTGAAATCCATGATCGGCGCATTGACCGGACTGCCGCGCGATGATCTGCGGGTCGCCCGGGGCTGCATCACCACCATGGCACCGTGCGTGATGCTGCTGTTGGTCAATCGGCGCAAATTAAGGCAGGTGTTTCCGGAGATGCGAGTGGACACCAATTCCGCGCCGCAACTCGCGCGATACCTTGTGGACTTTGCGCTTTCGGGATTGGCCGCGGTTTCGGCGCATAGCTGAGCTGAACTTACCGCCGCCGCGCGGCGCACGCCGTATTCGTCCCCGCCAGACGCAAAATCGTCCCCGCGCGGGCACCTTTTCTCCCTCAATGGTGTATTTGGCAAATAGGAGCCAGTTCCACGGCGATTCGAGCGGCCTCGAATCGCCGGTTGCAGGGCCGCGATGTTTCGTGCCCTTGGCGGTGCTGGTAGAGTAGCAGTGGTCGCGTCAGACAGTGGAGAACCAAGATGAACACGGCGAACGCCTATCGGATACTTGCCGCGGTGGCGGTGATTTTTGTCTTGTCAGGCTGTGATATTTCGGTCGACGGAGATGGTTCCACCAAGGTCAATGGGTCCGTCCATGTACGAGGCCGGCAAGGCTGCCGAGGAAGCCAGCACGGTCAACGGATCCATCCATGTCGACGACAATGCCGCCGTCACCTCCGCGGGGACCGTCAATGGCAGTGTCCGATTGGGGGCGCACGCAACGGCAACTTCGGCGAAAACCGTGAATGGCGCGATCTCCCTCGGCGAGGGTGCTCACGTCTCCGGCAGCGCGTCTTCGGTCAATGGCGATCTGACTCTGGCAAGCGGAGCGGAGGTTTCCGGCTCCCTGACCAATGTTAACGGCAAGATCGACTTGAACTCCGCGCACGTAGCCGGCGGCATCAAGACCGTGAACGGCGACATTCACATTTTGGGCGCTTCTCACGTCGAAGGCGGCATTCTGGTCGAGAAGCCGAACAGCATTCTATTCAACAGCGAAGATCCGGTGATCGTCATCGGTCCCGGCGCGGTCGTTCAGGGCGACCTGCGATTCGAGCGCAAAGTGAAGCTGTACGTGAGCGACAAGGCGACGATCGGAACCGTCACTGGCGCCACACCCATAGCATTCAGCGGCGATAATCCACCCAATTGAAATTTAGGAAGGACTCATCATGCTAAGTTCGCGCGTTTGTTCCACAATCATGCTCGCCGCCATCGCTGCCATCGCCGCCTCGACGTACGCAAGCGGCGCCGCTGCGGCCGACGCTGCTCTTTCCGCTGCGGTTGCCAGTCCCGCGCGCCCTGCCGCCGCAGTGGCCCGTGATAAATCGCGCCATCCGGTCGAAGAACTGACCTTTTTTGGCATCAACCCAAAAATGAACGTAGTGGAACTTTGGCCGGGAGGAGGCTATTGGACCGACATCCTAGGTCCTTATTTGGAGCCGAGCGGCCATTACACCGTCGCGTTGCCGCCCTCCGGCGGCGAGGAAGGTTCGAGCGCCGCCCGCTTCCGCGCGCGCATCGCCGCGGAGAAGGAGCGGCTCGGCACCATCCACGAAACGACCTTGGGTCCCGGGCACTTTGATATCGCGCCGCCCGGCTCCGCGGACCTGGTCCTGACGTTCCGTAATCTTCACAATTGGATGGACGACGGCTACGCAGAGCAGGCCCTGGCCGCGTGTTTCACGGCCCTGAAACCAGGCGGAATCCTTGGAATCGAAGAGCATCGCGGGCGCAACGACAAGCCGCAAGATCCGAAGGGGGAGAGCGGTTACGTGCGCCAGGATTATGCGATCGCCATGGCGAAGAAGGCCGGATTCGTGCTGGTGGCATCGTCGGAGATCAATGCCAATCCGCGCGACACGAAGGATTGGCCGAAGGGGGTCTGGACATTGCCGCCCACATTGGCGATGGGCGACAAGGACCGCGAGAAATACATTGCCATCGGCGAAGGCGACAATTTCGTCCTCAAGTTTCAAAAGCCGCGCTGAGCCGGCGCGCAGATTGGGCCGAGCGTAGGCGGTTTTTTCCTCGCTTAGGCCGAGCTCTTTGATCATGTGCTCGCGCATGGCGAACTTCTGCACCTTGCCGGTGATGGTCATTGGGAATTCCGTCACGAAGCGGATATAGCGCGGGACCTTGTAGTGCGCAATCTGGTTCTGGCAGAACTCGCGGATCTCTTCCGACGTGCTGCTCGCGCCCGGCTTGAGCTGAATCCAGGCGCAGAGTTCCTCGCCGAATTTCACGTCCGGGACACCGCAAACCTGCACCGCCTGGACCTTGGAATGCCGGTATAGGAATTCCTCGATCTCGCGCGGATAGACATTCTCGCCGCCTCGAATCACCATGTCCTTGAGACGCCCGGTGATATTGGCGTAACCCTCCTCATCGATGACGCCGAGATCGCCGGTATGCATCCAACCGGCGTCATCCAGCACTTCGCGGGTTTTTTCCGCATCCTGCCAATAGCCTTTCATGACCGAATAACCGCGGGTGTGCAACTCGCCCTGGACGCCGCGCGGCACGCATCTTCCCTGCACGTCGACGATCTTGACTTGAACATGCGGATGTACGCGTCCCACGGTCGACACCCGGCGCTCGAATGAGTCATGTGTCCCGGTCTGGAAACTGACGGGACTGGTCTCCGTCATTCCGTAGCAATTCGTGATCTCGGCGAGGTTCATCTGGCTTATCACCCGCTTCATCACTTCAACCGGGCAGGGAGATCCCGCCATGATGCCGGTTCGCAAGCTCGACAGGTCATAGCGGGAAAATTCACGCGTTTCCAGTTCGGCAATGAACATCGTGGGAACGCCATAGAGCGCCGTGGCGCGTTCGCGATCGATCGCCTCCAATGTGCGCGCCGCATCGAAGCTCTCCGCCGGATAAATCATCGCTGCGCCGTGCGCGATCGCCGCCAGATTCCCCATCACCATGCCAAAGCAATGATACAGCGGCACTGGAATGCAGATCCGATCCCGCTCCGTCAGGCCAATGCCGCGACCGACGAAGTAGCCGTTATTCAAAATATTGTAATGGCTCAAGGTGGCGCCCTTCGGCGACCCCGTGGTACCGCTGGTGAACTGGATGTTGATGGCGTCGTCCGGCTGCAGCTCCGCGCCCAGTTGCGCAAGACGCTCGCGATCTGCCGCAGTCCCCCGCTGCATCACCTCCTCGAAGTTCAGGCACCCGGCTGTGGCGGTTCGGCCCAAGCGGATGACCAGCTTCAAGTGCGGCAGCCGGGCACTGCTCAGGTCATTGGCGGCACAGCGATCCAGTTCGGGCGCCAGAGAGCGCAGCATGGCCAGGTAGTCGCTGTTCTTGAGCCGTTCGGCTGTGATCAGCGCGCGGCAAGCCGACTTTCTTCAGGCAGAACTCCAATTCGGCGAGCCGATAGGCCGGATTGATGTTCACCAGAATCAGCCCCGCTTTGGCGCTGGCGAATTGCGTCACTGCCCATTCGGCGCAGTTCGGCGCCCAGATGCCGATCCTATCGCCCGGTTTCAAACCGAGCGAAATCAACCCGCCCGCCAGCAGATCGACCCGATGCTTCAGTTCCGCATAACTCCAGCGAACCTGCTGCAGAGGAACGATGAGCGCGTCGCGAGAGGCGAACCGCAGCGCCGTGTCGTCAAATGCCCGCCCAATGGTTTCGTATTTGAGCGGCACCTCACCGCTGCCTGCGACGAAACTTAAGTTCACGTTGGATCCTTGGGGCTCTTGAACTCGCATTGTACTGCCCCCAGCTTGATAGTTTCGAGCCGACTCCAACTATGAGCTTTCGCCGTCTATTTCAGCATCCCCTTTTGCTATTCCTGTCGTTATCGGCATATATCGGCTGGCGCCTGCTATCGGGCTTAGGTCTCGGTCCCGCAGGCATCGCCTTGGGGATCGTGCTGTTGATCGGCTGCTGCCTGATCATCCCGTTGTCCATGCGGACCCGGGTGCTGCGAAATCGAAAGCTCGCGGATCGGCTTGCGTGGGTGGGCTGATGGCGATGGGCTTTTTTTCGTCGCTATTCGTTCTGACATTGCTGCGCGACGTCCTGCTCCTCGGTGCCCGCCTGCTCCTGTCCGGCCGCACAGGCGCAACTCTGGGCTCAGCGCAGCGCGCAAGCGACTCTGGTTGTCGCGCTCTTCATTACCTTGGCCGGATTGATCATCGCGCGGCGCCGGCCGGGAATCGTTGAAATAAAGATACCCGTCGCCGATTTGCCGGATGCGTTGCATGGATTCTCGATCGCGCAAATCAGCGACGTTCATGTGGGTCCCACCATCAAACGCGGCTTCGTCGAAGGCGTCGTCCGTCAGGTCAATGCATTGAAGGCCGATATGATCGCGGTGACGGGCGATTTGGTCGATGGCTCCGTGCAGCAACTATCGGCACACACGGCTCCTTTGGCCGGGCTGACGTGCGCGGCACGGCGCCTACTTTGTCACCGGCAACCACGAGTACTACTCCGGCGAGCGCGCTTGGACGGAGGAGATCGGCCGACTCGGATTGCGGGTGCTCAAAAATGAGCATGTCGTATTGAAGCACGACGGCGCATCCTTGGTGCTCGCCGGCGTGACGGACTTGAGTGCGCATCATTTCGACCCCGCGCAGCGCAGCGATCCTGCGGCGGCGCTGCGCGGCGCGCCCACCGATGCCGGCGCCAAGGATATTACTGGCCCACCAGCCGAGTTCGGCGATGGCCGCCGCCGACGCGGGATTTGATGTGCAAATCTCAGGGCATACGCATGGAGGCCAGTTCTGGCCATGGAACCTGTTCATTCATTTTTTCCAACCGTTTTCCAGCGGACTGCATCGATTGAAGAATTTGTGGATCTACGTAAGCCGCGGTACCGGCTACTGGGGCCCGCCAAATCGCTTCGGCGTTCCATCGGAAATTACGCGGATTCGATTGGTACCTGCGGTTCCTTGATGCCGCGGCCTCCTGCCCCGCGTTCATGCGGCCAATTTTGTCGCAGCCGCTTGTTTGGCCGATCTGTTCGAAAAGATCGTCCAGGACATGACCCTTCCACATCCACAATCCGGATAGCGACCATTAGCGGGAACGACGACAAAGCGAACCCGGGGGGCGTAAGTTGGAAGCTGCTCAAACGGACTGTAAATATAACCGATGTATCGGAATGCTAAATACGAGATGAACGCAGCGAACAATCGAACGTTTGGTGGCATCTTTCATGGCTGATTTCTCTCCGATTGTTCATGAGTTTTGATGCCGGTCTGGGCCGGCGAGTTAGGCGCTTCCACACCGAACTGCTTGGCGTATTCGGCGTTCAGCCGCGGCCAGCCGAACTTCATCGCCTCGGTGCCGACGATGCGGCCAATGGGAGTGTTCGTCGAGCAGGCGATCCAGAACATCGAAGCAAATGTGCCAACCCGCTGCGCCCATGGCGATGAAGCGGCGATCGATGTTGGTCCACAGCGTCAGGCGCGTGCCGCCGCCCAAGGCTTCGAGTTCCCAGCGCATGTCGAAGCCACCCCAGTTGTACTCGAGCGCCTTAGGAGGGTCGGCTCGCGTCACTCTTGTTTCGGTAACCCGGGGCGTGGGCGCGCTCCTACGGTGGTGAGCTTCACTCTGGCTCCAACCGCACCCAGGCTTGCCATCGGCGTCGAAAGGAGCCCACTCGCGCAGATGCGCGGGGTCGGTAAGTGCTTGCCAGACTTTTTCCGGCGAGTGGCGCAGTTCCCTGACGAGAATGAGCGTCCGCTTCTCCCCGTCCTTTCGGACCTGCGCCCCGCTGGCCGGACCCGGTCGGTACTGCTCGCGATCGGTCACCTTCTTCTCCTTAGCGCGAATGGCGTGTCAGCTGGGTGAGCTGAATGAGATTGCCGCAGGTGTCGTTCAGCATCGCAATGGTCGAGCCGGTCACCGCAGTGGGCGGCATCGTGAACTCGGCGCCGCGAGCTTTGATGCGCTCATAGTCGCCCTTGATGTCGTCGGTGAAAAACATCGTCGCCGGCTGGTGCTGCTGAAATATCGCCTCCTGATACGCTTTGGCGGCGGGATTGCTGTTCAGCGCCAGCTGCAGCTCAGTGCCGTTCGGCTCCTCGGGCGAGGCCACGGTCAGCCAGCGATAGGGCCCTGGCTGAAATCGGTTTTCTTGGCAAAGCCCAGCACTCTCGGTATAGAAGCGCAGCGCTTTGTCCTGGTCGTTCACGTACACGCTGATTACTTTGATTTTCATTTCGTTTCTCCTTTGTTAGCGTCGGGGATTTGTAGCCGCGTCGCGCCTTGCAGCGGTCTTCCTTTTCGTTGGTTTGCCTCGTTGAGGCGCATCCATGCGATCGAGATGGCGCTCGAGCGCATCCAGGTGACGGACCAGAAGCGGCGGAACTGCGCCAGCCAGTCATCCAGCTCCCGAAATGGTTCAGGTTTCAGCCGGTACAGACGGCGCTGTGCGTCCACCGTGGATTCTACGAAACCGGCCTCTCGCAGGACCCGAAGGTGCTTCGACACGGTCGGTTGCGGCATACCGAGCCGACGCTCGATCTCTCCCACCGATCGTTGCGCCGAGACCAGGAGACTCAAGATCGCGCGCCGGTTCGGCTCCGCAATGATTTCGAATACAGATTCCATTCTGTCTTATATACTCCGTCGGGTATGTACTTGTCAAGGCATATAAGGCGGCACACCGAACGCCGCCCGCGTGCCGACGCTCAATCAGGGCGACGAGTTCTTGCGGCTAGGAGCGGATCGGGCTTGCGGCTGCGAGGAGCAATTTCTCCGGCGCGCGCTGCTGCAGCGCCGTATCCAGTGAATCGACGAAGGCTCGCTCGACGAGATAATCCCCGGTCAGGCCGATTTGCGGGGACGGCTCGAATCCCCGGGACTGAAGCAGGGCCGTCGCGTCCGAGAGCATGCGCATGTTGCCGCAAATCATGAACCGGTCGCAGCCCGGATCGAGCGGGCTCAGCCCGAGGTCGGAGAATACCCGGCCGCTCGCTACAGCGGTCGTCACGCGGCCGCGGTAACGACTGCTCTCTTGAGTGACGGTCGGGTAGTCGAGAAGGCGCTCGCGCACGGCATCGCCGAGATAAGCATCCCCGCGCAGCTTACGAATGACGGCGTCGCCGTAGGCAAGATCCGCGTTGTTGCGGGCGCCCCGCAGCAATATGATCTGCTCGAATCTTTCGTAAGTCTCTGGGTCTTTGACAATGCTGACAAAGGGCGCAATCCCGGTGCCGGTGGCCAGCAGGATGAGCCGCTTGCCGGGCTTGAGATCGCGCAGCACCAAAGTACCGGTCGGCTTGGTGCTCACCAGCAGGCTCGAACCGGGCTCGATGTGCTGTAATCTGGAGGTCAGCGGTCCGCCAGGCACCTTGATGCTGTAGAACTCTAGGTGTTCCTCATAGTTGGCGCTCGCGATGCTATAGGCACGCACAATCTTGCGACCGTCGATTTCGAGTCCCAGCATGACGAATTGACCGTTCTCGAAGCGCAGACCTGCGCCGCGCGTGCATTTGAAGCTGAACAGCCGCTTGCTCCAATGCTGAACATCGATAACACGTTCGCTGGTGTAGCTGGCCATAGGGTCAAACTACAGCGGCGATCATCGACGCAGGCGCATCCGTCCGCGTTCGCTCGCGCCGCCGATCAACGCCCTCGCAAAGCCTGCACCCCCGGCTGAGGACGACGCACAAGTGACTACTCAAGCTTCACTCCTTAAACAATTGTTCAATGACATTTTAATATTGGGCTATGGCGACGCGGCATCAGTACTTCCCGCAGCCCATGCGCATATCAATGAATGGCTGCATATATTGCAGACCGCCCGGGACCGGCCGGTTGGGCGCCAGGTTGCGGCTCGCGCGGGGTGCGCGCGAGCTTGCCGCATGAAAACGGCAGGGAACCCCGATTACTTCGATTCGAACTTGATCGCCAATTGCACGCAGCCGGACACGGACCGCCCGTTCGACGAGGTGTCTGGACGGTAGTAGGCGGAACCGGATGCTGCGATTCTCACTGCGGCTTGATCCAAAGACGTCACACCCGAGGAGTGGACGATCGTCGGGTCGTGCTCGAGCTTACCCGTGTCATCGACGCAGACATGCACGGTCACGCTGTCTGGGCCACCGGAATCCCGCGGTCTCGCATCCGCCGCCAACTGAGCCGGCGCTGCCGCAATGGGTTCTGGTGGTCGAATTGCCCCCGATGATTGATTTTGAGCAGACATCGCGCGCGTCTCATTCGCATTGCCCTGATCAGCCCAGCGGAAGGCAATCTGCTGCCACGAATCGATCGGCTCTCCGTCGCCCACCCGGGTTGCGGATGCGAATCGAAGCTTGGCGACGCAACTGAGTGCGGCGGAATCCAGAGCATTCGAACCCGAAGAGGACTTGATGGAGACTTGTGACTGCAGGCCCCTGCTGGGCAGCCAGAAAACGATCACGGCTGCCGTTCCCTCATCAGTGACCCGCAACTCCGGACAGCGTGTCTTGGGATTGAACCCCAGAGAGGTTTGCGCCCGTATGTACTGAACGGGCCCGGTGCCCGCGGCACTGATGTCTGCTCGAGTGCACAGAAGCACGCACGTAAGGGTCGGGAGAAGCCACTTATTCATAAGGTCCACCAGTGTTCAGGCGCTGCCGTCGACGCGGGTGAGAGATTCGGTAGTTTGCGTCCGATCATGAAGCGTCCGCTTGAGGAGTTCGGCTTGCTCCTTGGCGCCGGAGTACGACATGGGTGGCCTTTTCCGACGCAACGAACTGAACGCATTCGTATCCCAGAGCGCGCATGTCAATCCCCTCGAACAGTCGCTCTCCTCCGCCCAGCAGAACCGGCGAGATTGCGACATGCAGCTCATCGATGAGGCCCGCGCGAAGATATTGCTGGATCGTGTTCGGTCCGCCGCCAATGCGCACATCCATTCCGTTGGCGGCATCGCGCGCCCGCTCAAGCGCCTCGTGAATCCCGCCAGTGACGAAGTAGAAAGTCGTTCCGCCTTCCATTTGGATGGGCGCGCGCGCGTGATGAGTCAAGACGAAAGTTGCAACGTGGTAGGGTGGGCTGTCTCCCCACCAGCCTTTCCAACTCATGTCGGGCCAGGAACCGCGAATCGGGCCGAACATGTTTCTTCCAAGAATCCAGGCGCCCACATTTTTGAAGCCCCGCGCAGCGAAGTCGTCATCGATCCCCGTCGTGCCGCCCGCCGCGCCGAATAGGGTCCGTTGGAACGTGCGTGTTGGAACCAACCACCGGTGCAAATCCGTCCCGCCCACGCCGAGCGGATTGCTGATATCCTGATTCGGACCAGCTCCGTATCCGTCAAGCGAGATGGTGAAGCCCTCAACTCGGACGCGTGTCATTTTCATGCCTTCTTTTCGATCCAGTTGCTATGACTACAGCACCGTCGCATCGCACCGTCAATGGCGACGTAGAATTTGGAAGACCCCGTGGGTCACCGCCTCGAATCAGCCGCGAGCGGCACATTCAAATTAGACAGGAACGACTGTTCCGCCAATTGAGCAGCGCGCGTAGCAGTCGGCCGTAACCAATGACGAAGTACGCAGGGCACGACCAGTAATCGACGGTGATCGTCGTCATCGACGCGAGCGTGGTCCTGAAGTGGTTGCTCGAGGACCCCGCCCGCGAATCTGACGCCGAGAGGGCCCAAGCCCTCACCCAGTTGGTCGTAAGTGGGCGGCTGGAGGTCCTGCAGCCCGTGCAGTGGTTGGGCGAAGTGGCGGCGGTAGCTGCGCGCCTCGCCCCACAGATGGCAGTCCGCGACGTCGAAATGCTCGCGCTGGAGTTTCCGACGACAGACGACCCGAACGTCATCCGGCGTGCAACCCACCTTGCTATCGAGCCCAATCATCATTTCTTCGACACCCTGTATCACGCAGCCGCACTCGAGCACCAAGATGCTTTGCTGGTGACCGCCGACGATCGGTACTACGAGAAGGCCGAGCGTTACGGTGCGATTGCCGCATTGCGCGACTGGAGAGGCGTACCTTGATCGTTACCGCGGCGTCCAAAATTCGCTCCGCGATTTTGTCGAACCAGCGGGTTCGTCCACACACCCTGCACCTTCAGAAAATAAAAAAGGCCCCAGCGGGGCCTTTTTATTTTCAGTGGCGGAGAGGGTGGGATTCGAACCCACGTGCCGGAATAATAGAATCAGGAAGTTGCGTGCGTAATAGCGCTCGCGGATCCCCGAGAGTCCCCCGCCCTCCCCACTTCTGCCAGTAGATTCTGCCAGTAGCGCGGCGGTCAAGTCGAAGTACACAGACATCGCCGCATGCTTGCCTAGATGCGCAATCCTTACTACAATTCATTTGGTAAGGATAAGACAATGGAGCAACCATGAGTACAGAAGCTACGCTGACCAGCAAGGGTCAGACGACTATCCCTAAGCCGATTCGAGATAGTCTCGGAATGAAGACCGGCGACAGAATGAGCTTCACGTTGATGCCGGACGGCGTTGTCGTCATGCGCGTAAAAAATAAGCGCGTATCTGAACTCGCAGGATTTCTGTACAAAAAGGGCAGGAAGCCTGTGCCCACCGCGCTACTATCGCGCTGATGCTCGGTTTAGATACCAACGTTCTCGTTCGGTACTTAACCCGAGACGACCAGCCACAGTATGAGAGGGCGCGGCGATTGATTGATCGCGGGGTGAGCAAGGGCGAACCTGTCTTGGTAAGTCTGCTGGTCTTGCTGGAAACGGAATGGGTGCTTCGCAGCCGGTACGAATTAGTAAAGTCAGAGATAGTCGCTGCCTTCTCTGCACTGTTGGACACCGCCGATCTGTCCTTCGAGGACGAGCAGTCTATTGAGCGTGCGGTCTATTCTTGGAAGGACTCAGCGGCCGATTTTGCCGACTGCCTGATCGAAGCGCGCAATCACCGGTTGGGCTGCCGCGCCACTGCAACCTTCGATGCAAAGGCACTAAAACTCAGCGGTTTCGTTTCAGTCTGATATGACTGGCACCCGCGCTGATCGGCAGAGTTTAGCCGCCTGCCGTCCGTTGTCGCGGTCTGCTACCTAGGTCTCGGAACCGACTTGCAGATTCCATCAGTTAGGAACCCTTAGTCAGCGAGAAACAGTCTAGTCGCTTGCTTCCGCCCAGCCCGGCACTCACAAATCGCGCGCGGTTGGTCGCGATTCGTCACGCAGAGTCCCCGGAATTTGTCAGTCGATTTGCCAATAGGCTTTCGGCGAAGAGGCCTAAGCCGATGAGTGAGAAGTCAAAAGAAGTGGCGGAGAGGGTGGGATTGCTCGCGGCCGGGGACGGCCGCTCGTCCTTCGCTTCGCTGCGGACCGCCGCGGCTGCACCGCGGCGTCCAAAATTCGCTCCGCGATTTTTGTCGAACCAGCGGGTTCGTCCACACACCCTGCACCTTCTGAAAATAAAAAGGCCCCAGCGGGGCCTTTTTATTTTCAGTGGCGGAGAGGGTGGGATTCGAACCCACGTAGACGCAAATAGAAATCAGTAAGTTACTGAAAACCCGCGGCTCGCGGTCCCCCGGAATCCCCTCGCCTCCCCGCTTTTGGCAGTAGATTTGGCAGTAGGGCTGTCGCGCTCCTTACCTCAGCGCTTCCGTCGTTTTATCCGGCTCCTGTCTGCAGTCGAGCACCCGAAAAACGATGCATGTCTCGCTGTCGACCTTGTAGTACACCGCGTAGGGAAAGCGTTTAGCGAGCAGCCGATGGAAGTCGAACACTTTCATGTGAACGCCGGCGTAGAGCTCCAGGGAGTCGATATCGGAAAACAGCCCGTCGAGAAAATAATCGCCGAGGCTACTTCCTTGCCGAGCATAGAATCGCCGCCCGCGGTCCAAATCCTCGAGCGCCGTCGGCAGGATCTTGACTTTCACTCAGCGCGCTTTCGCAGTTCGCGTTTCGCGGCGTCCCAGTCGATCGGCTGCTCTTTGCCCGCGTCGTAACGCGCGACGGTCTCGCGTAGCGCCTCCCTGTGCCAAGGCGGAGATTCGAGCCGCGCTTCGTCCCGGCTAAGCGATTCCCATAGCTCTTCCATGGCCCGAAGCTTTTCGTCCCAGGACATGTTCTCAATAGCTAGTGCGCTCATAGCCACAGCATACCGCTCCAGGTGCTAGCCATCAAAGCGAGCGGGGCCTACGTGGAAATTGCGTACTCGCAGATAGAATATCTCATTAGAATCCGTATGTTATGCACCACTCGCGAGGACCGCGCGCAGGGTCGAGATTGGGAGTTTCGCCGCGACGAAGCGTTCGCAAGGGTACAAATAGTCCTCCCCGGATTCGTCGATGATCCGGAGGTACCTCGCGCGAAGTGCTTTCGCGTCTTGCAGTGCGACGTAGATTTTCAGTCGTTGTAGCGAAACCTCATAACCCTCATTGTCGAGACAGATAAACAAGCGCCTTTCTGCTTTTGCCATGTATGTACGCCCTAAACGAGCAATCGAGATGTTTATCTGACGATTAGTCGCTCCCCGAAGGCTTTCACAGCTGATCCAGATAAAGTGACGAAATGTATTCCTTTATTTTTGCGGATACTCGACATGTTTGATCTTATAGTCGATCGCATAGGTCTTGTAGAGATTTTCTTGCCGCGAGATATCCATTACTGAATCGATTTCGATCACGATTCTATTACCTTGCACAGCAATTTGAGGCATGCCACTTCGGTCGTCCGGCCCGTATTTAAACAAAATCGTCTTTGAAGCCCCCTCTCCGTATGCCTCAATAGTTGTCGCGGTAGTATTCCCGACCAAATCGCAATTGGTTTCCGTGATGACAAACGTCAATCCGGAAGGATCGCTGATCTTAGCCTGCTCTTTGCTGATACAGGCCGGCCCGCAGCCCTCTAAGAGTAGTCCCGCACTCGCAAGGAAAATCGTATGAAAGTGGATATTCACGTGGCTAAGGGGGCGAAGAGCCAATTCAATTCGCAACGTACTCCAGATACCAAGGCCCGTCGATGTGGCGATACAACTCCACGGCGCCACGTTGGTGATCCATCTGTGTCCAGCGATAGCCATCGGTTGTCTCCACGATGGGTGAGGGAGGCTCGCCTGGAAACAACATGATCGACTTGTCTTGACCTGCGAACAACATGCCGACCGACCACACAGAAAAGCTAGCGTTGGCTTTTGAGCCAGGCGAGTAGTACACGGCGCCATCACATCCGATCGTCTTGAATATTCTTACGTACTCGGCCCGGCGTTTTGGAGAGATAGGCTGCGGACCTCGCGCGTCATCTGCGGAATCAGCACATCCGAGACGACCGTTGATTCCGTCATGATCGAACATTTCCAATAGCTGGCTAAACTCGGCGCGATGTGCATTGAAACGAGCAATGATCGACGCGTCGCTGGGGGGAGTCGCCGGCCCGCACGCTGCTGCTGTCAGAAACGTAATCCCAAGCGCAGATATATTTATTGCTAACCGCACGAACTACTCCATCGCAATCATTAGGCGACGACATGCCTGATAGGCGATCGAACTTCATCTCGCGATACCACTATCCAATCTAGATATGGCAAAGCGCCGAAAACAAAATGATGAATTATGGCGAGTGATGCTTAGTAGGCCACCCGTATTACATACGCTTCATTGTTATCGACACTTTATGGGGAGGCTACTTTCGCCATGTGCCCTAGTGGACGATCAGCAACGTCCGCGATCTGTCGTGCGAGACTTGCAAGCGAAATCATTCCGAATCAGCGTCGGGGTGGATTGGCCAAACGCTCGCAATGGAGCAGGTAGTCCGCTACGCCATCCTTCCAAGCGTCCGTCGCATCAATCTGTCGCCAACCCAGACGCTCCGGATCGCGCACCATTTGGCGCTCATCAACCTTAATGAAAGGTGCAGTCTGGATTTCAATCTTCTCGATGGTCCAATCATAGATGAGGCCGGGCGCAGTGTGGTGACGCGAGAACCGCTCCATGTAGGCATAATGATCCACGCCAACATAAGCCTCCCCTTCGATCCAGCTACCTTCCTCGGCACCAGGCGGCGGCCTTCCTGCCTGATACGTGAGAACGCCGACATCAATTGCCCACCACTCGCAATCGCGAACATGGACAATCTTCCCCACGATCCGATAAGTGCTATCGCGGAGGTGTGCCAAAGAGACGGCTTGACCGCTGCCCTCGACCAAGGACAACGCGCTTGGCGCACGAAACTCCAGTGCAAACGCCGTGTGGTCGCCGCGCTTGAAGTCACTATAGTTCCCGTCTTGAATGATCCATGACGAGAGACCGATGATTAAGGAGCTTTCCATACTCTATCGTTGGTAGTCCGCCGGAGTCTCTTCCTCGTAAACCAATATAAAATTGCGGCTCAAATCCACCGTTTTTAGAGACAGATAAAACCCCGCGTATTTGTTGTTTTTGCGGTCGCTTTCGGGGACCATCCTTTCTTCCATCGCCGCATACTCCTTCGGCTTTGCGTACACGGATATGGGTCGAGGAAGCGGGCCATTTTCGACGACTACGCGTTCACCCTTCATGAGTGTTCCCGTTCCACCACCAGTGCTAGGCGCTGCCCACGAAATGAGATAGTGCACCTCTACGTCGGCGACGGCCTCGTAGACGTCGCCTTTCTTCGGGAACCTCGTACCCACTGGAATGAGACTTCTTTGGTAATCCCTCGCCCAGTCAATCTCCGGAGGACCAACCGAGCTGCGCTTGAGCGCGCCCAATTCTGAAAAGAGGTCGTCAACCGTCTTGTTCCAACCCGGCGGAGCAGGCGGCGTGTGGTTGCTCATGTATTTTCGCGCTCGCATTGGCCTAGAAGGCGAGTTTACTGTAGACCTTGAACGGCCGCTTCGAGGGTTTCATTTTGGGAGTCCGACCTCCTGCTCTTGGCCGATTTGATCCGCTCGGGGGACTGCTAGGGAGAGCCTTGCTCCCAGGACCTGAGGTTCGCCAGAAGCACCCGCTTCAAGCTATCGCGGAGCGTCCCACAGACCCGGAGCATTGCCGTAAGGTCGTCGCGCCCAGGACTGGTCATTAGCTGGCCTTGGTTGGCCGCACGGGCGATCTGGTTCAAGTTGCGACCGATGCTCCCAAGCTCGCCGATGGTGCGCTTGAGAGCCAATAGCTCCTCCGCCGGCAGCGGCGTAAGCGACCGTAAGTGAGCTCGCGTCAGCACGGAAACGTACGTGGCCGCCGGCATACCTCTTGCGGCTGCGCGCTCCCGCAAAAGAATCTGGTCATCGGGGCGCAGACGGATCATCAATCGAGCGCCTCTTCGCGACCGAGCACCCCTTGGTGACTCCGCGAGTATCGGTGACAGGGCCGCCTTCAGCAGCACCAATTCAACCAGGCGCCTCAGCAAGGCTGACTCGCTGAGCAGTTCCTTCTCCGCGAGCGCACGCAGTCGCGCTTTCGTTTCCGATGAAACTCGACCCACGATGAAATGATCCGCATTCATGTGGGCCACATTGTTCAACAAGAGCAACCGGTTGCCTATCCTGCATTCGCTCTAAATTCAGCGTAACTCTAACGACGTCTGCCTTTCCGAGAGTCTGGCGGCAATAATCTTGGAAGAGTTATCAACGATTGTTCTACTTGTCCAACCGTTCAAGGCTGCGAATCACCTGGCCATGCCTCGTGCGAGTTCCGCTTAAATTTCGTCGAAACTCTTACTCACTTTCTTGCCTTCCTCTGCGATAATTTGCTTTACGTGACAACTTGGCCCTAAACGACCGGAACCACACAAGGTCGTTTATGAGTTTGGAAATTCTTCGACCCCGCGCCACTGATGCACCTGTCGTGGTTGGAACGGCGCGATATGTGCTGCTTCCTTTGGCAAACCTGCTGACCGGATACTCCATCAAAGCAATGGAGCGTAAGATCGAGCGCGGCGATTGGCAGGAAGGAAAGGTCTGGAGACGCGCGCCCGACGGCCGCATCGTCATCGACGTCTTGGGTTATCAGCGATGGGTTGAAGGGCCAAAGACGGCTGCCACATCTCATTCGAGGGGCCGTGAGGGGTCGAAAACGCCGCTCCCCGTGCAGATGGACCTGATGCTAAGACGCGAGAAGGAGATGGAGATTGTGGAAAGACGAAGTCATAAGATTTCGCAGGGCTCACAGCCATGATGATCTGGGGACATTAGGGAACGTGCCGTGGGCCGTAAATCCATCCATAGTGGCGTGAGCGCCCTCGGTGGCGATCGTATCCAATTCGATTTCGGGTTCGACGGAGTTCGCTACCGTCCAACACTGGAGCGCAGCCCGACCGAAGCAAATCTGAAGCGCGCGCGGAAACAGCTCCAAGAGATCAAGCAGCGCATCGACGCCGGCGCCTTCGTCTTTGCGGAGGAGTTTCCGGACTATCGCTTTATAAAGAATGTGACGGCAGCACAGAAACGGCGCACGTGCAATCAAGTCTTTGATGAGTTCCTCATCGCTTGTGATTCTAGGGTTACAAAGAAAGCCTGGCCTTCGTGACGGCACGAGGTTATCGCAAACTCCTCACGCAAATCTGGCGACCTGAGATCGGTCCAAGGATATTCGAAGAGATCCGATACTCCGAACTCGCCAAGATCGCGAACGCCTACCAATGGTCAGAAGAAAACCTACAACAACGCGATCAGCGTGGTTCGCTGCGCCTTCGAGTACGGTTACCGTGATCATCCGGAGAAGCACAACCCTGCCTCCGGCCTCAAGTGTCTCCGAATGACCAAAAAAGATCGGCCCCCTGTCGACCCTTTCAGCATTCAGGAGGCCGAGCTGTCATGTCGAAGCTGCATGCCGACTGGGGCGAGGCCATGGGCAACTACGACGAGTTCCGCTTCTTCACTGGCTTGCGACCGTCCGAGCAGATCGCGTTACTCGTATCGGATACGACGCCCTAGGGGGAGCTGGTGTGCAAGGCACGCGTGATGGGGCGAGATAAAGATCGCACCAAAACGCAGGAAGATCGCGACGTGGAGCTTTGCCCGCGGGCACTCGAGGTCTTGAATCGCCATTTCGCATTCCGCGCGGAGAATACTCTCAGCCGGCCAAATCAACCATGAGCAACTGTTTTTTATCGAAGACGGAAGCCCAGTCCGCGACCCAGAAACCACCCGTTGGCGCTAGAGCGAGAGCTTCAAGGCCTCGACATTCGACAGCGTGAGCCCTACAATGCCCGCCACTCGTCCGTAAGCTGGAAGCTGATGCCGGGCAAAAACCCGCTGTGGGTCGCGAAGCAGCACGGCCACAGCGTGCAGACGATGCTGCGCATGTATGCCGCGTGGCTCGACGGCGCAACGGATTCCGACATTCACGCGATCAAACAAGCGATGGAAAAAACGCCATTTGCGCGCGCTGCATTGTTGGATTCTCGATCTGCAATTTCCGCTGTAAATGCAGTGTCAAATCGCGTCACTCAAATCGTGATTCGTCCCCCAGAATCCCCAGAATTTGGCAGTAGGCTGGCAGTAGGGAAAGACCTGAGTGACTCAAGTCTCAGAAACGCTTCAAAAATTAAGTGGCGGAGAGGGTGGGA
>CAWETY010000015.1:0-26678 GCA_963812125.1 uncultured Gammaproteobacteria bacterium
GGAATTCCAATTCGCAATTGCCGCTGTTCTACCGCATCGCGGCGCTGTGGGGCGCGCACGAAGGTTCTTTGCTGCTGTGGATTCTGATCTTGTCGATCTGGAGCGTGGCGGTGGCCGCGTTCAGCCGCGCTCTACCATTGACTTTTTCCAGCCGCGTGCTGGGCGTCATGGGCCTCATCAGTTCGGGTTTCATGCTGTTCACCTTGTGGACCTCGAGCCCTTTCCAGCGTCTGATTCCTGCCGCGCAGGACGGCGCCGACTTGAACCCGGTGCTGCAGGATTTCGCTTTGGCAATTCACCCGCCGATGCTCTACATGGGCTACGTCGGTTTCTCCGTGGCCTTCGCCTTTGCCTGCGCAGCCATGCTGGAAGGGCGTCTTGACCAGACCTGGGCAAAATGGACGCGGCCTTGGACGATTTTCGCCTGGATGTTCCAGACCATCGGCATTGCGTTGGGCAGTTGGTGGGCTTATTACGAATTAGGCTGGGGCGGCTGGTGGTTTTGGGATCCGGTGGAAAACGCCTCGTTCATGCCCTGGCTGGTCGGAACGGCTCTCATCCATTCCTTGAGCGTCACCGAGAAGCGCGGCATCTTCAAAAGCTGGACTCTGCTGCTCGCCATTTTTGCCTTCTCGTTGAGTTTGGTAGGGACTTTTCTGGTGCGCTCCGGAGTGCTGGTATCGGTGCATTCCTTCGCCACCGATCCGACCCGCGGCCTTTACATCCTGGCCTTCTTGGTGCTGACCATCGGCGGCTCGTTGACCTTGTATGCGTGGCGGGCACCGAAGCTGTACGCGCCGGGCGGCTTCGAACTGTATTCGCGCGAATTTTTCTTGCTGGTCAACAACGTGATTCTGGTTGGCGTCGCCGCACTGGTGCTGTGGGGCACTTTGTCGCCGCTGCTCTATGAACTGCTGGGCATCGGCAAGATATCGGTGGGACCACCGGTTTTCGCGCTGATGTTTTTGGTGCCGATGTTCCCCCTGATGGTCTTTCTCGCGATCGGCATGCACTCCGCCTGGCGCCGCGGCAAGCTCACGGTCGCCGCCAAGCCGCTCTGGTGGCTGGCGGCCGCCGCGCTGCTGTTGTCGGTCGCGATCCAGGGATTGCTGTTCAAAGAGTTTCATCCGGTCGGCCTCATCGGCTTCAGTTTCGGCTTCTGGATCATATTTTCGGCGGTGCTCGAACCCTTGCGGCGTCTGCGCCAGAACCAAACGCTGACCGCGGCGCTCTTGGGAATGTCGATCGCCCACTTGGGCGTCGGCATGTTTGCCATCGGCGCGAGCGGCGTCGAGAGCTACAAAATCGAAAAGGACGTCGCCTTGAAGCCCGGCGGCAGCTTTTCGATCGCGGGTTACGACTTCAAATTCGTCGGCGCCGCCAATGTGCGCGGACCCAACTATGACGCCGTGCAGGGCACGATCGAAGTAACCCGCGGCGGCAAGCCGGTGACGACGCTGTTGCCGCAGAAGCGCCAATTCTGGGTGCAGCAGACCAGCAACAGCAAGGCGGCCATTTCAGTGAGCTGGGCGCGCGACTTGTTTGTCGCCATGGGCGATCCGCTGGGAGCGAATGCCTGGAGCATGCGCATTCAATACAAACCGCTGGTGCGCTACATCTGGTTGGGCGCCATCGTCATGGCGCTCGGCGGATTGATTGCTGCAACCGATCGCCGTTACCGGGTCAAGGTGCCGGTTGCCTCGCAAGAAACCGTTGCGCCGCCGAAGCCGCGCGCGCAGCTGGGCTCCGCCTGATGTGGAAGTTCCTGCTGCCGTTTGCGGCATTCGTCGCGTTGGTGGTGTTGTTCGTGTTCGGCCTGAACCCGAACCGCGACATCCACGCGTTGCCCTCGCCGCTGATGGGCAAGGCGGCGCCGGAATTCGCGCTCACCGATGTGCTCGATCCCACCCGTAAGGTGAGCAATGCGGCGCTCAAGGGCCAGGTTTACGTACTCAATGTCTGGGCCACCTGGTGCGTGGCGTGTCGCGAGGAGCAGGAGGAGCTGCTCGCCATCTCGCGCCAACATGTCGTGCCGCTGATCGGACTCGATTATCGCGACGACCATGACAAAGCCAAGCTATGGCTGGAGCAGCTCGGCAACCCTTATACCGCGGTGCCCTTCGATGGCGATGGCCGTACCGCGATCAACTGGGGCGTTTATGGCGCGCCGGAAACCTATTTGGTGGACACTCACGGCCGAATCATCTTCAAGTTCATTTCTCCCATGACGGAAGAAGTATGGGAAAAGGAATTCCTGCCGCGCATCGCGGCGGCACGGAGCGGCGCTTGAAGCGGCTGCTCGCGCTGCTGCTGGCTGCGGCGCTTGGCTGCAGCGCCGCCCATGCCTTCGCGCAGGCGCCGGCGGCGCTGGACGATCATGGCCAGCTGCGAGACCCTTTGTTGGAGACTCGATTCGAACGAATTACCAAGGAACTGCGCTGCTTGGTATGTCAAAACGAATCGATCGCCGACTCCAATTCGGACTTGGCGGCGGATCTGCGCCGGCAGGTGCGCGAGATGTTGGTCGCCGGCGGGAGTGATGACGCCATTTTCAAATTCATGACGGATCGCTACGGCGAGTTCGTGCGCTTCGCGCCGCCTTTGACCCCTAAGAGCGCCCTCATCTGGGGTGCGCCGTTCTTCACGCTGCTGCTGGGCGGCCTCATCATATTCCGCGTCGTACGCCAACGCTCGCGAATGCCCCTCGACGAATGAGCGCCTTTCTCATCGTCGCAGCCCTGATGGCTGCGATCGCCGCTGCCATCGTCGCGGTACCGCTGCTGCGCGAGAAGCGCAGCCGCATCATCGGCGCCGTTGCCGCATGCTTGGTCGCGGGCGCCGCAGCGGCTTTGTATCCTCTGTGGTCGAACTGGGATTGGCGCGCACCACCCGTGCCCGGGCAGAATCTGCCCGCCCCCGACGTCCTCGCCATGGTGGCAAAGCTCGAGCAGCACATGCGCGAAGATCCAAAGGACATCGCGGGCTGGTTGATGCTCGGACGTTCTTATGCGGCTTTGCAACGCATGGACGATGCGGTGAATGCCTATGATCGCGCGCATCAACTGAACAGCGGCAATGCCGAAGCCGACCTGGGATTGGGGGAGGCCATCAGCTTGCGCGCCGGCGGACAGATCTCGCCGGAGGCATCGAAGCTATTTGAAGATGCATTGAAACTGGAACCCAATAATCCCAAGGCTCTGCTGTATGGCGGATTTGCCGCGGCGACCCGGGGAGATCGCGCGCTGGCGCGCAGCCGCTGGCAGGCGCTGAAAGATTTACATCCCCCGCCGCAAATCGAGCAAATGCTGGACGCGCGCATCGCCTCACTGGGCGGCGCCGAGGAATCGGGGACGAATGCGTCGCCGGCGGGGACGAGCCCGAGTCCTCAGGGGTCGGCAGCGGCGCAAGTCACTGTCAATATACGCATAGCGCCTGCATTGAAACAGCGCTTGAAACCGGAGACACCATTGTTCGTATTCGCTCGTGAGCCCGGCAGCCGTGGACCGCCTTTGGCAGCCAAACGTTTGACGAGCGATGCCATCGGTACGCAGGTGCAATTATCGGCGGCAGACTCCATGATGCCGGGCCGCGTCCTGACGGCCGGACAGCGGGTCTCTATCACGGCGCGCGTGTCCTTCAGCGGACAGCCGATCCCCAGCGCCGGCGATTTGTACGGCGAGCTTTCCTGCGATGTCGGCCACGATGGCGCGCTCGATCTGGTGATCGACCGGGTTCAAGAGTAGAGCGAATGATCACCCGGAAACAGCAGATCGGCCGCGAGCGGCGAATTTTGGCTGACTTCGGGGGAACCAATGCTGTTGCGAGGATGTATATAGCCCTGTCCGGACCCCAGGAGCACCGGACGCGGGCGCGGCGGGGAGGGGGCGACAAAATATTGTCGCCCTTGCCGCAACTTTTCAGCAAGCCCGCGGGTATTTACCGAAGTGCAGGACACAAGGTGAACAGGTCGGCCGGGTTCGTCTTGGACAGAGGAAGTTATCCCTCGGATGTGGAGTCATGAGCAGTATCCTGTTTGATCAACAATCTGAACTTGCGGCGCCCAAGGTGCTGAATCGGCGACTGATCGCATGGTCGGTCGGCGGCTTATTGATCGCGGGTGTGGTCGGGCTGGTCGCCTGGCGTGTCGAGCACGCCCTGGCAAAACCTGCGCCTGTACCCGCGGCCATCCCCACCGTCTCGGTGGCGGAGGTCGGCATCAGTGCAGTGCCCACAAAGGTCGGCATCATCGGCACGATCGCGGCACGCTACGACATGCCGATCGGCGTCGAAGGCGATGGCGGGCGTGTTACCGCGGTGTACGTCGAGGCCGGCGATCATGTAAAGCAAGGTCAGGTGCTGGCCCACTTGGACAATTCGGTGCTCGAACCGCAGGTGGCCAATTTGCAGGCGGCGCTCGATCAAGCGCGCGCCGAGGCGGATCTGGCTGACGCCGAGTATCAGCGCGCCCGCGCGGTGGGAGCCTCCGGCGCCTTGTCCGCCGAAGAGACGCAACGCCGTAAATCGAGCGCAGTGACCGCGGCCTCGCACGTCAAGGTGGCCGCCGCGCAGCTCGCGGAAGCCAAGGCGCGCTTGGCGCGAGCCGATGTGCGCGCGCCGGCGAATGGCATCATATCTGACCCGCAATGTGGAAGTGGGCCAGACGGCGATGCCGGGCGGCGAGGCATTGTTTCGTCTCTCCAAGGATGGCGAGACCGAATTGCGCGGCCAGGTGGCCGAGCAGGATTTGCCGCTGCTGAAAGTGGGGCAGCTCGTGGATGTGAGACTCACCGGCAGCTCGAAAATTTATCCGGGGCGCATCCGGCTGCTGGGTGCCGTCATCGATCCGTCGACGCGGCTCGGCACCGCCAAAATATCGCTGCAGCCCGATCTCAATCTGCGGCCGGGCGCATTTGCGCGCGCGGAAGTGACGGTCAGCAATGCCGAGCGCGCGGTATTGCCGCAAACCGCTGTGCTCACCGACGACAAGGGCAGCTACGTGCTGATCGTCGATGCCCAAGGCAAAGTCGAACGCCGCGCAGTACGCGTGACCGGCATGATATCGAGCGGCGTGACCATCGCCGAGGGCCTCAATCCCAAGGACCAAGTCGTCACCACGGCTGGTGCGTTCCTGCAAGAAGGAGAGACCGTCAAGCCGGTCATGTCGGCCGCAGGCACGTCATGAAAAATATCTCCGCTTGGGCGATTCGCCATCCGGTGACGCCCATCGTGCTGTTCGTGGTGCTGCTGTTCTTGGGGATAGTTGCGTTTATTCGCTTGCCGATCAACAACAATCCGGACGTTTCTTTTCCGGAGATCGACGTCGATATTTCCCAACCGGGCGCGGCGCCCACGGAAATGGAAACGCAGATCGCGCAAAAGGTGGAAGGTGCCATTGCCAGTATCGGCAACATTCACCATCAGCAGACCTACATTACCGAAGGTAATGTGCATATCGGCATCGAATTCAACATCGCGACGCCGATCGACCGCGCGGTGACCGACGTTCGCAACGCAATCGCCCGAGTGCGGGCCGACCTGCCGCAGGGCATCCTGGAGCCGCAGGTACAGCGGCAGGATTCGGACGGCGGCACCTTTGCCATTTATGCCGTAACGACCACCAACATGACGCCCGAGCAGCTCAGTTGGGCGATCGACAATACCATCACCAAACGGCTATTGGGCGTGCGCGGCGTTGCGCAGGTGCAGCGCATCGGCGGTGCCGACCGGGAGATCCGCGTGGAGCTCGATCCGGCGCGTCTTCAGGCATTGGGCTTGACCGCTGTCGAGGTCAATGAGCAGCTGCGGCAATTGAATTTGGACGCGTCGGGCGGCCGTGCCCAAGTCGGCGGCGGCGAGCAGGCCATCCGCGTTCTCGGCGGCGCCAAGTCGGCGGAAGCTTTGGGCGACACGCTCATCATCGTACCCGGCGGCAAGTCGGTGCGGCTCAACGAGATTGCCGACGTTCACGATGGCGTCGCCGAGACTCGCAGTTTGGCGCGGCTCAACGGCCGTCCCGCCACGGCATTCGAACTTTACAAGTCGAAAGGGGTTTCCGATGTCAGCACCGCGGAAGGGGTCGCCGCGGAACTGGTGAAGATTCAAAAAGACAATCCGTCGCTGCATTTCGAGCGGATCTTCACCACGGTGACGCACACCATCAAGACCTACCATTCGTCCTTGGAAGCGCTGATCGAAGGATCGATTCTCGCGGTTGCCGTGGTCTGGCTGTTCCTGCGCAATTGGCGCGCCACGCTGATCTCGGCGCTGGCGATTCCGCTGTCGGCGATACCCACTTTTGCATTCATGCAGTGGATGGGCTTCACCCTCAACGAGATCACGCTGCTGTCGTTGTCGCTGGTCGCCGGCGTGCTGGTGGACGATGCCATCGTGGAAATCGAGAATATCGTGCGCCACATGCGCATGGGCAAGAGCGGCTATCGCGCGGCGATGGAAGCGGCGGATGAAATCGGCCTCGCGGTGGTCGCCACTTCCGCGACCATTATCGCGGTATTTCTTCCGGTCAGCTTCATGGGCGGCGTCAGCGGCCAGTTCTTCAAGCAATTCGGTCTCACGGTCGCCGCGGCGGTCTTCATCTCCTTGATGGTGGCGCGCATGATCACTCCGGTGCTCGCGGCCTATGCGTTGAACCGCGATGCGATCCCGCATCGCGACGACGGCCCGATCATGTCGGCCTACGTCACAGCCCTGAAATGGTGCGTGGCGCATCGCTGGAGAACCATCGGATTCGGCGCCTTGTTTTTCGCGCTTTCGGTGGGCGGTGGGATGCTGCTGCCGAAGGCCTTCGCGCCGCCGGAGGATTTTTCCACTTCGATTTTGAACATTGAACTGCCGCCGGGCGGCAAGCTCGAGGACACGGCCCGCATATCGGCCGCCGCCACCGCCATCGTGCGCAAGCAGCCGGAGGTCACCGATGTGGTGGAGTTCGTCGGTACCGATAGCGCCGATGTACGTCAGGCCACCGTGTTCATCAGCACGGTGCCGCGCGACCAACGCAATGTCAGCACCAAGGAAATCGAGCAGCGCCTGATGCCGCTGCTCAATCAGGTGCCGGACGCGCACATCAGTTTCCAAAATTTCTCATTTGGCGGCGGCCGCGATGTCACGTTGTTTTTGGTCGGCGACGATCCTGCCTTGACGGAGCGCACCGGGCATAAGTTGCTGGAGGAGATGCGCGGGCTGAAGGAAATTCGCTCGCCGCGCATCAATGGCGACATGCCGCGGCCGGAAATCGTGGTGCACCCGAGGCTGGATCTGGCCGCGCAATTGGGCGTCAGCGTGCAGAGCATCAGCGAGACCATCCGCATCGCGACCTTGGGCGATCTGCCGCAAAACGGCGCCAAGTTCGCCCTGAGCGACCGCACCATACCGATCCGCGTCAGTCTGCCGGAAAGATCGCGCCGCGACTTGACGACGCTGGAGAATTTGCCGGTGCCGACAAGTTCGGGCGTCAGCGTGCCCTTGAAGTCGGTTGCAGACTTGAGTTTCGGGCAAGGGCCCTCGACCGTGCGGCGCTACAATCAGAGCCGCCGCTTGTACATCGATGCGGATCTGGCGCCCGGCGTGCAATTGGGCACCGCAGTCAAAATGGTGCACGCGCTGCCGACGCTGCAAAATTTGCCGCAGGGCGTGCGTTTGGTGGAAACCGGCGATACCGAATTCATGAATGAGCTCGTCGCGAACTTCGCGATTGCCGTCGCGGCAGGGGTATTGATGGTGCTGGCGGTGCTGGTGCTGTCTGTTCGCGCGGGTCTTTCAGCCGATAACCATCCTGTCGGCGTTGCCGCTGTCCCTGGGCGGCGCCGTCTTGGCCCTGTTTCTGACCAACACACCGTTTTCCCTGCCGGTGATGATCGGCGTCCTGATGCTCATGGGCATCGTCGCCAAGAATTCGATCTTGCTGGTGGACTTCGCCATCGAAGAAATGCGCGCCGGCAAGACCCGTCTGCAGGCGATCGTCGAGGCGGGGCACAAACGCGCAAGGCCTATCGTCATGACCACCGTCGCGATGGTGGCCGGCATGTTGCCCGTCGCTTTGGGCCTGGGCGAAGCCAGCGATTTCCGGCGACCCATGGCGATCGCCGTCATCGGCGGGCTGATCACCTCGACATTGTTGACGCTGGTCATCGTTCCGGCGGTTTTCACGCTGTTCGATGACATCGAGCGCTGGGCCGGTCCCAGGGCTGCGAAAATATTGGCCGGTACGCCGGCCACGGAGCCGGGCGGAGTCCCGTTAACGGCCAAACAGGCAAAAGAGTAGCGATTCGCCGACGATCCCTAATCCATGACGGCCTGGGCGTCCTCGGTCACGGCGTGGCGGGGAGGACGGATGAGCAGCAGCAGCGGCGTGACCAGCAGCGTCAGAAACAGCATGAACCAGAAATCGTCTATGTAGGCGATCATCGCGGCCTGTTGGCTCACGGCGGCATCGAGCAACGCCGCGCCTGCGGGCGCATGCGCGCCAAAAACGGCTGACACGGCGGGGTTGTGCCAGGCGGGGCTGCCGGTGGTCACGCGCTCGGCCAGCGAAGAATGCGCGATGACGGTGTTGCGCACAAAAAGCGTCTGTACCAGAGAAATGCCGATACTGCTGCCGATATTGCGCACCAAGCTGTAGATGGAAGTCCCCTGCGCGCGCATCTCGGGACTCAAGGTGGCAAATGTCGCCGCGCTCAATGGCACGAACACCAAGCCGGTACCGAAGCCTTGAATCACGCCGGGCCAGACGATGTCGCTTTCCGACAGGTCGAGCGAGTAGCCGGCCATTTGCCAAAGTGCAAAAGCGCTGATCAGGAATCCAGCCAACAGCGTCAAGCGCAGGTCCACCTTGCCGATGATCCGCCCGGCGATGAGCATGGCCAACATGGTGCCGATGCCGGACGGCGCGGTGACGAGTCCGGTGGTCGCGACGGGATAGCCGAGCAGATTTTCCAGCATGGTCGGGATCAGTGCGCGCGTCGCATACAGCACGAGGCCGACGATGAATATGAACAGCAGCCCAGTGACATAGTTTTGATTCTTCAGCAGCCGATAGTCGAGAAAGGACTGTTTCGCCGGCGTGGTGGCGGTATGCGCCACGAAGTAGGTTGCCGCCACAAAGGCCACGATGGCCTCGATCCAGGCTTCGGTGGAGGAAAACCAATCGTTTTGCTGACCGCGATCCAACAGCAGCTGCAGAGAACCGAGCGCGAGACTCAGGGTCGCAAATCCAAAGAAATCGAATCGCACCTGTCTTCCGCCCGGGTCCGGCCGGATATATCTCCACATGCCGTAAAAAGCGATGATTCCGATGGGCACGTTGATAAAAAACACCCAGCGCCAGTTATAGCTGTCGGTGAGCCAGCCGCCCAAGGTGGGACCCAAGATCGGCCCTACCATGACTCCCATGCCCCATACGGCCATGGCCTGACCTTGCTTCTCGCGCGGATTGATCTGCATGAGAACGACTTGCGCAAGAGGCACGAGAGCCGCGCCAAAGACCCCTTGCAGCAGGCGCGCGGCGACAATTTGCGAGAGCGAATTCGACATCCCGCACAATGCGGAGGCCACCGTGAAGCCGGTGATCGAGGCCATGAAAATATTTTTCTGGCCGAAGCGATCGCACAGCCAGCCGGTCACGGGAGTCGCGATGGCCGAGGCGATGATGTAGGCGGTCAATACCCACGCGATCTGGTCCTGCGAGGCGGAGAGAGTGCCTTGCATGTGCGGCAGGGCCACATTCGCTATCGTGCTGTCGAGAGTCTGCATGATCGTCGCCAGCATGATCGATAGCGTGATCATCGGCCGATTGAGCGGACGGTTCATTGCTGCTTTTCGATTATTCCTTGCAAGCCCTCGAGCAGCTCAGTGGCGAGCAATAGCTTCTGTTGATCGGTGTTCGCGAGTAAGTCCCTGCGCAGCGCCGCCGCTTCGGCTTTGACCTTCTCATAGATCTTCATACCCGCAGGCGTCAGGACCACGCGCTTCACGCGCCGATCCGTCGTCGACGCTTCGCGAATGACCAGGCCGGCCTTCACCAGCCGATCGATCATGGCGACCATGGTCGCGCCTTCCACGCCCAATTTGTCCGCGAGCTCCGACTGCGACAACGGGGAACGCGCCTTCGCGGCGATGGCGATGGTCATCCAGCTGGCCTGACTGACTCCCAAGTACTTCAATTTGCGGTCAACCGCCTGGCGCCAGGATCGGGAAGTACTGTGCAAGGCGTCGCTGAATCGCTCTTCCAAATCGCTCATTGAAAGATCTCTAATGGTTAGCTATCTAATCAATATATCACAAGGCGGATGGTGAGTCGATTTGCGGTCGAGACTCAAGCTTTGAGCCAGGCCACGGTGGCGATGCCGGCGAAAGTCATGATCAGCGAGCCGAACAGGTTCAGCCCCAGCGCGCCCATTGCCATGACCGGGCGGCCGGATTGCATCAACAGGACCACCTCGGCGGAGAAAGTCGAGAAGGTGGTCAAGCCGCCGCAAAATCCCGTGGTGATGAACAGCCGCCACTCCGGCGCAAAGGTGGGATAGGCGGTGAAAAATGCGATCGCGACGCCGATGATGTAGCAGCCGATCAAGTTGGCGGCCAAAGTACCGGGCGGGATTGCCGGGAAATAACGGTTCAAAAATATTGCCAGATACCAGCGGAACAGGCATCCCAATGCGCCTCCCACCGCAACGGCAATGAGAGACCTCCAAATTGTCACTCGCGAGAACTCCTAAACCAGTAGTACAGGGGTATACCCAGCAACAGAAGCGCTGCGCCCCAGAGGACCGCTTCCGCACCTGCGCCGACGATTGCCCAAAGAGAATAAGCGGTCGCCAACATCCCGACAATGCCCAAGGCCAATTCGCCTCGGCGCGTCGCGCCCAATTCCTTAGTCCATTGCAGGCGCAACATCGCCAAGGAGCAGAGCAGGTACAACACCAGGCAAGCGGTGGTCGAGAGCAAGATCATGAACGTGAATACGCTCACCATGGATTTCTGGTAGTTCGCCAGTATCAGCAGCGTCGCGAGCGCGCTGCCGAAACACAAGCCAAAACCCGGCGTGTTGTGCACCGACTCACGCGCAAAAATTCGTGGAAATTCGCCGCGCAGCGCCATGGCGCGAGGCAGTTCGCCTTGCAGCAGGATCCATCCATTCAATGCGCCGAATGCGCTGATGGCCGCGAAGACTGCCACCAGTTGTGCGGCGCCGCGGCCCCAAAACTGTGCGGCGAGATCCACAAACGGCGCGTTGGATTGCGCCAGCGTTGCCGCAGGAACCAGCAATAGGACGGTCGTGCACGCAACGGCACAGATCAGAGCGGTGATGACCGTGCCGAGCAGCGTCGCGACCGGAATGGTACGTCCGGGACTAGCCACTTTGTCGGCGGGAATGGTGGCCGACTCGAGCCCGAGCAAAGCCCATAGGGTCAGAGTCGCTGCGGCTGTCACGCGGCCGGCGGAGAGCGGGATGTTCAGCGGCGCAGGCGTGGTGCTCGAAGCAAGAGATACGAGGCCCAGCGCCCCAACCGCCAGCAGCGGCAAAATTTTCAGTACCGTGGTTACACCCTGTACCCAGCCGGAAGCCTTGATGCCGTACCAATTCACAAAGGTCAGCAGCCACAGCAACAGCAGCGTCACGCCGGCCGACGCGCCGGGTTTCTGCGCGATCCAGGGCAACAAGGGACTCAAATAGCTCACCGCGGCGGTGGCGATCGAAACATTCCCGACCCAAATCGAAATCCAGTAGCCCCAGGCCACGACGAAAGCGATCAACGGACCGAATGCCACGTGCACATAGGCATAAGGACCGCCGGCCTGCGGAAAAGCACGGCTCAAGCGCGCGAACACAATGGCAAGGGCTATGGCGCCGCTCGCCGTGAAACCCCAGGCGATGACGCTGTTCAGTCCGAAGGGAGCAAGAGAGGCGGGCAGCAGGAAGACGCCGGAGCCGATTGAGTTTCCGACCACCAAGGCCACGCACATCCAAAAACCGAGCAGCGGCCGTGGTGAGGTCATGTTGCGACACTATACGTGACGATAAGCGCCGCGCATTTGACATTAATGCGGAACTCGGGTGCTTGCCGGCAGATCGATGCGCCGGCGTCCTACAGATAATGGGGCGAGAAAGCTTGAGAATGGCAGCCGTCGCCCCGATGGAGGGGTTCTCCGGTTGCAGACCGGAGTTCTTAGAGGGGCAGGGAAGAAGGGGCAAAATAATGATCGACGCCGAAGTATTGCGGCTGCGAAAGCTGCGAAACGTGGCATTGCGCAGCCGCGCGTTGGCCAAAATTCTAGATTCGGATTCCTTTGAACGGCAAGAGTTTGCAGGGCAATCGATGTTCGCGAGAAGCGCCGTCGTTTGTTGGACCATCGCGAGGATCGCCTCGGGACGGCTTCGAGCGCATCCATATGTGAGCTATCAGCGCGGCCCGAGCCGGCTGCGCGACGCGGCGGATGCCGTGAGCGCGTCGCTCACCGCCCTGAATGCCCGGCGTCAGGGTCGCGCCGTGAGCGCCTGTGCGCAGCAACTGCAGGCTGTCGCGCGCGAGGTAAACGATGCGCGCGCTCTCACCTGGTCGCCGGAATTGAGCGATGCCTTGGGGCGCATGCAAATTCGGTTGCGCCGGCTGTCACACGAGTTCGATCTGCGCGCAGCCGGAGAGACGAGCGCAGCATTGGTGCCTCGCGCAAAGTCCGCGGCACGCGCCGCGGGGGCCGATTCCGTGGAGGAGATCGCCGCAGACAGCGCGTGGCCGTATTTGGCCATTTAGCGCGCCGCCTGTAGGCGTCTGACTAATCCTACATGAAGGGCCGCGTTGCGCCGATCGTTGCCTGAGCGGCGGCGGCCGCATGATTCTCCCGCAGTCGGCCACCACTCGTGGTGCGACACCAGGAGAGAGCGATGCGAAGCGAAAATATTCCCAATCCGCCGAGCCCGGAGCGACCGCCATTGGCGCCGCACGATCCGCCGGAGCCCGCCCCGCAGGCGGCTGCTTGGCAGCGCGCGCTGCGCGTGATCGGACACGTTGCGCCGAAGGGATATCGAATGGGGCGCACCAGCATCGTGAAGTCCGCGTATCGCAGAGGATAACGGCCATGGAAAAGAAAAAATCGATTGCGATCGAAATCGCATTGCAGACGCACGTACTGAAAACCTGTCCGATCCACCGGCAGATTTATTTCGATGACGACGCAGACGCGGCCGGCGCGTTCGCGCTGGCGCTCGAACTGGTTCGCAAGCACAAGCCCTATGTCGAGGAATTTCAAGACAATGAGCATGAGCTGATGGATCTGCTGAGCGACACCTTGAGTGCGACGCCGCTGTCCTGCCCCGACTGTCAAACCTCGCGAGAGCTAGGTTCCCTGCCTGATCGCCGCCGCTTGGGTGAGCGTGCGCTCCAGATCCGGTAAGTCGTACGGCTTTGGGAGCATCAGCACCGTGGGCAGCTTCTCGCCCATCAACAACTCGACGTTGAGAGCGCCATATCCGGAGGCAATGACCACCGGAATGTCCGGATATTCCTTCACCAGCAACCGCGCAAGTTCAAGTCCCGACATGCCGGGTAAACGAATGTCCGTCATGACCGTATCGAAGATCGAGTTCTTGAGCCGCACGAGCGCCATTTCCGCCGCGGCAACGGCCACGACCTGATGCCCGAGTTCGTGCAAGTATTCAACCGTGATGCAGCTGACCTCGTCGCTGTCTTCGACCAGTAAAATGTTCATGCAGGCTGGAGCGTAGCATAGACCTTCCCTTTGGAGCGCTCGCGGGATGGCGGGAGCGCGCGGCGGCATCTACAGGTTCGCGACAGCGCGGATATCGCGCGATTCCAAAATGCGCTTTGCATAGCCGCGTTTTGCGAGGTTCAGCATGGCGGTTCCAATTTGCGTGGTGGTGAGCACGTGCGCGGGAAACAGCGCGCGCAGCAGCGGCAGGAGAAACGCGCAGAGCGAGTAAAAAATGCGATAACTGCGGGTCTTCGATTGAATGCCGTGCAGCGGCTGGATGATTCCGGGTCTGAGCATGTAGGCCGCGGCAAAAGGCAGCGCGAGCAGCGCATTCTCGGTGCGGCCCTTGACCCGAGCCCACATGATGCGGCCGGTCGCGGAGCTGTCGGTCCCGGCCCCTGAAACGTACACAAAGGTCGCCTGGGGATTCAATCGCAGCAGGGTATTCGCCGCGGCCATTGTGTAGTCGAAAGTGATGCGCCGATAGGCTTCCTCGCTCATTCCCGCCGAAGAGACGCCCAGGCAAAAAAAGCAGGCGTCAATGCCTTGCAGAGAGCTTTCGACCGGTTCGTAGTTCAAGAGGTCTGCGTGGAGGATGTGCAGCAGTTTCGCGCTATGTAAAGCGGGGGCGCTGCGCCCGAGAGTCACGACCGCGGCAATCTGCGGGTCGGCGAGACACTCGCGCAACACCGCCGTTCCGACCATTCCGGAGGCGCCAAACAGCAAGATTTTGATCTTCCTGGCGTTCATCGGCTCAGCTGAATCTGCGTGCAATTGCGCCGCCTCCGTTTCGGACATAACGCTGCGAAAAGCGGCATTTTTCACGCTGTTTTGAGACCTGCAACATGCAATTTTCGCCCTTGGGTAGGTAAAGTTGCGGCCGCGATAAACGTGGAGAAACTGACATGGTTGAAATGGTATCTCGATGGGGCAACAGCGCCTTGATGATCACATTTCTGCTCATCACGTACGCGGTCGTCATCACTCTGCGCTGATTGGGCGTTTCGTTAGACGCGTTTCTCTAGATCGTCCGACCGAGGCGCACTGAGGCTCGCCTCCTCGGCAACGATGCGTTTTGCCTTCCACAGCACCATGCTGTAGTAGCAAACGTAGTATCCCATCAGTACGAAATACAGCCCCAGTGTCAGCGGACTCTGCAGAACCCCCGCGGCGGCAAACCCCTGGTCCGCCGAATCTGCGGCCGCCGCATGGCCGGCGGCGTGCAGGTTTCCGTAAACTGCGATCAAGCGGTAAATCAAGCGGCCGAGAAACAAGAAAGACACGGCGATACCGGTATAGGTATGCGGCACATAGTACAGTTGTCCCGAAGCGCGCAGAAACCGCGTGCGCGAAGCGCCCCACATGGCCAATGCCGTTCCTGCCGCAATTCCCGCCAGCGTGGCGGACATGAACGCCGTCGAGCGCAGCACCGCCGGGAGCAGTAAACAACCGATGATGAGCAGCAGCCCGATGCGCACCTGCATGCGCACCGGACGCAACGGCTGCTGACCGAAGCTGCGCCGAAAGCGCCGATAGATGACAAACAGCACCAGCGCCGCGGCCAAGAATGGCGCGATTTGCGAAAAATCAAACTTCATTTGGCCGATACTACTACACCCATGAGCGACGCTGCTTTTGCGCCGAGTGCGAGAGGCGAGTTGACCCGGGGTGTCGGGCCTTGGGGCGCCATCGCGGTGAATGTGGCCAATATGATCGGCACCGGCGTGTTTCTCAAGACGCGGGTGATGACCTGCAATGTGGGCAGCGCCAAGATGGTGTTGCTGGTGTGGGTGGCGGCCGGATTGTTGGCTCTTGCCGGTTCTTTCTCGTATTCGGAGATCGCCGCCATGATGCCGGAGGCAGGCGGCGATTACGTCTATCTACGGCGTGCCTATGGCAGAGCGGTGGGCTTCTTGTACGGCTGGATGACATTCGCCGTCGCCAAGGCCGGCTCGCAAGCGGCCTTGGCGGTTGGCCTCGCAATCTTCATGAATGTGGCGCTCGGCGGGGCGTTGGAACATTGGCGGATCGATGCGGCCTTGTTCGGCTTTCGCGTCGGCGTCAGCGGGCTGACGGTGGTGGCGCTCAGCACCATTTGGATGGTGGCGCTGATCAATTGCGCTTCCGTCACGGCGGGAGGCCGTACCGCACTCGGCCTGACGATCGCCAAGGTAGCCTTGATCCTAAGCGTCGCCGTCAGTGCCTTTATTTTCGCGCCGGGCGATTGGTCGCATTTGAACGGCTCCGGATTGGCCGGGAGCTGCCAAGGCGTGGCGGCCAGCGCGCGCGGCGGCTACGCCGGCTTCGGCGCCGCGATGCTGGGGGCGCTGTGGGCCTACGATGGATGGAACAACGTGGCGCCGTTATCAGGCGAAATCCGCAATCCGCAGCGCAATTTACCGCGCGCCTTCATCGGAGGGATGGTCGTGGTCGCCTCCCTGTACCTGTTCGTCAATGTCGCCTATTACTACGCCATGTCGCCGCTCGACATTGCCAGCGTGCCCACGGCTTCGTCGGTGGCGACGGAAGTGCTGAAGCGCTATTTAGGGCCGATCGCGGTATCCATGACCGCAGTCGCCTTGATGGTGTCCTCGTTCGGTTCATTGCATGCGAGCGTGCTGGCGAATTCCCGGGTTCCGTTCGCGATGGCGCGCGACGGTTTGTTCTTTCGCGCCCTTGCACATCTCTCGCCGCGCTCCAACGTGCCCGCCAGGGCGATCGTCGCGCAAGCCGCGTGGGGCAGCATACTCGCGCTGTCGGGCTCGTATGACTCGCTCACGGACTCCGTCATATTCGCTTCCTGGCTGTTCTATGGCCTTAGCACCGGTTCCCTGTTCATCTTCCGTCGAACCATGCCCGACGCGCACCGGCCCTATCGGGCGCTGGGCTACCCGCTGGTCCCCATCATCTTTTTGCTGGTCACCGCCGGGCTGCTGATCAACACTTTCGTCGCAGCACCCAACGAAGCCCTGAAGGGCGTCGTCGTGCTGCTGGCGGGTCTGCCGCTCTATTGGTATTGGTCGCGCAAGAACCCTCCAGCTTCAGAAACCTAGCGCTCGAGCCGCGGGCCTGCGCCCGGCAGATCGAATACCAGCACGTCGGCATCGGCACCGCGCTCGAGACGCAATTCCGTGCCGCCGCTGATTTGCAGCGCGTCCCCGGCGCTCAGCGCAATCCCATTGGCCTCGATCGCACCCTGCGCCACGTGAACATAGATTCGCCGGCCGTTTTCCACGGCGAGCTCGCCCGCTTCGGCGCCGTTGAAGAGCCCGGCGTAGATGCGTGCGTCCTGGTGAATCAGCAACGATCCCTGCGCGCGGTCGGGCGAAACGATGAGCCGCAATCGTCCGCGCTTCTCCGCCGGGGCGAAACGCTTCTCTTCGTAGCTCGGATCGATATTGCCCTGGTTGGGTTGAATCCAGATCTGCAAAAAGTGCGTGCCCGCGGTGGACGAAGGGTTGAACTCGCTGTGCCTGACGCCGCTCCCCGCGCTCATACGCTGCACGTCCCCCGGCCTCAAGATCGAACCATTTCCCATGGAATCCTTGTGGGCAAGCTCGCCCGACAGAACGTAGCTGATGATTTCCATATCGCGATGGCCGTGCGTACCGAAGCCGGCGCCCGCCTGAACGCGATCTTCGTTGATCACACGCAGGGGGCCGAACTCCATATGCTGCGGGTCATAATAGTCGGCAAATGAAAATGTATGGAAGGACTTGAGCCAACCGTGGTCGGCAAATCCTCTTTCCTGGCTGCGCCTGATTTCGTTCATGAGAACCTCCTGCGACATACCATAGACTCGAACGAGCCCATAAAAAAGCGCAGAATTTGCGCGTCATCGATCAAAAAATTGGATAGAACGTGAATTTGCCGAAAACTACCTTGGAACAATGGGCGGTGCTGGCGGCCGTGGTGGATGAGGGCGGGTTCGCGCAGGCCGCGGCGGTCTTGAACCGCAGCCAGTCGGCGATCAGCTATTCGGTCGCACGGCTGCAAGAATCGCTCGATCTCGCGCTGCTGGTGGTGGAGGGTCGAAAGTCGGTTCTCACGCCGTACGGCCAGGCGCTGCTCGCCCGCAGTCGAGCGTTGGTGAAGGAACTGGAGACGCTGGAAGCGTTGGCGCGGAGCCTTAAGCAGGGATGGGAAAGCGAGTTGAAACTCATCGTCGACGCGGCCTTCCCGCGCGCACGATTGCTCGACATCGTTGCGGAGCTGCAAACCAGCTGCCCGAACACGCAAATTCAAGTCGCCGATGTCGTGCTGTCGGGGGCGGAAGAAGCCATCATCGACGGCAGCGCCGATCTTGTGGTCACCAGCCGAGTCCCGCCAGGATACCTGGGCGACTGGCTTCTGGATGTCGATTTTATCGCCGTTGCGCGCGCCGACCATCCTTTGTTCAAGATCGAACGAGATCTCACCACAGATGATTTGGCGCACCATGTTCAGGCCGTGGTGCGGGACTCAGGCACCTCGCATCCTCGAGACGAAGGATGGCTCGGCGCGCAGCGGCGTTTCACCGTGAGCAGCATGGACGCGTCGCTCGCGACCATTTTGGCGGGTCTTGCGTATGCGTGGCTGCCGCAGCACCTGCTCGTCGAGCCGCTGCGCAGCGGCGCAGTACGGCGGTTGCCCTTGGCATCCGGCGCATCGCGAATCGTATCGCTGCACATCGTCCCGCTTCACGCGAACGTCTTGGGGCCCGCGGTGCGCGCGGCGGCGGATGCCTTTCATCGTCACGCCAAGGCCGCGTCAGACCGGTAGGACGCACCCTACAGGAGGTGAAGCGGCGACCCGGCTTTCCCGCCATCCAATCGCGACTACAGTTTCCTCATCAGGCTTCAGGGAGAGTCACGATGTCGATAGGCACCATCCTGCTGATCATTCTTGTTTTGCTGCTGATTGGAGCGCTGCCAACCTGGCCGTACAGCACCGGTTGGGGCTACTACCCCAGCGGCGGTCTGGGCTTGGTTCTCATTATCTTGCTGGTTCTGGTGGTGACCGGCCGCCTGTGAGCCGCTGCCGACCGGCGCTTCTAACGTTCGCTATTCTGACGTTCGCTAGAAGTAGCCGTGCAGCTCGACGAATGTCAGCTGCTGGTTCTGCGAGTTGTTCTGCGGGATGCCGAAATAGTGGCGATAGCCGGCACGCAGCTGCAAAAACGGCAGCGGCGTGTATTCGTACACCACGCTGTAGCGAGTTTGCTGATTGTTGCGCAGCGCGCGATCGGGATCGGAGTATTCCGCGGTCAGCTTGAGATTGTGGCCCCTGAGAATGCGCCAATCCCCTTCCAGCAATCCGGCCGCGATCGTGCGTTGCAAGCTATCGTCATGAATGATGTCGCCCTCCGCCAGCCAGGCGATCGGGCCGGTCTTCAATCCGGCAAACAGTCCGCCCACGCGCCGGTCGCCGGCGCTTGACTGGGTGGAGGAGCCGGCGACACCGATCCGCCAAATCGGCTTGGTGTAGACCACCTGCGAGGTGACTTGATAGCCGGAGCCGGTGCTCGCGTTGCTGGCGCCGTTGGTGAGATCGAATTGCGCGGACCAGGCAGAATGCTCGTAGCCCAGCTCCACGCCTTTGTCGGGCGCGGCCATGTTGATGCCGGTATCTTCCCGCACGAATGCGGTCTGGTCCTGCAGGCGCCAGCCAAATGGCAGGTAGAACTGACCTCCCTTGAGATAGAAGCCGTCGGCCGTATCTCCGTAGCGCACGTACGCTTCTTCATTCTGCGAGCCATTCGGCGCGATTTGTTCATCGACATAGATGCCGAGGCGATTCGGAATAATGGCGAGGTCGGCGTAGACGCGCAATTGCTCCAAAGAGAAGGCTTGCTGAGCCGGCGTATTTGGGGCGGAATCGCGGCTCCAATCGGCCCGCAAATCGCCGCCGACGCGCAGTCGATCGGTGATTTTGCCGCTCCAGGAATCGAGCGCATCGTCCACGGTCTCGGCCGGCAGCAGAACTTTTGCGTAGGTGATGCCGAAGTCGTTGCGCAGGCCGCCCCCGGTCGGATTGACATGGCAGACATTGCATTTGTAGCCTTCCTCGACGGCCAGGTACGGCTCCGCGGCGGCGGGCATCATGCGCAGCAGCGCGACGACAACGAGCAGCAGTGCGGCTGGGAAAGAGCGCTGATTCATGGGCGGCCCTCGACATCGAAGCTGGAAATCACCAGCTCACCCCGATCGTCGGGCCCACCGAGCGCCGCTTGCTGACCGCCAATATCGCTGATCTGATTGGACGAGGTTGCGTCCATGACGATGCGGTAGCGGCCGGCCGAGAGAGCCCGGGCGGGCCATATCATCAGGGCGCGAGGATTGGCGCTCGAGACTGAAATTCGCGCCGGTACATTTTCAACGACCGCGGGCGCGTCGATGGGAGATGCCGCAGCCGCCGCAAGTTTTTCATAGTGCACGCCGATGGTCGCGAGCTGGCTCACGTCAATCTCATGATTGAAGCCGAGCATGGCTTGCGGCGGTGGCGCGTTCACCGTTTCCCCGCGGCTGGGCACGAGCGATGTCACCGCAAATGGGGCGCCGAGCGCCGCGCTGCTGCCAGCGGCGGGCGGCGCACCGTTCGCGATCCATTGTTGAATGAAGGCGATGGTATTCGCCGACAGACAGGGCTGCGTCGCGGGACAGCCGTAGGGCATGCGCGCGCCGACGGCGGCGGTGCCCTGTAATTTCTGGATGATATAGCTGTTGGCGGGATCGCCCGGATTGACGCGCAGCAGTGATGGCGCTTCGGTGCTCGGCACGCCTACCAACAAATTGTAGCTGTCGGCCGCATCGAGCCGCAGGCCCTCCGGAGCGGCCGACCCCGCGTGGCAAACTGCACAAATCGGCGTAAAGATATTTTCCTGAATCGATTCGAATTCTGCCGACAGCGGCGGCGGGGCGCCGCCGCCCGGCAGCAGCGGCTGACCGTTGACATCCAGGCCCTCGCCGTTGCCCGCGCACGCGGCGGCGAGCAACAGCGGACAGAATGCGAACCATCGGCTCAACCGCGCCGCGGGCGCTTGCATACTTTTCATGCATCACTCAGTTGTTGAGCGCGCCTTGCGAAACCCAGGTTTTTATGAGTCCGATCTGAGTCTGAGTCAGGCAAGGGTTTCCTGCCGACGGGCAGCCGAAGGGCATTTGCGAGCCGACTATTCCGGGCGATCCGGAGATCTTTTGGATCAAGTAACTGTTGGCAGCGTCATTCGGCAAGATGCGTTTCAACGAAGGCACCTCGATGCTCGCAACGTTGACGGTGTTGAGGTAAGTATTGCCGGCCGTCAGATTCTGCACTCCCGGAAGCGTTGTGCCGACACCCGTATGACAAGCGGCGCAGATCGGTGTGAAGATTTGGGTCTGCAGTTGCGTGAGCGTCACCTGCGCCGGCGGCGGCGTGGTGTTCGCCACCGTCACCGTGCTGGTACTGGACGTGCCGACATTGCCGTCCGCATCGGTGGCGGTAGCGGTCAGCGCGACCTGCCCGTCGGCAACCGCGGTGCTGTTCCATTGAATGGTGTACGGAGATGCCGTTGCCGTGCCGATGACCGTGCCGTTTGCCTTGAAGTCCAGCTTGGCGATCGCAATCGGATCCGTGGCAGTTGCGCTCAACGTCACCGTGCCGGAGAGCGTTCCGCTCGGCACGGTCAAAGCAACCACGGGAGGCGCATTGAGCGCCGGCGGCGTCGCGCTCGGATCGATTCGCCCGTAGCCGCCGTTGGCTCCGGCATTCGGTCCCGCCGCAAAAAATAGGGTGTTGTGCGGCTGATTGGCGCCATCATTGCCGAACGCGATACCGAAAAGGCCCGACGCCACCAGCGGCGCGTTGCCGGCGTCGCTCAAGGTACCGAGCAGCGTTCCGGCATTCGCATCGTAAGCGTTGATCTTGCCATCTCCGGCATTGCCCACCAGCAGTGCGTTGCCAAATGTGCCGAAATCCGCCGGCGCCAGCGCGAGGCCCCAAGGCGCATTGAGCGTGCCGTTGGATATCAGATGCTTGATAAGGGTGCCGTTGGTATCGTAGAGGCTCACGAAGCCCAAGCCGGCTCCGGCGGCGTTCACTCGGTTGTCAGGTGCGACTTGCTGGGCATAGGTCACGTAGATCTGAGCCGCACCCGCGGCGCCGCTCGGCAGCGCTTGGATACCGAAGGGCGCATAGCCGGCCGGCACGCCGGGGTCGGCAAATGCGAAAGCGGCAGCCGAGGTGGTTTGTTTCGCGAAGCTCGTATTGAACACGTCGATCTTGTTGTTGTGAAAATCAGCGGCATACAGAAATAGCGCGCCGTTGTTGGCCGCGATCGCCAACCCCTTGTACACGGCGCCGTTGGCGTCGGTGTACATGTTGATCGCGTGCGTCGTGTCGACGACCGGCGACCACCCGGCGATCATTCCGCCCTCGCCGGAAAAAATGAATGCGGAGGAAGCCGATTTGCCTGCGGCAGCGACGATGAAATCGGCAGTGCTGCCGTTGGCGACAATGCCGGTAGGGTTGAAAGCGCCGTTGGCGCCCGCGGCGAAATTCACTATCAATTGACTTGCGGTCGGCTGCGGTTGCGGCTTGCCGTTGCCATCGTACAGCGTCGAAGTTTGGCTGCCGTTGTTTGCGACCCACGATGGTGCGGTCCCGGTTGCGATGGCGATGCCCCAGGGATTGATCAGATTGGGATCCACGTTGGGGGCCGTGCCGCCGCCGCTGTCGGCGACCAAACTCGTGAGCGAATAGGCGCTCGGCGCCGTCACGGTCAGCGTAGCCGAGTTGTTGCTGCTGCTGTAGGCGCCGCTGCTGCAGCTCAGCGTGAAAGTTTCCGTGCCGGCTGCGGTCGGCGTTTCAGTCATGGACCCCGTGACGGGCTGCGCGCCGCTCCAGGCACCGCTCGCGGTGCAAGTCGTGCCGCCGCTGGCCGACCAGGTAAGGGTTGTAGACTGGCCCAAGGTGATCGATGCGGGATTGACGCTGATGCTGATCGTTGCCGGGGGCATTGACGATGACGGAGAGTGGTATCCGCCGCTGCAACTCTGTAAAAGTGCGAGGCTGAAAAGTCCAATGCTGCCGGCGATGGTGCGAAAAGTTTTCATCATTGCTCCCAAGCTTGTCGGGTGTTGTCAGGCGAGGAGTAAGTGCCCAAGCAATGAATAAAGGTTTATCCTCTGCGGCCACAGGTTGGATGGGAATTGCGAATGCGGCGCAAGAGCGGCGGCGGAGCGGTTGCGAAATAGTGCGTCTCCACGCTGCGGTTGCATTGCTCGTAGGCGTCGGCTGCATGGCGACGCAGGTGCGCGCGGCGGACGAGTGGGGCGGCTCGCTGGCCTTGAGCAGCGACTATTTCGTCCGCGGCATATCGCGCACCAGCGATAATGCAGCGTTGCAACTGGATCTGCATTACTCGAACCCCAATGGATTCGTCGCGGGGGTGTTCGCGTCGAATACGCAGATCAATCGCAGCGAGCCGAAGGATGCCGAGCTCAGCGCTTTCGTCGGATTCGCATGGAACCTCGACGAAGCATGGCGCGCCCGGGTGCTGGCAAGCCACTACGCCTACCCGTGGAATCGCGCGGGCTCGCACTACGACTATGACGAATTGGATCTCGATGTTTCCTACCAAGGCTGGCTGCACTTGGATCTCGGTTTCTCACCCAATACGCCCCGGTATTTGCCCTTTCCCTATTCGGAACTCAATGGCGTGACCGAGAAATCGGCAGAGGTCAGCGCGCAACGACAGATCTTCGGCAAGTTCTCCCTCACCGCCGGCGTGGGCTACAGCTTTTTGGAGGGGCCAGAGTCGGGCGGGTACCTGTACTGGAGCACGGGGGCAGCCTACGATTTCAGGTCGCTTACGCTGGCCTTCGCTTATGTCAACACCTCGGCGGGGGCTAAGGCATTGTTTTATAATGCAGCGGCCACCGGGCAGTGGACTGGGAACGCTGATTTGGCGCTTTTAAAACGCTCATGCCTGCAACTCTTTGGGATCGCGCCTGGTACTTACAGGGATGGGCGTCGATTTCAGTTGAGGATTATCGTCCATGACCCCGCTCGCCAAAAATTCACCCAAGGAGCGCGATAGCGCGCTTTTGGCGGCCATGGCGGCGGGCGATCGGCGTGCGCTGGAGGAGCTGTATCTCAGCTATCACCGGCGCCTGGCGCGCTTTCTGTCGCGCTTCACGCCGCGCTATGAAAACGTCGAGGAGATAATCAACGACACTTTCATGGTGGTCTGGCAGAGCGCCAAGGACTTTCGCAATGCATCGCTGGTGTCCACATGGATCATCGGCATCGCTTATCGCACCGCATTGAAGGCGTTTCGCCGCCAGAAAAACCATGCCGCGGCGCGCAGCCTCGAGGACTACCCCGAGCAAACCGTCGATCCGACATTCGACGCCGAAATGAGTGATTGGCTGCAGCGCGGCTTGAGCCGCTTGCCGATCGAACAACGGTTGACGCTGGAACTCGCCTATCACATGGGTCACTCTCTGGAGGAAATTGCCGCGATCACCGATTGCCCGGTGGGCACCGTGAAGGCGCGCATGTTTCATGCCCGCGAAAAATTGCGTCAATATCTGCCGAGCCTTGAGCGGGCGCCGGCAGGCGCAAGCCGGCGGGCGATCGAATGACGCACAACGCGTCGAATCGAGGATTCGCGAGCATCACGAGGTCTCTGCGCTGCTTCCCTGGTACGTCAACTCGACGCTCGCTGAGCGTGAGCGGCGAGCGCGTCGATGCGCATGTTGGCGACTGTGCGGCTGCCGCGAGGACTTGATGGCGCAGCAGCGCATCTGCGCGGCAATCGAAGCGCGCGCCGACGCTCGATTACATGCCTGTCGCCTCGCTGAAGCGTCTGCAGGCACGGCTCGACTGCCTGCAGAGCCGAGCACCAGCCGCGGATGCAGCGCCGCTTGCGGACAAACATCGCAGCGGCTCGCCGTAGCGCGGTTTGATGGCGGCTTCCATTGCGGCTCATGGCGGTGGCGCTCGTCCTGTTGGCGCGATCGCTGGGGCAATTCGATGCGCGCCTGAGCTGCAACCAAAATATCGCACCGTGACCAATTCGCGCGCCGCGGCCGCGAGGCGAAGTGATTCGCGCGGTGTTCGCGCCGACGCATCACTTTGGTGGAATTGCAGGCGATCCTCGATGAAGCGCAGCTGCGGATAGTTTCCGGCCCGACCGAGGCGGGAGTGTATTCGCTGGCGTCGAAATCCAGCTGTGCCGGTGCGCTCGTCTTTGGCGCTGCTGCGCAACACCCGACGGTTCGCTTCGCTGAAGGAACCGTGACGGAGCCTGGAATCGGGCAAGCCAGCCATGATTCGCTGGGCGATCCTCGGCGCCGTGATTGCGCATGGCTGGCGCTGCAGCAGCGCACCGGTGCGCATCGATTCGCGCGTGCTCGGCAAGCAGGTGTCACAGTCGCCTGATCGATACATCATCGTCGCGGTGGACAAACGAGCCGTGGCGTATGTCGCGCATGCCGGCGGCACGCCGCGCGGCTACGACGCGGTCGCGGACTATGGCCGACCCTCGCACGCTCGCCAAACGATGCACGCCGTGGAGAAGCGAGTACGGCTTGCGAGAGGTCAACGCGTGGCCGATCGAGCCGCTGCAGATGCACTGCGCGGTGCTGGAGACTTCCCGCAGGCGCCGACCGCAATCGTTGCTCGCGGCCCTGTCAAAGGACCGGCGCGTCAAGCTGACGCAGCCGTTGCAAACCTTTGCCACCCGCACCGAGGACTACAACGATCCTTATGTCGGGTTGCAGCGCGGCTTTCAGCAAATGGATGTCGCCGAGCGCGCATCCCTGGTCGCGGGGCGAGGGCGTCAAAATCGCCATCATCGACACCGGCGCCGATATCCTGCACCCTGATTTGCGCGCCAGCATCGCGGCCGCTGCCAATTTCGTCGATGCGGATGACGCCAGTTTCGGCGTGACCGGCATGGCACCGAAATGGCGGGCGTCATTGCCGCGGTCGCCAATAATCGGCAGGGCATCGTTGGCATCGCGCCGAGTGCGCGTCTGTTGATTTTCAAGGCCTGTTGGCAGGCGCACGCGGGCGTCGACGCACGCCAGCTGCAATTCATTCACGCTGGCGCGGGCGCTGGCGGCAGCATTCGACGCGCACGCGCAGGTGATCAATTTGAGCCTGGCGGGCCCGGACGATCCCTTGCTGAGCGACCTGATTCGCGAGGGACAGCGACGCGGCGTGCTATTCGTCGGCGCGGCGCATGGATGCCTCGGAAACTCCAAATGGCCTGTTGAGCCAAGCCGGGTATCATCGAAGTGGCCAGCGCGGAGTCTCAGGTTCTACGATCGGACCCGTGCTGTACGCACCGGGACGCGAGATCCTGACATTGTTCCCTGGCGGACATTACGATTTTGCCAGCGGCGCATCGATCGCAACGGCGCAAGTGAGCGGCGTGGTGGCATTGATGCTGGCCAGGGAACCCGGGTCTGTCGGCGGCTTGCGGCTTACGGCTTGTTGCAGGACACCAGCTCGATGCCTAACACGCGCGGACGGCGGCGTCAAGGGCATCGATGCGTGTGCCGCCATGGTTACCTTGCTGCATGGGCCAGGCCGCCAATGTCGAGCGCGGTGCGAGAGCGGAACAGCGCGTCGCGCTGCATTGAAACCGCGGCGCCAGCGGCGTTGCTTAATGTGCTTGCGGCCGTTTCAGCAATTCACCGCGATCGACGGAACGCACGTTCACGTGCAGCTGTGTGGCGCCGCGAATCGCGGTCAGAGGCACGCCGGTGCCTGCCGGTCCCACGGCCCACAGGCGCCGATAAAAATCCGGCAAAGTGCCCACTTCTTTTTCCGCGACGCGGCTAATGACGTCGCCTTCGCGAATACCGGCTCTTTGCGCAGGACCTCCTTCGACAATTCCTGTCACATACACCTTGCCGGCCAGCTCGACTGCATAGACTCCGAGCCAGGGCCGCGGTTGGCGCGCGAACTGCCCGTGGACCTGG
>CAWETY010000016.1:0-105802 GCA_963812125.1 uncultured Gammaproteobacteria bacterium
GCATCGAGCGCTTCGAAGAAGCCGCGGCGCGAATGGCTCCAACATTGGGCGTGCGTAATGCCGATCTTCTCGGCGTAACGCTGGTAAGCGGCGTAGCCATCGGTCAGAAGCACCGAGCCGACGGCGGCTTTCAGACCCAAGGCGCTCGCGACGAAATCCGCCGAGCGTGAGGGATGGAAAGGGAAACACACCTCATCTTCTTCGCCGTACACGGGCCAGAAGTAGCCGGTTTGCATCTTGCCGTGACCTGAGCGGCCTGCCTTGATCGGGGTCTCGTCCATGGTCTTCACGCGGCTTTCTCGGATCGAGGCGAACTGCGCCTGGTATATCGGCTCCAACAGGCTGATCGAGCGCTGCGCGATCTGCGTGAGCCAGGGACGGCTGACCGTGATCCCGGAGGCGGCGAGGCGCTGGTGCTGGCGATAGAGGGGCAAATGCCACGCGAACTTATCCATAAGCAGGCCCGCGGCAAAGCTCACATCAGCGCGGCTGCCTTCCAGAAAGCCCGTGGGCGCCGGCGCGGTGAGGATCTGATCGTTGTCTATGCGCTTCATGACGGGGCGATGGTACTTCAAAACCACATAGCTCCCCGGGCGCTGCGCAAGCCGATAACTAATCTTCTCGCCGATCAGCTCGTACTCGCCGGACTTCAGTTCCTTGGCCGTCTCGTGCACTAGCACGATGGACTCGACCGGCACGCTCGACTCATCGAAGAAGGGCAGCTCATCAGCGCTCTCGGCGCCATCCTTCTGTGCCACGCGCCGGGTGTGAGCCGGGATCGTCTTTACCTTCTCGGGTGACTCGGCGGGGATCGGCAACGCCTCGCCCAAGTGCAGCTGCGTCGGATCCGCTTGCGGCACAAAGCGCTCGCTTTTCTTGCCGAACACTTGGCGGCGAAACCAGTCGAGCTGGTGTGTCAGGGAGACGATCTGCTCGCCTTGCGTCCTGATCGTCGAGTGCTGCGTGGCGATGATCGCCTGCTGCGCTTTGAACAGTTCGCTCATCTGCGCGCCGCTCAGCGTGCTCACATCCGAGCTGTTCGAGGAGGGCGCGGAGAAGCCGTTTTGCACGCACAGAAGCATAACACAAAAAATGCATGAAAGTGCTTTAATCACAGGCTTTTCACGACAATCGATGGCAACGAAAAACGTCTTCGCACGCGCCTCGCCTCCATCCCTTCAAGCAACAGCTTCAACCCCGTCCAATCCATCTCGCACGTACTCACACGGCGCCAGTCACCGATAAATTTGCCGGCCTCGAGCTTCTTTCCCCAGATGCAAAATCCGCTGCGGTCAAAATACAGACACTTGATCTGCGTGCCGCGTCGGTTCACGAAGCAGTACAACGACCCATCCAGCGGATCTCGGTCCATCGCATGACGCGCCAGCGCCTGCAGCCCGTCGTAAGACTTCCTCATGTCCGCGGGCCTGCCGTACAGATGCACGCGGATCTGCGCCTCGGCAAAGAACATCAGCCGCGCGCCACCGTCAGCACCACCCCGTCGCCGAGCTCGAGCCGTACCTCCATCCGCGAGGTATCCGCGCCCACCGCACCAATATCAATAAACGGTGTGGCCGCCTTCGCCACCGTGCGCGCCGCTGTCTTCTCTCCCGCATTGCCGCCGTTCAACTTCAACCGCCAGCGACGGAATACGCCTGGGTTGAAACCCTCCGCTCGGCAAAACTCCAGCACCGACATCCCGCTCGATACATGGCGCGCAAAAATCTCCCGCCACGTGGCCTCGCTCCGCTTGATTCGCTTGATTTGATCCATCGCTCGCTCCGTTGCAAATAAACAGGCGAGTCATTGTCCGGATCTTCACCGAAGAAAAAAGAACGCCGCAGGCTTATCGCTTACTCCGCAACAGCCTGCCGCTTCTGCGCCAATGTCCATGATCCGCGCCGAGGCTTATTCGCCGCAGCCAATCCACGATTACTCACTTCCATCACGCTATCTCCGCTTGCACGGCAAATGCCGCGCGCGAGACTTACGTGGTCAATAACCTATAGTCCATATCCCTAGACCGGACCCTTACGATTAAGGAGCCAAGCATGGACAGCTAGCAATGATCCTTCGACGCGCCTAACCGGTGAGCGAGTTGAACCGTCGTGTGGATTTCAATTCGCCAATGGCACAAACGGCGTTCAATGGCACAACATCGATTTTGACCGATGCAAGGGTGCCGCGTAAGTTCTTGACTATGCTGGCTTAAATGGTGGGCCGTGTAGGGATCGAACCTACGACCAATTGATTAAGAGACGCCCCCACCGAATACCATTTATACCCTTACAAACAATCACTTACGCTCCGCCAACTGTCCCACAATTTCCCGAGTTCTGCACAGGTAAGGCTTTGAAATCATAGATGTCCGTATCTTCCAATGGGACAGTGGCGTCACGGACTACAGGCGCGGATCGACCGGCTCGCTCTCAAGGGCCAGCACCCCGAATACGCACTCATGAACTCGCCGCAGTGGTTCGCGACGCACGAATCGCTCTAGTCCCTCGACGCCGAGCGCGAACTCCCGAGTCGCCATGCTCCGCTTCGTTGAAAGCCCGCGGTCCCGAAGGCGCTCAAGGTTGTCGAGGCGAGAGTATTCCGGCCCGTAGATAATCCGCAAATATTCAGGTCCTCGGCACTTTATGGCCGGCTGGATGATGCCACGCTTCCCGACCACAATAAAATCCAAGGGCTTTACAACCATCCCCTCCCCACCTTTCGCCGTCATGTCTTCCCACCAGCGGGTGATGTCAGTGACGGCGGCGTTGTCGCTTAATTGAACGGCCCGAAATGGCGTAGCCAATAGCAGTTCGGGGTCAGCCTTACAGAGTTCCGCCAGCGTCTCCATATGCCAGACATGAGTCTTATCCGCGTGCGCGGCACCCTCGCTAGCAAGGATATGAAAAGGCGCGAGCTTAATGTCCTCGACGCCGCGGACCGGCCAACAATAGTGCCGGTACGCGTCGACATACCGACCAACAAGATTGGCGCGATCATCGAAGGCATGTAATAACTCACTAACATCGAGCCCCCGGCGGTCAGCCTCTCTCAGCGCAGTTCTCGCGGAATCCACAGCCGCGTTCGCAGCGGCTCCGGTTGGCGCATATTGGGTTCTGAGCAACTCCTCGGCCTTGACTGACCACGGCATGAGTTCACAGTCCAAACAGAACCAATCTGACTGAAACTTCTCCCAAAATCCCGCGCTCGTGAGGGCCGAGATCAGGCGGTTCAAAACCGCTCGCTCAAGCTCACCGTCACTGAAGAAACGGCGGCCTGTACGCGTATATATAATCCCGGTCCCCTCACCCTCCACTCCAAATCGTGCTTTGGCAGTAGCCTCATCCCGACACACAACCACGACAGCACGTGAGCCCATGTGCTTTTCTTCGCATACAACAGTCTCGACAGCGTTTTTTCTGTAGTACTCAAGCGCTTCGATCGGGTATTCAAGGAAGCCATCTTTGTAGCTTGTCTCGCTCGGTGACATCGTCGGAGGGAGATAGATCAGCCACTTTGGATTCGCGGCAAACCGACTCATAACCTCCAATGCTGCGACGGCGTTCTCTTCGCGAATCGTGACCGTCCGATGAAATCGAGTTTCGATAATTCGCTTCCCGGAGACGTCGTCCAGGTCGAGCAAGTCATCCAACTCATGCTGCGCCGAAAGCGCCTGATTCCTGGCAGGCGCGAGCGGACGCACCGGCTCGTAGTACATTCGGTGAGCCGGTACTGCGACAAGTTCGCGCTCTCGGGTAACGTAGAGCTGTCAGCTTTCCGCCAAACACACATCCGGTGTCGAGGCAGATTGTGTTGTTAATCCACTCAGCCTCGGGGACTGGGGTGTGTCCGTAAACCACCATCGCCTTTCCTCGATAGTCCGCCGCCCAGTTGTAGCGAACCGGCAGTCCATAGCCGTCGGTTTCCCCAGTGGTTTCGCCATACATCGCGAACTGACGCACTGCGCCTGACCCGCGGCCGTGCATTTCCTCTCGAAGTCCCGCATGGGCCACAACCAATCGACCTGCGTCGAAAACGTAGTGACTTACCAAACCGTCGAGGTAATCGGCCGCTGACTTACGGAATTCAGGTGTCTCATGCTTGAGTTGCTCGAGCGACTCAGCCAGTCCGTGCGTAACTTTCACATCGCGTCCCGCGCAAAGCGCGAGAGAGCTTGACGTCATGGTTTCCGGCGACGCAGAACGCAGCCCCAGCTGCGACTGAATCCATCACTAGCCGAATCACCCCCGGTGAATTCGGGCCGCGATCTACAAGGTCACCGACAAATACGACTTTCCGTCCCAGGCTATGGCTCAGCGTGTAGCGACCATCGACAATTGCCACGTGATACCCAAGCTGAGCCAGCAGTTCCAAGGTCTCATCGAGACACCCATGTATGTCACCGATGATGTCCAGGGGGCCGCCCTCGTGCTTTTTGTTATTCCACAGCGCTTCGCGATGAATCGTCAGTCCAGCGAGCTCCTCAGGTGACTTGAAAATGGTGACGTGTCGAAAGCCTTCTTTCTCAAGACCACGCAGGGACCTGCGCAGCTGGCTACACTGGTTGCGAATAACATGTTCGCCGAAGTTGCGGTCCAGGCGGTTTGCATTCCTCTCACGACAAACTCTCTCCGGAGTGTCCAGAACCAGCGCAACCGGTAAGCAATGGTATTCGCGGGCGAGCGCTATAAGGGGCTTTCGAGCTTCCGGCTGAACGTTTGTCGCATCTACAACCGTCAACTTCCCGGCACGAACCGCTTCGCCGCGATGAAATAGAGCACCTCGAACGCGTCGTTGGTCGCGGCTTGGCTGTTTTCGTCATCGGACACCAGCCCGCGGCAGAAATCGGATGAGATGATTTCGGTCGGCTTGAAATGGGTCCGGGCAAACGTGGACTTGCCCGAGCCCGAAGGACCGACAAGGACGACCAGCGCCAATTCGGGAATCTTGATTTCCATGGCTCAGCGCGTCCCGAACATGGCCATCTGAGTGGGTGCACCCAGAGCTGCATCGGCGTCGCCTATCCCGTCGAAGCGAACCGCGTAACCGAATCTATCCGTGATGGTATTTGCCCATGTCCTGAATTCATCCCGGGTCCATTCGAAGCGATGGTCCGGATGCCGAAACTGTCCGCCCGGGAGTGTCTCGAACTTGACGTTGAATTCAGCATTCGGTGTAGTGACGAGCACCGCCTTCGGGTGTGCTTGCTCAAAAAGGACCCGCTCAAATGCACGCAAGCTTGCCACGTCAAGGTGTTCGATAACCTCAACTACCGTCGCAAGGTCAAACCCCTGCAGTCGGCGATCGCGATACATGAGGGAACCGTGGATCAATTCAATGCGGTCTCGAAAGGCAGGTGCAAGCTGCTCAAGCCGCAATCGGTCTCGGGCCCGTTCGAGCGAGCGGAGTGATACGTCCATCCCGACAATGCGGTCGAGTTGTCGCTGCTTTACGAGTTCCCGAATCAGTTTTCCTTCACCGCAACCCAAATCGATGACGGATTTCGCGCCTATCTCGCGCACGATGTCGGAAATGTGGGTGATGCGCTGCGAATTGAGGCTGATCTTGGTTTCGAGTGCCTCCTCGCGACCGGGCGCTATCCGCGCCGGCGTCGTGTCATCATCGGACTCAACGTCTGCGTCTGTAGCGAGCCGCTCAACAGCCTCTTGCGCAAGGCTTCTACGGTGCTTGAGGTACCGATGTGCGATTTGCTCTTTTGCTGGATGTGTTGGGAGCCAGTCACCGCCCCGCCGCAACAGTTTGTCGACCTCATCGTCGCCAACCCAGTAGTGCTTCTCGTCGTCAAGAACCGGGATCAGTACATTGATGTGGCTTAGTAGATCCTGAAGGCGCTGATTACCTTTTAGAGTTACAGAGTAATATCGGCTGGGGCCCCATTCCGGGAACTCAGCATCTAGTGGAATCCGCGTCAGCTCGACCGAGTAGCCGAGCGGCTCGAATAATTGTCGAATTAGCGGCTCCCCACCCCGGCTCGGAAGCACGGGAATGTGCGCTTCAAGTGGCATTGCGGCCGTTGCCAACTCGGGACGATCCTTCGATCGGCCGGTCATTGCAGTGCCAAATACCTCCGAAATGGCGACCGAAAGAAATGACGACGCGACGTACGGGCGGTCGTTGACGTATTGGCCGAAGACCCCTCCGTCGCCGGCGGGCCCGGACTTCCGGCGGACCATGCCAATCGGATCTACCTCAAGCAGTAGGCAAACCGTGCAGCGCTCTGCGGTGGCCTCCGGATAGAAGACCGTGGCCTTACCGAACGAAAGATCGAATCCGTGAACGCGAGCCGGGTTCTTAAACAGCAAATAACCGAGATCGGTCGCGGGCGACGATGTAGAGGTAATGGAAAGTAGCATCTTCTAATAATCTCACAGGCGCCAGCGAAAGAGGCTAGTCATTCCGACGCAGGCGAACTTGCGTCGCCTACGATTCGGTTACAAATGGCTCACATAGCGGCTGAGTCGACTGGCAATTTCTTGCCTGGGTAACCTGCAACGCGGATGGGCAGAGATCTTTTCAAGACCTGCATGAAGTTGCAGATGTGTCGCGGCGCCCTGGGTCTCGAATTCATCGAGCAGCCATAGGACGCCGTGGCAATCAACGTTCTCGGCTTTAGCCAATTCCCGAAGAGGCCCGTCGCCTGTCAGCAGCGTCCACCCGTTTATCTTGGCCAACGCCAGTGCGAAGCTATCGGGCACTGTCAACAGCCGCTGCGCCTGTCGGTGGCTCATCGCCATGGCAACCCCTTCGCCGTCGAGCGACTCGACTTTCAATCCCAGTTTTAGGAGTTCGTCTCCACCGTATTCGCGCAACTCATGCTCGTACAGCACGTCGGGCACAGCGAACGTAGCCGACAATTTGAAGGCGCACTCGATCAGTTCGCCACGCTCAAGATCTATCAAGACCGAAGTATCGGACACGAGAATCGTCATGCTTCGTCAAGCGAAAGAAACCGCAGCCTCGGGATGATCGAGCCGATCATTGAGCCGTCGGACACTAATTCCCAGCAATTCGGCCGTCTTGGCCTCAGATAAGGCACCTTCCGCCACAGCGCGATAGCACAGTCTTTCAAACCTCTGTGGCTTCTCTTTTTCTGGGGAGATTGCGCCGGGCTCTTTGAAAGGAGGACGCTCGCCAACCGCGGTCCTTGAAGATTTCAAATAGAGATTTGAACAGCTGCTCGCCAATGATTCCTAAATCTTTGCAGCGATACGTGATTGCCTGAAAGCTCGTTCCAAATAGATTCTTAAGCTGCAGTAATTCAGCCATGCTCACTGACGTTCGGTGCTTACCCACTTCGTTCCACAAGCTTTCGGCAGGCATCAGAAATGCCGCGGCAAAGCGATGAGCCGCTTTCTCGCAATCCAGACCCGGTGCTATATCCATGACAAGATGCCCAAGTTCATGGGCCAAATTGAAGCGTTTGCGCTCTGCCCAATCTTTACTGTTGATGACAATGACAGGCAACGACGTCCGATTTGGTCGCAAAACCTTCGCCGTTAGTCCGTCGACTTTGTCTGCCATGATGGACAAAATCTTGATGCCGCGCTCTTCCAGCAGCTCAACCAGATTGGGCAGAGGATCGAGTCCAAGACCCCAATCTTGACGCAGGCTGCGAGCCGCCCGGTCCGCTTCATTCACGTCATTGAGTACGGGATAGGGGGCCTCTCTCGGCTTGTCCCACTCGATCGTCAGGCCGAGCAACTCCTCGACGGCGAGATAACGCTCAAAGAGATGCAGCACCTGAGCTTCCACCTGGGCCTGCTCCTTGGCGCTCATTTTTGCTTTCTTACGAAATTCCACTCCGTCGAGCGACATTTCCTGCTCGGACAACAAGTAGTCCTCAGACACTCCCAGGGCTTTAGCGATGGCGATGAGTACCTGAGACCCCGGCATCATTTCGTCCTGTTCGTACTTGCTTAAGGCCTGGGCGGTGACGAGGTTGTCAATTTTACTTTCAAGGTCCCTTAAAGAGAACCCTGCGGCAGCCCTTGCCGTCCTAAGTCTATGACCTATCATAATATTTCTCCTACCCATCTTAGGTTGACAAATAGTAACAAATACTGCTATTTTGTCAACTGCCAACTTTGCGTTCTTACTCAGAGGGCTCGATCTATGAACAGGAAAAATATGTACGTGGAACGAAGGCCTGAGGGCGATTTTGCCGTGCGCAGACCCGGTTCTGAGAGAGCCAGCGCTGTGGAGCAAACGCAGGAGAAAGCCATCCAGCGAGCCCGCGAAATCAGCCCTGGTGTAGCACCAGATGTCGAGCGCGTGCGTCATACGAATCGCGGGAAGCCGGATCAGTGGCGAAAGGCCTGATTGCGCCCCTCTACCTCCACAACAGCCACCCGTTCTATCTCATACCGTCAATGGATTCATTTCCATTGCCCGGTAGACAACCCGGCTCACCGCCGAACGCGAAAATAGCGACCCATACGCATGTAGGATCAAGCGTGATTTTAGGGCCCAATGGACGGGTGCTCTTCCGTCGCAAACTCAATGAAGATCCCGAGGGCCTCCTCTAATTGCGCGCGAACCTTTGCCAAAACCACGTTCCACTCGTCCGCCTTGAAAGGAGTATTGAGCGAGTGCTCGGGGCGAAAGATCGCCGCAACCCGAGTCAGCGTCACCGAACGCGCCAGAGTAGGTCTGCCTCGCTGCATTTGCACGTGGCGCAGTACCTGTCCAATCGATTGCCGCCGATTCAGAAATCCGGCCCGGCGCGGCGCAGCGCCCGGCCCGCCCGCAGAGGGAGGTCTCGCGTAGGCACTCAGTACGGCTAGCTCTGGGGCAACATTCGGAAACGGGGGAGGAGTCGTGCCAACGTAGACTTGTACGGTTCGTTTACTACACAAGAGTAGTTGCAGTGAGTGACCGCTGGGCGGCTCGCTGATCTCAAATACAAGTTCGAATCCCGCAATCACCTCATAGCGCGATTGGTTATCTAGCTGAATTACTGATGGCTCGTTGGGCGCAAGCGCCAACGGCAACGCGCGCACCGTGATCTGGGGAGTCGCAATGTGGGCGGCGAGTTTCTTGAATTCCAACTCAGCCCAAGCAGAAAACGCTTGGCGCACGCTCGCCACGAGCTGCTCGCGTGAGGCGCGGGCTGCAGCGGCCTCAGCCGCCTCTTGCTGCTTGCGCAGCGCCAAGCCCTGGAGTCGTGCGATACCTTCGCGTGCCGTCGTATCGAGCGCCAGGGTAATGGCCGAACTCTCCCATGCCTCAATACTCTTGAGTTGAGCGACTACTTCCGCAACGGTCCTCCAGCGTTGGTTGAGCGGGCACAACATGCGGGTCAGCATCAGGTGCAATTGCCGGTAACGGTCGCCACGCTCGAACAGCCGCGCGAATCGCGGATCGTTGAGCTCTTCGCGCGGAAGTGTTGTGCCACCCGAAATCATGAAGTAGATGAGCTTGCCGAGAGAGTAAATATCGGCTGCAGGTGTGACCTCGAGCTGACCTCCCGCCTCGAGCTCCGGGGCCATAAACGACCGGGGACCCACTACTTCGTGAAGTTCCGTGTTTCGCTCAGCCTCCCGTATCAAACATATGCCAAAGTCGGAAAGCCAGACCTCGTGTCCGTTTCCAGTGAAAAGCACGTTCGCTGGCTTCACATCTCGGTGGATGACGCCTGCAGCATGCGCCGCCTCAAGTGCGGTTGCCAGCTGCAGCGCCACCTGCAAGGTTGCCTCGATGTTTTCCTTGTAAAGCGCAATGCGACCGGTGTCGGCGAGACTTCCGCCAGATGCGACGGGCATTACAAGATACTGCCGCTCAACTTCGCCCTCCGAGTCCTCGAGCGCTGAATGGTCGATTAGCGTGACGATGTTCGGGTGTTGGAGCCTGCCAATTGCTTCAATCTCGACCTTAAACCGATCGTGTCGTGCCGGATTCAACACTCGTTTAAGTGCATATTCGCCCTGGAGTGCGCCGCTGTCATCGGTAACGCGGAAGACCTCGCTCTGACCTCCACGACCAAGCGCAGCTCCCGTAATCCGCCATCGTCCACCATACAACTTTGCCATCGTAAGCCCGATTAGGTGTCGACGTAGGTTTGGAAGCCGGGCGGTCCAGCGTCAGGATCGAAGTCGCGCTTTGTGAATCCGTGGATGTCGGACCCAACGACGGATTCGTCTACTTCCCTGGCAGTGCGTTCGAGCACCCGACCATGTGCGATTTCGACAATTGCCTCGCGGGTACCCCACCGCCGCGATTTCACGACCTCATCCGTGTCGATCCGATAGACCTCGAATTGATAGACTGTCACCATCATCGCCCTCCCTGGTTCAATCGCATTTTAACGCCATTCCGCCGAGTTGCCGAGGCAAATGCACTTACCAGATGTGGATGCGCTGGCAGCAGTCCTTGCGGGCCGCGAGACAATGTATTCGGAGGATCTGCCGCATAACCAAGTATTTGAAGAGCGCATACGGGTGGTAAATCCATTCACGACTTAACGTGTCGCTTCAATGACCCTGCCGCTCTCTACGCGCGCAGCTTGGGCGAATCGAGGCAAAATCAGCGCAATACCACGTGCCTCCCGCCTCACACTTCGCGATAGTATCGGCGTTGTGGGCAGTGTCCAGGAAATCGGTAATGTCCGGCACATCCAGTATCCCTCGCTCAAGCCGGCGGAACTTACATTGTTTCTCAAGGCGGTCAACAGGCAAAGAATGGAGAGGCCTTCATGCCACGCGCAAAGAATATTGAAAATCGCGGCTATCCGAAGAGCTGGCGCTTTCGCTACGACGCCTATTATTACCGCGTGCCGAAAGGCCAAGAACACCTGTGGGACGGTAAGAAGGAATTTCATCTCGGACGTTCGCTCAGCGAGGCTGCTGCCGAATGGGCAAAGCGTGTCCACCGCATCGAGCATGACGCGACGGTGGACGCGTTACTCACTCGCTACAAATTGGATGTCATTCCGACAAAAGCAGCCGCTACTCGGCGCGGTGACATGCACGCCTTGATCAACTTGCGAAAGGTCTTCGGCGCCATGAGACCTCGAGATGTGCTTCCGCGGCACATCTACAAATATGTCGATACCCGCGTGAGCAAGAACGGCGAAAAGAGCAGAGCTACAGGGCTGTATGAGATCCGGGTCTTCAGGCACGTATTTACCAAGGCGGTTGAATGGGGGATTCTCGATCGCCATCCGTTCAAAGGAGAGGTGCACCTGCGCGGCCTTCAGGCTCGAGACAGATATGTAGAGGACTGGGAGATCACCCAAGCTCTGGAGTTAAAGCCCAAACGAAATTCCGGGTCCGTGCTGATGATCCAGGCTTACATACGACTCAAGCTTCTAATCGGCATTCGTCGCGGAGATATGCTCCGCCTGCGAATGAGTGATCTCACCGACACAGGAATTCTGGTGCGCCCACACAAGACAATAAATACCAAACGCACTGCCCGAATATTTGAGTGGACGCCGGCGCTCAAATTAGCCGTAGAGCAAGCCAAGGCTGCTCGGCCAATTGATATCTCTCCCTGGCTCTTTTGCACACGCGAGGGCGAAGGCTATTTCAACGAAGATAGCGGCCAAGCATCGGGGTGGGATTCGATGTGGCAGCGTTTCATGACGCGGCTGCTTAAAGACACGGACGTCAAGGAACGGTTCACCGAGCATGATCTTCGCGGCAAAGTCGGCAGCGACGTGGCCAGCATTGAGAGGGCCACCGACTTGCTCGGTCACGCAAGCAAAGAGATTACAAAGCGGCACTATCGACGCAAGCCAGAAGTCATTAAGCCCGTCCGCTGACCTAATACTACACGCGCGCAATTCGAATCGACGACGCTCGCAAGTCGCGAGCATTTCACACGACGCCCGATTGTTTGCTGACGTGGGAATGGGGGACGACGTCCCGCGATCCGCCGCTGTTTCACGCTCAAAAAAAGTTAGAACGAAGAGCTATTGCTAATCGAATGGGGGAAATTCCGATCTATGGGGGAGACTTTTGAGATTCTTGCCAGTGACGTCAAAATACTTGTTATTTTTCAGCGAATTGGTGGGCCGTGTAGGGATCGAACCTACGACCAATTGATTAAGAGTCAACTGCTCTACCAGCTGAGCTAACGGCCCAAAAACCTTTTCCAACTACGCACTGCTCGACTCGCACCTCATCGAAGGTGGGGTGGACGACGGGACTCGAACCCGCGACGGCCGGAATCACAATCCGGGGCTCTACCAACTGAGCTACGTCCACCATCGTCGAACGCCCGACATTCAGATGGCGCGCCCGGCAGGAATCGAACCTGCAACCGCCGGCTTAGAAGGCCGGTGCTCTATCCGGTTGAGCTACGGGCGCCTTAAAAATCAATAAGTTACAGCGCCAAACGTAATCTTTCAGGCCGATGCTCGGGTACTTAGCAAACCGAATCGGAAGTGCGCGCGGATTATATAGGAGTTTGCCCGGTTTTGAAGCGCCCATAAAGGCGCTCAAGCAGGATTGCTCTCCACGGCGAGCTTTAGCTTCGCCAGAGCATGGTCCCATTGCTGTCCGATGAGTTCCAACGTACGCCGCGCCTCATCCAATTGTGCGGGCTCGAATTCCCACAGCCTTTCGCGCCCGACTTTGAAGTCGCGCACCAACCCGGCCGCCGCCAGCACTCCCAAGTGCTTGGTAACAGCCTGCCGCGATATCTCTGTGCCGGCGGTTAGCTGAGTAATGGACATGGCGCCCCCGACACATAGGGCCGCGACCAGCGTGAGCCGGATCTCATCCCCCAAAGCCGCGAATACGGGCGCGTAATTCTGCAGCGGCTTAGGTCTAGCCGGCGCCTTGCGTTTCGGCGACATGCTTTTTGATGTTCTCCATCTGTTCGTCCCAGCCCGAACTATTCATGCGAAAGACTTCGGCGCGGCGCGCCAGGGGTATTTTATCCAGTCCCGATTCGACCACGGTGAGCATGGTGACGCCATCGGCCTCCTGCAGCTCGAATACGACCAGCGTCGTCGGTTCATGCGAATAATCGACTTTTGGGTCGATGGCCGCGGGGTGCCAGCGCCAGGAAAGCAATTCCTCGGGCACGATCCGTTCGATGAGCACCTCCATGGTCAAATGCTCATAGCCCGGATAGGTGATTTTTCCCTGAATGTGCTTTCCCGCCACGAACGTCTTGCCTTTGAAATCGACGCCAAACCATGCGCCGAACTCCCCTGCGTCGGACAGGGCGCGCCACACGCGGGCGCGCGGCGCGTTGATGCGTACCTTTCTTTCGATGCGATCGGTCGATGTATTCATATGCAACCTCCAGGATGCATATTAATCGCGTAATCGATTATACGCAACCATTTCGTTGCTCTTACTTTCGGATCGATTTTGCATATTGGCGCTTGGCTTGACGGCTGCGCACATGGCCCGTACTTTGTGCGGGATGAACCAGCACCCGGCGCCGGATGACCTCCGCACCCTTACGCATCTGCAACGGCTCGAATCCGAAAGCATTCACATCATGCGTGAAGTAATCTCGGAAAACGAAAAGCCCGTGATGCTGTATTCGGCCGGCAAGGATAGCGCCGTCATGCTGCATCTGGCCCTCAAGGCCTTCTATCCGGGCGCCCCGCCCTTTCCGCTGCTGCACGTGGACACCCGCTGGAAGTTTCGCGCGATGTATGAAATGCGCGATGCGGTCGCCGTACGCAGCGGTATGCAGCTCATCGTCCATCAAAATCCGGACGCCGTGGCGCGGGGCATCAATCCTTTCGATCACGGCGGGCTGCATACCGATTTGTGGAAAACGGAAGGATTGAAGCAGGCCCTGAGTCAATACGGCTTCGACGTCGCGTTCGGCGGGGCGCGCCGCGACGAGGAAAAATCCCGCGCCAAGGAGCGCATTTTTTCATTCCGCTCCGCCAATCACCGCTGGGACCCGAAGAATCAGCGCCCGGAACTCTGGAACATCTATAATTCCCGGAAGAATAAGGGAGAAAGCATTCGAGTATTTCCGCTTTCGAATTGGACGGAACTCGATATTTGGCAGTACATCTATCTTGAGAACATCGCGATCGTGCCCTTGTATTTTGCCGCGCCACGGCCGACGGTCGAGCGCGATGGTCTGCTGCTCATGGTCGACGATGAACGCTTTCGCCTGCATCCGGGCGAGATTCCCGTGCAACGTTCCATTCGCTTTCGCACGCTCGGCTGTTATCCGCTCACCGGAGCGGTCGAGAGCCGCGCCGCAACCGTGCCAGAAATCATTCAGGAAATGCTTTTGACGACGACCTCGGAGCGGCAAGGCCGCGCGATCGACCACGATCAAGGCGCCTCGATGGAGCTGAAGAAGCAGGCGGGATATTTTTGATGGCCGGCGTTCCCGTACAATCCTCGTACCAAGCGCATGACCTGATTGCGCGCGACATCGAAGCTTACTTGCGCAGGCATCAGCATAAGGCGCTGTTGCGATTCATCACCTGCGGTTCGGTCGATGACGGCAAGTCGACGCTCATCGGACGGCTTCTTTATGACAGCAAGATGATCTTCGAAGATCAGCTTGCGGCGCTGACCGCCGACAGCAAAAGGATCGGCACGCAAGGGCGAAATATCGACTTTGCGTTGCTGGTCGATGGCCTCGCGGCGGAACGCGAGCAGGGAATCACCATCGACGTAGCCTATCGCTACTTTGCCACCGAGAAACGCAAATTCATCGTGGCGGACACGCCGGGGCATGAGCAATACACCCGCAACATGGTCACCGGGGCTTCGACCGCGACCTTGGCCGTCATCCTGGTCGACGCACGCAAGGGCGTATTGACCCAAACTCGACGGCACAGCTACCTGACCCATCTGCTCGGCATTCACAGCATCGTTTTGGCTGTCAATAAAATGGACCTGGTCAATTACGCGCAGGCGACATTCGACGCCATCGTCGCCGATTACCGCGCCTTCGCCGACAGCATCGGCATCGGCAACTTCGTGGCCATCCCAATTTCAAGTCTCGTCGGCGACAACATCACTTCGCCATCCGGCAACACCGCATGGTATTCCGGCCCGTCGTTGATCTCGCACCTCGAGAGCGTCGAGATCGACACCACGGCGGCGCAGCGGCGCCCGTTTCGCATGCCGGTTCAATGGGTCAATCGTCCCAACCTCGATTTCCGCGGTTTCGCAGGCCTCATTTCGCAGGGCAGCGTTCGGCGCGGGGATTCGCTGCGCGTCCTGCCCTCGGGCAAGACTTCGACGGTCGCGCGTGTGGTCACCATGGGCGCAGATCTTCCGGAAGCGGTCGCGGGACAGTCCGTCACGCTGGTCTTGACCGATGCCATCGATTGCAGCCGCGGCGACGTGCTGGCCGCCGCGGACAACCCCCCCGAGATTGCGGATCAGTTCGAAGCGACGCTGGTCTGGATGGCTGACGAGGAATTGCTGCCCGGCCGGCCTTATTGGCTGAAGCTCGCGACCCAGCTCGTGACCGCGACCATACACAGCCCAAAGTACCAGATAAACGTCAATTCGATGGAACGGCTCGCGGCGAAGACCTTGAGCCTGAATGCCATCGGCGTCGCGAATCTATCTACGGACAAGCCGCTGGTGTTCGAAGCGTACGAGAAAAGCCGCGAACTCGGCGGTTTCATTCTGATCGACAAAATCAGCAATGCCACGGTTGCCGCCGGAATATTGCATTTCGCGTTGCGCCGCTCGAGCAATGTGCATTGGCAGGCGCTCGACGTCGACCGCGACGCGCATGCGCGTTTGAAACACCAGCATCCGCGGCTGTTGTGGTTCACCGGCTTGAGCGGGGCGGGAAAATCCAGCATCGCCAACCTGGTGCAGAAAAAGCTCTACGCCCTGGGCAAGCACAGCTTCTTGTTGGACGGCGATAATATCCGCCACGGGCTCAACAAGGACCTGGGCTTCACCGACGCAGATCGCGTCGAGAACATCCGGCGCATCGGCGAAGTCGCCAAACTCATGACGGACGCGGGACTGATCGTGTTGACGGCGTTCATTTCACCTTTCCGCGCCGAGCGGCGCATGGTGCGCGAAATGACGCTGCCGGGCGAGTTCATCGAAATCTACATTGAAACGCCTCTCGAAGTGGCCGAACGGCGCGACGTGAAGGGTCTCTACAAAAAAGCACGCGCCGGTCAACTCATGCACTTCACCGGAATCGACTCGCCCTACGAACCACCCGAGCATCCTGAGATTCGCATCGAAACCGTGCAAACCTCGGCCGAACAGGCCGCCGATGAAATCGTCGCCTATGTCACCCGACACGCCGCTATAAGCTAAGCCTTATCAATCGTAGCCCTACGGCTCGTCGTCAGAGTTCGGTGCCACCTTCGGTGCGCGGCGCAGATACTTGAGCATGTCCTTGGGTTTCGCCGTTCCCGCGCGTTCACGCAGGAAGTCGTCCGCGGCGCGCAGGGAGCCAACCTTTTCTGCCACTGCAGCCGCGATGAATTGGTTGAGCGATACGCCGTCTGTAGCCGCCAATTCTGCGGCCGCCTTCTTCACCGATGTGGGAAGTTTTAATGGATGCCCGTCCCCAAACGCTGCTCCGGCCGATTGAGTACGTTCTCGTATTCAAGAAACAGCGCCGTAGTCACCAAGGGTACGAGCCGCCGCTCAGCAATGAGTGTGAGAATGCGATTACTCGCGCCTAATTGACTGCGAAGACCTGCCACGATCACAGACGTATCCGCGACAAGGCGCAGCTCACCCATAGATAGATATTCTATAGGATGTCACATCTCATGGGGAGTCCAGAGCAAGAATCCCCCGCAAACCCCGGTCGAACGCCCTATCAACGTCTTTTTTCTTGGACCTTCTTCATACGCGCGGCCACCATTCCTGTCGAACCGGCCCGGCCGTGTGACGCGCGTTATCCGCCAATTATCGCAATAACGGTTGGCTCTTGGACTGCGCAGACCGACTACGCAAATGGATTGAGTAGCCGAGCTCCAGTCGGCGCGAAGTGGTCCGTATTCCGGGTCACCACGGTGAGATCATGAATGAGTGCTGTGGCCGCAATTTGCTTGTCGAGCGGATTTTCAGGATTCGGTACGCGCAGTCGTCCCCAGACGTGCGCCGTCTCCTCATCGAAGGGTAAAATCGATTCGGCATAGATCGTCGTCACTTGTTTGAGCCAGCGTCCGAGGCGCCTTGCCTGCGCCTCATCCCCTCGATGCCGGATGCGCTCCACACCCTGCCGCAGCTCTCCGATCGTGACAACCGATAAATAAAGATCGACTGACTCGCGACTCGCATCCGCAAAGAATGCCCGGACGCCAGGGTTGGCCTTGTCGCCCTTACGGATCTCACTGATGACATCCGTGTCAACCAGGTACATATCAACCCCGTTTGTCGGTCTGCTCGCGTCCGAAATCACTCTGCTCGCCGACGTTGGGAATCGCCGCAAGAACGTCCGCCAGGTGTCGCCGCTTTGGACTCCGCAGTACCGATTGGAGGATCTCGCGATGCTCCTGCTCCGTACTGCGATTGCGTTTCGCAGCGCGTTGCTTAAGCGCCCTGACCAGATCTTCCGACAGGTCACGTACTATGAGTTGTGCCACTGAAGCGTCCTCCATCGTCGACTTCGGCAATTGTACCGCCTTCCCTATCAGAATGCTAGCATTGATAGCAGTTGACTGAACGGATTCTGGCGACGACCCGTTCGGGCTTCATGCCCTTCGGCCCCGCGATTGGCTCGCGAGAACCTGGCTGCGATGAGAGAAGCATTGCCGAGAAATGGCGTCGGCCCTTGTGACGCGCAAAGCAGGGAAACGCCTACTCGAACGTAGTGAAGCCATCGCGGGCCGTGCGAGCGAGATGATCTCACGGGCCCCACGGAACCGATCTAGGATGCCGGCGAGCTCATGACAATCGAAGATCACCCGACACGTCGCTATAAGCGGCGCTTTATCATGGCCCCTCGCAGGAACCTCGTCTCTAGATTCGCGTATTAATCAGCGACTTCGCTTCGTCAATTGGCGCCCGGTAGGCGCATCCTGCGGTAAATCGGGACTTTTCGTGCAAAGGCCCCTTACTCAAGGTAAGATATCTTACCGAGAGGCTATAACGAGAGGCGCAATGGCTACCGCAACAATCACAAGCAAGGGACAAATTACCTTGCCGAAGTCCGTGCGAACCAAACTCGGGGTCGAGGCCGGGCATCGCGTGGAATTCATCGAGACCGACGCAGGCTTTCTGGTCAAATCCGCAACTCGAGATATTCGGGCTCTTAAGGGCATTCTTCCCAAGCCTCGACGCCCTGTGACCATAGAGGCGATGAACCGTTCGCTCGCTCGCATGGGTCGCGTGCGGTGATAGGCCTGGATACCAACGTGATTGTGCGCTACCTGGCGCAAGACGATGTGCGTCAGGCGGCGATAGCGACACGACTCATTGAAGGTTCCCTTTCGGCCGAAGCTCGCGGTTTCGTCTCGATCGTCACGCTAGCCGAGATAGTTTGGGTGATGTCTTCCAACTACCGTGCGGCGCGGCTGGCGGTGGCCGATATCGTGGAAGGATTGTTGACGGCGCCTCAGTTGGCAATTGAAAAAGCGGATGTCATTTGGCGGGCGCTGCGGGCCTTTCGCGAGTCAAAGGCCGACTTCAGTGATGCGGTGATCGTCGAACTTGGCCGGGATGCCGGATGCGCCAAGACAGTCACCTTTGATCGTCACGCGGCCGCTCATCCGGGATTCGAGACGCTTCGCTGAACCTCTCGATACGCTTGCTGCCACTATCCGCGGCAGCCCAGCGAATAGTAGCATCGAAGAACCGCTCCTTCGCGTTGCACATAACCGCTAATTATCATTCGCAAACCTACTGGAACCGACCGCTGGTTTATCCTCATCGCCGCGCGCGTGCTCGCTCCACATACCAAGCTCGCCACCACCCGCTGGTGGCATACGAGCACGCTCGCCGAGGAGTTCGGCGTGAGCGCGGCCGATGAGGATGATCTGTATGCGTCGATGGACTGGCTGCTCGAGCGCCAGGGACAGATCGAGAAGAAGCTCGCGGCACGGCACTTGGGCGAAGGCAGCCTTGCGCTTTACGATCTGTCCTCCAGCTACTTCGAGGGCACACACTGTCCGTTGGGCAAGATCGGCTACAGCCGCGACGGCAAGAAAAACAAGCTCCAGGTCAACTACGGACTGATGACCACGCGGCAAGGCTGCCCGATCTCGGTGTCCGTGTACGAAGGAAATACGTCGGACACGAAGACCTTGATGCCCCAGGTGACGAAGCTCAAGGAGTCCTTCGGGCTTGAGCGCGTGGTGCTCATCGGGGACCGCGGCATGATCTCGCACAAGGCGATCGGGGAGCTGAAGGAGATCGACGGGATGGCGTGGATCACGGCCTTGAAGAGCGGCCAAATCCGCGGTCTCATCGAGTCCGGCGGGCTGCAGTTGGGGCTCTTCGATGAACGCAATCTGTTTGAGTTCTCGGATCCCAAGTATCCTGATGAGCGGCTCATCGCCTGCCGTAATCCGCAGCTCGCCAAGCTCCGAGCCCATAAACGCCAGGCGCTGTTGGAGGCGACCCGGCTCGAACTCGATAAGATCCGCGATCGAGTCGCACGCGGCGCACTCGCGGGAGAGGCGGCGATCGGCGTGAAGATCGGACGGGTGCTCGACAAATACAAGGTCGGCAAGCACTTCGAGTTGACCATCACGGACACCGCCGTGAAGTATCAGATCCTCGAGCCCCAAGTCGCCGCGGAAGCTGCGCTCGACGGCATCTACGTCATCCGCACCGCCTTACCCAAAAAGCAGATGTCAGCGCCCGAGGCGGTGCGCAGTTACAAGGCGCTCACCCAAGTCGAACGGGCGTTCCGATCCTTGAAAACCGTGGACCTCAAAATCCGTCCGATCCATCACCGACTCGAAAGTCGAGTCCGGGCGCACATCTTCCTTTGCATGCTCGCCTATTACGTCGAGTGGCACCTGATCGAAGCCTGGCGGCCGATGCTCTTCGCCGATGAGGATCAAGCCGCCAAAGCCAAGCGCGATCCGGTCGCACCGGCCAAGCGCTCTGCGACCGCGCTCGAGAAAGTCCACACACACATCACCGAAGATGGCGTGCCGGCACAGAGTCTGCGTACCCTCATCGCCGAACTCGCCACGCTCGTTCGCAATACCTGCCGCACACCCGGCGATCTTGCGCATCCGGCCACCTTCGATATCCTGACCACGCCGACCGACTTGCAGCGCCGCGCCTTCGCGCTGGTCGAACAAATCACCGTGTAGTCAGAACCGGAACACCCGAAATCCATGCATGTATCTGTCACACATGGAATTTACCGCGCCACGCGGGAAGGAACTTCAGGCTAGTCTTGCCGGGTAGGCATGCAGGGGTGGTCGCCGATCTCGGCGTTGTGGGCCTCCCTGGGCGGCCGGTGATCAAGCTCACTTGGCAAGCTATTCGATATGGGCGAACTCATCCTCGTCGTGGGGGATAAGTCAGGATCAGCCCGACGAGCCAGGTCCCTTGAGGGGCTCTTGTAGATAATCCGCTGCCAGCCGCTGCGTATAAATAGGCTTCGGCCGGCGCGGTCAGGTTGCGATGTCGCCGGATCGTTCTGCGATTGGCCGAGCATATCGCACGAGCGAGAGAAAATACTCGCCAGGCTCCTCTGTCATCGGCATGTGGGCAGAGTGCTCGAACCAAACGAGTTGCTTTTCCGGCGCCTTCACTCTGGCGAACCATTCGGCGCATACCGCGGAGTTGACGTTGAGGTCATGGCGCCCCTCTAACAGAATGAGGGGTACGTCGAGCTTTCGGATCGCGCCCACGTCGATTGAGAGCAGTTCCGGAAGCAGATAAGGCGTCGCGAAGTGATTGCCTTCCCAAATGCGCCGGATCTCCTCGTCCGTATAGTCGGGCGATAGTTCGGAGAGATCACTGTCGGCGTCGTTGTTCTGACGATAGGCCATCACGCCGCCGTAGAAGCCGATCCACTTGCGCTGGATATAGACGTCCCTTATGGGAATCGTCTGGCCGGGGGTGCCGTACGGCGCAATGCTCTCAAGTTCACGCACCGCCTCTGCGTTGCCTTGGTGGCGGGCGGCTTGCATGGCGAAGTGCCAGCCGCGGCGCTCGGACTCCGGTAAATCGGTGACCTGGCCCACGCCGATATATGCATGCAGCCACGCGGGATGACGTCTAGCCAGTTCCAGTCCGAGAAAGCTGCCCCAGCTATGACCCTGAACGAAGATCTTGTCTTTTCCTAACTCTCTGCGGACCCAGGCTGCCATTTCCTCGGCGTCAGCGACAAATCGCTCACGAGTCAAGCTGGGTAGGATCACCGCGGGGTCTGTCAGCAGATAGGTTTTGCCGGCGGCGCGCTGGTCCCACTGCACAACAGTGAAATACTCCTCCCAGTCGCGGCTGAACCACCAGCTCATCGGGATCGAGACGTAGCCGGGACCGCCGTGGATGTGCAAGAGCACCGGATTCCTCCGGTCCATACCGCGGATCGAGACCCACTGCTCGATGCCTCCAATACGCACCTTTTCCAGCCGTTGCACGCCGTTGGGCGTCACGATCTTGCGCGCCTGGGCGATAATCGCCGTAGCCTCGGCACGGTTCGCCGGCTTGACCGGGCCCTGCGCCGGAGCAGGCGCAGCCGCGGGCTGCGCGCGTACCGGGCGGGCGGTGCTCGCCGACAGCGCTGCAACACCCGTGGCAATGAACTCTCGTCTCTTCACAGTGCAGCTCCCGCTTTCTCAGCCTCACGATAACGCCGAGCATTGTAATTGACTTGGAGTCACTCTCCGCTTTGCCGAAATCTCGCGAGATTTTTCGGCCTTGAAACTGGAACCGTTTCTGGAACCGTGACCTTTTTGGACCTGGAACCGTGGGCAGGTGATGATGCGGAAACCCTATACAATTAGTGGTCGGGGTGACAGGATTCGAACCTGCGACATCTACGTCCCAAATCGTGTGTTCCCCTTGGTTCTCGAATTGAATATCGCCGCCGCTGCTATCGCTCTTCACTTCTTCTTTGCCGGTTTCCGTCGCCTAAAGGAATGGTCAAGCTTGTCGAGCAGGGCTAAGCCGGCTTCGGGCCGACCACGCGCGGCCCGCAACAGATAACGATTTTCAGCATCAATCTGAGCAAGAGCGACGGTTGCCCATTCTTCCACAAGCTTGTTGAGACTGATGCCCCGCGCACGCGCAAAGGCCTTGAGCCGTTGATGTTTGGGATCGGGCAAACGAATAGTGAGTGTTGACATGAGCCTACTCCTTTCTAAATTCCTTGAGACTTCAACCAGGCATCCGGCGTCTGCACGATAATTAAGGGAAATCGCAGCTCACCACCCCGAAAATCACGCCGATTGAAAGTCACGATTGGCGCATCACCGGCAGCGACCGCCAGTTCCAGTACATGATTGTCGCCCTCGTCTGGCAGGTTAGGCCGCCAGCGGTAATACACCTCGATTAACCGCGTCCGCGCAAGAAACGCGTCGAATAGCCGGCCTTGTTCCGCCACACTCAATGGACAACGCCGCTGAGTCTCTGGCCGGCCAAGAACCGACTCGTACTCTGCAAAAAGTGGCACCGAAATCAGCGCCTCCGCGGCGCCGTTCAACACCGACCGCAAAACTTGGCGTGAAGCGCCCTCTGCACTCGTGAATGCCGATACGAGCACGTTGCTATCCAATATGACGCGGCTCATGGCCATTTATGGATGATAGCATATATGCTGTCACGATGAATCAGCGACGAATCACACGCGGATTTGGAGGCCGGCGCAAGGAACCGCCTGCTCCACTTCCCAATGATCCGGCACAGCTCGGTCCTCCGCTTCGAAGAGTGATCCTCAGCTCTGACCTGTCAGTCGCCACTGGCAGCTATCGGGTGGGGCCACCGCTTGCAGCGGCTCGGCTGCCGTCACTAGTTCAGAGTCTTTTTCGCCAGATCATTTCTGGAATGAACGACAGCAAGGCGACGGTTATCGTAATCCCGAGGATGTTGTTGAGGGAATGCGGCCCCGCGAACGCCACACCCGCTACGAACAAGGTGAGTGCAGCGGCGCCAAGAAAAAATGCAGGCCCCGATATATAGCAATGCAGCCGGTGGCAGCGACGCGCATTTAAAATACAGCCGGCTCCCATCCAGATAAATGAAATTATCCAGACAAGCACAGTGGCAAGTGGTGACGAAGCAAAGTAGCTCGCGGCGACTCCGACGGCGAGCGGTAGACACCACCAAACGAAGCCCATACCAGGCCTGTTAACCCAGTCGTTGCGAACTTCAAATTGCTGGTCGCTCACGGTCGATCTGATTCTAAACTCTGTAGCGACTGCGGACTCATTCTTTATTGTGAATGCCCAACAGCGACCGATGCGATTTGAATCGCGGCGAACTCACCCTTTCGACCCTGAGCCGACTTCGGTGACCGTCGGTTATCGGGAACTCAAGAAGTAGGAACTTTCCCGTTAGCTTTCGGAATGTTTCTCTGCTTATTTGACACTACGTTGCCTGTCACCAGCGTCCACTATGCAGAGCGCCAAAGATAAATCGCTCGCCTTATGCTACAGCCCGGTCCGATGGTGAGTTAGCAAGTCCGCAATCCTTGCTTCCACGAATCGCACCATGTCCTTTTCCGGGATCTTGGCAAGGGCCGGATAAGAGTAGCCATGCTGAAGTAAGGCCCCGATGAGCACCCATCCTGCACAGTAGGCTTCGCTTTCAAGCCCGGTGGTACCGCTTCCGTAGGTGAAACGGGTCGTGTTGTCCGACCCCGATTTCGAAAGGAATGGCTGGATTCCTTTCAACACGGCTGTGGACCTGGCCAGACACTTAGGCAGCCACTCCCGGTGCGCGCCAGGTATAAAGACTCGCAGGATGACCGGGCAAGACTCGTTTGGTTGCGTGCATCGCGAGTCCTACGGTAAGGACGGTCTCTGCGAGCGGCGCGTCGAACCCGTTCTGCAGATGGTCAATGTCTATCTGGACAGCGTGCGCGAATTCGTGGGCTAGTGCGAAGCGGATATTGTCGGTTTCAATCGGCATCATCACAATAGCGGGACCGCCGGGTGATTGCGGAGGGGCGTGAACTCGTTGCCGTCGAACTGCCCGACGATCAGAATCAGCTTGACCGGTGTCGGCTTGCCGCCGGGATTAAGAAGTGATTCGACCTTCGGGAGGATCTCTTTCGCCGACAGTTCAGCGCGAGCTTCCTGCGCATGCAATGTCGGCACCAGTGCGACATACCGATTCCAAACAGCGTCGAGTTGTTTGCGGGCCAATGTTTGCCCCTCTGGAGTAGGCGGCACCGCGGCAAAACTGTATTCCTTCACCCACATATCCCAGCGCTGCTCTGGCCTCACACCCGCGGCGCCAGCCTCCTTGTAGAAAGCCTCAAACTTCGGCACAAGATTTCTGACCTGGAGTCCTTCGTTCGGGGACAAGTTGACCGCGGCTGCGCACATGGGCATCAGAAGCAACAAGCGGATTTTTGACACAGTCGACTTGCTCCATGATATTGAAGGTCAGAAAGCATAGTGTGCGCCCTCAAACTACCTATTAGTGCAATACGCCTACTGCAAGGCACCAGCGGCCGCTTACTGGCGGTGCTTCTGGCTCGTCAACTGACCGGAGGCCGCATCCGGTCCAAATCGCCGCGAATGACAACGCCGCGCTTAATATTCGCAATAAGTCCTGGGATCCATCCAGTACGGCGGACCCCATCGGCACTTGCTTGCTAGATGAAACAGCCCACAACCGGCGGCCAACGAATCATCTCGTCCGTTGGCCTCCAAGGACAACCGCAATTTCGCGAGATTTTTCGGCCTTGAAACTGGAACCGTTTCTGGAACCGTGACCTTTTTGGACCTGGAACCGTGGGCAGGCTGAGGATGCGGAAACCCTATAAATTTAGTGGTCGGGGTGACAGGATTCGAACCTGCGACATCTACGTCCCAAACGTAGCGCTCTACCAGTCTGAGCTACACCCCGAGAAGTGCTGCGCCTCGGCGGGGCGGCAATCCTACCAGGTCGGCGCCCGGCTTTATACTATACTCGGGCACCCACGCATGAGTCATTGAGTTGGACGCACCGCTTCTAGGACCTGAACTTTCCATCATCGTTCCGACCTTCAATGAGCGTGAAAACGTGGTTGAATTGGCGCAACGAATCGATGCCTGCCTGCGCGATTGCGCGTGGGAGCTGGTTTACGTCGACGACGATTCGCCGGACGGAACCGCGGACCTGGTCCGGCAGCTCGCGCACAAGGACTCGCGCATCCGCTGCGTGCAAAGACTGGGGCGGCGCGGCCTGTCGTCGGCCTGCGTCGAGGGCATGCTGGCGAGCTCGGCGCCGTATCTTGCGGTCATTGACGGCGACTTGCAGCACGATGAGCGCCTGCTGCCGCAGATGCTGGCGGAGCTCAAACACGGCGATGCCGACATGGTGGTCGGCACCCGCTATGCGCCGGGCGGCGGCACGGGCGACTGGGGTGCGGCGCGCCTGCGGTTGAGCAAGTTCGGCGTGCGCCTCAGCCGCATGCTGGTGCCCGAGACGCTGACCGACCCGATGAGCGGTTTCTTCATGCTGCGCCGTCCGGTTTTCGAGCGCGCGGTGCGCAAGCTGTCGAACATCGGCACGAAGATACTCATGGATCTTTTCGCCTCGTCCCCCGAGCCGCTGCGGTTCAAGGAGTTGCCGTACAGCTTTCGTCTGCGCCAGGCCGGCACCAGCAAGCTCGATTCCTTGACTGCGTGGGAATACGTCATGCTGCTGCTCGACAAACTGTTCGGGCACATCGTGCCGGTGCGGTTCGTCGCGTTTTGCATCGTGGGCGCACTGGGCGTCGCGGTTCATCTCACCATATTGAGCTTGCTGCGCGATCTTGCCGACAGCAGTTTTCTGATGGCGCAGACCATTGCAACCGTCTGCACCATGACATTCAATTTTGCCGTCAACAACGTGCTTACCTACCGGGACAAGCGTCTGCGTGGCTTGCGTTGGCTGCGCGGCTGGCTGTCTTTCAATCTTGCCTGCAGCCTGGGCGCCTGCATGAACGTCGGGCTTGCCACCTATCTCAATGAGATCACAGGCGTCTGGTACGTTGCCGCACTCGGAGGCATTGCGGTCGGGGCGGTGTGGAACTACGCCGTGACCAAGCGGCTTACCTGGAGCCGCTCGCAAGTCTGAGCGCCGCTCGGCGGCGCAGTCCTGCCGCGCGTTTCCGCAATCAGCCGCCGTTGACCTCTTTGAGAATGGCCGCGGTATCCGCGCCCAGGAGCGGGGCGGCGGCCCCGATGCGTCCCGGTGTTTCCGACAATTGCACCGGCACCCCGATGACTCGTATGGAACCCGCGACGGCATGCTGCACCACCGGCGTCATATTGCGCGCGGCGGTTTGCTCATCGTCGAGCACTTCCTTGAGATTACGAACCACGGTGGCCGGTACTCCGTGCTTCGCCAGCAACTCGACCCAGTGTGCGGCGGGACGCGATCGAAACATCGCTTCCAGCATCGGCTCGAGCACGCCGCGGTTCTTCACTCGCATCGGATTGGTGATGTAGTCAGGATGAGTGCCGAACTCGGCACGGCCGATCGCCTCGCAAAAGCTCTTCCAGAGTTTATCGCTCGCCACCGCCAGCGTCATTTCCCGGTCCGCGCACACGAAGTTCCGGTAAGGAACGATGCCGTCGAACAACGTCCCCATCGGCTTAGGTACGACCCCTGAGGCCAAGAATCGGGCAAAGCTGGGCAGCATGGTCGACATCACGGTATCCATCATGGAGACATCGACGAACTGCCCGCGGCCGGTCCGATGGCGCGCCTCGAGAGCCATCAGCGCGCCGATCAGGGAGAACAACCCCGCGGTGATATCGGCAATCGAGTGTCCGGTCTTGACGGTTTCGCCCGCCGCGGTTCCTGTAATGCTCATCAACCCCGATGCAGATTGGATGATCAGGTCCATCGCCGGTTCGAGACGCCGCGGACCGGTCTGCCCATAACCGGAAATCGACACATAAATCAGCCGCGGATTCGTTGCCGACAGCGATGCGTAATCGAGCCCTAGCCGGTTCATGGTTCCGGGCCGGAAATTCTCGAGCAGGATATCGGCTTGCGCGGCGAGCTTGCGGCACACTTCGAGTCCCTCGGGTGTCTTTAGGTCGATGGCGAGACTCTGCTTTCCGCTGTTGAGACCGACGAAATACGAGGCATCGACACCATTGAACGGCGGCCCCCAGGTGCGGCCGATATCCCCCTCGGGACCTTCGACCTTGATCACTTTGGCGCCGTACGCCGCCATGAGCATGGTGCAGTAGGGGCCGGCCAGGGCGTGGGAAAAATCGAGGACGGTCAAACCGTCCAATGGCGCGCTCGGATTTGTCATGGCCGGAATCTTAGTCCATCGACTTCGGCTTGTCCCGCGTACGGCGATCCTCGTGTATCGTGGCTGGCCGGAGGTACGTATGAAGCCATCGCTGTTTGCACACCCGTTCGCGTCTTATTGCCAGAAAGTACTGATCGCGCTCTACGAAAATGGCACGGATTTCACTTACCGCAAGATCGGCCCCGAAGACCCCGCTGCGATGAGCGAATTGACCGCGCTTTGGCCTCTTGGAAAATTTCCGGTGCTGCTCGACGCGGGACAGACTTATGTGGAATCGAGCATCATCATCGAGCATCTCGCCAACCGTCATCCCGGCGCCGTTCAACTGATTCCCAAGGATCTCGCCGGCGCGCTCGAAGTCCGCATGCTCGATCGCTTTTTCGACAACTACGTCATGACGCCGATGCAGCGAATCGTCGCCGACTTTCTGCGCGCGGCCAGCGATCGCGACCCGCTCGGAGTCCGGGAAGCGCACGCGATGCTCGATACGGCCTATGGCTGGCTGAATGGCGTGATGGCAAAGCGCAACTGGTCGAGCGGCGGCGATTTCAGCCTGGCCGATTGCGCCGCCGCGCCATCGCTATTCTACGCGGACTGGGTTCACCCCATCGGCGCCGAGTTCCCGCACGTGCGCGCGTATCGCGCTCGGTTGCTGGCGCGGCCTTCGGTGGCTCGCACTGTCGAGGAGGGGCGCCCCTATCGGCAGTTTTTCCCGCCGGGGGCGCCGAATCGCGATTAGGGCCTGGTCCGCAGGCACGTACGGCAGGAAGCGTCCTTCACTCGTTTCAAGCGGCGGCGCCACGCTGTCGACCAGCGCGCCTTCGATGATGGAGAGAACGCTTGGTGGCGCGGGTGGCAAGAATTCCAATGCTGGAGGCGACCAAGACTCCCGTCGCCAGCGCGAGCCACGGATAGTTCTGTACGTAGTCATTGAGCGAGGCCGCGACGTCGCGAACCTTGACGTGTTCCCGAGCAGGCTCGCCGTTCTGCAGCGCGACCCGGGTCTGTCCCATGGAGCGATGCAATTTCTCACGCAATGCCTGGATTTCCGGGCCGCGTTGATCGGCCAGCTTGGCCAGTAATTTTTCGGTTTGGTCGAACAAATCGTTGAGCTTGTGCGTTGAGTCCATCGGTCACTCCTCGAGGATACGTCTTAGATGTGCTCGTCTCGAACACGGCCGCCCAACGCAGCGGCAACACTCGCTATGAAGGCGCCGATCAACATCGATAGAGCCAAGTAAATGGATGCTTCGGCCGCCGCCTTCCTCGCCGAGTCCGCTTCCGACTTCAGTTTTTGCTGCGCTTGGGTGACGGCCGCGACGAAGTTATCCACGCGAGCCTGAGCATCGGCCTGCGAGGCCCCGGTTCGCGCGCTCACCTGCTCGACGAGGTAGCTGCGATCGGCGCTCGAGATGCCGCCGTTGACGAAGGCGTTGGCCTCGATGTGCGCCGCTTCCGAGCGCGCGTCTCCCAACAATGCATTGCCGCCGAAATTCGAAGATCTGAAGAGCTTGTCGATTTCATAGGCCGAAACCGGCGAATTGGCATTGGGCAGCGCGGTATTCGCGGCGGTATTCGCGGGCATTGCGCCGCCGGCGCTGCCGGTCACAGCAGCCACGGCGCCCGCTCCGGCAACATGCGCGGCGGTACCTGCCGCAGACCTGAACGCTCCGGCGCCGACGGCGACGACCAGAACCGTCGCTACCGACCAAGTGATGAGTCCATGCGCGGTATCTCGAAAGAACACCTCGTGCGGATGGGTGCCGATCCAGCGCGTGCGCAGCCTTCCTGCGATATAGCCGCCCAGAGCTGCAGACACCCATTGCGTCACGATGAGCCAGATGGCCGTCGTCACCGCAAAACTCGTCGCCGACGCACCGCGATCCGGCCACGGTGAAATGGACGCGAATCCGATGCCCGATCCCAATGAGACCAAAATTACGGTGCAAGCCGCGGCCACAAAGGCGCCGGCGATGATCCCCGGCCAGGACGCCGCGGACTTGGCGCCGGCGGGCCCCGCATCCATCGCGACAGCGGTTCCGGCGATGATTGTTTCTGCCACGACATTCCCCTTAGCGATGCGAACACATCGCCAGCAGCAGAATGACCGGGAGAGGAACGCCCAACAGCCAAAGCAATATTCCGCGACCCATGCTAAGCCCCTTAAATGGTGGTGCGAGCGCTACCGCCCTGAAATTGTTGCTGGAATATTGCAGAGAACTCGATAGGCGCGCTATCCCTGCAACGACAGATGCGCTGTAAGGGGTTTCTTACGGGTCGCGGCAAGCCTTCAATGTTGCGGGGCAGCCTTGCTGTCTTGGTTCGCCCGGTGAATGATGAAGTTGCGAATGGCGGCGACATCGTCGCGGCTCATGGCGCCCTTGAAAGAAGCCATTCCGGCATCTTTCAGCGCGCCATCGAGAACGATGTTGTAAAAGAAATCCATGCCCAAAAAGTTCGAAGCGCGCAGATCCGGCACGACCCCGCCGCCGATCGCGTGCTCGCCATGGCAAGCGCTGCAATACTGATCGAACAGAGGTTCCCCGCGGGCGACCGAGGACGCATCCGCCGGCTCGGGCGGAGGATTGATGACGAATGCGCGCGGTTCGAGCGCCGGCAATGCGCCGGTGCCGCCCAGTTTGAATACCAGCAAGCGGCTGACGTTGCGCAGATTGCCCGACATGGCCGCGGCCTTGCCGCCGCTCAAAGCATAGCTGCCTCCCCAGCCGCTCAAGACAGCGATGTATTGTTCACCGCCCACAACGAAGGTGCTCGGCGCTGCAATGATTCCGGACTGCGCGAACATCGACCACAATTTCTCGCCCGTGTCCGCGCGATACACATTGAAGTTGCCGGCGGCATCGCCTTGCGCCACGATGTTGCCCGCGGTCGTCACCACACCGCCATTCCACGGCCCCCGGTACGCGACGCGCCACGCTTCGCGTTGACGCACCGGGTCCCAGGCCAGCAAGAAGCCTTCGTTCTGCGAGGTTAGCGCTGAGGGCGCGACGCCCAAATTCCAACCGACGGGGGCGATGGGCAGCATCGGCAGCGGCGTGTAGTGCATGGGAACCTGTTGTGCGGGAATGTACACCAGTCCGGTCTTCGGATTGAACGCCATCGGCTGCCAATTGTGCGCACCCAGCGGGCCGGGCTTCACGTCTACCGGCTTGCCCGTTTCGCTGTAGCGCGCCTCTTTGTTTTCGATCGGCCGGCCGGTCTTCAAGTCGACGCCGCTGGCCCAGCTCGTCGGCACAATAGCCTTGGCCGAGATCAACGCGCCGGTCTTTCGATCCAGCACGTAAAAGAACCCATTCTTGTTCGCCTGCATGAGCACTTGGCGGGGCTTGCCGTCGATTTTCAAGTCGGCCAGCACCAATTGTTGAACGGCGTCGAAGTCCCACTCTTCGCCGGGCGTCGCTTGATAGTGCCAGGCGTACTCGCCGCTGTCGGCATGCAGCGCGATAATCGAGGCAAGATACAAATTATCGCCCTTCCCTTCGCTGCGCGCGGAGCGCGCCCATTGCACGCCGTTGCCGGTTCCGAAATAAAGCAAATTGAGTTTCGGATCGTAGGAAATTGCGTCCCACACCGGGCCGCCGCCGCCCAATTTCCACCATTCTCCCGACCATGTTTTGGCCGCGCGCGCCATCGCCTCGTTTTCAAACGGCTTGGCGGGATCGCCGGGAACGGTGAAGAAGCGCCACGCCAACTTTCCGGTTTCCGCATCGTAGGCCGAGATGTAGCCGCGGGTGCCGTATTCGCCGCCGCTGTTGCCGATGATCACGCGCCCGCGGATGACCCGCGGAGCCTGCGTAATGGTGTAGGGCCGCGCGGTATCGACCGTGAGCGTGCTCCAAACCGGCTTGCCCGTCGCCGCATCGAGCGCCACCAGCCTTCCGTCGTAAGCCCCCACGTAAACCTTATGATTCCACACGGCGACGCCGCGATTGCCCACATCGCAGCAGGCATTCATGCCGAGTTCGCGATGCACCTGCGGATCGTATGCCCAGAGCAATTTGCCGCTGCGCGCTTCATAGGCTTTCACCAGACTCCACGCGGTCGACACATACAATACCCCATCGACGATGAGCGGCGTCGCTTCCTGCGCACGGTTGGTGTCAAGGTCCGCGAACCAGGCGAGACCGAGATTTCCGGCGTTCCCGGCGTTGATCTGGGTTAGCGGACTGTAGCGCTGTTCGCTGTAGGTACGGCCATAGGAAAGCCAATTGCCGGGCTCCGCATCCGCATTGGCGATTCGTTCGCCGTCCACCGGTTTGCCGCCGGGGTCCGCCGAGGGTGCGGCAGCGCAGGCAAACCCGCATAACAACACGGCGAATATCAGCGATGCACCCTGTCGTGCGGATCGGCGGCTGCTCATCCTTCCCCCTTATTTCAAACGCACTTTGCTCAGCCCGTGCCGCGGGCCTTATAGGTGAACTTCTGGCCGGCAAGCGTCGCGGCGTACATCAAGCCGCCCTTGGCGATCGTAAATACCGCCATGCCGTCGTTGTAGATGCCGTCGGTGTTGGCGTCTTTTTTCCCGGCACTCACGCCCGAGGTGGCGCCGCTGGTCCCCACGCTGGCATTGGCGCCCGCGGTGATCGCGATGGCGCTCGCCCCGGCGGAAAATTCAAAGCTGCCGGACTCGAATTCCTCCAGCGCACGCTTGTCCTGAAAAAAGATGATTTGACTGTAATCCTTGCCGCCGGCCTGAAATCCCACGCTGAGCTGCTTCATGGTCGCATCGCCGACGAGCTTCCCGTGCACATACACACGGCCTTTACCGAACGCGCCGCCCACCACAAATCCTCCCTCGCCGATGTTGGGGAATACGGCATAGGCAAAACTGTTTTTGAAAAATGCCGCGCTCGCGCCCGCATTCTTGAACAAGGATATCGTGTCCGCATACTTTCCCGCGTCGGCGTTGGCGACGCCGACGGCCGCGAATACCGCGGCGAACAACGCCGCCAGTCGACTGATTCTTTTCATATCTTCTCTCCACGACATGATGGGCCCTTGTATTGCATATCACCAGGGCGGCAGCGTCACTTCGATCTCATCGATCGGATGACCCGTACCGCCGGCATGCTTGCGCGCGTGGCGATTCTTGGAGTCGTCGCAGCATCCGACGCAGCCCGGCTGACCCCTACGCATTGTCGCCCCGCCTGCAAATGAATAGTATGTAGTTCGAGTTATAGCAGAGCGCGCCGAAAAATGGACCTGTCCCAGCTTCCCGACCTTCGCGCCGGCGTTGAAATCCGCGATTTTTCGGATGGCGCCATCATGGCGGGCCGCATCGACTCCGCACAGGCCGTTCTGGTGAGGCGCGGCGAGGAATTTTTCGCGGTGGGGGCGGAGTGCACCCACTATCACGGCGCGCTGGCTTCCGGTCTGGCCGTGGGCGACACCATCCGCTGCCCCCTGCACCATGCCTGCTTCAGCCTTCGCTCGGGCGCCGCGTTGCGTGCGCCGGCCCTCGATCCGCTTGCCTGTTGGCGCGTGGAACGCGTCGGCGGCAAGGTTTTCGTGCGTGAGCAAAGGCCCGGGCCCGGGCCTTCCGCGCCGCCCGGCGGCCGTGCGCCCGCTTCGGTGACCATCATCGGCGGCGGCGCTGCCGGTTTGGCAGCCGCGGACCGGCTGCGCCGCGAAGGTTATCCGGGACGCATTACCATGATCAGCGCAGACTCCGCGGCACCCTACGATCGCCCCAATTTATCCAAAGATTTCTTGATGGGCAGCGCGCCCGCGGAGTGGATGCCGTTGCGCAGCGCCGATGACTATGCCGAGCGCAAAATCGAGCTGCTGCTCGACTCGCGCGTGCAATCGCTGGACCTGAAGCAGCGGAGCCTCGAACTCGAGGGCGGACGAATTATGAATTTCGATGCCTTGCTGCTGGCGACCGGGGCCGAGCCGGTGCGCTTGAAAATTCCCGTCGCCGGCGCCGGACGATTGCTGTACTTGCGCAGTTTCGCCGACGCGCAAGCCATTATCGCGGCGGCCGCCTCGGCGCACCGTGTGGTCGTGCTGGGCGCGAGTTTCATCGGACTGGAGGTCGCCGCCTCGCTGCGGCATCGGGGCATCGAGGTGCATGTCGTCGGGCTGGAGCGGGTTCTTTTCGAGCATGTGCTCGGTACGGAACTCGGAACTCTGGTGCGCGAAGTGCATGAGTCCAACGGCGTGGTATTTCACCTGGGTACATCTGTCGCAAAGCTCGACGGCACGCGCGCATCGCTCAACGACGGCTCGAGCATCGAGGCGGACTTCGTCGTCGTCGGCGTCGGCGTGCGTCCCGCGCTCGCGCTCGCCGAGCAATCCGGCCTCGCAGTCGATCGCGGCGTCCGGGTGGATGAGTACCTCGAAACCAGCGCAAGCGGCATCTTCGCCGCCGGCGACATCGCGCGCTGGCCCGATCCTCATTCCGGGGACCGCATCCGAGTCGAGCATTGGGTGGTCGCCGAACGCCAGGGGCAGGTGGCGGCGCTCAACATTCTCGGAGCCCGCCAGGCCTTCGACGCGGTCCCTTTTTTCTGGAGCCAACACTACGACATGACGATCAACTATGTCGGCCACGCGGAATCCTGGGATGCCATCGACATCGAAGGTTCGCTGAAGTCCCGCGATTGTGCCGTGACCTATCGGCGCGGCGGGCGCATTCTCGCGGTCGCCACCATCTCCCAGGATCGCAAGAGCCTCGAGGCCGAGCGCGATCTCGAACGCACCCAAGCGAGCACCCTCCATGGATAGGCGCGAGTTTCTGGTGGCGTCTGTCGTCGCCGCCACTGCGGCGGCCGAACCGGCCGCACCCGCCACCTCGAGCCCCGCTGCCTCGCCGCCGGATGCAATCGAAGAACTGTCGCTCGCGGACATTGCCGCCGCCTTCGCGGATGGGCGCATGAATTCGCAGCAGCTGACCCAGCGTTATCTTGCGCGCATCGACCAGCTCGACCGGCGCGGCCCCAGCTTGGGGTCGGTGATCGAAACCAATCCGCGCGCGCTCGAAATCGCCTCCGCCCTGGATGCCGAGCGCAAGACGCGCGGTGCTCGCGGACCGCTGCACGGCGTGCCGGTTCTGATCAAGGACAACGTCGAAACCTCGGATCATATGATGTCGACCGCGGGCTCGTTGGCGTTGGCGGGCTGGTACGCACCCAAGGACGCACCGCTGGTCGAGCGGCTGCGGGCCGCCGGCGCCGTGATTTTGGGCAAGAGCAACTTGAGCGAGTGGGCCAATTTTCGCTCGACGCACTCGTTGAGCGGCTGGAGCGGCCGCGGGGGCCAGTGCCGCAATCCTTACGCGACCGATCGCACGCCCTCAGGATCGAGTTCCGGCTCGGCGGTCGCGGTTTCGGCGAATCTGTGCGCAATCGCGGTGGGCACGGAGACCGACGGTTCGATCGTGAGTCCCGCATCGGTCAATGGCATCGTCGGCCTGAAGCCGACCGTCGGACTGGTCAGCCGGCGCGGCATCGTGCCGATTTCGCACAGCCAGGACACCGCCGGACCCTTGGCCCGCAGCGTCCGCGACGCCGCGGTGATGCTGTCGATCATGGCAGGTCTGGATAGCGCCGATGCGGCGAGCGTCGCGGTCGGCAATCGGTTTCAAACCGACTATGCTCGGTACGTCGATCCTAAGGGATTATCCGGTGCACGTTTAGGAATCGCCCGCAAATTTTTTGCCGACGACGCCCCCCTCAACGGTTTTCTGGACAACTGCATCGGCACGCTGAAAGCCGCGGGCGCCGTCATTGTCGATCCAGCCGACTTACCGCTGCACGGTTCAACCGGCGCGCCCGAACAGGAAGTCATGCTGTACGAATTCAAGGCGGACTTGAATGCATACTTCAAGCGCCTGCCGCCCGCTTTTCCAGTGCGCTCCCTCGCGGCGTTGATCCGATTCAACGAGGCTCACAAAGATACCGAGATGCCGCTATTCGATCAGGAGTTGTTGCGGCAGGCGCAGGCGAAGGGCCCCTTGAGCGAGAAAGCCTATACGGATGCGCGGGCCGCGTGTCTGAAAGCGACCCGCAGCCATGGCATCGATGCTGTTTTGGCAGAGCACAAACTCGACGCCATGGTGGCTTTGACCTCGGGTCCCGCCTGGTTGATCGATACCGTCAATGGCGACTCCGATACCGGCGGCTGTTCCTCGCCCGCGGCGATCGCCGGCTATCCGCACATTACCGTTCCGGCGGGCCTGTTCCGCGGGTTGCCCATCGGCCTGTCCTTCTTCGGCGCGGCGTTCAGCGAAGCCACTCTCATCAAGTTGGCTTCCGGTTTCGAGGCCGCGGCGCACGGACGCTCGCCGCCGCGCGTTTAGAGGCCCTTGTTGGGATTGATCAGATATTTCTGTCCCGTGGCGCGTTGCGAATAGGCGGCGACGACTTCCGGCCGCAGCGCCTCCGCCAACGAGATTTCCTGCGAATAGTGGCTCGCAAAGGTGCTTTTCAGTTCCCTCGCCACCCGCTCCTTGAGTTCCTGAAACGCCAACGGACCAATCCTTTCTATGTAGGGCGTGAGCAGCCAGCCGCCAACGCCCCAAGCCATGCCGTAATTTCGATTGAACACGGCGGGGCTCATGTCGAGCGAGCCATACAGGTACACCTGCTTGTGGGTTGTCGATCCATAGCGGGTGTACACCGTCACGCCGCGGTTCAGGGCCGCTTCCATGCAGGCCAAAATTTGCCCCGCCAGCGGGCCGCCGCCGATGGCATCGAAGGCAATCGTGGCGCCGGTCGCCGCCAGGGCGTCGGTGAGGTCCTGCAAAAACGTGGCTGAATCCGTCCGGCACACATAGCTTGCGCCGGCCCCCTTCAATAGATCCTCCTGCTCCTTCCTGCGGACGATATTCACCAAGCCGATGCCATCCTTGCGGCAGAGCCGGTTGAGCATCTGCCCGAGATTGGAAGCCGCGGCCGTGTGCACCAAGGCTTGTGCCCCTCCAGGCGCATGGTGCCGATCATGCCGAGCGCCGTGAGCGGATTGACGAAACATGACGCGCCGTCCGCAGCGCGGGTGCCGGGCGGCAAGCGCCAGGCACTGATTGACCTTGACGCATCGATATTGCGCATACATGGCGCCGCCGAGCAAGGCGACGGTCTTACCCAACAAGGCTTGCGCCTCCGGAGACGCGCCCGCTTCGGTTACCACGCCGGCGCCCTCATTGCCCACGGGCATGGAGATGTCGATGCGCGGCGCCATGGCCTGCACCGCATTGGCGCTCAGGGCCGCCGTCAGCACCGGCTGCTGGGGGGTGCCGGAGATTTTGGCATTGCTCCAATTCGCATTCGCGAGCAACAGCCCGAGGTCCGAGGGGTTGATCGGCGCTGCCTCGATTCGAACGATGACCTCATCCGGCGCGGGCGCCGGAATCGAGGTGGTCTGCAGCGATAGCTCCATCTCGCCGCTTTTCTTGGCGAGAGATCGGAGCTGAAGAAAGGACAAATGCGTGGGGGCGTTCATGGGCTGTAGCATACGGCGGTATGGGTTCCCGCGCACGCTTACGGCCCAGGCGGGGCCGGATCGACCCGATCGTTACGCCGCCTTCTTTTTGGGGACTTTTTTGCCCGCGCGCCGTGCCTCAGACAAGCCGATGGCGATCGCTTGCTTGCGGCTGGTCACCTTCTTGCCGGAGCGGCCGCTGCGCAACGTGCCGGCATTGCGTTCGCGCATGACTTTTTCGACCTTTTTTTGACTGCCTTTGCTGTATTTTCGCGCCATTTGCAAATCTCCAATGCTGAGGTTATGCGCACCATCGAGGATCGCGGCTGAATTCTGCAGCGGAATTGCACCGAAAAGTGCGTCAGAAGATTCCGAGTGCGAGGCCGCTCGCCATGGTTCTGCCGAGCTCGGCGCTGCGCCTCAACGAGGCGCTCGTCGATTTTCTTCGGCTTGAGAATTTCCTGCGGCGTCTGCGCGTGCGTGCACACGATGTAAGGATCGGCGATCGCTTTGAGGCGCCAACCGGCCGCGATGCGCTCAATTTGTTGCGCGGCGTTGCGCCCGTCGCTGCCGGCGCAGATCAGGGCGACGAACGCCCTGCCGTTGACTCGCTCGAAAGCCGCATAGTAGGTGCGATCGAAGAAGTCCTTCATCATGCCGGACATCCCGGCAAGATTCTCCGGAGTCGCGAAGATATAACCGTCCGCCGCGAGCACATCTTGCGCGCGCGCCTCCTCGGCCCGCAGCAGCGACACCGCAACGCCGGGCTCGGCGCGCGCCCCGTCCGCCGCGGCGTGGGCCATCTGCCGGGTGCCGCCCGTCATCGAGTGATAGACGATCAAGAGCGCTTTCATGGTCCTGCTCCGTGAGGTATGTCCTACGCCTATGGAAGACGCTCACCGACTGCATTAAAACCGTTCATTCCAGATACTTCCGCCACCCGCAGATCGCTGCTTAAAAATCATTCAAGGTGCGCACATGCTTCACTATGCCGTCGTTTTTTTCGTGATCGCGCTGATTGCCGCGTTTTTTGGCTTCGGTGGAATCGCAGTCGGCGCGGCCGGCATCGCGAAAATCCTTTTCATCGTATTTTTGATCGGCGCCGTGGTTACTTTCCTGATGAGCCTGGGTCGTCGGGTCTAGGGCCAAGGAGAACGCGATGCAAACAGTTTCGGACACTGCCAAGGGCGTCAACGACTTCGCCAACGGCCAGGTAAAGAGTTTCCTCGACAATGTCGAGGATTTGACCAAGGCATTGAAGGATGTCGATTCGCCCGACATTGCCAAGGTTCGGGCCAAGGTCAAGATCGCGCTGGCCGCCGCGAAAAGCGCGGTGGCCGATACGGCAACCCAGCTGCGCGGCCAGGCACAGCAGGTCGGCAAACAAACCGACACCTTCGTGCGCGACAATCCCTGGCAAGTGATCGGAATCGCTGCACTGGTGGGTCTGGCGGTTGGGATCTTCGCTTCCCGCCGCTACTAGCAAGCCAAGCAGCGCTGGAATGGCGGCGCCTCAAGCGCGCCGCCATTCCGTTCGGCCTCCCGGCTTGTCTTCGAGCAAGATTCCCGCGGTGCTCAACAGGTCGCGGATGCGGTCCGATTCCGCAAAGTCCTTGACGGCTCGCGCTTCGCGGCGCGAGGCCAACAGCGCCTCGACAGCGGCGTCGCTCAGGCTGTTGTTGCCGGCGCTGCGTTTCAAATAGGCAGCGGGATCTTGCTGCAAAACCCCCAAAATCGCCCCTAAAGCGCGCAGCGTCGCCGCGCCGTTGGACGCGCCCGGCGCATTGCCGGCCGCCTTCGCCAGGTTCAAATTCCGCGCCACGCCCTGCATGACCGCCAGCGCCTCGGGTGTGTTGAAGTCATCGTCCATGGCGGCGCGAAATCGCTCGAGCTCGGCGTTATCGACAACCCCGTGCGGCGCCGCATCCTTCAGTGCGCGGTACAAGCCCAACAAAGTCTCGTCCGCTTGCGCCAGCTGCGCCGCGGAATAGTTGATGGGTCCGCGATAGTGGCTGCTCAGCAGAAAGAAGCGCAGAACCTCAGGATCGCGCAGTGTCTTCAGCACTTCGCGCACGGTGAAGAAATTGCCGAGCGATTTCGACATCTTCTCTTCATTGACGCGCACGAAGCCGTTGTGCATCCACAGGTGCACGAAGGGCGCGTCGCAGGCCGCGCACGACTGTGCGATCTCATTCTCATGGTGCGGGAATTTCAGATCCTCGCCGCCGCCGTGCAGGTCGAAGTAGTCTCCCAGCAGGCTGGTCGACATGGCGGAGCATTCGATGTGCCAGCCCGGCCTGCCGGCCCCCCAGGGCGAGGGCCAGGAGGGCTCGCCCGGTTTGGCGTGCTTCCACATCACGAAGTCGAGCGGATCGTGCTTGGCTTCGTCGACCTGCACGCGCGAGCCGGCGCGCAAATCATCGATCTTCTTGCGGGACAGGCGGCCGTAGCTCGGAAACTTGCGCACCGAGTACATCACATCGCCGTTGTCGGCGGCATAGGCGAAGCCCTTGCCGATCAACGTCTGGATCATGGCAATGATCGGCGCGATGAACTCGGTGGCGCGCGGCTCGAGATCGGGTTCTTGCAGGCCGAGCGTGGCGCAGTCCTCATGCATCGCCGCGGTGAAGCGCCGCGCCAGATCGGCCCAGTTCTCGCCGTTCGCCGCGGCGCGTTCGATGATTTTATCGTCGATATCGGTGATGTTGCGCACGTAGGTGACCTGGTAGCCGAGCGAGCGCAGGTAGCGCTGCACCAGGTCGAATGCAACCAGCATGCGCGCATGACCCACGTGAATGTAGTCGTAATTCGTCATGCCGCAGACGTACATGCGGACTTCATTGCCGCGAAGAGGCTTGAACTGCTCTTTCTCGCCGCTCAAGCTGTTATGGATTTTGAGCATGAATTTCCAGCCGCCGCCGCACGGTCTCGGGGGACATGAGCTTCAGAAGCAGCGCAAGCTCGGGTCCGTGTGCGCGGCCGGTCAAGGCCACGCGCAGCGGCATGAATAGCTGCGGCCCTTTGCGCCCGGTTTGCTCTTTCAAGCGCTGGGTGAGCAATTTCAAGTCGCCGTTCGACCGTTCGCTGGCCTCGAGTGCCGCGGAGAAAAATTCGGCGCCCGCGGCGGCTACAATGTGCCGCTCCTCGGCTCCCAGCGGGGCAAGCTCGCCGTTGACCACCGTGCGCCAGGCGGCGGCGTCGGCCGGCAAAATCACATTGTGGCGCACCAGATCGATGAACTCGATGGAGTCGTCCGAATTGAGCCACGCGCGGATTTCCGCCGCCGAGAGGCGCTCCAGGGATTCTTTCTGCCAATGCAGCAACTGGGATACCTCGAAGCGCGCCGGCGCCCGGCCCAAATGCTGCGGCCGGAAATGCTGCGGCATCTCGGCGGCAGCCAGCCACCCATCGACGTCGCTGGCATGGCCCAGCCGGAACAGATGATTGCGCACGGCGATGCTCAAGAATCCGCGCTCGCGAAACTCCTGCACGCTGGTGCTGCCGTGGCGCTTCGACAGCGGCGCGCCGTCTTCGCCCACCAACAGCCCCAGGTGTCCGTAGGCTGGAATGCGCATGCCGAGCGCGTCCAGGAGCATGATTTGCCGCGGGGTGTTGGTCAAATGATCATCGCCGCGCAATACCTGCGTGACGCCCATGGCGGAATCGTCGACCGCGTTGCAAAAAAAGAACGCCGGCGTGCCGTCTTCGCGGCGAATGATGAAATCGCCGATGTCGTTGCTCGCGAATCGCTGCGGCCCGTGCACCGCATCGATGAATTCGATTTGCCGGTCGACCGGCACGGCAAAGCGCAGCGTCGGCCTCAAGCCGCGCGCCTCTCGTTCGGCGCGCTGCGCCGCCGTCAGTTCCCTGCAGGTGCCCGCGTAGCGCGGCGGCTTGCCCGACATGCGCTGCAGCTTTCGCGACAGCTCCAGATCCGCGGCGCTGCAGTAGCAGGGATATGCCAGGCCTTGCGCCGATAATTGCGCGTACAAGCGGCGGTAGAATTCGCCCCGCTCAGCCTGCCGATAAGGTCCCGCGGGCCCTCCCACATCCGGCCCCTCGTCCCAGTCCAGTCCCAGCCAGCGCATGTCGCCAAGCAGCTGCTCGCGAAAGCGATCTTCGCTGCGCTCCAAATCGGTGTCCTCGATACGTAAAATGAACTTTCCGCCGGTTTTGCGGGCCCAAAGATGGCTGAAAAGAGCCGTCCGAGCATTACCCAGGTGCAACGCCCCGGTAGGACTGGGTGCAAAGCGCGTGGTGACCGGCGACTCGTTGATTGCGGACATATCTCAAGATTGTACCTATTCGAGTAGAATCGCGGCGTATGAAACAACTTTTACTCAGTCTTGCATTCCTAGGGCTTCTTTGCGGGCAGGCGTCGATCGCGGCTGAAAAGGCGGCCGATACCAAGGCTGCGACCCAAGCCGGCCCCCGCTGCGTATTCACCGCAGATCGAAGTGTTCACATCGATGGGAAACTTTACGATCGAATTGAACGCGGAGCGCGCGCCGCTGACCGTGGCCAACATATTGGCTTATGTCGATTCCGGCCACTACACCAATACGCTGATTCACCGCGTGGTCGCCAGCTTCATCATTCAAGGCGGCGGCTTCAATGTCGACTACACGCCCAAAGCCGCCCCGCTGCGGGTCAACAACGAATCGGGCAACGGCTTGAGCAACGTGCGGGGCACGGTAGGTCTGGCCCGTACATCCGATCCTCATGGCGGCAATTGTCAGTTCTACGTGAACCTCAATGACAATGCCGCGCTCGATCCCAACGCCACGCGCTGGGGATATGCAGTTTTCGGCCGCGTGATCAGCGGCATGGATGTGGTCGATCGGATCGGCGATGTTGCCACCGGCGCGCATGGCCCGATCAAAGAGGAGACGCCGATAAAGCCCGTGGTTATCCTGAAGATCGAGCGCGTTCCGAACGGCGGCAGCGCTCCAAAACCCTAGGGGCCCAGCGGCCGGGAAATCCGCGGTGACCACGCTCTTCATCTCGGATCTGCATATCGACGCGGCGCAACCGGCGATCATCGAGCAATTCTTGGCGTTCCTGCGAACCGAGGCCAGGGACGCCGCCGCCTTGTACATTTTGGGTGACCTGTTCGAATCCTGGATCGGCGATGATGCGGCGGACGCGGCGCAAACGGCGGCCATCGCCGGGCTGCGCGAACTCACCGCGAGCGGCGTGCCCTGCTTCGTGATGCACGGCAACCGCGATTTTTTGCTGTCGCACCGCTTCTGCGAAACGAGCGGCGCGCAATTGCTGCACGACCCCTTGATCATCACCCTCTTCGGGGAAGCCGTATTGGCGATGCACGGCGATGCGCTGTGCACCGACGATCATGCCTACCAGCGGCTGCGCGCCACGGTGAGAGATGCCGACTGGCAGCGCCGGTTTCTGGCGCTGTCGATCGAAGCGCGCCGCGCGCTCGCCGGTGCCGCCCGCGCCGGCAGTCAAGCGCACACCGCCGCGATGGAACATGCCATCACGGACGTCAACGCCGGCAGCGTGGCGACGGCGTTGCGCGGCGCCGGAACCTCGACGCTGTTGCACGGCCATACCCATCGGCCGGGCATTCATGCCTTCGAGGTGGACGGGCGCCCCCGCACCCGGATCGTCTTGGGAGATTGGTACGATCAAGGCAGCGTGCTGCGCTGGGATCGGAACGGCCCCGAGCTTCAGTCGCTGCCGCGCGGCTGAAGTGCGGCGCCGCCCAGTGTGCGGCGGCGGCCCCGAGTGAAACCTGAACACCGGATCCGGCTGCGTGATGAGCTCAGCCTCGCATGCCGCAAATGCCGCGATTCGCGCATCGACATCCAGGCCCGCGCGCGCCGCGGCGCGCTTGCCCAGGTCCAAGTAGAGTTGATAGTGCCGCGCTTCCGCTTCGTGCAGTCCGCGGAACAAACCATTCAGCGGCTGCCCGATGACCGACCCCAGCGCCGCGAAGCGCTCGCATGAGCGCGCCTCGATGAACGCACCGCACACCATGAGGTCCACTTCGCGCCGCGGTTCGCCGCTCGCGACCAGGCGCCGCAGGCGCGCCGCATAGCGTCCCGGCGCCAGGCGCTGCGGCGCGATTTTCAGCGCCAGCAACAGCTTCGCGACCTGCTCGTAGTGGCGCAGCTCCTCGCGCGCGAGGCGCGACATCTTGTCCGTGAGCTCCAAGTCCTCCGCGTAGGCGAACATCATTGCCAGCGCCGTCGATGCCGCCTTTTTTTCGCAATTGGCGTGATCGATCAGCAACACCTCGGGAAGCGCGCACGCCTCTGCGATCCAGGCGGCCGGCGTCGCCGCGCGCAGCAACGGATGGTCGAACGCCGCGGCGCCGCTCATGCCGGAATTTTCAGGGCGGCGATGGCGGCCAACAGTTCGCCGGCGGACTGGTAGCGATCGCCGGGAGCCTTGGCAAGCAGCCGCTGCAGCAGCGCTTCGTACAGGGCGAATTGCGGTGCAATTTCCGGCAATTCGGCGCGCTTGTGCTTATAGATGACTTCCATTGCCGTGGCGCCGCTGTAGGGCTTGCGGCCGATCAGCATTTCGTAGAACACCACGCCGAGGCTGTACAGATCGCTGCGCGCGTCGATGATCTCCGCGTGGCCCTGCTCCGGGCTCATGTAGTAGGGCGTGCCGAAAATCTCGCGCGTGCCGGTGAGCGAGATGTCGTTCTCGTTGGCCTTGGCCAGGCCGAAATCGATCAGGCTGACGCTGTCATCGGCGCGCAGCATCACGTTGGCGGGCTTCAGGTCCCGATGCAGCACTCCCACCGAATGGATGGCGTCGAGCGCGCTGGCGATTTGCCGCAGAAACATGAGCGCCGTGAGCGGCGCGAGCGCTTCTTTGAGCATGCGCTGGCGCAGGTCGCCCGCCGGGAAATGCTCCATCGCGATATAGGCGTGATCGTCGGCGACGCCGAGATCGTAAATGCGCACGATGTTCTTGTGGTTCAGACCCGCGACGATCTCATATTCCTGCAGGAACCGATCGAAGCTGACGAAGCGTTCCGATACGTCGGGAACCTGGCTGAACACCTTCAGCACCACCAGGGTGCCGGCGCGTTCGCTCTCGGCCAGATAGATTTTGCACATGCCGCCGCTGCCGACCTGGCGGATGCAGCGATGGCCGCGGATGACCACGGTGCCGAAACGATATCGGTTCTCGTAGTCCGGATTGGCGCGCAGCAGCGCGCGCGCCTTGCGGTGCTCGTTGGACGCGGTAACGATCATTTTCAGCAGCCGGGTACGATCGAGCTTGCGGCCGTAGAGGCGCGTGACGCCGGCCGTCTCGGGCAGCGGGAATTCCGGGGTATCCTCGAGCAGCAGCAGGATGATCGGCGCAAATTCCGGCTTGGCCGCCTGCGCCGCCGCGAAATCGATGGCTGCATCGGTGGGCGCGGCGCTGACGACGATGACCGCATCGAAACCGGCTGCCGCAAAATTGCCGTCGAGATCGGGTTCCTTGCCCAGGGCGTGCTCGACGATGGCCGCGTCCGGCCACTGGATTTCCACGTGCTTTCGGACCAGCAGTCGATATTCGTCGCGGTCTGCAATCACCAATAGGCGCATATTCTTTGCGAGACCGGCGCCGGCTAGCAGCCCAACCCAGCGCGGGTTTCTACAGTATTCGGACGGATTTCAGGCCGCGGCCGGCGCCCTGCCGGCGCTGCTGCTTGGCCTCGTCGGACCGTTCTTCCTGCAGGCGCGCCAGATACTCCGGCGTTACATCCCCGGTCACGTACTCGCCCGAGAAGCATGAAGTATCGAAGTTCTCGATCTTTGCGTTGTCGTGGCGGACCGCATGTTCAAGATCATCCAAGTCCTGGTAGATGAGCCAATCGGCGCCGATGATGTCGCGCACCTCTTCGTCCGTGTGTCCGGCGGCCACGAGCTCGGACGCATCCGGCATGTCGATGCCGTAAACGTTCGGGTAGCGCACGGGAGGGGCTGCCGAAGCGAAAAAAACCTTGCGCGCGCCGGCTTCACGCGCCATGTCGATGATTTGCGCCGAGGTCGTGCCGCGCACGATGGAGTCGTCGACCAGCAGCACGTTCTTGCCGCGGAATTCCAAATCGATGGCGTTGAGTTTGCTGCGCACCGACTTGGCGCGCTGTTCCTGGCCCGGCATGATGAAGGTGCGGCCGATATAGCGATTCTTGATGAACCCCTCGCGATACTTGACGCCGAGCAATTGCGCCACCTGCACGGCGCTGGTGCGGCTGGTGTCCGGAATCGGAATGACCACGTCGATGCCGTGCTCGGGCCGCTCGCGCTTGATCTTTTCCGCGAGGCGTTCGCCCATGCGCAGGCGCGCCTTGTACACCGAGATGTTGTCGATGATCGAATCGGGCCGGGCGAAATACACGTATTCAAAAATACAGGGGGTGTGCCGCGCCATCGCCACGCATTGCTGCGCGTAAAAACGCCCCTGCTCATCGATGAACACGGCTTCGCCGGGCGCCACGTCGCGCAGCATCTCGAAACCCAGCATATCGAGCGCCACGCTCTCGGAGGCCAGCATCCATTCGGTGCCCTTCTTGGTTTCGCGCTTGCCGATCACCAGCGGCCGGATGCCGTTGGGATCGCGAAACCCCAAAATTCCATGGCCGATCACCATGGCCGTCACCGCATAGCCGCCGCGGCAGCGGCGGTACACCGCGTTGGCCGCGGCAAAAACGTCGGCCGGCGTCACCCGCGGCGTTCCGACGCGCTCGAGTTCGGAGGCCAGTACATTGAGAAGTACTTCGGAATCGGAGCTGGTATTCAAATGGCGGCGATCCTCGCGCACCAGCACTTCGGTGAGCTCGCGCGCATTGGTCAGGTTGCCGTTGTGCCCCAGGCAAATTCCGTAAGGAGAGTTGACGTAAAAGGGTTGCGCATCATGCGCACTGTCGCACCCCGCCGTCGGATAGCGGACGTGGCCGATGCCGATGTTGCCCTTGAGCTTGAGCATGTGCTTCTGTTGGAACACATCGCGCACCAACCCTGAGTCCTTGCGCATGAACAGCTCGCCGTCCTCCGCGGTCATGATGCCGGCGGCATCCTGGCCGCGATGCTGCAGCACCGTCAACGCGTCATAGATGCGTTGATTTACCGCGCTGGTTCCGACCATTCCGACAATTCCGCACATCAGGAATCTCCGCTACTTCGGTCTGACTTTCACTCCGGTGAGGCGCTCGAGCTTTGCCCAGGGCTCGCCCTTCTCTCCGACCATCGCGCGCAACCAATCGCCGACGGTCGCACCGTAAGGGACCAGCTTCGACCGGTCCCACCAATCCTCGCCGTTCATATGCAGCAATTCGCCGCCGATCACCATGAGACCGACCAACACCATGCCGCGCACGATGCCGAAAAAAAGGCCGATCACCCGATCCAGAGGCCCCAGCCCCAAGCTGCGGGTGAAGTAGCTCAAAATCATGCCGACGACCCAGCCGATCAGCAGCACGAGCACTAAAATCACCAACCGCCCCACCCAGGGAGCGATCTTCGGATCCGCGAGCAGACCGCCCAGATGCGGTTCGACGATGGGGCCGAATTGCCAGGCGCCCCAGATGGCGAGGACCCAGAAGGCGACCGAGACCGCCTCTCGAATAAAACCGCGCAGCGCACCAATCAATGTTGATCCCAACAGTATCAACAGAATTAGAACGTCGGCACCGGTCAATATTTCGCCTCCTCCTGTCTGCCGCGCATTCTACCGGAGCCACGCCAACGCCGCGCTGAAACCATGACAAAATGAGAAATCAAGCCGCCGGCGCCACCAGGCTTCCCGCATGTCCCAGCGATTTGAGCTTCGCGGCCATCCGTTCAGCCGATTCGCGGTCGGCCATGGGTCCCACGCGCACGCGATAACGCAGCGAAGCTCCCGACCCGCCCGACAAAACATACACCGCGAACCCCTGCCCTTTGACCTGGCGGGTCAACTTGTCGGCGTTGGCGCGGCTCGCGAAACTCCCGAGCTGCACAGACCACGAACCATGTCCCTTGGATGTGGGGGAAAATGCGGAGGATTCAACCGTCGCCAGGTGCGACGCCGCGGCCGCGGGGCGCCCGGCCGCCGCCGAGGGGCGCGATGACGCAGCCGCCGGGCGCGATGGCGCAGGGGTTGGCGCAACCGAGGCCGGTGCAGCCGGAGTCTGTGCTGCGAAGCTCTGCACGCCGGGATTTTGCACCGGCGGCAAATTGGCGGCCGCTGCGGATGACGCCGCTGCCGCGGCGGCCTGCGGCGACGGCGGTTCAGCATCCGCATTTGCCGGCGCCTTGCTGGTCGTCAAGTCCACGGTGACATTGCGCAGCGGTTCAGCCGCTGCGGCGGGAAGAGTCGGCGCAGTCGCGACCGTCGGCTTTGGGCCCGACAACAGTTCCGGTACGACCAGCACGACCAGCGCAACCAGGATCGATGCGCCGATCAGCCGTTCTTTGACGCGACGGTCCATCACGGTGAAGTATATTCGGGACGCGCCGCCGGCGGCAGCCATCCTCGGGATTCGAGCCAATCGATTGCCGGCCCCACGGTGTGAAAAGATCCGAACACGACGATTCGGTCGTGGCGACCCGCGGCGCTCGCGGCCGCGGCACAAGCGCTCGCAACGCTGTCGGCGGCAGCGACAGGTCCGCGCACCTCCTTTCGCACCACCTCGGCCAGCGCCGCGCCGCTGCGGCCGCGGGTGCCGTCGACGGAGGCGCACCACCACGAGTCGATACAGGGGTCGAGCATGGAAACGATGCCCGCCGCATCCTTGTCCGCCAGAATTCCGCAGACCGCCAAGGTCTGGCCCGGCACGGGGCTGTCACTCAAATTGCGTGCCAGCACCCGCGCCGCGTCTGGATTGTGTGCGACATCCAATACCCATGCCGGCGAGTCCGGCCCGCCGCCGAACGCTTGGAAACGCCCTGCCAAGCGCACCTCGGAGAGTCCCTGGGCAACTGCGGCGGCGGGTATATCCAAGGAGATTTCCTCGAGCGCCGCCAGCGAGGTTGCCGCATTGGTGAATTGAATATTTCCCTTCAATGCCGGCGCAGGCAGGTGCGGCAGGTCCCACCGCGTTCCTCGGTAGCGCCAGCCCGCGCCGTCGAGAATGTAGTTGTATTCGATGGCAAGCCGCTTCAGCGGCGAATTCAAGCTGCGCGCGATGCCTTCGAGCACCAAGGAGGGCTCGCGGCCGCCGATCACCGCGGTCTTCCCGGGACGAAAAATCCCCCCCTTCTCGCGCGCGATGGCCTCGAGCGTGTCGCCCAGGTATTCTTGATGATCAAGGCCGATGCTGGTGACGACGGCCACGGCCGGATCGACCACATTGACGGCATCCAGGCGCCCGCCCATGCCGATTTCCAGCACCCACGCGTCGAGACCGGCCGCCTCGAAAATCAACAATGCCGCCAGCGCGTTGAACTCGAAAAACGTCAATGCCACCGAGCCGCGCGCGGCTTCGATTTTTTCGAAGGCGGCCACCAGTTCTGCGGCGCTCGCCAAGCGATCGTGGACGCGGATGCGCTCGCGGTAGTCGCGCAGATGAGGAGAGGTGAAAGTGCCGGCCTTGATGCCGGCGGCGTTCAGGATTGCCGCGCAGCAAGCGCTGACCGAACCCTTGCCGTTGGTGCCGGCGACGGTGATGACCGGGACGGTTGGCTGCCGCCATTGCAACCGCTCGAGCACCACGCGCAGACGATCCAATCCCAGATCGATCGCTTGCGGGTGCACCTGTGCTTGGTAGGCCAACCACTGCTCAAGACTCCGCATGAGTTCTCGGTGTGCCTAGGCTGCGGCCGGTTCTTTGCCGCTCAACAATCGCAGCATGGCGCCGATGCGGTCGCGCAACTCGCGCCGGTCGACGATCATGTCCAGAGCGCCATGCTCGAGCAGGAACTCGCTGCGTTGAAAGCCCTCCGGCAAAGTTTCGCGCACGGTCTGCTGAATGACCCGCGGTCCCGCGAAACCGATCAGCGCTTTCGGTTCGCCGATATTGATATCGCCGAGCATCGCGAGGCTGGCTGAAACTCCGCCCATGGTCGGATCGGTCATCACGGAAACGAAGGGCAGGCGCGCTTCCGACAGGCGCTTGAGCGCCGCGCTGGTTTTCGCCATTTGCAGCAAGGAGTACAGCGCTTCCTGCATGCGCGCGCCGCCGCTGGCCGAAAAGCACACCAGGGGCATGCGGTGCTCCAGGCAATGCTCGACCGCGCGCACGAATTTCTCGCCCACCACCGAGCCCATGGAACCGCCGAGAAAGCGAAACTCGAAGGCGCAGGCAACCACATCGAGGCCTTCGAGTTTCCCGGCCATGACGATGAGCGCGTCGCGCTCGCCGGTCTGCTTCTGAGCCTGCGTCAGACGCTCTTTGTAGCGTTTGGAGTCCTTGAATTTGAGCGGATCTTCGGGCTCGACCTTGGCGGCGATTTCAGTGGTCGAGCCGGTGTCGAGAAATTTCATGATGCGTTCGCGGCCGTTGATGCGCATGTGATGGCTGCATTTGGGACAGACATACAAATTGCGCTCGATCTCGGCTTTGTAGAGCACGGCATCGCAGGCGGGACACTTGGTCCACAAGCCTTCGGGCACCGAACGGGTGCGGCGCTCGGTTTTGATCCGCGACGGGACGATTCGCTCAAACCAGGACATGCTAGGAGCCTATCGGGATTGCTTACACAAGCGCGGAGTTTAAACCAATTTGGCCGGCCGGCGCGGGGATCGCGAAATCCTTGGGGTACTCAACGCGCCACAGGTACAGCCCTTCCGCGGGCGCGGTAATTCCGGCGTAGCGCCGATCGGCGCCGGCCAGCACCTGGGCCATGGCGGCCCGCGGGTCCGCCTGCCGCTGCACGTCGAGCAGCGTCCCGACGATATTCCGCACCATGTGGTGCAGGTAGGCATTGGCGGTGATCTGCAGCGATACCAGGTCGCCCGCACGAGTCACCTCGATGGCATCGACGCGCCTGATCGGTGTCGGCGACTGGCATTGAACGGATCGGAACGCCGAAAAATCGTGTTCGCCGATCAGCGCCTGGGCGGCCGCGTGCATGGCACTTGCGTCGAGCGGCCTGTGAATCCAGGCCGTGCGCGTGCGCTGCAGGGCCGATCGGGCGCTGCGGTTCAAGATGAAATAGCGGTAGATGCGCCGGGACGCTTTGTGGCGCGCGTGAAACCCCATGCTCACTTCTCCGGCCCATTGCAGCGCTATGCTCGGTGCGAGCCGCGTATTCGCGCCCAACACCCAGGCGCGCGGCGCTCGTTCGGCTTTGGTGTCGAAGTGGATGACTTGCCCGAGCGCGTGCACGCCGCGGTCGGTGCGGCCTGCGCAGATTGCTACCAGCGGATGCCCGGCAACGAAGGACAACGCCTCTTGGACCGCGTCTTGGATCGAGCTCGAATGCGCCTGGGATTGCCAGCCGGCATAGTCGGTGCCGTCATACTCGATGATGGCGGCAACGCGGCGGCCGAATTCCGTCACACCGAGCCTAGCCGGGCAGATTCTCGATTAGGCGCTGCGCTTCCTGTTTCTGGCTGGCAGAACCTTCGCTGACGACTTCCTCGAGAATGCTGCGCGCGCCTTCCGGATCGCCCATGTCCATGTAGGCCCGCGCCAAATCCAGCTTGGTACCCACTTCGCTCATCGTTACCGGCTCCAGTTCCGGCAGCGCGAGTTCCTGCGTCTTGATCTTGGTGGTGCGCTGGGTGGCGATCGTCTTGAGCTTGTTGGTGGCCGCCGCCTCCGAACCATTGAGCGCCTCGCCGACGTCCAAGTCGACCTTGCGGTTGCGTTGGCTGGCTTCGAACACCTCGGTGGAGAAGACTTCGTCTTCGGCGCGCGGCTGTTCGACGGTATCGCCTGAGCCCAAGGCATTCGCGAGCCGATCGAGATCCAGGTCGATGCTGTCGGCGTTGATGCCGCGCAGCCGGGAGGTCGAATCGACGTCGGAACGCTCCGGTTCTTGAACGTCGGAATACTCGGGCGATTTGAAGCGCGAGGTCGCGGAAGGATCCTGAGTCGTGCCGCGCGGCATCTGTACCGTGGGCGCGGATTCGGGCCCGAGCACCGCGGTCTTGATCTCCTCTTGGTCGCTGCCCAGATCGGCAACGAACGAGGCTTCCAATTCGCGCTCGAGTTCCGTCAGGTCCTTGTCGCGTGCGCGGCTCTCGGCCTCCGCCATCATGCGCCGCGATCTTTCATCCAGGCCCGCCACCATGGTGGGGGCATCCGACGGATGATCGGTTTCCTCGAGTCTCGGGATGCTGATCGACGCGCCGGAAGCCGCGCCTTCAAGGTGATCCAAATCCAAGCCCAAGTCATCGATCGACAGTTCGGCGGTCTGATCGGCCTTGTTGACCTTTTCCAGCTTGGATGAAATACGGTCGCGCAAATCGTTGGCCTTCAGGGCCGGGGATTCGGCGGTCGGGGAGTCGGAGAAATTCATCAACTCCGATTCGACCGTCGGTTCATCCCGCGGCGGCATCTCGCGCGTGGGCGAATCGTCCGCGCCGCGTTCGGCGTGGTCCAACGTGAAATCGAGATCCGTGCCGGCGTGCAAGCCGGGCGATTCGCCGGTTGCCGCGGTGTCGTCGATATCCTTGGCAATGGTTTGATCGATGCTGCGCTCGCCTTCCGGATCGCCGAACAGGTCGATGTCGACGCGGTTTTCGCCGCCCTCGAGATTCAAGTCGACCAAGGCGCCGGCGCCGCGGCCGCTGCCGGCGCTCGCGGCGAATAGCGGCTCATCCGGACAAATCTGCTTGCCCATGATGACGATCTTGTCCCACTCGCCGGCGGGCGCGCGGTCGCGGGTGGCCTCCAGGGTCTTCGCAGTTTGCAGGAAGGCCTCTTTGTTGCCCCACACGAAATAAATTTCCAGCAGCTTCAGGCGCAGGTCGCGCCGATCAGGCTCGCGCTCGAGCGCGATGCGCACCAAATCGGCCGCTTGATCGTAGAGGCCGTACGCCATGTGGAAGTCGGCTTCGGCCAGAGGATCGCCCTGATCGAGATTGACGGCGCTTTCGCTCGACATCGTGTCGTCGGGCGCCTTCAGGTCCGTGGTGGCTTCGCCGTAGCGCTCCGCAGGCTCGTTGAAATCCGGCATGCGATGCTCGCCCGATTCCTCGACGACGAACGAGTCATCGGCGGCGCGGCTGCTCGCCACGCGCGCAGTCGGATCGCGATATTCGGAAATGTCGGTCGAATCCAGTTCCGGGAACTCCCCGCCGCCGCCGCTGCTCGCCTGTCGCCGGCGCCATGAGGTAATCGCGAGTCCGGCGATCAACGCGACGATCACCGCCAGCGGCACCCACCAATTCTGCGTCAGCCAGTCGATCCACGATCCGCTCTCGGCCGCGGGAGCGGGCTTTTTCGCAATGACCGGCTTCGGTTTCGGCAGGGGTGCCGGCGTCGGAGTCGGCGTCGTGGAGCTCTGCGCGGCCGGAGCGGGCGTCGGCGCAGTCGCTTCGGGCACGCTCGGCTTCGTTTCCACAGGAGCGGGGGTCGGCACGGGCTTGGGCGCCATCGCCGTTTGCGGTGCCGGCGTGGGTGCCGTGGCGGCTTGCGAACCCAGCTTGCGCTGCAGTTCGCTCAATTCATTGTTCTTCAGATCGAGCAGACGATGTGCGTCCGCAAGCTGCTGTTCCAGATCCTGGACGCGGCCCTTGAGCGCCTGCGCTTCCCCGCTCGAAGCGGACTCACTGCCGCTCTTGCTGGTACCGCTGCCGGCACCCGGCGTTACCAGACGCAGATGACCGCTGGAAGCAGTGGCGCTGCCGCCGCGCCAGGCATCCATTTGACGATGCACTTCGCTCATCGCTTCGGTTTGATTGAGCGCCGCGATTTCATCGGCGCCCGGAACGCGCAGCACCGCGCCGCGCCGCAAGATGTTGATATTGCCGCCGAACGCTTCGGGATTCGCGCGGTACATCGCGATCATGGCCTGATCGATGTCGCCCCGCGATGAGGCGTGCAGGCTGCGCGCGATCTTCGTCAGCGTGTCGCCCTGGGCGACACGATAGGTGCCCTCGGCGGCCGCAGGCGCGCTCTCGGCGCTGCTGGGCGTCGAGCTCGCGGGCGTCGAAGTGCTCTCGGACGGCGGACTCGCCGCCGCGCTTCGCTGCGCGCTTCGCGGCTCGGCCGGCATGGCCCGAACGCTTCGCAGTCGCGGCCGGCGGATTGGCCTCCGCGGTTGCGGTTTCACCGGCGGCAGCTGCGGGAAGCGGGGAAGTCTTGATTCGGGGCGTCGGCGCGGGCGCCGGCGCAGTCGGCGCGGTGGTTGCCGCCGCCACCGGCGCTGCACTGCTGGCGCGCTCACCGGGGGTGTAGACCGGCGGGTCAAGCAGCACGGTGTATTCGCGCATGAGGCGTCCGCGGGCCCAGTTCACCTCGACGAGAAAAGTCACGAAGGGTTCGGGGATCGAGTCGCTCGACCGCACCAACAATACATCGCGGCCATCCTTGCTCTTTCCGACTTTGAAGGTCAGCGTCGATAGGAACGGGGGGCGATCGATGCCGTAGCGAGTAAAGGCATCCTTGGGCGCCAGGCTGGCTCGCAAGGCGGCCAATTCTTCGGGACCGGCCGCAATCAGGTCGATTTCGGCGTTCATGGGCTCGTTCAGCGCCGACTTCAGGTGTATCTCACCCAGGCCCAAGCCCCATGACAACGATGGGATCAGCAGGCACGCCATCAGCACGAGGCGAGACAGGGTCACAAACATTTCTACTCCCAGAATTCTGGTGGGCAAGCAACAAAGTTCATTGTGCTATAGAGGCTTGGAAGCGAATTCTCACTTGCCTTTTACATAAGCCAATAACTATATCTCACTGGCATCTATTTACCAAAATCTGGGCCACTGAAACTGCGTTATGCGCCGCACATTTCCGAACATTATCGGCCACCACCCAAAAATTTAGACCTCGATCACGAGTCAAATCAGCCCTCACACGGCCTACATATACCCGATCCGGCTCGGTCGCCAGTGTGGCGGGCGTCGGAAATTCGGCAACCGATTCCGGATCGATCAGCTCCAATCCGCTCCCGCGTTGCAGCACGCTCAGGGCATCCCCGAGGGCAAAGGGCCTGGCAAACAGGGCATGGACCGCCAGGCTATGGCCAAAGAAAACCGGTACGCGAACCGCCGTGGCGTTGATCTCGAGCTGCGGCAAATTCAGCACGCGGCGCGTCTCCTCCCACAATCGATGCTCCTCGCGCGACGCGCCGTCGGCGTCCAAGGTATCCACCAGCGGAATGACATTGAAGGCGATTTGCCGGCCAAAAGCTCTGCCTTTGGCCTTCTTGCCGCTGAGCATTGCGACGGTTTCGCCGGCGAGCTCTTCCATGGCACCGCGCCCGCTGCCCGATACCGCCTGATAGGTCGCCACCTCGACGCGCTGCAGGCCGGCCAGCCGGTGCAGCGGCGCCAGCGCGGTCGCGAGCGCAACGCTTGCGCTTCCGGGAAGCGCGATCAGGCCCTTCGGCCCCGCGGCATCGAGCACCGAGGCATTCACATCGGCCACCACCAGCGGAATCTCGGCTCGCGTGCGAAAGGCCGCCGAGCCGTCGATCACCCAGGCATGCGCCGCCGCGGCCTGCGCATAGCGTTCCGAGAGCGCCGCGCGGCCGCAAAAAAACACCAGGTTCACGCGCGCGAAATCGAACGCGGCGACATCGCCCACCGTCAAGGTATCGTCTTCGGGGACAGGGCCGCCGGCGCTGCGTTCATCGTCGAGCGCATGCAATTCGGCGAGCGCAAATTTTCGCTGCCGCAATTCGTCGATCACGGCCGCGCCGATCAAGCTCGACACGCCGACGACGGCAACCCGCGGCAACGCAGCGGCGCTGTTCATCGGGTGATCACCGGCGTGGGCGACGCCACGTCCGCGCATTGCGCTCGGAACCGCAGGCAATGATCCATCAGCACCAGCGCCAGCATGGCCTCGGCAATCGGCGTCGCGCGAATTCCGACGCAGGGATCGTGCCGCCCGGTGGTGCTGACCTCGACCGGTTCGCCTTGAATATTGATGGTTTGACCCGGCAGAGTAATGCTCGAAGTAGGTTTCAATGCGAGGCTGACGACGATGTCTTGGCCGGAAGATATGCCGCCCAACACGCCGCCCGCGTGATTGCTTTTGAAGCCTTGCGGCGTCATTTCGTCGCGATGCTCCGAGCCGCGCTGCTCGACCGACTTGAAGCCTGCGCCGATTTCCACGCCTTTCACCGCGTTGATGCCCATCATCGCGCTCGCCAGGTCGGCATCCAGGCGCTCGAACACCGGTTCGCCCCAGCCGGGAGGCACCCCTTTGGCGATCACCGTGACGCGCGCGCCAATGGAATCTCCCGCTTCGCGGATGCGCCAGATGAAATCCTCGAGTTCCGGCACGCGCTCCGGCTCGGGACAGAAAAATGGATTTTCGTAGGCAGCCTGACAGTTGACCGGCTGCAGCACGATGGGTCCGAGCTGTGCCAAGTATCCATGGATGCTGACGCGCTGGTGCACGCGCAAGTACTTGCGCGCAATGGCGCCCGCGGCCACACGCACCACGGTTTCGCGCGCCGAGGAACGGCCGCCGCCGCGATAGTCGCGGAAGCCGTATTTCTGCTGATAGGTGTAGTCGGCATGTCCGGGGCGAAACCGATCCTTGATCTTTTCATAGTCGCGCGAGCGCTGATCTTCGTTGGCCACCAGCAGCGCAATCGGCGTACCCGTGGTCTTGCCCTCGAATACCCCCGATAAGATGCGCACCGTGTCGGGCTCGTGACGCTGACTGGTGAATTTGGAGGTACCGGGGCGGCGGCGGTCGACATCGGCCTGCAGCTCCGCTTCCGTGATCTCGAGTCCCGGCGGACAGCCGTCGACCACGCAGCCGAGCGCGGGGCCGTGGCTCTCCCCGAAACTGGTCACCGTGAAAATCCGGCCGAAAGTATTGCCCGCCACGCCTCTTCCCTCCCGCCGCGCTAAAGATCGCGCGCATTCAGCAAAAACACGCCCTCGCCGCCCATCGCAATCCGCGGCCAGACGAACGGCAGGCGCGGAAAGCGCTCGAGCAGCGCCGTCTCGGTGTTGCCGACTTCCACCACCAGGATGCCGTCATCCTCGAGGTGGCACCGCGCGCCGGCCAGAATTGCCCGAACCGAATCCAAACCATCCGCGCCCGAGGCCAAGCCGAGTTCCGGCTCGTGCCGATACTCGGCGGGCAGCGCGCGCAGCTCGTCGCGCCCCACGTACGGCGGGTTGCTCACGATGATATCGTAACGACGGCCCGCGACACCGCTGAAATAGTCGGAGCGCAACGCCGTGACGCGTCCTCCCAAGGAAAGCCGGCGCACATTGCGCCGGCAGACCTGCAATGCCGCCTCCGAGATATCCGCCGCATCGACCTGCGCCCGCGGAAAAGCCTTGGCGCAGGCCAACGCGATCGCACCGGACCCGGTGCCGATGTCCAATATGCGGCGCACGCGGCGTGCACCGATCCAAGGCTCGAAGCGGTGCAGCGCCAGCTCGGCGATCGGCGAGCGCGGCACCAGCACACGCTCATCGACATACAGCTCGAGTCCGGCAAAAAACGCCCGCCGCGTAAGATAGGCAAGCGGGATACGCTCGGCGATGCGACGCCGCAGCAAATGGTCGATGCGCGCAATTTGACGCGGACTGAGCTTCGCGGAATAGGCGCCGGCGCCGCGGGAATGCGCAAGTCCGGCCACGAAAAATACCAACTCCGCGGCTTCGTCGCGCGCATTGCCGGTGCCGTGACCGAAATGCACGTGCGCTGCACGCAGGGCTCGCGCGCAGCGCGCAATCGCGGCGCCCACATTCTCGGGCGCGAGACGCTTCTGGGTCGCGCGAGTTCGCCGCGCTCTGCGAACGGGTTTCGCGGCCGTGTGGGATAATCTCGGCATGACCTCTCGATCCAAACTGTTGTCCTTGGCGCTTCTGTGCATCCTCGCCGCCGCGGGCGTCGCCGCGGCGATCGTATGGCGGCCGCACCCGCCGCCGGTTCTGGCGAGCCGTACCATACTCGCACCCGCCCGGCCGCTGGCGGATTTTAGCTTGATCGACAACCGCGGCCGCAGCTTTGGTCCCGAGGATCATTCCGCCGCGATCTTCGTCATCGATCCGGCCGGCCGCCTCGCCGCCCTGCTGACGGGCCCGTTCACGGTCGATGCCCTGCAAAGCGATTTACAGCGCATCGCAACCGCCGGCGCATGAAGTCCGGCCGGCTGTTCGTATGGTTTCAACACGCGCTGCCGCAACACGCGCTGTCGCGGCTCGTGTTGCGCGCGACGCGGGTGCGCGCACGCTGGTTCAAAAATTGGCTGATCCGCGGCTTTCTCAGGCTCTATGCGATCGACATGACCGAGGCTGCACAACCCGAACCGCTGCGCTATGGCAGCTTCAACGAGTTCTTCACCCGGGCGCTGAAACCCGGCGCGCGGGCCGTTGCGAGCGGGCCGGGCGAGATTGCCTGTCCCGTCGACGGCGCCGTCAGCGAAGCGGGCACTATTGAGGGCGCCCGCCTGCTGCAAGCCAAGGGCCGCTATTACACCCTGCAGGAGCTGCTGGCCTCGCGAGGCTGGGCTTCGCATTTCGAAGGCGGCTCGTTTGCCACCATTTACCTCGCGCCTTTCAACTATCACCGGGTGCACATGCCGATCGCCGGGCGGCTGCGCGAGACCGTCTATGTTCCCGGCCGTCTGTTCAGCGTCAACGCCGTCACGGCTTCCCGGGTGCCGCGGCTCTTCGCACGCAACGAGCGGGTGTTGACCTGGTTCGACTGCGCATTCGGTGAATTTGCGCTGATCCTGGTCGGCGCGCTCAATGTGGGAAGTATCGCCACGGTTTGGGCCGGCGATATCACGCCCGCGCCGCGGCGCGTAGCACGCGCGCTGCCGCCGCAAGAGCTTGCGCTCGAGAAGGGCGCGGAACTGGGCCGCTTCAACATGGGTTCGACGGTAATTTTGCTGTTTCAAAAAGGCCGCGCCCGCTGGCATGACGATGTGCGCGCCGGTGCGCGCGGTCAAACTGGGTCAATCCTTAGGATCTCTTCAGTGAGCTGGCGTCCGACTGCGGCGCTCGGCGCCTTGCGCCGGCGTGCCACGATGCTGAAGACCGCGCGCGCATTTTTCGAAGCGCGCGGCGTCTTGGAAGTGGAGACCCCTGCTTTGAGCGCCGCCGCCGTGAGCGATCCGCAGATCGAATCATTGTCGACTCAAATCGCCGGGGCTTCGCGCCGCCATTATCTGTCTCCGTCGCCTGAATACGCCATGAAGCGCTTGTTGGCCGCCGGCAGCGGCGACATCTACCAGGTCTGCAAGGTGTTTCGCGATGCGGAGCGCGGCCGCTGGCATAACCCGGAATTCACCATGATCGAGTGGTATCGCGTTGGACTCGACGATGCGGCGTTGATGAATGAAGTCGAGGCGCTGATCGCGGCGCTGCTTGCGCCGGCGCGCACGCTCGGCGCCGCCGAACGCCTGAGCTACCGGGAGGCGTTGCGGCGTCACGCCGGTGTCGATGCCTTCGATTCGACCGAGGATGAGCTGCTGGAAGCGGCGAGAAGGCATGGAATTCGCTGCGATGCCCCGTTGGACCGCGATGCGAAATTGGATCTGCTGATGGGGCTCATCGTGGGCCCGCGCCTCGGCCGCGGCAATCCTTGCTTCGTGTGCGACTACCCGGCCAGCCAGGCGGCTCTGGCGCGCTTGAAACCGGGGCTGCCGCGCGTGGCGGCGCGCTTCGAGCTGTATTTGGATGGATTGGAACTGGCGAACGGGTTTCACGAGCTGGCGCAGGCGCAGGAACAGCGCGCACGGTTCGCGCACGATCTTGAGCTGCGCGGCACGCGCGGACAGCCTCGAGCGCCGTTGGACGAAAATTTTCTCGCGGCGCTGGAAAGCGGCTTGCCCGACTGCGCCGGCGTCGCACTGGGATTCGACCGGCTGGTCGCGATCGCCTTGGGCGCCGACGCTTTGGCCGGCGCGATGGCCTTTTCGATCGAGAATGCCTGATGGCGAGGCCAAGCTCGCCCGCGGCCCTGGACGGGCTGGGCCGCAACTGCCCTGTCTAGCCCTTGCCCCTCGACAAATACTCGCCGGTGCGGGTATCGATGCGCAGCACTTCACCCTCGTTGATGAATAGCGGCACACGCACCACGGCGCCGGTCTCGAGCTTGGCGGGCTTCGAGCCGCCCGTCGCAGTATCGCCGCGCACGCCGGGGTCGGTCTCGATGACTTTCAGCTCCATGTGCGCGGGCGGCGTCACCACGAGCGGCACGCCGTTCCACAGGGTGACGACGCAAACCGTGCCGTCTTTGAGCCACTGCGCGCCCTCGCCCACCGCTTGTTTGGAGGCCGTGAGCTGTTCAAAGGTGTCGGGCACCATGAAGTGGAAAAAGTCCCCGTCGCTGTAAAGATATTGCATATCCGTGTCGACCACGTCCGCCGCTTCCACCGTGTCTCCGGATTTCCAGGTGCGTTCGATGGTGCGGCCGGTCTTCAGGTTGCGGACTCGCACCCGATTGAAAGCCTGCCCTTTGCCGGGCTTGACCATCTCGTTCTCGACGATGGCGTAAGGGTCGCCGTCGATCAGAATTTTCAGACCGGCTTTGAATTCATTGGTGCTGTAGTTAGCCATCGACGGCCTCGAGTTGAAGGGCGCGTATCATAGCCGCACTCACGGATTGTGGCCAGTTGGCGTCAAAACCGACGAGGGGTTTGACGCCTGTCCCAGAAACGTCAAATTCCAAGGTGCTACACTTTGGGCAATTGACGAGGATTTTCCGGTGACCGAACAGGGTGCAGTTCCAATGATCGTGATGGCGAGGTCGCAAGACCACGTCGAAGCGATCAACAGCACGCTGCGCAAGGCGGGCCATCCGGTTCACTGTACCTGGCTGCCCGACGCCAGCGATCTGGGCGATGCCCTGACGCAGCTCAATCCGGAAATGCTCATCGTCTTCATCGAGGAGCTCGGCATCGACCTCGCTGCGATCATGAAGGTGAAGCAGCAAAACGCGCCGGGCATGCCGGTGCTGATCGTGCGCGCGACCGTCGATGAAGCGGCGATCGCCGAGGCGATGCGGCTGGGTTGCCAGGATGTGGTCACCCTGGCCAATCGCAGCCGCTTGCAGGCGGTCGCTTCCCGCGAGCTGCGCGCCCATCGTTTGGAGCGCGCATTGTCCAGCACGCTGTCATCGGCGCGCGAATACCGCGAGCAGCTGCAAAATTTTCTCGAAGGCTCCGCCGACGCCATTACGCACGTGCAGGAAGGCATCATCGTGGAGGCCAACCGCGCCTGGGTCGAACTGTTCGGCTATTCCGAGAGCGACGCCCTCAATGGGTCGCCGCTCATGGACTTGTTCGAACAAGAGACGCACGCCGCCCTCAAAGGCGCGCTGGTCGCGTGCCTGCAGGGCAAGTGGAGCGACCACGGACTGAAAGTTCAGGCGCTGCTCTCGGACGGCACCACGCTTGCGCTGGAATTGACGCTCACGCGCGCGGACTACGAGAACGAGCCCGCGGTGCGCATCGCCATCGCGGCGCTGCAGAAGAAAGACCGCAACCTGGAAATGCAGCTGGCCGATGCGGTCAAGAACGACGCCACCACGCAGTTCCTGCAGCAGCGCTACGTGGTCGCCGCGATGCGCGAACGCGCGGCGCAGAACATGAAGGGCGGCGTGCGCCAGATCGCCCACTTGAAGCCCGACCGGTTCATCGACATTCAGCACGCCATCGGCGTGGTCGCCAGCGAGGATTTCATGGCGCAGCTGGCCGAATTGCTGCGCTCGCAGCTGACCGCCACCGATCTTTGCGGCCGCTTCGGCGGCAACGGCATCCTGGTGATGCTGGAGCGCGGCACGGCCAAGGACGTGGAAACCTGGGCCGAGAATGTGGTCAAGCGGGTGCACGATCATCTTTTCGTGCTCGAGGACAAGACCCTGTCCGCCACGGTCACGGTGGGCTTGGGGCTTTTGCCGCCCACCAATCCCGACATCGCCGCGGCCATCACCGATGCCGTCAGCGCCACGCGCCGCGGGCGGGAACTCGGCGGCAACCAGATGTATGTGGTGGACAAGGCCGACACGGATACGCGCGTGCAGGCCTACGACAAGATCTGGGTGAAACACATCAAGAGCGCCTTGATGGAGAACCGCTTCCGCTTGGTGCAGCAGCCGATCGCGAGCCTGCTCGGCGAGGACAAAGGCATGTTCGACGTGCTGGTGCGCATGCTGGACGAACAGGGCAACGAGGTGCTGCCCGCCGAGTTCATCGCGGCCGCGGAACGCAACGACTTGATGAAGAACATCGATCGCTGGGTGGTCGGCGCATCCATGTCTTTCGCCGCCAACCGCAAGGCCGCCTGCATTTTCGTGCGCCTGTCGAAGGACACCGTGCTCGACAAGAGCCTGCTGGCGTGGCTCGATCAGCAGCTGAAGTCGCTGAAGATCGAGCCCAAGCGCCTGTGCATGCAGGTCACCGAGGAACTCGCGAATCAGTATGTCCGGCCGACCAAGGAGCTGGCCGAGAGCTTGCGCAAGCTCGGGTTCCGCTTCGCGCTGGAGCATTTCGGCACCGGGCGCGATCCGCTCAAACTGCTGAATGACATCGAGATGAACTTCATCAAGATCGACGGCTCCTTGATGCAGGGACTGTCGACCAATCAAATCCAGCAACAGCGCGTCAAGGGATTGGTCGAGGCCGCGAAGCGCAAGGGCATCGAAACGGTGGCCGAGCGGGTCGAAGACGCCAACACCATGGCGGTGCTGTGGCAGCTCGGCATTGAATTCATCCAAGGCTACTTCGTGAACGCGCCCGAAGATGTCACGATGTCGGGCGAGCGCTAGCTATTAGCTAGACCTCGAGTTTGATGTTGACCGCCTCTGCCTTCGTGCCTTGAGTCTTCTCACCCTCTCTGGCATCAGGCCGGCGCCACCTCCAGCCGATCGATTTGTTTGTAGGCGCGCGAGAATCGCTGGCGGCGCTGGCCTTTTTTGTCCTGGAACTGCTTGAGTTCCTCGTATTTGAGCTTCATCGGCGCGCTGTTGCCGCTGTAAACGGTCAAGACCTCGCCGGGGCCAACCACCGCCATGGCCACCAGGTATTCGTCGCGCTCCGCGGACTTCTTGCCCGGGATGCCGAAGAGATTCTGTCCCTTGCCGGCCGTCATCTCTTCGATTTGATTCACCGGCAACGCCAGCGCTTCGCCGTCGTTGTTGACGAAAATCGCGAGCCCATCGCCCGCGCCCAGAGGCTGCGCCGGCAGCACCAGCGCATTCTCCGGCACCTTGAGGACCGACTTGCCCTTCTTGTTGCGGGAGTAGATTTCGCGCAAGCGCACGGCGAAGCCGTAGCCCGCGTCGCTCGCGAGCAGCCACAAATCGTCCGGTTCGCCGATCATTACCGCCGCGAAGATGGCGCCGTCGGGCGGATCCACCGTGCCGGATAGCGGCTCGCCGTAACCGCGGGCGGCGGGGAGCTGGTGCGCGTCCAGGCTGTAGGCGCGGCCGGTCGAATCGATGAACACCGCCTGCTGCAGGTTTCGGCCCTTCGCAGACGCCTGGTATGCATCGCCGCTCTTGTAGCTGAGCGCGCGCACATCGATGTCGTGACCCTTGGCCGCGCGCACCCAGCCCAGGCGCGACAGGACCACCGTGGTCGGCTCGCTGGTCAACAATTCCGTCTCGGAAATGGCCTGCGCCGCCTCGCGCTCCACCAGGCGCGTGCGCCGCTCATCGCCGAACTCTTCCGCGTCGCTGATCAGCTCCTCGCGCACCAGCTTGGTGAGCCGCGCCTTGCTTTTCAAGATCTTTTCGATCTCATCGCGCTCCGCCGCGAGCTTCTTTTGCTCGTCGCGGATTTTCATTTCCTCGAGGCGCGCCAGATGACGCAGTTTGGTCTCGAGAATCGCTTCGGCCTGTTCGTCGGAAAGCTTGAATCGCTTGATCAGCTTGGGCTTGGGCTCTTCCTCGGTGCGCACGATGCGGATGACCTCATCGAGATTCAAGAAGGCAATCAGCATGCCGTCGAGAATGTGCAGCCGTGCGTTGAGCTTCGCCAGGCGATGGTTCAGGCGGCGGGTCACCGTCGTTTTGCGGAAGCTGAGCCACTCCAGCAGCAATTCCTTCAGGCCCATGACGCGCGGGCGGCCGTCGAGCGCGATGACATTGAGGTTCACGCGGTAATTGCGCTCGAGATCCGTGGTCGCGAACAAATGCGCCATCAACGCCGGGATATCCACGCGGTTGGATTTCGGCACCAGCACCAGGCGCGTGGGATTCTCGTGATCCGATTCGTCGCGCAAATCCTCGACCATGGGCAGCTTCTTCTGCTGCATTTGCGCTGCAATCTGCTCCAGAACCTTGCTGCCGGACACCTGGAACGGCAGCGCGTCGATCACGATCTCGCCCTCCTCGATTTCATAGGTGGCGCGCGCCTTGAAGCTGCCGGAACCGGCGTTGTACATCTGCACCATCTCGTCGCGCGGCGAGACGATTTCGGCGCCGGTGGGCAGGTCCGGGCCCTTGATGTGCGCCATGATCTTGCGGGTGCTCAATTCCGGATCGTCGAGCAGCGCCACGCAGGCGTTCACCACCTCGCGCAGGTTGTGCGGCGGAATGTCGGTCGCCATGCCCACCGCGATGCCCGATCCGCCGTTGAGCAACAGGTTCGGCACGCGCGCCGGCAGCATCGTGGGCTCTTCGAGCGAGCCGTCGAAGTTCGGCGCCCAATCCACGGTGTCCGCGTCCAGCTCCTGCAGCAATAGGTCCGCATAGCGGGTCAGCCGCGATTCGGTGTAGCGCATGGCGGCGAAGGATTTCGGGTCGTCGGTCGAGCCCCAGTTGCCCTGCCCGTCGACGATCGGGTAGCGATAGGCGAAATCCTGCGCCATGTGCACCATGGCCTCGTAACAGGCGGAATCGCCGTGCGGATGGAACTTGCCGATCACATCGCCGACGGTGCGCGCGGATTTCTTGTGTTTGGCGCCGGCCGCGAGCCCCAGCTCGCTCATGGCGTAGACGATGCGCCTCTGCACCGGCTTCAGGCCATCGCCCAGGTGGGGCAGCGCGCGATCCAAGATCACGTACATCGAATAGTCGAGGTAGGCGCGTTCGGCGAAGGTCTTTAGCGGTTCCTTCTCGACGCCGTCGAAATTCAGCTCTTGCTCTTTCATGGCCGCGGGCGCGCTAAACCTGCGCGAGGTTGCCCTTGTTCTCGAGCCATTCGCGCCGATCGCCCGCGCGCTTCTTGGCGAGCAACATGTCCATCATCTGGTCCGGACTGTCTTTGGCATCGATGGTCATTTGCACCAGGCGGCGGGTTTGCGGCGCCATGGTGGTCTCGCGCAATTGCAGCGGGCTCATTTCGCCCAAGCCCTTGAAGCGCGTCACCACCGGTTTGCTGCGCGGATTCTCCGCGGCAATGCGCTTCAAGGCCTTTTCACGCTCCGCTTCGTCGAGGGCGTAAATCACTTCCTTGCCGGCATCGATGCGAAACAACGGCGGCATGCACACGTAGACATGCCCGGCGGCCACCAGCGGCCGGTAGTGCCGCAAAAACAGCGCGCACAGCAGCGTGGCGATGTGCTGTCCGTCGCTGTCGGCGTCCGCGAGGATGCAAATCTTGTGGTAGCGCAGGCCCGACAGGTCGCTCGCGGCCGGGTCGACGCCGATCGCGACACTGATGTTGTGCACCTCTTGAGACTGCAGAACCTCGCCTATATCGGCCTCCCAGGTGTTCAGGATCTTGCCGCGCAGCGGCATGATGGCCTGCGTTACGCGGTCGCGCGCCTGCTTGGCGGAACCGCCGGCCGAATCGCCCTCGACCAGGAAGAGCTCGCCGCGGGCCGGGTCTTGGCTGACGCAATCGGCCAGCTTGCCGGGCAGCGCGGGCCCCGCGACGACCCGCTTGCGCGCCACCTTCTGGCTGTCCTTGAAGCGCTGCTGGGCGTTGGCAATCGCGAGCATCGCGATTTTCTCGCCCTGATCGGAATGTTGATTCAGCCACAGCGCGAAGGCATCCTTGATCGCCCCTTGGACGATGCCGGCGGACTCGCGCGAGGAGAGCTTTTCCTTGGTCTGGCCGGCGAACTGCGGTTCGCGCATTTTCATGGAGAGCACGAAACTCACGCCGTCCCACACATCTTCGGGGGTGAGCTTCAATCCGCGCGGCACCAGATTGCGAAATTCACAGAATTCGCGCACCGCATCGGCCGCGCCGGTGCGCAGGCCGTTGACATGCGTGCCGCCTTCGACCGTGGGAATCAAATTCACATAGCTTTCTGCGACATGGTGCTCGGACTCGAGCACCCAGGCAAACGCCCAATCGAGCGAGCCCCCCTCGATGTCGCGCTTGCCGTAGAAGGTCTCGGCCGGCAGCCATTCGCCCTTGCCCAGTTCCTCCGCCAAATACTCGTGCAAGCCGCCGGTGTAGAACCATTCGTCCTTCTCGCCGCGTGAGCTCGTTCTTGAGCGTGACGCGCAAATTCGGGCACAGCACCGCCTTGGCGCGCAGCACCTGCTTGAGTTTCGGAACGGCGAATTTGTCGGTGTCGAAATATTTCGGATCGGGCCAGAAGCGAATGGTCGTGCCGGTCTTGGATTTCGGCACCTCGCCGACCACTTCGAGCTTGGAAGTGGCCTTGCCGCCCGCAAAGCTGATGTTGTATTCCTTGCCGCCGCGCCGCACCCAGCATTCCAGGTTCTTCGACAGCGCATTCACCACCGAGACGCCGACGCCGTGCAGTCCGCCCGCATGCTGATAAGACTTGTCGTTGAATTTCCCGCCGGCGTGCAGGCGGGTCAAGATGGTCTCCACGCCGCTGATCTTTTCTTTCGGGTGGATGTCCACCGGCATGCCGCGGCCGTTGTCCTCCACCTCGCAGGAGCCATCCTTGTACAAAGTGACCGCGATGTTGTCGCAGTAGCCGTTGATCGCCTCATCGACGCTGTTGTCGATCACCTCGTGCGCCAGGTGATTGGGCCTGGTGGTGTCGGTGTACATGCCCGGCCGCCGCCGCACCGGATCCAGACCGCTCAATACCTCGATGTCGGAGGCTGTGTAAGACGATGCCATCAGTTACCTCGTTGAACGCGGCGGAGTTTAGCATGCTGTACCGCGGCGCAATGGCTGGCACGTCCAACGCGATTCCGCTATCTTCGGGTCATGGGAATCGCCAATCAGCAAAATATGACTCGCACCATTCCGGTACTGCCGCAGCCCTACGGCATTCGCGTGCGGCTGCGCCGCGGCGATCCGTTCGCGAAACTGGTGGGCGCCGATTGGCAGAAAACGCATTGGTTTTTTACCGCCGCCGAGCGCGACCGGACTCTCGAGGACATGTCGCGCAAGCACGAGTATTCGCGTATCGGCGATCAACCGGCGCTGGTTTTTGAAAAAGTGGAAAACCTCGGCGAGAGCCGCAGCTTCTAGCGCGGTGGCGCGCCCGCTGCAACGCCGAAATTTCACGGGCGGCTCCGCGTCGACCCGGTAGATTCGGCGCGCCGGCGCCTAGAAAGTCCTTCCCAAGAACAAGTAATAGGCGCTGTGTCCGGCGGTGTCGTAGCCCGATCCCAGGTACACCGGACCCAGGAACGTATCGAACGCGAGAAACAGGGCCGCGTCTTTGTGCGTCGAGCCGAAACTCATGTCGCCGCGTGTCTGCCAGGTGTTGCCCATTTCCAGCGACATGCCGAGATAGGCGGGAAATTCGAAAAATCCCTCGCCGCCGCGGCCGATCTTGCGAAAATAAATGGCGCGCGCGATGGCATAGTCCGGTCCATACAGGGACATGGGCGCCAATCCGGACAGATTGAAGAATCCGCCCAACGAAAAGAAATCCGGAACGGCGGTGGCGGGGATGGCGCCGCTCACCACGCTGCCCGCCGATCCCCACAGCAACAGGGTGTTGCGGCCGCGCGAACGGGCCATGAGCCAGTCCGTCTGCACTTTGTCGTACGCGCTATCGGCGCCCAGCTCGGTGCGGTTGCCGTCCCATTGCAGGGTAAATTGCGAGCCGTCGCGCGGAAAGTGCAGATTGTCGAGCTGGTCGTAGCTGAATTTCACGAACAGCTCGCCATTGTTGTATTGCGGCTCCACCAGCGTCGGGTCGCCGAGGCGCACGGTCGACGCGCCGTTGATGCGATGGTAGCCGACGCGGATCTCGCCCCAATTGCCGAGGGTGCGGCCGACGTCGAAAGCGGCTTCCGCCTCGCGATCGCGATAATCGGCGATCTGCACGTCGTTGGCGTAGAGCTGCAGATCCCGTGCTTCAATGCGCAGGCTCGGCGCGATGAACCACGTGCGCGTCTCATTCAGGGGCTGATAGAACTCGCTCTGCACTTTCGGATCGCTGCCAATCTGCACATCCGTCACCAACTCGCCGCCCAGCTTGTCGAGTTCGGTCAAGATGAAGCGCGCCGCCGCGTTGTAGCGGCTGTTGCCCTGAAAATTGTCTTCCAGATCCAGTCCAAAGCGCACGTAGGTGGGGCCCCAGGACTTGCGCCGCGCCCGGATTTCGATTCCGGACTCCTCGTCGGCGCCCTGACCCTGATTCACCAGCGCGTAATCCAGGGTCTCGAAATTGCCGAGGCCGTACAGCTCGGTGATGCGCGCGCCGACCGCGTCCACGTCCAGGGGCTTGCCCACCAACGGCTGCATCTCCGCCATGATGGTCTTTTCATAGCGCTTGGACTTTTCATCGACGCGTACGAACTTGATGGCCGGCAGACCGGGTTCGCGCGCGGCGCGGCGCACCAAATAATCGTTGTAGGCCGAATCGCCGACGCGCAACTCTTCGAGCTTTCCGAGCACGCCGCGCGCTGCTTTTTCGCCGGCACCGATGGTCGCAAGCGCCGCAGTGAAGTCGGCGGAGCTCGTGGTTCCCAGGTTGGGCTCGATCAATACGTCCGAGGCGCCCAGGGTGGCGCGCTGCCGATCCGCATCCTTGCGCACCAGAATCGCCAGCATCTGATTGGAAATCGACAGGGCCGAGTCGAGCGCCGCGCGCGGCTGCAAGGGAAAACTGACGTCGGAGACGATCAGGATGTCGGCGTGCATTTGCCGCGCCACCTCGATGGGCAGGTTCTCCGCCAGGCCGCCGTCGACCAACAACAGGCCCTGAGTTTCGACGGGCGCAAACAGTCCCGGCGCGGAGATGCTCGCGCGCATGGCAATCGACAGGTCTCCCTTGTCCAGCAGCACCGCCTTACCGGTGACCAGGTCGGTGGCAACCGCGCGAAACGGCGTCGGCAGCAGGTCGAAGTCGGTGCTGTTGCTGAACGGCAGAGTGAGCTGGCGCAGCGTCTCCTGCAGTTTCTGCCCTTGAATGAATCCCTTCGGCAGGAGGATCTTGCCGTGCTTCAAGCCGAGCGGCAGGCGCACCAGAAAATTTCGATCATCCTGCTTGCGCCGGAATGCCAGGTCGCGTCGCGGCGGCGCATCGCGGAAAGCCTCCTGCCAATCGACGCTGCGCATGGTGGCGTCGATCTGCGCGGCGGTCATGCCGCTGGCGTATAAACCGCCGACGACGGCACCCATGCTGGTGCCGGCGATGCAGTCGATCGGTATCTTCAGCTCCTCGAGAACCTTCAGGACGCCGATATGCGCCATGCCGCGCGCACCGCCGCCGGAGAGCACCAGGCAGATGCGAGGCCGCGCCAGGGCGGCGCCCGCCGGGGCGGCAGCGCTCGCCGCGCGAACCTCGCCGGCGCTCGCGCCCGTCGCGCCAGCGCCCGTGCCCGTGCCCGTGCCCGCATCGATCGAGGGACAATTTGCCGCCAGCACACAGGCCAAACCGAGACGTATGGCGAGTTTCCCAGGTAAGGCGCGTTTCCCCATTTAGGGGGAATAGTTTAGAGCACTACGTCGATACTGGAAGCGGTAAAAGTGTTGCTGGCGCGATCGTACATTCCTCGAGCAACCAACTGGGTCGCGGACGTCGGCGTGGCAAAGGTCGTGTTCAGCTGGGTGACGAAGTCGGCGAATGCGTTGAACGACGAGACCGGGGTTGCGGTGGACTCGCTGATGGCGCCCGCCCCTACGCTGAATCGCGGAGAGAACAGCGGCAGGCCCGATGTGGGATCCGCTGCCGCGACTGCCGGAACGATGTTGGGGCTTGCGCTCAAGGTCGTTACGTCGACGGTTTCGGCGCCGATGCGCAGCTGTCCCGAACCGAACGCGGCATTGGTCAGGTCGATCGTCAGGCCGGCGGACGTCAGCGTGGTAAAGGGCGCCGCGGTCCCGGCACCCGTCCAAACCACCGCCAAAGTCGCCGGAACGCTCGGTTCTGCGAGTACGCTGAAAGCGTTGAAATCCGGTGGTGCGCTGCCGAAGGGGGCGAGGTAACCATCGATCCACACGGGATCGCCCGGCGCCGCCGCCGGGAGGGTCAGTGCGCCGGTATTGACGGCAAAATTTGCCGCGACCGGATCCTGCGCGCCGCTCACGCCGTTGCCGGCAAAATCATAGACGCTGGCCGGATAATTTTCGATCGCCTGCAAGTTCAGCAGCAGGCTTCCCGAAGCCGCGGAGATCAATGAACCATACAGCTCGGTCGATTGCAGGCGTATCGAGCCGGTGTTGGTCGCGGATCCGGTGGCGTCGAGAGTAACCACATTCGTGGCCGATACGGAATAAAGCCCCCGCGCCGTGATGTGCTGGCCGACCGCGATCGAATTGTAGTTCAAGGGTCCCAAGGTCGAGACGCCATCGGCGGTCACCAGCGTGCTGGGCCCGATGAGCACCAGGGAATCCACGTCCGCATACTGGATCACCTGGGCCGCATTGGCGGTCACCAACCCGCCGCGTAGCGTGAGTGTGTTGCCGCTGCGTGCGATCACATCGCCTTCGATACCCTCGGTGTAAAAGTCTTCCAAGGTGCTTCCGGCGACGACATACACGGAATGAAAGATGCCGGCGTTCACGCCGGCAGCGGGAGTCGTCGTCGGTTCGAACGTGCAGAACGCCGCCGTTTCCGTCGATCCCGCCGAAGCCTGCGACAATGCGGTGAGTCCGGCCGTCCCCACGTAGCTATTGCCCCCGTAGGTATAAACCGTGTTCGCGCCGCTGAACAGGGTGTCGATGCCCAAACTATTCACTTCATCGAAGAATGGCCGCACCACCACGGTGTAAGTACCCAAATTGAGGCTCGAATTGATCAGCGGACCGCGCACGCGAATCAGCTTGCTGTCGGCGGCGGTGGTGGCCGCCGTCATGAAGGGTGCGACGGTCAAAGTCGGCGGGCTGGTGGTCAGATTGACCTTGTTCGACGCAGTCATGTCGTAATTGATGGCCAGGCGCAGCGCATTGCTGGTCGCGAAGGTCGGCTGCAGGATCAGCTGGTTGCTGGGGTCGAGGTTCACGGTAACCGCGACCGTGGTCGGAGTGACGCCCGAGGGATCGACCACGGTTACCTTGACCGGCGCTCCGTTCACCATCACGGAAATTTGCGCATTCGTGTAATCCAACGTGATGGTGGCCTGGGTGTAGGTATCGACCGGCACGCTGGCGGTCGCCCAAAGCTCCGATAAATTGGTGAGCTTGGCAAAATCGACCGTCTCAGGAACCGCGATAGCGGAGATGGTGCCATTGAGTTTGCCGACCAGTACCACAGAGTCGATCGTCACCAGGTAGCTGGTGAATTGGCCGGTGTCATCGGTGGTGGTCAAGGTAGTCCACGCCACGCCGAAGCCGCTGTTCAAATTGTTGTGATGACAGCCCGCGGCAATCAAACCGAAGCCGCATGCGCAGAGCAGCGCGACCAACCGATTGGCGGTCTTATTCTTGAACGATGAATGCACAACAGATTCCAATTATTGAGGGGGACCAACAATCAAGGCTGCGTAGAATAAAGGCTTTCGAGACGTTACGCGCAGCAAAGTTCCATTTTGCGGCCCTAGGGGCCTGTCGGCCGAGGCACTTGTTGGGTAATGCAGTGAATATTACCCCCTCCCAGCAGCACTTCGCGCGTCGGCACCCCAACGACGGCGCGGGACGGAAACAAACGCTTGAGGGTACGCATCGCCGCCGCATCGCGGCGCTTTTCGTAAAGCGGCATGACCACGCGCTTATTCGCGATGTAGAAGTTGACATAGGAGGCGGCCAGGCGGTCGCCGGCCTGGCGTGGATGGCTGCCGGCATGCGGATCGATGCCCGCGGCCTCCTCGGCCGTCATGAAGAAGGGCCCCGGCTGATGAATTTGATGAATCTCCAAGCGGCGGCCGCGCGCGTCCGTGGCATGACGCAGACGCTGATAGGCATCCTGGGAAATTTCGAACTGCGGGTCGGTGCGATCATCCGTCCAGGTGAGCGCCACGTGTCCCGGGCTCACGAAGCACGCGAGTTCATCGATGTGACCGCCCGTCTCGTCGCGATAGACACCCTTGCCCAGCCAGATGACCTTGCTCACCGCGAGATAGCGGCGCAACTGCTCTTCTAGCTCGCCGCGCGTCAAATGCGGATTGCGATTCGGATTGAGCAGGCATTCTTCGGTGGTCAGGCACGTGCCCTGTCCATCCACGTGAATTGCGCCGCCTTCCATGACCAGCGGCGTGCGGTAGCGGTCGGCGCCCTCCATCTCCAAGACCTTCTGCGCGACCTGATCGTCCCGGTCCCAGGGAAAGTACAATCCGCCTTGCAGGCCTCCCCAGGCATTGAAAGTCCAATCGATGCCGCGGCGGCGCCCCTGCGCATCGATGACGAAAGTTGGGCCGCAGTCGCGCATCCACGCATCGTTGCTGCTGATCTCCACCACCCGCACGTTGCGCGGCAGGCGCGCGCGCGCGTTTTGAAACTGCGCCGCCGAAGCGCCGACCGTCACCGGCTCGGCGGCGGCGATCGCGGCGGCGACGGCGGCGAAAGCCGCCTGCGCCGGCTTTGCGCCCAGGCGCCAGTTGTCCGTTCGCTCCGGCCACAGCATCCAGCAGCCCGAGTGCCGCTCGAATTCCGCGGGCATTCGAAAGCCGTCTTTTGCAGGTGTTGATTTCAGGTTGCGCAAGCTGGTCTCCGGTCGCGCATGCTAGCATTGCGGCTGAATTTACAGGAGATCAAGGAATGTCAGACGCCAAGCCGGTCCGCCTCGCGATTCCCGCTGGGGGCGAAAAAATCAGCATCTCGAACGGCAAATTGCAGGTGCCCGACCAACCCATCATTCCTTTCATCGAGGGCGACGGAACGGGCCGCGATATCTGGCGTGCGAGCGTGCGGGTGTTCGATGCGGCGGTGAAAAAGGCCTACGGCGGCAAGCGCAAAATACATTGGATGGAGGTTTTCGCCGGCGAAAAAGCCAACAAGGCGTACAACACCTGGCTGCCGGACGAAACCGTTGCGGCATGCCGCGACTACCTGGTCTCGATCAAAGGGCCGCTCACCACGCCGGTCGGCGGCGGAATTCGTTCGCTGAACGTGGCATTGCGGCAGTTGCTGGATCTGTACGTGTGCCTGCGTCCGGTGCGCTGGTTCAAGGGAGTGCCCTCGCCGGTGAAGACGCCGGAAAAAGTCGACATGGTCATTTTCCGCGAAAACACCGAGGACATTTACGCGGGAATCGAGTTCGAGGAAGGCTCCGCGGAGTGCCGGAAATTTCTCGACCTGTTCAAGCAGAACTTTCCCAAGCAGTACGCCAAGATTCGTTTCCCGGACACCTCAGGCATCGGCTTGAAACCCGCCTCCAAGGAAGGCACGGAACGGCTATTCCGGGCGGCGGTGAAGTACGCGATCGACAACCAACGCAAGAGCGTGACGATCGTGCACAAGGGCAACATCATGAAATTCACCGAGGGTGCGTTTCGCGGGTGGTCGTACCAATTGGCCGAAAGAGAATTTCCCGACCAGGTGTTTACCTGGGAGCAATGGGAGCGCATCAAATCGGCGGGCGACGAGAAAGAGGCCAACGCGCAGATGGATGCCGCCAAGAAAGCCGGCAAAGTCATCATCAAGGACGCGATTGCCGACATCACCTTGCAGCAAGTGCTCACCCGTCCGGACGAGTTCGACGTCGTCGCCACCATGAACCTCAACGGCGATTATCTGTCCGACGCGCTCGCGGCTCAGGTCGGCGGCATCGGCATCGCGCCGGGCGGCAACATCAATTACCTGACCGGTCACGCGGTGTTCGAGGCGACACATGGCACGGCGCCGAAGTATGCGGATCTCGACAAGGTCAATCCCGGCTCGGTCATCTTGTCCGGGGAAATGATGTTCCGCTACATGGGGTGGCTGGAAGCCGCGGATGCCATCATCAATGCCATGGATAAATCCATTGCGCAAAAGACCGTGACCTACGATTTCGCCCGGCTGATGCCGGGAGCCACGGAGGTCAAGTGCAGTGAATTCGGCGATATCTTGATTCGAAATCTGTAGCGCTCAGCCCATGGCGCCCGCGAGCCGTTGCGGCGCCATCGGCAGCTGCGAGCGCTGCTTCAAGATGTCGAAAGCCGCAATCCGATAGGCTTCGGTCATGGTCGGGAAATTGAAAATCTGCTCGATGAAGAAATCGGCGCTGGCGCCGGTGGCGATGGCCGCTTGGCCCAAATGCACGAGTTCCGTCGCGCCCTCGCCCAGGACCTGAACGCCCAGGACCCTCGCGCTGCCGGGCTCGCACAGCAGCGTGAGAAACCCCGCAGGCTCGCCCACGATATGCGCGCGCGCGACTTCGCTGAAATCGGCGCGGCCGACGATGAAATCCATTTTCTTCGCTGCCGCCTCGCTCTGCGACAGGCCGACGCAGGCAATCTCGGGAATGGTATACACGCCGCTCGGCACCAAGCTCGTCAGCGCGGGCGGCGGCAGACCCAGCGCAGCCAGCGCGGCGCGCCGGCCCTGATCGGCGGCGGCGCACGCCAGCGCGGGCGGTCCAATGGCATCGCCGGCGGCGAATATGCCGGGGATGTTGGTTTCAAAGCGCTCATTCACCTGCACCGTGCCGCGCGAACTCACCGTGATGCCGAGGCGCTCGAGACCAATGCCGTCGAGATTGGCGACGCGGCCGAACGCCGCGAACACGATATCCGAAGTCAGGGTTGTGCCGCCGCGCAATTGGACTTCGACCTGCGAGAATCCGTCGAAGCGCGCGCCGCTGACCTCGGAGCCACCGCAGTACTCGCCGCCCATCGCGCGAAACGCGCCGAGAAATCCGGTGCGCAGCGCAGGGTCGAGAAACCCCAGGGGCTCCGCGGCCTTGTCCAGCATCGTCACCGTGCAACCCAAGGCGGCGAAGATGGAAGCATATTCGCAGGCGATGACGCCGCTGCCGAGCACCAGCATGGAGCGAGGAATATACGGCAGGCTCAAAATGGAGTCACTGTCGACGATGTGCTCGTGATCCACTTCGATGGCCGGCACATGACGCGGCCGCGATCCGGTGGCGAGCACGATGCGCGGCGACTGCAGAACGCGGCGCGAGCCGTCCAGATGCTGCACCTCGATGCGATGCGCGTCCAAGAAGCCGCCCTTGCCGCGCACCAATTCGACGCCGTTGCGCTTGAGCTGCGCCAGCAGATACTTGTCCTGCGCGGCAATGACCGCATCGACGCCGTGCAACAAAGCCGACAACGGCGCATCGCCGCGCAGTTCGACCGCCAGCGACGAGGCGCTGCCTTGCATGCGCCGATAGCGCAACGCTTGTTCGCGCAGCGCCTTGCTCGGGATGGTTCCCGACAGCAGACAGGAACCGCCCACCTGCGGCTCGCGCTCGACGATGCAGGCGCGGAAACCCGCTTTCGCCGCTTGAATGGCCGCCTTTTGTCCGGCGGGGCCCGACCCTAGGCAGATGAGGTCGAAATCCGCGCGTTGCATCCTAAATACCCGCCAGCGCGCGCACTTGTTCGCGTTTCGCCAGCATCGAACGGCGATCGTCGGGAAATACGCTCGAGCTGCTCGAACACCGGGCTCTCGAGCACCAACGCTTCATCCAGCAGCTGCGGATGCATGGTATGCGTGGCCAGCAGGTGCGCGGCATGCACGGTGCCCGCCAGGTCGCTGTGACCGGACTTGCCGTAGTCGCGCCAATCGCTGGCCGCATCCTGTACATCGTCCGGCAAGCGCCAGCTGCTCATCAGCAGCCGGCCGAAGCGCGGCTCGAACTCCACCACCAGATCGGCGAAGCTCTTGGCGTCCATCACGGTGCGTTGCCGGCTCTCGAATCCGGACAGAATCTTCAGCGCCAAGGCGGCGCCGGTGCGGTGCATGAGCGCGGCGAGGAATGCGCTTTCCACATGCTTGCGGCGCTCGCGCGCGATTTCCTTCGCCCACAGTCCCGCCAGCCACGCCTCGCGCCATAGCTCCTCGGATTCCGGTTCATGACCCGGAGCGGTGAATATTTCACCGCGCAGCATCACCGCCATCGCGATGTTGCGCACTTCGGCGACGCCCAGCCACGAGACCGCTTGCTGCAGCGAAACGATGGGCGCGCGCGGCCGCAGCGCCGGGGAATTCGCGACTCGCATGATTTCGCCGGCCAGCGCAGGATCCGACTGAATCAGCCGCGCAAGCTGCGCCGCATCCGTCGCGTGCTGCGCCGTCAGCTCCGCGAGCTGCGCGCAAACGCGCGGCATGGGAGCGATGTGCTGCGGGCTCGTCAGCGAGTCGGTGAGATAGGCGTGCGCCGCTTGCGAATGCAGGGCGCTGACCACGACCGGGGATTGAAGACTCACTTCTCTGCACCTGTCACGACGTTCTTGTCGACCTCCATAGATCGGCAATCGCGGGCGATGCTTGAGCGGCTTCAGATTATGTCAATGATTTATGTCAAATCAATATGTCAAACAAACGCCCGGTCCAGGGCCTGGGCCAGGTCGGCCTTCAGGTCGCCCTCATCCTCGAGACCGATCGACAGGCGCACCGTGCCCTTCCCCACCAATGAGCTGGCGCGCTGCGACGGGGTGTAGTCGCCGCCGTGCAAGAGCTGCGGCGGCATGACCAACGATTCGGTGGAGCCGACGCTGGCCGCGATTGAAAACAACTCCAAGGATTCGGCAAAGCGCGCGCCCTCGGTGAAGCCGCCGTCCAATTCGATGGTCACGACGGTGCCGAAGTCCTGCATCTGCTGTCGCGCCAACTCGTGCTGCGGGTGGCTCTCGAGTCCCGGATAGTGCACTCGCTTGACGCGGGGGTGCCGCTCAAGATACTCGGCCAACAGCATCGCGCTGGTGCATTGACGCTCGTAGCGCAAGAAATAGGTGCGCATGCCGCGCTGAATCAAGAAGGCGGCGTGCGGATCGAGCGCCGGGCCCATCGCCCCGATGTCCTTGCGCATGGCGGCGATGAGTTCGCGGCGCGCGATGATCGCGCCGCCCATGACATCGCCGTGGCCGGAGGCGTACTTGGTCAGGCTGTGCAGATAAACGTCGATGTCGTAAGCGCCATGGTTGTGAAAGCCCGCGAAGGTGTTGTCGAGCACCGTCAGGGCGCCGGCCGCCTTCGCATGCCGGGTCAGGTGCTCGATGTCGGCGATTTTGGTGACCGGATTCGTGGGACTTTCGAAGATGACCAGCGCGCGTGGGCTTCTCCTCGAGCGCCCGCTCGATGCCGGCCAGATCTTCGATGGACAGCATGGTGTGGGTCACGGCGAACTTGGCGAGCAGATGCTGCACGATGTAGCGCGTCGGCCCGTAGGACTCGACGAACAACAGCACATGATCGCCGGCCTTGCACAGCGCCAGCAGGCTCGCGGCGATCGTCGCGACACCCGAGCCGGTCAGCAGGCAATCGTCCCTGCCCTGCAGCTCGCTCAACAAGCGCTGCAGCTGCAGCAGGGTCGGATTGGAGTTGCGTGAATAGAAAAATCCTTCGCGCTCACCGCGCTGATAGCGCAGCGTTTCATTCGCATCATCGAAGGAAAATTTCACCGACTGATAAATCGGCGCCACCAGCGGCCGATTGTCGGCCGGAACGGCGACGGCCGGCGGATGGTTCACCAGAGTGGTATTTTTCATGGCGCGCCACGATAGTCGATCCATGCGCTTTAGGAAACGGCCGCGCAACCGCCTGGCGCCGGCGAAATGTGCTACGGCGAAAGATAGCGATCCAGCTCCGCGTTGATCGAGAGCCGCCGAATCGAACAGCGGTTCGGCGTCCTGCGCGGCGAGTCCCAGATCGCGATAGCCCGCATCCTTCACCAGCAATTCCCGCGTCAGCATGCAGGGCTCGTGCAGGGTGAAATCCGCGAGCTTGTGCGCGACATTGATCACGTTGCTCTCCCAGGCGACCGCGCCGCCTGCGGCGTAGCTATCCCAGTGCGCGATGACGGCGGGCACGGGCGGCGGCAAGCCCCAGGCGCTGATGACTCGCGCGCCGACATCGCGTTGAAAAATGCCGATCAGGCAATCGTATTCGTTGCCGGCAAGATGCAGGCCGGCGCGCTCCGCAACCTCATGGATCGCGCCCAGCGCGACCGCTCTGCCGATGTCGTGCAGCAATCCACACAGATAACACAGCCCGGTTTCGCGCCCCAGCATGCCGCTCAACTGGCGCGCCCACAGCGCGCTCGCCAACGAATGGCGCCAAAGCCGGCGCGCCTTGCGGTGTTGACCCTCGACATGCAGCATTTTTCCCTGCAGCGCCAGGGTAAAGGCGATGTTGGCCACATCGTCGAGCCCGAGCCACGCGATCGCGTGCTGCAGCGAGGTAATGGGCATGGACGGCCGTTTGGCAGCCGAGGAAGCGATGCTGAGAACATACTTGGCCAGCTTCGGATCGGTGTGGATGATGTCCGCCAACAGATGCGCGTTGCCGGAATTTTTCGTACCGCTGCGCACGACCTTCACGGCGACGTTGGGCAGGGTCGGAATCGCCAATTGATTGCGCGCGACGTGTTGCTCGACCAAGCCGCGTACGGCCTCGAGGTTCTCGAGTTCTCGCTGCGATGGATTCAATAGCTGCAGCATTCTTGCGGTAACGGCAGGGGAAACAATGACTTGAGAGTTCGGCGGCGTGTCCCAGTGCACATCTACGGCAAAAAAATGCGTAAACTCGCGCGATCATGAACGCCGTCGCCGAATTGTCCGACGCCGCGCCAAACCTTTCGGAAAAAGAACCGGAATCGCGTTTGCGCGAGATTCCGTACAACTACACCTCGCTGGCGGACCGGGAGATCGTGATCCGTTTGCTGGGCGAAACCGCCTGGCAGGTACTCGATGGCCTGCGCGGCGAGCGGCGCACCGGCCGCTCGGCACGCATGCTGTACGAGGTTTTGGGCGACATGTGGGTGGTGGAGCGCAACCCGTACCTGCAGGACGACTTGCTCGATAATCCGAAGCGCCGCGCGCCAGCTGATCGCAGCGATGCAGCATCGTTTGGGCGAAGTGGAAAAGAGGCGCGACAGCGCCGATGCGGCGCGCGATGCCAAGGTCGGCGAGTTGCTGCGTGCCGCGGCGCAGGCGGTGCAGCGTTTCGAGCGTCAGTTCGCCGAGTTCGCGGCCAGGCGCAAGCGCGCCCAGCGGCTGCTTGGCCCGGCATACGCGCGCCGACAATGTGCGCTTCGACGCGTTTTCCCGGGTTTCGCACGTCACCGACGCGACCGACTGGCGCGTGGAGTTGCCGTTCGTCGTACTGATGCCGGACAGCGAAGCGGAAATTCCCGCCCTGGTGCGCGATTGCATCGAATTGGGGCTGAGCATCATTCCGCGCGGCGGCGGCACCGGCTATACGGGCGGAGCCGTGCCCTTGACGCCCTGGTCCGCGGTCATCAATACGGAAAAACTCGAAACTTTGGGGGCGGTGGAGACATTCGCGCTGCCGGGAAATGCCGCGCCCAGCGCCAGCATTTATTCCGCCGCCGGCGTCGTCACCAAACGCGTGAGCGAGGCGGCGGAGCGCGCCGGTTTCGTGTTCGCGGTCGATCCGACCTCCGCGGATGCCTCGTGCATCGGCGGCAACATCGCCATGAACGCGGGCGGCAAAAAGGCCGTGCTGTGGGGAACCGCGGTCGACAATCTGGCGTGGTGGCGCATGGTCGATGCGCAAGGCAACTGGCTCGAAATCACGCGCCTCGGACACAATCTGGGCAAGATCCACGACGCCGCGGTCGCGAGCTTCGAATTGCTCTGGAAGGACGGCACCCAGGCGCGCCGATCAGGCGCAAATACTGCGCCGCGAGCGGCTCGACATCGAGGGCGCGAAGTTTCGCAAGATCGGACTCGGCAAGGACGTCACCGATAAATTCCTGGGCGGCCTGCCGGGCGTGCAGAAGGAGGGCTGCGACGGCTTGATCACCGCAGCGCGCTTCATTTTGCATCGAATGCCGAAACACACGCGCACGGTGTGCTTGGAATTCTTCGGCCAGGCGCGCGAAGCCATCCCGAGCATCATGGAGATCGGCAGCTATCTCGAAGCGAGCGCCAAGGCCACCGGCACGCTGCTCGCCGGCCTCGAACATTTGGACGAACGCTATTTGCGGGCGGTCGGCTACAGCACCAAATCCAAACGCGGCGCTTTGCCGAAAATGGTGTTGCTGGGCGATATCGTCGGCGAGGATGCCGACGCCGTGGCGGCGGCGACCTCGCATGTGGTGCGTTTGGCCAATGCGCGTTCTGGAGAAGGATTCATCGCGGTGAGCCCGGAGGCGCGGCGCAAATTTTGGCTGGATCGCGCCAAGACCGCGGCCATCGCCAAGCACACCAACGCCTTCAAGATCAACGAGGATGTGGTGATTCCCCTGGAGCGCCTGGGCGAGTACACGGACGCCATCGAGCGCATCAACATCGAACTGTCCATTCGCAACAAACTGGAGCTGCTGGCGGCGCTCGAAGATCACCTGTCCGCGGGACCGGGCCGCGGCGATGCGGCGGGTGCCGAATCGGCGCGCCGCGGCGAGGCGCTCGAGCTGCTGGCGCGCGTGCGGCTGCGATGGCAGTACCTGCTGGACAACATGGACGGCGCCGACGGCGAGTCGGGCAAAGTCTTCGACCGGCTGCAGGATCGCAGCATGCGGGTCAGCTGGAAAGCCGAGGTACGGAGCGCCCTGGCGCGCATCTTCGTCGGCAGCGAGTTCGCGCCGCTGCTCGCCGAATGCGATGCCATCCATAAGCGGATCCTGCAGGGCCGAGTGTTCGTCGCGCTGCACATGCACGCGGGCGACGGCAACGTCCACACCAATATTCCGGTCAATTCGGACAACTACGCCATGCTGCACACCGCGAATCGCGCGGTGGCGAAGATCATGCGGATCGCGCGCGGACTCAACGGCGTGATTTCCGGCGAACACGGCATCGGCATCACCAAGCTCGAATACCTGACCGAGGCGGAACTCGCTCCGTTTCGCAGCTACAAGCAGCGCGTCGATCCGCAAGGTCATTTCAACCAGCACAAATTGATGCCGCAAGGCGACTTGCGCCGCGCCTATACACCGAGCTTCGGCCTGCTGGGGCATGAATCGCTGATCATGCAGCAATCCGACATCGGCAGCATTTCGGATGCCATCAAGGATTGCCTGCGCTGCGGCAAATGCAAGCCGGTTTGCGCCACGCACGTACCGCGCGCGAATCTGCTTGTACTCGCCGCGCGATAAGATTCTGGCGACCTCGCTGCTGATCGAAGCCTTCCTTTACGAGGAGCAGACCCGCCGCGGCGTGTCGATTCAGCATTGGGACGAATTGTCGGACGTCGCGGATCACTGCACCGTCTGCCACAAGTGCGAAACGCCCTGCCCGGTCGGCATCGATTTCGGCGAGGTTTCCATGGGCATGCGCGATCTGTTGCGCCGCATGAACAAGAAGCGCTTCAATGCGGGCACCGCCGCGTCGATGTTCTTCCTGAACGCGACCAACCCCCAGACCATCAAGTTGACCCGCAAAATCCTGATCGACTGGGGCTACCGGCTGCAGCGGCTGGCCAACCAGGCGCTCAACACTTTTGCAAAAGCCCAGACGCGCCGTCCGCCGGCCACCACCGGCAAGGCCGCGATCAAAGAGCAGGTCATTCACTTCGTCAATAAGCGGATGCCGGGCGGCCTGCCGAAACGAACCGCGCGCGCGCTTCTCGATATCGAGGATCGCAACTACGTGCCCATCATCCGGGATCCCGCCAGGGTCAGCGGCGAATCCGAAGCCGTGTTTTACTTCCCGGGCTGCGGCTCGGAACGGCTATTCTCCCAGGTGGGACTCGCGACCCAAGCCATGCTGTGGCACGTGGGGGTGCAAACCGTGCTGCCTCCCGGTTATTTGTGCTGCGGATATCCACAGCGCGGCGCCGGCGAGTTCGACAAGGCCGAAAAAATCATCACCGACAATCGCGTGCTGTTTCACCGGGTTGCCAATACCCTCAATTATCTGGACATCAAGACCGTGGTGGTCAGTTGCGGCACTTGTTTCGATCAGCTGCAGGGCTATGAATTCGACAGCATCTTCCCCGGCTCGAAAATCATGGACATCCACGAATATCTGCTGGAGAAAGGGGTGCGCCTGGAAAATGTCACCGGTACCCGTTACATGTACCATGACCCATGCCATTCGCCGATGAAGAAATACGATCCCCTGACCGTGGTGAACTCTCTCATGAACAGCGAGCGCAATGGAGCCATCGGCAAGAACGAGCGCTGCTGCGGCGAATCCGGAACGCTGGCGGTCACGCGGCCGGACATTTCCACGCAGGTGCGCTTCCGCAAGGAACAGGAAGTGCGCAGCGGCGTGGATGAGATTCGCGCCGGCGGTCATCGCGGCGAGGTGAAAATATTGACCTCGTGCCCCTCCTGCCTGCAGGGGCTGAAGCGCTTCAATGACGATGCGGACATGGATGCCGATTACATCGTGGTCGAAATCGCCAAGCATCTGCTGGGCGCCGACTGGCTGCCGCAGTACGTGCAGCGCGCCAATGCCGGCGGCATCGAACGGGTGCTGGTCTGATGGCGGCGGCGGCCGACGTTTGCGACATAGCGGTCATCGGCGGCGGACCGGCCGGCAGCACCGCGGCGATCTTGCTGGCGCGGCGCGGCCACAAGGTGATCGCGCTCGAGAAGGCCCGCCATCCGCGCTTTCACATCGGCGAATCGCTGCTGCCGATGAATCTGCCGGTCTTCGAGCGCCTCGGGGTGCTCGACAAGGTGCGCGCGCTCGGCGTGACCAAGCTCGGCGCGGATTTCCAGGCGGACAACGAACGCGGCTACAGCACCTTCGCGTTTTCGCGCGCCATCGGCAACAGTCCGCCGCACGCCTATCAGGTTTGGCGCCAGGACTTCGACAAGATGCTTTACGACCATGCGCGCGACAGCGGCGCCGACGCCCGCGAGGGGCAGCAAGTTTTGCAGGTCGAGCAGAAAAGTCCGCGCGCATTCGTGCTCGAAGTGCAGGCCGACGACGGCCGCCGCTACAGCATCGAGGCGCGCTATGTGATGGATGCCAGCGGCCGCGATGCGTTTTTCGCTTCGAAGAAGAAGCTGCGCCGCAAGAACAGCCAGCATCAGAGCGCCGCCATATTCAGTCACTTTCGCGGCGCCGAGACCCGGCCGGGCGAGGACGCCGGCAACATCAGCATTTACCGCTTCGATCACGGCTGGATTTGGATGATCCCGCTGCCCGATGGCGTGATGAGCATCGGCGCGGTGTGCCGGCCCGAATATTTGAAGCAGCGCAAGGGCAACACGGCGGATTTCCTGCTCGAGACGCTCAACAAGAACTCGGATCTCAAGCGCCGCATCGCCAATGCCGAATTGGCCGGCGAGGTGCGCGTCACCGGCAACTACTCGTATGAATCGACCCGGATGGGAGGACCCGGCTGGATTCTGCTGGGCGATGCGTTCGCGTTCCTCGATCCTGTGTTCTCATCCGGCGTTTTCCTCGCGATGAGCGGCGCGGAGCAGGCTGCGGCCATGGTTGATGAGGCGCTGCGCCGGCCTGCGCGCGAGCGCGCGCTGCTGCGCAAGCTCGAAAAGCGGCTGCGCGCCGGCATGGCGCGCTTTTCATTCTTCATTTACCGGTTCAACGGGCCCGTGATGACGCAAATGTTCAGCCAGCCCCGCAATGCCTTGCAGCTCGAGCAAGGCGTCATCTCCATGCTCGCCGGCGATCTGTTCGATACGCCCAAGGTATTGTGGCGCCTGCGGCTGTTCAAACTGGTGTACGCGATCGCCATCCTGCGCAACATCAAAGGTTGGAGGGCCGAGACCAAATACCGCCTGGCGCAGGCGCGCGCGGAATTCACCGGCGGCGACACGCCCCAAGACACGGCCTGAGCGAAAGGTATCCCGCGGACAGGCCGCTAGGCCGCGGCCTTGTCGAGCCGCGCCCTGCGCGACATCCACAGGCTCACCGCCGACGATCATCGCGCTGACCACGCACAAGGTGAGCGTTGCCAGCACGTTGATCTCAGGACTGACGCCGAGCCGGACCTTGGAAAAGACCACCATCGGCAAGGTACTGCTTCCGGGACCGGAGGTGAAACTCGAGATCACCAGGTCGTCCCACGACAGCGTGAAGGCGAGCAGCCAGCCGGACAGGATCGCGGGAAAAATAATCGGCAGCGTGATGACGAAGAACACCTTCACCGGTCTCGCCCCCAGGTCCATGGCCGCCTCCTCGAGAGCGGTATCGAAAGTCGCGAGACGCGAGTTGACGATGACCGTCACATAGGCCATGGAGAAGGTCATGTGCGCAATGGTCATGGTGGTGACGCCGCGTCCGGCCGGCCAGCCGATGAGCTGTTCCAAGGCCACGAACAGCAGCAGCAAGGACAGTCCGGTAATGACTTCGGGCATGACCAGAGGCGCGGTGGTCATCGCGTTCAAGGTGAAGCGGCCGCGAAATTGGCGGAACCGAGCCAACCCGAATCCGGCGAGCGTGCCCAAGATCACGGATCCCGAGGCGTTGATCACGGCGACTTTCAAGGAGATCCAGGCCGCGTCGAGGATTTCCTCGTTGTTCAGCAACGAGTAGTACCACTTGAGGGTCGGCGAATTCGCGCTGTCCCACACCGTCACGAGCTTGGAGGCGTTGAAGGAGAACACCACCATCGACAAGATCGGGATGTAGAGAAACGCGAAGCCGATTCCGATGCACGTCAGGACGAAATATGAGCTGCGCTGAGTCATCGGGCGCCTGCCGTCTCGCGCGCCTGCACGCTTTGGTACCACATCATGAAGGGCACCAAGAGAATCAGCAGCAGGATTGCCACCGCGCTCGCCACGGGCCAGGCGCGGTTCGAGAAAAATTCGTCCCACAAAACGCGCCCGATCATCAACGCATTGGGACCGCCGAGCAGGGCCGGAATGACGAACTCGCCCACCGCGGGTATGAACACCAGCATGGAACCGGCCAGGATGCCGTTGCGCGACAGGGGCAGTGTGATCTTGTAGAACGCCTGCCACGGGCGGCAGCCCAAATCCTCCGCCGCCTCGAGCAGTTGCCAATCCATTTTTTCCAGATTGGCGTAGAGCGGCAGAATCAGGAACGGCAGATAGGAATACACGATGCCGACGTACATCGCGAAAGGCGTGAACAGCATCGTCAATGGCTCATGAATCACCCCCAACGACATCAGCAGGTTGTTGATGACGCCGTTGGCTTTGAGAAGTCCGATCCAGGCATACACCCGCAACAGCAGCGAGGTCCAAAAGGGCAGGATCACCAGCAGCAGCAGCACGTTGCGCACCGAGGGTTTGGCGCGCGCGATGCCGTAGGCCATTGGGTAGCCTATCGCCAAGCACATGAGCGTCGACAGGAATGCCACCTTCAGCGAGTTCGCGAAGGCATGCAGATACAAGGGATCGGTGAACAAAAAGGCGTAGTTGTTGAAGTTGAGCCTGATGGCCAGCGAGTTCTTGCCGACCCACTCGAGCAGCGGCTTGTAGGGCGGAATCGCGAGTTGCACATCCGAAAAGGATATCTTCAGGACGATGACGAACGGCACCACGAAGAACAGCAGCAGCCAAACATAAGGCAGCGCAACCACGAGGCCGCGGCCGCTGATGCCAACGGCCCTGAGGCGTGCGAGTAGCGTCGGCGAGCTAACGGGTCACCACCACCGGGCTGGTCGCATCCCAGGAAAGATACACTTGTTGGTCCCAGCCGATGGCTTCCGCATGCCGCGAGGTATTGGGTTGTGTGACGCGCACGACCTTGCCGGTCGGCAGTTTCACCAGGTAGATCGACAAGTCGCCGAGATAGGCGATGTCTTGCACCGTGCCGCGCACCAGGTTCTCCGCGCTCCCCTCGGGCGCCGCGGTCGACATGAATATTTTCTCCGGTCGCACGGCCGCCCACACGACCGCCGCGGGCGGCGCGCTGATCCCGTGGCTGACATAGATGGTGCCGCCGAGTTCAGGCGAGCCAATCCGCACATAGTCCGGCTCGTCCTCGATGAGCTTGCCCTCGAACATGTTCACCGAACCGATGAAATCGGCCACGAACTTCGAATTCGGGAATTCATAAATTTCGGACGGCGTGCCCGCCTGGACGATTTCGCCGTGATCCATCACGCCGATGCGGCTCGCCAGGGTCATCGCCTCTTCCTGATCATGCGTGACCACGATGAATGTCACGCCCAGCTTGTCCTGCAAACCGATCAATTCGAATTGCGTGTGTTCGCGCAATTTCTTGTCGAGCGCGCCCAACGGCTCGTCCAGCAGCAGCAACTTGGGACGCTTCACGAGCGAGCGTGCCAGCGCCACCCGCTGGCGCTGGCCGCCGGAGAGCTGATGCGGCTTGCGTTCGGCGAACTCGCTCATTTTCACCAGCTCGAGCATGGTGGCGACGCGCTCTTTGATCTCGTGCCGGGGCAAGCGGTCCTGTTTGAGCCCGAAGGCGACGTTTTGCTCGACGCTCATGTGCGGGAACAGCGCGTACGATTGGAACATCATGTTCACCGGACGCTCGTAGGGCGGTATGCCGGTCATGTCCTCGCCGTCGATGAGAATCTTCCCCGAGGTGGGCGTTTCAAATCCGCCCAGCATGCGCAGCAAGGTGGTCTTGCCGCATCCGGAAGCGCCCAGCAGGCAAAAGATCTCCCGCTGGTAAACTTTCAAGGAAACTTCGTTGACCGCCTTGAAATCGCCGAAAGATTTGCTGATGCGCTCGACTTCGACGTAAGGCCGGGCGGAGGGATCGTTCCAGGGCTGGGCTTTGAGCACGCCTCCTGCGGATGCGGCCATCTACTGTCCCGTCTTGAATTTTTGCCAGACCCGGGTGATCGCGCGGGTCTGTTCGGGCGAATCGGCGGTTTGCAACGCCAATTTCTTGCGCTGGTCGGGCGTCGGGTAGATTCCCGGATCGTCTTTCACCAGGGGCAGCACGAAAGATTGCGACGCGAGGTTGGCATTGGCGTAGCGCTTGAAATTCGAAACATCGGCGATGACTTGCGGGATCATCATGTAGTTCATGAAGGTGTAGGCGCTGTCCTTATCCGGGGCATCCTTGGGGATCGCCAGCATGTCGAACCACAGTATCGAGCCCTCCTTGGGCACCACATATTTTATCTCGATACCCTTGTTCGCGTCGCGCGCCCGATCGCGCGCCTGCATCACATCGCCGTTGTATCCCACCGAAATGCACAGGTCGCCGTTCGCGAGCGCTTCGATGTATTCGGAGGAGCTGAAATTGCGGATGTACGGCCGGATCTTGAGCAGCACCGCCTCCGCCTGCGCCAGATCATCGGCGCTCTGCGAATTCGGATCCTTGCCCATGTAGCTGTAGACGGCGCGCAGCATTTCCGCCGGCGAATCCAGCATGCTGATGCCGCACTTCGCCAGCTTTGCGGCAACTTCGGGGTCGAACACCAGCCGCCAGCTGTCGAGCGGCGCATCCGGCATCAGTTCCTTGACCATCTTTTCGTTGTAGCCGATGCCGTTGCTGCCCCACAAATAGATCACGGCGTGCGCATTGCCGGGATCGTTGGCGGCGACCCGCGCCATGAGTTGCGGATCCATGTTCTGCAGGTTGGGCAGCCTGGATTTGTCCAGGGTCAGGTAGGCCCCGGCTTTGATCTGCCTTTCCAGATAGGAAGCGGTCGGCACCACGATATCGAAGCCGCTGTTGCCCGCCAGCAGCTTGGTTTCCAGGGTTTCATTGGTGTCGTAGTAAGCCGGATGGACCTTGATGCCGAATTCCTTCTCGAAATTCGCCAGCGTGTTCGGGGCCAGATAATCCGACCAGATATAGAGATTGAGGACTTTCGCGCCGCCGTTCGCGCCGGAGGCGTCGCCGGCGGATTTTCCGCCGCCGCCGCAGCCGCTCAAACTCGCCGCGCATGCAAGCGCCAGAATCGCCGTCCGACGAACGCTCAGCATCCGACGCATCCTTTAGTTTTAAAAGTCAGTTATAGCGCAGCGGCTCCATCGCCGCCAGACTCCGGCCCCATCGAGTGCTACACGTTGAGCAGCAGATGTTCGCGTTCCCAGGAACTGATCACCTGGGCAAAGGTTTCGTATTCGGCCTCCTTGACCGCGGTGTAGGCAAGGACGAAGCGATCGCCGAACAGGTCCACCAGGGGTTTGGACTCGCGCAGCAGCCGCAGGGCCTCGGCCAAAGTCCGCGGCAGGGCAATCGCCAGGTCATAGGCGCTGCCGCCGATCGGCTCGGACGGCTTGAGCTTCTCGATCATCCCGAGATAGCCGCAGGCCAGCGACGCCGCGATCGCGAGGTAGGGATTCGCGTCGGCGCCCCCGACCCGATTCTCCACGCGCCTGGCGTCCGGCCCGGACATGGGCACGCGCAATCCCGCGGTCCGATTGTCGTAGCCCCAGTGCACATTGATCGGTGCCGATGAGTAGCGGCTGATGCGCCGGTAGCTGTTCACGTTCGGGCAGAACAGCGACATCGCGCCGGGCAGGTATTTTTGCAGGCCGGCGATATGGCCGAAAAACAGCTCCGAGGGCGTGCCATCGGGGTTGCTGAAGATATTCTTGCGGGTCTTCGAATCGATGATGCTTTGATGCAGGTGCATGGCGCTGCCGGGCTCTTTGGCCATCGGCTTCGCCATAAAAGTCGCGTACATCTTGTGGCGCATCGCCGCCTCGCGCGCCGTGCGCTTGAACAGGAAGGCCTGATCGGCAAGGCTCATCGGATAGCCGTGCAGCAGGTTGATTTCCATTTGCGCCGCGCCGGACTCGTGGATCAGAGTGTCGATCTCGATGTCCTGCGCTTCGCAGAAGGAGTACATGTCGTCGAACAGCGGGTCGAATTCGTTGACTGCCGCGATGCTGTACGCCTGGCGGCCGATTTCCGGACGGCCGGAGCGGCCCACCGGCGGCTTCAGCGGATAGTCCGAATCGATGTTCGGTTCGACCAGAAAGAATTCCAGCTCCGGCGCAACCACCGGCTCCCAGCCCTGCGCCTGATACAGCTCCAGAATCCGGCGCAGCACATAGCGCGGCGCCATCGTGACCGGCGTGCCGTCGCCATAGAAACAATCGTGAATCACCTGCGCGGTCGGCTCGGCCGCCCAGGGTACGACGCGCACCGTCTTGGGATCCGCCTTCAAGACGATATCGATATCCGAAGGGTTCATCGCGCTTTGATCTTCCGGATAATCTCCGGTCACCGTCTGCAGGAAGATCGCCTCCGGGAGGCGCATGCCTTCTTCTTCGGCGAATTTTTCGGCCGGCATGAGCTTGCCGCGCGCCACGCCGGCCATGTCCGGAATGATCGCCTCGACTTCTGAAATGCCGTGCTCTCTCAAGAATTGTTGGATCGTGCTCGCCATATCTCACCTTGCAGCGTTTGCGCGTTGGCGGCTCGCCGCGCCAAAGGCCGCAAACAACGCGCTCGAAAATGAATCCTGTGCGAATTTCCATTCCGGATGCCATTGCAGCGCCAAAGCGAAAGCCGGTGAACGGTCGACGCGAAAAGCTTCGATGACGCCGTCCGGCGCGCGCGCTTCAATGGCCAGGTCCGCGCCCAATTTTTCAACTCCCTGCGAATGCAGGGAATTCACCATGAGGCGGTTCCGGCCTGCGATTTTTTGCAGTTCTCCTCCAGGCTCGAGCAGGACCTCGTGTACCGGCGCGTATTGCGCCTCCAGGGGCAGGGATTCATCGTCGCGATGATCGAGGTTTCCAGGCACCTCGTGCAAACGCGGGTTGAGCGTGCCTCCATAGGCGACATTCATCTCTTGAAATCCGCGGCAGATCGCGAGCACCGGCAAGCCGGCGGCGACCGCGCGCGGAATCAGCGGAAGCGTCGTAGCATCCCGATTTGGATCATGTAATGTTCCCGGCCTGGCAGCCGGTCCTCCGTAATGTTGCGGTTCCACGTTCGACGCACTGCCCGTGAGCAGCAAGCCGTCGCATGCCTCCAAGAGCGCCGGCAAATCGATCTGCGACCCCAAAGCGGGTACCAGCACCGGCACAGCTTTCGCGCCCTGCGCGACGGCTTCGATGTACTTCTCGCCGACCATGTGGAAGTAGTGCTTTCCATACAGGCGGCGATCGGCCGGAATTCCAATGAGCGGCAGGCGCGGCATGTTTAATATATTAAACGTCCGGATGGACAATCGAACTTGCGAGAAGCGACTATTACACCACACCAGCCATACCGCGTCTTAGCGGAGCGCGCAGAAAGAGCTAAGATTTAGGCATTTCCAACACTTAGGCACGTTTACTGCGCCGCAGCAATGTTGCAATCGAGCCGAAAACCTAGGTAGGCTCACAGGCTCGAAAATCTGTCAATAGCCCTAAAATTTTAAACACTTTCGACTTCAACCCATGCGCCTGTCCCTGCCGCCCGCCCCCTCCTACTACGCCCTCAACGATGCCTGGGCGTCGCGCGCGCCGCTGCGCGGCGAGATCCATTGCGATGTGGCGGTGCTCGGCGGGGGCATCGCCGGCTGTTCGGCGGCGCTGCATTTGGCGAAACGCGGCTACAAGGTGGCGCTGCTCGAGGCACGGCACGTCGGCTACGGGGCGTCGGGCCGCAGCGGCGGCCAGACGATTTTTGGCCTGGCGGTCGGCCAGCAGAAGCTCGAGCGCGAAGTAGGCCGCGAAGATGCGAAGCGTTTGTTCGACTTGTCGATCGACGCATTGGACCTGACGCAATCTTTGATTCGGGAATACGCCATCGATTGCGACTACCGGCCCAATCATGTGCATGTCGCCGTGAAATCGCGCCACGTACGGGAACTCGATCAATGGGCGCGCGAACTGCGCGAGGGTTACGGCTATTCGTCGGCCCGGTTGTTGAACCGCGACGAGCTGCGCGACCATGTGTCGAGCGATCGCTACTTGGGGGGACTGCTCGACCCGCGCAGCGGGCATCTGCAGCCGCTCAAGTACACGCAGGGTCTGGCGCGCGCCGCCGAAACAGCCGGCGCGGTCATTTTCGAAAATTCCGAGGTGTTGCGCTACGAAGACGGCCGCGAGGTGCGCGTGCACACAGCCGCAGGCTCAGTGCGCTGCGCGCAGCTGGTACTGTGCGGCAACGCCTACCTCGGCGCGGTCGCTCCCCCGTTGTCGCGGCGCATTCTTGGGGTAGGCACTTACATCATCGCCACGGAGCCCTTGGGCGAAGAGAGGGCTCGAAGTCTGCTGCCGAGCAATGCCGCGGTTGCCGACATCAATTGGATCCTGGATTACTTCAGGCGCTCGCGCGATCACCGGCTGCTGTTCGGCGGCCGCGTCAGCTACAGCTCGGTGCAGCCGCCACGCCTCGCGGAATCGATGCGCCAGCGCATGGTGCGGGTTTTCCCCTCGCTGGCGGACAGCAAAGTCGCCAATGCGTGGGGCGGCTATCTCGACATCACCATGAGCCGCGCGCCGGATTTCGGCCGCCTCGCATCGAACGTTTTTTACCTGCAGGGGTTCTCGGGACACGGCGTGGCGCTCGCGGGCTTAGCGGGCCAGCTCGCGGCCGAAGCGATCGCCGGCACCGCGGAACGATTCGACGTGTTTGCGCGCATACCGCATCGGGATTTTCCCGGCGGCCGCTTGCTGCGCCGCCCCTCGCTGATGCTGGCGATGCTTTATTACCGCTTGCGGGACGTACTCTAAGCGGCCGCCACCTGCGAGGATCGCCGATCCGCCATTTCAACTCGGCTATTTCAACTCCGCTTTTTCGCCAAAGCTTGCCGTAAGTTTCTGGCCGGTGTCGACCAGGGTGACCGCACTCAAACCGCCGCCGTGCGAGCCGTCGCGCAGCGGGTAGAAATCCACCGCGACCCGGTCGCCCGGCTTGACGGAATTGCGGGTCCAACCGCCGCGCGTCAGCACACCCGGGCTGGTGGTCTCGAAGCTCCACTCCTGCGGCGCGCCGCCGCCCTCCGGCTGCACCAGCACCCAAATCACGCAATGGGGATTGGTCCATTGAAAGCTCTTGACGTTGCCCTTCAGCGTCAGGAGCTTGCTGCGGTCATATATCGCGAACGAATGGTGGGCGTGCGCCGGCCAGGGAGCCGCCGCGGCAGCGGCGAGCATCAATGCGCCAAGCGTAAATTTCAGGCGAAATGAGTTCATAGGTACTTGCATCACTTGGAGTCGGAGCCGACGGGAACGCCGTTGTGGAACTTGATGGGCACAAAGATCGAATTACCGTCCTTGTCGACGCCTTCGTTGTAGCTTCCCTGCTCGCAGACGCCTTCCTCGATGTCGTATTTCTGCGATCTTTGCCGCAAGTATTTGCGCGTGGTTTTCCAGGTGGCCGAGAGCAGCTTGTTCGCCGTTATTTCCAAATCGTCCGCGAGGGTCTCGGCGTTCAACAAATGAATGTGCTCGACGATGTGCATGTCGCCGTTGTTCGGGATGCCCACCGCTTCGTTGACGGCAAGATAGACCTGCGGCAGCAGCGCGACGGTGTCCACCACCAGCGTTTGCCCCTGCCAATGCCCGATCGAATGCCCATGGAAGCTGGGATCAGGATCGTCCGGATGCGGGCGGCCGTCGGTGTAAATCCGGCGCAGTCGATTGCCGTCGCCCTCTCCCAGCAAGGTCACCCGGCCCGGCGTCACCAGCAGTTCGAATGCATTGTGCGTGATGAGCATGTAGCTCGGCATGCCGGTCGGAAAACAGTGATCGATCACCGGGAATGGCCGGCCCGCCTTTTCTTCCGCATACATGTGCGCGATTTGCCGGGCGGCCTGCGCATTCCACGGCGGAGGATTGGTGCGCTCCTGGGCGACCTGGTCGCTGATGACCGGCGTCCAAACGCCGCTGAAGTCCGGGAGTTTGGCGAGTGCCTGCCAATCGCGCAGCGTGGGAGGCGCGTTGATCGCATCCTTCGCGGCCGGAGCCGCCGCGTCGGAAGGCGCGAGCGTAGCGCCCGCGGCTGCCGCGAGAATCATCGCCGGCAGCGCGCGCCAGATGAGGTTTTTCATGCCGTCCAAGATTACCCTATTTGAATCGCACAACGAAGCACTTATGAATCCGCGCATGCCGTTCGAAGTCCTTCGGCACGGTCGCGGCGCTGATGTCCTCGATCGCAAGGTCGCCGAGCGCCGCCTCGTCCAATTTGAAACGGGTGTAGTTGGTGGAAAACACCAGACGGCCCGCGGGCCGCAGCAGCTTCAACGACCTGCGAATCATGCCGACATGATCGCGCTGCACGTCGAGCACGCCCTCCATGCGCTTGGAATTGGAAAAAGTCGGCGGATCCAGGAAGATCAAGTCGAATCGCGCGCCTGCGGCCTCATGCTCCTCGAGCCAGGCCAGGCAATCGGCGCGGTATAGTTCGTGGTTGTCGCCGCGAAAACCGTTGAGCAGCAGATTTTCATGCGCCCAATCAAGATAGGTGTTCGACAAATCGACGCCGACGGTGCTGCGCGCGCCGCCGGCCGCCGCGTACACCGTGGCGCTGCCGGTGTAGCAAAACAAATTCAGGAAATCAGCGTCCTTGGCCCAGGCGCGCAGCATTGCGCGCACGATGCGATGGTCGAGAAACAGGCCGGTATCCAGGTAGTCGCGAAAATTGACCCAGAATTTCAAGCCGCCCTCGGACACCGCGTGGCGCTCGGCCGCGCTGTCGCGCTTCTCGTATTGATCGGCGCCCTTCTGCGGTTTGCGCACGCGCGTGTGAATGTGCGGAAGCGGCACGCTCAACACCTCGGGCAGCACCGCCAGCGCTTCGCGGCGGCGTTCGCGCGCGTTCTCCTGATTCACCGTTTTCGGGGCGGCATATTCCTGCACATAGACATGCCGGGATTCGCGGCCATACAAATCGATGGCGAAAGCGTATTCGGGCATGTCCGCGTCATACACCCGAAAGCAATCGATATGCTCTTTGGCGGCCCACGGATCCAAGCGCTGCAGATTCTTGCGCAATCGATTGGCGAACATCTGCGCGCCGGGCCGGCTCGACCAATCGGCGCGCACTTCCTCGGCAGGACGTTGCGCGCTCGCTTCGTTCAGATCGAAGCGCAGCAGCCGGCACTCGATGGTGCCGTTGAATACGCGGTGCGTGCGCTTGGCGTAAATGCCCAAATTTCGAGCCAGCGGCGGATTGCCGGTGAGAATGGCGGCCTGCCAACCCTGAAAGCGCTCGCGCAGCACGCTGCCGAGTTCCGAGTACAGCGCCGGCAGGCCCGACTCCGCCCCGATTCTGATCCCATAAGGCGGATTCGCGACGATCAGCCCCGTGTCAGCCTTCGGCCGCGGCAGATCGCAGAGCGCGCGCTTCTCGACGTGCACCCAGTCCGCAACGCCGGCGTGGGCCGCGTTGGCAATGGCCATCCGCACCGCTTCGGGGTCGATGTCGGAACCCAGGACGCAGCGTCTCACCGCGCGCGCGCTGCGCCGCGCCAGCGCCTGCGCACGCAAGCGCTCCCAGAGCGCTGCATCGTGACCATGCCACTTCAGGAACCCGAAGTACTCGCGATCGCATCGCCGGCGCCGCATCCGCGGCGATCAAGGCGCCTTCGGTCAAGAAAGTGCCGGAACCGCACATCGGGTCGAGCAGCGTCCCGCCCGACTCGGCAATCTGCGGCCATCCCGCGCGCAACAGCACGGCCGCCGCCACGTTCTCCTTGAGCGGCGCGCGCCCGCCTTCGCCGCGGTAACCGCGCCGGTGCAGGCTCTCGCCTGAGAAATCCAGCGACACCAAAGCCGTGGGCCCTTCCACATGCAGATGCAGCAGCACATCGGGGCGCTCCGGCCGGATGTTCGGCCGCTCGCCGGTGGACTCGCGCAAATTGTCGCAAACCGCATCCTTGAGCAGCTGCGAGCCGTAGATCGTATGCCGGATGGATTCGTTGCCGCCGCTGCAATCGCACGCCAGGGTTGCCCCGGGGATCAGATGTTCGCGCCAATCGATGCGCTTGACGGCCTCATAGACGCTCTTGGAACTCGTCGCATCGATGGAACCCAAGCTCAACAGCACCCGGGTGGCGGTGCGCGACCACAGACAGGTCCGGTAACCGACTTCCAGCGTGCCTTGGAATTTCACATCGTGGCTGCGCTCGCGAATATCTGCGGCGCCGAACTGCGCCAGTTCCTCGGCCAGCACCGAAGCGGCGCCCACCGGCGCGGTCGCGACCCAATAGCGCACGTTGTCGTTCATGCTCAATGCACGGCGGCGGTTTTGGCGGCGCGCAAGTCAAGCCAGTCGAGGTTGGGATGATTCGAGAAATAGCGCTGCAAGATCCTGTACACATCGACATTGAATGCGGGGAAGGCGGGGCGTGAGCTCAAAAACTCCAGTTCTTCTTCGCTGCGCGCGGATCCCAGATACATCCAACGGTCGAGCACATGAAATTCGCCGCCGCGAGTCCCATCCGGCAAAAACGCGCCGGTGGCGCGCTCGCGCAGCGCGATTCGGCCGGGAAACGGCCAGCTTTTGATTTTCAACGCGGACAGCGCCAACTGCAAGCGCATCGCGTGCAGCATCAGCGGCTCCTTGCCGACACAGGCGCCGCGGCACTTGCCCACCTGCAGGGCGAAGCAGGAACCCTCGCTTTCTTCCAGTCCGAGTACTTTCAGGCAGAGCTGCGCGGCGCGGGCGATGTCGGTCAGCGCCTTGCGCGCATCCTTCTGCGGAATGAAAGACGCCGAAACTCTCGGCGAGATCGTCGGGCTCCAGCATGTCGAGGCGCTGTATCAACACGCGGCCCGACGCGTCCAAGTGCCTCAAAGTCACCGACTCCGGGCTGCTGCGGGGATGCCGGTTGTAGCGCGGCTGTTGCGACTTGATCCATTCCGACTCGAGCAGCATTGCGCCCAGTTCTCCGGCGGTTTGCCGCCAATCGACGCGCCGCACTTGCGCCGCCATAAGTTGCTCGCGCGAGCCCAGGCGCGGCTCGGCGAGCTGCGACAAAATCTTGGCGCGCAGCGAGTTGCTGCGGCCGATGTACAACAGCTCGCCCGCCTCCCCATAGAAGCGATAGACCCCGGGGCATTCCGGCAACTCGTCCGCCAGGCCCGGCGGCAGCTGTGCGGGCAGCTTGGGCTGGCTCAAGACAGCATGCGCCGCCGCCGCGGCAAATGCATCCGAGGGGATTTCGCGCTGCAACTTGCTCCACAAGTCCCACAGCACCCGGGCATCTCCGAGCGCGCGGTGCCGGGCGCTGCAGTGCAGGTCATGGCGTTCGATCACCGCATCCAGATTGTGCCGCACGTGCTCAGGGTATAAGCGGCGCGATAATTTGACCGTGCACAACGCGTCCGCGGAATAGGCCAGGCCCACTTTGCGAAACTCGCTGCGCAAAAATGAGTGATCGAAGCGCGCGTTGTGCGCAATGAAGACCGCGCCGCGCAGCTTCTCGAACACGTCGGCGGCAACATCGGCAAACAGCGGCGCAGCGGCGACCATTTCACTGCTGATGCCGGTGAAGGCCTCGATGTAGGGCGATATCGGGCATTGCGGATTGACCAGCGAACTCCACTCCTCGAGAAGCTCGCCGTTCCGCACTCGGACGATGCCGATTTCGGTGATTCGATCATAGGCGGGATTGCCGCCGGTCGTTTCCAAATCAACGAATGCGAGGGTGTCAGCCGCGTCCATCAAGCGACAGCAAGGGATAGTAAAGATCGGGCCGCCGGTCGCGGAATACGCCCCACGCCTGCCGGTAGCGGCGCACTTCGTCCAGATCGAACGAAGCGGTCAGCACCGCCTCGCTTTCCCGATCCGCCTCCACCAGCTTTTCACCCGTCGGCGAGGCGATGAACGAGGAGCCGTAGAAATTCATCGTGTACTTCTCGCCTTTTTCGGTGCCGATGCGATTCGAAGCCACCACCGGCATGACATTCGCCGCGGCGTGGCCTTGCATGGTGCGCTGCCAATGGCCGCTGGAATCGATGCTGGCATCCTGAGGTTCCGAGCCGATGGCGGTTGGATAGAGCAGGACCTCGGCGCCCATCAAGCGCCATCGATCGTGCCGCCTCGGGAAACCATTGATCCCAACAGATCGCCACGCCCAATTTCGCGTAGCGCGTGGCGAATACCTTGAAGCCGGTATCGCCGGGCGAGAAATAGAACTTTTCGTGATAGCCGGGTCCTTCCGGAATATGCGACTTGCGATAGCTGCCGAGCACCGACCCATCGGCATCGACGACCGCGATGGAATTGTAAAACGCATTGTTGGCGCGCTCGAACACGCTGATCGGCAACACCACGCCGAGCTCGCGCGCGACGCTGCGGAAATGTTCCACCGCCGGATGTCCCTCGAGCGGCAGCGCGAGTTCCAGATGCCGCGCGATGTGGTCCTTGCAAAAATACGGCGTCTCGAACAGCTCCTGCAGCAGGATCACGTTCGCGCCCTTGGCCGCAGCCTCGCGCACGAGTTTCTCGGCACGCGCGATGTTGGCGTCGCGATCCCAACTGCAGGCCATTTGCGTGGCCGCTACCGTTACTGTGCTCATAGGAGTGTATATGCTACCTGATCTTTGAATTTCAACTTTCGGACTGGGTCGCATCGACCCCGTTAATCCGGGGCGTCAGCGCCTAGAAGGTCGGCGGCGAGCTGGCGCTGACGATTTCGCATTCTTCCCGGCCGGGGTTGCGAAACCGATGCGGCACGGAACTCTTGAAGTAGTAGGCGTCGCCTGCGCCCAAGACGCGCGATTCGCCGCCGACCGTCAATTCGATCTTGCCTCTCACGATGACGCCGCCCTCTTCGCCGGCGTGCGTCAACATTTCCTCGCCGGTGTCCGCATTGGCCGCGTAGCGTTCGTGCAGGATCGACATGCTGCGCTGGGCCAGCCGGCCTCCGACCAGGCGCAGCTCCACGTTGGCGGTGCCGATGTTGGCCAGTTCTTCGCGCGGGAAAAAAACCTGCGGCTTTCCGCCCAAATCCAGGGTGAAAAAATCCGCCAGCGCCATGGGAATGCCGTCCAACACTTTCTTGAGCGAGCTGACCGAGGGACTGACTCGATTTTGCTCGATCAAGGAAATCAAGTCCGTTGGTCACGCCTGCGCGCTTTGCCAATTCACGCTGCGACAGACCGTACATCTGCCTCACGGCCTTCAAGATGGGTGCCGACATCGATACTCATAGTGTCTATTATAATAGACGGATTTGGCGGATGCGGCGCTAAAATTGAGCTTAGTGTCGATTTTCCTTATCATTGCCGTGCCGTGCCTCTCCTCCTTTAAGGACCTAATGCCATGAATGCCCGCCTCACCCCCGCCGCTGCGACGAATCCCGAACTCGACGCATTTTGGATGCCGTTCACGGCGAATCGGCAATTCAAGGCGAATCCGCGCCTGCTGGCGCGCGCGAAAGGCATGTACTACACGACCGCGGATGGCCGCGAGGTCCTCGATGGCGTCGCGGGGCTGTGGTGCGTGAACGCGGGGCACGGCCGCCGCGAAATAACCGAGGCGGTCACGCAGCAGCTCGAGACCATGGAGTTCGCGCCGACATTTCAAATGGGTCATCCGATCGCATTCGAACTGGCGAATCGGCTGGCAAAAATCGCGCCGCCCGGCCTGGACCGAATCTTCTTTACCAATTCGGGTTCGGAATCCGTGGATACCGCGCTGAAAATCGCCATCGGCTACCATCGCGCGCGCGGCGCGGGCCAACGCACGCGCTTGATCGGCCGCGAGAAGGGCTATCACGGCGTGGGCTTCGGCGGCATGTCGGTCGGCGGCATGGTCAATAACCGAAAGTTCTTCGGCTCATCCATGTTGCCGGGCGTGGATCATCTGTCGCATACGCTGGACATCGAACACAATGCATTCTCGCGCGGCATTCCGCAGTGGGGCGCGCATCTGGCGAATGAGCTGGAGCGCTTGATCGCCCTGCACGATGCCTCGACCATCGCGGCGGTCATCGTGGAACCCATCTCCGGATCGGCCGGCGTGGTACTGCCGCCTGCGGGTTATTTGAAACGCCTGCGGGAAATCTGCGACAAGCACGACATCCTGCTGATATTCGACGAAGTGATCACCGGCTTCGGCCGCGTCGGAAAACCCTTCGCCGCGCAGGCATTCGACGTGACGCCGGACTTGATCACCACCGCGAAAGGATTGACCAACGGCGCCGTGCCGATGGGCGCGGTTTTTTCGCAGCGAAAGATCTACGACGCGTTCATGCAGGGTCCGGAGAATTCGATCGAGCTGTTTCACGGCTACACCTACTCCGCGCACCCCGTCGCATGCGCCGCGGCACTGGCGACCCAGGACGTCTATGCGAAAGAAGGCCTGCTGACGCGGGCGGCTACATTGAGCGCTCCGTGGGAAAACGCCGTGCATTCCCTGCGCGGATTGCCGCATGTCATCGACATACGAAACTACGGGTTGATCGGCGCCGTCGAATTGGAGCCGCGCCCGGGGAAACCCGGCGCTCGCGGCTTCGATGTGTTCCTCAAGTGCTTCGAGCGGGGCGTCATGGTGCGTCAGACCGGCGATACCATCGCCATGGCGCCGCCCCTGGTAATCGAGCCCAAGCAGATCGAGCGCATCGTCGAGACTTTGGCGCGGTGATTCGCGAGGTCGATTGATCAGCATGAAGGCGTCGATTGAGCGGTGATTCGCGAGTCGGATTTCGGCTCGAAAATCGCGTACCACTTTTTGCAGGGCTCGCTGACTTCCCACACGCCCTCGAAGCCCGCGGGAACCACGAACGCATCCCCCGCTTTCAGTTCGTGCTTCTCTCCGCTCAGCGATTCGATGCGCACGCGCCCTTCGATGATCACGCAGAACTCGTGTTCGGTGTAGCGCACGCGCCATTTGCCGGCGGTGCTGGTCCAAATGCCGCAAAAAAATTCGCCGCCGCGCATCGGTGTATTGATTCGATACCCGCGTGCGCGGGATGCCGGCGAGAATATTTTCATGCGACGGATTCGCGGACTCTCCGGTCTGAAATCGGTCAAGAACCACTATCTTGGGCGGCGCGCTCATGCGCTATCGTAGGCTGAGGGTGCGCGCGGAAACAAGTGCGGCCCGAAGCATCATGCTCCGGGCCGCTGCCTCCTCGATTTAGTTTTCACCCGTCACTGGTTCTTGCCGACCTGGGCGACCGCGGCACCGGATTCCATCTGCAGCGTCAGCCGGACACGCCGCTCCAGTGCATAGCCGTCGCTGTCTTCCGCGGTGCTCTGGCTCTTGCCATAGGCATTGACCTCGAGCGCTTCATCGCTGACCCCGGAGGCCAGCAACAGGTCGCGCACCGCGTTGGCCCGGTCTTGCGACAGCTTCATATTGGTGTCGATCGTGCCGCGCGGGTCGGCATAGCCATCGACACGAATTTTCAGCTCAGGGGACTTGGACACGGCCTGCGCCAGAACTTGAATCTGATGCGCAATATCCGGCGTGATTTCCGCGCTGCCGGTGCGGAACAACACATCGCCCTGCAATCCGTCGAGTACTTCCGAGGCATCCTGCTTGGCGGTCTGGGCGGTTTGCACCTTCTGCGACAGATCGTCGAGCTTGGCGCTCAAGGCCTGGTTACTTTCCGCCAGCCGGCTCTTTTCGCTCAGCAAAGTGGATTTCTCGCTCTGCAGCTGCGATTTGTCGCTTTCCAGGACCGTCACTTGCGCCTCGGCCTTTTTGGCATCGCCGGCTCGATGAACTCGATTGCCGAGCCAGGTCGCCAAGACCCGCGCCGACGACCGCGCCAATCGGGCCGGCTGCAAATGCGCCGATCACGCCGCCGGCCACGAATCCGACCGGCTCCTGCGGCGGCCGCGGCTTCGGATCGTCGGCCAATGCCGCGGTGCTGAGGCCCATCAACCCTAGGGTCCAAACCCACTTCGAATACCTGGAATATCTGCTCATGACAAACTCCTCGCTGCTCGCCATTCGAGGCGGCGACCGCCGCCCCATGGGAGCCATTACGGCCCCGCATTCGGGCGCTGCAGCGGATGGAGTCGTGGCAAATAATGGCGAGGCGCGCGACGAATTGCAGGCGCGGGCGCCTTGCGGCTCAGGCTTTGAGCGAGAAGGGCGTGAAATTGGTGCCGATGTCGTAATAGTCCTCTTGCTCGGCCCTTTTGAGGAATGCGACCACCCGATAGGTCAAGGGCGTGGCGATGAATTCCCAGCCGCTTTTCAGCCCGTATTGGGTGAACATGATCAGCATCAAATGAGACAGGGACATGCGGCCGATAGAACGCCAGAGACGTGAAGAGCACTGAGTCGACCAGCTCGCCGCACAGAGTCGAGCCGACGAGCCGCGTCCACAGCCAGCGGCCCTTGGTCCAGATTTTCATCTTGGCGAGCACATAGCTGTTGACGAAGGTGCCGCAAAGAAATGCCAGTATCGAGGCGACGACGATGCGCGGCGTGTTGCCGAAAATCGCCTCCACCGCCGGCTGATCGGCGAGCGATCTCGCCGAGGGCGGCAGATGCACGACCATTGCCGCCATCAAGGATGCAAAGATCAACGCCCCGAATCCCGCCCATACCACGCGCCGATCGCGCCCGTAGCCGTAAACTTCCGTCAAGATATCGCCGAAAATGTACGAGATCGGGAAGAACAAAACACCGGCAAGAAAGGTCAGGCTGCCGCCGAACGGCAGGGGAATGGTGGTCTCCTTGGCGGGCCCGATCAGATTGGAACACAGCAATACACAGACATAGGCGGCCATCACAAAGTCGTAGTACTTGAACTGCCGCTGATGCGATTGGGTGGTCATAGCGGGCCAGTGTAGCCCGCTGGCAGCCCGATTTGCCGACGATATGTAAACCCGGTTGCACTGCGGCGCCCTACTGTCGTGTTTTGGCGAAGACATCACACCAGGGACGGGCCCGGTACGGTAGATATAGGGGTATTCACCTTAAGTAGCGGATCTATGGAGCAGGGCAAACCCTTGATGCAATCGGAGAGTCCGCTTGTCGATTTTGATGCCGTCTGTCAAAAAGTGCGCGCGGCAGTCGAACCCAATCGTACCCATGCCGTCTCGTTGCACGACGAGTCAGGCGATGTGCTGTGGCTGAGCGAAAGCTCGATGGGCCCGGATGAGCACAATGCGGTCCGCGAGGCTGCGGAAGCGTTCACCAATCCCGCCGCCGCCCCGATCCTGTCATTCGATCTGGGCGACTCGAAGTCGGCCGTGATGGTTCGAGCGGTCAATGCACGACGCGCCATCGTCGGATTGATCATGATCGTCATGGACACGCGCATCGTCGCGCAAGGCGCGCCTAAACTCATGACGCCGAAGTTGCAGCGGGCGCTGGTCCAGTTCGCCGGAATGCGTCCGGATCGCGCGCCTGCGGCCCCCCGGAACCGCCGCCGAGTCCTGCTCGTGCGGCTGCGCCGCCGCGCACCCGCACCCACACCACGCCCGCGCGCGGCATCGGCGCCGGCGCGCAGCGCTGCCGCAAAGGCGGCGCGCACAGCAAGTGCGCCCACCGTGCCTCCGCCGCTCTCGGTCGGCCCAAGAACCATCGCAGCTCAGCTCGAGCAGATCGTCTCGCGCGGCACCGTGCGCACGCCCACGCTGACGCCGCAACCGTCTCGCGTCCGCGCGAGCTATGTCAGCCATGTGGGCGCCTCGCGCACCGCGGCTCTGGCCCTGCGCGCGAGCGCTCCGCACGCGGCGAGCCAGCCGCCGCGAATTCCCCGCAGCCGCGGGCCTCGGGTCCGGCGACGAGCACCGCGCGTCCGGCAAGGCCCGCTGCAAGGCCCCCGCCGCGTCCCGCGGTCGCCGCGGTCGCTCCGCGGAAGACGCGGTGGAAAAGCAGCCCTCCAACAAGGGAGTCCCGCCGGAAATCGACCGCCTCAACGCAGCGATGCGCAAGAGTCCCATCGTGCTGCACGTGCAGCGCCTCGTGCCCTTGAGCAAGGGCAGTCAACTGAGGCGCTACGAAGTTCTGCTGCGCTCAGGATCCGAGGAGGCGCCCAATTCCGCGCCGCAGCGATGCTGAAGGCCGCTGTCGAGAACGGCTTGGGCTCGATGATTGACCGTCGCGTCGTCACCGAACTCATCGGTTGGCTGGTGCGCCATCCGGACGCATGGCACGCAAATGAAGTCATGTTTTCCGTGAATCTGACCATCACGGCGCTGCACGACGAGCACTTCATCAAATTCATCGAACTCTGCCTGGCCAAGTCGGCGTTGCCCAAAGGGATGATCGCATTCGAAATCGACGCTCCCACGGCACTCACCTTGGCGGACAAGATCAGCGATGTGGCCACGGCGCTGCACCGCCTGGGCTGCCCGCTGGTGTTGGATGATTTCGCGCTGCGCACCGAATGCTTTGAGCTGCTGCGCCTGCCCGGCGTTCGCTACGTGAAACTGTCGTCCGACCTCACCTCCAGAATGCGCAGCGACAAGGTATCGCAGGCGGCGATTACCGCGGTCGTGCAGATGGCTCGGGTTTTGGGCATGCACACCGTCGCCAAGCGCACCGACACGGCCGCGGAACAGGAGTGGTTGACCGCGCTGGGCGTCGACTTTGTCCAGTCGAACGCCATCTCGCCCGCTGTTTCCATCGACAGCTTGCAAAAGCCGGCAGCGAACTAAAATCTAGTTTCGCGTGGTCCATCGTCGCTGCAGATCCAAACTGCGGCATGCCATGCGTCTGGCGCGACGGCACTTGCAAATCATTGGAAACAAAGCAAACTACACCAGTCTGCAACGAGACACCGGAACCGGGCTAAGTGTTTTGTTAGTCCCATGAGGTTCGGTTCCGGTTCCCGTCAAGATTCACGCCATGACATTTACCGCACTAATAGCTGTCTGCGCGCTCGCCGGTCTCCTATTTTTCGTTGCTGCGATCCGTCGCCTGCGCCGGCGGCGAGTTCTGGGCGGAATGGCACACGGGGCCGCTGCGCTTATATTTTTCCTGGCCGCCGTCGGCGCGGTCCTCGTCGGCACCAATCTGCGTACCTATCAACGCTTGGCGTATGAGCAACCCGCCGGCGAGCTGCAACTGAGCAAAAGATGGGGACCGGCAATTCGACGCCGTTTTGACCTACCCCGACGGCGAACGCGCGAGCTTTCTGCTGCGCGGCGATGAGTGGCAGGTCGATGCGCGAGTCCTTAAGTGGCATGCCTTCGCCAATCTGCTCGGATTCGACGCCGCATACCGCTTGGAGCGCATTAGCGGCCGCTATACGCGCGTGGAGGATGAGCGCACCCAGCCGCGTACCGTTTATGACTTGCACGCGCCCACTCGCGTCGATCCATGGGAGTTGGTGCACCGTTATCGCTCATGGGTGCCGTGGCTGGACGCGCTCTATGGAAGCGCCACATTCCTGCCCATGGCGGACGGCGCCCTCTATGAAATCAAAGTATCGCAAAGCGGACTCGTCGCGCGGCCCCTCAATCAGGCGGCGCGCGACGCGGTCGGCAGCTGGCACTAGGGATCGGGATGAAACGTCTGACACTCACCGAAAAAATTGCGGCCGCGGCGCTGGCGCTTTTGCTGATTGTGGCCGGCATCGCCTGGTGGAAGACCGCTCCACCCGCGCTCCAAGCCAGACAACCCAATGCCGCGATAACGTCCACCGACCTTGTGGATCAAAGCACGTACACGACGGCAGCAACGATTGGCGCAACTGGCGGTCGCACCCGAGGAACTGCCTTTCAGCCAATCGGCAGTGCGAATCGCCGACCATGAACTCGATCTGGCCTTCACTGAAGCGCTTCGCGACGTCGAGGCACACCCGCCCGCGCTGAGTGCCGATGCCGCGGCTATTCAAGCGCGCATCGCCAAATCTCAAACTCTGTTCAGCGCCGACCAGCAGCGGGTAAATGACCTCACCGCCGCACTCGCACAAGCCAAGGCCGACCAGAAGGACAGAATCCAAGACCAGCTGGACCTTGAGCAGTCGAAATTGGAATTGGACAAGGACGAGTTGGACGAATCCAACCAGAACTTGCTCGAGGCGGGCGGCAATCCGCGGCAGCAAATCGAATCGATGGTGCAGGAACACGATGCACAGACCAAGGCGCATCCCAATACGCCGGCCGCAAACGCGGCCGCCGGCGGTCAGCGGGGCTCGATCGGAAAATTTCGCGACTGGTGGCAGATCAGACAGAAACAACTCGCACTGCAAGCGGCCGGATCCGCCGCCGCGCTGAAAGCTCAAGCGCTCAGCGCCAGACACACGGCGCTGGCGAGCGGACTCGATGCCACCAAGGGAAGCATTCCCGAACTCGCCCTGCACACCAAGGCTGCGAAAGACGGGTCCTTGGCGCCGCCGCCAACGCCCCAGCTGCAGCACTCTCACGAGGATTCAGCGTCTTTGGTTGGACGCACCAAGGCAATTGCCGCGGATCAGGCGATATTGACACTGGTCAATCGCCGCATCGCGGATCAGAACCAACTCGCTCGGGTATACAGCCAGTGGGCTTCCGTCGTGGCCCTGCAATCTCAAAAGCTCGCGCACGGGATGTTGCTGGATGCGTTGATCGTCATCGGCGTGTTGATTTTATTGCTATTGCTGGACGGCTGGCTGCAGCACCTGCTTGACCGGCCAAAATTGGATCGCCGACAGGTCGAGACCCTGCGCAGCATTACGCGCATGAGCTTGCGCGTCGTTGCGGTGCTGATCATTTTGTTGGTGGTGATCGGCATGCCCAGCCAGTTCGCCACCACGATCGGCATCGTCGGCGCGGGCCTGACGGTGGCGCTGAAGGATTTCATCGTCGCCTTCTTCGGCTGGCTGGTACTGATGGGCCGCAATGGCATCCGGCTCGGCGACTGGGTGGAAATCAACGGCGTCAGCGGCGAAGTCACAGAGCTCGGCATGTTTCACACCGTGCTGCTGGAAACCGGCAATTGGAGCGACTCAGGGCACCCACGGGCAGACGCGTGACCTTCACGAACAGCTTTGCAATCGAAGGCCACTACTTCAATTTTTCAACGTCCGGGCAATGGCTCTGGGACGAACTGCAAGTGGTTGTGCCGATTGGGCGCGATCCTTATCCCATTGTCGAAGCGATTACCAAACAAGTGGTGGATGCGACCGCCGACAGCGCACAACAAGCCGAGCAAGAGTGGCAACGCGCCGTGCCGGCACAACGGGGCAAGTCGTTCTCGGGTACCCCCGGCGTCAACGTAAAGCCGGTCGTCGGAGGCGTGGAAATTTCAGTGCGCTATATCATACGCGCCAACGAGCGCTATTTGGTGCGCGCCAAACTCTATCAACAAGCTGTGGATCTTCTAGGCGCCAAGCCAGCATCGCCGGCGTAGCTGTTATGTTTCGGGTTTAGATCCGGTCTTATCCAAAAGAACTCAACCGAGGGAGATTAAGACATGCGGTTATTGATCGACTGGCTGATTGCGTGGCCGGAACGCGTTGCCAAGCATTTGATGTGGCTTGCTCCCCTGTTTGCGCGCATCACAGTGGGTTGGGTGTTTTTGTTGAGCGGCTGGGGCAAGCTCCATAATTTGCCGCAAGTGACCGAGAATTTTGTCGGCTGGGGAATACCTTTCCCACATTTCTTTACGCCGTTGACGTCCGGCATCGAATTCATTGGCGGTCTGTTTCTTTTGCTCGGATTGTTGACGCGCATATCAGCCGGAGCGCTGGGCGTGACCATGATCGTGGCGATCAAAGCGGCAAAATGGGGTGACGTCGATTCGCTCGAAACCTTGCTTGGATTTGACGAATTCGAATATCTCGCCCTGTTCCTATGGCTTGCCATCGCGGGCGCCGGCACCGTTTCGTTGGACTATCTGCTGATGAAAATGACGCGACGGCCGGCGCAGGCTTGAGGCACAACTAACGGGATTGGGTCTCCGCTATAATGGGGCCCTGCTCCCGGGCCGGCTTAGCACAGTGGTAGTGCAACGGTTTTGTAAACCGTAGGTCGGGGGTTCGAATCGGATAGCCGG